>NZ_CAWPKQ010000024.1:0-220 GCF_963888745.1 Aeromonas sp. DNRA1 | reverse complement strand
TGGGGTGTGTAAGCGCGGCGACGTGTTGAGCTAACCCATACTAATTACCCGTGAGGCTTAACCATACAACACCCAAGAAGTGTTCTAAGGCTTGTAGCAGATACCGAGAACGAACAACAAAATCAGCTTTCACAGATTGAAGAATTTGCCTGGCGGCCATAGCGCCGTGGAACCACCTGATCCCATGCCGAACTCAGAAGTGAAACGCGGTAGCGCCGAT
>NZ_CAWPKQ010000023.1:0-255 GCF_963888745.1 Aeromonas sp. DNRA1 | reverse complement strand
TCAGGGTACCGGTCTCGGTCAGGGTCGGGGTGGTCTCATCTTCCACCACGCTACCGGTATCGGTGCCGGTAATGACCGCGGCATCGTTCACGCCAGTGATGGTGATGGTGACGGTGTGGGTGGTGCCATCGACCGAGGCCACGGTGAAGGTCTCGACCTTGGTCTCGCCCTCGCCCAGGTACTGCACCTTGCTGTTGTCGACGTTGTAGGTCCAGGCACCGCCTTCGGTGATGGTCAGGCTGCCCAGTGCGTCCG
>NZ_CAWPKQ010000022.1:0-302 GCF_963888745.1 Aeromonas sp. DNRA1 | reverse complement strand
CTGCGTCAGCAGTGCAGATTTTGGGTAATGGCGAGTGCCGAGCCTGCGAGGCCGAGCGCCATTATTCACATCCCAAAACCCAATGATAGGGCTTCTCTCGTTTGGCTTTCACCAAACAAGCACTGACGCTTGCGCATCAGGTCTTTGCTCTAACTACTTTGAATCAAGGCAATCTGTGTGAACACTCAACAACTTCGTCATCATTAAGGTAAGGAGGTGATCCAACCCCAGGTTCCCCTAGGGTTACCTTGTTACGACTTCACCCCAGTCATGAATCACACCGTGGTAAACGCCCTCCCGAA
>NZ_CAWPKQ010000021.1:0-304 GCF_963888745.1 Aeromonas sp. DNRA1 | reverse complement strand
GTGCCTGGCAGTGTCCTACTCTCGCATGGCGAATGCCACACTACCATCGGCGCTACCGCGTTTCACTTCTGAGTTCGGCATGGGATCAGGTGGTTCCACAGCGCTATGGCCGCCAGGCAAAATCTTAATCTAGAAAGCTGACGTGAATAACAACTTGGCTAGTTTGCCTTGTCACTATCACTGAATTTGAGTAGTTCGTTCTATTTGCTACAAGCCTTAGAACACTTCTTGGGTGTTGTATGGTTAAGCCTCACGGGTAATTAGTATGGGTTAGCTCAACACGTCGCCGCGCTTACACACCCCA
>NZ_CAWPKQ010000020.1:0-319 GCF_963888745.1 Aeromonas sp. DNRA1 | reverse complement strand
CCTGGGGTTGGATCACCTCCTTACCTTAAGATGACGAAGTTGTTGAGTGTTCACACAGATTGCCTTGATTCAAAGTAGTTAGAGCAAAGACCTGATGCGCAAGCATCAGTGCTTGTTTGGCTAACGCCAAACGAGAGAAGCCCTTTTGTTGGGTGTTGGGATGTGAATAATGGCGCGAGCTGTTACCCAATCACCTGCGCGCAAGCGCAAAGACAAATCCGGGTCCCCTTCGTCTAGAGGCCTAGGACACCGCCCTTTCACGGCGGTAACAGGGGTTCGAATCCCCTAGGGGACGCCACTTCTCTTCTTGCTAAAAGAA
>NZ_CAWPKQ010000019.1:0-327 GCF_963888745.1 Aeromonas sp. DNRA1 | reverse complement strand
CGAAGGCGGTGCCTGGACCTACAACGTCGACAACAGCAAGGTGCAGTACCTGGGCGAGGGCGAGACCAAGGTGGAGACCTTTGTGGTCAAGTCCGTGGACGGCACCGAGCACACCGTCACCATCACCATCACTGGCGTCAACGATGCCGCGGTGATCACCGGCAGCGACACCGGTGGTGTGACCGAAGACGAGGCCAACCCGACGCTGACCGAGACCGGCACCCTGAGCGTCACCGACGTGGACGGCGCCGACGAGGCCAAGTTTGTGGCCGGCAACGGTGCCCCGAGTGCGGACGCACTGGGCAGCCTGACCATCACCGAAGGCGG
>NZ_CAWPKQ010000018.1:0-447 GCF_963888745.1 Aeromonas sp. DNRA1 | reverse complement strand
CCTTCTCGAGTCAAGCCTTATTTACAAAGGCTTTTCGAGGCTACCGACTCGGCTTTCTGCGTTGCCGCTTGCCGTGTCGATGGAGGCGCATTATAGGGAACGGATTCTTTCTGGCAACCCCTCATCGGCAATAAAATTGCAAAAAACTGCTCTTTTTTAGTTATTCATATCCAAGCACAGCTTTTATACAAACTTATCCACAGAAACCACCAAATCCAGAGCTAAATTAGCCACTCCTCTGCCAGCAGCTCATACCACTGGCTGGCTTTTTCTGTACCAGGTGAATGGAAGATCATCATTCGATAATAAGGAATACCTATCTATATAAGGAACTACACGATCAAGAGTAGGCAGTTGAGGCAGTTGAGGCAGTTGAGGCAGTTGAGGCAGTTGAGGCAGTTGAGGCAGTTGAGGCAGTTGAGGCAGTTGAGGCAGTTGAGGCAGTTG
>NZ_CAWPKQ010000017.1:0-466 GCF_963888745.1 Aeromonas sp. DNRA1 | reverse complement strand
GTCGTAACAAGGTAACCCTAGGGGAACCTGGGGTTGGATCACCTCCTTACCTTAAGATGACGAAGTTGTTGAGTGTTCACACAGATTGCCTTGATTCAAGTTTAGAGACAGTACACGAAGTGGGTCTGTAGCTCAGGTGGTTAGAGCGCACCCCTGATAAGGGTGAGGTCGGTGGTTCGAGTCCACTCAGACCCACCACTTCGATTACGGGGCTATAGCTCAGCTGGGAGAGCGCCTGCTTTGCACGCAGGAGGTCTGCGGTTCGATCCCGCATAGCTCCACCATAATCCGTACTGAATTTGCGAGAAGCAAAAGCCATGAATTGGACGACATGTTCAGTCTATGTCTTTGACTTCTTTACGAAGTTTGCTCTTTAACAATCTGGAAAGCTGATTTAAAAAGTAGTTCTCAAACATTTGTTACAAGTGCTTTGGAAACTTCTTGGCGAAAACCAAATTTTATTTGG
>NZ_CAWPKQ010000016.1:0-718 GCF_963888745.1 Aeromonas sp. DNRA1 | reverse complement strand
AAAACTGCCGGTCGCCGTGTCACTGGCCGACCCGATGGTCTGCGCATCCTGGGTGGTCAGGGTGATGCCACTGTCCGCCACCGCGTTGATGGTCACGCTCGGCACGTCGTCCTCGAAGCGGATGTTGCCGCCAAGGTCCGCACTCACCGTCCCGGTCGCGGTGTCGTTGTCCCCATCCACCACCGTCACCGTCGCACTCAGCAGCACCTTGCCATTGGCCAGGCTGATGAGGTTGTTGTCGTTGCTGTTGTCCACATCCTCCGGCAGATGGTCCAGCTCCGCCGACTGCGTCAGCGTCACCGTGCCATTGCTCGCCACGCTGATACGGAACACCTCCCCGGCCGTGGTCGAGCCAACGATGTCGCTGCCCACCTTGGTCAGGGTGATCGCCAGCCCATTGCTGGTCAGCCCGCTGTTGCTGTCGGTCACGCTCAGGCTGTAGCCACTCACCGTGGTGGTGCCCGGACCGTCCGCGCCATAGCTCGGCACCGCCGCCGCCAGGAACGCCGCTGCAAAACTGCCGGTCGCCGTGTCACTGGCCGACCCGATGGTCTGCGCATCCTGGGTGGTCAGGGTGATGCCACTGTCCGCCACCGCGTTGATGGTCACGCTGGGGCCATCATCCTCGAAGCGGAACACGCCGTTGGCGCCCAAGTCCACAGACGCGCTGGCGCTATCGCCGTCGGCATCGGTCACGGTCTGCACCAGGGTCAGCACA
>NZ_CAWPKQ010000014.1:0-1787 GCF_963888745.1 Aeromonas sp. DNRA1 | reverse complement strand
TTCGGGAGGGCGTTTACCACGGTGTGATTCATGACTGGGGTGAAGTCGTAACAAGGTAACCCTAGGGGAACCTGGGGTTGGATCACCTCCTTACCTTAAGATGACGAAGTTGTTGAGTGTTCACACAGATTGCCTTGATTCAAAGTAGTTAGAGCAAAGACCTGATGCGAAAGCGTCAGTGCTTATCTGGCTTCGGTCAGATGAGAGAAGCCCTATCATTGGGTTTTGGGATGTGAATAATGGCGCTCGGCCTCGCAGGCTCGGCACTCGCCATTACCCAAAATCTGCACTGCTGACGCAGCGCAAAGATGATTTTGGGTCCCCTTCGTCTAGAGGCCTAGGACACCGCCCTTTCACGGCGGTAACAGGGGTTCGAATCCCCTAGGGGACGCCACTTCTCTTCTTGCTAAAAGAATGCAGACATAAGCATCACATGTTTATGTCTGTTTTCTTCGGTCACTGACCGTTGCAAACATGCTCTTTAACAATCTGGAAAGCTGATTTAAAAAGTAGTTCTCAAACATTTGTTACAAGTGCTTTGGAAACTTCTTGGCGAAAACCAAATTTTATTTGGTCCTTGTTGTACAGCAACTTGAATGCCGTTTCGACGACACTTCTTGGGGTTGTATGGTTAAGTGACTAAGCGTACATGGTGGATGCCTTGGCAGTCAGAGGCGATGAAGGACGTACTAACCTGCGATAAGCCGTGAGCAGTCGGTAAGAGACATTACGACTCACGGATTTCCGAATGGGGAAACCCACTTAGCATAAGCTAGGTATCGCTGCGTGAATACATAGCGTAGCGAGGCGAACCGGGAGAACTGAAACATCTAAGTACCCCGAGGAAAAGAAATCAACCGAGATTCCCTCAGTAGCGGCGAGCGAACGGGGATTAGCCCTTAAGCATCTTGGAAGTTAGTGGAACGGTCCTGGAAAGGCCGGCGATACAGGGTGATAGCCCCGTACACGAAAACAACCTTGATGTGAAATCGAGTAGGGCGGGACACGTGACATCCTGTCTGAATATGGGGGGACCATCCTCCAAGGCTAAATACTCCTGACTGACCGATAGTGAACCAGTACCGTGAGGGAAAGGCGAAAAGAACCCCTGTGAGGGGAGTGAAATAGAACCTGAAACCGTGTACGTACAAGCAGTGGGAGCCCTTCGGGGTGACTGCGTACCTTTTGTATAATGGGTCAGCGACTTACATTTTGTAGCGAGGTTAACCGTATAGGGGAGCCGTAGGGAAACCGAGTCTTAACTGGGCGTCTAGTTGCAAGGTGTAGACCCGAAACCGGGTGATCTAGCCATGGGCAGGTTGAAGGTTGAGTAACATCAACTGGAGGACCGAACCCACTAACGTTGCAAAGTTAGGGGATGACCTGTGGCTGGGGGTGAAAGGCCAATCAAACTCGGAGATAGCTGGTTCTCCCCGAAAGCTATTTAGGTAGCGCCTCGGACGAATACTACTGGGGGTAGAGCACTGTTTGGGCTAGGGGGTCATCCCGACTTACCAACCCCATGCAAACTCCGAATACCAGTAAGTAATATCCGGGAGACACACGGCGGGTGCTAACGTCCGTCGTGAAGAGGGAAACAACCCAGACCGCCGGCTAAGGTCCCAAAGTTCTGGTTAAGTGGGAAACGATGTGGGAAGGCTCAGACAGCTAGGATGTTGGCTTAGAAGCAGCCATCATTTAAAGAAAGCGTAATAGCTCACTAGTCGAGTCGGCCTGCGCGGAAGATGTAACGGGGCTCAAACCAGGCACCGAAGCCGCGGATTCAC
>NZ_CAWPKQ010000013.1:0-22482 GCF_963888745.1 Aeromonas sp. DNRA1 | reverse complement strand
GTGGAACCACCTGATCCCATGCCGAACTCAGAAGTGAAACGCGGTAGCGCCGATGGTAGTGTGGCATTCGCCATGCGAGAGTAGGACACTGCCAGGCACGCAACACGAGAAACCCCGCTCATCTGAGCGGGGTTTTTTATTGTCTGAAATTCAGCGTGTTGCAGCCTTGGCTCTGGTTCCAGTTATTACCGTTAGACCGTTTCCCCTTCTTTGTGATTGCTCCAGCGGGGCTGCCGAACACTCGATATCTCGATGTTTATCTTCTCATTTTCAAATCTCACCATTCCCTCCAGCCACTGGATCTGAGCGCTTGAGCTGTCCAGCTATTCCATTCGTCGATGATCACTATTGCTGCAGCGGGGGATGACAAGGCAAGCTGGATCCATAGACTGTCTCTTTCACGCATAAGGAGCTGTGTATGTTGGGGATCCACGATCTGGCGTTGTTTGTCGTATCCGGTCTGTTGTTGAACATGATGCCGGGACCGGACTCCCTGCTCATCATGCTGCGCAGCGGTTCACAAGGCTGGCGAGCCGGTTCGGTGGCTGCACTGGGAATAGGGGTGGGCACCATGGTACATGTGCTGGCGGCAGCGCTGGGACTGTCTGCCCTGTTGAGTGCCTCCGCCGAGCTGTTTGCCGTCATCAAGCTGATGGGGGCGCTCTATCTGGTCTATCTCGGCGTGTCCATGCTCTGGCAGAGGAGTGGCACTTCAACGTCTGTGGATGGGGCTGTGGCGCTGCCTGCGCTCTCTTATGGGCGCATCTTTCGGCAGGGGTTGCTCACCAATGTCCTCAATCCCAAGGTAGCCCTGTTCTTCCTCGCCTTTGTTCCCCAGTTCATCGCTCCCGATGCACCGCAGAAGGCGATGGCATTCATCGTGCTGGGCTGCATCTTCAATCTCAACGGCATGATCTGGTGCCATCTGCTGGCGTTTTCCACCGCGTTTGCAAGCCGCAAGGTACGATTGCCCGCCCGGGTGGCCACCTGGCTGAATCGCGTGATGGGGGGGCTGTTCGTGGGGCTTGGCATCAAGCTGGCGGTGGAGTGAGAGGGTAAATGCCTGGCATAGAAAAAGGCGTATCCCATCGCTGGGATACGCCTTCGTCTGCACTGCAGCAGGCTGACTGAAATCAGTTCATGCCGTAGCGCTTGAGTTTCTTGCGCAGAGTACCGCGGTTGATGCCCATCATCACGGCGGCGCGAGTCTGGTTACCACGGGTGTACTGCATGATCACGTCCAGCATGGGAGCTTCGACTTCGGAGAGAACCATATCGTACAGATCAATCACTTCCTGACCGTTCAACTGGGCCAGGTAGTTACGCAGGGCCTGTTGCACAGAGTCACGCAGGGGGCGCTGGGTCGGCTCGGCAGCGTGATTGTGAGTAGTTGTTACCAATGCATCAGAAGTCAGGGTTTGTTCGAACATATTCGGTCGGCTCTTTAGTTATGCGTTAACCTAATCCATCGAAATACGCTTCGAGTGCCTCGAGTTGTGCATCTGCACAATCCAGGGCATTGAAGTGCTTACGGAATTCTCGGCCCGTCTCTTCTTCATCCAGATACCAGCCCACGTGTTTACGGGCAATGCGCGCTCCCAGATATGCACCATAAAACCGGTGCAGGTTGGTTACATGCTCGTTCATCAGGGTGCGAACCTCTTCCCTTTCGGGAGGCGGCAGCTTGGTGCCCGTCTCAAGAAAATGACGGATTTCCCGGAAAATCCAGGGTCGTCCTTGCGCAGCACGGCCGATCATCACGGCATCAACGCCGGTATAGTCGAGGACATACCGGGCCTTCTCCGGGCTGTCTATGTCGCCATTGGCGACAACAGGAATCGATACGGCCTGCTTAATCGCCCTGATAGTGTCGTACTCCGCTTCGCCCCGATAGAGGTCGGTACGGGTACGACCATGCACGGCAAGGGCCGCGATACCGCAATCTTCGGCGATTCGGGCGATCTCCTCGCCATTGCGGTTATCCGGATCCCATCCTGTGCGGATCTTCAAGGTGACAGGTACCTCCACTGCGTCCACCACGGCCCGGCAGATGGTTCTGACCAGCTCGGGTTGGCGCAGCAGGGCGGAACCTGCCAGCTTCTTATTCACTTTTTTTGCCGGACATCCCATGTTGATGTCGACGATCTGAGCGCCCTGCTCCACGTTGTAGCGGGCAGCAAACGCCATCATCTCGGGGTCGGCTCCGGCAATCTGGACCGATCGCAAGCCACCTTCTGCAGAGTGATCCATTCTCATCCTGGTTTTCTGGGTATCCCAGACATCCGGGTTGGCCAGCAGCATCTCGGAAACGGCCATGCCGGCGCCCAATCGTAAACAAAGTTCACGAAATGGTCGGTCTGTTACACCGGCCATGGGAGCCACAATCAGGGGAGTTTCAAGCGTGTGGGGACCTATCTGCATTCCACGGTTACCATCGGCTTAGGGCGGCGTATATTACGCATTTTTTAGTCAGGAGAAAAGGTTAGTATTTGAGCGTCAGCCATTTTTTTCTGAAAAAAACGTCGCGCCAAGGCTTGCAAATTCAGGAGTGCTTGAAAATCAGACATATTGTCGAGCCGGACTGGCGGGGCCAAAAGGGTGAGGGGAGAGGCGATTTGCCTGTCCCCATCCCGGACCGGTTTGCGTTATGATAGCGAGCTTGTATCGAGCAAAGGCTCCAAACAATTTCATTACAAACAGATTGGGGATGTATGACGGCAAGGTTCATCAAATCTCTCTACCCGTGTCTGCTTGGTGCCGTGCTGGGTTCGGCCCAGGCCCAGACGGTCAGTTTCAGCGAGGCCTGGAGTCGGGTCATCCGCCAGGATGACGGGCTGGCGGCCGAGCAGGCAGGGGTGGAGCGGGCGCAGCAACTGCGCGAGGCGGCCAAGGCCATGTATCTGCCCAAGGTGGATGTGGGGGCCAGCTATACCCACCTCGATCAGCCGATGGAGCTCGACATGATGGATCTCAACCCCATCGCCAACCATCCGGAATTCGGCAAGGTGCTGGCGCCCATCATGCAGGCGCTCAAGCTGACGCCCAACGACTTCGTCACCCCCCTCACCAAACAGAACGTGGTGACCAGCTCGGTCAAGATGCTGTGGCCGCTGTTTACCGGTGGCCGCATCGATGCGGCACAGGATATTCGCCAGGCCCAGGTGAGCGAGGCGCAGCAGTTGCTGGTGCTCAAGCAGCAGTCCACCTTCGAAAGCCTCTCCCAGACCTACTTCGGCGTGGTGCTGGCGGCCCAGGTGGTGCAGACCAAGCAGGAGATCGAGCAGGGGCTGTCCCGCCATCTGGAGCATGCCAAGAAGCTGGAGGCCCAGGGCCAGATTGCCCGGATCGAACGTCTCTCCGCCCAGTCGGCCTATGACCGAGCGCGCATCGATACCCAGAAGGCAAGGCGTAGCCTGGAGATCGCCCAGCTGGCCCTTGGCCACATGCTCAAGCTCAAGCAGGCCGAGCCCAACACCCAGCTCTTCATCAACCAGCAGATGCCCGAGCTCGACGCCCTGGTGCAGGAGACGCTGGCGGTGCATCCCGGTCTCAAACTGCTGACGGCCAAGAAGGTGCAGGCGCAGGGGATGATCAAGCTGGAGAAGGGCAAGTACGCCCCCGAGCTGTTCCTGTTCGGCAACTACAACCTCTATGAGGATGATTCGCTGGCCTCCAAGACCACGCCGGACTGGCTGGTCGGGGTGGGCGTCAGCATGCCGCTGGTGAGCCGTGACGGCCGCTCCGAGACGGTACAGGCGGCCAAGAGCGCCGAGCTGCAGGTCAATCTGCTGCAGGCCAAGACCCGTCAGGATCTGGAGCTGCTGGTCGAGAAGACCTGGCGCGAGGCGGCGCAGGGGCTGGAGGAGTTCCAGTCGCTCTCTTCCACCCAGGCGCTGGCCGAGGAGAACGTGCTGCTGCGGGACAAGGCGTTCGGGCAGGGACTCTCTACCTCCCTCGACGTGGTGGATGCCCGCAACCAGTTGGCCGGGGTCAAGACCCAGCGCGCTGCTGCCGCTTATCAATACGTGATCTCGCTGGCCCGCCTCTTGGCGCTCTCCGGTCAGATGAACAGTTTCAATCAATATCAGCATGGGCAAGTGATCGAGGTGAATTCATGATCGCGCGCCACTCTGCTCCTTTTTTCATGTCTATTTCGACCGCCAAGGGTCGCCCGTTTGCCGAGGTGAATGCATGAGTCATCCCCCCATCAAGAAGAAGATGAGCCAGGCCAAGCCGCTGTTGCTGCCACTGGCGCTGGTGCTGCTGGTCATCTGGCTGGGCTGGCGTTTCTGGCTGGCCTATCAGCCGGAGCCGGTGCGCCTGCAGGGGCAGATCGAGGCGCAGCAGTACTCCGTCTCCTCCAAGGTGGCGGGCCGGATCGACGAGGTACTGGTCAAGAAGGGTGATCAGCTGGCCAAAGATCAGCTGGTATTTACCTTGGCCAGCCCGGAAATCGAAGCCAAGCTGAGCCAGGCCAAGGCCGGTCAGGCGGCAGCTGGCGCCATGGCTGAAGAGGCAGAGAAAGGGGCGCGCGCGCAGCAGATTGCCGCCGCCAAGGATCAGTGGCAAAAGGCCAAAGCGGCCGCGCTGCTGCGTGGCAAGACCTACGAGCGCATCGCCAGCCTGCATCGGGATGGCGTGATGCCGCTGCAAAAGCGCGATGAGGCCTGGACTGCCTGGCAGGCGGCCAAGTACAGCGAAGGGATGGCCTGGCAGCAATACCAGATGACCCTGGAAGGGGCGCGGGAAGAGACCAAGATTGCGGCGCGCGAGCAGGCCAAGATGGCAGCCGGTGGTGTGGCCGAAGTGGAGGCCTACCTGGCCGATACCCGCATCGCCAGCCCGCACACAGGGGAAGTCTCCCAGGTGCTGCTGCGCAGCGGCGAGCTGGCCCCACAGGGCTTCCCGGTGGTGACTCTGCTCGACATGAGCGATGCCTGGGCCCAATTCCATGTGCGCGAAGATCTGTTGCCCCGCTTTGCGCTGGGTACCGAGTTCGATGCCCGTATTCCCGGCCTGGGCGAGCAGACGGTGCGCTTCAAGGTGACCCATGTGGCCGTGATGGGGGATTTCGCCACCTGGCGTGCCACCGATACCCGCCAGGGCTTTGACATGAAGAGCTTCCAGGTAGAGGCGCGCCCGCTGCAACCGGTTGAGGGGCTGCGGGTCGGCATGAGCGTGCTGGTCGAACTCTGATGGGACGTGAATGGCGGTTGCTGTGGCAGGATCCGTTCGGCCGGGCGCTGGCAAGCTGGCTACCCCTGTTGCTGATAGGGATCCTCTGCTGGGTCTTCTCTGCCGGGCTGGCGCGGGATCTCAAGATAGGTCTGGTGGATCTGGATCAGAGCCTGCTGTCACGTGAGCTGGCCTTCTCGCTGGATGCCTCCGCCGGACTCAAGGTCGCCCAGCAGTTTGATTCCATTGACGCAGGGGCCAGGGCGCTGCGAGGGGGCAACATCTACGCCCTGGTCGTGCTGCCGAGCCACCTGGAGCGGGATGCCCGGCAAGGCACCCAGCCGCAGGTCACCGTGTTCAACAACGGCCAGTTCATCCTGATCGCCAAGCTGGTCAACTCGGCGTTGGCCCAAGTGGTCGGGACGCTCAACGGTCAGGTGGGCGTGCTCTCGGCCATGGCGGGCGGCAAGGCGCTACCCGGTGCGCTGGGGCAGGCGGTGCCCATCGCCAGCCAGGTGACGGCGCTCTACAACATCAACTCCAGCTATGCCCAGTTTCTGCTGAGTGCCCTGTTGCCGGCGGTGTGGCAGATCCTGGTGGTACTCTACGGCATCAATGCGCTGGCCCGTACCGATCGGCTGGGGCTGGACTGGACCACCAAAGGGGTCTGGTTCGGTCTCTGGCGCACCCTGCTGCCCCACGTGTTGATTGGCTGGGGTTGGGGGCTGGGCTGGAGCCTGCTGCTGTTCAAGGGGTTTGGTTACCCGATGCAGGGCAGCTGGCTGGTGTTGACGGCAGGACTGGGGCTGGCGGCGGCCGCCTGCGTCAGCATGGGGGCCTTCTTCTACGGCATCATCCGGGATCCGGCTCGCGCCCTGTCGCTGGCCGGTGCTTACACGGCGCCGGGCTTTGCCTTCATGGGGGTCACCTTTCCGGTCAGCGCCATGGGGGATTTCGCCCAGTTCTGGCGCAGCCTGCTGCCCATCTCCCACTATGTCGAGCTGCAGATAGGCCAGAGCAACTACGGCCAACCGCTGGCGGCGGCGCTGCCCCAGTTTGGCGTCCTGTTACTGTTTCTGCTGCCCCTGCTGTTGGTGGTACGCCGCTATCAGGCCCAGGCGAGCGCGGCCCCCGTTAATGAGGAGCCCAGGTCATGATGGGATGTTGGGATTTGCCACGCCTTGAGTGGCGGCCGATTGATTGGTGCCTCTCGCTGGCGCTACAAATCGCTGCCTCCTGGCGGTGGAAGGAGCCAATGACATGCTAGGTTTCTGGGATCTGCTGCGCCTCGAGCTGCGCACCCTGCTGGCGGACAGGGCCATCATGCTCACCCTGTTCGGCGGCGTCTTCTTCTACTCCTTCCTCTACCCGCAGCCCTATCTGCACCAGCTGCCGCGGGAAGAGGCGGTGGTGGTGGTCAACGAGGATGACAGTCAGCTGTCGCGTCAGCTGGAGTTCATGGCCGATGCCACGCCGCAGGTAAAACTGGTGGCGCGGGCGGGCAGCCTGGATGAGGCTCGTGCGTTGCTGCTGGCGGGGCAGGGCAGCGGCATTTTGCACATCCCCCGCCACTTCTATCGGGATCTGATGCAGGGCAAGAGCGTCACCCTGGGCTATGCCGGCGATGCCTCCTACTTCCTGGTTTATGGCACCATTGCCGAGGGACTGGCCCAGGCGGGCGGTACCCTGGCCGCCCAGGTGAAGGTCGCCAGATTGCTGAGCCACGGTGAGGCCCTGCCGCAGGCCGCCATGGGCTGGAATGCGGTGGCGCTCAACGTGCTGCCGGTGTTCAACCCCACCATGGGCTATGTGAACTACGTGGTGCCGGCGGTATTCGTGCTGATCCTGCACCAGGTGCTGCTGATGGGCACCGGCATCCTGGGGGCGACCCAGAACCAGCGTAGCCAGCGCGGCGAGGCGGGCTACTGGCAGAATGCCCCCATCCTGCCACTGCTGCTGGCCCGCACTCTGGTGGTGGGGGGGCTGTTCGTGTTGCCGGTGAGCTACTTCTTCGGTTTCTGTTTTGATCACTACAACATAGTGCGCACCGCCGAGCCGGCCGCACTCTGGCTGTTCACCCTGCCGTTCCTGCTGGCCACCACCTGGCTGGGAGTGGTGCTGGGGGCACTGTTTACCCGCCGGGATCTGCCGACCCAGGTGGTGCTTGTCTCCTCGCTGCCACTGGTCTTTCTGGCCGGTTTCATCTGGCCGCTGGAGCTGATCCCGACTCCGCTCAACTGGCTGGCCCAGTGGGTGCCGAGCACCCCGGCCATCGAAGGTTTTCTGCGGCTCAACCAGATGGGGGCCGAGTTTGCTCAGGTCTCCCACTACTGGTGGCAGTTGTGGGGGCTGGCATTGCTCTACGGTGCGCTGGCCTGCCTGCTGCTGCGTTGGCGGCAGCAGTCTTTGCCGGTTGCCAGCCAGCCTGCCTTGCAGAGTGAAACCACCACCGGTTGAGCGGGATGGTACCAGCGCGCGCGAGAAGGCGTGCTCGGTAAAGCGAAAAACGGTCAGCCCAAGGGCTGACCGTTTTTGTATGCGCTGGACTCAGTGAAGCTGGCACTGCTTTAGCCGCGCTGGAGGTCGGGATCGCCGATGGCGTAGATCTGGCTGTGTGCCGCCTTGTCACTCAGCAGACGCAGTCCGCAGGCGGCGACGTCGGCACGACGCACCAGGCCGTGCACCTCCTCGCCCTGGCTCAGCACGGCCTGACCGGTGGCCTCGCCATCCTGCAAACCTGCCGGACGCAGTATGGTCCACTCGAGCGCGCTGGTCTGCAGCCAGCTCTCCGCCAGACTCTTCAATCTGACCTCGTGACCGAAGGCAGCCCGCGCCCGCTGCGGCAGATATTGCCAGCTGTCGCCGCAACCGAGTGAGGTCACCAGCAGCAGGCGATTGAGCCCGGCCAGCTCCATCTGATCGATCACCTGACGATTGCCCAGATAGTCGACAGGCTCTGCCTGGCGAAAACTGCCGAGGGTGGAGATGGCCTGTGCCCCGTCGCCGGCCAGTTGGCAGGCCGCCGCTACCGCCTGCGGGTCGAGGGCATCGCCGTTGACGACCTCGACTCCCAGAGCGTGCAGCTCGGTGGCCACCTCGGGA
This sequence comes from Aeromonas sp. DNRA1, assembly GCF_963888745.1. Taxonomy (NCBI): domain Bacteria; kingdom Pseudomonadati; phylum Pseudomonadota; class Gammaproteobacteria; order Aeromonadales; family Aeromonadaceae; genus Aeromonas; species Aeromonas sp. DNRA1. The sequence continues at coordinate 14,205 of NZ_CAWPKQ010000013.1, read as the reverse complement.
CTGCGGATCAGGGCGATGACCCGGTGACCCTGCTGCAGGGCTTGCTTGGTGAAGGCGCGGCCCAGCCCGCGGCTGGCCCCGAAGATGAGTGTGGTTGGCATGCTGCTGCTCCCTTTGACGAAAGGGCTAGCCTAGAGGGTTGTGGGGATGCTGTAAATGAGAGTTGTTTTTATTTGTCTGAAAAAGAGGGAAGCGGCGAGCCAGGGGCGTAGCCTGGCTCGCACGGGGATCAGCCGTTGTAGTGGCCGATATGGGGGCGACGGCTGGGGCCGCTCAGGTGGATATCCACCGGATTGAACGCCTTGATCGCTTCGAAAGCGAAATCACCTATCGCCTGATGCAGGCTCTGGGGATTGTGGTTGGTGATGAGGATGACGCTTTTCGACAGGTTGCGACGGCGGCGCAGCAGGTGGCCGAGGAAGCTGGACTGGCTCTCCGCCATCTTGGCGCGGTTGGCCGAGACCTCGTCGATGATCAGCAGATCCACCTCTTCCAGGGCACGCCGGTACTGATTGCGCTCTTCCTGATCCTGGATGACGTTGAAGAACAACCTGTCCACGATAGAGGCCCACTGCTGGAAGATCACCGACTTCTGGTGGCGTGCGATCAACTCGTGCGCCACGGCGCCCGCCAGGGTCGACTTGCCGGTGCCGTAGTCACCGTAGATCAGCATGCAGCCGCCGCCGCTCTTCTCCCAGTGCTCGAAACCGCTGATGAAGTAGCGGGCGGTCTCGATGGGATATTGCAGCGCCGGATCGCCGGCATCCATCCGTTCAAACACCCAGTCGGGGTTGAGGTCGGCCTGGGCGATCAGCTTCTGGATCCGCTCCTGGCGCGCCGCCTTCTGCAGCTCGCGTACCTCGGCATTGGCCTTGGCATCGTACTCCTTGCGCAGGGTCTCGTAGTCGTACTGGCTGCCGCCGGTCTCTTGCTGAAGACGACGAATGCGCTCCAGCAGGCCTCCTACGTGGCGGCTCAATTCCGGGTCGTGAACGCGATGATCCTGCTTGGCCTTGGCGATCTTCTGGCGCTTGGCTTCGATCTCTTCCAGCTCCTGGCGCAGGGGATCGTGCGGGTCAGTCATGGAATGCTCCTTCTGCTCGGTCTGGGGACTGGTCTTTGATTTTGCCTGCTGGCGGTGCCTGCTATCAATCATTATCCGGCTCCTGCGGCTGGCCGGCCAACCGCTTGGCTTCTTCGATCATCTGCTGGGCCCGTTTGCTTGGGCCCGCCTCGACCGGTGCCTGGGTCACCTGCTGGTAGCCCTGCACCTCCATCGGCTTGCGGCGGGTATAGCGGCGGGTCTTGAGGGCGCGGATGAACTTGAGCATCCACTGGTGCTGGGAGTCGAACACCTCGGGCCGCCCCAGCCAGTAGGCGATGAACTCGCCGAGATCCTCTTCGCTGTAGCTGGCATCGATCACCCCGCACAGGCGGGCGAGGGCTGGCAGCTCTGCATCCGGGCGCCATTGCAGGTGCATCTGGAACGGGCGCTCCGGCAGCGGGCTGCGCACCCGCTGGGTCAGCAGTGGCAGCTGGAACGGGCACTGATGGTAGTGCTCACTCTCGCTTTGTGCCTCGACTTGCAGCAAACCCGCCTCCATCAGCTCATCGAACAGCTCGGTCAGCTGGCGGGCATTGACCTGAAAGGAAAAGCCGCTGGGATCGCCCGGGTCGACCACCGCCAGCGCCCGGCCGAGTTCGGGGTAGTTGAGCCTGGCCAGCTGATTTTCCAGCACCAGTCGGCGCAGCTGCAGGGTATAGAGGCTGCGGGCCGGGTGGGACAATCTGGGATGGGCGAGGGCGCTGTATTCGGCAGGGGTCATGGCATGTTTCATTGACGGACGTGGCGGTATTATCCCCCATGGCGCAGCCTCATACAATTGATGGCATGCCCGGCACCGCCGGCGGGTGGTCGGCTCGCCCGCAATCGGAGTTGCTTGTTTTCGTATGACGCTGTTTTTTGTCGGCCAAGTTGCAATGAGGAGAAAAAGCTGAGTTTCGAAGAGCATCATTAGCTGCTTTATTTCAAGCAGTTGGCCGCCAGAATAGCTAGTGGGCATGGATTTTTCGGCGATTATTCAATCATCTGATTGGTCAATGCAGTCGGTTATGGTCTAGGCTTGAGGCTAAATAACTGGTTGACTAATAAGAGCTTTATCAAGATGTCAAAAGCCGGACTACGGATCCTGGTGGTGGAGGACGAAGCCGTTTTTCGCCACTCGCTGGTCAATTATCTCGCTCACGATGGTGCCTGCGTGTTCCAGGCCGAAGACGGCATTGAAGGTCTCTCTGCCGCCGCTCTCTATCACCCCGATGTGGTGTTATGTGATTTGAACATGCCCAACATGGATGGGCATGAGGTGATCGCCTGTCTCACGGCCCGCTACCCTCATATTCCTGTCATCGTCATTTCGGCCCAGAGCAAGATGGAGGCGGTCGAGCGAGCGCTGCGCGCCGGTGCCCGCGATTTCCTGCTCAAGCCCATCTCGGATTTCGGTCAGGTGCGTCGCAGCATAGAGCAGTGCCTGAGCGCCAACCACGGTTATGGACAACAGCTGGAGTTGATGGAGCACATCGACTTCTTTCGCGAACACGACCAGGCGGCGACCCGGCTGCTGGCCTGGTTGAAGCCGCCGGGCTTGCAGGAGTGGGGGCCCTGGCAGGTCACCTTTGAAGGGATGGGCAATCTGTTCATTCCCGATACCTTCAAGGTGGATGACAAGCTGCTGGTGCTAGTGATGGAGCTGCCGATCCTCGGGGTGGATGCCGCCTTCTGCGGCGCCCTGGTGCGCTCCCTGATGAACGCCCCGTATCGCCAGTTTCAGCGTGGCGAGAGTCTGCTGCTGACCCAGCCCCACCGGTTGCTCGATTACCTCAATCTGCAGCTGGTCGAATCCGGTCTGCGCCACTCCTTTGCCATGGCCGCCCTGCTGTTTGATCAGGAGGACGGGCTGGTCTTTGCCAATGCCGGGCTGACTTCGCCTCACTGGCTGGTGCGCTCCGGCGGCCTGCCGCTCGGCCTGCTGCGTACCAGCCACTACGCCTTGCACAGGCGCAGCTGGCATGAACCCTTTGATCTGCAGTTTCGCAGTGACAGCGGCAGTGCCCTGCATGTGCAGGTTCGACATCATTGAGGTCGTGTCAGACGGCCACATACAAAGAGGGCGCCCATGGGCGCCCTCTTTGTTGCTGACAATCCGGACCGCTTAGACGGCGGCAGATTGCAGCTTCTTGTCGTGTTCCTGCGGCTCTTTGGCCGGACCTTCTGCACCGTGCATCCAGTAGACCAGGCGATTGGCCATGGTCAGCAGGATCAGCGCGCTGATCACGGCGGCCAGTGCGATGCCACCGAAGATGGCCATGGCACCGGATTCGCCGACGAAGGAGCCGATGAAACCGGCGGCATAGTTGGCCAGGGCCACAAAGCCGAACCAGGCACCCATCATGAGGGAGGCCAGGCGCAGCGGAGCCAGCTTGGTCACCATGGAGAGGCCGATCGGGGAGAGGCAGAGCTCGCCCAGGGTGTGGAACAGGTAGGCGCCGACCAGCCAGAACATGGAAGTCTTGACGGCCTGATCACCACCTTGCTCCAGCACGGCACCGATCATGAACAGGAAGCCCACGGCCAGGAACAGCAGGCCCATGGCGAACTTCACCGGGGAGTTCGGCTCTTTCTTGCCGAGCTTGATCCAGATGGCTGCAACGATAGGGGCCAGCGTGATGATGAAGAAGGGGTTCAGGGACTGGAACCAGGCGGTTGGCACTTCGAAGCTGCCGATCATGCGATCGGTATACTCCTGCGCGTACAGGTTCATCAGACCACCGGCCTGCTCGAAGCCGGCCCAGAAGATGATGGTGAACAGACCCAGCACCAGGATGACCTTGATGCGATCCACTTCCTGCTTGGTCAGAGGTGCCTTCTGCTCCTTGGAGCGCTGCTCGGCGGCGCGCTGGGCGGCCGGCACGCGGCCGATGTCACCCAGGAAACGCTGAGCCATAGTGGCCTGTACCACCAGGGAGAGCAGCATGCCGATACCGGCGCTGACGAAGGCGGCTTGCCAGCCATAGGCGGTTGCGGCAGCACCACAGATCACGCCGGCCAGCAGGGAGCCCAGGTTGATACCCATGTAGAAGATGGTGAAGGCACCGTCACGACGGTGGTCACCTTCCTGATAAAGGTCACCCACCATGGTGGAGATGTTCGGTTTGAACAGACCGTTACCCACGATCAGCAAGCCGAGACCCGAATAGAAGACGCTGTTGACCATGTCCGGGAACATGGCGTGCGGCAGCGCTAGGGTAAATTGGCCGGCGGCCATCAGCACGGCACCAAACAGAATGGCGCGGCGTTGGCCGAGGAAGGTATCTGCCAGCCAGCCGCCGATGATCGGGGTGATGTAGACCAGACCGGTATAGATGCCGTACAGCTTGAGGGCATCGGCCTGAGTCCAGCCCATCCCGCCGTTGGCAGTCATGTCAGTCAGATAGAGCACGAGCACGGCACGCATGCCGTAATAGGAGAATCTCTCCCACAGTTCGGTACTAAAGAGCAAAAAAAGCCCTTTAGGGTGACCTAAAAAGGTCCCTTTGGACGGATTATTCATTGGAACTTCCACCTGTGTCTTATATTTTTTTAGAAATTTTATGCAAGGGCTAGGAACAAGCCATAATCCTTATAGAACAAGCGTGATTAAATTACAATATTATGATTTAGCGATATTTTATCTATCAATGGTTGAATATATGTTTATAAAATGAAAAAGGGCATCGAATGATGCCCAGTGTTTTATTCCATTAATAGGTTAAATATTCAGCTATTACAGCTGCTTGGCAAACTGTTTCAACCAAGTGATAAATTCGCCGTTCAGTTCCGGATGGCGCACTGCATATTCCACGTTGGCTTTCATGTAACCGAACTTGCTGCCGCAGTCGTGGCTGCGCCCTTTCATGAAGTAGGCATTCACCTGCTCCTGTTCCATCAGCATGGCGATGGCATCGGTCAGCTGGATCTCGTCACCGGCACCGGCGGGGGTCTTCTCCAGCAACGGCCAGATGTTGGAAGAGAGCACGTAACGGCCGACCACGGCCAGATTGGAGGGGGCCTCATCACGGGGGGGTTTCTCTACGATGGCCTGCATCGGCAGAGACATGCCCTCGCTCAGCGCCTCTCCCTTGATGTCGGCGATGCCGTATTTGTCCACTTCACTCTCGGGGACGGCTTCCACCATGATCTGGCTGATGTGATCCTCTTCGAACATGTGCACCATCTCGGCCAGGTTGTCCTGCTTGAGGTCGCTGGCCACCTCGTCGATCAGCACGTCCGGCAGCAGCACCGCAAACGGGTTGTCGCCGATCAGCGGACGGGCGCAGAGCACCGCGTGTCCCAGACCTTTGGCTTCCCCCTGGCGGACGTGCATGATGGTGACGTCTTTCGGGCAGATGTGTTGCACCTCTTCCAGCAGTTGCCGCTTGACCCGCTTCTCGAGGGTCGCTTCCAGCTCGAAGCTCTTGTCGAAGTGGTTTTCGATGGAGTTCTTGCTCGAGTGGGTGACCAGGATGATCTCCTTGATGCCGGCGGCGATGGCTTCGCGCACCACATACTGGATCAGCGGTTTGTCGACGACGGGCAGCATCTCCTTGGGGATGGCCTTGGTGGCTGGCAGCATGCGGGTGCCCAGACCGGCGACGGGAAGAACGGCTTTGCGTACAACGAGTGGTGTCTTTTTCATGGAGAGAGTCCAGAGATACAAAGTGGGCCCATGATACCCGAAGAAAAATAGGGCAGCCACAGGCTGCCCTTATGATGGAAGGGGTATGGATCGGTTACTTGACGATAATCATGTCCCGATTTGCTTCCAGCGTGGCGGGTCCGATACCGCTCACATCGGCCAGCTGATCCACGGTAGTGAACTTGCCCTGCTTCTCGCGGTAATCGACGATGGCCTGTGCCTTCTTCTCGCCAATGCCCTTGAGCGCAGTCAACTCATTGATACTGGCGGTGTTGAGGTTCACCTTGCCGCTCTCCTTGGCGGCGGTGACCGTGGTTGCCGGCTTGGCAGCAGGCTTGTCGGCGGCCAGCAGAGGCTGGCTGAACAGGGGCAGGCAGCTCAGCAGCAGGGTGGCGGTCAGGGTCTTGTAGTTCATGGCGGCACGTCCTTGTGTGGTTTGGTATGCCTATTGAGAATTAGCCGAGTCGCGCCACTTTTTGTCTGTCAGAAGTAACAGGGTTATAACTCAGCTGAATCGGCTATAACCCAGGCCATTCCAAAATAGGTACACTGTGCTAACCATTTGACCAGGATGTCTTTTCTTATGTTTTTTCCCGCGATTTCCGAGCTGGAGCCCATCGCCCGTGCCGCCGGTGACGCCATCATGGCCATCTACAGTCAGCCCTTTGCAGTGGAGTACAAGCAGGACGAAAGCCCCTTGACCGCCGCCGACAAGGGGGCGCACGAGGTGATCGTGCAGGCGCTGGCCCGGCTGACGCCCGAGATCCCCGTATTGTCCGAGGAGTCCGACCCTGAGCTGATGAGCGCACGGCTCGGCTGGTCCCGTTACTGGCTGGTGGACCCGCTGGACGGCACCAAGGAGTTCGTCTCCCGCAACGGCGAGTTCACCGTCAATATCGCCCTGATTGAAGAGGGAGCACCGCGTTGGGGACTGGTCTATGCCCCGGTATTGGACCAGCTCTGGTATGGCGGCAAGGGGCTGGGGGCCTGGCGGGTGGCTGATGGCAAGCGTGAGGCCATCCAGAGCCGACCTCATCAGGAAGGCACGCCCTGGCGGGTGGTAGGCAGTCGCAATCACCTCTCCCAGGCAACCCTGGATTACCTGGCGGATTTCGGTGACATGGCGCGGGGCGAGATTGAGCTGGTCTCCATGGGCAGTTCGCTCAAGTTCTGCGTCATCGCCGAAGGGGGGGCTGAACTTTACCCGCGCCTCGCACCCACCTGCGAGTGGGATACTGGTGCGGCGCAGGCGGTGCTGGAGGGGGCGGGCGGCAGCGTCACCCAGCTCGATGGCTCGCCGCTGTGCTACAACAAGCCGGACATCCTCAACCCCTGGTTCGTGGCCAAGGCATAAAACGGGATATCGGGATGCAAAAAGGCCGGACTGGCATGAACTGCCAGTCCGGCCTTTTTCATTTCGCTATTCGCGTTGGGTCAGAAGACCTTCTTGAACGGCTTGATGGTCACCTTGGCATAGACACCGGCCGCCACATAGGGATCGGCATCGGCCCAGGCCTTGGCATCCGCCTGTGAGGCGAACTCGGCGATGACGGTGCTGCCAGTGAAGCCGGCATCGGCCGGATCCTCGGCATCAATGGCCGGGTTGGGGCCGGCGGTGAGCAGTCGCCCTTCATCCTGCAGCGCCTGTAGCCTGGCCAGATGGGCCGGGCGAGCCTGCTTGCGCAGCGGCAGGCTGCCCTGGACATCTTCGGAATAGATGAGATACCACATGAGACGATCCTTTTCTTGATGGCAGTTATTTTTTCATTTCATTTTTCTGCTCGGGGGGCAGGTGGCGATAGAGATAGACACCGCTTAGCAGAGTGAATACCAGGGTCATGCCGAGCAGACCGAATACCTTGAAGTTGACCCACATCTCCTGCGGCAGGGTGAAGGCCACATAGAGGTTGAGCAGGCCGCAGACGGTAAAGAAGCCGACCCAGCCGAGATTGACCCGATCCCAGACGGGATCCGGGGCTTGCAGCTCCTTGCCCAGCATCTGCTTGATCAGGTTTTTGCCAAAGCCGTAGCGGCTGATGAGCAGGCCCAGCGCAAACAGGACGTTGATGACGGTGACTTTCCACTTGATGAAGGTGTCGTCGTGGAAGAAGACGGTGAGGCCGCCGAAGAAGCCGACCAGCAGGAAGGTGAACAGCTGCATCTTCTCGACCTTGCGATAGCGGATCCAGCTGTAGGCGAGCTGCAGACCGGTTACCACCACCAGGGCGCCGGTCGCCATGTAGATGTCGTAGAACTTGTAGACTGCAAAGAAAACGATAAGAGGAATAAATTCAATAAATTGCTTCATGTCTGGCTCGTCGCCCTCAAAAGTGGACCGCAAAATTTGATTCAGTGTACCTGCCCGATGGGCAACGGCAAATGAATAAGACCGCTCATTCGCCAGCCAGTTCCTCAGCCAAATAGCTGCCTTGCGATCTCTGCGCCCAGCCGCTGCTGATCCGCCAGCAGATCGCGGATATGGTGCTCTTCGATGAGCGGATTGAGCAGCACGGCCCGCAGCAGGGTGAGCGGCTGGGTGCCGTAGCGACCCACGGCGCGCTGGGTGCGGGAGACAAAACTGTGCCCCTCGGCGCGCTGAGCCTTCTGCAGGGCGACGTTGAAGGCATTGACTTGTTCGTTGGCGGTCTCGTCCAGTACCTTGCCTTGCAGATGAGGGGGGATGCAGCGATAGGAGAGCAGGTTCATCACCGGGGCTGACATCAGTTCGAAGGCAGGATCCTGGTCGATAAGGCCGGCCATCAGGCGGGCCCGGTCGTAGTTGGCCTCGATGAGCTCGGCATAACCCTGCTGGCCGAACAGCTGGAAGGCGGCATCCAGATAGAGCGCATTGGCCGGGCGGGTGCCCTCCAGGGTGAAGCGCCCCTGATCAAAGGAGCTGGCGCGGATGGCGTAGGGGGCCTCCCGCTTGACCGCCATCATCAGGTCCGGCTGGCGGCAGAGCAGCATGCCAGTGCCGAGCGGCACCAGCAATTGCTTGTGGCCATCCAGGGTAACGGTATCGGCTCGCTCGATCCCCGCCAGCAGCGCCTGATAGCGGGGCGAGAACAGGGTCGGGCCGCCCCAGGCGGCATCCACATGGAAGTGGATCTGCTCGCGCTCGGCAATGTCCGCCAGCTCAGGCAACGGGTCGATGGAGCCGAAATCGGTGCTGCCGGCCACGCCGACCAGTGCCAACACCTTGAGCTTCTGCTCCTTGCACTGGGCAAGGGCCTGCTCCAGCGCAGCCATGTCGAGCCGGTTCTGGTCGTCGGTGGGAAGGCGCCAGACGCTGCGCGCCCCCAGCCCCAGCAGATCCATCCCCTTGTCGAAGGAGTAGTGCATCAGCCGCGAGCCCAGGATGACGGCGCCGCGATAGCCCTGCTCATAGAGCGCGAACAGGTTGTCGCCGCAGGCGCGGTTGCGGGCCAGCCAAAGGGCGGTGACGTTGGCGATGGTGCCGCCGCTGGTCATGACGCCGAGGGCGGCATCCTTGGCATGCATCTGGGCGTCATAGAAGAGATCGTCGGCGCGATAGATGAGGCGGTGCAGCTTGGCCAGCACCTCCCGCTCCAGAAAGCTGAGCAGACGGGAGGACTCCATCTTCATCGGGTTCTGGTTGAGCATCACCACCAGGCGGGACAACTCGGCAGTGAAGGCCGGTAACGGGGCCGTCATATGGCCCATGTAGCGTGGCGAGGTAAGGTGAGATGCGCCAGGCACTAGGGTGGCCAGGCGGGCCAGATAGTCATCGATGGTGATGCCGGTGGCCGGCATGCGGGATTGATCGAGCTGGTGGGTGAACTGGTCGCGCTGGTAGGGAGCCTGACTGTCATCCGAGTGGTGGAAGGTCTCCAGCAGATCCGTCATGGCCTGGCCGAAGGCCGGATCCGGTAGTGCAAACAGTTCAGTCAACTTCATCAGGTTCTCCAGACCGGGTTGCCAGGGAGTCACTGGGTGGTGAGCAAGCGCGGTGGCAACAGCTACGTGGGCATCGGCCGCAGAGCATACACCAAAGGCCAGCGGGTGACAGCCATGCGTACCTCCTCAACACATGGCAAACGGCATGAAAATCACTTTAAGCTAACACTTGTACTCTGAAATGACGGCAGCTAGAGTGAGCGCAGTTTGGGCAGGAGTATGCAATGAGCAGTGTGACGGATTATTCGCCCCGCGAGGAGCTGGCCAACCGCCTCAGCCACGGCCTGGGGCTGGTGCTGGGGATCCTGGGGTTGGTGTTGTTGTTGAACAAGGGCTGGGCGCAGGGCCCTCAGGCGCTGGTCAGTTACAGCCTCTATGGTGGCAGCCTGGTGCTGCTCTATCTGGCCTCGACCCTCTACCACAGCATGGCGGAAGGGCCGGCCAGACGTTGGTGCAAGGTATTCGACCACTGCGCCATCTATCTGCTGATCGCCGGTACTTATACCCCTTTCCTGCTGGTGGCGCTCGACACGCCATTGGCACAGGGGTTGATGGTGGTGATCTGGGGGTTGGCGTTGGCGGGGGTGGTGTTCAAGCTACTCTTCATCAACCGCTTCAAGAAGCTGTCGCTGTTTACCTATCTGATGCTGGGCTGGCTGTCGTTGCTGGTGGTCTATCAGCTTTATATCCATCTGGAGGGGGAAGGCTTGCTGCTGCTCGGGCTGGGTGGTCTCATCTACAGCCTGGGGGTGATCTTCTATGTGGCCAAACGTATCCCCTACAACCACGCTATCTGGCATCTGTTCGTGCTGGGGGGCAGCATTTGTCACTTTATGGCCATTTATGGTTACGTCGCATAACTAGCCCTTAATTGGTATTTTTTGCTGTTCAAAAGGATAAATTCGTGCGGTATCACACAGTTGGCCGCGGCGTTTGCTGACAAGCTAGGGACAGTTCAATTCGCAAAGGATGCACGAAATGAGTGATATCGCGCTTTCCATCAGCATGCTGTCGCTGGTGGCAGTGCTGGGGCTCTGGCTGGGGAACTGGCGGGTCTATGGCGTTGGTCTCGGGATCGGAGGGGTGCTGTTCGGCGGCATCATAGTGGGCCACTTCGCCGGCCTCTCGGGGCTGGCGCTGGATGAGCAAACCCTGCACTTCATTCAGGAGTTCGGCCTGATCCTGTTTGTCTACACCATCGGCATTCAGGTCGGCCCCGGCTTCTTCTCCTCCCTGCGCAGCTCCGGCCTCAAGCTCAACGGCTTCGCCGCCCTGCTGGTTCTGCTTGGTTGCGCCGTGGCGGCCGCCCTGCATCAGCTGTTCGACGTGCCGCTGCCGGTGATCCTGGGGGTCTTCTCCGGCGCCGTGACCAACACCCCGTCTCTCGGTGCCGGCCAGCAGATCCTGGCTGAGCTGGGCGCCGCGCCCGGTTCCACCGGCCTGATGGGGATGGGCTATGCGGTCGCCTATCCGTTCGGCATCTGTGGCATCTTGTTGACCATGTGGCTGATCCGTATGTTCTTTCGCATCAAGATCGACGAAGAAGCCGCCCAGTTTGAACAACAGGCCGGCAAGACCAAGGAGAGTCTGCAGACCATCAACATCGCAGTGCGCAACCCCAACATCCACGGTCTGATGCTGAGCGAGATCCCGAGTCTCGATGAGGCAGACGTCATCTGCTCGCGCCTCAAGCGCGGCGATGAGCTGATGGTGCCGCGGCCGGATTCGCGTATCGAACTGGGCGACCTGCTGCACCTGGTGGGTGAGCGGCACGCCCTGCGCAAGGTGCTGCTGGTGCTGGGTGAGGAGGTTGAGACCTCGCTCTCCACTCGCGGCACCGATCTGCGGGTGGAGCGGGTAGTGGTGACCAACGAGCAGGTGCTCGGCAAGAAGATCCGCGATCTCGACATCAAGCAGAAATATGACGTGGTGATCTCGCGCCTAAACCGGGCCGGTATCGAGCTGGTGCCGACCAGCCAGACCAGCTTGCAGTTCGGTGACATCCTCAACCTGGTGGGGCGGCTCGATGCCATCGAGGCGGTCACCAATGTGGTGGGCAACGTGCAGCAGAAACTGCAGCAGGTGCAGATGCTGCCGGTGTTCATCGGCATCGGCCTTGGCGTGCTGCTCGGCTCCATCCCCTTCTACCTGCCCGGGTTCCCGGCGGCGCTCAAGTTGGGTTTGGCGGGCGGCCCGCTGGTGGTGGCGCTGATCCTGTCGCGCATCGGCAGCATCGGCAAGCTCTACTGGTTCATGCCCCCCAGTGCCAACCTGGCGCTGCGGGAGATCGGCATAGTGCTGTTTCTGGCGGTGGTGGGCTTCAAGTCCGGTGCCGGCTTCATCGATACCCTGATCAACGGCGATGGTCCGGCCTGGATGATGTATGGGGTGGCGATCACCCTGATCCCGCTGCTGGTGGTCGGTGTGCTGGCCCGTCTGTATGGCAAGATGAACTACCTCACCCTGTGCGGCTTGCTGGCCGGTTCCATGACGGATCCTCCCGCCCTGGCATTTGCCAACGGCATGCACCCCACCAGTGGTGCCAGTGCCCTGTCTTACGCGACCGTCTATCCGTTGGTGATGTTCCTTCGCATCATCTCACCCCAGTTGCTGGCCATCCTGCTGTGGGCTGGCGCCTGATGTGAAGCCCCTGACGGGGGCACTTGCAGTGCCCCCGTCATCAAAATGCAACACATTGATCATCTTGGTTTTATTTTCCATTCCCGCCGTTATTGATCCTTCTGTTTAACCGACCGTTACAGCGTCAAATCAGTCTATCCATTCGAATTTTCTAACTGGTTTCCGGCGCCATTCACGGGCACATTAGACGGTGGAATATTGCATGCCAATAGAGATTCAGGAGAGAACATGAGCAGCCACAATATCGCATTGGATCAGGACGTCGTCGTTACCCAGTTGAAAGGCAAGGTTTACCTGGTGGCCGCTGATGGCAGCCAGAAGCAGCTCGCCGAAGGCGATATCCTGCCCAAGGATGCGGTGCTGATCACTCCTGAAGGCGCCAGCTTCAAAGGTGGCAACCAGACTTTCACCCTGAGCCCGACCAACGAGCAGCAGGTTGAGGATGAAACGTCTCAAGAGCCGCAGCTTGCCCAGAATGTGCCGTCTGGCAATCCCAATGACATCGCGGCGTTGCAGCAGGCCATCCTGGGTGGCGCCGACCCGACCAAGGCATTTGAAGCATCTGCCGCAGGTGGCGCGCCTGCCGCCGGTGGTGGTGGCATTGGTGGTGTGGCTGGCGCCAGTGGCAACGGTGGTTTCGTTACCATCGATCGTACCGGTGATGCCACCATCGCGGCGGCCGGTTTTGATACTGCCAACCAGAACGATGCTGGCGTGACTGCTGATGCACTGCCGGGTGAAGAGAACCGCCTGATTGATCTCGTCCCGCCGGTGATCACCGTCTCCGCACCTGACAATACCAACGACACGACGCCGACCATCACCGGAACCACGGATGCCGCCGCAGGCAGTACCGTGACCCTGCTGGTGACCGATGCCAATGGCAACCAGCAAACCCTGATCACCACCGTCAATCCGGATGGCACCTTCAGCGTGGACGTGACCACTCCGCTGGTTGATGGCTCCTACACAGTGACAGCCAGCGTCACCGATCCGGCCGGCAACACCGGCACCGCGACCGATGACGGCAGCGTGGACAGTACCGCGCCCTCGGCGCCGCAAGTGGAAATCCAGGACGGCGCGGACAATGTCATCTCCGCCAACGAGCGCGAAAATGGGGTGGATGTCATCATCCGGCTGCCGGGCGATGCCAAGGCTGGCGATCGTCTCGATGTAGACTGGAACGATGATGGTGTGCCCGACTCCAGCAGAATACTGACGACTGACGATATCGGCCGTACCCAGGTCACCCTGACCATCCCCACTACGGATCTGCCAGTCAACGGCCCCATCACGGTAGATGCCACCCTGACCGACCCGGTGGGCAACACTTCGTCCAAGGGGACCGACAACAGCGTGGTGAATGCCGCGCCCCTGCCGGGGGACGACCAGTTCACCGTGGCGGAGGACGGCACCGTCACCATCAATGTGCTTGGCAACGACACAGATGTGGATGGTGATCGCCTCACCATTACCGCCATCAACGGCCAGACCATTGCCGAAGGCGGCACGGTAGCGATCAGCAATGGTTCCGTCACCCTGAGCAATGGCCAGCTGATCTTCACGCCGGCTCCGGATTTCAATGGCAACATCGCGTTTGAATACACCATCACCGATGGCCTGAACAGCGCAACCGGCGGCGTAACCGGGACTGTTACGCCGGTCAACGACGCGGCCGTTATTACCGGCACCGACACCGGTGGTGTGACCGAAGATGAAAGCACGCCGCTGCTGACCGAGACCGGTACCCTGACCGTCACCGACGTGGACGGTGCCGACGAGGCCAAGTTTGTGGCCGGCAACGGTGCCCCGAGTACGGACGCACTGGGCAGCCTGACCATCACCGAAGGCGGTGCCTGGACCTACAACGTCGACAACAGCAAGGTGCAGTACCTGGGCGAGGGCGAGACCAAGG
>NZ_CAWPKQ010000012.1:0-46319 GCF_963888745.1 Aeromonas sp. DNRA1 | reverse complement strand
CATCAGACATTGATATCAAAAATTGTTTTTGATGCTCGATGCTGTGAGTGCCCACACAGATTGCTTGATTCAAATTGTTAAAGAGCGACGCAGCTTTTGGCTGCTGCGGGAGTGGCATTCTACTCAACCGCCTTCTCGAGTCAAGCCTTATTTGCAAAGGCTTTTCGAGGCTACCGACTCGGTTGTTTGCGTTGCCGCTTGCCGTGTCGATGGAGGCGCATTATAGGGAACGGATTCTTTCTGGCAACCCCTCATCGGCAATAAAATTGCAAAAAAGCGCACTTTTTTAGTTATTCATATCCAAGCACAGCTTTTATACAAACTTATCCACAGAAACCGGTCTCGAATTGCTAGAATGGCCGAAAACAAGGAGGCCGAGATGGACTTGCGACTAAGACCTTACAAAGGAAAACGCCCGCAATTGGGCAAACGGGTATATGTGGATCCCTGCGCCACCCTGGTGGGGGATATCCAGCTGGGCGACGATGCCAGCATCTGGCCCATGGTGGCGGCGCGGGGGGATGTGAACCATATCCGCATCGGGGCGCGCACCAATATTCAGGACGGCACCGTATTGCACCTGACCCGCAAGAGCGCCAGCAACCCAGGCGGCTATCCACTGCTGATCGGTGAGGATGTCACGGTCGGTCATAAAGCCATGCTGCACGGATGCACCATCGGCGACCGGGTGCTGGTCGGCATGGGTGCCATCCTGCTGGATGGGGTGATCGTTGAAGACGATGTGATGATCGGGGCGGGCAGCCTGGTACCGCCAGGCAAGCGGCTCGAGGCCGGCTTTCTTTATATGGGCAATCCGGTCCAGCAGGCCCGCGCCCTCAAGCCGGCCGAGATTGCCTTCCTCAAGACCTCGGCCGACAACTATGTACTGCTCAAGGACGAGTATCTGCAAGAAGCCTGACACCCCGCCACCACAAACAGGAAGCCCGGCATGATGCCGGGCTTCTCTTCTTATATAGCTATATGACTGTCAAACGGGGTCAGTGGGCCTGATCCCAGTTGTCGCCGGTACCGGCTTCCACCACCAGCGGCACATGCAGCTCGGCTGCGGCTGACATCTTCTCCTTGATGATGGCGATGTATTCTTCCAGCTTCTCTTCACGGATCTCGAACACCAGTTCATCGTGCACCTGCATCAGCATGCGGATCGACTGGTCTTCAATCCCACGGATCCAGCCATCCACGTTGATCATGGCGCGCTTGATGATGTCGGCGGCCGTACCCTGCATGGGTGCGTTGATGGCGGCCCGTTCTGCCGCCTTGCGCAGACCGGCGTTGCGGGACTTGATATCCGGCAGATAGAGGCGACGGCCAAACAAAGTCTCGACGTAACCCTGGGCATCCGCCTGCTGGCGGGTACGCTCCATATACTCCAGCACGCCCGGGTAGCGTTCGAAGTAGAGATCCATGTACTTCTGCGCTTCGGCGCGGCCGATCCCCAGCTGCTTGGCCAGACCGAAGGCACTCATGCCATAGATGAGGCCGAAGTTGATCGCCTTGGCACTGCGGCGCATGTCGCTGGTCACCGCCTCGAGCGCAACCCCGAACACCTCCGCGGCGGTCGCCTTGTGGATGTCCTTGCCCTCGGCGAAGGCAGTCAGCAACCCCTTGTCACCGGAGAGGTGCGCCATGATGCGTAACTCGATCTGGGAGTAGTCCGCCGCCACCAGCTTGTAACCGGCGCACGGGATGAAGGCCTGCCGGATGCGGCGCCCCTGTTCGTTGCGTACCGGGATGTTCTGCAGGTTGGGATCGGTGGACGAGAGCCGACCGGTCGCCGCCACCGCCTGATGATAGGAGGTGTGCACCCGCCCGGTCTGCGGCTTGATCATCAGCGGCAGCTTGTCGGTGTAGGTGGACTTGAGCTTGGCCAGCCCACGGTGCTCCATCAGCAGTTGCGGCAGCTCATAGGTCTCCGCCAGCTCGGCCAGTACCTCTTCCGCAGTGGATGGCGCTCCCTTGGGGGTCTTTTTGATGATCGGCAGCCCCAGCTTGGTGAAGAGGATCTCCCCCAGCTGCTTGGGCGAGGAGAGGTTGAACTCCTGCCCGGCCAGCTCGTGAGCCTGCTTCTCCAGCTCTGCCAGACGCACTTCGATCTCCTGGCTCTGCTGGTGCAGCAGCTTGGGCTCGATGGTGGTACCGAGCCGCTCCATCCGCGCCAGCACCGGTAGCAGCGGCAGTTCGATCTCGCTGAACACCTTGGCAAGGCCCGGCTCGGCAGAGAGCTTGCCCCACAGCGTCTGATGCAGACGCAGGGTGATGTCGGCATCTTCCGCCGCATAAGGGGCCGCCTGCTCCAGTTCGATCTGGTTGAAGGTGAGCTGCTTGACCCCCTTGCCAGCAATGTCCTCGAACGAGATGGTCTCGACGTTCAGATACCTGCGGGCCAGCGAATCCATGTCGTGACGACTGGCGGTGGAGTTGAGTACATAGGACTCGAGCATGGTGTCATAGGCGATGCCCTGCAGCTCGATACCGTGATTGAGCAGCACGTTGCGATCGTACTTGAGGTTCTGCCCCACCTTGAGACGGGCCGGATCTTCCAGCAGCGGTTTGAGCTTGCCCAGTACCACGGCTTCGGTCAGCTGTACCGGCGCCCCCAGATAATCGTGGCCGAAAGGCACGTAGGCCGCCTTGCCCGGCTCGATGGCAAAGGAGACGCCAACAACGCGCGCTTCCATATAGTCGAGACTGGTGGTCTCGGTATCGAAGGCAAACAGCGGCGCCGCCTGCAGACGGGTCAGCCACTCATCGAATTCGGCCTCATCCAGGATGCAGCGATAGTCGGTTTCGATGGCGGATACCGGGGCGACACCTTCATCATCACCCTCGGCGTCACTCTCCTCAGCGCCGCCGGACTCCAACTCTTTGATCAGGTTGCGCAGCTCGTACTCACGGTAGACCGCCAGCAGAGCCTCCTTGTCGATAGGGCCGAGCTGCAGTTCTTCCAGGCTCTGCTCCAGCGCCACGTCGGTCTTGATGGTAGCCAGCACGTAGGAGAGGCGCACCTGCTCCTCCTGCTCGCGGAACTTGTCGGCGAACGCCTTGGAGCCACGGAAGCCGAGCGCAGCCACTTTGTCGAGGTTGGCGGCGATCTCGTCGATGCTGCCGATCCCCTGCAGTAGGGCCAGTGCGGTCTTCTCGCCGACACCGGTCATGCCGGGGATGTTGTCGACTTTGTCCCCCATCAGGGCCAGGTAGTCGATGATGAGCTCGGGCGGTACGCCGAACTTCTCGATCACCCCTTCCCGATCGGTCTTCACATCTTTCATGGTGTCGATCAGGGTGACATGGTCGGAGACCAGCTGCGCCATGTCCTTGTCGCCGGTACTGATCAGCACCGGCAGCTGCTTCTCGGTCGCCTGACGGGCCAGAGTACCGATCACGTCGTCGGCCTCCACTCCCTCCACCATCAGGAAGGGGAAACCCATCGCCTTGATCATCTGGTGGATGGGGGCAACCTGGCTGCGCAGATCGTCCGGCATGCTGGCTCGGTTGGCCTTGTATTCGGGATAGATGTCGTCGCGGAAGGTCTTGCCCTTGGCATCGAACACCACGGCCACGTGGCAGTCGGGGTACTGCTTGCGCAGGCTGCGCATCATGTTGGCCATGACACGGACGGCGCCGCTCGGCAAACCGGTCGAGGTGCGCAGATCGGCCTGCTGGGAGGCAAAGAAGGCGCGGTAAAGATATGAAGAGCCGTCGACCAGAATAAGGGGGTTGCTAGGGGCCATGAAATCGTCCTGCCAGAGATAAACAGCCGCTAGGATGCCACAGGGCCCCCCTCACACCAAGGGGGGCAAAGACCCTGCCGGCGAATCCTCACAGGCCATCAATCTGTGGATAACTCTGTGCTCAAAAATGGGGGGCAGTATGAACCACAGTGATAAAACTGTGCACAAAAATATAAAAACCAATAAATAACAATTGGTTGCACATATAAAAACCGATCGCGAGACGACTTAAATGATCTCGATCAATGTGGAAAAAATTTAAGGGAGTAAGTACGGCAGGATCCAAAACGAAACAATCCTAGCACAGCAAGATGACTTGACCAGCTGAGGACGAACGATAACCATACAAAAGTACAACAATCCATTCTGGCTCACATTTTCAACAACGAGGAGTCTGTCATGAAAAAAGTGGCCGTGATTTTGAGTGGCTGTGGCGTCTTTGACGGGGCCGAAATCCACGAGGCTGTCATCAGTCTGCTGGCGCTGGCCAGGCAGGGCGCAGCAGTCCAGTGCTTCGCTCCCAATGTTCCACAGCTCCATGTCATCAACCACTTGACCGGGGAAGTGAGTGAAGGCGAGCGCCGCAACGTGCTGGTTGAAGCGGCCCGCCTCTGCCGCGGCCAGATCAGGGACGTGGCCGAGCTGGATGCGGCCGACTACGATGCCCTGCTGGTGCCGGGTGGCTTTGGCGCCGCCAAGAACCTGTGCGACTTCGCCATCAAGGGGGCTGAGTGCCAAATCCAGCCGGATGTATTGAAGGCGTGCCAGAGCTTCGCCAAGGCCGGCAAGCCGGCCGCCTACATCTGTATCGCACCGGCCATGATCCCGCTCATCTATGGCGCCGGCACCCTGGCCACCATAGGCCACGACGAGGGTACCGCCAACGCCATCGAGGCGATGGGGGGCAGCCACCTCAACTGCCCGGTCAACGAGTTCGTAGTGGATCAGGAGCGCAAGGTGATCTCCACCCCCGCCTACATGCTGGCCAACAACATAGTGGAAGCGGCGGACGGCATCGAGAAGACCGTCAAACAGCTGCTGGCACTCTGATTGCCAGACTGACCCAAACAAACGGGCCGCTCATGGAGCGGCCCGTTTTCAATTCTCGCGGATGGCGACGACTCAGATGCTTTCGCCCATCTGGTCCATCTTGCCCAGCAGGGCACGCAGACGCTCTTGCCAGGCGACGTGCTCGTTGCGCAGCTGATGGTTCTCGTCTTGCAGCTTGTTGTTCTGCTCTTTCAGCTCGTCCAGCTCCATCTTCAGCAAGGAGATGTTGTCGACAGCGGATTGTACTTTGGATTCGAGTTGCTCAAGGACTTCTAGTGACATATGCATACCTGTATGTTCAATTGCGATGCCCCACAGAGGGCGATTCAAGCGCGTGAAGCCAGCATACCCCGAGCCTATCGGCACAAACAAGCCGGTGCGCTGTAAAATGCGCCTTCCATGGATGTATTGCCTAAATATGCGTCTATTTTTCTCGCATCCTGCGCCCGGGCCACGGCCGGCCCCGCACAAGTCGCCACCTAGCCCCTGCGCAACCGCCCTCGAAAGCCCGCATCATCAGGCGTGCAGGGCGATATAGGCCCCCAGCAGCAGACAGGCGACCCCGTACATCAGCAGGCCGTAGAGCAGGTTGCCGCGCAGAATCGCCCCGGCACTCAGGTTGTAGCGGGAGGCCAGCGCCAGGTTGGAGCCGGAGAGCGGACTGGTACCGGTAGCCAGCCCCCAACCCAGCAGGAAGCACATACCGAGCAGGCTGGGGTCCGGCGAAAGCGGCCACAACAGCGGCGCCAATCCTGAGATGCTGATGAGCGGGTGCACCCCGACGATGGCCACCAGCAGGATCAACAACAAAGTGAGCGAAGACTCCAGCCAGCCGAAATGATGAAAGAAGGGCAAGCCGTGGCCGCCACCCAGCTCGAGCACCGACAGCGCACTGTTGATGCCGGCGGCCAGCAGGCCCGCCCCCAGAAACAGCACCAGTTGGCCACCGATGGCAGGGAAGCGTTCCACCACCTGCCGCTTGAGGGCCGGGCCACGCCCCGCACTCGGCATGAAGGCAAAGGCCAGCAGTGGCGCCACCAGGGCGATCACCGCCAGGATGCCGAGATCCGGCCAGATCTGCTTGATCAGCAGCACCAGCAGCGCCAGTGCCACCGGCAATCCCAGAGTCTGCAGCCGCAGTGGATAGCCGGCAAAGCCCGCCACCCCCAGCCGTTCCACCTGCCAGGCGGTCAGCCCCATCGCCAGCAGGGTCGCCACCAACCCGAACGGCAGGATGCGCGACAGCTGCAGGCCGGGCGCATACGTGAGCGCCACCGCCATGGCCACGAAGAAGGGGGACCAAAAGGCCGCCGCACAGAAGATCCGGCTCAGCACCAGCACCTGACGCCGCTCCAGGGTGCCGCCCCGTTCCAGCCGATCGCCGATGATGAACAGCACCGAGAGGTTGATGACGGCCCCCAGCAGGTTGAGGCTGGCCATGGTGCTCCACAGCCCCTTGCGCCCTTGCCATGAGGTGGTGCCGGTCAAGAGACCCGAGGTGGCGAGATTGAGGGTGCTCACCGCCGCAAACATGGTGAGCATGTTGATGTTGGGCAGTAGCCAGTCACCGGCTGTGAGGCTTGCCCCCTGCCAGCAGGAGAAGATCAGCAGTGCCAGCGCCGCCCCGTACAGGGCCAGCGCCTGGCGCCGTGCCGCCCCCACCAGCCAGGGCCAAGTGAGCAGCGAGGCCCCCCAGGCCGCGATGGCCGCCGGCCAGGGGGAAAATCCCAGATAGAGGTGCAGCAGATTGAGCAGCCACATCCCCAAGATCAGATAACCCGACCAGCGCTTGGCCATCGATGCACCTCGGTCAGGGGATCAGAGACACTGATCCATGTCCAGCGAAGGCTTGTCGCACTCCGGACGCCCCACGATCTTGGCGGGTACGCCCGCCACCGTGGTGTGCGGTGGCACCGGGTTGATAACCACGCTGCCGGCGCCGATCTTGGCTCCCATGCCCACCTCGATATTGCCGAGCACCTTGGCGCCCGCCCCGATCATCACCCCTTCCCGGATCTTGGGGTGACGATCGCCACTCTCCTTGCCGGTACCGCCCAGGGTAACGCTCTGCAGGATGGAGACATCGTCCTCGATCACCGCCGTCTCGCCCACCACGATACCGGTGGCATGGTCAAACATGATGCCCTTGCCGATGCGGGCGGCCGGGTGCACGTCCACTCCGAATACCACCGAGATCTGGTTTTGCAGATAGAGCGCCAGGGCACGGCGTCCCTGACGCCACAACCAGTTGGCCACCCGATACCCCTGCAGGGCATGGAATCCCTTGAGGTAGAGCAGCGGGGTGGAGAAGAGGTCGACCGCCGGGTCGCGATCCTGCACCGCGCAGATGTCGGCGGCCACTGCGGCCAGCAGCTCGGGCTCACTGCGCAGGGCCAGCTCGATCACCTCGCGCAGGGCGATGGCGGGCATGGTGGCGCTGTCGAGCTTGTTGGCCAGCTGGAAGCTGAGGGCCGAACGCAGGTTCTTGTGATTGAGAATGGTGGAGTGGAAGAAGCTGGCCAGCATGGGCTCTTCGGTCGCCATGCTCGCCGCTTCTTGCTGAATT
Organism: Aeromonas sp. DNRA1; assembly: GCF_963888745.1. Taxonomy (NCBI): domain Bacteria; kingdom Pseudomonadati; phylum Pseudomonadota; class Gammaproteobacteria; order Aeromonadales; family Aeromonadaceae; genus Aeromonas; species Aeromonas sp. DNRA1. The sequence continues at coordinate 38,951 of NZ_CAWPKQ010000012.1, read as the reverse complement.
TTTTGCCAGGTTCTGGCAACCAGATCATCCATGTTGCAGCCTACTGTTGTTCTGAGGGAGTGCCTTGCTGTTCCTTGTGCACCACGGAGATGGGGTCCATATGAATGATGACATCCATGCGCTCGAACGCCTGACGAACCGCCAGTTCGGCTTCATCGGCAATCTGATGGGCCTTGACCAGAGGGAGCTGATCGTCCAGTTCCAGATGCAACTGCACGAAACGGGTCGGACCGGATTGGCGGGTGCGCAGATCATGCACCCCGTGTACACCTTCGACGTCACAGCAGAGGGCCATTATTCTCGCTTGTTCCTCGGCTGGCAACTGACGATCGAGCAGCGCCTGCACCGATTCATAGCCGATGTGCAGCGCTCCCCACAGCAGGAACAGCCCGATCAGGATGGCAAACAGGCCGTCTGCCCAGTACCAACCCTGCCCCGCCAGCACCAGTGCCAGCAGCACGCCGCCGTTGAGCAGCAGGTCGGAGCGGTAGTGCAGCATGTCGGCCTTGATGGCCACGCTGTTGGTCTTGCGGATCACCAGGCTCTGGAAGCTGACCAGCAGCAGGGTCAGCACGATGGAGCCACCGCTGACCCACAGACCTGCCTCAAGCCGCTCCAGCGGCGCCTGCTTGAGCAGGGAGGAGATACCGTGCATCACCAGCAGCAGCGCGGAACCGGAGATAAAGGCCGCCTGGATCAGCCCGGCCAGCGACTCCGCCTTGCCGTGGCCGAAGCGGTGTTCGTCGTCGGCCGGTGACAGGGCATAGCGGATCGCCAGCAGGTTGATGATGGAGGCGCTCACGTCCATGAAGGAGTCGGTGAGGGAGGCCAGCAGGCTCGAGGAGTCGGTCATCAGCCAGGCGATCAGCTTGCCGGTGATCAGCAGGGTGGCGGTCGTGACGGCGGCCATGCTGGCCAGCGTCACCCAGCGGGAATATTGTTGATGGCTCAAAACCGGCTTTCCTCTTGCGGTTAAAAATCTATTATACCCTGACCCCGACGCCGGATTGGCGCGAAAAATCAGCGGAATGACTTCAGATGCACAAAATACTCCTGGTCGACGACGATCTCGAGCTGACCCAGTTGCTCACCGAAATTCTGACCCTAGAAGGCTTCCAGGTGACCGTCGCCGAAGATGGCGAAGAGGGCTTGCAACGGCTGGCTGAACAGCACTTCAACCTGGTGCTGCTGGACGTGATGATGCCCAAGCTCAACGGCTTCGCCATGCTGGCCCGACTGCGCAAGACCCACGATACCCCGGTGCTGATGCTGACCGCCCGTGGCGACAGCCAGGACCGGGTCAACGGGCTCGAGGCCGGGGCTGACGACTACCTCGCCAAGCCGTTCGACGATCGGGAGCTGCTGGCCCGGGTACGCGCCATCCTGCGCCGTACCCAGAGCACCCCGCCCCAGCGCGGCGGCAGCTCGGAAGAGGTGCGCTTCATGGATCTGGTGCTGCAACCCGGCCTGCAGCAGGCCAGCTGCCACGGCGAACTGCTGGAGCTGACCGCCACCGAATTCGGCCTGCTGGAGTGCCTGCTGCGCAACCCGGGCCAGATCGTCAGCAAGAGCCAGCTCTCCGAGCTGGTACTCGGCAAGAAGCTCGAGCCCTTCGATCGCGCCATCGACATGCACCTGAGCAACCTGCGCAAGAAGCTGCCTGAACGTACCGATGGCCAGCCCCGCTTCAAGACGGTGCGCGGCAGAGGCTATCTGTGGCTGGAACAGGCATGAGAACCGCCCGCACCTTCAACGGTCTCTCCACCCAGATCTTCCTCTGGTTCTGGTTCATGCTGTTGCTGGTGGTGGCCGCCGTGGTGATCCTGCCAACCCTGGATCCCCGCAACATCATTCCGCTGCCGGCCCACGAGATCACCCGCCTCAACAACAACCTGAAGGCACTGCAGAAGGGGGCCGACCCCAATCAGGATTTCGATCTGGCCCAGGCCATCGATGCCGCCGGCCTGCTGCCGGTCGACAACATCTATCTGCGCGATGCCAAGGGGCAGATGCAGTCCAGCACCCGCCTGAGCAAGTTCGTGATCCGTTTCATGCTCGACTCGGACAACCCGGCCAAGCCCATGCTGGGCAGCGAGCACAAGCGGGCCATCGCCGGCCCCTTCCAGATGACGCATCACGGCCAGATCTACCACATCTACTTCGGCCTCAACGTCGAGAACTCCTATCTGTTCCTGTTCATCCAGATCCTGGATCACCCGATCCAGATCCTCGGCATCGCCATGCTGGTCAGCACCCCGCTCTGTCTGCTGCTGGCCTGGCGACTGACCCGCCCCATCCTGCAGCTGCAGCAGTCGGTCTCCCAGCTGGCGGAGGGCAATCTGGAGGCACAGATCCCCAACCTGGGGCGGCGGGACGAGATCGGCCAGCTGGCGGATCACGTCAGCCACATGGTCGATACCCTCAAGAACATGATCCAGAAGCAGAAGCAGCTGCTCTCCGACATCTCCCACGAGCTGCGCAGCCCGCTCACCCGCATCCAGCTGGCGCAGGCGCTGATCCGCCGCAAACAGGGGGACAGCAACGAGCTGGCGCGGATCGAATCGGAGATCGGCCGGCTCGACAAGCTGATCGGCGACCTGCTCGATCTGTCACGGGTACAGCAGCATGTGGAAGCGCCGGTGGTGATGCCGTTGGCCGAGCTGCTGGAGCCCATCCTGGACGACGCCATGTTCGAAGCCAACCAGAGTGGCAAGCAGCTCCGGCTGCCACCGCTGCCGGCTGAATCGCTGCGGATGTGGCCCGATCTGCTGGCCCGGGCACTGGAGAATCCGCTGCGCAACGCGCTCAAATACGCCCGCGAGTTCATCAAGGTGGACTGGTATCGGGAGGGACTGGAGTGGGTGATGACCATCCGCGACGACGGTCCCGGCGTGCCGGTGGAGCAGCAGGCCCAGCTGTTCCTGCCCTTCTTTCGGGTGGACGATGCCCGCAACGCCAAGACCGGCGGCACCGGGCTGGGGCTGGCCATCGCCGCAGAGGCCATTGCGCGCCACGGCGGCACCATCCGCGCCAGCAGCAATCAACCGGCCGGGCTGACCATCACCATCCGCCTGCCCATCGGCTGAGCAGGCTCTTTTCATCCGTACGGGCGCTGGGTATGCTGGCGCCCTTTTCGCCCCATCAGGACGCAGTCATGCTCGACATCGTGCTCTACCAACCGGAAATTCCGCCCAATACCGGCAACATCATCCGCCTCTGTGCCAACACCGGCTATCGACTGCACCTGATAGAGCCGCTGGGGTTTGAGTGGGATGACAAGCGGGTGAAGCGGGCGGGGCTCGACTACCACGAGTTTGCCGAGGTGAAGCGCTGGCCAAGCTTCGAGGCCTTTCTGGCGGCGGTGGTACCGACGCGGGTATTCGCCTGTACCACCAAGGGGCGCACCGCCCATTCGGCAGTGCAGTTTGCCGCAGGCGATGCCCTGCTGTTCGGGCCGGAGAGCCGCGGCCTGCCCATCGAGATCATCGAGAGCCTGCCGTTCGAGCAGCGGCTGCGCATCCCCATGCTGCCCCAGAGCCGCAGCATGAACCTCTCCAATGCGGTGGCGGTGTTTGTCTACGAAAGCTGGCGCCAGCTGGGCTACGCCGGCTCGCTGCAGGAATGAACCCGACAGATCCAGGCAGGCGCTGATATCAGGAGGAGGCCTGCTGCGCCTCTCCCACCCCGTGGGCTGAGTGCAGCAGCCGGCCATCGCGCTCCAGCTGCCAGCAAAGCCAGCCCAGCGTCAGCCCCCGCCCCGCCATCAGGGCCGCCATCGCGGCCCACAAGGCCGCCACGCCCCAACCCTGACAGAGCCACCAGACCGGGAAGAAGCCGCACAGTGCCGCCACCAGCATGCTGTTGCGCATCTCCCTGGCTCGGGTCGCCCCGATGAAGACCCCGTCCAGCAGAAAGCACCAGACCGCCAGCAGCGGCATGGCGATGAGCCAGGGCAGCTGCACGTTGGCGGCGGCGATCACCGCCGGCAGATCGGTGATGTGCGCGATCAGCCGGCTGCCTCCCACCGCAAACAGCAGGCTGAACGTCAGGGCAATCAGCAGCGCCCAGCCGAGATTGAGCACGATTGCCTCCCGCAGCCCCTGCCGATCCCGCCGCCCGATGGCGCGGCCCACCATGGCCTCCACCGCGTAGGCGAAGCCGTCCAGCCCATAGGAGATCAGCATCAGGAAGTTGAGCAGCACCGCATTGGCCGCCACCGCCACATCCCCCAGCCTGGCACCCTGCAGGGTCATGAAGGCGAAACAGAGTTGCAGGCAGAGGGAGCGGATGAAGATATCCCGGTTCAGGGCCAGCAGCCGCAGCAACGCGGGCCACTGACGCCAGCGCTGCCAGGCCCCCTGCCACGCCGATGCGGCCAGTCGGCACAGATGACGGCTCACCAGCCAGAGCCCCAACCCGAGCGCGCTGTAGTCCGCCAGCAGCGAGGCGGCGGCGACCCCCTTCACCTGCCAGCCCAGCCCCAGCACGAACCAGGCATCGAGCCCCATGTTGACCAGGTTGGTGAAGATCAGCAGCAACATGGGGCTACGCGCATCCTGCATGCCCAGCAGCCAGCCCATGATCACCAGGTTGCAGAGCGCCGCCGGGGCGCTCCAGACCCGCACCGAGACATACTCGGCGGCATAGTGCTGCACCTCGGCGGATCCACCGCTGAGCGCAATGAGAGTGGGGATCAACGGCAGCAACAACAGCAGCAACGTCACTCCCAGCCCGACGGCGAGCCCCAGCGCGCGGGCCAGAGTATCGAGCTGGCCGGCCGGGCTGCTGGCGCCGTGAGCCTGGGCGGTCAGGCCGGTGGTGGACATCCGCAAGAAGCCGAGCAGCCAGAACAGCAGGTTGATGAGGGTGGCGCCGACCGACACGCCGCCGAGGAACCAGGCCTGACCGAGATGACCGATCACCCAGGTATCCACCAGCCCCAGCAGCGGGGTGGTGACATTGGAAAACACCATGGGCAGTGCCAGAGCAAACACGGCGCGGTGGCGCCGCCCATCTCGCCACCAGACGGGGATCAGCATGTCGGAGGGAGTCCGTTGCTCATCATGCGTCGTCCAGCCGTACTATCTTGGCAAAGTCCGACACCATGCTCGCCATGACAACCCTGGGCACACTGCCCTCGCTCAGACGGGGGCGAAACACGGCCTCCAGCTTGCCGGCCGGATTGATCAGCACGATGGAGGCGGAGTGGTCGATCAGGTAATCCTTCTCACCCTGGTCGGCTATGGAGTAGATGAGCCCCAGATTGCGCACGAACGGGAACAGCTTGTCGTGGGGGCCGGTCGCCGCCTTGAACTCCGGGTTGAAGAAGGCGGTATAGGTTTTGAGACGGGCCACGTCGTCCCGCTGCGGATCCGCCGAAATGAACACCACCTGGCTGTTTGGAGCGATCTTTTTCAGCTCGGGATAGACGGCACGCAGATCCGCCAGGGTGGTCGGGCAGATGTCAGGACAGAAGGTGTAGCCGACGAACAGGAAAGTCCAGTGGCCGGTCAGGCTGGCAGGGACAAAGGGTTGGCCATCCTGATCGGTGAATGCGAACGGATTGATGTCCCGCCCCGCCGGGTAGTAGTCGGCATGCTCGGGTAGGGCGGGCTGGTTCCAGTAAAATCCGGCCATCATGCCCCCGACCAGCAGCAGAAACAGCAAGGGGTAACGCGGTTTAACCATAAGAGAACAGACCCTTTCACTTCGACATACCCGCCAACCGGGCCCGAATGGAAGAGCCATTGTAACCCAGCAGGCGCCGTACCGGTCACCCCCTTGTACCGGATGCCCGTTCGCTGGCCAACTTCCGTCAGAAGATGACGCAAGGGCCGGTGATGCCGGCCCGAACCCGCCCAAAACAGCAGCCCCACCATGGGGTGGGGCTGCACAAGAAGAGGTGACACTCAGGGCTGTTGTCGACGCCGCTCATGCGGGCGTCTGGATTGTGCTCGCAGCGGGATGACGGGGGCGGTCCAGGGGGCGTCGGCCAGCCCGCCGTCATGATGGCTGTGAAACAGGCGCACCAGCCGGACAATCTTGTCCTTGGGGCACCCCAGCCAGATGGTCCAGCAGGCGCCCTTGTGGTGTACCCAGAGGGCATAGAAACGGGTCATCCGGTTACCCTTGATGAAACGGGTGATGGAAGAAACGGGCGATGCCAGACCCGGATCCCATGGCGAGCTTGAAGCCATACCTGTCCTCCTCGATCAACAGGTCACGCCAACCGGCACCGCCCATCACCACTAGGGTGAATGAGTCGATGACTGCCGCGTGTCGACTGCGCGAGTGTGCCGCTGCGGTGCCGACTGCCGGCGCCCTGGCCACTCTCCCTTCTATCCCGCAAGCGCCTCTTTGCAGGGTGTGAGCTGCACACCGCACGAAGCTGTTGTTTTTTCCTGCTGCCCTCCGGGTTCCTGCTACCAGCGATCTGGATAACGCGCGTCATGGCGAGCAGCGGGGCGACTCAAGCCAACGAGTCCGCCTTACCAAATGATATATCTGAAATGAATCGCCTGCGGTCACCGCCCGCAGACAAAAATGGCGGGTATCAGGATCTGATTGAAATCATGGGGAAAGGAGTACAGAAACGAAACGGCCTCCCGCAGGAGGCCGTTTCGTGGCTGGGATTACATCCAGTCGGCGTTGCGAATGACGCCGACCGCCAGCCCCTCGATGGTGAGCTGCTGGCAGGAGAGATCCACCTCGATGGGGGAGAGCTCTTCATTCTCCGGCAGCAGCCACACCTGGCTGCCTTTGCGCTGGAAGCGCTTGACGGTGACATCCTCGTCGAGCCGCGCCACCACCACTTGGCCGTTGCGTACCTCCTGGGTCTTGTGCACCGCCAGCAGGTCGCCATCCAGAATGCCGATGTTCTTCATGCTCATGCCCTGTACCCGCAGCAGGAAGTCAGCTCGCGGGTGGAACAGGGCCGGATCCACCTGGTAGTGGCTCTCGATATGTTCCTGCGCCAGGATGGGCTCGCCAGCGGCCACCTTGCCAATCAGCGGCAGCCCGCTCTCTTCCAGCGGCTCTTCCTCTTCAAGCAACAGGCGGATGCCGCGGGACGTGCCCGGCATGATCTCGATGACCCCCTTTTTGGCCAGGGCCTTCAGATGTTCCTCGGCCGCATTGGCCGACTTGAAACCAAGCTTCTGGGCTATCTCGGCGCGAGTCGGCGGCATGCCGGTTTCGTTCATGTTCGCCTTGATCAACTCCAGCACTTCGGCCTGGCGGGGAGTAAGGGGTTTCATAGCATGGGCACCTGTCTTTTTATACAGCACACTGGCAGTATATACAGTGCAGTGGCCAAGGCAAGGCGCAGCTGACATTTGTCGCGGCCCGGTGCTCATTTGCTGCAGATTTGATCCCGCGCAGCCGACTCATCGTACCTCTCGGCGACAAGCAGTCGGTGATTTGCTATGCTCACGCCGCATTTTTTTGGAGAGCAGACGCACATGTCCCTTGGACAGAACATTTCCAGAGCCATCTTGCAATGGCCGGTCAGCGGCTTGGTCAATCACAAGAGCCTGCCGGAAAATCCCATCACCGAGCTCAAGCTGGATCCGGCCAGACCCATCGTCTACGCCCTGAAGACCAGCTCGATCACCGACCTGATGACCCTGCAACAGTGCTGCGAGGATCTCGGCCTGCCCGGCCCCTTCACCCCGCTGGAGCTGAACAGCCAGTTGCTGCCCCGTTATGTCTGTCTGGACCGTCCGCCTCCCCTGTTCGGCAAGCGCAGCAAGCCGCTGCCCTTCCTGCAGGAGTTCCACCAGCTGCTGGATCTGCACAAGCAGGATCCGGCGCTGGATATCCAGGTGGTCCCCGTCACCCTGTTCTGGGGCCGTGCCCCCGGCCGGGAAGGCGAGGAGGCCTCCGGCTGGAACATCATCAGCAGCCTGGCACCAAACCGCCTCAAGAAGGCGCTCATCGTGATCCTCAAGGGACGCGAGAACCTGGTGCGCTTCTCCCCGCCGCTCTCCCTGCGTCACATGGCGGACAAGCACGGCACCGACGAGGCCATCGCCCACAAGCTGGCGCGGGTCGCCCGTACCCACTTCAGCCGCCAGCAGCTGGCCGCCACCGGCCCCAAGCTGCCCAACCGCAACCTGCTGTTCAAACAGCTGCTCGATTCGAACGTCATTCAACAGGCCATCGAGGAAGAGGCCCAGCGCGAGGGGATCAGCCTGGAGAAAGCCCAGAAACGGGCCCACGGCTACATGGACGAGATCGCCTCCGACTTCTCCTACCGGCTGATCCGGCTCGGCGAAAGCTTCCTCGGCTGGCTGTGGAACAAGCTCTACCGCGGCCTCTCGGTCAACGGCGCCGAGAAAGTGCGCCAGCTGGCCCAGGAAGGGCACGAGATCGTCTATGTGCCCTGCCATCGCAGCCACATGGACTATCTGCTGCTCTCCTACGTCATCTACCACCAGGGTATGGTGCCGCCCCACATCGCGGCGGGCATCAACCTCAACTTCTGGCCGGCGGGCCCGATCTTCCGCCACGGCGGCGCCTTCTTCATCCGCCGCACCTTCAAGGGCAACCCGCTCTACAGCACGGTATTCCGGGAATACCTCAACCTACTGTTTGCCAAAGGTTATTCGGTGGAGTTCTTCACCGAGGGCGGGCGTTCGCGTACCGGCCGCCTGCTGCCGCCCAAGACCGGCATGCTGGCGATGACCCTGCAGGCCATGATGCGCGGGCTGGACAGACCGGTGACCCTGGTGCCCGTCTATCTGGGCTACGAGCACGTGATGGAGGTGAACACCTACCACAACGAGCTCAAGGGCAGCCGCAAGGAGAAGGAGAGCTTCCTGCAGGTGCTCGGCATCCTGCGCAAGCTGCGCAACTACGGCCGGGGCTTCGTCAACTTCGGCGAACCGCTGACCCTCAACAGCTACCTGAGCGAGCATATACCCGACTGGAAACAGCACATCGGAGAAGAGGAGCGTCCGGAGTGGATGGCGGGCACCGTCAACCAGCTGGCCGAGCTGCTGATGACCCGCATCAACGGGGCTGCCGCCGTCAACGGCCTGACCCTGAGCGCGCTGGCGCTGCTGGCCGCCGAGCGCCATGCCCTGACCCGCGACGAACTGCAAGCCCAGCTCAACACCTATCTGGACCTGCTCAAGCAGGTGCCCTACAGCCCGCACAGCACCATCCCGGACGAGGATGCCAAGACCCTGCTGGATCAGGCGATGGAGCTCAACAAGTTCGAGGTGAGCGAGGACAAGCTGGGCCAGATCGTCAGCCTGGACCGCTATCAGGCGATCCTGCTGACCTACTACCGCAACAACATCCTCCATCTATTCGCCATGCCCTCCCTGGTAGCGGCCCTGATCGAGCGCTGCGAGGGGATCTCCCGCAGCGAAATCGTTGCCCGTTGCATCGACATCTACCCGCTGCTCAAGACCGAGCTGTTCCTGCGCTACGAAGAGGACGAGTTGCCGGAGCTGGTCGATGCCCTGCTGGCCGAACTGCAGCGCCAGCAGCTGATCGAGGCCCGCGACGGCGGCTTCTGGGTCAATCCGGTCAACCAGACCCGCCTGCTGTTGCTGGCGGAGAGCATTCAGGAGACCCTGCAACGCTACGCCATCGTGCTGACCCGGGTGCTGGCCCAGCCCCGCATCGAGGCCGAGCAGCTGGAGGCGGACGGCCTGATGATGGCAGAGCGCCTCGGCACCCTGCACGGCATCAACGCCCCCGAGTTCTTCGACCAAAAGCTGTTCAGCACCCTGATCCACACCCTGCGCAGCGAAGGCTACCTCGACCCGGGCTGCAAGCCGGATCTGGGCCGCTTCCAGGCGCTGGCAGACAACATAGTGCCGCTGCTGAGCACCAAGATCCGCCGCACCATCCAGGCTGGCAACCGGCTCTGACCCCGCTCGCACGACACCATAAAAAAGGCCGCAACATGCGGCCTTTTTTCATGACAGGAGCGGGCTTACAGGTAGTTGATCACTACCCCGGCAAAGATCAGCGCCCCCACGTAGTTGTTGTTGAGAAACGCCTGGAAGCAGGCCTCCCGCTGCCGCTCACGGATCAGCCGCTGCTGATAGACGAACAGCGCCGCCGCCGCCAAGAGCGACCAGTAGTAGCTGGAGCCCAGCTCGCTCAGCTGCCCCACCAGCAGCAGGATCAGCAGGGTCAGCAGCTGCAGCGCGCCGATGATCCGCTTGTCGTGGCGGCCGAACAGGATGGCGCTCGACTTGAGGCCGAGCTTGAGGTCGTCGTCCCGGTCCACCATGGCGTACTGGGTGTCGTAGGCGATGGTCCACAGCAGGTTGGCGAGAAACACCAGCCAGGCCACCGCCGGCAAGGCGTTGGCCTGAGCAGCATAGGCCATGGGAATCGACCAGGAGAAGGCCATGCCGAGCACCAGCTGGGGGATCGGGATGTAGCGCTTCATGAAGGGGTAGCAGACCGCCAGCAGTAGGGCCGCGAACGACAGGCCGATGGTGAGCGGGTTCATGGTCAGCACCAGGGCGAACGAGATGAGCGCCAGCACCGCAAACAGCGCCAGCACCTCCCGCGGCTTGACCTTGCCCATGGGCAGCGGCCGGCCGGCGGTGCGCTTCACGTGACCGTCGAAGTTGCGATCCGCATAGTCGTTGATGACGCAACCGGCGGAGCGCATCAGAAAAACCCCCACCACGAACACCAGCAGGGTCCAGAGATCCGGCAGGCCGTCAGCCGCCAGCCACAGTGCCCACAGGGTCGGCCACAGCAGCAGCAGGGTACCGATGGGCTTGTCGATGCGGGCCAACTGCACGTAGGCCAGTCCCCGCTCCTTGGTTAACAGATTCACTCCAGCTCCTTGTTGCATGACAGAGAGGGCAAGAAGAGTTCATGGACCAGCAGTGGCCATTGCCCCAGAAACAGACGGGAACGACGCCCCCAGACGGTGCCGGCCGGACACCAGGGATTGCTCGCAATCTCGAAACAGGCCAGTTGCAGGTGATCGCGCCGGGCAGGCTCGTCACCGAAGATACGTTCGCCCAGGGGTTGCTCACCCAGCTCGCGCAGACCGCTCTCTTGCAGGGCGGCTTCGGCAAACAGGGTCCAGCCCAGCACGGCCGGCCCATGATCGCCGTGCAGGATCACCTCGCGACACAGCCCCATGGGCTGCTCGGCGACCACCAGCTGCTGCTCGTCGGCGTCGAGGGCGACGCTGCGATTGCCAAACAGTTGTACCGAGAAGTGACGATTGTGGCGGCGCAGGCGCCGGGTCATGGAATCGGCCTCCAGCAACCAGGGCAGCAAGGCCTCGGGCGGCTCGCACTGCGCGGGCGTCTGCCAGGGCACGAGCCGGGCAAGGGGAACAGTCAACTCGGACTTCACAGCTTCACCATCCGGAGATTTCCGTTATCAGGTTAAAATCCGGTTTATTATCCGTAAATCAATCGAGAATTGTAAGAACATCCGTGCTTGACGGCCCCGATGGCAACATCAAAAATGGGGTATCTCTTGCTGATGAGCCATCCCTATGAAGCTATTCAAATTTCTGCTGGTGTTGTTGCTAAGCTGCGGTGCACTTCAGGCCTATGCCTCCGAAGGAGGGGAAGCCCCCGCAGAAGGGGAAGCGGCTGCCGCCGCCAAGCCGGGTTTCTTCTATCACCTGCTGGATCCCGACATCATCACCAACTACCTGAGCGATGGCAAAACCCTCGGCTACGTCCGGGTCACGGTGGAGCTGATGGCCGAGAACGAGGCCGACCTCAAGCTGCTGGAGCAGCATGACCCCCTCATCCGTGACGCCATCATCCGCCTGATGGGCAGCAAGAGTGCCGACCAGATCAAGTCGCTGGTCAGTCGCGAAGACCTGCGCAAGGAGTGCCAGACCCGGGCCAACGAGCTGCTGGTGAAGGAGACCGGCAAGAAGGCGGTGCGCGAGCTGATCTTTACCAAGTTCCTCTATCAGTAATCTCCCGTCACCACGAGCGGGCCACGAGATCATCCTGGTCCGCTCGCTGTTTTAGAAATGAAAATTGATTACACTAGGGCCCACCGAGTTGTCGAGGTAGTCGAGATGGGCAACAAGACCCTGTGTGAATGGCGTCGCAGCGAGATCCCGGCCGATCTCAAGACCCTGCGCAAAATCGTGCGCAAACCCAAGTTCGTCTGCGGCAAGTGTGCCCGCAGCGCCAACGACAAGAGTTATCTGTGTCAGCCGCTGCGGTTGAAAGAGAAAGAAGCCTGAACCGCCAGCCCGGCTATTGATCGGTCCAGCCCTGGCGGCCCTGCTCGAACAGCCGGCGCGCCTGGACGTCATTGGGGCAGACCCCACGATACTCACCACCGGAACGGCCCGCCAGATAGAGGTGCTCCGGCCGGCAATACCAGGCCAGTCCCTTCTGATGCCCCTGTTTCCACAGCTCGGCATCCACCTTCTCGCCGCACTGGGCCTGATGAAACTCGACCCGCTCGGCGGTAAAGCCCAGCTTGCCATCGGCCTCCCCCACCTCGCTCCACACCTTCTCGCACGGATCGTCCGAATGGGAGGCGCAGCCCCCGAGCAGAACGGCAAACACTATCACCGAGAGTCGCATAATCATCCTTGAGTGTCGTTTGGGCAGTTCATTCTAGCCAGAGCCGCAGCCCCCTCCAAGCACCTCTCCCCATTCCTGTGAGCCGCCCAAAAAAACAGGCGGGCCCGAAGCCCGCCTGTGTATTCAATGCGCGGATTACTGGTCGTCGAGAGGGTCATCATCCTGCCAGCTCTCGTCTTCCCATTCATCCAGCTCTTCTTCCCAGGATTCCGGCTCCCAATCGTCATCGAGATCGTAATCCGGCTTGTGTCCACCCATGCTCATTCTCCTTGGATAGTGCACCCGCACTCAAAGTCTATCCAGAAAAATGGGGCTCGCCAGTCAGGGCTGGATCAAAGTTTGACCAGGGTGCGGCCCGCGATTTGCCCTTGGGTGATGGCTTCGGCGGCCTCCGCCACCTGCACCAGCCCGATCTCGGTGACCGCCTGCGCGAAGAAACTGGCGGGCAGATCCCGCGCCAGTCGCTGCCACGCCAGTTGGCGGCGCGCCAGCGGGCACATCACCGAATCGACCCCCTGCAACCGCACGTTGCGCAGGATGAAGGGCATCACGCTGGTGGGCAGATCGAAGCCACCCGCCAGCCCGCAGGCCGCTACGGCGCCGCCGTAGTTCATCTGGGCCAGCAGCTTGGCCAGCACCTGGCTGCCGACGGTATCGACCGCTCCGGCCCACAGCTGCTTCTCCAGCGGCTTGGCGGGCTCCAGCAGCTCGCTGCGCGGCACGATGCGACTGGCGCCGAGCGCCGTCAGCATCTCGCCCTGCTCCTCGGGACGACCGGTCAGGGCCGCCACCTGATAACCCAGTGCGGCCAGCAAGGCGACGGCGGTGGAGCCCACCCCGCCGGCGGCGCCGGTCACCAGGATCTCGCCACTCTGCGGGATCACCCCCGCCTCTTCCAGTGCCAGTACGCAGAGCATGGCGGTCAGACCGGCGGTGCCGATGCACATGGCCTGCCGCTCATCCAGCCCGGCCGGCAGCGGCACCAGCCAGTCGGCCTTGACCCGCGCCTGTTCGGCCATGCCGCCCCAGTGGCCTTCACCCACGCCCCAGCCGGTCAGCACCACCTTGTCGCCCGGCTGGTAGCGGTCGTCGGCAGATTCCAGCACGGTACCGGTGAAGTCGATGCCGGGCACCAGCGGCCACTGGCGCACGATCTTGCCCTTGCCGGTGATGGCCAGCCCGTCCTTGTAGTTGAGGGAGCTGTAGCTCACCGCCACCCGCACCTCGCCGGCCGGCAGCTGGCTCTCGTCCAGCCGGGTCAGGGTCGGCACCGTCTTGCCATCTTGGTTTTCCAGTAACAGAGCCTTGAACATGGTTGCCTCTTTGATGAGTGTGAAAGGGGTCAGCTGCTTTGCCGCTTCTGCAGCTGGAAATCGAGGGTCAGCGCCGAGCCCATGACGGGTTCACCAGCCAGCTGACGCAGGATGAGATCGGCCGCCTCCTGCCCCATCCGCTGATAGGGGATGCGGACCGAGGTGAGGGCCGGATAGCAGGCGCGCGCCACGTCCAGATCGTCGAAACCGGCGATGGCGAGCTTGCCCGGCACGTTCAGGTGGCGGCGCTGGCATTCGAACAGCACCCCGGCTGCCAGCTCGTCGTTGACGCAGACCAACGCATCCAGTTCGGGCCAGCGCAGCAGGAACTCCCCCAGCATGGCCGCCCCCGTGCTGAAGCTGGGCCGCTCCGAGGTGTTGATGATGGCGTCGGGGGAGAGGTAGTTGTCCAGCAGCGCCTTCTGCCAGCCCTGCATGCGTTGCTGCAGCATCCACTGCTCCTGGCGGGCGCAGAGAAAACCGATATTGCGGTAGCCGCGCTCGATCAGGTGGCGGGTCAGCTGGTAGCCGGCATCGAAGTTGGAGACCCCGACGTTCATGTCGATAGGGCTGCGGGCCATGGCCCCCACCTCCACCACCGGCAAGCGGGCCGCCTGCAGCCGCTGGCGGATGGTCTCGCCGGGATCGCTGCCAAACAGCACCACGGCCGCCGGATTGTGCTGCAGAAAGCTGGTCAGCAGGCTCTCTTCCTGCTGTTTGAGGTGCTGGGCATCCCCCAGCATGATCTGGTAGCCCTCGCCCCGCAGCGTCTGCTGCAGCCCGGCGATCACCTCGCCGCAGCCGCACTCGGTCAGGCTGGGCACGATCACCACTATGGTCTGGGAGGTGGCGGACGCCAGCGCCCCCGCCGCCCGATTTGGGATATAGCCGAGTTCGTCCACCGCCGCCTCGATGCGCTCGCGCATCTTGTCGGACACCAGCTCGGGGGTGCGCAGGGCGCGCGACACCGTCATGGCCCCCACGCCGGCCAGCTGGGCCACATCGTTGAGGGTCACCCGACCCGTGCTACGGCGTTTCTTCGCTTCTGACATCCTTTCCCTTCCTCGGCATACGGGTGCTCACTTTAAGGCAAAAGCGCGGCACTGACTATTTGCTCAAACCGGATTTTACCTCCTTTGAGCCAGAGAAGGGGCAAGATGAATCCCTTCTATGGGAGAAATGATAGCGCTATCACAGATCGATGTTAGCGCTATCTGGTAGCGCTAACTTTCGCGATCAGGCTCACAGTTATCAGCCGGCAAGATCGCTAGATTGGCGCCATCTTATCCAGCCCGGACATTGCCATGCTGACCCAATTGCTGACCGAGGAGGTCATTTCCATCGAAGCGGGCGCCCGCGACTGGCGTCACGCCATCGAGCTGGCCACCGCCCCCCTGCTGGCCAACGGCACCATAGAACCCTCCTATGTGGCGGCGCTCTATCGCTCCCACGAGGAGCTCGGCCCCTACTACGTGCTGGGTCCGGGGCTGGCCATGCCCCACGCCCGCCCGGAAGACGGCGTCAACCGCCTCGGCTTGGCGCTGACCGTGCTGAAGGAGGGAGTCAACTTCGGCTCCGAGGGCAACGACCCGGTCCGGCTGCTGGTCACCCTTGCCGCCAGCGACAGCAACTCCCACGTGGAGACCATCGCCCAGCTGGCCGAGCTGTTCATGAATGAAGAAGACGTGGCGGCCATCATGGCGGCCACCAGCAAAGACGACATCTTGCGCATCCTGGCGCGTTATTGAGTGGCGCCCTGCGCCCGACAGAGGAAGAGAGCATGAAGATTCTGGTTGTATGCGGACACGGCCTGGGCACCAGCCTGATGATGGAGATGAGCATCAAGAGCATTCTCAAGGAGCTGGCCGTGACGGCCGAGGTGGATCACCGGGATCTCGCCTCCGCCGGCAGCGAGCGCGCCGAGATCTTTGTCGCCACCCGCGACATCGCCGAACAGCTGGTCAGCATGGAGGTCGACGGCCGACTGGTATCGCTGGACAACATGGTCGACAAGGCCGCCATGAAAGAAAAACTCGCCATCGCCCTGCGCGAGCTGGGCGCACTCTAACCCCTTTGCGACTGTCTGGGCGGCCGATGAGCCGCCGCTTCCATCTGCTTGGAGCTGACCATGGAATTTTTCAATTTTCTGATGTTTGACGTGCTGTCGGAGCCGGCCGTGCTGGTCGGCCTGATCGCCCTCATCGGTTTGATCGCCCAGAAGAAACCGGTGACCGAGTGCATCAAGGGCACGGTCAAGACCATCATGGGCTTCGTCATCCTGGGGGCCGGCGCCACCCTGGTGGTGAACTCCCTTGGCGACTTCGCCACCATCTTCCAGCACGCCTTCGGCATCAAGGGGGTGGTGCCCAACAACGAGGCCATCGTCTCCATCGCCCAGCAGTCGTTCGGCAAGGAGATGGCGATGATCATGTTCTTCGCCATGCTGGTGAACATCCTGATCGCCCGCCTCACCCCGTGGAAATTCATCTTCCTGACCGGTCACCACACCCTGTTCATGTCGATGATGGTAGCGGCCATCCTCTCCGCCGGCGGCATGAGCGGCATTCCGCTCATCGCGGTGGGCAGCCTGGTGGTCGGCGTGACCATGGTGCTGTTCCCGGCCCTCGCCCACCCCTACATGAAGCAGATCACCGGCTCCGATGACGTGGCACTCGGCCACTTCTCCACCTGCTCCTACGTGCTGGCCGGCTGGATCGGCGCCAAGTTCGGCAACAAGGCCCACAGCAGCGAAGAGGTGCAGGTGCCCAAGAGTCTGCTGTTCCTGCGCGATACCCCGGTGGCCATCTCCTTCACCATGGGCATCATCTTCCTCATCACCTCCGCCTTCGCCGGCCCCGAGTTCGTCGCCAGCGTCGCCAAGGGCAAGCACTGGTTCATGTTCTCCCTGATGCAGTCCATCACCTTCGCCGCCGGGGTCTACGTGATCCTGCAGGGGGTGCGGATGGTCATCGCCGAAATCGTGCCGGCCTTCAAGGGGATCTCCGACAAGCTGGTACCCAACGCCAAGCCGGCGCTGGACTGCCCCATCGTCTTCCCCTACGCCCCCAATGCGGTGCTGATCGGCTTCCTGTCGAGCTTTGCCGCTGGTCTGGTGGGCATGGTGCTGCTCTACCTGCTGGGACTCACCGTCATCATTCCGGGCGTCGTACCTCACTTCTTCGTCGGCGCGGCGGCCGGGGTGTTCGGCAATGCCACCGGCGGTCGTCGCGGCGCCCTGCTGGGGGCCTTCGCCAACGGCCTGCTGATCACCTTCCTGCCGGTGTTCCTGCTGCCGGTGCTGGGGGATCTCGGCTTTGCCAACACCACCTTCAGCGATGCCGACTTCGGCGTGGTGGGGATCCTGCTCGGTCTGATCGTGCGCTGAGCCAGCCCGCCGCCAAAACAGAAACGGAGCGCCATGCGCTCCGTTTTTTATGTCCGTCTGTCCGGCTTCAGTCGTTCTCCAGGCTGGCGAGGCAGTGAGACAAGGTGCGCGCCAGCGCCCCCTGATTGCGCAGCACCACGGCGCGGGCCTGCTCGCCCATCTCCCGGCACCGGCTCTCGTCGGCCAGCAGCGCGCTCACCTGCTCCCCCAGCTCGGCGGCATCGGCTACCACGGCGGCGCCACCCTGAGCCACCAGCTGGCGGGTGATGTCGCTGAAGTTGAAGTAGGCGGGGCCACTCAGGCAGGGTTTGCCCAGCGCAGCCGGCTCCAGCAGGTTGTGGCCGCCCACCTTGACCAGGCTGCCGCCGACGAAGGCCACGTCGGCCGCTGCCAGCATCAGCGGCAACTCGCCCATGGTATCGCCCAAGTAGATCTTGTCGCGCTCGCCGACCACACCGCCCGCCGTACGCCGCACGCAGCCGTAGGGGGCACACAGCGCCGCCACCCGCTCGAACCGCTCGGGGTGGCGAGGCACCAGGATCAACAGGGCCGACGGCTGCGCCGTGAGCACCCGGTCGAAGGCGGCCAGCACCTGCTCGTCTTCCCCCTGATGGGTGCTGGCGGCGATCCAGACCGGCCGATCCGTCCCCAGCAACTGGCGCAGGGCACGGCCCCTGGTCTGCACCTGCTCATCGAGCTGGATGTCGAACTTGATGGAGCCGGTCACCGCCAGCCGCTCGCGCCCCAGCCCCAGCCGATGGAAGCGATCCGCGTCGTCCTGGTGCTGGCAGAGCAGGTGGGTCAGCGGCCGGCTGAGGGCATTGAACGCCCCCTGAAAGCGGCCATAGCGCTGGCAGGATCGCTCCGAGAGGCGGGCATTGATGATGGTTACCGGCAGGTGACGCGCCTCGCAGGCGGCCAGCCAGTTCGGCCACAGTTCGGTTTCCATCACCCAGAGCGCGCGCGGTTTGACGACATTGAGGAATGCCGCCACCGCCCAGGGGTAGTCGAGCGGCGCGTAACGGTGCTCCACCAGATCCCCCAGCCTGACGGCCTGCTCGGCGCCGGTGCGGGTGGTGGTGGTGAGCAGGATCGGCAGATCGGGCCGCTCGGCCTTGAGGGCGCGGATGAAAGGGCTGATGGCCAGCGTCTCCCCCACACTCACCGCATGGATCCAGAGTGGCGCCTCCTGCCCGGTGGCGGGCGTCCGCCCCAGGTGCTCGGCCCAGCGCTTGCCAAAACCGGGCTTGCCCTTCTTCGGCTTGTAGAGCGCCAGCAGCGCCAGCGGCAACCCCAGGTGGATCAGCAGGTTGTAGAGCAGCCGGTAACCCATGCTAGTGCGGCTCCCCGCGCTTGCCAGGCTCGGCGACGAAACGGGGCGGTTCGCCGGGCGGCAGCGCCAGCGGCGGGGCCGGCGTTTCACTGCACTCCAGCCGGCGGCCAGCCTCGATGACTTGTTCCGGCATCAGCTCGATCAGGCATTTGAGGTGGCCGAACTTGCAGGTGCGCTTGAAGCAGGGGCGGCACTCGATGTCGGTGTGGACGATCTCGACCCGGTCCGCCAGCGGTGGGGTATAGAGCGGCGAAGTGGAGCCATAGACCCCGATCAGCGGCCGGTTGAGGGCGGCGGCGACGTGCATCAGGCCGGAGTCGTTGGCGATCACCCGCCCGGCCAGCGCCATCAGGTCGATCGCTTCGTACAGATTGGTCTTGCCCGCCAGCACGTGGCAGTTGGGGCGCGACAGCGGGTTGATCCGGTCGCGGATGGTGTTGGCCACCGCCGCGTCCTTGGCGGAGCCGAAGATCCACACCTGCCAGCCCTCGTCGAGGTGCTTTTGCGCCACCACGGCGTAGTGGCCCTCCGGCCAACGCTTTGCCGGGCCGAACTCGGCCCCCGGACAGAGCACCAGCACCGGGCGGGCGCGATCCAGTCCGAGCCGCTCCAGCGCCTTCTCCTGGTTGATGAGGTCGACGTTGAGGGCCGGCTGGGGAATGGTCGGGATGTCGGCCCGGCTCTTCATCTGCGCCTTGGGATAGGCCAGCGCCAGGTAGGCCTCCACCATCAGCGGAAAGGCGGACTTGTTGCTGCGCATGTCGTTGAGCAGACCGAAGCGGTGCTCCCCCTTCCAGCCGGTGCGCACCGGGATGCGGGCAAACCAGGGGATCAACGCCGACTTCATGGAGTTGGGCTGGATGATGGCCTGATCGTACTTCTCGGCCGCCAACTGCTTGCCGAGCCGGCGGCGGGCCCCCAGCTTGAAGTCGCCGTGACCGAGCGGCATCGGGATGGCTTTGTCCACCTCCGGCATCCGCTCCAGCAGGGCACCACACCAGGCGGGCGCCATCACGTGCAGCTCGCTGTCGGGGTGATTGGCCTTGATCGCCTTGTAGAGGCTCTGGGACATCACCATGTCGCCGACCCAGGAGGGGCCGATCACCAATATCTTCATCTCGCGCGTCTCTTGGGCCAAGCCCTGCGGTTAATCGTTGCTGGCCGAGATTATGCCCCAAGAATGGCCCGAGAAATAACAGAAGATCCCCGTACCACCCGCTCTCATACCAAAAAAGCATCCGTTTGAAACTGACGCAGCCCCGACAGCCGGAACCATGCTCCGCCTGCCGTTTTAGGCTAGAATGGGCGCCAATTTGAGCATGGCCCGCCAGCCGGGCGCCAACAAGAGCCTTTAATCCGTGAACAAACCGACTCTGGCGGCTGTCCTTATCGTCAAGAATGAAGCCGAAAACCTGCGCCCCTGCCTCGCCTCCCTCGACGGGCTGGTCGACGAGATCGTCATCATGGACTCCGGCAGCCAGGACGAGACCCCGGCCATCGCCGCCGAATTCGGCGCCCGCTTCTTCGTCAATCCGGTGTGGCCGGGCTTCGGCCGCCAGCGCCGCCTCGCCCAGTCCCACGTGCAATCCGACTGGGTACTGTGGCTGGATGCGGACGAGCGGCTCACCCCCGAGCTGAAAGCCGCCATCGCCGCCGTCATGGCCAACCCGGCCAGCGACACCATCTACTCGATCCCGCGCCTCTCCTGGGTATTCGGCCGCTTCATCCGCCACAGCGGCTGGTATCCGGACCGGGTGCTGCGCCTCTATCCCAAGGCGCTCACCAGCTACAACGAGGTGCTGGTGCACGAGAAGGTGGAGGTGCGCGCCAACATGAAGATCGTCAACCTGCACGGCGACCTGCTCCACTTCACCTATCGGGATCTGGAGCACTACCTGGTCAAATCCGCCGGCTATGCCCGCGCCTGGGCCGATCAGCGCACCGCCCGCGGCAAGAAGGGCTCCCTCAGCCAGGGACTGGTGCACGCGCTGGGCTGCTTCCTCAAGATGTACCTGCTCAAAGCTGGCTTCCTCGATGGCAAGCAGGGGCTCTTGCTGGCCATCCTGTCGGCCCACTCCACTTTCGTGAAGTACGCCGACCTCTGGATCCGCCAGCAGCCGCAGGCACCGGATCAGACGGACACGTAAGCCGCCAGCACTTCCCCCCATACGAGACAGGGCCCTTCAAGGGCCCTGTCTGCATTTACATCATCTGGTATCAGTGTTCAGCGCGCCAGAACGGCGGCGCCCAGCGGGCGATCGCCGCCGCCATGGTCTTGGGATCGAGCTGGCTCATGTCTTCCGGGTGATCGCTGTCTTCCGGCGGGCTGAACGCCAGGTGGCGCCCCTCGCTGTTGAGCGGACGCCAGCGCAGCGGCGTCGCCGAGCGGTGCGCCGGGAAGAAGCCGATGGTGGGCACATCCAGCGCCGCAGCGATGTGCAGCGGCCCGGTGCTGCCCGCCACGAACAGGGCGGCGTTGGCCATCACCTGGCAGAACTTGGGCAGCCCCTCGTCGGAGCGGTAGATCCAGCCGTTGCCGCCGTGGGCCAGCAGCTCGGCCGCCAGCTGTTCGGCGAGCTTCTCCTCCCCCGGCCCCGCGGTCAGGATGCACTGCAACTCGGGACAGGACTGGTTGAGCTTGATGATGAGGCGGGCGTACTGCTCGATGGAGAGGTTGTTGGCCGAGCCGCCGCTGCCGGCATGCACCATCAGCCAGGGGCGGCCGGCATCGAGCCGCAGGCGGGCAGCAACCTGCTCGCGCACCTGTTGCAGGCTCTCGGCATCGAAGCTGAGGTAGGGGCCCTGCGGCTCCACTGCGCTCACCTGCTGGTCAGCGAGGAAACGGCGCACCAGATCCAGGTTGTATTCGTACTCCGGCTTCTGGGAGCGGGAGCGGCGCTGGATCAGGCGCTGGTTGTAGAGCACCTGGGCCAGCTTGGTGGCCGGCGCCAACCGGTAGGGAATATGCGCCTTCCACACCAGCATGGCGTTGCGGGAGTTGGAGAAGAGGCAGATGGAGGCATCGAAGGCGGCGGCCTTGATGCGCGCCTGCAAGGCGCGTTGCTGTTCCTTGTCGGCCCGTGAGCCCGGATCCAGGATGATCTCGTCAATCCAGGGGCAGAGGCGGGCCAACGGCGCCGTGTAGGCAGGAACCAGGGCAGTCACATGACACTCCATGGAGCGCTTGAGCATGGCAAAGCTCGGCCAGGCCAGCATGAAGTCACCAATCTTGTCATTGCGGACTACCAGAATACGTTTCATAAAAAATCCCTTTGCTCCCTGTCACCAATGCAAGGAGGCTTGATGCGCGGTGCGGGTATTCTTGCCTGATGTATCGCTATTCTCAAGCGAAGAGACCCGGTGACCCCGATTTGGATCGGCAAAGCCGGCATCGGGGCGCCAAAACTCGGCCCAAGGCGGTCGCGCCAATCCCCCAACAGACCCTATAATGCGACCAAATTTCCCGGTTGCAGGAATCAGCAGCATGACCAACAAGGTAATCTATCCCGGCACCTTCGATCCCGTCACCAACGGCCACACCGACCTCATCGGCCGGGCCGCCAAACTGTTTGATGAAGTGGTGGTCGGGGTGGCCAACAGCCCGAGCAAGCGGCCGCTGTTCGATCTGGACGAACGGGTGCAACTGGCCCGCCAGGTGACCGCCCACCTGCCCAACGTCAAGGTGGTCGGCTTCTCAGGCCTCTTGGTGGATTTCGCCAGGGAGCAGCAGGCCAACGTGCTGATCCGCGGTCTGCGCGCCGTCTCCGACTTCGAGTACGAATTCCAGCTGGCCAATATGAACCGCCGCCTGATGCCGGAGCTGGAGAGCGTATTCCTCACCCCGGCCGAGGAGAACTCTTTCATCTCTTCCACCCTGGTGAAGGAGGTCGCCCTGCACGGCGGTGACATCCGCCAGTTCGTCGACCCCGCCGTGGCCGCCGCCATCAAGGCCAAACAGACCAAGTAACAACGAAACAGGCTACCCGAGGGTAGCCTGTTTGCTGCTGGGGGTCTGTGCGGCTCAGCCCGCCAGACGCGGGCCCAGCAGTTGCTGACTCGCCAGGGTCAGCTGATCGAGCCACTCGTAACGGCGCCGGTACATGGCCCGCTTCTTGGAGGCGATCTCCTCCAGCGGCTTGCGCTGAGCGGGCTGCAGCCGTACGAAGTTGTCATCCAGATCGATGGCGCCAAACTCCTGCCACAGCTCGTCATAGTCCGCCTGCAGACAGGCTTTCTTCTTTTTGCTGTAACGCCGGGCCTGATAGATATGGGCCTTCATCCGCACCGCCGAGATGTGCTCGGCCTGCATCGCCTCGGCCAGCTCCATCACCAGCATCACCACCAGCGACTTGGGCCGCAGACCGTGGCCCTCCTTGGTCAGCGCACGCACCTTGTCCTGCGCCTGCTCGATGCAGGGCTCAGGCCCCTGTACCGAACCGATCACCACTGCCAGCCGGTTGGGGGTGCCGGCCAGCGAGAAGGCGCAGCTATAGAGCCGCTTGCCCTGCGGGTCGATGATGGAGAGGGCGAGCTCCGCCTCGCGGCGGAAGGTACCGTCATGGCGCAACACGATGCGGCAACCGCTCTCGGGATAACGGCCGAGTTCGATGCCATCCCCCAGATAGAGCGGGTCGATCAGATCCGGGTAGCGGGCCAGCATCAGCCGGTAGTGATTTTCCAGCATCTCGGCCCGCTCGGTCGCGGTGGAGCCGGCAAAGCGATAGGGCCGCATCGGCTTGTCGAGCAGCTCGGGATAGTGGGCAGGCAGGGCCTTGAGCGGTTCGGCCTGAAACAGCTCGAACACCCGGCTCAGCTGCTGCCGATAGAGCAGGCTGCGCAGCACGAACTTGGCGCGATTGAAGGTTTTGCGGGCGCTGTCATCGGGATAGAGGAAGCGCGCCATTTTTTGGGCACAATAGTGCCCCTGCCGGGACAAATGGTCCCAGTCTATTGATTTAGCTGTCATTTTATTTTCTCAAACCGCCTGAACGGTCGAGATAGTAGTGACAGGCGAGCAAATCTTCAACAGACTGGAAATACTCTCTTACAACTTGGCCATTTCAGGCCAAAAAAACCGCGATTCAGCGCTGGCAGTGTGAGCAGAACACGGTGGTACGCTGCCCCAGCCGGATTTCACTGAGCAGAGTGTGGCAGTGAAAACAGGGCTGACCGCCTCGCCCATACACCTGCAACTGCTGCACGAAATAGCCCGGCTTGCCGTCTGCACTGGTGAAATCCTTGAGGGTGGTGCCGCCCTGCCGAATCGCTTCGGCCAGCACCCGCTTGATCTCGGTCACCAGGGTGCCCAACCGCTCGGCACTGATGTTGCCCGCTGCCCGCTTGGGGTGAATGCCGGCCGCGTAGAGCGCCTCGTTGGCGTAGATGTTGCCCACCCCGACCACCACCTGGTTGTCCATCAGGAAGGTCTTGATGGCGGTGCTGCGCCCCTTGGCGCGCTCACGCAGATAATCAGCGTTGAACGCATCGGTGAGCGGCTCCGGCCCCAGCTTGGCCAGCAGCGCGTGCGCCTCGGCCGGCTCGCGGGTCCAGAGCAGGGCGCCGAAGCGGCGCGGATCGTTGAGCCGCAGCAGCTTGCCGTTGGCCAGCTCGATATCCACGTGATCGTGCTTCTCGGCCGGGGTGCCGATGTCCAGCACCCGCAGGCTGCCCGACATGCCCAGATGGAGGATGGCGGTGCCGAAGTCGGTCTCCAGCAGCAGGTACTTGGCGCGGCGGCTGACCCGGTGGATGGTGAGATCCACCAGCTCCTGGATTTCCCCCGGCACCGGCCAGCGCAGACGGCCGTCCCGCACCACCACTCGGGTGACCTTGATGCCGGTAAGCCAGGGTGAAATGCCCTGGCGGCTGACTTCGACTTCCGGTAATTCAGGCATGGGATCCTCGTGCTGACGCTGAAAAGGGGTTAGGGAGCGGGACGCAGCAGGCTGCGGTACTGCTCCTGGCTCAGGCTGAGCCAAGTCGAGGGCGGCAGCAGGGCGGCAAACTTGCCGCTGTCCTGATAAAGGCCCACCTCGATGGGATCGCTCTGGCCGGCGACCCAGATCTTGAGGGTAACCGGGTTGCCGCGCACGGATTCGCCGGGCGGCAGCAACCAGCCCTGCCAGGCTTCGATGTGCGCCGCCAGCTGGGTACTGCTGAGCCCCAGATCCGGCCCGCTGCGCCAGCCCTGCCCGATCCGTTCGATCTGCCAGCTAGGCCCTTGCCAGGTGAGCACCACGGCGCTCTCCGGCAGCAGCGGACGCGCCCGCCTGGCGCTGTTCTCCTGCTGGGCCAGCTCCAGCCGGTGCAACAGGGTGATCACGATCAGCACCACCACGATGATCACGTTGTTCCAGCCTTTTCGGCTCAGTTTGAACATGGCAAGCCTCCCTTAGAACCGGCAGTGTACTGAATTTCGGCCATAAAAAAACCCGGCACTAGGCCGGGTTTTTGGGAATGCAGCATCAAGTAATTACTTGATTTTGCCTTCCTTGTAGATCACATGCTGACGAACAACGGGATCAAACTTTTTGATCTCCATTTTTTCGGGCATGGTGCGCTTGTTCTTGGTAGTGGTATAGAAGTGACCAGTACCGGCGCTGGAGTTCAGGCGAATTTTCTCGCGAATACCTTTAGCCATGATCTAATTCCTTATACCTTAACACCGCTGGCGCGCAGTTCAGCCAGAACCACTTCAACGCCACGCTTGTCGATGATACGCATGCCTTTTGCGGATACGCGCAGGCTTACGAAGCGTTTTTCACTCTCAACCCAAAAACGGTGAGTGTGCAGGTTCGGCAGGAAACGACGCTTGGTAGCGTTGTTAGCGTGCGAACGGTTGTTACCAACTGCCGGGCGCTTGCCGGTTACTTGGCATACTCTAGACATGTCAGTCTCTCCAAATCTTACTTCATTGCTCGAGCAAATATCTGCCCCGCTGGCCTTCGATTGCGGGGCAAACAGAAGGCGGCATTTTATACAGCATCCGTGATCAAAGATCAACTAATACGGCGCCAGAGCACAGTCATAACCAACCGCGCTCGGCGAAAGAAACCGTGATGCCGTCACCGATCACCAAGTGATCCAGCACTCTGATATCGATCAGGGCCAAGGCGGCCGTGATCCGATCCGTGATCTGGCGGTCGGCCCGACTGGGCTCGGCGACGCCGGACGGGTGATTATGCGCCAGAATCACGGCGGCTGCATTATGTTTGAGTGCGATCTGCACGATTTCTCTGGGCCAGACGCTCGCCGAGTCGAGGGTGCCGTAAAAAAGTTCAACGAATTGAATCACTCGATGCTGGTTGTCGAGCAGCAGCAGGGCAAACACCTCCCGGGGTCGATCCCGTAGCTGGGCCTGCAGATAGTCCCGGGTCAACTGGGGCGAAGTGAGCGGATCGCCTCTTTGCAACTGTTCGGCCAGATGGCGCTTGCCCATTTCCAGCACGGCCTGCAGCTGGGCATATTTGGCCGGCCCAAGGCCGTGCGCCGCGCAAAAGACCCGCTGTTCGGCGCCAAGCAGCGCCCGCAGCGAACCAAATTGCTGCAACAGCTGGCGGGAGAGATCGACCGCACTCAGGCCGCTGACCCCGGTGCGCAGGAAGATCGCCAGCAGCTCGGCGTCGGACAAGCCGCCAGGCCCCTGACGCAGCAGCTTCTCGCGCGGGCGTTCATCTTCCGGCCACTCCTTGATGCTCATTTGTCTCTCCCTCATACCTATTGAGAGAAAACATAGCAAAAAATCGCGGGAGCCCGACCACAAGTCCCCCATGTCAGCCTCTGTCGTCGTCCGCTGCCTGTGGTATCTTAGCCGACCAGTCAGAGTGAGCCGGAAGAGAAGCAGCAGATGAGATTGGCCGATAAACGCATCCTGTTGGGTGTCAGTGGCGGGATCGCCGCCTACAAGAGTGCCGAACTGGTACGCCGCCTGAAAGATCAGGGGGCCGAGGTACGGGTGGTGATGACCCGTTCCGCCAAGGAGTTCATCACCCCGCTGACGCTGCAGGCCGTCTCCGGCCACCCGGTGGCCGACAGTCTGCTGGATCCCGCCGCCGAGGCGGGTATGGGTCACATCGAGCTGGCCAAGTGGGCCGATCTGGTGCTGATCGCCCCGGCCAGCGCCAACCTGATGGCCCGCATGGCCGCCGGCATGGCTGACGAGCTGCTGACCACCCTCTGCCTGGCCACTCCGGCACCGGTGGCGCTGGCACCCGCCATGAACCAGCAGATGTACCTCAACGCCGCCACCCAGGCCAACCTCAAGACTTTGGCCAGCCGCGGCATCCTGCTGTGGGGGCCGGACTCCGGCAGCCAGGCGTGCGGTGACGTGGGCCCAGGCCGGATGCTGGATCCCCTCGAGCTGGTTGAGCGCTGCTGCCAGCAACTCGCCGCCGAGCCACTGCTGGCCGGGGTCAGGCTGCTGCTCACCGCCGGGCCGACCCGCGAGGCGCTGGATCCGGTGCGCTACATCAGCAACCACAGCTCCGGCAAGATGGGCTACGCCATCGCCCGCGCAGCTCGTGAAGCGGGCGCCGAGGTGACGCTGGTGAGCGGCCCGGTGGCACTGGTCACCCCGGCGGGCGTCACCCGTGTCGAGGTGGAGAGCGCCGAGCAGATGCATCAGGCGGTGATGAGCCGGGTCGGCGAGTGCGACCTCTTCATCGGCTGCGCCGCCGTCGCCGACTACCGCCCCGCGCAGGTGGCCAACCAGAAGATCAAGAAGACCGGTGACAACGACCAGATGCAGCTGACCTTGGTCAAGAACCCCGACATCATCGCCGCCGTGGGGGCTTTGTCAGACAAGCCCTTCACCGTCGGATTTGCCGCAGAAACCGTGGATGTGGAACAATACGCCCTCGACAAACTGCAGCGTAAGCGGCTGGACATGATCGCCGCCAACGACGTATCTCGTGCGGGCCAGGGCTTCAACGCCGATGACAACGCCCTGACCGTGTTCTGGCAAGGGGGTCAAGCACCCCTGCCCCTGGCCGATAAGCTGACGCTGGCTCGTCATCTCATCGCCCTGATTGCAGACCACTACCGGCACTGAGCCAGTCAATCGACCACCTCCACTCCATTAAAAACGATTTATGACAACACAAATTGAACTGAAGATTCTGGATGCCCGCATCGGCACCGAGTACCCGCTGCCCGCCTATGCCACACCAGGCTCCGCCGGCATGGATCTGCGTGCCCTGCTGGATGCCCCGCTGACCCTGGCCCCGGGTGATACCACGCTAGTGCCGACCGGGCTGGCCATCCACATTCAGGATCCGGGCCTGTGCGCCACCATCCTGCCCCGCTCCGGTCTCGGCCATAAGCACGGCATCGTGCTGGGCAACCTGGTTGGCCTCATCGATTCCGACTACCAGGGCCAGCTGATGGTCTCGGTGTGGAACCGTGGCAATGACAGCTTCACCATGCAGCCCGGCGAGCGCATCGCCCAGCTGGTGATCATGCCGGTAGTTCAGGCCAGCTTCCAACTGGTCGATGAGTTCAATCAGAGCGAACGGGGTGAAGGCGGTTTTGGTTCTTCTGGTCGCCAATAACAGACCACACCAGCCCGCGCGGCGGTGCCTAATAACAGAATCAGGCCATTGTTTTTTTTAGGGGAATCCATGGCAAGCAGTAATCAGAAACAGAGTCGGCGCGATCAGATCCTGCAGGCGCTCGCCCACATGCTGGAGACCAGCCCTGGCCAGCGCATCACTACGGCCCGTCTGGCGGCCGAGGTGGGGGTATCCGAGGCCGCTCTCTATCGACATTTTCCCAGCAAGGCGCGAATGTTCGAGGGGCTGATCGACTTTATCGAGGATTCCCTGCTGTCACGGGTCAACCTGATCATGGCCGAAGAGAAGGACACCATGGCCCGCTGCCACCACATACTGCAGCTGCTGCTGGTGTTCGCCGAGCGCAATCCCGGCATCACCCGCATCCTCAATGGCGATGCCCTGTTGGGCGAGCACGACCGGCTGCGAGATCGTATCAGCGTCCTGTTCGACAAGCTGGAGACCCAGATCAAGCAGGTGCTGCGGGAAAAGCGGCTGCGTGAAGGCCAGGGCTTCCAGCTCGATGAGACCATGCTGGCCAACCTGCTGCTGGCCTATACCGAGGGACGCATCAGTCAGTTCGTCCGCTCCGAGTTCAAAATCAAGCCCACTGCCGGCTTTGAAGATCAGTGGCAGTTTATCCGCAGCCAGCTGCTGCAGAGCTGACAAGCTCAATTTGCAATCAGTAGCGGCAACGCCGCTCCAGACGGGTTGCAGTAAAGAGGGAGGCCTTGGCCTCCCTTGTTTTTTGTGGCACAAAAGAGGCGATGAGCACCAGATGCGACCCGGATTGTCGCATTCCAGTGTTAGATTCATGCGTCATAAACCTTTTATCGCCTGACAGGACACCCTATGGAACCCGAAATCATCACCGAAGCGCAGACCTGGCTGGTCAACAACCAAGGCCTGCTGATCGAGTATGCCGTCAACATCGCGGCCGCCCTGATCACCCTGCTGGTCGGCTATATCGCCGCCAACCTCATCAGCAGCGCCGTGGTCAAGGTGATGCAGGCCCGCAAGCTGGACACCACTGTCACCCACTTCGTCGGCAGTATCCTCAAGTACGCCATCCTGGTGTTCGTGGTGATCGCCGCGCTGGGCCGGGTCGGGGTGCAGACCGCTTCCTTCGTCGCCATTATCGGTGCCGCCGGTCTGGCCATCGGTCTGGCGCTGCAAGGTTCGCTCTCCAACTTTGCCGCCGGCTTTCTGCTCATCATCTTCCGCCCCATCAAGGCAGGGGAATTCATCGAGGTGGCAGGCACCAATGGCGTGGTGCAATCCGTTCAGCTCTTTACCACCACCCTCACCTCCGGTGACAACAAGATGGTGGTAGTGCCCAACTCCGCCATCCTCAACGGCACCATCGTCAACTACTCGCGCATGGATACCCGCCGCGTTGACATGACCTTCGGCATCGGCTACGGCTCGGATCTGCGCAAGGCCAAGCAGATCCTCGAGCGCCTGGTGAATGAAGAGCCACGCATCCTCAAGGAGCCGGCAGCCACTATCGCCGTCGCCGCGCTGGCCGACTCCTCGGTCAATATCGTGGTACGCCCCTGGGTCAAGACCGGCGACTACTGGGGTGTCTGGTTCGACTTCCACGAGAAGGTGAAGCTCACCTTCGATGCCGAAGGCATCGAGATCCCCTTCCCGCAGATGGTCATGCACATGCAAAAGCCGCAGGCCTGAGCCTTTTCCTGAATGACACAATGCCAGCCTTAGGGCTGGCATTGTCGTTTCCGGCCCCCTGACGGGCATAAAAAATCCGGCCACCAGGGGCCGGACTTTGTTTTCAGCATGCCGGGGGCGTCGACTCACACCAGCCGACGGGCCACCCGGTTGAGCAGCGGTTGCACCAGCACATAGCCTCCCAGCACGGCACCGATCACTGCCAGCACCCGTAACGGCAAGGTAGGCGCCGCACTGGTCAGTACCATGGTCAGCAGGCCGATGAGGCCGGTGGCGATCAGGCTCAGAGCAAACAGGGATAACACAGCTTTCATAGCGATCTCCTCATTCCAGACAGTGGCCATCCCTGGGAGATCTCGTCCATTCGCTCATATGCTAGCCAGCCTCCGGGACCAACAACTTGCGCCTGCGCATGAAATGAGCAAAAAGGCGTCTATCGAATACTCTTTTGGCTGCCAGGCCAAACTGCCACCCCACTCGCAGCCTGCCCTCGCCCTGAAAGCCCTTTCAGCGGCGGCAAGCCCGACCAAGTATGCGCAAACGCAAGATCCGGCTGCCATCAGTGACTCATAATCGCAGCGTTTTGGTTGTAAACTCGGTCGATGGCAGACAATTGGTAAAGCTCTGTTACACGGGCGGCGCAACTGGCCCGGTATAATGCTCGAATAATAAGGTTTGGCGGGAGCCTTGCCTGCAAGGTTCATACACAACTTGGAAGACTGATAATCCTATGAAAAACATCAATCCAACCCAGACCCAGGCCTGGCAGGCACTGGAAGCCCACTTTGCAGCGAACAAAGAGACCCGGCTCAAGGATCTGTTTGCCCAGGATCCCCAGCGTTTCGACAAATTCTCCCTCACCTTCGGCGGCGACATCCTGGTCGATTACTCGAAGAACCTGATCACCGAAGAAACCCTCAAGTTGCTGGTTGATCTGGCCAAAGAGACCGATCTTCGCAGCGCGATTGACGCAATGTTCAACGGCGACAAGATCAACATGACCGAAGGCCGCTCGGTGCTGCACGTGGCCCTGCGCAACCGCTCCGACCGCCCCATCGAGAGCGACGGCAAGGATGTGATGCCGGAAGTGAACGCCGTGCTGGCCAAGATGAAAGGCTTCTGCGAGAAGATCATCTCAGGCGAGTGGAAAGGCTACACCGGCAAGGCGATCCAGCACGTGGTCAACATCGGTATCGGTGGCTCCGATCTCGGCCCGGTGATGATCACCGAGGCACTGCGTCCCTACAAAAACCACCTGCAGATGCACTTCGTCTCCAACGTCGATGGCACCCACATCGCCGAGACTCTGAAGAAGATCGATCCGGAAACCACCCTGTTCCTGGTGGCCTCCAAGACCTTCACCACCCAGGAGACCATGACCAACGCCCTGACCGCCCGCGACTGGTTCATCAAGATCGCCGGTGACAAGGCCCACGTTGCCAAGCACTTCGCTGCGCTCTCCACCAACGGCAAGGCCGTGGCCGAGTTCGGCATCGACACCAACAACATGTTCGAGTTCTGGGACTGGGTTGGCGGCCGCTACTCCTCCTGGTCTGCCATCGGCATGCCCATCGCCCTGTCCGTCGGTTTCGAAAACTTCGAAGCCCTGCTGCAAGGCGCCTTCGAGATGGACATGCACTTCGCCACAGCCTCCTATGAGCAGAACGTGCCGGTGCTGCTGGCGCTGATCGGCCTGTGGTACAACAACTTCTACGGTGCCGAGTCCGAAGCCATCCTGCCGTACGACCAGTACATGCACCGCTTCCCTGCCTACTTCCAGCAAGGCAACATGGAGTCCAACGGCAAGTACGTCGACCGCAACGGCAAGCCGGTTGACTACCAGACCGGCCCCATCATCTGGGGTGAGCCGGGTACCAACGGCCAGCACGCCTTCTACCAGCTGATCCACCAGGGCACCAAGCTGATCCCCTGTGACTTCCTGGCACCGGCCATCAGCCACAACCCGATCGGCGACCACCACCCGAAACTGCTGGCCAACTTCTTCGCCCAGACCGAAGCGCTGGCCTTCGGCAAGAGCAAGGAGCAGGTCGAAGCCGAGTTCCTGGCGGCTGGCAAAACCCTGGAGCAGGTCAAGGATCTGGTGCCGTTCAAGGTGTTCGAAGGCAACCGCCCGACCAACTCCATCCTGTTCAAGAGCCTGACCCCGAAGACGCTTGGCTCTTTGATTGCCATGTACGAGCACAAGATCTTTGTACAGGGCGCAATCTGGAACATCTTCAGCTTCGACCAGTGGGGTGTGGAGCTGGGCAAACAGCTGGCCAACAAGATCCTGCCGGAGCTCAATACCGATGCGGCTGTCACCAGCCATGACTGCTCCACCAACGGCCTGATCAACACCTGGAAAGCGTGGAAAGCCTGATTTAGTCAGCCTTTCTGAATGCAAAAGCCCCGCTCGATGAGCGGGGCTTTTTTATGGCCGGGTTTTCTGGTGGGCCGGTCGGGTGTCCAGCCCGACCGGCGACGGGGATCGTCACCCCCGCCCCTTCATCATCCTGCCCGATGCCGGCTTAACCGCCGACGGCGATGCGCTTCATGTCTTTCATGTAACCGCGCAGTACCTGACCGATCGCTTCGATGGGGTGGTTGCGGGTCGCCTCATTGGCGGCCAGCAGTGCCAGGTTATCGACGCTCTGCTCATCCGCCTTGCTGGCACCCAGATCGCCCGCTTTCAGGGTCGGCATGAAGTGCTCGCGCAGCAACGGCACGGCGGCGTTGGCGAACAGGTAGTTGCCGTACTCGGCGGTGTCGGAGATGACCACGTTCATCTCGTACAGACGCTTGCGGGCAACGGTGTTGGCGATCAGCGGCAGCTCGTGCAGGGATTCGTAGTAGGCAGACTCTTCATAAATGCCGGAGGCCACCATGGTTTCGAACGCAAGCTCGACACCCGCCTTGACCATGGCCACCATCACCACGCCATTGTCGAAGTACTCCTGCTCGGCAATCTTGCCTGCAAACGCCGGCGCGTTTTCGAAGGCTGATTTGCCGGTCTCTTCGCGCCAGCCGAACAGCTTGGCATCGTCTTCGGCCCAGTCGGCCATCATGCCGCGGGAGAACTCACCGGCGATGATGTCGTCCATGTGCTTCTCGAACAGCGGGCGCATCAGGGTCTTGAGCTGCTCGGAGAGCTCGAAGGCGCGCAGCTTGGCCGGGTTGGACAGACGGTCCATCATCAGGCTGATGCCGCCCTGCTTCAGGGCTTCGGTGATGGTCTCCCAACCGAACTGGATCAGCTTGCCGGCATAGGCCTTGTCGGTCCCTTCGGCAACCAGCTTGTCGTAGCAAAGCAGGGAACCGGCCTGCAGCATGCCGCAGAGGATGGTCTGCTCGCCCATCAGATCGGATTTCACTTCCGCCACGAAGGAGGACTCCAGCACCCCGGCACGGTCGCCGCCGGTGGCGGAGGCCCACGCCTTGGCGATGACCATGCCTTCACCCTTGGGATCGTTCTCCGGGTGAACGGCGATCAGGGTCGGCACACCAAAGCCACGCTTGTACTCTTCACGCACTTCGGTACCCGGGCACTTGGGCGCCACCATCACAACGGTGATGTCGGAGCGGATCTGCTGACCCTCTTCCACCACGTTGAAGCCGTGGGAGTAGCCCAGCGCGGCGCCCTGCTTCATCAGCGGCATCACGGTTTTGACGACGTCGGAGTGCTGCTTGTCCGGGGTCAGGTTCAGCACCAGATCGGCGGTCGGGATCAGCTCTTCATAGGTACCGACCGCGAAGCCGTTGTCGGTAGCCTTCTGCCAAGAGGCGCGCTTCTCGGTGATGGCGGCCTTGCGCAGGGCGTAGGAGATATCCAGCCCGGAGTCGCGCATGTTCAGACCCTGGTTCAGACCCTGGGCACCACAGCCCACAATCACCACCTTCTTGCCCTTCAGCACGTTGCAGCCGTCCGCGAACTCTTCGCGCTGCATGAAACGACACTTGCCCAGCTGGGCCAACTGCTGACGCAGGTTCAAGGTGTTGAAATAGTTAGCCATGGTGATTGCTCCGTTCGATTGATTCCATGCCGGGTAGCGGCGTTGTCTGAACCACTATAGCGCGGGACACTTATTGCCTGAACTGATATATTCGAAACAGTACGTTGCAATAATTGAAACGTTAACCCTTCATCATCGCTGGCAGGATCTAGCGCCAGATGGCTGATGCCCAGGCTCTCGAGTAGAGATGCCGCACCAGGAGTTGAAAGATGGACCTTCGCAATCTCGAGCTGTTTCTCCACCTCGCCGACTCCCTCCACTTCGGCAAGAGCGCCGATGCCATGGCGGTCAGCCCCTCCACCCTCAGCCGCGCCATCCAGCGGCTGGAGCAGGAGACCGGCTGTGTGCTGTTCGAGCGGGACAACCGCTCGGTGCGGCTCACCCCGGCGGGCGAGAAGCTGCGCGAATTCGGCGGCGCCCTGCTGCAGGAGTGGCGCCAGCTCAAGCAGGAGCTCAAACGCAGCGACGAGCCGCTGCAGGGACGGCTGCGGGTCTTCTGTTCGGTCACCGCCAGCTACTTTCTGTTGCCCGAAGTACTGGAGCGCTTTCGCCGCCGTTATCCCCAGCTGGAGATCAAGCTGGAGACCGGCGACCCGGCGCTGGCGGTGGACAAAATCCTGGCCGACGAGGCCGATCTGGCCATCGCCGCCCGCCCGGATGCCCTCTCCGCCAAGCTGGAATTTGCCAGTCTGCAGCAGGTACCGCTGGTGTTCATCGCCCCCCGCACCGCACCGCAGCAGAGCCAGTGGTTTTCTCAGGGAGAGCCAGACTGGGAGCGGCTGCCACTGATCCTCTCCGAGCAGGGGCTGGCCCGCAAACGCTGCGATCAGTGGCTGCGCAACAAGGGGATCGCCCCCAACATCTATGCGGAGGTAGCGGGCAACGAGGGGATTGTCGCCATGGTGGCGCTCGGCTTCGGAGTGGGGCTGGTGCCGGCGGCGGTGATCGACCACAGCCCCATGGGCGAAAAGGTACGTATTGTCGAGCCCAAACCGGCGCTCAAGCCGTTCGATGTCGGCATCGCCGTGCTCAAGAAGCGGTTGGAAGAACCGCTGATCCGCGCCTTCTGGGATACGGCTCGGGGCCAGGGTTCACTGCGCTGACACGGCGGGCAGCGCCGGAGCATAAATGAGCGAAGGATCCTGCATCATGGCCCGGCTGCCGGCCGGCAGATCGGGATTGCTCAGCTCCAGCATTACCCGCCGATCGAGTTGCAGCCGCCGGATGGTGCTGCCAAAGCCCGCCTCGAATACCCGCTCATAATCACCGGACTGACGGGCTCGCTGCAGTCCGAGCTCGATGCGTTTGGCCAGTTCCGGGTATTTGGGCGAGACGAAGAACAGCAGCGCCAGCGGATAGCGAAACACCAGATGCGGCTCGATGGCCAGATCCGGGTGCTGCTTGAGCTCCTCCTCAATCTCGATGACCGAGCGCAGGAAGCAGTCGAAGCGCTGCTTGCGCAACATGTTGAAGAGGGCGTCGTAGAGGCTGCCCACCACCACGTTGAGACCGTTCTCCTTGAGCAGACGGGTATCAGGCCAGGATCTGTGCTGCCCGATGCGAAACCCGGCCTGCCGCCAGTCAGCCAGCGATCGTATGTTGGCGAACCGCCCCTCGTCCCCCTGCCGAATGA
This sequence comes from Aeromonas sp. DNRA1, assembly GCF_963888745.1. NCBI lineage: Bacteria > Pseudomonadati > Pseudomonadota > Gammaproteobacteria > Aeromonadales > Aeromonadaceae > Aeromonas > Aeromonas sp. DNRA1. Next base: position 3,486 of record NZ_CAWPKQ010000012.1, on the reverse strand, counting down.
GGCACACCCGCCAGCCCAGCAACCCTTTTGCCAGCGGAACGTGGATGGCCAGCAGGGTACGCTCGCGCTCCTCATCGGGAGCAAACACCCCGACCTGCACCAACTCGCCGCTTTGCAGCTCCTTGACCGCCCGTCCCTGCTCCATCGGCGGGCTGGTAATCAGCCGATAGGGGCCGTATTCGGGCACGGTCAGATCGAGCGAGAGTCGCAGCAGACCGGCCACAGCAGGATTGGGATGGTCCAGCAGCAGGTTCCAGGCCCTGATGGATACCTCTGCCGCCGGCACGCTGCCGGCAAACAGCATGACGCAACACAACCAGATCCTGCTCATCGCGCACCTCCCCCACCATCCATTCACTATAACCTCAGGCCGGGCCCTCTTGGCTCATTGCGCCACAGATGTGTGAGCCACTTCGTGTCAAATCTGACAATGGTCAGCCTGAAAAGCAGCGCACAAACTAGACTGGATGCTCAATCTGAATGGAACAAGGAGCCGCGCCATAATGCCTCATCTGATCGAAATCACCAGCTCGCTGCTGTTCGATGAGTATCTGCAGAGCCTGGGAGTAGCACAAACACAGCTTGATCAGGAGCAGGATATCTATCTGCAGGAGCGCCACCTGGCAGCGGTACGCCAGATCCAAGGTGAGTTGAAGTTTTACCTGCGAGCCAGCGCCCTGACCAGGCAGTGATCCGCAACCGGTCACAGAACCGGCGCTGAAAGCGTATTACACTGGCACCATCCGCCACCCACGGGAGTGCCCATGAAACCAAGCGGCCTGGATCGGCTCTTCAAACCCCAGTCAATCGCCGTCATCGGTGCCTCGACCGACCCGCAGAAAGCGGGTCACGTGGTGATAAGACACCTGCTCGCCGGCCATTTCAAAGGCCCCATCCTGCCGGTCAGCCCGCACAGCAAGGCCATCGCCGGTGTGCTGGCCTATGCCGATATCGACAGCCTGCCACTGGCCCCCGATCTCGCCATCGTCTGTACCCGGCGGGAACGGGTATTGACCCTCATCGAAGCGCTTGGCAAACGGGGAACGGGCGCCGCCATCATACTGGCGGCAGACTTCACTGCGCCGGAGCGGGAACAGCTGCAACAGCTCAGCCAGCAATACGGCATCCGCCTGCTCGGCCCCAACAGCATGGGGATGCTGCTGCCGGGTCAGGGCATCAATGCCAGTTTCTCGCCGATTGCCGCCAAACCCGGTCAGGTTGCCTTTCTCTCCCAGTCTGCCGCCGTCAGCACCACCATCCTGGATTGGGCCAAACAGCATGAACTCGGCTTCTCGGCCTTCATCTCCCTTGGCGATCACTGCGACATCAACTTCGGCCAGTTGCTGGATCAGCTCTCCCGCGACAGCGTGACCCGCGCCATTCTGCTCTACATGGACAAGCTGCAGGACGCCCGCCATTTTCTCTCGGCCGCCCGCGCAGCTGCCCGCAACAAACCCATTCTGGTGCTCAAGAGTGGCCGCCATGAACCGGACAGCGGGCTCGACAACGTCTATGACGCCGCCATCCGTCGCGCCGGTATGCTGCGGGTGCGGGATACCCACGAACTGTTTGCCGCCGTCGAGACCCTGAGCCACTCCCTGACCCTCAAGGGGGAGCGGCTAGCCATCATCTCCAATGGCCGTGGCTTGGCCAACATGGCGATCGACAAGTTGCTGGAGCGGGGCGGCAAGCTGGCGATGCCACCCCGCGATATCGGCAGCGATGCCGACATCAATGACTATCAACAGGCTCTCGACAACCTGCTGCAAGGGGATGAGGCTGACGCCATCCTGCTCATCCATGCCCCTTCACTCACCGCCCGTGGCGCCGCCCTGGCGCGCAGTCTGATCGACTACATCAAGCAGCACCCCAGGGCCAGACGCTTCAATATCCTGACCAACTGGGCGGGGGAATATTCGGCCCAGGAGGGGCGTCGTCTGTTCAGCGAGGCAGGCTTCCCCACCTACCGCACCCCTGAGAGCGCGGTCGCCGCCTTCATGCACATGGTGGAATACCGGCGCAACCAGAAGCAGCTGATGGAGACCCCCGCCTCCCTGCAGGGTGACAAGCTCAACCTCGAGCTGTGCCAGCAGTTGATCAGACAAGCGCTGGAACGCAAACAACTCACCCTCGACACCCATCTGGCACACCCCATTCTGCAGGCCGCTGGGCTCTCCACCCTGCCGACCTGGATCGTCTCCGATGCCATCGAAGCCACCCTTACCGCGGAGCAGATCGGCTATCCGGTGGCAGTCAAGCTGCGCTCGCCGGATATCCTCCACAAGTCGGCGGTACACGGTGTCATGCTCAACCTGCGTACCTCGGCCGAAGTCGCCCAGGCTGCGGATGCCATTCTGGATCGAGTCAGGCAGCACGATCCCGGTGCCCGCATCGAAGGCCTGCTGGTGCAGCGCATGGCGCGGCGCAGCGGCGGATTGGAGCTGCGGATCCGGCTGCAACAAGATCCCGTATTCGGCCCTGTCATCCTGCTCGGCGAGTCAGGGGCTGAGCCGCAGGAGATGATGGCAGCCTTGCCGCCGCTGAACCAGGCGCTAGCACGCTACCAGATCATTGGGGCGCTCAAGAGCCGCAAGATCCGCGAGCAGGCCAGTCCGGAGCGACTCGATATCGATGCCCTCGGCCAGGTGCTGTGCCAATTGTCGGAGCTCCTGCTCGCTTTCCCCGAGATCCAGCAGCTGGATCTGCACCCACTGCAGGCCTGCGGCGCCGAAATGGTGGTACTGGATGCCAGCCTGACTCTGCAACCTGCTGAAGAAGGCCGTTGCAGACTGGCTATCCGCCCCTATCCCACCGAACTGGAAGAGGGGGCCTGGCTCAAGGATCAGAACCATGTGCTGTTGCGCCCGATTCGGCCAGAGGATGAACCGGCTCACAAGCAGTTTGTACTCAAGGTATCGGACGAAGACAGGTACAAGCGCTTCTTCGCCGACGTGGGGGAGCTGGGACATGAAGAGCTGGCCCGCATGACCCAGATCGATTACGACCGGGAGATGGCGTTTGTCGCCGTGGGGCAGGATGGTCCGTTCGACCAGCAGATCCTGGGGGTAGTACGAGCCATTTCCAACCCGGACCTGTCTGATGCAGAGTTTGCCATCCTGGTGCGCTCCGACCTGAAAGGGCTGGGGCTTGGCAAGCTGATGATGGAGAAGATAGTACGCTATGCCAGAGAGCGCGGCATTGGCCAGCTGTCTGGCATGACCATGCCTAGCAACCGCGGCATGATCAACCTAGCCAAACGACTTGGCTTCAAAATTGATATCCAGCTGGAAGATGGGGTAGTCAACATGGAGCTGCCCTGCGCCGGTCAAGGACAGGCATAAAGCAGAGAAATCCGCAGTTTATGACCATAAATCGCGGATTTTAGATAATAAAAAACCCCGCTCAGATGAGCGGGGTTTCTCGTGTTGGGTGCCTGGCAGTGTCCTACTCTCGCATGGCGAATGCCACACTACCATCGGCGCTACC
>NZ_CAWPKQ010000011.1:0-71845 GCF_963888745.1 Aeromonas sp. DNRA1 | reverse complement strand
CGCTTGTTTTCGCTTTTCTTTCGGCGCCCACTTCGCAAGGAAGCTGGCTCATCAGGTTGGCGTGTTCCGCCGTGCTGGTAGGGGCGCATTATAGGGAGCTGCGCAGTGATGACAAGGGGAATTTTGCAAAAATTGGCATTTTTTGGCTTTCAACAGCTCAAACGCCTATTTATCCAACAAAAAGCACCGCAACCGCGGGGCTCAGGCCATTCAGGAGGATGGGTTGCTATCTTTTTGACCAGAATTCCTGGGCAAAGCTACGCACTTTTTCCCAATCGGTAAACTCGAGGTCCTTGCTGGTATCCGTACTGCCACCGGTGATCTTCATGATCAGCTGGATAATGCGGGTCTGCCACCAGTTATAGCGGGAGTACTGCAACGCACCGGCAAACACCCCCAGGGTTTTCGGCTTCCAGGGGGATAGGCGCAGAAACTTCTTCATATAGGCGTTGGTTTGCGGGGTCTGCTTCTCCGGCTTGCGGGCCGTCAGGTTGACGCAGAAGAAGGCGGCGTTGGCCACTTCCAGCTGTTCGTGATGAGCGTGGATGAAGCTGAACAGGCTGGGATGAAAATTGCCATAACGAATGGAGGCGCCGATCAGCACCTTTTTGAACTTGCTGAGATTGCACTTCGGCAGGGTATGCAGATCCTGCATCACCACCTCGCAACCCTCGATCTCTGCCAGCATGGCATCGACGATCTTTCGTGTTTGCCCGTCACGGGAAGAATAAAGCACCAGAATCTTGTCCATACCAACCTCAACTACGCCAGAATGCAGGGGTAAACAGTACCAGAAGAGTGAAGATTTCCAATCGGCCAAACAGCATGGCGACGACCAGTATCCATTGCGCCGTTGCCGAGATCTTGCCGAAGTTGGCCGACACCTCGCCCAGCCCCGGCCCCACGTTGGTGAACGCGGCCGCCACGGCGGAGAAAGCGGTCACCTCGTTCAAGCCGGTCATCAGCAGCAACAGCATAAAGATGAAGAACAGAATGATGTAGGTGGCAAAGTAGCCCCACACCGCCTCCACGATCCGCTCAGGCACAGCACGACGACCCAGCTTGAGGGTATAGATGGCGCGCGGGTGCACCAGCCGCTTCAGTTCGCGCATCCCCTGCAGGAACAGGATCATGAAGCGCATCACCTTGATGCCGCCCCCGGTACTGCCGGCGCAGCAGCCGATGAAGGCGGAGAACATCAGCAGCATGGGCAGAAAGGAGGGCCACTCCGCATAGCTGGTCGTGCTGTAGCCGGTGGTCGTGCCCAGCGACACCGCCTGAAACAGACCGTGGTTGAGCGCCTCCTGCCAGGTGGCGTAATGACCGTGAAACAACAGGGAAACGAAGCAGATCAACACCAACACGCACTGGATGCTCAGAAACACCTTTAACTCAGAGTCGCGCAGATAGTTGCTCAACCGTACCGGCTTGTGGGCGAACACCATGAAGTGCAGGGCAAAGTTGACGCTCGCCAGCAGCAGAAACACCACGGTGATCAGGTTGATGGCCGGGCTGTTGAAAAAGCCGATGCTGGCGTCGTGGGTCGAGAAGCCGCCCACCGACAGGGTGGAGAAAGAGTGGCAGATGGCATCGAACAGGGTCATGCCCGCCATCCAGTACGCCAGGGCACAGAGGGAGGTGAGCAATAGATAGATGAACCAAAGCGCCTTGGCCGTCTCGGCGATGCGCGGGGTGACCTTGTTGTCCTTGACCGGCCCCGGAATTTCGGCGCGATAGAGCTGCATGCCCCCGATGCCGAGCAGCGGCAGTATGGCCACCGCCAGCACTATGATCCCCATCCCCCCCAGCCACTGCAGCAGCTGGCGATAGAACAGAAACGCCTTGGGCAGGTTGTCCAGCCCGGTGAGCACGGTCGCTCCGGTGGTGGTCAGGCCGGAAAACGACTCGAAGAAGGCCTCCGATACCGTCATGCCGGGCACCTCTCCCAGCAGGAACGGCAAGGCCCCCACGCTGCCCAGCACCACCCAGAACAGCACGACGATGAGAAAGCCTTCCTTGGATCTGAGATCTTTCTTCTGATGGCGGTTTGGAAACCAGAGCGCGGCGCCGAGCAGCAGGGCGATGAAGAAGGAGTTGACGAACTCGGCACCACCGCCATCACGATAGCCAAAGGCGACCAGCGCGGGCAGCAACATGGTCGAACTGAACAGCGCGACCAGCAGGCCAACGATACGAATGATGCTCAGAATCTGCATTCCGGCTCCCTCTTCAGACTAAAAGAGCGATGGATTCTAGCCATCTAAGGGACGAAGGGATACCCGACCCTGGGTTCGGTCGGTCAATTCCTGTGCGATTCTGCTCCAAACAGCGGATTCCCACGCCACCTGCAGGGTGACGCTGGCGCCGTAGTCGGCTGCCAGCAACTGGCCCTGATGCGCCTGGATCAGTGCTTCCACCGCTCCCATGTCGGTATAGTCGCACTGGATGAAGGAGGCTGTCTGCTGGCGCTTGATACGGGTTTCGAGCTGCTTGAGGGCGGCGCCCACGCCACCGCCATAGGCCTTGACCAGGCCGCCGGTGCCCAGCAGTACCCCACCGTAATAGCGCACCACCACGGCGGCGATCTCCCCGAGACCGGCCCCCATCAGCTGGGCCAGCATGGGCTTGCCGGCGGTGCCCGAGGGCTCGCCGTCATCGCTGAAACCGTACACCTGACTGTCCTGCGGGGCACCGGCAACAAAGGCCCAGCAGTGATGCCGGGCCCCGGGATGTTGCTGTTTTATCTCGCCGATCCAGGCTTTGGCAGCCTCTACGGTCGGCGTGTGGGCAATATAAGTGGTGAAGCGGCTCTTCTTGATCTCTTCACTCACCTCCAGCGGGGCTGCCGGTATGGGGTAATCCGTCGCCATCAGAGCCCTGCTTGTCTGGTCAGGTTTTCCACCCCGTTGGCGTGCAGCACCACGTTGTCTTCGATGCGGATGCCGCCATAGGGGCGCAGCGCCTCGACCTTGTTCCAGTTGACCCGCTTGCCCTGTTCACCGAGGCGCAGCGGCTCCAGCAGGCTGTCGATGAAGTAGAGACCCGGCTCGATGGTGAACACCTGGCCCACCTCCATCACCCGGGTGCAGCGCAGATAGGGGAACTGTTCGGGGGCAGAAAGGTGGGTGCCGCGCTCATCCTGCATGAAGCCGCCGGCATCGTGTACCTGCAGGCCGAGGAAGTGGCCGAGACCGTGGGGGAAGAAGACATTGGTCACCCCGGTATGGATCATCTCGTCCACCGACATGTCTACCAGCTCGGTGGCTTGCAGCAGGCGCGCCAGCCGGTGGTGCATATGCAGATGCAGCTCGCTGTAACGGCGACCCGGCTTGATCTCCTCGATGACCTCCTGCTGCTGGGCATCCAGCGCCGCAATCAGATCGGCAAACTCACCGCGGCGCCAGGCCCAGGTCCGGGTGATGTCGGAGGCATAGCCGTGCACATCCACACCGGCGTCGATGAGGAAGGAGTACCGCTCCGCATCGGGCACCCGCTGGGCGGAGAGGTGGGTGTAGTGCAGGATGGCCGCATTACGGTTGATGGCGACGATATTGCCGTAGGGCGCCTCATTGGCCCCCTGCCCGACCGCCTTCATGTAGGCCAGGTTGATCTCGAACTCGCTCGCCCCCGCCATGAAGGAGTCCTTGGCCGCAATGTGGCCGCGCACCCCGATGCGGTTGGCATCGCGCAGGCATTCCAGCTCATAGGCCGTCTTGTAGGCGCGATGATAATGCAGATAGTTGAGCACCGCCTCCGGATTGGGCTGGCCCAGCCCCAGCAGCTCGGCCACCTCCAGGTGGCCGCCCAGATAGGCCCACTCCTGCTTGTTGGCCGGCAGGTGATCAGCAACCTGCTCCGGTCGAGTCAGGAAGCGGATGTCGAAGAAGTCGACCCAGAAGGTGTTGGGCAGCTCCGCTACCTTGTGCCAGAAATCCACCGGCCGGTAGAACAGCAGCACCGGTTTGTTCACGCCGTCCACCAGCAACCAGCAGTGAGGATTGTCCAGCACCGGCAACCAGGCCTTGAACTGGGGGTTCACCTTGAAGGGGTAATCCTGATCATCGAGGAAGATGCGGTGGGTCTGGCCGGAGTGGATGGCCAGACCGCTCAGTCCCTGCTGTTGCAGTATGTCGCGGGTGCGCTGCTGCAAGGTGTCGAGGTGCTGGGCAAAAAGTTGGCTGTAGCTGCTCATGGCGTCCTGCTCCGGGAGAAATGTGGTTTCAGCATAACATCAAGCGAATCAAGGCTCGAACCGTCAAGCAATCGCTTCGTGAGGTAACGCATACGTTACAAGGCTTTTGTTATGAAACAAAAACCAACCATTAACAAATAAAAAACAATTCAATACACTGCCGGTAGATACATGCAGTCAGGGACTACTCATGCACAACCTTTGCCTGTGGCAACCGGATCAGGAGCGGATTCAGCAATCCAACCTCCAGCACTTCATGGCCGAGGTCAACCGCTTCCACGGCCTGCAGCTGCACAGCTACGCCCAGCTCTACCAGTGGTCGGTGGAGAAGACAACCCGTTTCTGGCCACTGGTGTGGCAGCACTGCGGCGTCAAGGGCGAGCTCGGCAACATAGTGGCGGAGAACCGCCAGGAGATGCAGCGCACCCGCTGGTTCCCCGACAGCCGCCTCAACTTCGCAGAAAACCTGCTGCGCCGCCAGGATGACACGCCAGCCATCATCTCCCGCATCGAGGATAGCCCCAGCCACACCTTGAGCTGGCGCGAGCTGGCGGATCAGGTGGCCAGGCTGGCCCAGTGGCTGCGTGGCCAGGGAATCGGCCGGGGCGATGTGGTGGCGGCCTACCTGCCCAATATCCCGCAAACCGTGGTGGCCATGCTGGCGACCACCAGCCTGGGGGCGATCTGGACCTCCACCAGCCCCGATTTCGGCGAAGCCAGCGTGGTGGAGCGCTTCGGCCAGACCCGGCCGCGTGTGTTGTTTGCGGTGGATGGCTATCGCTACAACGGCAAGGCCATCGATATTCAGGACAAAGTGGCAGGGGTTGTCAGCCAGATCGACAGCATAGAGCAGACAGTCATGATCCCCCTGCTGGGCCACCCCCTGCAGCTTGGCCACGACTGGTGCCAGATCCTGGCCGGTCAGCCGGATGCCAGCCTGCAGTTCGAGCCCATGGCCTTCAATGACCCGCTCTACATTCTCTATTCGTCCGGCACCACCGGCAAGCCCAAGTGCATCGTGCACGGCATCGGCGGCACTCTGCTGCAACATCTGAAAGAGCACCAGCTGCACTGCGACATCAAACCGGGGGAGCGGATCTTCTACTTCACCACCTGCGGCTGGATGATGTGGAACTGGCTGGTGAGCGCGCTCGCCTCCGGCGCTACCCTGGTGCTCTACGACGGCTCCCCCTTCTACCCGGACGGCAACGTGTTGTGGGATCTCGCCCGCGACGAAGAGGTCGCCCTGTTCGGCACCTCGGCCAAATACCTGGATGCGCTGCACAAGCAGGGTTATGCCCCGATCAAGACCCACCAGCTGCCGCAGTTGCGGCTTATCTGCAGCACCGGCTCCGTGCTGTCGCCGGAGGGGTTCGACCACGTCTATCAGCAGATCAAGCGGGATGTGCAGCTCAGCTCCATCTCAGGTGGCACCGACATCTGCTCCTGCTTCGTCATCGGCAACCCCATCAGCCCCGTCTACCGCGGAGAGAGCCAGGGACGTGGCCTCGGCCTCGCGGTACAGGTATTTAACGAAGCGGGTCAGCCAGTGCAGGGGGAAAAGGGCGAACTGGTCTGTACCAAACCCTTCCCGGCCCAGCCCATCGGCTTCTGGGGGGACGACAGCGGCGACAAGTACCACGCCGCCTATTTTGAACGGTTCGACAACATCTGGTGCCATGGCGACTGGATCGAGCTGACCCCGACCGGCGGCATCCTGTTCTACGGTCGCTCCGACGCTACCCTCAACCCGGGCGGCGTGCGCATCGGCACCAGCGAGATTTACCGCTACGTCGAGCAGCTGGAGGAAGTAGAAGAGAGCATCGTCATCGGCCAGCAGTGGCAACAGGACGAGCGGGTGGTGCTGTTCGTCAAGCTCAAGCCAGGCCTCATGCTGGACGAAGCGCTGCGTGAGCGCATCCGCCAGCAGGTGCGCCTGCACTGCACCGCCCGTCACGTGCCGGCCCGCATCCTGCAGGTGGACGCGATTCCGCGCACCAAGTCCGGCAAGATAGTGGAGCTGGCGGTGCGGGAAGTGGTGCACAACCGGCCCGTCAACAACACCCACGCCCTCGCCGATCCCGAAGTGCTGAGCCAGTACCGCGACCGGCCCGAGCTGGCCTGCTGAGACCACACAAGGTTAATAAAGGCGTCATCAGACGCCTTTATTTTGGTTGTTAATCTGAGGCGAGCTTTTACTCGAGATCTGTTAAACGAATGTTTTAAATAGGTGTTGAAATTGTCTTCTTTTGGATCAATAGTGAGCCTCGCCCCCTGCTGGGGATAAAGGAGCACCACCCCCCACCATGTGGGAACAAGGAGACACTCTCATGATCTACCAAGGCGAAACCCTGACGGTCAGCTACCTCGAAGACGGCATTGCCGAGCTGAGGTTCGATGCTCCGGGTTCAGTCAACAAGCTGGATCGCGCTACCCTGCTCTCCCTGAGCGAAGCGATCGCCGCATTACAACAAGAACGTGAACTAAAAGGTCTGATCCTCACCTCCGGCAAAGACGCCTTCATCGTCGGCGCCGACATTACCGAATTCCTAGAACTGTTCGATCTGCCTCAGGCTGATCTGCTCGGCTGGCTGAAAAAGGCCAACGACATCTTCAGCGCCATCGAAGATCTGCCGGTGCCCACCCTCTCCGCCATCAAGGGCCACGCTCTGGGCGGCGGCTGCGAGACCATCCTCTCCACCGACTTCCGTCTGGCCGACACCACCGCCAAAATCGGCCTGCCCGAGACCAAACTCGGCATCATGCCGGGCTTTGGCGGCACTGTCCGTCTGCCGCGAGTGATCGGCGCCGACAACGCGCTCGAGTGGATCACCACCGGCAAGGATTACCGTGCCGATGACGCCCTCAAGGTGGGAGCCATCGACGCCGTGGTTGCGCCAGAGGCACTGCAGAGCGCTGCGGTTCAGATGATCAAGGACGCGATCAAAGGCAAGCTGGACTGGCAGGGCCGCCGCGCCGCCAAGAAGGCCCCGCTGCGCCTCTCCAAACTGGAAGCCATGATGAGCTTCACCACCGCCGCCGGCATGGTTGCCGCCGTGGCGGGCAAACATTACCCGGCGCCGATGACCGCGGTGAAAACCGTCGAAGCCGCTGCCGGCATGAGCCGTGACGAGGCGCTGGCCGTCGAGGCACAGGGTTTCATCAAGCTGGCCAAGACCGATGTCGCCAAGGCGCTGGTCGGTATCTTCTTGAACGATCAGCACATCAAGGCGCTGGCCAAGAAGGCGGCCAAGCAGGCAGCTAAGGCCACTGGCCACGCCGCCGTACTGGGTGCCGGCATCATGGGGGGCGGCATCGCCTACCAATCCGCCAGCAAGGGTATCCCGGCGGTGATGAAGGACATCAACGAGAAGGCGCTAGCACTTGGCATGGGTGAAGCCACCAAGCTGCTCAACGGCCAGCTCGAAAAGGGCCGCATCGACGGCATCAAGATGGGCCAGGTGCTCTCCGCCATCACCCCGACCCTCAGCTATGACAACGTCAAGCATGTAGATGTGGTGGTCGAAGCCGTGGTCGAGAACCCGAAAGTGAAGGCCGCCGTGCTGGGCGAAGTGGAAGGGATCATTGGCGAAGACGCCGTGCTCGCCAGCAACACCTCCACCATCCCCATCTCCCTGCTGGCCAAGGGTCTCAAGCGCCCGCAGAACTTCTGCGGCATGCACTTCTTCAACCCGGTGCACCGCATGCCGCTGGTGGAGATCATCCGCGGCGAGCAGACCTCCGATGAAACCATCAACCGCGTGGTGGCCTACGCTGCCGCCATGGGCAAGTCCCCGGTGGTGGTCAACGACTGCCCGGGCTTCTTCGTCAACCGGGTGCTGTTCCCCTACTTCTTCGGCTTCAACAAGCTGGTCGCCGATGGCGCCGACTTTGCCGCCGTCGACAAGGTGATGGAGAAGGAGTTTGGCTGGCCGATGGGCCCCGCCTACCTGCTGGACGTGGTCGGCATCGACACCGGCCACCATGCCGGTGACGTGATGGCGCAGGGCTTCCCGGCACGCATGAGCAAGGAAGGCCGCACTGCCATCGACGTGATGTACGAAGTGAGCCGCTTCGGTCAGAAGAACGGCAAGGGTTTCTACGCCTACGAGCAGGACAAGAAGGGCAAGCCGAAGAAGGTGGCCGACGCCGCCAGCTACGAGCTGCTGGCCCCCATCGCCAACCCGAAACAGGAGTTCGACAAGGACGCCATCATCGCCCGCATGATGATCCCGATGATCAACGAGGTGGTGCTCTGTCTGGAAGAGGGCATAGTCGCCACGCCAGCCGAAGCCGACATCGCGCTGGTCTACGGTCTGGGCTTCCCTCCCTTCCGCGGCGGCGTATTCCGCTATCTGGACACTATCGGTCTGGATCGCTACGTGGCCATGGCCGACCAGTATGCCGACTTGGGCCCGCTCTACCGCGTCAGCGACAAGCTGCGGGAAATGGCCGCCCAGGGCAAAACCTTCTACTGATTGCGGAAAGGAGATCCATTCATGAAAGACGTAGTCATTGTCGACTGTATCCGGACCCCGATGGGCCGGTCCAAGGGCGGCGCCTTCCGCAACGTGCGTGCAGAAGACTTGTCCGCGCACCTGATGAAATCCATCCTGCTGCGCAACCCCAACCTCGACCCGAACGAGATCGAGGATATCTACTGGGGCTGCGTGCAGCAGACCCTGGAGCAGGGCTTCAACATTGCCCGCAACGCCGCACTGCTGGCCGGCATTCCGAAGCAGGTGGGGGCGGTCACCGTCAACCGCCTGTGCGGTTCCAGCATGCAGGCGCTGCACGACGCCTCCCGCGCCATCCAGGTGGGTGATGGGGATATCTTCATCATCGGTGGCGTCGAGCACATGGGCCACGTGCCGATGAGCCACGGCGTCGACTTCCACCCCGGCATGGCCAAGTCGGTGGCGAAAGCCTCCGGCATGATGGGGCTGACCGCCGAGATGCTCGGCAAGCTGCACGGCATCAGTCGTCAGCAGCAGGACGAGTTTGCCGCCCGCTCCCACCGCCGCGCTCACGCCGCCACCGTGGAAGGCCGTTTCGCCAAGGAGATCGTCGGGCTGGAAGGCCATGACGCCAGCGGCGCCCGCTTTTTCTACGACTACGACGAAGTGATCCGCCCGGAAACCACGGTTGAAACCCTGAGCCAGCTGCGCCCGGTGTTCGACCCGGTCAACGGTACCGTCACCGCCGGCACCTCGTCGGCGCTGTCCGATGGCGCCGCCGCCATGCTGGTGATGAGTGCGGACCGCGCCAAGGCCCTCGGCCTCACCCCGCGTGCCCGGGTTCGTGCCATGGCCATCGCCGGCTGCGATGCCGCCATCATGGGTTACGGCCCGGTACCGGCCACCCAGAAGGCGCTCAAGCGGGCCGGCCTGACCATCGGCGACATCGACCTGTTCGAGCTGAACGAGGCGTTTGCCGCCCAGTCCCTGCCTTGCGTGAAGGATCTGGGTCTGCAAGACGTGGTGGATGAGAAGGTAAACCTGAACGGCGGCGCCATCGCCCTGGGTCACCCGCTCGGCTGCTCCGGCGCCCGCATCTCCACCACCCTGCTCAACCTGATGGAAGAGAAGGACGCCACCCTGGGGGTTGCCACCATGTGCATCGGCCTGGGTCAGGGCATCGCCACCGTGTTCGAACGAGTGTAAGTAGCGCCCTGGCCGGTTCGTCGGTCGGGGCTGGATTGACAGACAGGAGCCCGTTCCTGGCTTCCCGGCGAAGCGGGCTCCTGTCAGCGGTTTTGGGGTCGGTCTGCCCGGCCCGTTATCGAGTCTGTGGAGTGCGCCACACGGGGTGCACTTCTGCCGTCGGAATCTGCGTATTGGCCGGCCCGTTTGGGTCGGCCTTTTTTATTTGCACGGCAGGATATGGGAGGATATTGCCCATAACCTCACATTAGATGGGGGGCTTGCTTGCTTTTTGCGCCCCTGACAGGTTCAATCTGCACAAAAAAATGGGTGGATGCACATACATATGTCAACGAGCAAACAACTGCTGATCGTCGACGACGACCAAGAGATCCGCGAGCTGCTCAACGAATACCTGACCAGGGCCGGCTTCGAGGTATTGACCGCAGCAGAGGGCAACGAGATGCGCAAGCAGCTCGCCCAGCACAACCCGGACCTCATCATTCTCGATATCATGATGCCGGGTGACGACGGTTTTACCCTCTGCCAGCAGATCCGTCGCGACTCCCAGGTGCCCATCATCATGCTGACCGCCGCCTCCGACGAAGCGGATCGGGTGATCGGCCTCGAGCTCGGTGCCGATGACTACATTGCCAAGCCGTTCAGCCCGCGCGAGCTGCAGGCCCGCATCAAGGCGCTGCTGCGCCGCGCCGAATTCCGCCAGCCAGAGAAAGAGAAAGAGCCGAGCCGCCGGCTGCGCTTCGCCGAGTGGACCCTGGATACCCTGAGCCACCAGCTGACCCACGAAGACGGCAGCCTGCTGGATCTCTCCGGCAGCGATGCCCTGCTGCTCGGCATGTTCCTGCAGCAGCCCGGCGTGGTGCTGGACCGGGATACCATCTCGGACGCCACCCGCGGTCGCGAGAGCCTGCCGATGGAGCGCGGCATCGACGTGCAGATCAGCCGCTTGCGCCAGAAGCTGGGTGACAACGGCAAGAGCCCGCGCATCATCAAGACCATTCGCGGCAGTGGCTACATGCTGATCGCCGAGGTGCACGAGATCCCATGAGAGCCAGCAAGGTAGCGACGGCATGCTGATCGACACAGGGCGAGAGATCCCATGAATACCAGGTGGTTCTGGCGGGCGCTGGTGCCCCGTTCCCTGCTGTCGCGGATGCTGCTGCTGTTGCTGCTGGCGATCCTGCTCTCCCAGACCATCCTCACCGGCATCTGGATGCAGCAGATCCAGAAGCGGGAGCTGGAAGGCATGCTCAGCACCACCCGCAACCTAGCGCTGTCGGCCGCCTCCACCGTCAACTTCTTCAAATCCTTGCCGCTGCAGTATCGCCACATCGCGCTGGACCAGCTGCGCAACATGGGTGGCAGCCGCTTCTTCGTGTCGCTGAACGAGGAGGAGATCCACATCAGCGCCATCCCCGACAGCGAGCGCAAGACGCTGGTGCTCAAGGAGGTGCAGGGGGTACTGACCCGCAAACTCTCCGACGCCATGGCGATCAAGGTGGATTTCTCGCGCCCCGAAGAGCTGCACGTCTTCAACAACGACACCCTGCTGGCGGATCTGCCCTCCTCCTGGGCCCGTTACACCCTGTCGCTGGAGCCGATCAATCCACCTGTGCTGGTAACCCAGATCGAGATAGAGCCGGGCGAGTGGCTCTATCTGGCGGCCCTGCTGCCGGCCCCCTACATGACGCTGGATGACACCGTCATGCCCAGCAACCAGGTGCGCTTCATCGCCCTGATGACGGTGTTCCTCTGCTTCTTCACCTTCCTGCTGGTGCGCTGGCAGACCCGGCCGCTGCGCCGGCTGGCCAAGGCGGCGGTCAACCTCGGCAAGGACATCGACCAGCCCTCCCTGAAAGAGGAGGGGGCCTCCGAGATCGTGGCGGCCACCCGCGCCTTCAACATCATGCAGCACCGCATCCGCCGCTATATCGACGATAGAGAGCGGCTGTTCAGCTCGATTTCCCACGACCTCAAGACCCCCATCACCCGGCTGCGACTGCGGGTCGAACTGCTCGACGACGAGCAGCAGATCGCCAAGTTCAACAAGGACCTGGACGAGCTGGAGCTGATGGTGAAGGGGGCATTGCAAACGGTGAAAGACACCGACATCCACGAGAACATCGAGCAGCTCGACATCGACGCCATGCTGGAGCAGATGGCGGAGGCCATGAACCTGCACGACGAGCGGCTGACCATCGAAGGCCACTGCAAGCAGCCCTACCGTGGCAAGCCGCTGGCCCTCAAGCGCTGCATCGGCAACCTGGTGGACAACGGCATCAAATACGGCCAACGGGTGCGCATCATCATCATGGACGACGAGGAGATGCTGATCCTGTTCATCATGGACGAGGGGCCCGGCCTGCCGGAGGATCAGTTCGAACGCATCTTCGAGCCCTACTATCGGCTCAGTACGGATCTGGCCGGTACCGGTCTGGGTCTGGGCATTGCCCGCAACATAGCCCACGCCCACGGCGGCGATCTGGTGCTGGAAAATCGTCCGCAGGGCGGCCTGCAGGCCACCCTCTCCCTACCAAGGCAGTAACCTTATGAAGTGGTTGTCTTTTTCTGTCATCGCCCTGCTCTCCCTGCCTGTAGGCGCCTCCCAGGTGGAGGTACTGCACTGGTGGACATCCGGCGGCGAGGCCAGGGCGGTGGAAGTGCTCAAGTCCGAGTGGACCGAGCAGGGCAACCAGTGGAACGACTTCGCGGTGCAGGGGGGCGGCGGCAAGAGCGCCATGACGGTGCTCAAAAGCCGGGCACTGGCGGCCAATCCGCCGGAGGCGGCCCACCTCAAGGGGTTCGAATTGCGGGAGTGGGCCGGACTCGGCTTCCTGCGCGATCTCACCCCCATGGCCGAACACCTCGGCTGGTATCCCCAGCTGCCACCCATGGTGCGGGAGACTCTCAGCCAAAATGGCGCCCTGATGGCGGTGCCGACCGGGATCCATCGGGTCAACTGGCTGTGGCTCAACCGCAAGATCTTCGAGCGCAACAAGTTGACGCCGCCCACCAGCTGGGCCCAGTTCGTCACCGTGGCCGATCGGCTCAAGCAGCAAGGGATCACCCCGCTCGCCATCGGCAACGAGCCCTGGCAGCTGGCGGTACTGTTCGAGACGGTGGCACTCGGCGAAGGGGGCAAGGCGTTCTACCGCAAAGCCTTCGTGGAACAGGACAGCGCCACCCTGACCGGCCCCGACATGGTGCGGGTGCTGACCCGCTTTCAGCAGCTGCGCGGCTATGTGCCGGAGAAATACGCCGGCCTGAAGTGGCACCAGGCCACCAACCTGCTGGAGAGCGGCGGCGCCGCCATGCAGATCATGGGGGACTGGGTGAAGGGCGAACTGAGCGCCGGCAACTACCGGCCCGGCGAGGATATCGAGTGCCTGCCGAGCCCCGGCAGTGCCAGCCTGTTCAGCTACAACCTCGACTCCATAGCCATGTTCAAGCAGCGGGATCCCGCCCAGCTGCAGGCCCAGGGCGAGCTGGCCCAGTTGCTGATGACGCCGCGCTTCCAGCAGGAGTTCAACCGGGTGAAGGGTTCGATCCCGGCGCTGACCAAGCCGGACATGAGCAAGTTCGACCGCTGCGCCATCCGCTCCTATCAGGATTTTCTGCTGGCGGAGCGGGAGGGCAACCTGCTGCCCAGCATGGCGGAGGGGATGGCGACGCCGACCAACATGCGCCAGGCGATCATGGATGTGCTGAGCAACTTCTTCAACGACCCCAGAGCCAACCCGCAGCAGACTGCACTGCATCTGGAGCGGGCCATGCGCTCGACCCGCTGACGCTTTTCGCGGAGACCAGAAACGACAAAGGCGGATGAGATATCCGCCTTTGTCGTTGTGAAAGTATTGGGGTCAGGATTGATCGTTTTCGTCCTCATCCTCGTCGTAGTAATCGCTGAGCTCGATCCAGAGCCCCAGTCCGATCATCACCATGGAACCGAACCAGGTGCCGGTATTACCGATCGGGCTGCCCATCACTATCATGGCGAAAGACAAGAACCCCATGCCTGCGTAGGCTTGTAATCTGCCGTAGGAGACCTGCATATTCACACCTCCTTGTTGAATATGGTTCAATTTTTATATTACTCATACGGCGGGGAGTGGGTAGGCCCAGATAACACTTTGGTTACATATGCTGCCAGTTGCCGGAGTGGTTTGATTATTTTTTCGCCGTGAGTATCATTGGCAGCTGATTTGGTTGAAGGTTGATTATTGATGAGTGCTTTATTCTGCGGTGCGACTCACGAGTTGGACGCAATCGGGCTTCGTTGCCCCGAGCCAGTGATGATGGTTCGTAAAAAAGTGCGGTTGATGGCTGACGGGGAGACCCTGCTGGTCAGTGCCGACGACCCCTCAACCACCCGCGACATCCCCAGTTTCTGCCGCTTCATGGATCACACCCTGGTCGCCAGCGAGACAGAGCAGGCCCCTTACCGCTATCTGATCCGCAAGGGTCAGTGAGCCCCAACACCGGAGCAATCCATGCCAGCCATTACCCGAATCGGCACCACCCAGCGTTGGTCTGATGTGGTCATTCACAACGGCACCCTCTATGTGGTGGAAGTGCCCGCCACCGACACCGCCGATATTCATCAGCAGACCCGTGAAGTGCTGGAAAGCCTGCAGCGCCTGCTGGAAGCCAACGGCTCCGGCGTCGACAAGATCCTGATGGCCAACATCTACCTCAAGGACATAGCGGACATCGCGGCCTTCAACGAGCAGTGGGATGCCTGGATCCCGGCAGGTACAGCCCCGGTTCGTGCCTGCGTGCAGGCCCGCCTCGCTCACGAAGGCTACAAGGTGGAAGTGCAGCTGACTGCAGCCGTCTAAAGCCCGCAACGCCTAATAACGAAAGGCCCCGCCATCGCTGGCGGGGCCTTTTTCATGGCTGCGAACCGGACCGCTTAGGCGATCGGGGTCAGGGTGATGGTCACCCGACGGTTCTGGGCCTTGCCTTCAGCGGTGCTGTTGGTGGCTACCGGCTGATCCGGGCCCACGCCGCTGGTGGAGATACGGCTGCCGGTCACACCCTGGCCGATCAACTGGGCGGCGACGGCATCGGCGCGCTGGGCGGAGAGCTTCATGTTCAGCTCGCGGGAACCTGTGCTGTCGGTGTGACCGACCACGTTCAGGCGAGTCTTGTCAAACTCGGCCACCACCATGGCCACGCCAGACAGGGTGTTGGCACCGGCTGCTTTCAGCTGAGCGCTGGAGCTGTCGAAAGTGACGTTGTTCGGCATGTTGAGGATCAGCTGGTCGCCGTTGCGGGTCACGCTGACGCCGGTGCCCTGCAGCTTCTCGCGCAGCTTGGCTTCCTGTACGTCCATGTAGTAGCCGATACCACCGCCCAGAGCAGCGCCGGCGGCCACGCCGGTCAGGATCCCTTTCTTGCGGTCACCCTTGCTGGAAGAGAGCGCGCCCACGGCGGCGCCAGTGGCCGCGCCAGCCAGCGCGCCCCAGGCACCCTTGGAGGTCTGGGATTCGCCAGTATAGGGGTTGGTGGTACAGCCGGTCAGGGCTACGAGCAGGGCAACTGCGGGAACAAGTGTCTTGAAATGCATGAAAAACCTCTAAAAAAACCGACTCAAATCCAAAGAGGGCGCATTCTACCCCAGAGGTGTGCCAAGGTGTGACGTTATCAACATTACGCTCCTCTCTGCTCACCCCCAGTATCTGCAGACCGGCTGGATGCCGCCTGAACCGGTAGCCGGATCAAGCTCGCAACTGTGACCTATCTCCTTGTTCAACGGACCAAATACGTCTCCATTGACTACTATTGAATGCACCATCAATAGTGCTCAGAGGTCTCTCATGTCCGCACTGCTTCGCAACGTCTCGATCCGGCACCTGCTGTTGAGTGCCAGCCTCATCATTCTGATCACCATGGCGCTGGGCGGGCTCTGGCGCAGCAGCCTGACCGCCCGCCTCGGCGAGCTGCCCAACCAGCTCATCGTCAGCGCCAACGAGCAGATCGCCCTGCAGGAGCTGCGTTATCACACCACCCAGGTCCAGCAGTTCCTGACCGATGCCGCCGTCTCCGGCGAGATGGACTCCATCGGCGAGGCCGAACAGCACGCCCAGGCGGCCCGCCAGTTGCTGGAGCGGCTGCCGCAGCTGAAGGCGCTGCTCACCCCGTTGCTGACCCGCCAGCTGGAGATCGGCAAGCGGATGGTGGACATCTATCTCAAGGAGGGGCGCGAGGCCGGCAACCAGCTAATGAAGCAGCCGACCGAAGGGTTTGACGCCCTTACCGACAACATCGCCAGCCAGGTCGAAGCGGTACTGGAACAGCAGCAACAACAGTTCCAGCAGCGAGAGCAGGAGATCCGCAGCCAGAGCGAGACCCTGCAGCATCAGGACATGCTGCAGCTGGCCGTCAGTTTGGCCATCATCCTGTTGATGCTGCTGCTCATCTACTTCAAGACCGTCGGCCCGCTGCAGCACCTGATGGGCCAGCTGGTCGAGCTGGCCAACCACAGCCACAACCTCACCTTCCGGCTGCACAGCCAGGGCAAGGACGAGTTCGCCTATCTGGCGGAGGTGTTCAACCGCTTCCTCGGTAATATCGACAGCCTGATCGGTACGGTGCAGCAGGTTTCGCGCAAGACCCACGACAAGATGGCCCTGCTCATGTCGCACTCCGGCAGCACCCTCAGCAGCATGCAGCAGGCTCAGCAGAACACCGACATGCTGGCGACCGCCATCAACGAGATGACCGCCACCGTCCACAACATCGAGCACAACACCGAGCAGGCCAGCCAGGATACCCTGCTCACCCAGCAGCAGGCCCACGACGGCCAGCGGCAGGTGAGCCAGACCATCTCCCTGATCCGGCAGGTGGCCGACCACATCGAGCAATCCGCCGGGGAAGTGACCCAACTGGATCAGGAGAGCACCCAGATCGGCAACATCCTGCAGGTGATCCGCACCATCTCGGAACAGACCAACCTGCTGGCGCTCAACGCCGCCATCGAGGCGGCCCGGGCCGGTGAGCAGGGCCGCGGCTTCGCGGTGGTGGCCGACGAGGTGCGCCAGCTGGCGACCCGCACTCAGGCCGCCACCGTCGACATCCAGCAGCGTATCGAGGCGCTGCAGCACAACACCCGCCATGCGGTGACCACCATGCACACCACCCGCAACGTGAGCGAACAGGCGGTCAGCCAGGCGGCGGGCACCGGCGAGACCCTGACCGCCATCGTCGAAGCCATCACCCGGGTCAACGACATGAACGGCCACATCGCCACCGCCGCCGGCCAGCAGGCCCAGGTCACCGAAGAGACCAACCGCAATGTGATGGAGGTCGCCAGCATCGCCCGCGAATGCCTGGAGCTGGCGCGCCAGAGCCGCAGCCACACCCGGGACATGAACCAGGCCAACGAGGAGATCGGCCTCATCAGCGATCAGTTCGACGTCAGCAAGGCTGGCTCAGCCAGCCAGGATCAGGAGCTGCTGCACTGGAACGAGGCTTTCATGGTGCAGGTGCCCAGCATGGACAGCCAGCATCTGGGCTTGTTCGAGGCGATGAACCGGCTCTACCAGGCGGTGCTCGACAAGAGCCCGGCCCAGCTACGCAAACAACGGCTCGACGAGCTGCTCAAGCTCGCCACCCAGCACTTCGCCGACGAGGAGCGCGTGATGGAGCAGGCGGGCTACCCCGAGCTGCGCCGCCACAAGCAGGAACACGCCCGGCTGCTGGCGGAGCTCGACACCCTGATGCAGCGCAACGGCACGGACGACGAGGAGTTCAACATGGAGCTGCTGGTGTTTCTCAAGAATTGGCTGCTCAACCACATCTCCAAGGTCGACAAACAGTATTCAGGCACGCTCCGTCAGGCCGGGATCGCCTGACGGCCCCATGGCTGAGGCCATGCCGATATGCAAAAGGGAGGCATCAGCCTCCCTTCTCTTTTACCTTGCGCCCGGTTTATTGGCGCGCAGGCCCCTGTTGGCACTCGGCGTGGCAGGGGCAGGTCACCAGATGATCGTTCACCATCCCCACCGCCTGCATGAAGGCGTAGCAGATGGTGCTGCCGACGAAGGTGAAGCCACGCTTCTTGAGCGCCTTGGACATGGCATCCGACTCCGCTGAGGTCGCCGGAATGTCGCCGTTGCCCTGACGCTGGTTGACGATGGGGGCGCCGCCCACGAAGCCCCACAGATAATCGACAAAGTCGACGCCTTCGGCCTCCAGCGCCAGATAGGCGCGGGCGTTTTTGATGATCGACTGCACCTTGAGCCGGTTGCGGATGATGCCGGTGTCCTGCATCAGCCGTTCCACATCCTGCTCGTCGAACTGCACGATGCGCACCGGATCAAAGTCGGCATAGGCGCGATGGTAACTCTCGGTGCGCTTCAAGATGGTGATCCACGACAGCCCCGCCTGCTGGCCGTCGAGGCAGAGCTTGGCAAACAGCTCGCGGGCGTCATACACCGGCCTTCCCCACTGTTTGTCATGGTATTCAATGTATTCCGGGTCCTTGGTCACCCAAGCGCAACGCAACTCCATTCCCTCTCTCCTGTCATTTCATCCAATCCCCGGGGTCGATGGCAACCCGGGCGCGGGAGTGCCCACAACCCCTCCCGCCCAGGCCCGGCGCAGCGCCATCACATTAATCCGCTGTAATTTCGCCTATTATCCGACCATGCCAGACGGTATACTCCTTCGGTTCACATTCAGCAAATCTTGCTCTGATTTCATTTCGCGCGAAAAAAATTATGCAAAAATTCGATGTCAAAACCTTTCAGGGCCTGATCCTGCAGCTGCAGGACTATTGGTCCCGCCAGGGCTGTACCATCATTCAGCCGCTGGATATGGAAGTGGGTGCCGGTACTTCTCACCCCATGACCTGCCTGCGCGCCCTGGGCCCCGAGCCCATCGCCTGCGCCTACGTGCAACCGTCCCGCCGTCCGACTGACGGCCGCTACGGTGAAAACCCGAACCGCCTGCAGCACTACTACCAGTTCCAGGTGATCATCAAGCCCTCCCCCGACAACATTCAGGAACTCTATCTGGGCTCCCTGAAAGAGCTGGGTATGGATCCCGAAATCCACGACATCCGCTTCGTGGAAGACAACTGGGAAAACCCGACTCTGGGTGCCTGGGGTCTGGGCTGGGAAGTGTGGCTGAACGGTATGGAAGTGACCCAGTTCACCTACTTCCAGCAGGTTGGCGGCCTAGAGTGCAAGCCGGTCACCGGCGAGATCACCTACGGTCTCGAGCGTCTGGCCATGTACATCCAGGGCGTCGACAGCGTCTACGATCTGGTCTGGTCTGACGGCCCGCTGGGCAAGACCACCTACGGCGACGTGTTCCACCAGAACGAAGTGGAGCAATCCACCTACAACTTCGAACACGCCGATGTGGAGTTCCTGTTCCACTGCTTCGAGCAGTACGAGAAGGAAGCCCAGAATCTGCTGGCACTGGAAAAACCGCTGCCGCTGCCTGCCTACGAGCGCATCCTCAAAGCCGCTCACTCCTTCAACCTGCTGGATGCCCGCAAGGCCATCTCGGTCACCGAGCGTCAGCGCTACATCCTGCGCATTCGCACCCTGACCAAGGCCGTGGCCGAGGCATACTACGCCTCCCGCGAAGCGCTGGGCTTCCCGATGTGCCAACGTGGCAGCAACGAGAACAAGCAAGGTTAAGGAACGGACATGGCACAACATACATTTCTGGTAGAGATCGGCACTGCTGAGCTGCCGCCCAAAGCCCTGCGCTCCCTGGCCGAAGCCTTTGCCGACAACTTCAAAGCCGAACTGACCAAGGCCGATCTGGCCTTCGGCGACGTCGAGTGGTTTGCTTCACCGCGCCGTCTGGCGCTGAAGGTAAGCGAGCTGGCTGGCGAACAGCCGAGCAAGAGCGTCGAGAAGCGCGGCCCGGCCGTGGCTCAGGCATTCGATGCCGAAGGCAAGCCGACCAAGGCTGCCGAAGGCTGGGCCCGTGGCAACGGCATCACCGTTGAGCAGGCCGAGCGTCTGGTCACCGACAAGGGCGAGTGGCTGGTTCACACCGCCAAGGTCGAAGGCCGTCCGGCCGTCGATCTGCTAGGCGAACTGGTTAGCCAGGCACTAGCCAAGCTGCCGATCCCGAAAATGATGCGCTGGGGCGACAAGACCATCCAGTTCGTGCGTCCGGTCTTCACCGTGACCCTGCTGCTGGATGGCGAGCTGGTTCCCGCCCACATTCTGGGTATCGACTCTGCCCGCACCATCCGCGGCCACCGCTTTATGGGCGAGAGCGAGTTCACCATCGATAACGCCAGCCAGTACCCGCAGATCCTGCAGGAGCGCGGCATGGTGATTGCCGACTTTATGGCGCGCAAGGCCAAGATCAAGGCTGACGTCGAAGCGGCCGCTGCCGCCTTCGGTGGCGTGGCCGATCTGGACGACGCCCTGCTGGAAGAAGTGACCGCACTGGTCGAGTGGCCGGTGGTGCTGACCGCCAACTTCGAAGAGAAGTTCCTGGCCGTGCCGGCTGAAGCGCTGGTGCACACCATGAAGGGTGACCAGAAGTACTTCCCGGTCTACGACAAGAACGGCAAGCTGCTGCCGAAGTTCATCTTCGTCACCAACATCGAGTCCAAAGACCCGAGCCAGATCATCAGCGGCAACGAGAAGGTGGTTCGCCCCCGTCTCTCTGACGCCGAATTCTTCTTCAAGACCGACCTCAAGCAGACCCTGGCCTCCCGCCTGCCGCGCCTTGAAACCGTGCTGTTCCAGCAACAGCTGGGCACCGTCAAGGCCAAGGTCGAACGTATCGAGACCGTCGCCGGCTTTATCGCCGAGCGTATCGGCGCCGACGTGGCTCAGGCCAAGCGTGCCGGCCTGCTCTCCAAGTGTGACCTGATGACCAACATGGTCGGCGAGTTCACCGACACCCAGGGTGTCATGGGGATGCACTACGCCCGTCACGATGGCGAAGACGAAGCGGTCGCCGTGGCCCTCAACGAGCAGTACATGCCGCGCTTTGCCGGCGATGCCCTGCCGTCCGGTCTGGTTGCCTGCGCCGTCGCGCTGGCCGACAAGTTCGACACCCTGGCCGGTATCTTCGGCATCGGCATGCTGCCGAAAGGTGACAAGGACCCGTTCGCCCTGCGTCGCGCCGCCATCGGTGCCCTGCGCATCATGACTGAGAAGCAGCTGGATCTGGATCTGGTTGAACTGGTTGAAGAAGCGGTACGCGTCTACGGCGACAAGCTGACCAACAAAACCGTCGTCACCGACGTGGTCGACTTTATGCTGGGCCGCTTCCGCGCCGCCTATCAGGACGAAGGCATCGGTGCCGACGTGGTGCTGGCCGTACTGGCCCGCCGCCCGACCCGTCCGCTCGACTTCGATCGTCGCGTCAAGGCCGTCAGCCACTTCCGCACGCTGGATGCCGCATTGGCACTGGCTGCCGCCAACAAGCGCGTGAGCAACATTCTGGCCAAGGTCGAAGGCGAACTGCCGACTGCCGTCAAACCGGAACTGCTGGTCGATGCCGCCGAGAAGGCGCTGGCCACCCAGGTTGCCGAACTGCAAGCCGAACTGGCCCCGCTGTTCGCCGCCGGTGACTATCAGGCAGCCCTCACCCGTCTGGCCGCCCTGCGCGAGCCGGTCGATACCTTCTTCAACGAGGTGATGGTGATGGCCGACGACGAAGCCCTCAAGGCCAACCGTCTGGCACTGCTGAACAACCTGCGCAACCTGTTCCTGCAAGTCGCGGATATCTCCCTGCTGCAGTGATCTTGGTTGAGTAAGTGATATTAAAAACGGCGCCGTAAAGGCGCCGTTTTTGTTTAGAATAGCGAAATACTCCGCAATGAGGATTAAAAATGGCGATCGAGACAATAAACACAAGTTCTGTTGAGGAATTTTGGGAATATATCTCACCGATAGGGAAATTCGCTTCAAAACTTAGGAGGCCAATATATAGAGGCCAAGGAAATGCATCTTGGCCTCTCACTCCGTCCGTATTACGTTCAGATTTAATAGATAAATATCTAGACTCTCGCCATATAGCACATCATTCAGAAACGGATTTCATTATACTTTTCGAATATTTAATGATTGCAGACTTTGTAAATATGTGTGATCAGGCTGGTTATGATATACCAGCAGAGTCTGACGACTTTAGAAGGTCTATCGACCTCTCCACTTTTGCTGATAAACATCATAGAAATGCATCTGATTGGCCATCTAATAAATATTATTCTATTTTAGCTCTCGCACAGCATCACGGGATTCCGACTCGTCTTCTAGACTGGACATATAACCCCATCGTCGCATCATATTTTGCTACATCTCAAACTCTCAACATGCAGAATAGCGAGCATCCTTTAGCTGTCTGGATAATAGATAAAGAGGATATTCTCGCTAATAGTAGTAAAAGAATAGAAATAATCAGTGTTCCCGGAGGTACAAGCAAGAATTTAGCAGCCCAAAAAGGTTGCTTTATGATTTGCCGCAAAGAACATGGTGTAACACGAAACGATAAGTTTCTAAAAGGAACATATGAGAACCTAACAAACAATACATTGGATGAACTAAATATAAAAACCTACAAAATAACACTGCCAAATGATTTTGCCCCAGAACTATTTAAGCTATGTGGGAAGTTTCATATTTCTTCGGCAACATTATTCCCAGGAATAGATGGAATTGCACGCTCAGTGCTTGAGTTTCAATTAGCGAAGAAAAAGGGTGGCTGGTTATAATTTTTCATTCTCTAATAATATGTAGCCGGTAGGTTCGATTAGCCGTCAGGCGTAATCGGACGTTCGCGTAAATAGGTTCTATCGCCATAACGGCCAGCCGATTTCCCCCTACGGCTGGGCGCCCCTGCGTCACGGCAACAACCGTAATCAAAGCCTCTCGATCGTCCGATTACGCTGCGCTAATCGAACCTACATAAGGCGGTGAGATATGGTGCATGCCAGTCGGTGCCGAACATCGAGAAGCCCAACATTGACCTTGGGTTGGCATAACTCCCCCTCATCCCCACCCCTTCTCCCACAAGGGGAGAAGGGGGCAACTCGCAGGTTCGATTAGCAGTCAGGCGTAATCGGACGTTCGCGTAAAGGGATTCTCTCGCTATAACGGCCAGCCAAATTTCCCCTCCGGCTGGTCGCCGCTGACCCACGGCTACAACCGCAACAACAGCCCGTAGGTTCGATTAGCCGTCAGGCGTAATGGTGCATTCGCATAAATGGATTCTCCCACCATAACCGCCAGCCGAATTTCCCCCTCCGGCTGGCCGCCCCTGTTTCACGGCAACAACTGCGGCAAAAGCATCTCGTTCGTCCGATTACGCTGCGCTAATCGAACCTACGATTCCTGTACCAACGCGGCAATGATCCGCTCCACACTCTGCTCTACCGACAGGGTGGCGCTATCCAATACCAGACGCTCACTGTCCCAGGGTTGATAGTCGCGCTCGATCACCGCCTGCCAATCCGGCAACACCTGCCCCTCGATATCCGCCGTCCGATTTTCGACCCGCTCGCGGTGCAGCTTCGGATTGGAGCAGATCACCTCGACATCGAGACAGGGCACCCCGACCGAGCGGGCGATGTCGTGGTAAGCATCCCGGGTCAGCTGGATGGGATTAACGGAATCCGTGATGACGATCGAGCCAAGTGCCAGGTTCTCTCGAGCCAACCCATAGGCAACGAAATAGCCGGCGGGCCCCATCTCGTTATCCGCCTGCTCAGCGGCACGAATGGCCTGCTCTATGGTATCGATGCACAGGTAGACGGCGCCCAGTCGCCGGGCCAGGGTCCGTGCTATGGTGCTTTTCCCGCTGCCCGGCAAACCACTGAAGATGATCAGCATGTCCCATTCCCGTGATAAAAGAAGAATCCGAGCCATAGGGTATCGGATTGTCATCGCGCCCACAGCATCTTGTTCAGGGCTGCACGGATATGCCCGCCAGCGGCTTCTCTTGCTCGACAGTCGTCATCGAATATGCGCGAATATAAGCCTGCCTCTCTACCGACCATCCAAATTCATATGCAGGCTGGCTGATGGATAGCAATAACCACAAAAGATACTTTGTATGCCCTATTTCTTCTTGTTGTGCCTCATCAATGAAGCTGTTATTTATGCCAAGACATACCTAAAAATAAACAACGCAGCATTAAAATGGCGTTGTTTTATATATCCAACCATCTTTCATATCACCGTGATGATGAAAAATGATGACATCCACATTCAAAAACAAACCTTTGAAAATCAATGTTTTATTTTCAAATAAAAATAGGATGCCCAAACAACGCACTTGCAAAATAATATATAAAATCAATATCAGACTTATCAGGATTAAATAGGCATG
This sequence comes from Aeromonas sp. DNRA1, assembly GCF_963888745.1. Lineage (NCBI taxonomy): Bacteria > Pseudomonadati > Pseudomonadota > Gammaproteobacteria > Aeromonadales > Aeromonadaceae > Aeromonas > Aeromonas sp. DNRA1. The sequence continues at coordinate 47,671 of NZ_CAWPKQ010000011.1, read as the reverse complement.
GCCTTTTCCACCTCCCCATTTTAATTTCCGCCATTCACCCAAAACACACAAATGGAGATGTGTAGAATGATAATGAAACAGAAGTTCGTTATGTTGGCCGCCTTGTCCACCCTGATGTTATCTACCAGTGCTTTGGCCACTTACCGGGTCGACGTGCAGTGTCTTGATCGGGTCATGTTGACCGATGTGCATGCCGGTTATATCAAATCGGCCAGTGGCGGCCCCGACGCGGGCAATGCGGTGGTGATTTCATGGGAAAAGAATTATGAGCAGGGCAGCACGAGCTTCCATGTCTTCAAAAACCTGAATGATTACCCCGGCAGGGGCATGTTCGAAATGGCCCTGCTGGCGCTGGATCGCGGCCTGCCGGTCAGTGCCTGGGGCAATGATGCCCAATGCTCCGGTGGGATTCATCAGTTGAAGATTACCCGCAGCTTCAACCCCTAATCCTGCCCGCGCACTGATTCGTGCGATAAAGGGAGTGAACACCAAGCCGGGCCAGGCAGCTGCGCCCGGCTTTAACAACCCGTACGACCGTCGCTTGCCTTGCGCTGCAACATGCGAAGCAGCGTCGCCACCTATCTCACCTGTTCATGCCAACTCGGCCGGGACGATATCTCTGAGCCGGATAGGCAACCCGCCGATTTGGGCATATCTTGTCGAGGCGGCTCTGCCAGGGTGACAGGGCCCCTTCACGAGGTGCAACGATGAAACGAGCAATCCAGGCCGCCCTGCTGGCCGTCACCATGGCCGCCGGTGCGCAGGCCGCCGACAAGGTCACCACGATTCCGGTACAGTTTGCCAAGGGGGCCCACAGCGCCCAGCTCAAGGGCAGCTTCACCGGCTATGACACCATCCATTACACGCTGGTGGCCAAGGCGGGCCAGACCATGACGGTCAAGATCGGCGGCAGCAGCAACGCCAACTTCAATGTCTTCGCCCCCGGCGCCCAACCCGGCCAGGCCGAGGCGCTGGGCAGCAGCGATGGCCAGTGGCAAGGCGCCCTGCCCGCCTCCGGCAAATACCTGATCCAGGTCTATCAGATGCGCGCCTCCGCCCGTCGTGGCGAGCAGGTGCCCCACACCCTGGCGGTCAGCATCCAGTAAACCCCGCCCACGCGATGCCCGTGCCACCACCGTCATGCCCCATCCCGGGGTGGGCATGACGGCGGCCTGCTGGTAGGGTGGTGCCATCAATTAATCAACGACCGAGACAGCCATGCAACGCAAAACCCTGGCCCTGCTGCTGGCCAGCCATCTGCTGGTGGGCGCCGCCGGCTTTGCGGCCGGCATCTATGCCCTGCCGATCCTGATAGCCCCACCCGCTCCAGCCAACGAGCAGGTTGCCGCCCGGCAGGCCCAGGCCAGCTTTCACGGCACCTTTCGCCGGGATCTGCAAGACAGCGACCGGCTGCACTGGGGCGAAGGGCAGGTCAGCATCGGGCCCGATGCCATCAGCCTGATGGGCAAGCTGGCACCGGGGCCCGACTACCAGCTTTATTTGTCGCCCACCTTCGTCGAGACCGAGGCCGACTTTGCCCGCCTGAAGGAGAAGATGGTGAAAATCGGGCCGGTGAAGACCTTCGACAACTTCATCGTCCCCCTGCCTGCCGATATGAACCCGGCCGACTATGACAGCGTGATCATCTGGTGCGAGACCTTCGGCCAGTTCATTACCGCCGCCCGCTACCGGCAGTAACTCCACAAGTAGCCGCCAATGCTGCATCATAAAAAACGGCGCCATCAGGCGCCGTTTTTTGTCGCAGTCTGCCGGGGCAGGCCGGGGTGGTCAGCCGGTGTAAACGGGCAGCATGCCCGCCATGTTGAGCAGGTGGAATGCCGCGGTCAGCACCCCGAACAGGAAGACGCCGGCGATCATCGGCATGCCGCCCGGCACCCGGAAGCCATCCTGTTTGTCCCCTTGCTTGCCCTTGCCGGCGCGCACCTTCCAGGCCAGCAGGGCCGGGATGATGCAGGTCCACAGGGTGGCCACGGCGCCCGCATAGCCGATGGCCATCAGGAAGCCGAACGGGAACAGCAGGGAGAGCAGCAGCGGCGGCAGGAAGGTGGCCGCCCACGACTTGGCGCGGCCGCCACGGCCGTTGTCGAACTTGAACAGATCCGCCAGATAGTCGAACACCCCCAGCCCCACCCCGATGAAGGAGGAGAGGATGGCGGCCATGGAGAAAAGGTTGAGGGCGTTGGCGACCGCATCGGATTCGATCACCGAGGCCAGCGCCTTGAGCAGCACGTCGACGTTGCCACCCTGGGCCACCACCGGGCCGAACTCGCTGCGCGGCAGGTTGCCGAACACGCTCACCAGCCAGATGAGGTAGAACAGCAGCGCGATGGCGGTGCCGCCGAGGATGGCGTAACGGGCGCGGCGCTCCTCGCCGTAGTAGGCGCGCATGGACGACACCGAGTGGTGATAACCGAACGAAGTGAGTGCCACCGGCAGCATGGCCAGCGCATAGGGGGCATAGCTGGCATGCTCGCTCAGGGTATCGAACAGCAGGGTCGGTTTGATGTTGAGCGACAGGCCCGAGATGCCGAACACGAAGCTCAGCCCCATGGCGATGACCAGCACTACTGAGATGCGATCCACCGCCCGGGTGGAGTGCCACACCAGGCCAGAGAAGCCCAGGGTAAACAGGATTGAGCCCAACTGGCTGCCGATGCCGGTCATGCCGTCAATGATGAGGCCGGCCGAAGTGATGTAGGCGTAGAGCAGGATGCCGCCAACGAAATAGACGGTGAGGTTGTTGATGGCATTGAGCTTCTCCCCCAGCAGTTCGCGGGTAACGGTATCGAACGACACGCGCAGCGGATAGCCCTGATAGGACTCCAGCAGCATCCAGCCGGAGAGCGTCATCACGATCATGGTCAGGGTGATGGCCAGCACCGACCAGATGGTCCAGGCGCCCGCCCCCGCACTCGGCAAGCCCAGCATGCCGGCCCCTACACAGACGCCGGCAATGATGCATGCCCCGCCCACCAACGATGGTTTTTGTCCCATTTACTTCTCCAAAGACGATTGTGGATCTGATCGCGACCGCGGACCGTTGCATGTGCTACGCCGGTTGTCATGGTAGATCGCGCTCATCTAGGTGCCGGCGCCCGGCGCTGGCTGCTTCGCGTGGGAAGCAAGGTGCGCTCAAGGCGGGCTGCCGGCCCGACACGGCAGCAGAGCCGCCAGGTCGGGGAAGGGACTTTACCCTGCTACCCCTCAGGTATCAAATGCGGGTGCATGTTCAGGCTGCCCAACGGGCCCTTCGCAGACAGCCTGCAACTGGCTCCTCGCCACTCAATGGGTCAATTGCGGCAGCAGTTGCAGCAGGTGGGCGCGATCCGCCAGCGGCGTCTGGCTGACCCAGATCCCCAGCAGGCCGTAAGCGAGCAGCGGCAGCACCAGCAGCAACAGGCAGAGCAGCCCCAGCAGCTGGCGGGGAGCAAGCCGGCGCCCCCGTGTGCCCAAGTGCAGCGCATCGGCCCGCTTGGGGCAGGCGGCCACACAGCTCAGGCAGCTGGTGCACTCGAGACTGCGCACCGCGATAAGCTGGTGTACCTGAATACGCGACGGACAGGCCCGGCTGCACTTGTCGCAGTCGTGGCCCGCACTGCGCAGGCAACGGGCCGGGTCACGGCGAATGCGCAGCGGGGTCAGCAGGCCAAGCAGGGCCAGCCAGGCGCCATAGGGACAGAGGTAGCGGCAGAACCCTTGCCGGAAGGTGGCGGTGAGCAGCAGCACCCAGCCGAGGCACAGACCCGAGATCAGGGTCAGGTTGAAGAAGAAAGCCCCCATCTTCATGTCCGCCGCCTGATGGTAGGGGCTGGTGAAGTAGCCGGGCAGGGCGGCGCTTGGCACCGCGATCAGCACGATAAACAGCAGAAAGGCGAGCACCAGAAACTTCTGGCCACGCAACACGACATCAAGCCAGCGCGGCGGCGTCCACTCCCCCGCCAGCCATCGGCTGCGCAGGCCGTGCAGCCACTCGCCCACCAGCCCGAGCGGGCAGAACCAGGCACAGAACGCCCGCCCCAGCAGCAGGGCCGACAGCGAGAGCACCAACACAGTCACGGTGGCCGCCGGATGGTGCGGATCCACCAGCCCCTGCCCGAGCCAGGCCCGCAGCCCGAGCCCGCCGGCGATGGGCAGGAAGCCGTCCACCACGTCAGGGCGTACCAGCCAGGGGCTCATCCCCTGCCCCAGCTGCCAGACATGCAGGCCGTACTGCAGCGTCACCAGCCCCCAGCAGAGCAGCAGCAGCTGGCGTGTGCGCGTCCGCAGCCACTGGCTGTTGAGCGCCTCGAGGGCGGGCAGCGGCCGCCGCTGGTGCCAGAAGACAAGCACTGCGGCCACCAGCCCGACGCCGAGCCAGAGCAGGCTGTCAGCCGCCAGCAGCCAGAGCATGAGCAGCAGGCCGAGAGCAAGACGCCACTGCCAGCCCGATCGCGCCTGCCACGCCAGCAGCACCAGATAGGCCAGGCCGGCGGCCATGGTCACGGCTTCGATCACGCTCATGTTTCCCTCACTGCCTCATCCACCACTGGCGGCAAGGATAACGGACATCTGAATTGATTATTTTGATCTGCATGGGCAGAGGGGGACATTTGCGCCCAATGCCCCTCCCCATGGTTGAATCTATGCCTTGCGGCTGTTGAACAGCGGCTGGTCCGACTCGAACTGATGTGCCAACCCCAGACCCATCAAACAAAAACCCCCTCGCTGGCGAGGGGGTTTGCATACGCAACAAGGTGGGGGCAGGCTAGCCACGGGCGCGGCGCAGGTGGTAGTCGACGTGATAGTCGTTGGCATTGCGGAACATGATGGAGTAGTTGAGAAACTCGCCGTTCTCACCGTAGGAGAGCGAGGTGAGCCGCAGGATGGGCGCCCCCTGCTCGATATGCAACAGCTCGGCCATGCGCCGGTCGGCCAGCACGGCGCTGAAGCTCTCGTAGTTGCCGGCGATGGGGAGCTGGCACTCGTTCTCGATGTAGGCGAACTTGGATCCCTCCAGATGGGCCACCGAGAGGGTGCGAAACAGCCGCACCGGCATGTAGCTCTCCTCCACCAGCAGGGCCCGGCCGTCCACCGAGCGCACCCGGTTGGAGAAGTAGACCGGCTCGTTCACCTTAATCCTGAGCTGGCTGGCGATGGCGGGCGGGGCCGGCATGGTGCGAAACTCCAGCACCTCGCTGGTCAGGGTGCGGCCCTGTTCACGCATCAACTCGGTGAAACCGCTCAGCCCCTTGGTCTCGTGCTGCACGTCCTTCTTGGTCACGTAGGTGCCGCTGCCGTGGCGCCGCTCCACCAGCCCCCACTCGATCAGCATGTCCACCGCCTTGCGCACCGTCATCCGCGATACCCCGAACTGACTCGCCAGGGTTTTCTCGCTCGGCAGGACATCCCCCACCCGGCAATCCGCCCCGTTGACCCTGATACGCAACCGATCCGCCACCGATTTGTAGATCACTGCTAGACCTCTCTTCACCCAACCGAGGTGGCGACCCATTTGCTCGCCTTTATTTCAACCATCTGAAAATAAACAACTTTAAATTCAAATAACCCGATAAAAACGTCACAAAAACAAGACGTACAACAATATCGCAAAATTTAGATCTCTTTGTCTAAATAAGTGCATGCGCCGGATCACATAACCACCACATATTTCATGAGGGCCTGATCGCTTGTTGTTAGGTTCAATTCAGCAACACGACAACAGCAGTCAGACAATTCTCTAATAAAAAGGGACGCTATATGCTCAGTCAAATTCAACGTTTTGGCGGGGCAATGTTTACGCCTGTATTACTGTTTCCATTCGCAGGTATGGTGGTAGGCATTGCAATCATGCTGAAAAATCCCATGTTCGTGGGAGAGACGCTGGCCAATCCTCAGGGACTGTTTTTTCAAATAGTTCATATTATTGAAGAGGGTGGCTGGACGGTATTTCGAAATATGCCGCTGATATTTGCCATCGGCCTGCCGATCGGGCTGGCAAATAAGGCTCAGGCCCGCGCCTGCCTCTCCGTGCTGGTCAGCTTCATGACCTGGAACTACTTCATCAATGCCATGGGGATGACCTGGGGCGACTATTTCGGGGTCGACTTCAACCAGACGGTGGGTGGCGAGAGCGGGCTGGCCATGGTGGCCGGCATCAAGACCCTGGACACCAGCATCATAGGAGCCATCGCCATCTCCGGCATCGTCACCGCCCTGCACAACCGGCTGTTCGACCGGCAGCTGCCGGTCTTTCTCGGCATCTTCCAAGGCAGCTCGTTCGTCACTATCGTCGCCTTCTTCGTGATGATCCCCTGCGCCTGGTTGACCCTGCTGGGCTGGCCCAAGGTACAGATGGGCATCGCCTCCCTGCAGGAGTTCATGCTGGTCTCCGGCCCGCTCGGCGTCTGGGTTTACACCTTCCTCGAGCGGATTCTGATCCCGACCGGCCTGCACCACTTCATCTACGGCCCCTTCATCTTCGGCCCGGCCGCGGTGGAAGGCGGTATCCAGCTCTACTGGGCCCAGCACATGCTGGAGTTCAGCCAGAGCACCCGGCCGCTGATCGAGCTGTTCCCCCAGGGCGGCTTCGCCCTGCACGGCAACTCCAAGATCTTCGGGGCCATGGGGATTGCGCTCGCCATCTACGCCACCGCCGCCAAAGAGAACAAGGCCAAGGTGGCCGGCCTGCTGATCCCGGCGACCCTGACCGCCATGCTGGTGGGGATCACCGAGCCGCTCGAGTTCACCTTCCTCTTCATCTCGCCCCTGCTGTTCGCCATCCATGCCCTGCTGGCGGCCACCATGGCGACCGTGATGTACCTGTTCGGGGTCGTCGGCAACATGGGCGGGGGTCTGCTCGACCAGTTCCTGCCGCAGAACTGGATCCCCATGTTCCACAATCACGCCGGCATGATGTTTACCCAGATTGCCATCGGCCTGACCTTTACCGGGATCTGGTTCCTGATATTCCGCACGCTCATTCTGAAATTCAATTTGAAAACCCCTGGGCGGGATGAAAGCGAAATAAAACTGTATTCCAAGGCTGATTATCAGGCCGCCAAAAAACAGCGTGGCCATGATATTGCCGGCCATATTCTGGCGGCGCTCGGTGGCGCGGAAAATATCAACAGTCTGAACAACTGCGCCACCCGGCTGCGCATATCGCTACGCGATGCGAGCCTGGCGGCACCGGATGATGCTTTCAAACAATTGGGTGCCCACGGCGTGGTCCGCCACGGTGACAGCATCCAGATCATTATCGGTCTGCATGTCCCCCAGCTGAGGGAAAACATGGAGAGCCTGATGAACAACCCCTCCTCCTCTTCTTTCGTAACGGAGTCATGATCATGAAAAAATTCTCTGTCGTCATTGCCGGCGGTGGCAGCACCTTTACCCCGGGCATCGTTCTCATGCTGCTGGAGAACCAGCACCGCTTCCCGCTGCGGGAGATCAAGTTCTACGACAACGATGGCGCCCGCCAGGAGGTGATCGCCGAAGCCTGCCGCGTCCTGCTGCGGGAGCAGGCCCCGGATATCGCCTTCAGCTATGGCACCGACCCCAAGGCGGCCTTCAGCGGGGTGGACTTCGTGATGGCCCACATTCGGGTCGGCAAGTACCCCATGCGCGAGCTGGACGAGAAGATCCCGCTGCGCCATGGCGTGGTCGGTCAGGAGACCTGCGGCCCGGGCGGCATCGCCTACGGCATGCGCTCCATCGGCGGCGTGCTGGAGCTGGTCGACTACATGGAGCAGTACTCGCCAGATGCCTGGATGCTGAACTACTCCAACCCGGCCGCCATCGTGGCCGAGGCGACCCGTCGCCTGCGCCCCCACGCCAGGATCCTCAACATCTGCGACATGCCCATCGGTATCGAAGGGCGGATGGCCCAGATCGCCGGCCTGCCGTCACGTAAGGAGATGCGGGTACGCTACTACGGTCTCAACCACTTCGGCTGGTGGACCCGCATCGAGGATCTGGCGGGCAACGACCTGATGCCGGCTATCAAGGCCCACGTGGCCAAACACGGCTATGTGCCCAAGCAGGCCGGCCACGCCGAGGCCAGCTGGAACGACACCTTCGCCAAGGCCAGGGACGTGTGGGCCCTTGATCCTGACACCCTGCCCAACACCTATCTGAAATACTACCTCTACCCGGACTATGTGGTGGCCCACTCCAATCCGGAGCACACCCGTGCCAACGAGGTGATGGAGCACCGCGAGAAGCACGTGTTCAGCGCCTGCCGCGCCATCGTGGCAGCCGGCAACGCCGCGGCCGGCGAGCTGGAGATCGACGAGCACGCCTCCTACATAGTGGATCTGGCCACCGCCATCGCCTTCAACACCCAGGAGCGGATGCTGCTGATCGTGCCGAACCGGGGTGCCATCCCCAACTTCGACCCGGAGGCCATGGTCGAGATCCCCTGCCTGGTGGGCAGCAGCGGCCCCGAGCCACTGCAGGTGGGCAACATCCCGCTGTTCCAGCAGGGCATGATGGGTCAGCAGGTGGCCGTCGAGAAGCTGGTGGTGGAGGCGTGGATCGAGCGCTCCTATCAGAAACTGTGGCAGGCAATCACCCTCTCCAAGACGGTGCCGAGCGCCTCGGTGGCCAAAGCCATCCTGGACGACCTGATCGCCGCCAACAAAGAGTACTGGCCGCCCTTGCAATAAACGCGGGCCAAACAAAAACCCCCTCGCTGGCGAGGGGGTTTTCTTGTTGATGGCGCTGCCGTGGCGCGATCAGCGCAGGGACTTGACCGAGCGGCGGACGATCAGCTCCGGCTGGACCGTCATCGACTCGACCTCCAGCTCCTTGTTGCGGATCCGGCTCACCAGCTGCTGCACCGCCAACAGGCCGAGCTCGGCCTTGGGGTGGCGGATGGTGGTCAGCGGCGGGCTGGAGAAGCGCGCCATCTCCACGTCGTCATAACCGATCATGGAGATGTCGTCCGGCACCTTGACCCCGGCTTCCCAGGCGGCGCAGATGGCGCCGATCGCCATGGGATCGTCAAAGGCGAATACCGCGGTCGGTCGCGGCTTGAGGGCCAGGATCCGCTGCATGGCATCGAATCCGCTCTGGCTCTCGTAATCCCCTTCGAAGATCTGCTCGTCTTTCAGGGTCAACCCTTGTTCGGCCAGGGCATCGCGCACCCCGTCCAGCCGCTGCTGGGTAGTAGGCTTGGCGAGATGGCCGGTGATGCAGACGATGTCGCGGTGACCCTGCTCCAGCAGATGGCGCACCGCCAGACGCGCGCCGATGCGGGCGTTATCGTTGATCACGTTGGCGAAATCGCACTCATTGCCCCAGTCCAGCACCACCTGCGGCACATTTTTGTGGATACGCAGCATGTCCCTGAACTGGGTGTCGATATCGGTTCCCAACACCAACAGGCCGTCGACCCGCTTCTCCATCAGCATGCGCAGGTAGTGCTGCTGACGGGGCGGCTGGTTCTCGGTGTTGCAGAGGATCAGGCTGTAGCCCTGCTCGAAGCAGTACGCCTCCACCCCTTGCACCACTTCCGCAAAGAAGGGGTTGGCACTGGTGGTCACCAGCATGCCGATGGTCTTGGTCGAGTTTATCTTGAGGCTGCGCGCTACCGAGTTGGGCGCGTAGTTGAGTTCTGCCACCGCCTCAAGCACTTTTTGGGTTGCGTCTTCGCTGACCCGACGGGTGTGATTGAGTACATGTGAGACGGTGGAGATGGATACGCCTGCGCGGGAGGCGACATCCTTGATAGTGGCCATCTCTGTCTCCTGAAGATCAAAGGCGGAACATTAGCAGATTTCCCGAATAAAGGCTTGGTTTTAACGAGCACTGCCAATGAATTGTCAATGCTGGCTAATCTAGGCGCTCATTTCTATTTGCGCAAACGGATTTTGGTCAAAATGGGAGCAGTGTCAGGGTAAAATATCGTCAGTTTTTTCATCTATCATTTATCGAAAGAACACCTTGTTGAGAAGATGTTAATCAACACATTTAGCATCAATATCTAAATCAAATTTCAATATTGGTTATTTGTTTCAAAAAAGCACTATTCCACCCTCTCTGGTTAGTATCTTTAACAGCTTGTTATTGCCCAGCGAGGAATGATAGAACCATACCTATTGCCGGACTGGCGGGATCACGGTTCGGAATGGCACACGGAAAATGAAACAATCCACTGATTAAGGGACGAATCGATGAATAAGTTGAGCAAAATGGCAGTCAGGACAGCGGTTTCTATGGCCCTGTTCGGATCGGTATCACTGGTCCACGCGGCGGACACCATCAAGATCGGCATCGCCGGTCCGGTCACCGGCCCGGTCGCCCAATACGGCGACATGCAGTTCACCGGCGGCAAGATGGCGGTCGAGCAGATCAACAAGGCCGGTGGCATCAAGGGCAAGCAGATCGAAGCCGTCATCTATGACGACGCCTGCGATCCCAAGCAGGCCGTGGCGGTCGCCAACAAGGTGATCAACGACGGCGTCAAGTTCGTGGTAGGCCACCTTTGCTCCGACAACACCCTGCCCGCTTCCGACATCTATGAAGATGAAGGCGTGCTGATGGTCACCCCGGCCTCCACCAACCCCAAGATCACCGAGCGCGGCTATCAGCTGGTGCTGCGTACCATCGGCCTGGACAGCGACCAGGGGCCGACCGCCGCCAAGTACATCATCGAGCAGGTCAAGCCCAAGCGCGTGGCCGTCATCCACGACAAGAAACAGTACGGCGAAGGCATTGCCTCCAGCGTGAAAGCGGCGCTGGACAAGGCCGGCGTCAAGGTGGTGGCGTTTGAAGGCATCACCGCCGGCGACAAGGACTTCTCCGCCCTGATCGCCAAGCTGCAGAAAGAGAACGTCGACTTCGTCTACTACGGCGGCTATCACCCCGAGCTGGGTCTGATCCTGCGTCAGGCTGGCGAGAAGGGGCTCAAGGCCAAGTTCATGGGTCCGGAAGGGGTCGGCAACAAGGATATCTCCGCCATCGGCGGTCCGGCCTCCGAAGGCCTGCTGGTGACCCTGCCGAACAAATATGACCTGGTGCCGGCCAACGCCCCGTTGGTTGCCGCGTTCAAGGCCAAGGGCCAGGACTCCTCCGGTCCGTTCGTGTGGACCACCTATGCCGCGGTACAAACCCTGGCTGCCGGTATCGCCAAGGCGGGTGAGGATGACCCGGCTGCCGTGGCTGCCGCCATCAAGGCCGCACCGATCGATACCGTCATGGGCACCCTGAGCTGGGCGCCGAGTGGCGACCTGAAAGGCTTTGAATTCGGTGTGTTCCAGTGGCACGCCGACGGTACCTCCACTCAAGTCAAATAATCTGCCGGTCGGGGTGACATGAGTCACCCCTCCTTTCTTTGCGGGCAAGTACAGGGAACGCAGTATGTCCGAACACTTCCTTTACCTGGTTCAGCAGTTGCTGAACGGGTTAACCATAGGCAGCACCTATGCGTTGATCGCCATCGGCTACACCATGGTCTATGGCATCATCGGCATGATCAACTTCGCCCACGGCGAGGTCTACATGATCGGCTCCTATGTCGCTTTCATGGTGATGGCGGGGCTCATGATGATGGGCATCGACAGCACCTTTCTGCTGCTGGGGGGCGCCTTCCTGGTCAGCATCGTCATCACCGGCACCTATGGTTGGACCATAGAGCGGGTCGCCTACCGCCCGCTGCGGGGCGGCAACCGGCTGATCCCCCTCATCTCCGCCATCGGCATGTCGATCTTCCTGCAGAACATGATGCGGATGGCCCAGGGCTCGCGCGACATCGCCATGCCCACCCTGATCTCCGGCGGCTGGACCCTGGGTGAAGCCGACGGCTTCCAGGCCAGCCTCTCCTGGATGCAACTCATCATCTTCGTGGTGACCTTCATCACCATGTTGGCGCTGACCCAGTTCATCGGTCGCTCCCGCATGGGCCGCGCCTGCCGCGCCTGTTCAGAAGACATCAAGATGGCCAACCTGCTGGGGATAGACACCCACGTGGTCATCTCCATCACCTTCGTGCTGGGGGCGACCCTGGCCGCCGTCGCCGGCGTGCTGCTCGGCATGTATTACGGCGTCATCAACCCCTACCTCGGCTTCATGGCCGGGCTAAAAGCCTTCACCGCAGCGGTACTGGGCGGTATTGGCAGCATTCCCGGCGCCGTGCTGGGCGGCCTGCTGCTCGGCGTGGTCGAGGCGCTCACCGCCGGCTACCTCAGCACCGAATACAAGGATGTGATGGCCTTTGCCCTGCTGATCGGCGTGCTGCTGTTCATGCCGACCGGTATTCTCGGCCGTCCGGAGGTGGAGAAGGTATGATGCAACATCAATTCATTCATGCACCTATCACCTGTCTGATGCTGCTGTTCATGTCCATATACAGCATCCTGGGTCGCCCGGAGGTCGAAAAGGTATGAAAAAACAATTCATTCATGCCTGCATCGCCAGCCTGGTGCTGCTGGTGCTCTCCTTCTGGCTGCTCGGCTTCAAGCTCGAAACCGACGGTACTCGCCTGCTGGTAACCAGCCGGCTCGACGTGTCGCTGGCCTGGCTGCTGGGCGGCGCCACCCTGGTGTTCTGGTTCCAGATGCTGCGCGGCCAGATAAGCCGGCTGTTTCAGGCCTCCATCAGCGGCTTCTCGGTCGGCTTCACCAAGCTGGTGCTGCCGAGCCCCGAAGAGGCTCCCAAGCTCTATAACCTCACCGCCGTGCTGGTGCTGCTGTTTGCGGTGAGCTGGCCCTTCATGGCCTCGCGCGGTGCCATCGATCTGGCCACCCTGGCCCTCATCTATATCATGCTGGGGCTGGGCCTGAACGTGGTGGTCGGCCTCGCCGGCCTGCTGGATCTCGGCTATGTCGGCTTCTACGCGGTCGGCGCCTACAGCTATGCCCTGCTCAACAGCTACTTCGGGCTCAGCTTCTGGGAGTGTCTGCCCATCGCCGGGCTGACGGCGGCCACCTTCGGCTTCCTGCTCGGCTTCCCGGTGCTGCGACTGCGGGGGGATTATCTGGCCATCGTCACCCTGGGCTTTGGCGAGATCATCCGGATTCTGCTCAACAACATGACCAGCCTGACCGGCGGCCCGAACGGCATCTCCGGCATTCCCAAACCGACCCTGGGCGGCCTGGAGTTCAACCGCACCGTCAAGGATGGCGGCTTTGATACCTTCCACAACTTCTTCGGCATCGCCTATAACGCCAACCACAAGGTGATCTTCCTCTACCTGATGGCGCTGGTGCTGGTGATCGCCACCCTGTTCGTCATCAACCGCCTGCTGCGCATGCCGCTCGGCCGCGCCTGGGAGGCATTGCGGGAAGACGAGATCGCCTGCAAGTCGCTGGGGCTCAACCCCACCATCATCAAGCTGACCGCCTTCACCATTGGCGCCTGTTTTGCAGGCTTCGCCGGCAGCTTCTTCGCCTCGCGCCAGGGCTTCATCAGTCCGGAGTCCTTTGTCTTCATCGAGTCGGCCATCGTGCTCGCCATCGTGGTGCTGGGCGGCATGGGCTCCCAGATCGGAGTGGTGCTGGCCGCCATCGTGATGACGGTGCTGCCTGAGCTGGCGCGCGAGTTCAACGAGTACCGCATGCTGATGTTCGGTCTCTTGATGGTGTTCATGATGATCTGGCGGCCACAGGGATTGCTGCCGATGACCCGTCCGCATCTGGAGTTGAAAAAATGAGTACGCATCAGAAGTTAATGGAAGTCTCTGATCTGTCGATGCGCTTCGGAGGGTTGCTGGCCGTCAACGGGGTCAAGCTGGACGTGGACAAGGGGGAGGTGATCTCCATCATAGGTCCCAACGGGGCGGGCAAGACCACCGTCTTCAACTGCCTGACCGGCTTCTACCGCCCGAGCGGCGGCATCATCCGCTACAAGGGTGAGGAGATCCAGGGGCTGCCCGGCCACCTCATCGCCCGCAAGGGGATAGTGCGCACCTTTCAGCACGTGCGACTGTTCAAGGACATGACGGCGGTGGAAAACCTGCTGGTAGCCCAGCACAGGCACCTCAACACCGGCTTTCTGGCCGGACTGTTCAAGACCCCGGCCTTTCGCCGCGCCGAACGGGAGGGGCTGGAGCAGTCCGCCTTCTGGCTGGAGAAGGTGGGGCTCAAGGATCTCGCCAACCGCGCCGCCGGCAACCTGGCTTATGGCCAGCAGCGCCGGCTCGAGATTGCCCGCTGCATGGCGACCCGGCCCGAGCTGCTGATGCTGGACGAGCCGGCCGCCGGCCTCAACCCGCACGAGACCGACGAGCTGAACGAGCTCATCTCCAACCTGCGGGACGAGTTCGGGGTCTCGGTGCTGCTGATCGAACACGACATGAAGCTGGTGATGGAGATCTCCAACCGCATCTTCGTGGTCAACCAGGGCACCCCGCTGGCCCACGGCAAGCCGGACGAAATCCGCAGCAATCCGGCAGTGATCAAGGCCTATCTGGGCGAGTCGTAAGGACAAAAAGATGTTAGAACTTCGCAACGTATCGACCCATTACGGCAAAATTCAGGCGCTGCACGACGTCAGCGTCCAGGTAAAAGAGGGGGAAATCGTCACCCTGATCGGCGCCAACGGTGCCGGCAAGACCACCTTGCTGATGACCCTGTGCGGCGAGCCCAAGCCCAGCAGCGGCTCCATCTGGTTTGAGGGAGAACAGATAGACTCGCTCTCCACCGCCCGCATCATGCGTAAAGACATCGCCGTGGTGCCGGAGGGGCGCCGCATCTTCGCTCGCCTGACGGTGGAGGAGAACCTGCTGATGGGGGCCTTCTTCGTCGACAAGGCCGAGCAGCGCGGGCTGCTGGATCAGATTTTCACCCTGTTCCCCCGCCTGCACGAGCGATTGGAGCAGCGCGCCGGCACCATGTCCGGCGGCGAGCAGCAGATGCTGGCCATCGGCCGCGCCCTGATGAGCAAACCGCGCCTGTTGCTGCTGGATGAACCCTCGCTGGGGCTGGCCCCCATCGTCATCCAGCAGATCTTCGACACCATAGAGCAGCTGCGCCGCGACGGCATGACCATCTTCCTGGTGGAGCAGAACGCCAACCAGGCGCTCAAGCTGGCCGATCGCGGCTATGTGCTGGAAAACGGCCACGTGGTACTGCAGGACACAGGGGCGGCCCTGTTGGCCAACCCGGCCGTCCGCCAGGCCTATCTCGGCGGCTGACCCATGAGCAGGGCCGACACGGCGCCGGATCACCACAGTTTCTGGCACGATCCGGCCCTGCCTTTCATTGAGGCGCGGGCGGTGCAGGATGGCCGCCGCGTCTGCTACGACAAACACAGCCACCCCCACTTCTCCATCGGCGCCATCACCGGCGGCCACAGCCACTACCTCAATCAGCGCAGCCGGCAGGAGGTCGGCCGCGGCCATCTGGTGCTGATGAATCCGGAAGAGGTGCACGCCTGCAACCCCGTTGCGGATGAGCCCTGGTCCTATCTGATGTTCTACCTCGATACCGGCTGGCTGCAGCGCCAGCAGGAAGAGGCGGGTCTGGGCAACGCGTTTCGTCCCTTCGACATGACCGCAAGCCGGGATCCCCAGCTCTACCAAGGGCTGTGCTGGCTCCATCGGCAGCTGTGGCAAGAGCCGGAGCCGCTCGCGCGCGAGGTGGCCTGCCACCAGTTCAGTCGCCAGTTGCTGGCCAGGCTCACCCCGGCCAGCTGGGACGATCGGCCGCCGCAGCACCTGCAGCGGGCCGCCGAACTGATGCAGGACGACTGCAGCAGCCCCCTCACCCTCGCGCAATTGAGTACAGTGGCAGGGCTCACCCCCTCCCATTTCGTGCGCAGCTTCAGCCGCCATTACGGCATGACGCCCCACGCCTACCTGCTCGATCAACGCATCCGCCATGCCCGTACCCTGCTCAGGCGGGGAGAGCCACTGGCGGAGGTGGCGCTGGCCAGCGGTTTTGCAGATCAGGCCCACTTCCAGCGCCAGTTCAAGCGGCGGGTGGCCGCCACCCCGGGTCACTACCGCAATCAGCTGATCCGGCAAGGCTAGCGCACCAGATAGGCGGCGCAGAGCAGCAACAACAGCGCCATCGCCCGGTTGAACCAGCGCAGCCGCTGCGGCGCGAGCAGCAACCCCTGCAGGCGACTGCCGGCATAGGCCCAGCAGGCGATGGAGCCGAGACAGATGACCAGATAGAGGCCGCTGAACAGGGCCACCTGCCCCACCCCGCCCGCACTGCCATAGGCGCCCATCCCCATGCTGGCGGCGAGCCAGGCCTTGGGGTTGAGCCACTGCATCAGTGCCCCGTACCAGAAGGAGGGTGCCACCCCGTCGACCCCCTCCACCCGGCCGCTGTCCACCAGCAGCTGCCAGGCCATCCAGCCGAGAAAGATCACCCCGGCCCAGCGCAGTACCTCCGCCGCCAGCGGCCATTGCAGCAGGGTGGCACCCAGCCCCAGTCCCATCAACAGCAGCAACAGAATGAACCCCAGGGTGGCCCCGACCACATGGCGCAGGCTGGCCGCAAAGCCGTGCCTGGCGCCGCTGCCGAGGGCGACCAGATTGACCGGCCCCGGGGTGATGGACATGGCCAGGGCAAACCCGGCCATGGATAACAGCAGACTCGTCTCCATGAATAACGCTCGTAGCAGCAAAAGGAGCCCCCAGCCTAGCCGGCACCCCGCCCCCGGTATTGAAGGAAATTGCGATCGGTCACGGCAATAACCGGACACATTGCGGGCTTAGCGCCGGCCCCCGCTTGCGGTAAACTGACCCTCAATCACCTATTCGCAGGACATGTTAATGGACCAGTTTGCCCATATCAGTGCCCATGATGCCCACCAGAAGCTTGCCGCCGGTGCAGCCCGCCTCGTGGATATTCGCGACCCCCAGTCGTTCGAGACGGCCCACGCGGTCGGCGCCTTCCACCTCACCAACGGCACCCTGGTGCGTTTCATGAACGAGGTGGACTTCGATACCCCGGTGATCGTGATGTGCTATCACGGCAACAGCAGCCAGGGTGCCGCCCAGTACCTGCTGCAACAGGGGTACGATGAAGTCTACAGCCTGGATGGCGGCTTCGAGGCGTGGCGCAGGGAGTTCCCGATCCAGGCGGGCGACGCATGATCCAGCTGCTGGTGCTCGACAATGCCCGCATGGCCCAGGCGCTGGTGGACTATCTCTCCACCCTCGGCATCTCATGCGAACTGACCCAGTCCGAGCTTGGCGTCTCGGTCTGGCTGGCGGACGAACAGCGCCTCGCTCAGGCCCAGCTGGAGGTGAAACGCTTCCTGGCCGAGCCGACCCACCCCCGCTACATGGAAGCCTCCTGGCAATCCGGCCGGGCCGATGCCCGCATCGACTACAGCAAGGGGATGACCGACCCGGTCACCGACTTCCTGCATCAGGCCGGGCCGCTGACCCTGGTGGTGATCATCGCCTGTCTGGCCATCTACGGACTCGATGCCATCGGCCTGCCGATCTTCGATGAGCTGGCCTTCCACCCGACCCTGGCCCAGTTCACCGACTGGCAGGCGTGGCGCTACTTCACTCCGGCCTTCATCCACTTCTCGGTGCTGCATCTGGTGTTCAACCTGCTGTGGTGGTGGTATCTGGGGGGCCAGATCGAACAACGGCTCGGCAGCGGCAAGCTGCTGATCCTGCTGCTGGTAGGCGCCGCCCTGCCCAACCTGGCCGAGTTCTTCGCCAGCGGCCCGCTGTTTGGCGGCCTCTCCGGGGTGGTCTATGCCCTGCTCGGCTACTGCTGGCTGCGCAGCAAGTTGCAGCCGGCCTGCGGCCTCACCCTGCCACCGGCGCTGATGGGCTTCATGCTGTTCTGGCTGGCACTCGGCTTCTTCGATCTGCTCGGCACCCGCACCGCCAACATGGCTCACCTGGCCGGTCTGCTGGTCGGGCTGCTGCAAGGCTGGTTCGACAGACACCACCAGCCCGCCTGAGTGGTGGTCATCGAGGTGCAGCAAGCTGCTCGGCAACCAGAGCGGTCACCAACCAGGCCAACCTGAACCAGCGACAAGCGCGATGCTGGAAAACAAAACGCCGCCCCGAGGGGCGGCGTTTTTATTGGCCGACTGACTTACTGCTTGAGCAGGCTGCTGTCGGTCACCTTGACCGCAGTGCCGCCGCTCATGAAGAAGCTGGCGAACTGGGACTGCATCTCGGTGGTCACATCGCCGCTCGGGTCGAAGTTCTCGTCCGGCGCCAGCAGCGAGCTGTGGCCACCGGCCACGAAGCGGGCCGCGTTGTGGCTGGCCGCACCGGTGGCGGTCAGCGGCTGCAGAGCCAGCACCTTGAACAGCGGCTCGGTACCACCCAGCGGAGCAGAGGCGATGCTGTTCGGGATCACCTGGTCAGACAGGCTCAGCGCGCCATCGCCGACGATTTCGGTGGCGAACAGCGGGAAGCTGCTCTGGATGCCGCGGCCGAGGTTGATCGGGTCAGCCGAATCCAGCACCGACTGGGCCGCGAAGCTGTAGCTCTGCAACGTGCTGGCCGCCGCCGCCTGCTGGGTGGTGCTCAGGCTTGGCAGGAACTCGTTGACGAAGCAGGTCGGCACCGCAGTCTTGCAGTTGGGCGCGTAGGCGGTGAAGCCGGCTTTCAGCTCGGCACTGCCACTGGTCAACACGCCCATCTTGATGGTCGGACCGAAGGTCGGCGAGTTCAGCAGCAGCGGCGCGATGCCGCCACCCGGCATGGCCAGGCCGCCGGTGTCGAACTTGAACAGGGCATCCGCCTGCGCATTGCCGATGGGCTGGTTGGCAACCGCCAGCAGGTTGGTACCGGAGATGGCACCCAGGGAGTGGCCCAGGAAGTGCACCTTGACGCCAGCCACGCCCAGAGCCCCCTTGGCATTGGCCAGACCGACCGCCAGACGCAGGCCCAGCAGATCCGCCACGCTCTGTTTCAGGTTGTCGCGGGCCACGGTCAGGTAGCTCAGGTTCAGATACGGGGTCGGATTTTCGGAGGTGGTCACGGTCGCCATGCTGCCGCTCAGGGCGAAGCCGCGCTCGCCGTGCAGCGGGTGATCGATCACCACAACGGCAACATTCTTAGGTGTTGGGGCCTGCAACCCTGCACCAATCTGACCCAGCGCCAGCGCATAGGCGTTCTCTTTCACCGAGGTGACGCCGTGTTGATAGATGATGACATCCGTGATGGTCTTCAAGTCTGCTGTCGCAGCGAAGATCCGCATCGGCACCGACTGTACCTCTTCCAGCTTGGGCAGCGGGTTGAAGCGACCAATGTTCTGCTCGGCATCCAGCGGCTTGCCGCCGGAGGTGAGGGTCACCCCGATCAGCTTGCTCGCCTCGGCCAGCAGCTCGGCCTGACGGGTCGGATCGGCAATCAGCGTCGCCAGCAGGGCCGGGTCCACACCCGCACCCACCAGCCCGGCGATCACTTCGCTGTCGGACGCTTTCAGGGCATTGGCGATGGCATACAGGCTGGGGATGGCACCGTGCCAGGACTGGGTCTTGGCCTTGTCCCAGGAACCGGCGGTGGCCGGCGAGGAGAGGAAGTAAGGCAGCTTGACGGTACCGGTATAGACATTGGTGATGCCGGCAACATAGTTCAAGGTTGGGTTGGCGGAAACAGCAGCGGCAATCGCATCTTTCTGCTCCTGTGGCAGGAACTGTTCGTCGTCCAGCTGGGTCAGGAAGGGGTTGCTGCCGGTCACGGCCAGAGTATAGGTGCCCGGCAGGCTGGTGTTGCCCTTGGCATCGTGCTTCCACAGGGCGGCCGCATCCAGGGTCGGGCTCTTCAGCACGGACGCCGCAGCGCCTTTCACCGCCACCAGCACGTCGGCACCGGACTGGGTACCGAACCAGTCGGAGAAGATGACGTGATCGGTGGAGACGCCGGTGGCAGCCTTGAACAGGCCTTCCTGCAGGGCGATCAGACCGTTGATGGTCTGCTCCTGGGCATTGCTGCCGACGTTGTTCTTGTAGTTGCCGTAGTCGTTGCCGGCCTTGACCGCGTTGCCGCTGCTGTCCTTGAGGGAGTCGGTGGCCACGATCATGTAGTAGGAGGAGGGATTCAGCGGCTTGAGCGGCACCAGGTTCAGCTTGCCAGCCGCAGCGGCCACCACGAAGTCCACCCCGTAGGTCAGCACCTTCTTCACGCCGTTCGGGCGCAGGGCGGCGCTGTCAAAGCTCAGTTCCAGCAGGTAGAGCGGCGCGACCGAGGCGGCAAACTCCGCCGCGGCCGGGGCCTGCACCTGGATGCCGGATGACGTCACGGGCACAATCTGGATAGCCTGGGTCGTGGACCAGCCATCCAGGGTCGACATGGCCGAGACCGGGTTGGAGAGATCTGCCGTTTCGGTAGAGAATTTCAGGGTGCCATCGCTGGCCCGGGCTGCCAGAGCACTGGGGCGCACGGCGTTGGAACCGGTCAACAGATAGTCGAGATAGCTGGAGGTGTCGCCTTTGTTATCGTCACTGCCACCACAGCCAGCCAGCATAGCACTGACAACCGCGGCATAAATTAGCTTCTTTTTCATATCCTTATCTCTTTTTAGTTGTTATCCATGAAATGCTGACTGAGTTGGGTGAGAACCCGACCGGTACATCTTAACAGCAACGCAACAATTATTAAGCCTCTGGTCGGTCATCTGATCTGCTTTTTTTGTGTACAGCATCAAGGAATTGGAATAGAAACGGGACTCGATAGGTTAACAGCTTCATCCCGAATACCAGACCCGACCAGCGACTGCCCCTATGGCTGCTGGCAAAAAGCGACCCTCGATCTCGGCAAAGCGGATCAATTGCCGGTAGAATGGCGCATTGCTTAAGGAGAACCACATGATCGACCCGAAGAAACTGGAAGAGATCGCCAAACAGGTGCACAACTCCCTGCCGCCCGGCATTCGCAGCATGGGTGAAGAGGTAGAGAAGAAGATCCGTCAGGTGCTGCAGTCCCAGCTGGGCAAGCTGGATCTGGTCAGTCGCGAAGAGTTTGACGTACAGACCAAGGTGCTGCTGCGCACCCGCGAGAAGCTGACTGCGCTCGAGGCCAAGCTGGCCCAGCTCGAGCAGCAGCTCGGCGCCAAGGGCGAATAACGCAGGTCGCCCATAAAGCAAACCCCAGCCAGGCTGGGGTTTGTTGTTTCTGGCCTGCCGCAGGGCAAGCAGCAGGCTGGCTCAGCGAGGCCTCCTCGGTCACGCGATGGGACCGGCCTCATGCCGAACTCAGATGAATTCGTAGGCGTCGCCGAAGATGCGCTCTGGCTCGGCGCCCAGGATCTTGAACTCCTCCCGCGCCGCGCCTGCCATCTCGAAACGACCGGCGACATAGATGTCGTAGTCGTGCAGGCTGACGAAGTCATCCATGATGGCCTTGTGCACCATCCCGGTCTTGCCGGTCCAGTCCGCTTCCGGCTCCTGTACCACCGGGATGAAAGTGAGCGGGGCGTAGTCGCGCTCCCACTGCTGCATCTGCTCCTGCTCGTAGAGCCAGTGCGCCTGGCGCACGCCCCAGTACAAGAACACCGGGCGCTTGCTGCCGGTATCGATCAGGTATTCCAGAATGGAGCGGGCATAGGAGAAACCGGTGCCGCCCGCCATCAGGATCAGCGGCCGGGGTGACTCTTCCCGCAGGAAGGCCTTGCCCGCCGCCAGTTCAATCTCGATCTCCCCCTGCTCGCGCATGCGGGCCAGCACCTGGCCGGCATAGGCGTTTTCCGGGGTGGCGCCGATCTGCAGCTCCAGCATGCCCGGACGGGTCGGCGAGTTGGCGATGGAGAAGGGACGCTTGTCCGAATCGCTCATCACCACCAGCAGATACTGGCCCGGCTTGAAGCTGACCTCTTGCAGCGGCGTCAGGGCCACGTGCCAGATGGTGTCGACATATTCGCGCAGTTCCTCTACGCGGCACTTGATACGTTGCATTCTTATCCTTGTGACGGGCTCGCTCGGCCCGCTTTCGCTCTTGATTCACTGTGGACTGGCGACCAGCAAAGTGGTCAGGTCAGTCGAGCATACCCAATTCAGCTCAAATGGCATCAATCTTTTGCATCCCGGCCAGGCGGCATGGCCCGTCGGGCCTGCCGCCGGTCTTCAGCCGAGAATGTTCAGCTCGTCCCAGAGGGCGTCGATCTTCTGCTTCACCGCCTCGTCCTGGACGATGGGCTGGCCCCACTCGCGATTGGTCTCCCCCGGCCACTTGTTGGTGGCATCCAGCCCCATCTTGGAGCCGAGCCCGGAGACCGGCGAGGCGAAGTCCAGGTAGTCGATGGGAGTGTGCTCGATCAGGGTAGTGTCGCGAGCCGGGTCCATCCGGGTGGTGATGGCCCAGATCACGTCCTTCCAGTCGCGGGCGTTGATGTCGTCGTCGCAGACGATCACGAACTTGGTGTACATGAACTGGCGCAGGAAGGACCAGACCCCCAGCATCACCCGCTTGGCGTGGCCCGGGTAGCGCTTCTTGATGGTCACCACCGCCATCCGATAGGAGCACCCCTCCGGCGGCAGGTAGAAGTCCACGATCTCGGGGAACTGCTTCTGCAACAGCGGCACGAACACCTCGTTGAGCGCCACCCCGAGCACCGCCGGCTCATCGGGCGGACGACCGGTGTAGGTGCTGTGATAGATGGCATCCTTGCGCATCGTCATGTGGGTGATGGTAAAGACCGGGAACTCGTCCACCTCGTTGTAGTAGCCGGTGTGATCGCCATAAGGCCCTTCGGGGGCCATCTCGCCCGGCTCCAGATAGCCTTCCAGCACGATCTCGGCGCTGGCGGGCACCTCCAGATCGCAGCTGATGGCTTTCACCACCTCGGTGCGGCTGCCCCGCAGCAGACCGGCAAAGGCGTATTCGGAGAGGGTATCCGGCACCGGTGTCACCGCGCCGAGGATGGTCGCCGGATCGGCACCGAGCGCCACCACCACCGGGAAGCGCTCACCCGGGTGGGCCTCCTGCCACTCGCGAAAATCGATGGCACCGCCGCGATGATCCAGCCAGCGCATGATCAGCTTGTTCTTACCGATCTTCTGCTGGCGATAGATGCCGAGGTTCTGCCGCTTCTTGTAGGGGCCGCGGGTGATGGTCAGACCCCAGGTCACCAGCGGGGCCACGTCGCCAGGCCAGCAATGCTGGATCGGGATCTGGTCCAGATCGACCGCCTCTCCCTCCAGCACCCGCTGCTGACAGGGGGCAGAGGAGAGCCGCTTGGTCGGCATGTTGAGCACCTGCTTGAAGATCGGCAGCTTCTCCATCAGCTCCTTGAAGCCGCGGGGCGGCTCCGGCTCCTTCAGGTAGGAGAGCCAGATCCCCACTTGGCGCAGGGCGGCCACGTTGGGCTGGCCCATGCCCATGGCGACCCGATCCGGGGTGCCGAACAGGTTGGTCAGCACCGGCATGGCGTAACCCTTGGGGTTTTCGAACAGCAGGGCAGGGCCGCCCGCCCGCAGGGTGCGGTCGCTGATCTCGGTCATCTCCAGATAGGGGTCTATCTCGCGACTGATGCGCTTGAGTTGTCCGCTTTGTTCCAGCTGCGCGATGAAATCACGCAAATCCTTGTATTTCATGCAGGTACCCTGTGTTCAGGCGATGCCGCATTATAACCCTGGGCGGGCGGCGGGTGTACCCGAATCGGGCAGCATCACCGGACTTGCATGGCGCTTTTCCTGCCGGGTCAGCCGATCGGCAAGCTGAGCCAGCAGCCTGGGTTCGTCCATCTGCAGCAGCAGGCTGGCCACCTGACCGCTGTATTGGCGATTGCCGAGCTCCGCCAGCAGGAACTGCTGGGCCGTGTCCGGCAGCGGCGAAAGTTGACTGAGTTGCTGCAGAGCGGGCAGCTTGAGACGGGCATTGCGACTGGCGGCAATCAGCAGATCGCTGGCCGCCTGGCCCTGATGAAAACGGCTCACGCTGGCGAGCGCGGCCACGCTGTCGTGATCCACCGGTTGATGCCACAGCTTCTGATAGAGGGTGCTGTCGCCGGTACGCTCGGCCAGCAGCCGCAGCAGCCGGTTGTCGGGCAGGAAGATGCTCATGGCGGCCAGCGTGTGCGCCTCCCGTTGCAGGAGCGGGAGCGGCTGCCGATCGAGTACGGTCAGCAGCGCCTGCTGCTGCTGGGCCAGATCAGGATTGCGGCTGTTGTAGATCTGCTTGAACTCGAACGTGCCCTCTTCCAGCTGCTGGCGATAGTTGTCCTGCCAGGCCTGCTGTTGCCAACGGCTCAACACCTGCCGCGCGGCGGCGGCAAAGTCGTAGGCGGGTTGCTGCACCAGAAAGCCGTCCACCTCTTTTTCCACCAGCCAGCTGGGGGCCTTGAACGACTGGGCACGCACCCAGGCCAGCAGTTGTGGACTGGTGGCCCTGGGTTGACTATTGAGGGTGGCAAGCAGCTGGCACAACAGATACTCCCGCTGCCCCACGGCAAGGGAGTCCAGCAGGGTGTCGATGGCGGCAAACTGCCCCAGCTGCAGCCGGCCGGTCAGATAGTCGAGGTGACCCTGCAGCCCCTCATCGGCCACCAGTGCCGTCCGGGGCGACTGCGTCTCGGCAGCCCCGACCGGCAGCACCAGCAGCCAGCTCAGCAATATCAGGAGTACATGCTTCATGACGTCCCTATCCTTGTGACATCGAGGTTTCATACTACTCAGGCGACCGCAAAATAGATAAACAAAAACCGCGACCTGGGCCGCGGTTTGATGATTTTCGAGTCGGTTACTTCTGCTGGCGCCGCATGGCGTCGAAGAACTCGTCGTTGGTCTTGGTCATGGCCAACTTGTCGATCAGGAACTCGATGCCGTCGATCTCGCCCATCGGGTGCACAATCTTGCGCAGGATCCACATCTTTTGCAGCTCGTCGCCGGTGGTCAGCAGCTCTTCCTTGCGGGTGCCGGAGCGAGTGATGTCGATGGCCGGGTAGACGCGCTTCTCGGCAATCTTGCGCGAGAGGTGCAGTTCCATGTTGCCGGTACCCTTGAACTCTTCGTAGATGACTTCATCCATCTTGGAGCCGGTATCGATCAGCGCGGTGGCGATGATGGTCAGGCTGCCACCCTCTTCGACATTGCGCGCGGCACCGAAGAAACGCTTCGGACGGTGCAGGGCGTTGGCGTCCACACCACCGGTCAGTACCTTGCCGGATGACGGGATAACGGTGTTGTAGGCACGGGCCAGACGGGTGATGGAGTCCAGCAGGATCACCACGTCCTTCTTGTGCTCGACCAGGCGCTTGGCCTTCTCGATCACCATTTCGGCGACCTGGACGTGACGGGAAGCCGGCTCGTCGAAGGTGGAAGCGATCACTTCACCCTTCACCATGCGCTGCATCTCGGTTACTTCCTCGGGACGCTCGTCGATCAGCAGGACGATCAGTTCGCAGTCAGGGTGGTTGTAGGCGATGCTCTGAGCGATGTTCTGCAGCAGCATGGTCTTACCGGCCTTGGGCGGTGCCACGATGAGGCCGCGCTGGCCTTTACCGATCGGGGAAGCCAGATCCAGTACGCGGGCGGTGATGTCTTCGGTGGAACCGTTGCCACGCTCCATGCGCAGACGCTCGTTGGCGTGCAGCGGAGTGAGGTTTTCAAACAGGATCTTGTTGCGGGAGTTTTCCGGACGGTCGTAGTTGACCTCGTTGACCTTGAGCAGCGCGAAGTAACGTTCGCCCTCTTTCGGCGGCCGGATCTTGCCGGAGATGGTATCGCCGGTGCGCAGGTTGAAACGGCGGATCTGGCTCGGGGAGACATAGATGTCGTCCGGGCCGGCCAAGTAGGAGCCGTCTGCACTACGCAGGAAGCCGAAACCATCGGTCAGGATTTCCAGCACACCGTCGCCAAAGATATCCTCGCCACCCTTGGCGTGCGCCTTGAGGATCGCGAAAATAATGTCTTTCTTGTGCGCCCGAGCCAGATTTTCCAACCCCATGGATTCGCCAAGCTGTACCAGCTCGGACACAGGAGTGTTCTTTAATTCAGTCAGATTCATAGTGGTGAAAGTCTGTAAGCAAGGATTGAAATGAGGAGACAGTCTGCTGGATTGATGCTGATCGGATTTGATTTGCCAGGCTGATGTGTGAGCAAAGAGTCAGGCAAAAAGGTTAGCAAACGAGCGATAAATTAGCACCAATCGGGGTGAGCGTCTAGGTGATAAAACAGAAGGAGCGCATTATTGCAATGCGCTCCTCTTTGATTATTACAGGTTACCGTCCAGAAACTCTTTCAGCTGAGTCTTGGACAGGGCACCGACCTTGGTCGCTGCCACTTCGCCATTCTTGAACAGCAAGAGGGTCGGAATACCACGAATGCCATACTTGGGCGGAGTGTCGGCGTTATGGTCGATGTTCAATTTCGCCACGGTCACGCGACCGGCATACTCTTGGGCGACTTCGTTCAGGATCGGGGCAATCATCTTGCACGGACCACACCATTCGGCCCAGAAGTCGACCAGAACGGCGCCATCGGCTTTGATTACATCTGCCTCGAAGCTGGCATCGCTCAGCTGAACAATCTTGTCACTCATCTCCAACTCCAGTCAGTAATTAAGGCTTTATTGACGTATCAACAAAGGCAATAGTTGCCCTATTTGAAATGATCCTGTTTATTATTGCAAGCCTAACCTGATAACCTACCGCCATGAGCAAAACACATTTAACGACCGACAAATTCGCCCAAATGGGCCTCGAACCCGAAGTTCTGGCTGGTCTGGAATCAAAGGGATTTCACTATTGCACCCCCATCCAGGCACTGTCTCTGCCACTGCTGGTAGAAGGTCATGACCTCGCCGGTCAGGCCCAGACAGGGACCGGCAAAACCCTTGCCTTCCTGGCCGCCACCTTCAACTATTTGTTGACCCATCCGCTGACCAAGCCGCGCCTCATCAACCAGCCGCGCGCCATCATCATGGCCCCGACCCGGGAGCTGGCGGTCCAGATCTACAACGACGCGGAGAGCATGTCCGCCTCGACCGGCCTCAAGCTCGGCCTCGCCTACGGTGGCGAAGGGTACGACAAGCAGCTGGCCGTGCTGGAGCAAGGGGTCGACATTCTGATCGGCACCACCGGCCGCATCATCGACTATTTCAAGTCCAAGGTCATCGATCTGAGCAACATTCAGGTCGTGGTGCTGGACGAAGCGGATCGCATGTTCGATCTCGGCTTCATCAAGGACATCCGTTTCCTGTTCCGCCGCATGCCGCCCGCCACCGAGCGTCTGAGCATGCTGTTTTCCGCCACCCTCTCCCTGCGGGTGCAGGAGCTGGCTTACGAACACATGAACCACCCGGAACATGTGCAGATCGAGCCGGAGCAGATGACCGGCGTGCGGATCAAGGAGGAGCTGTTCTACCCCTCCAACGAAGACAAGATGTTGCTGCTGCTCTCCCTGATGGAAGAGGAGTGGCCGGAGAAAGCCATTGTCTTCGCCAACACCAAGCACGTCTGTGAAGACGTTCATGCCTGGCTGGAGAACGACGGCCACCGTGTCGGCCTGCTGACCGGTGACGTGCCGCAGAAGAAGCGGATGAAGATCCTGGAAGACTTCACCAAGGGCACGGTCGACATTCTGGTTGCCACCGACGTGGCCGCCCGCGGTCTGCACATCCCGGACGTGACCCACGTCTTCAACTATGACCTGCCCGACGACGCCGAAGACTACGTACACCGCATCGGTCGTACCGGTCGTGCCGGCAAGAGCGGTCACTCCATCAGCCTGGCCTGTGAAGACTATGCCTTCAACCTGCCGGCCATCGAGGAGTATATCCACCACCCGATCCCGGTCAGCAAGTATGACCGTGAGGCGCTGCTGGATGACGTGACCGCACCGAAGCGGGTGTTCCGCAACCGTCAGCCGGTGAATCGCAACATGCGCGATCGCCAGGGCGGTGGCAACAGCAACAACCGCCGTCGTCCGCCCCGCAAGAGCTGAAAGGACTGGCCCAGTTGCACAACTCGCCGCTCTATGCTGCCATCGACCTCGGCTCCAACAGCTTTCATATGCTGGTGGTGCGCGAGGTCGCCGGTGCCCTGCGCACCGTCACCAAGGTCAAGCGCAAGGTTCGCCTCGCCGCCGGGCTCGATCCGGAGTTTCGCCTCAGCCGTGCCGCCATGGAGCGGGGCTGGGACTGTCTGCGCCTGTTCTCCGAACAGTTGCAGGACATTCCGGCCGACAACATCCGGGTAGTGGGCACCGCCACCCTGCGCCTTGCCACCAACGTCGACGAATTCCTCAGCGAAGCGGAACGGGTGCTCAACCACAGCATCGAGATCATCTCGGGCGAGGAAGAGGCCAAGACCATCTACGAGGGGGTCTCCTGGACCTCGGCCGGGGAAGGCAACCGGCTGGTGATCGACATCGGCGGCGCCAGTACCGAATTGGTGATCGGCGAGCACAGCGAAGCGAAACTGCTCAACAGCCTGCACATGGGCTGCGTCACCTGGCTCAACAACCACTTCGGTGACGGCGAGCTCTCCGAGGCCCGCTTCAAGCAGGCCATCGCCGCCGCCAAGGCGGTGCTGGAGAAGGTGGCGGAAGATTATCGTGCACTCGGCTGGCGCACCTGTGTCGGCGCCTCTGGCACGGTGCAGGCGCTGCAGGAAATCATGCTGGCGCAGGGGAAGAGCGAGCGGGTCACTCTGCCCAAGCTGCAGGAGCTGATGGGTCAGGCCATCGCCTGCGGCAAGCTCGACCAGCTGCAACTGGAAGGACTGGCGGCCGAACGGCTGACCGTGTTCCCCTCCGGTCTCGCCATCCTGATCGCCATCTTCGAAACCCTGAACATCGAGAGCATGACCCTGGCGGGTGGCGCCCTGCGCGAAGGGCTGATCTATGGCCTGCTCGGCAACAATCACGACTGTGATGCCCGTGATCGCACCGCCGACAGCCTGATCAATCGCTACCAGCTGGACAAGGAGCACGCCGAACGGGTGCGCGACACCGCCGTCGAGGCGTTCAACCAGCTGCAGCCGGCCTGGCGACTCTCGAAACGCTACGGTCGCCCGATCCTGCGCTACGCGGCCCTGCTGCACGAGATCGGCCTCTGCATCGAATACAAGAAGGCGCCGCAACACGCCGCCTACATCATCGACAACATCGACATGCCTGGCTTTACCCCGGCCCAGAAGAAGCTGTTGTCGGCCCTGCTGTTCAACCAGCGGGACGAATTCAAGCTGGAACCGCTGGAGAAACAGGGCGCCGTCACCGGTCGCCAGGCGATCCGGCTGGCCCGCATCCTGCGCATCGCGCTGATCCTCTGCATGCGCCGCACCCAGGGCACAGTGCCCCGCTTCACCCTCGAAGCCGATGAAGATGCGCTGACCCTGACCCTGCCGAGCGGCTGGCTGGACGAGCACTACCTGCGCGCCAGCGAGTTGCGTTTCGAGGTGGAACGCCAGCAGAAGATGGGCTGGCCCACCCGGCTGCTGGAAGCCTGAGCCGCACACCTCATGGCCGATTACCAACCCGTCAGCTGTGACCTGTACGACTGGCTGGAGATCGCCGCCAGCTGGCAACTGCCAGTCACGATCACCGACCGGGATGGACGAACCTGGACGGACAGGATCCGCACCATAGAAGCCAGCGACGGAGTGGAATATCTGCTGCTGGAGAGCGCTGAGCGCCTCAGTCTGGCGGACCTAGCGACCATGAAGCTCGTCTGGCAAGGGGAAGAAAAGCGGATCCACTTCGCTCCACCCCGCAACCAATGAATAGCAAGAGGGCCAACCTGATCAGGTTGGCCCTCTTCGTTTGACGCTCAGACTCCCTGCCAGTCGCAACTCAACTCGCCAGCGCCGCCATCACGTAGACGTCGAAGCGGTTGCTCTTGGTCTCGATGGCCATGCTCGGCTTGTGCTCGTTGAGCCAGCCGGCGTAGTCCGGCCGTTTCACCACCACCCGCTTGTCCGCCATGGCGAGCGCCGCCGGCAGCAGGGCATCGGCGTCAAGATCCGGCCCCACCAGCGACTGAAACACCCGCATCTCTTTTTTCACCAGCGCCGACTTCTGCTTGTGGGGGAACATGGGGTCGAGGTAGATGACATCGGGCCGCTCACTCAGCCCCAGCAAGGTCTCCACCGCCGGGCCGTGCAGCAGCTGCATCCGCTCGCGCACCCAGGGGCCGATCTCGGGGTCCAGCGCGGCCCGCGCCAGCCCGTCCTGCAACAGGGCGGCCACCACGGGGCTGCGCTCGATCATGGTTACCTTGCAGCCGAGGGAGGCGAGCACGAAGGCATCGCGTCCCAGCCCGGCGGTGGCATCCACCACGCGCGGCATGGCACCCGCCTTGAGCCCCACCGCCTTGGCGATGGATTGGCCACGACCACCGCCGAACTTGCGGCGATGGGCGACCGCCCCTTCGACGAAGTCCACGTAGACCGCGCCCAGCTTGGGCTCGTCCAGCTTGCGCAATTCCAATCGATCCGGAGTGAACACCAGGGCAAACTGGGGAAGGTCGGTCTGGCCGAGCTGGCTGGCCAGGGCTGCTGCCTGAGGTGCCTTGGCGGGGTCTTCGAGGAGGATTTGCATGGTCTCTGGATGCGTTCTAAGTTCAGTGAAGCGAGTGTATCACAGCCTCTTTGTGCCGCCGTAGGGAGGATCCCTCATGCATCTGCTCATCGCCCTGCTTCTCGCCGTGCAGAGTGGCCCCCATCTGAAAGTCTGCGGCGTAGACTGGCCACCCTTCTCCTACGCCGAGCAGGGCAACCTGATGGAGGGCATATCGGTCGAGATCCATCAGGAGGTGGCACATCGCCTCGGCATGAGCCTCACCCTGCTCGAACTGCCGTGGGGACGCTGCGAACAGTATGTCAACACGGAGCTGGCGGACGGCATTCTCGACAATGCCCCCCTGCCCGGCTGCCACCACTCGGATCTTGCCACCGCCTTCTATCCGCTGGCTGCCTATGTGCGCAGCGACAGCCCGCTGCAAATCTTCTCATGGGAGATGGCCAAGGGGCTGAAAGTGGGGATGGTCAGGGGCTATGACTACACCGAGAAGATCAGGAGTTTCACCGGCTGGGAACCCATCAAGGCCCACTCCGACAAGCAGTTGCTGCTGATGCTGGAGAAGAGCCGGGTCGACATGATAGTGCTGGATTACTTCTCAGCCCCCATTCTCTCCAAAGAACAGGACGTCAAAATCCGCGCACTTACCCCCTTCATGGACTCGACCCCGCTCTACCTCTGTTTTGGCAAGCACAAGGCAGACCTGCTGCCTGCCTACAACAAGGCACTGCAACAGATGCTGGACGAGGGCGTGCTGGATCGCATCTATCTGCGCTACCTCGGGGAGGATTACCGGACACTGAAGGAGAAACAGGAAAAGATCAAAGCGGCGCAGTAACGCTTAGCTGGTCTGCAGGAACATGCTCTTGTCGTTGAGCTGCAGGTACTCGGTAAGGTCGTCGTAGGCCAGCGGCCGGCTCAGCAGATAGCCCTGCGTGAAGGCACACCCCTTCTGGCAGAGGAAGTTGAGCTGCTCGCGAGTCTCCACCCCCTCGATCACCACTTGCATGCCGAGGTTGTGCACTATGTTGATGATGCCGTCCAGCAGCAGCCGGTCCTGTTCATTGAACGGGATGTGGCGCACGAAGGCCCGATCGATCTTGACCAGATCCACCGGGAAGTTGCGCAGATAGTTGAGCGCCGAATAGCCGGTGCCGAAGTCGTCGATGGCCAGCTTGCAGCCGGCCTCACGCAGGGCATCGATCCGCACCCTGTGCTGATCGCTGGTCTCCATCAGCAGAGACTCGGTGATCTCGATGACGATGTCCGCCGGGTCCAGCCCGAAGTGGTGGATCACCTTGAGCCACTCGCTCGCCTCCGGGTCTATGGTCTGGAACTCCAGGGTGGAGCGATTGATCGACATCTGCAGATCCGGGAAGCCGGATTGCTGCAGCCGCGCCAGATCCCGGCACGACTGCCACAGCACCAGCGCCCCCAGCCCCTGGATGAGCCCCGCCTCCTCCGCCAGCGGAATGAAGTCCGCCGGCGACACCTGGCCCCAGTGCGGGTGGTACCAGCGCACCAGCGCCTCCAGCTTGGCGACCCGGCCGCTGCGGTTGTCCCAGATCGGCTGGTAGGCCATGGTCAGCTGCTCGAGCTTGATCGCCTCCGCCAGATCCTGCTGCATCTGGTGGCGCTGGCGCACCTCTTCGCGCATGGAGGCACAGTAGCTGCCGAGCAGCCGTCCCTGCCGCTTGGCGGCAAACAGCGCCTGTTCGGCGTTGCGCAGCAGCTCGTCGCTCTCCAGGCCATCGCCCGGGCAGAGGGTGATGCCGATGGTGGCTGTCACGTAGAGGTGCTGGTTGGCCAGCATGAAGGGGCGGGCGAAGCCGCCGATCACCTGCTTGGCAAACACCTCGGCCTGACGGCGGTTGACGATGCCCGGCACCAGGAAGGCGAACTCGTCGCCGCCGATGCGGGCCACCAGGTCCTCGGTGCGCACCCGGCTCACCAGCCGATCCGACACCTCCCGCAGCAGGGCGTCACCGGCGTGGTGATCCATGCTGTTGTTGACCGCCTTGAAGTTGTTGAGGTCGAGCACCATCAGCGCGAAGCGCTCGCCCCGCTCGCAGAAGCGGCTCAGGCAACGGCCGAACAGCCAGCGGTTGGGCAGCCCGGTGAGGTTGTCGTAGTTGGCCTGGGCGGCGATCTTCTGCTCCGCCAGCTTGGTCTGGGAGAGGTCGCTGAAGATGGCGATGTACTGGCTGATGCGCCCCCCTTCCCGCAGGGTGCTGATCATCAGCTGCTGGGGGTAGAGC
The DNA here is from genome assembly GCF_963888745.1 of Aeromonas sp. DNRA1. Taxonomy (NCBI): domain Bacteria; kingdom Pseudomonadati; phylum Pseudomonadota; class Gammaproteobacteria; order Aeromonadales; family Aeromonadaceae; genus Aeromonas; species Aeromonas sp. DNRA1. The sequence continues at coordinate 15,029 of NZ_CAWPKQ010000011.1, read as the reverse complement.
TTGCCGTTCTTGCGCTTGTTCCACACCTCGCCACGCCACACCCCCACCCGCTCCAGCGCGTGGTACATGTCGGCGTAGAAGGCCTGATCGTGCAGCCCGGACTTGAGCATGCTGGGCCGCTGGCCGCACACCTCCTCCTCGCTGTAACCGGTGATCTGCTCGAACGCCGGGTTGACCGAGATGATGCGACTGTCGGCATCGCACACCAGGATCGCCTCGGAGAGGTTGTCGTAGACCCGGTGGGAGAGCTTGAGCTGTTCGGCGTGGCGCTTGAGAGGATCGATGTTCTCTAGCACCACCATCAGGTAGTCGGGCTGCAACTGATCGTCCCGCACCAGGGTGACGGTGACCCGCCCCCACAGCACCTGACCGTCCCGGTGCAGGTAGCGCTTCTCCTGGGTGAAGGCGGTGCGCTCGCCACGCTTGAGTTCTTCATAGCAGGAGGCGCTGCGCAGCCAGTCTTCCGGGTGATTGAGCTCGGCGGCGGTGCGGTGCAACAGCTCGCTCTGGCTGTAGCCCAGCATCTTTTCGATGGCCGGATTGGTCCAGAGGATCTTGCCGTTCAGATCGAGCTTGCCGATCCCTACCGGCGCGTGGGACATCATGGTGTGCAGAAAGTCGTGGTACTCGGGCTGGGGCGGTGCCGGCTGTTGCAGCATCAGCGCCAGTTCGCGCCCGGCCAGCGGAGCCAGCAGGCGCAACAGGCCCATCACCTTGTCCATGTTGGTGAGCGGCCGCTTGAACAGCACGCTGCAGATGCCGACCGTCTCCCCCTGGGCACTCTTGAGGGCGATGCCGGCATAGGCCTGGATGTGCCAGGCCTGCAACACGGCGGCATGGGGAAACAGCTGCTGTACCCGATCGCTGAACCAGGTCTCTCCCTCCTGCAGGGTGATCTCCCCCAGGGTGGCGCTGACCGGAAAGCTGAAGTTGGTGGTGTCGAGAGACGCGGGGTGGGCGGCGTGCACCTTGAAAGAGAGCCCCGCTTGATCCCTGCCTGAAATCAGGACGAAGTCGGCCCCGACCGCTGCTGCGATTTCACTCACAAAGGTATCGAAATATCCCTGACCACTCGAATGAGACAGACTTGAGATGATTTGATAGACAGACTCGAGTGCTCGCCTCATGGCAAGGTTCTTTCTCTCCTTGGAAGGTAGGACCCGACTCTACTGAAGAGCCGGGGACAGTGCAAACATGCTATCCGCAAGATATTAAAAAGCCTTGAGAAAAGGGACCAAAAGGTCCCTTTTTATCTCAAAAATCACGCTGTGATCCCACTATGTGGCAAAACTGTACCTGCTTGAAGCTCACGCCAGCCTGGGCCTGCAAACTCACGCGGCAATCCCGCTGTGACGGAGCAGCGCATCCACCTGAGGCTCGCGGCCACGGAAGGCTCGGAACAGCTCCATCGGCTCCTTGGAACCACCCTTTTCCAGGATGTTCTTCAGGAAGGACTGACCGGTAGCCGGGTTGAAGATCCCCTCCTCCTCGAAGCGGGAGAAGGCATCCGCAGAGAGCACCTCGGCCCACTTGTAGCTGTAGTAGCCCGCCGCATAACCGCCGGCGAAGATATGGGAGAAGCTGTGCTGGAAGCGGTTGAACGCCGGCGGCGTCATCACCGCCACCTGGCTGCGCACCTCATCCAGCAATGCCGGGATCTGATCCGCGCTGGCCGGGTCAAACTCCTGATGAAGACGGAAGTCGAACAGGGCGAACTCCAGCTGGCGCAGCATCTGCATCGCCGCTTGGAAGTTGCGGGCGGTCAGCATCTTCTCCAGCAGGTCAGCAGGCAGCGGCTCGCCGGTTTCGTGATGGCCGGAGATAAAGGCCAGCGCCTCGGACTCCCAGCACCAGTTCTCGAGGAACTGGCTCGGCAGCTCCACCGCGTCCCAGGCCACGCCGTTGATGCCAGCCACGCCGGCCACGTCGATGCGGGTTAGCATGTGATGAATGCCGTGGCCGAACTCGTGGAACAGGGTGACCACTTCGTTATGGGTGAACAGGGCGGGTTTGCCATCTACCGGACCGTTGAAGTTGCAGGTCAGGTAGGCCACCGGCTTTTGCAAGGATCCATCCTGACGGTAGCGACGACCCAGGCAGACGTCCATCCAGGCACCGCCCTGCTTGTGCTCACGGGCATAGAGGTCGAGGTAGAAGCTGCCACGCAGCTCGTCCTCGGCGTCGAAGATGTCGTAGAAGCGAACGTCAGGGTGCCAGGTGTCGATGCCGAGGCGCTCGCGCACCTTCATGCCGAACACCCGCTTGACCACCTCGAACAGCCCCTTCACCACCTTGCTGGCGGGGAAATAGGGGCGCAGCTGCTCGTCGGAGATGGAGAACTTGTGCTGTTTGAGCTTCTCGGCGTAGTAGGCGAGATCCCAGGCGGCCAGCTCGCTCTGACCGTGTTGCTCGGCGGCGAAGGCGCGGATCTCTTCCAGCTCGGCCTTGCCCTGCGGCAGGGACTTGGCCGCCAGATCGGTGAGGAAGTTCACCACCTGCTCGGGCTTGTCCGCCATCTTGGTGGCCAAGGAGAGCTCGGCGTAGTTGGCAAAGCCGAGCAGCTGGGCCAGCTCGCGGCGCAGGGCAAGCAGCTCGGTCATGATGGCAGAGTTGTCCCACTTGCCAGCGTTGGGGCCCTGATCCGAGGCGCGGGTGGTGAAGGCCTCATACAGCTCGGCACGCAGCGCACGGCTGTCGGCATACATCATCACCGGCAGGTAGGAGGGGATGTCCAGAGTGAACAGCCAGCCTTCCTTGCCCTTCAGCTCGGCCAGCTGGCGGGCGGCGGCCTGTGCGCTCTGCGGCAAACCGGCCAGCTCGGCCTCGTCGGTCACCAGCTTGTGCCAGCCCTGGGTCGCGTCCAGCACGTTGTTGCTGAAACGGGAAGCCAGCTCGGAGAGGCGGGCCTGGATCTCGCCGTAGCGCTGCTGCGCCTCGGCGGGCAGACCGATGCCGGACAGACGAAAATCGCGCAGGGTGTTCTGGATCTCCTTGCGCTGGGCGCCGCTCAGCAGCGGGAAGTCGTCGCTCTCGGCCAGTTCGCGATAGGCCTGATAGAGCCCCTCGTGCTGGCCGACATAGGTCTGGAATTCAGACAGCAGCGGCAGGCAGGCGTCGTGGGCCGCGCGCAGCGCTTCGCTGTTGAGTACGGAGTTGAGGTGACTGACCGGCGACCAGATCCGCGCCAGGCGGTCGTTGACCTCTTCCAGCGGGGCGATCAGGCTGTCCCAGGTGTGCGGATCGCGCTGGGCCAGCACATCGCTGATCTTCTGTTTGCAATCGGCGATGGCCTGCGTCACGGCAGGCTGGACCTGATCGGGCTGGATCTGGCTGAAAGGGGGCAGCGAGTCCATTGTCAGCAAAGGGTTATTCATCCCGGTTACCTCTTGTTTGGTCTTGAACAGACCGCTTTAGCAGCTCTTCATGGTTCTCTAACATGTGGCCAAGTCACGCAATAATCAAGCTTCAATCCGCCTGTCAGCACTGTTTTCCCCTCTTTGTGAGCTCAAACACCTCTCTGCCAGATACTTGACGGCAACAGCATGAATAATCGGTACTTTTTTGCCCTTTTTGCGGCTTTTTCAGCTCTCGAACCACAAGGGAGCAGAGCAAATCCAATCGACAAAGGAGTAGTTCACAGCAGCGTATCACCGGCCCTTTCCATGCTTGGAAAATAACTAATCAACAAGTTAATAACCATAACAAATCATGCACATACGTTGATTAATTTGTTTTTAAGTGCGTATCATAAGCAGCCTGTTACTCAGGTCACTTGATTCTCCGCGCCGCACGGAGAACGGGTGAAAAAGGCAAAGTGACCCGAAAGGGCACGACGCAAAGCCACCGGTCTAAGGGAGATTTCCTATGACAGCGGGGCTGCCCCCGGGAGCGTTCGGCCATAGCTGGACGCTCCGTTTGTACTGTATGGAGATATCAAGATGAACAAATTGAAGTTATCCCTGCTGGGCTGTCTGCTCGGCATGGGCGCCCCCATAGCGCAGGCCGCATCGGCCGGTCAGGCCATGGTCAATCCCCAATCCGGTGTCGTAGTGGGTTACTGGCACAACTGGTGCGGTGGCTCTGGCTATCAGGGCGGTACCGCTCCCTGCGTCAAGCTCGACCAGGTCAATCCGCAATATAACGTGGTCGATGTCTCTTTCATGAAGGTGTACGGCAGCGATCCCATCCCCACCTTCAAACTCGACCCGGCTACCGGCATGAGCGAGAGCCAGTTTATCGAGCAGATCGCCGAGCTCAACCGTCAGGGCCGCTCCGTGCTGCTGGCGCTGGGCGGTGCCGATGCCCATATCGAGCTGCGTACCGGTCAGGAGCAAGCCTTCGCCGACGAGATCATCCGTCTGGTGGAGACCTATGGCTTCGACGGTCTGGACATCGATCTGGAGCAGTCCGCCATCACTGCCGCCAACAACCAGACCGTGATCCCGGCAGCCCTGCGGCTGGTCAAGGATCACTACCGCGCCCAGGGTAAAAACTTCCTCATCACCATGGCGCCCGAGTTCCCCTACCTGACCGCCAGCGGGCTCTATACCCCCTATCTGCGGGCGCTGGAAGGCTACTACGACTGGATCAATCCCCAGTTCTACAACCAGGGTGGCGACGGTATCTGGATCGACGGGGTAGGCTGGATCGCCCAGAACAACGATGCCCTGAAAGAAGAGTTCATCTACTACATGGCGGACTCGCTGATCAACGGCAGCCGCGGCTACTACAAGATCCCCCACGACAAGCTGGTATTCGGCATTCCGACCAATATCGATGCGGCCGCCACCGGTTACGTCAAGAATCCGCAGGCTCTCTTCGACGCCTTCAACCGCCTCAAGAGCCAGGGTCAGCCCCTGCGCGGCGTGATGACCTGGTCCATCAACTGGGACATGGGTCGTAACGCGGCCGGGCAGGCCTACAACGAAGCCTTCATCAAGAGCTACGGCCCCTTCATCCACGATCAGAACATCACCCCGCCGGACGAAAACGGCAAGCCGGTGTTCAGTGGTCTGAGCGATGCCCGCGTCAAGCACGGCACCCGCTTTGACCCGCTGGCCGGCGTCAGCGCCAGCGACAAGGAAGATGGCGATCTGACCGGTCAGATCCAGGTGGAAGGGAGCGTCGATACCCAGCGCATCGGTCTCTATCCCCTCACCTACAAGGTGAGCGATCGCGACAATAACGTCACCGAACAGGTGCGTACCGTCGAGGTCTACAGCATGAAGCCGGTCTTTACCGGTATTGCGGACACCACTATCGAGCTCGGTACGCCGTTCAACGCCATGGCCGGCGTCAGCGCCCACGATGAGGAAGATGGCGATCTGACCGCCAACATTCAGGTCAGCGGCAACGTCGACAGCAGCAAGGTCGGCCGCTACACCCTCACCTATCAGGTGAGCGACAGTGCCAACCAGCAGGTAACCCAGCTGCGCAACGTGACCGTCAGGGAGCAGGGTGCCATCTGTCAAAACAGCTGGGATGCCAAGAAGACCTACGTCAGCGGCGACATCGTCAGCCACAACGGCAAGAGCTGGCGCGCCGAGTGGTGGACCCAGAACGATGAGCCGGGCACTACCGGTGAGTGGGGCGTCTGGCGTCTGCAGGGAGACAGCGACTGCGATGGTGGCGAGAAGCCGCCGGTGATCGGCAGCAGCGACTTCACTGTCAGTGCTATGGGTTCCGACTACACCATAGTTAACGGTCAGGTCTCCATCCGCTTCAACATCACCACCGCCAACCCGGTGCAGATCTCTGCCACGCTGGAGCAGCACGGCCGCAGCTATGGCAACACTACCAGTCTGGTGAACGGCACCAGCGCGCTGGTTTTGCAGGGCAGCAATGTGACCAATGGTAGCTATGAAGTGGTGATCAACGGTCTGGCAGATGGCCAGCAGCCGGTGGTACAGCGCTTCCCGGTTGCGCTGACCGAACAGAGCAGCGGCGGTGGCGAGGGTGACTACCCGGCCTACGCCCCCAATACCAGCTATCAGGCCGGTGATCGGGTCAGCAATGCCGGTGGCAACTACGAGTGCAAACCCTGGCCCTACAGCGGCTGGTGTGGCGGCTCGACCAGCCACTATGCGCCGGGTACCGGCACAGCCTGGAGCGATGCCTGGATCAAGCTGTAATTAGCCGGTCATAAAAAAGGGAGCCGTTGGCTCCCTCAGCCACTATGCATCAACCGCTACCGGCACTGCCTGGAGCGATGCCTGGATAAAGCTGTAATCAGCTATCAGTAACGAAAGAGGGGAGCCATCGGCTCCCCTCTTTTCTATCCGTTACACGCTCGGACACATCAGCTTAGCGGGCATCTTCCTTCAGCCACTGCGCCACGCGCTTGGCGAAGTAGGTGAGGATGCCGTCGGCACCGGCCCGCTTGAAGCAGAGCAGGGACTCCATGATGCTCTCTTTCTCCTTTAGCCAGCCGTTCTGGATGGCCGCCATGTGCATGGCGTACTCGCCGCTCACCTGATAGGCGAAGGTCGGCACGCCGAACTGATCCTTCACCTGGCGGATCACGTCCAGATAGGGCATGCCCGGCTTGACCATCACGCTGTCGGCCCCTTCCTGGATATCCAGCGCCACCTCGTGCAGGGCTTCGTTGCTGTTGGCCGGATCCATCTGGTAGGTGGCCTTGTTGCTCTTGCCGAGGTTGCCGGCAGAGCCCACCGCGTCGCGGAACGGGCCGTAGTAGCAGGAGGCGTACTTGGCGGAGTAGGCCATGATCTGGGTGTTGATGAAGCCGTTCTCTTCCAGCGCCGCGCGGATGGCGCCGATGCGGCCATCCATCATGTCGGACGGCGCCACGATGTCGACCCCGGCAGCGGCGTGGGAGAGCGCCTGTTTCACCAGGATCTCGGTGGTGATGTCGTTCAGCACATAGCCTTCGTCATCGATGATGCCGTCCTGCCCGTGGGTGGTGAACGGATCGAGCGCCACGTCGGTGATGACCCCCAGCTCCGGGAAGCTCGCCTTGAGGGCGCGCGTCGCCCGCTGGGCCAGCCCGTTCGGGTTGTAGGCCTCTTCCGCCAGCAGACTCTTCTGCTCCAGCGGGGTGACCGGGAACAGAGCGATGGCCGGTACGCCCAGCGCAACCAGCTCGGCAGCCTCTTTCAGCAGCAGATCGATGGAGAGCCTGTCCACCCCCGGCATGGAGGTGACGGCCTCACGACGGTTCTCCCCCTCCAGCACGAACACGGGATAGATGAGATCGTTGGCGGTCAGTACGTTCTCGCGCACCAGACGACGGCTGAAATCATGTTTGCGCACCCGGCGCAGACGGCGACCCGGAAAGGCGCCTGGAAGAGTTGTAGCCATGAATCACTCCTGAAGAGGAAGTTGGAAGAACGCGGCGGAGGTGGCCCGGGTGTGGGCCAGCAAGGCCTCGGGCGCTTCACCACGGCAGGCCGCCACCACCTGGGCGATGTGCGGCAAAAAAGCGGGTTCGTTGCGTTTTGGTCTGGGCTTCAGATCCCGCGGCACCAGATAGGGGGCATCGGTCTCGATCATCAGCCGGCCGGCCGGAATGCGGGCCACCTGCTCGCGCAGCAACTGGCCGCGACGCTCGTCGCACAGCCAGCCGGTCACCCCAATGTGCAGCCCCAGCGCCAGACACTGGTCCAGCTCCTCGTCGGAGCCAGTGAAGCAGTGCAGCACGGCTCCCGGCAGCCTCGGCAACCAGGGACGCAAGATCTCGATGAAACGGGCGTGCGCATCGCGGCAGTGGAGAAACACCGGCATCCCGAGCTCGGCGGCCAGCGCCAGCTGGGCATCGAATACCGCATCCTGCACCAGACGGGGGGAGAAATCGCGGTTGTAGTCGAGGCCGCACTCGCCGATGGCCACCACCTGTGGCAGCGCCGCCAGCTCGCGCAGGGCTGGCAGGGTCGCCTCATCAACACTCTTGGCGTCGTGGGGGTGGACCCCGGCGGTGGAGAAACAATAACCCGGCCAGCGGGCGGCAAGGGTGGCGCTCTCACGGCTGCCGACCAGATCGGTGCCGGTCAGGATCAGCGCCTCCACCCCGGCGGCGCGGGCGCGGGCCACCAGATCGGCCTGTTCATCGGCAAACTGGCTGCTGGTCAGGTTTACACCTATGTCGATCATGGGGTCAGCGGGTCCGAACAAAAGGAAGACATATCAGGTATTTGAAAACCATCTACTCAATGGGGCCTTACCATACGCCTCGAACGGGAGCATGAAAAGAGGAAGGGAGCCTCAGCTCCCCTCTTCCGTTGATTCCTGTTGCTCCTCGTCCTCTTTCTTCACGTAGAAGCGGGCGAAGAACAGACCTATCTCCCACAAGCCCCACATGGGGATCGCGAGCAGGGTCTGGGAAAAGACATCGGGCGGCGTCAACAGCATGCCGACCACGAACACCCCGACGATAACGTAGGGACGCTTCTCCCGCAGGCTCTTGGGACTGGTCACCCCGGTCCAGCACAGCAGTATGGTGGCCACCGGAATTTCGAACGCCACCCCGAACGCGAAGAACAGGGTCAGCACGAAGTCCAGATAGCTGGCGATGTCGGTCGCCACCGTCACCCCGGCGGGCGCGGTGCTGGTGAAGAAACCAAACACCAGCGGGAACACCACGTAGTAGGCGAACGCCATGCCGGCATAGAACAGCACGGCACTGGAGGCGACCAGCGGCATGATCAGGCGCCGTTCATGCTGGTACAGGCCGGGGGCGATAAAGGCCCAGGCCTGATAGAGCAGATAGGGGATCGCCACGAAGAAGGAGACCACCAGGGTCAGCTTGATCGGCGTCAGGAAGGGGGTCGCCACATCCGTCGCTATCATGCTGGTTCCTTCCGGCAACTGACTTAGCAGCGGCTGGGCCACGAAGTCGTAGATGTTGTTGGAGAAGTAGATCAGCGCAATGAACACCAGCAAGATGGCCGAGATGGAGCGCAGCAGGCGCGTTCTCAGCTCGACCAGATGGCTGATCAGAGGTTGCTCGGCCTGACTCATGGCTTCACCTCCCCTTTTACTGCGGAGTCGCTGACCGGCACCGGCTCGCTCTCCCGCTGGCTGTTGACCGGCGGCACGTCGTAGCTCAGCTGCACTGCAGGCTCAACCGGCGTGGCAGGTTCAGCCTGAGCGACCGGTTCGGGACGTGGAGGACGGATCTCGTTCTCCCCCTGATAGGGGCGATTGACCGACTGGGCCGCCGCCTTGAGCTGCTCGATAGACTCCTGCAGCTCTGGGCTCAGGTTGTTCATCTGCAACTGTTCGGCCTTCTTCAGGTCGTTGTGCAGCTCTTGCAACTTGAGTTCCTGCTCCAGCTCGGACTTGACCGAGTTCGCGGTCGAACGAATGAGGCGGATCCAGTGGGCAGCCGTGCGGATGGCAACCGGCAGCCGCTCGGGCCCCAGTACCACCAGTGCTACCACACCGATAACGACCAGCTCCCAAAAACCGATATCGAACATGGCTTAGGCCTGGTCTTTGTCTTTCTGTTTGGCGGTCTCACTGCTCTGAGTGGCCGCTTCGTTCAGCTGTTTCGGGGGAAACTCAGCATCCTTCTGCTCGGACTTGGTCTCCGGCTCATCGGACAGCGCCTTCTTGAAACCTTTGACCGCGGCACCCAGATCACCACCGATACCGCGCAGTTTCTTGGTACCGAACAGCAGCACGACGATGACTGCGATGATCAACAATTGCCAAATACTGATACCACCCATGACTTTCTCTCCAGAGCTGGCGCCCACTGGCGCAGTTTGTTTAATGAGAACGGGTTCGCAACCAACCCAGCAGCCAGCATAACCCGGCGCCGGCGAGGCTGATTTGTCCCCACTCAATGTGTTGTTTTTGGGTCAGCAAGAATACACCGGCCAATAGCAGGCTGGCTCCAACCCCTAAGAGGTAGCGAGCCTGACCCTGGCGGCGACTGTGCCGGCGAAAATCGGCAAACATCTGGTCGAAGTGGCGCTGCTGATGACGGGTCTGGCGCAGGGTCTCGTAGACCAGCTCCGGCAGTTCCGGCAGCTTTTCGGCCCAGAACGGCGCCTTCTCCTTGATAGCATTCCACACCGCCTTGGGCCCCACCTGTTGGTACATCCAGTTCTCCAGGTAGGGCTTGGCGGTCTGCCACAAATCGAGCTGCGGGTAGAGCTGGCGACCCAACCCCTCCACATAGAGCAGGGTCTTCTGCAGCAACACCAGCTGCGGCTGCACCTGCATGTTGAAGCGGCGCGCGGTGTTGAACAGGTTGAGCAGCACGTGGCCGAACGAGATTTCGGACAGCGGCTTCTCGAAGATGGGCTCCAGCACGGTGCGAATGGCGAACTCGAACTCGTCCACCTTGGTATCGGGCGGCACCCAGCCGGACTCCACGTGCAACTCGGCCACCCGGCGGTAGTCACGGTTGAAGAAGGCGAGGAAGTTCTCGGCCAGGTAGCGCTTGTCTTCCCGGTTGAGGGTGCCGACGATGCCGCAGTCGATGCCGATCCAGAGCGGATTCTCCGGATGTTCGTAGGAGACGAAGATGTTGCCCGGGTGCATGTCGGCGTGGAAAAAGCTGTCGCGGAACACCTGGGTGAAGAACACCTCCACCCCGCGCTCGGCCAGCAGCTTCATGTTGGTGCCGTTAGCCTCCAGCGCGGCAATGTCGGAGACCGGAATGCCGTAGATCCGCTCCATCACCAGCACCTGCTCACGGCAGTGCTCGGTGAACACCTCGGGCACGTAGAGCGCCTCGGAGCCGGTGAAGTTGCGGCGCAGCTGGATGGCGTTGGCCGCCTCGCGCATCAGGTTGAGCTCGTCGAGGATGGTCTTGCGATACTCTTCCACCACCTCGATGGGGCGCAGGCGTCCGCTCTGGGGCACGAAACGGGCTACCAGACGGGCCAGCGCCTGCATCAGTCGCAGGTCGGCCTCGATGACCGGCTCGATGTCGGGACGGATCACCTTGATGACGATCTCGCGGCCATTCTCCTTCAGCCGGGCGGTGTGCACCTGGGCGATGGAGGCCGACGCCAGCGGCGTCTCGTCGAAGTCGTCAAACAGGGTCTCGATGGTGCAGCCCAGGCTCGCCTCGATCTGGCGGCGGGCCGCCTGACCACAGAAGGGGGGCACCCTGTCCTGCAGCAGTGCCAGCTCCTCGGCGATGTCCGGCGGCAGCAGATCGCGCCGGGTGGAGAGCATCTGGCCGAACTTGATGAAGATGGGGCCGAGCGCCTCGAAGGCGAGGCGGATGCGGGCACCGCGGTTCAGCCCCTGACGCTTGTTCTTGAGCCAGAACAGGCTGCGACGGGCCAGCCGGCCGGGCCAGGGCTGGTAACGAGCGGGTACCAGCTCGTCGATGCCCTGCTCCAGCAGAATGCTGATGATGCGATAGAGGCGCTTGAACTCCTTCGGGGTCATCAGGCTACCTGCTGCTCGAAGCGGGCCAGCCGCAGCTCGACCGCTTTCATCTGCTGGGCCAGCAACTCGACATCGTCGTTGAAGCTGGCCACTTCCAGCGGACCCGGCGCAAGCCGGATCTCTTCGGTCAGGTATTCGGCCAGCTGGCGCTGGCTGCGGCACAATTCACGCCCCAGCAGCCGGCATGCCTGACTGGCACCGCGCAGCAGGGTGTGGGCCAGCACATCGCCGGTATAACGGGACAGCTCCTCTTCCCAGTCGATATTCAGCTCGCCCAGCAACATGCTGAAAGCCTGCACCAGCTGAGGGTCGCCGCTCAGGTCCAGCTTCTCCTCGCGGATGTAGCGGGTCAGGGCGGAGGGGTCCTTGAGCAGGCCGAGCGCGGTCAGGGAGAGGCTCAGCACCGCATCGGCCTCCCCTTCGAATTTGGCCAGCACATCCAGCCGGCGCTCGGAGAAGACAAACCAGAGTGGCTTGAGCTCGCGCAGCTCCAGCTTGAGTACCTTGCCCGTCAATTTGCGCAGCCGCTCCGGACTCTGCTTGTCGAGTCGCAGCAGCTGGTTGAGGCTGGTTTCGATCACCGCGGTGACCATGGCATCCATCGGCATAGGCGACCTTAAAACTTGTAACCGCGGTGCAAGGCGACCACGCCCTGGGTCAGGTTGTAAAACTCGACCTGCTCGAAACCGACATTCTCCATCATGCCTGCCAGGGTCTGCTGATCCGGGTGCATGCGGATCGATTCCGCCAGGTATTTGTAGCTTTCGCTGTCGTTCGCGACGATTTCGCCCATTTTCGGCAGCAGTTTGAAGGAGTAGAGATCGTACAGCTTGGCGATCACTTCGCTGACCGGCTTGGAGAACTCCAGCACCAGCAGGCGGCCACCCGGCTTGAGCACCCGGAACATGGAGGCGAGCGCCTTGTCCTTGTCGGTGACGTTGCGCAGGCCGAAACCGATGGTGATGACGTCGAAATGGTTGTCAGGGAATGGGAGCGCCTCGGCATTGGCCTGCACGTAGGCGACGTTGTTGGCCACCCCCAGATTGCGCAGCTTGTCGCGGCCCACCTTGAGCATGGAGTCGTTGATGTCCGCCAGCACCACCTGGCCGGTCTCGCCGACGATGCGGGAGAACTTGGCGGTCAGATCACCGGTACCACCGGCCAGATCCAGCACCTTCTGACCCTTGCGTACGCCGGAGCAGTCGATGGTGAAGCGCTTCCACAGGCGGTGGATGCCGAACGACATCAGATCGTTCATCAGATCATACTTGGCTGCCACCGAATGGAAGACGCCGGCGACCAGGGTTTCCTTCTCGGTCGAGGCCACGGTTTTAAAGCCAAAATGCGTTGTCGTAGTCTGTTCTGACATCCCTTAAACACCCATAGAGCAAAGAATGGCCGCCAGTTTACCAGAGCCAATGGCGTGCGGACACCTTAAACCCGGCTGGCGACCAACTGCATCCCCAACGCCACCATGGCCAGACAAAGAAACAGGTTGAGGCCGATATTGAGGGCGGCTTTCAGATAGGCCCCCTGCTGGGCCAGTACAACTGTATCCAGCGCGAAGGAGGAGAAAGTGGTCAGGGCGCCGAGGATACCCACCATCAGCAGCGGCTTCAGCGGGTGCTCCACCACATGACCATGGCTGATCAGCGCAAAGGCAATGCCCATGATGAAGGAGCCGACCACGTTGACCATCAGGGTGCCATAGGGGAAATGACGTCCCAACAACAGCGCCATCAGTTCGGCGATACCAAAGCGCAGGCAGGCGCCGATGGCCCCGCCGGCGGCAACATATAACCAGGTTTGCATGGGAGCACGCCTCCATAGTATCGGGCCGACATTATGCAATAATGTCAGGCCCGGGGGACAGCAGGGCAATTAATCGACATCACCCGCATCAGCGGCGAAAGTCGACCGGCTCGACCTGAGCCATATGAATCGAGGTGCGGGATGGACTGGTTTGCGCAATCACCCGGCCGCGGCGAATGGAGTAACGCACCGGCACCTGGCGGCGCACCGCATCAAAGCCGCTCTCGGCGGGCAGGATCAGCAGGTTGGCCGGTTTGCCCACCTCGATGCCATAGCGATCCTGCACGTTCAGGGTGCGCGCGCTGTGGCAGCCGATCAGCTTGAGGCTGTCGTTGATCTGCTCGTAACCCATGATCTGGCAGACATGCAGCCCCATGTGCAGCACCTGCAGCATGTTGGCGGTGCCCATGGGATACCAGGGATCGAACACGTCGTCATGGCCGAAACAGACATTGATGTTCGCTTCCAGCATCTCCTTCACCCGGGTGATGCCGCGACGCTTGGGATAGCTGTCGAAGCGCCCCTGCAGGTGGATGTTCACCAGCGGGTTGGCGACGAAGTTGATGTCCGCCATCTTCAGCAGCCGGAACAGGCGGGATGCATAGGCGCCGTTATAGGAGTGCATCGCGGTGGTGTGGCTGGCGGTGACTCTATGGCCCATGCCCCGCTCGTAGGCCAGGGTCGCCAGCGTCTCTATGAAGCGGGACTGTTCGTCATCGATTTCGTCGCAATGCACATCCACCAGAACCTGATATTTCTCCGCAAGATCGAAGACGTAGTGCAGACTCTCGACCCCGTACTCCCGGGTAAACTCGAAATGGGGGATGGCACCGATCACGTCGGCCCCCAGCTTGAGAGCCTCTTCCAGCAGCGCCTTGCCGTTGGGGTAGGAGAGGATCCCCTCCTGCGGGAAGGCGACGATCTGCAGCTCCACCCACTCCTTCATCTCCTCCCTCACCTCCAGCATCGCCTTCAGGGCGACCAGATTGGGATCGGAGACATCCACGTGGGTGCGGACGAACTGGATGCCGTTGGCGATCTGCCACTTCAACGTCTGGATGGCCCGCTGCTTCACATCCTCGTGGGTCAGCAGTGCCTTGCGCTCAGCCCAGCGTTCAATCCCCTCGAACAGGGTGCCGGAGAGGTTCCAGCTCGGTTCACCGGCCGTCTGGGTGGTATCAAGATGGATGTGAGGCTCGACAAAGGGGGCGATGGCGAGCCCCTCCTCACCATCAAGCTCATGGGCTGCGAGCAGAGGGGTGCTCATGGGTTCGATGGCACTGATCTGGCCATCCTGGCAGAGGATCTGCCACATCCCCTCCCTGCCGACCAGACGCAGGTTCTTTATCAGCATGTTTTTGCTTCCTTTTTTCAAACACCAACGGCTTTTTCAATCCACAACTTAGCTTGGATCAATTTGATAGAAAAGCGTTCATATTGAATACATATGAGACTGTTACTATTGATAAACAGCAACAATAAAAGGGAGTTGATTGGGATGAAAGCAGGATTGACCGAGATCGGCAGCGCAGGCTTGTTTCACGAGTATCTGCAGACACTGGGTATCAACAAGCCACCGTTGACGTCGATCGACAAGCAGTGGGAATACACTCGCAATGAACGACTGGTGGCGGCCATTCAGATAGAAGCCTCCGGACAAGCTCGGTTCTATCTCGATGCCAGGCAGATTTCGGTAAACTGAGAAAAGTGGATATAAAAAAGCCTCCCGATTGGGAGGCTTTAATATTTAATGGTGCTGATACCCAGAGTCGAACTGGGGACCTCATCCTTACCAAGGATGCGCTCTACCAACTGAGCCATATCAGCACACTAACCGGTAAAGACCG
>NZ_CAWPKQ010000010.1:0-78472 GCF_963888745.1 Aeromonas sp. DNRA1 | reverse complement strand
CGCATATTACGCCTCTCACTTCGAAAGTCAAGCGCTTGTTTTCGCTTTTCTTTCGGCGCCCACTTCGCAAGGAAGCTGGCTCATCAGGTTGGCGTGTTCTGCCGTGCTGGTAGGGGCGCATTATAGGGAGCCGCGCCGCAATGACAAGGGCTTTTTCACCGAAAAGAACCGTTCGCTCAGATATACAGCAAAGCGGTTCTATTTCACTCGCATCACCACCATTTCGGGCTGTCATTGGATTTAAATTGAACATTTGAAAAGCCACTTTATAATTAGCTTTTCAAATGTTCAATTAAGGTTTCATTCATGCACCAGATCCTGGATAGCCGCAAAGAGGAGAGAATCGTTCCTCTGTTCCGCCTCGGGTTTCGGCCTTTCTTCCTGTTCGGCGCCTTGTTCTCGGCTTTGGCGATGCTGGGCTGGCTGGGGCAGCTCAATGGCTGGTTCGTCCTGCCGGGAATTGGCAACCCCATCTGGTGGCATGCCCATGAGATGCTGTTTGGCTTCGGGGCCGCGATCGTCGCGGGATTTCTGCTGACGGCAGTGCAAAACTGGACCGCTCACCCCGGGGTGAGAAGCTGGCCCCTGGTCCTAGTCGTTGTATTGTGGGCATTGCCGAGGGCCTTGCTGCCTTGGTTGGGCGAACACAATACCCTGCTGATGGTAGCAGATCTGCTCTGGCTGCCTCTTTGTACCTGGTATCTGGCCAAACCGATCATGGTAACCAGGCAGTGGTGCAACCTCTTCTTTGTGCCTCTGCTGGTCGTGCTGACGCTGCTCAACGCCGCCAGCTGGCTGTGGCAGGCGCAGTGGGCTGATATGGAACATCTGCTCATTACTACGGTGCTCTTGTTTACAACCCTGATCGCCGTGATGGGAGGGCGAGTCATCCCCTTCTTTACTGCCAGAGCCACCGGGATGGAAAAAGCTGTCCCAATTCTCTGGCTCGAGCGGGCTGCCCTTGCCACGCTGTGGCTCACTATGGTGAGCTGGCTGCTGCTGCCCACCCCATGGGCCACCAGCCTCTACTTGCTTCCTCTATATATAGTGGCGGCCGTTTTGCACTTGTGGCGCCAATTGCGTTGGCGGCTGCCTTCCACTCTTGGCCAACCCCTCTTGTGGTCGCTGCACCTCGCCTACCTGTTTATTCCTCTCGGCCTGCTCGCCCTTGGTGCTCTGGCTGCCGGCCTGCCCATCAGCCTGTCGCTGGCCAGCCACCTGCTCAGTGCCGGCTGTCTGGGGACCATGATCCTGGGGATGATAGCCCGGGTCTCCCTTGGTCACAGTGGCCGGGCCTTGCAGGTGGGGCGCAGGATCCAGTGCGCATTCGCGCTGGTGATCATGGCCGCCCTGATCCGGGTCGTGATCCCGCTGCTTTGGCCGGCCTATACCCTGCACGGCTGGAACCTGAGCGGCCTGGCCTGGAGCCTGGCGTACGGTCTGTTTGTCTGGGTCTATGCTCCCATATTGACCAGCCCCCGGGCTGATGGGCGCCCAGGCTGACCCGGGTGGGTCAAGATCTGCTGGCCGGATAGTGAATCAGATTGTGGAAGATGGCAGGGGCCACACCCAGATTGCGATAGCCATGGGGGCGGTCGGCCGCAAAACGCACCGCCTCCCCCTGCGTCAAGGAGCGCCACTCCCCTTCCACCAGCACTTCCATCAGGCCACTGATGACGATGACATGTTCGGTCACCCCGGGTTCATGTGGTTCTGATTCTCGCTGATAACCGGGCAACAGAGTCAGCTCAAACAGTTCAAAACCAAAGCGACCCTCATAAGGGAAGAGAGGGGCGACCTGCATGCCCTCTCCCGCCGGTTGCTGGCGAATCGCATCTGCGGTGCGATAGAGCACTTCCCCCTGCTCTGCCGGGGTCGGTTCGATGAAGCTGGAGAAAGAGACCTGAAAGCCGGTGGCAATCTTCCACAGGGTGGCCACCGTCGGGCTCGACTCCCCCCGTTCAATCTGGCCCAGCATGGCCTTACTCACTCCCGTCTCCCGCGCCGCTACATCCAGGCTCCAGCCCAGTTCGCTGCGCAAGCCCTTCAGACGTTGGGCCAGATGCTGATTCATCTCTTGCATGACTGCCTCTTTGTGGTGCTTGCTTGAATCGCCTTGTGCGTTATAACGCATAGCGATATAGTCTGAGGCAATATTGTACGCAATAACGCACAAACCGTCACAGCCCCACAAGGACGTCACCATGCCCTTTGCCCTTCCTCATCTGGTCGCCGGCTTCATCGCCGTGATGGTCGGCTATACCAGCTCGGTCATCCTGATCATTCAGGCAGCCACGGCAGCGGGAGCCGATGCAGCCCAGCTCGCTTCCTGGCTATGGACGTTGGGTATTGGTATGGGTATCAGCTGCATCGGCCTCTCCCTCTATTACCGCATCCCCGTCTTGACTGCCTGGTCGACCCCGGGTGCCGCCCTGCTCATCACCAGCCTGGGTAACTTCACCCTGGCCGAGGCCATCGGCGCCTTCGTTATCTCTTCTCTGCTGATCACCCTGTGCGGTATCAGCGGCTGGTTCGATCGGCTGATGCGCCATATCCCGGCCCAGTTGGCGGCGGCCATGCTGGCCGGGGTATTGCTCAAGTTCGGGCTTGATCTGTTCAAGGTCGCCCCGGCAGATCCCTTGCTGCTCGGCAGCCTGCTGCTGGCGTTCCTGCTCGGCCGCCATATCTGGCCACGCTATACCATGGTGCTGGTACTGGCGACCGGCATTCTTATCTGTCTGCTGAGAGGCCAGCTGCAGCTTGACACCATCCACTGGCAACTGGCCGGCCCGGTCATGACCTGGCCAGAGTTTTCCCTTGGTGCCCTGTTCGGCATAGCCTTGCCACTGTTCATCGTCACCATGACCTCCCAGAACATGCCGGGCATTACCATTTTGCGGGCCCACGGCTATCAGCCCGCCACCTCATCCCTCATCACCTGGACCGGCCTCACCGGTCTGCTGCTGGCGCCCTTCGGCGGCTATGCCTTCAACCTGGCGGCCATCACTGCGGCCATCTGCATGGGGAAAGAGGTGGATCCGGACGCCAACCGACGCTGGCCCGCGTCGGTGTGGGCCGGCGGCTTCTACCTGCTGACCGGCTGTTTCGGTGCCACGGTGGCGGCGCTGTTCACGGCCTTCCCGGCGACACTGGTGACCTGTGTCGCCGGGCTGGCGCTGCTCGGCACCATCGGCAGCAGCCTGCACACCGCATTGCAGCACGATGATGCCCGTGAGGCCGCCCTGCTGACCTTCATCATCACCGCCTCCGGCATCAGCCTGCTCGGCATCGGCGCCGCCTGCTGGGGACTGCTCGTCGGCATCATCCTGTATCAAGTCAACCAGCGGAGAAACTGACCTGACCATCTGGGGAGCCCCCCGTGAGACACCGCACATAATTCAGAAAAATTGGTTCACAGCTGAAACTAATTGCCATTAAGTGGTGTCGAGGCACTTCTTCTTCCCCGATGCGTGCCTCATGTCAGACTCATAAACTGGAGAATAATAATGAGGAATCAGGCTGTCATTTTGTTACTGGCACTGCTGGGCGCCACCACCGCCCACGCTGCCGACACCGATCGGGAGCTGGCCCGCCAGCTCGCGCTGCAGCAGAAGAACCTGCTGCCGCTGCTGAGCAATCAGGAGTACCAGAGCCCGCTGCCCAACCTGTTGCAAAAGGCCAGCCCGCGCCTGAAACGCCAGGCCCGGGATGCCAACCAGGCAGCCATCAGCCGGCAAGGGCTGGATGGCGAGGTCAAGGAGCTGATGCAGCTGCGACTGGCCAACCCGGAACAGGCCGCCGCGCTGCAGCAGGGTGTCGAACCGCTGGTCGCCTATGTACCGAGCGGAGATGAGAAGAGCTGGAGCGCCATCGAAGCCTTCGACAGCGCCGGCAACCCCGTCTATCTGGATGTGGACAAGGCACCGGCCCGTCCGGTCCTGGTCGTGGAGGCCGATCCAGTCAAGGCCAAGAACGCCGGCCTCAAGGTGATCCGCAAGGCGCTGGCGGCCGCCGACATGCAGGTGGCTCCCCGTGCGGCTGCCAGCACGGCACCGCTCAAGACCAGCATCCTGAAGAAAATTCGGTTGAAGGATGATCAGGAGCCCTGGCTGTTGGGTGCGGCCGAGGTGTATGCGGTGGTCGCAGGGGTCAACCCCAGCCGGGATGAGCCCGTGGTCGACATCGTCGACATGCCCTATCTCGACTATGACAAAACCGACTACACCCCCAACCAGATCCTGGTCTACTGGGATCGCTATCGCTGGGGTGCCGTCGACATCGTCATGATGGAGCAGGACGACAACGTCAACTACAAGGAGCTGAGCGGCCTGTTCATCGATGCCCTCAAGCTGGCTTTCACTGCCGGCGGCGTGCCCGAGGCACTGCCCTTCCTCGATCTCGGCGGCCGCATCGTCAAGGCACTGCCCGACTCCTGGATGACCAACAACGATGACTATCTGGATACCTTCTATACCCTGGAGCAGGACCAGAGCTATCACCAGTATCCCGGCGCCGCCGGCAATGCGGTGATCGATCTCGAACCCAAAGAGATCGCCCCTACCAGACCCTGATTGGTCGCCATAACAAAAAAGCCAATGAGCGACTCATTGGCTTTTTTTGTGCCCGCGATCCGTTACGGCTGGCCTTTCGGCCTCACCCCCAGGGTGTGGCAGATGGCGTAGGTCAGCTCGGAGCGGTTCAGGGTATAGAAGTGGAAATCCTTCACCCCTTCCTGACTCAGCACCCGCACCTGATCGATGGCGATGCTGGCCCCCACCATGTTGCGGGTCATCTGATCATCATCCAGCCCCTCGAAACGCTGATGCATCCAGCGCGGGATCTTCACGTTGGTGAAGCCGGCAAACTTGGCCAGAGTCTGGTAGTTGGAAACCGGCAGGATCCCCGGCACGATTTCGGCATCGATGCCGATGGCGGCGCAGCGATCCCGAAAGCGCAGGTAGGTCTCGACGTCAAAGAAGAACTGGGTAATGGCGCGGTTGGCACCGGCATCGATCTTGCGTTTAAGGTTGAGCAGATCCGACTGCGCGCTGCGCGCTTCCGGGTGTCCTTCCGGGTAGGCGGCTACCGAAATATCGAAGTCCGCTTCGGCCTTGAGCAGGGCCACCAGATCGGTGGCATACATCTCCGGCTTCTCCAGCCCCTGAGGCAGGTCACCGCGCAGCGCCACGATATGGCGGATGCCACTGTTCCAGTAATCGCGAGCAATGGTGCGCAGCTCGTCGCGGCTGGCGTCGATACAGGTCAGGTGCGGGGCGGCGATCAAACCGGTCCGCTCCTTGATGTCCTTGATCACCTTGTGCGTGCGATCCCGGGTACCAGAGTTGGCGCCATAGGTCACCGACACAAACTTGGGCTCCAGCACTTTCAAGCGCTCGATGGATTGCCACAGGGTATTTTCCATCCCTTCGCTGTTGGGCGGAAAAAACTCGAAACTGACCGATATGTCGCCATTCAAATCTGCCAGACTCTGGTTGAGTGCCTCAACCTGACGTGCGCTGTGAAATCCCATCTGCTCTCTCCCTGCCCTGCAATCCATTCCTCTACGTCAAAACGGATGTTTGGACGTCTAAACGTCTTTCTATCTTTATGAGAAAATGGCACAAAGTCAACACTGTTTTACAGCGAGAGGAAGGCCGCCGATTTTTATTTGGCAATAAAGCCAAAGTAACGATTGGCACCCCATCCCAAAATCCGGCGAGTCGCGTTATGATGAACGCAGATCGTCCTGGACGTTCTGAATCTGCGTGTGATTGTTTGGCCGGAGGTTTCTCCGGCCCCTTTTCAACCTCTTCCCCTTCCTGCCGATAACCAATTGAACCATTCGCAGGAGCATCATCATGGACACCCACCCCGGCTTTGCCACCGACTTGCTGTTCGATCGCTATCAAGGCAACGTGGTCGACCATGAGCAGTTCTGGGCCGTGCGCACCCCCGATGCTCCCGATTACTACTTCGGCAACTATCTGCTGCTCCCCTTTCCCCCCAGCGATCACGACAAGGGCTGGCTCGAGGCCAGTTTCGACAAGCTGATCGGGCAGGACCCCCGGGTCAGACACCGCACCTTCCAGTGGCCTCTCGCGGCCGGCCAGAACAGCCGGGTCGCCGGCTTCGTGGCGGCGGGATACCAGTACATGGAGTGCGTGGTGCTGGCACTGGAGGCCGCCGACTGGCAACCGCCAGCCGCGACGGTGGCTGCGCGCCCCTTTACCCCGGCCGACTGGGACGAGTGGCTGGCCTTTGAACTGGAGGAACGGGATCCCTGCCACTCGGAGCAGAGCTACCTGCCCTATCTGCAGTCACGCCGCCAGTTGTACGAGGCGATGATCGGGGACGGGCTGGGTCAGTGGTGGGGGATCTGGCAGCAGGAGCAACTGGTCGCCAGTTGCGGCCTCTTCTTCACCGCTACTCTGGGCCGCTTCCAGCTGGTGCGCACAAGGCAGGCATGGCGCAATCAGGGGTTGTGCCGTCAGCTGCTGAGCCAGGTTGCCAGGCACGGGCTGACGCGGGTCGACCGGCTCATCATAGTGGCCGACGAGCACTATCACGCCCATCGCGTCTATCGCTCGCTCGGGTTCACCCCGGTGGCCCGCATCGGCAGCCTCTGCCGTTGGCCCCACCCGGTACAGTGACATCACTGTACTGGCGGCAGCAAAGAAAACGGGAGGCTGATGCCTCCCGTTGTTTATCTGCTGCCAGCTATTGCTGCGGTGTTTCCAGCTCGTTGGAGAGCGCCTGCTCCACCTCGGCCGACGGAGCCGGCAACGGCGCGGCTGCCGCAGATACCTCTGCGGCAGGCGTTGCTGACGGCGCCGGGGTGGCCGGTGTCTCTGTCACCGCCGGCGTCGCGGCGGATGCAGCGGCAGGAGGCTCGGTGGTCGCAGCGGCGGCCGATACTGCGGGCGCGGCGGCAGGGGCGTCACACTGGCAATCGGCTCCCTTCACCTTGTTGCCCTGATGGGGCGGATACCAGCCCTTCAGGCCCTGCTCCAGCCGATCGGCTGCCGCCTTGGGCTCCATCTTGCCAAGCAGCACGGCCTGACTCACTTCCGCCAATTCATCCCCTAGCTTGGGCGTACCGCGAGAGAGGATCTGGGTAGCCACCCGGATGGTGGAGTCGCACTGATCCCGCCACTCCATCATCTCCTTCGCCGCCGGGTTGGTGACTTCGAAGAAGTGGTTTGAGAGGGAGAAGAAGCCGGGCAGCGAGTTGGTATAGAGCTCGGCGAACTGCGGCGTGGTCAGCCACTGCAGGAAGGCCATGGCCGCCTCCTTGTTCTTGCTGGCCGGGTTCATGCCCATCCCGATGTCGGTGTGATCGGTAAAGAAGCAGCCATCGCCCTGCTTCGCCACGGGCGGGCGCATCACGCCAAAGTCCACCTTGCCGGTGAAGGGAGCGATCTCCCAGGAACCCGCCACGTAGAAGGCGGCCTTGCCCGAGGTGAACAGCTCGTTGGTCGCGGCATAGTCGCGGCTCTCGCCGCCTTCGCCGAGGTAGGGGCGCCAACGCGCCAGCTCCTCGAACACCTTGACGTAGGGCGGGTTGTCAAAACGCTCCTGCCCGCCGATCAACGCCAGCCGACCATCCTCTCCCTTCCAGTAGTTGGGGCCTATGTTCTGGAAGCCGAGCTCGGAGGATACCCAGCTTTCCGAGCCGCTCATGGCGAGCGGCACATAGCGGCCATCGGCCTTCACCTTGTCGAGCGCCGCGAAGAAGGCATCCCGGGTTTGCGGCACGCTCAGCCCCAGCTCACTGAAAATCTTCTTGTTGTAGAAGAAACCGTGAATCACCGAGGCCATGGGCACGCAGAAGGTCTGGGCGCCGGAGTCGGTCTGCCAGGGTGACTGGGCAAAACTTGGGAAGTTCTCCATCCCCGACATCTCGGTCAATTCCGCCAGATGGCCCGCCTTGAACAGGGCCAGCGAGTCGTCGAACGGCCGGCAGGTGATGAGATCCCCCGCCTTGCCCTCTTTCAGACTGGCCCACAGGGTCGGCATATAGTCGACGTTCTGCACCCCGTTGAACTTCACCTGGATGCCCGGGTGGGAGGCCTCGAAGGCAGGAATGATCTTCTGCTCCCACAAGGCCTTGTCATCAATCCGCCAGCTCTCGATCACCAGCTCGCTGGCCATCAGCTGACCACACAACAGGAGACTCAGGGCCCCGATCCACTTGTTAGACATAAGCCCTCCTAAACCTTGAAATGTGCGATCAATTGCTGCTGCTTGGCGACCAGATCCGCCAGTACTTCACTGCTGCCGGCCGACTCCCGCGCTTCCCGTTCGGTCTCGTAGGCCACCTCGGCGATGCCGGAGATATGGCGGGCCACCCCCTGGCTGACCGAGATCTGCTCCTGGGCGGCATGCGCCACCTGATCCGCCATCGCCTTGATGGCGCTCATCCGGTCGGCGATGGATTGCAGGGCCGCATCCATCTCCCGGGTCTGCTCGACACAGTTGTGGGTCTGCTCCTGACTGCGCCCCATCACCTCCACCACCAGCTTGCTCGAGCTCTGCAGGTTCTCGATCATCGCCTGGATCTCTTCGGTCGAGGTCTGGGTCCGGTTGGCCAGTGCCCGCACCTCGTCTGCCACCACGGCAAAGCCACGGCCGGCATCGCCGGCCCGTGCCGCCTCGATGGCGGCGTTCAGCGCCAGCAGGTTGGTCTGCTCGGCGATGCTGCGGATCACGTCGAGGATGCTGCCGATATTGTTGCTGAACTCACCCAGCTTGTAGGTGATGCCAACGGCTTCTTCCATGGCGCCTGCCAGCTGCTCCGTGATGCGACGGGTGGTCGCCACCTTCTGGCGACCGCTGCGCGCTTCATCATCGGCCAGATCCACTTCCCGTTTGGTGCCATCGGTGGAGCGGGCTACCTCGGTGGCACTCACCTCCAGCTCGGTGATGGCGGCAGCCACCTGATCGGTCTGACTCTTCTGATCCTGTACCCGGGACACGGCCCTTTCGCTTATCTCGGCGGCGCGGCTCGCCTCCTCCACCAGATGGCGGGAGCCTGCATTGATCTGGGAGAGCAGCTCGCCGGTTTTGCCGGCCAGGGTATCGATGGAGCGGGAGAGTGCGCCAAATTCGCAGCTGCTGCGATAGTTGATGCGGCGGGTCATGTCCCCGGCCGCCATGTAGTCCAGCTCCTTGTTGATCATCTGCAGCGGACGCTGAATGCTGCGCGCCGTGGTATAGCCGATGATGAGGGCGGCGGCGGCCGAGATGGCGGCCACCACCAGGATCCAGAAGCTGGCGCTGCTGACCGCATCATCCGCCGTGGTGCGGCTCTGGCTGGCAATCGAGCCGGCCGACTGCCCCATCTCGTCGAGCAGGCCCAGGCTGTTGATCAGGCTGGCATCGAGTTGCTGATTGAGGGTCTGCAGCGAGGCGGCCAGCTGCTGGGCATTGCGCATGGTCGCCAGCAGCCCCTGCTGGCCAAGTGCCAGCTCCTGCATCCGGTCGAGGTTGGAGACGAAGCGCTGCTTCACGTCATCCGGCACCAGCACCCGATCGAGCCGCTTGCGGGCCATCTCGATGTCCTTGCTCAGCACCTTCTCCAGCTCATTGAGATCGGTCTTGGCATCGGCCCGTCGAATGTTCTTCAGATCGCGCGCGATGCCCGAGGTGATGAGTTCAGCCTTGTTGCGCATGGAGCGTTTGCTGGCGGTCTGCTGCAACAGTAGATCCGCAGCCCACTGGTAGGTGTCTTCCAGCCGGATGAAGGCAATCTCCAGCTTGTGGCGCTGATCCTGGGCATTGACCCACTGGCTGTGCTGGGAGAGCACCTGTTCAGCCAGGCCGTAGAACTGCTTGGTGGCGGTATCGACCTGCTGAAAACGAGAGCCGGCCTCGGCCACCCCGCTAAACTTGTCCATCTCCTGGCTCAGCTGACTGAAACGCGCCTGCTGCTCCTTGAACTGGCTGGCCAGCTGCGGCAGCTGGCTTGCATCCTCGTTGGTCCGGTAGACCAGCACCCAGCGGTTGCTGTCCTGCAGGGCGCCTTTCAGGCCGGCCACCGCAATCACCAACGGGGTCGCCCGGTCGGAGACCTGTGACAAGCCGTCGTTGATGCCCCTGATCTTCAGGGTGCTGATCACACCCAGCAGGATCAACAGCAGCAGCATCAACACAAATCCGGCGATGATCCGCTGCACAATAGATAAACCCATGGAGACATCCTCACTCGTGGGGGAAAGGTAACGTGAACATAGACACTATCGGCACAAGGGGCGAATTATAGAGGGGAGACTGAGGGTATTTTATTGATCTATATGGGGTTGGATCACAGTTGACGGGGGACGCTTTGCGCGTAAAAGGGCCCGGACTGTGCCGGGCCAAAGAGACATGCTAGCTGTAACGGCCCGTGGGAGGGCCAACCCTGTGTCCTATCAGAAGCGATAGCCGACACCAAACATGAATGCCATGGGATCGATGGAGGTATTGATGGTCCCCACGGCGGTGTGCACGTCGGTATCGATATCCATGATCCAGGCAGAGGCGTTGACGAACCAGCGATCATTGATCGCCATGTCCAGGCCGACCTGACCGGCCATGCCCCAGGAGGAGTCCACGCTCACGTCGGTGCCATCCAGCGCGCCGCGGCCCTGCTCATCGAAGAAGGTGGTGTAGTTGATGCCGGCGCCGATATAGGGGCGTACCTTGCTGTTGGCATCACCGAAGTAGTACTGCGCCATCAGGGTCGGCGGCAGGTGCTTGACCTTGGCCACTTCACCCAGGCCGGCGGTGGACACCGAGTGGGAGAAGGGCGTGGCTGCCAGCAGCTCGACACCCCAGTTGTCAGTGATCAGATAAGAGAGCGTCAGACCCAACTGCATATTGCTGTCGATTTCCAGCTCGCCGGTACCCAGTACGTTGTCACTGCTCGTTTGCGGAGAAACAAAGGCCAGACCACCACGCACCAGAATATCACCGGCCTGGTGGGCCATGGCGACGGGAGAAGCGAGAGCGGCCGCGATCATCAGAGGAAGGATCTTTTTCATCACGTTTTCCTTTTAGTTTTCGTTTTATATGTTGCAAGCCTGAAAACTATAAAGGGATGTGAATGCAGAGTTATTGATTTAGCTCAAACGTTACCAAGAAATAGATAGATGTGTACAGCAGCTTAAACACCTCTATGCATGGCTTGAAACCGGTAAAATAAACAATAAAAACATATTGATACGCCAATTTAAAAGCAAAAGACACACATTAAGAAATAATTTAAATGCATCTTACTGAGGCTTTAAACGGCTAAAAACGGTTGTTTCACTCGCTCAACCAGAGTATTTTTGCGAGCCATGTAGCCGGGCTGTAAGAAATTCTTTATGAAACCACAAACCAGAAGGGACAAAATAGTAGCCATACTGGCGGCCATCTGGGGTATTGGCTCCTTCCTGTTTATTTTATTGGGATTCGTTCTCGGCATGGCGCTATTAATTCTGACCCACTAGGCCGACTGGCTGGTGTGAGACGTCTGACACCGCAGCCACTCGCCTGCCACAATCTGCTCCGGGTCCAAATCCCACTGCGCCGGCCCCAGTTCCCCACTGTATCCGCGCCAGCGATTCCTGCCCTCCTGCTTGGCCCGGTAAAGCGCCATGTCTGCCAGTTTGAAGCTCAGGTTCCAGAACGAATCCTCCAGCTCCCGATGCAGGGGGTAATCGCAGAATCCCAGTGAAACCGTCATCCAGAGCGGCAACTCTTCACGTCCGAACCGGCAGTCGGCAATCTTGCGGCGCAGACGCTCGACCCGCTGGGCAACCCGTGTCGGCTCATCTCCCGTCAGCAGCAGCAAAAACTCCTCGCCACCCAGCCGGATCAGCGGCTCCTCCTCAGCGAGAGCCCCCCGCAACAACTCCGCCAGCTGGCATAACAGCAGATCGCCGATGTCGTGGCCGAAGCGATCGTTGACCTGCTTGAAGTGATCCAGATCCAGGATCAGCAACACCCTGCCTGCCGCCAGATCATCGCCATTGAGCAACCATTCATCGAGGTAGCGCCGGTTGAAGGCGTGGGTCAGCGGATCCGTATAGGCGGCGGTCTCCATCCGGGATGAATAAGCCTGCAAGGCGCTGTGATGCAAGCTGATCCTGGCCGCCATCTCCCGGAACTTGCGACTGAGCAGCGCCATCTCCTGACTGCTGTCGATGATCGGCAACACGTTCACGTCCTGCTTTTCGGCAAACTTGTGCAGCGCCCCCACCAGCTCGCCGATCGGCCCAAGCACAATGGCGCGCAAGCGGGCCAGCGCCATCAGAATACAGGCGAAGCTAATCAGCAGCATGCCGATGAAGGTCCAGATAGCCCCCTCCATCGCCCCCTGCAGCACGTCACGCTCCTCTTCCACAATCAGGGTCAAGACGGGTGTACCGTCGTTGTCGAGCAAAAGTCCCTCCCCCCTGACGCGCTGCAACCCCAGATCCACCAACCGGTAGCTCATGTATGGCTTGAACGGCTTGAAAGAGCCCTGGTGCTCGCCAGTTCTGGGTTGGGCAATGGTCAAGGCGAGTGCGGTCCGCGCCGCCAGATCGTTCAGATAGCGCTCATCCAGCCAACGGGTCGCCAGCAGATAGCCATTGGGTTTGGCATCGCCGAGGGTATTGGTCACCGGCTGCAGCGAGAAGATGAGCGGTCCCCATAACGAGCTTCTCACCCCGCTCAGACTATGGATCCCCCCCTGCCGCGATTCACGCAGCAGTTGCAGCTTGAGGTCATCCAGAAAGAAGGGAAGCAAGGTGGTGTCCGTATCAGGCGCCTCCGGCAGCAGGGTGCGGGTCCAGATTTCAGAGCCCTGCAAATCCATATAACTCAGCACGTTGAGCTCAAAGTCCCGCATTGGCGTGTCGACTAGCAGATTGGAGTGGATGTAGCCCTGATTGGGCCTGGCCAGGAAGTGGTAGCTCTCGTCCCAGATCCCCCAATCCCGAGTGAAGGCATTGATAGCATTGATGTCGCCCTGCACAGCCCTGACCACCCGTTGCAGATGATCCTGCATCCGCCGCTCCTCGACCCGCTGCGCCGCCGGCACCTGGGCCAACGCGATCACGATGAGCAGCATCAGGATGGCGCCGGCCCAGATGGGGAACATGGAGTAGGCCAGCAAATGATCGATGGAGCGGGACGGTTGAGCCATGGACGCCAATATCCTTTGGATGGCAATGCGAAACGGGAAGGGTCTTGCCCCAAGTATGGAGTATCGGCCCGTCTGGACGGTCACTGAATTACCACAATAAAAACAAGGGGCCCAGGGCCCCTTGTCACATTATTGAACGGATTATCGTGCCAGCAGCGGCGCCAGGAAGCGGGCCGTATGGGAGTCCTCGCAACGGCTGATCTGCTCCGGCGTCCCCGTCACCAGAATGCGGCCACCGCCGGCGCCCCCCTCCGGACCCAGGTCAACGATCCAGTCGGCAGTTTTGATGACGTCCAGATTGTGCTCGATGATGACGATGGTGTTGCCGCGATCCCGCAACTGGTGCAACACCTTGAGCAGCTGCTGGATATCGTGGAAGTGCAACCCGGTGGTCGGCTCGTCCAGAATATAGAGGGTCTGACCGGTATCCCGCTTGGAGAGCTCCCGCGCCAGCTTGACCCGCTGCGCCTCACCGCCAGACAAGGTAGTGGCCGACTGACCGAGGCGGATATAGGAGAGGCCCACATCCATCAAGGTCTGCAGCTTGCGCGCCACCGCCGGCACCGGATCGAAGAACTCGCGGGCATCTTCCACCGTCATCTCGAGGATTTCGTGGATGTTTTTGCCCTTGTACTTCACCTCCAGGGTCTCGCGGTTGTAGCGCTTGCCCTTGCAGACGTCGCACGGCACGTAGACGTCCGGCAGGAAGTGCATCTCCACCTTGATGACCCCATCCCCCTGGCACGCCTCGCAGCGCCCTCCCTTCACGTTGAAGGAGAAGCGGCCCGGCTGGTAACCGCGCGAGCGCGCCTCCTGGGTGCCGGAGAGCAGTTCACGGATCGGGGTAAACAGGCCGGTGTAGGTCGCAGGGTTGGAGCGCGGGGTTCGACCGATGGGGCTCTGGTCGATGTCCACCACCTTGTCCAGATGCTCCAACCCCTCCACGCTGCGATAAGGCGCCGGGGTGGATTCGGTCGCCTTGTTGAGCTCGCGGTGAGCGATGCGGAACAGAGTGTCGTTGATCAGGGTCGACTTGCCGGAGCCGGAGACGCCGGTGACACAAGTCATCACCCCGATGGGCAGATCCAGGTTGACGTTGCGCAGGTTGTTGCCGCTCGCCCCCTTGAGCTTCAGCCACTTGCCGGTAAGCGGAGTCCGCTCGGCAGGAATGGCGATCTGCTTGCGGCCAGAGAGGTAGTCACCGGTGAGTGACTCTAGATTATTGATGATCTCCTCCGGCGTGCCCTGGGCGACGATGGCCCCGCCGTGCACCCCGGCTCCCGGGCCGATGTCGAGCACATGGTCGGCGAGGCGGATGGCGTCCTCGTCGTGCTCCACCACGATCACTGTGTTACCGAGATCGCGCAGATGGGTGAGGGTCTTGAGCAGCCGCTCGTTGTCGCGCTGGTGCAGGCCGATGGAGGGCTCATCGAGTACATACATCACCCCCACCAGACCGGCACCAATCTGGCTGGCCAGCCGGATCCGCTGCGCCTCACCGCCGGAGAGGGTCTCGGCACTGCGCGACAGGCTCAGGTAGTTGAGACCGACGTTTACCAGGAAGCCGAGCCGCTCGACGATCTCTTTGAGGATCTTCTCGGCGATCTGGGCGCGTTGGCCGGTCAGATTCAACCCTTCGAAGAAGGCCAGCGCATCACCGATGGACTGCTCGGCGATGGCCGGCAGGTTACGGTTGTCGACGAAGACATGGCGCGCCTCCTCCCGCAGCCGGCTGCCACCGCAGCTGGTACAAGACTTGTTGGCGATATATTTGGAGAGCTCTTCGCGCACCGAGTTGGACTCGGTTTCCCGGTAGCGCCGCTCCATGTTGTGCAGGATCCCCTCGAACGGGTGCTTGCGCACCACCACGTCACCGCGATCGTTCATATAACGGAACTCGATCTCGGTGCGACCGGAGCCGCGCAGGATCACCTCCTGAGTCTTCAGCGGCAGATCCTCCCACGGCGTCTCCAGATCGAACTTGTAGTGCTCGGAGAGGGATTTGAGCATCTGGAAGTAGTAGAAGCTGCGCTTGTCCCAGCCGCGGATGGCGCCGTTGGCCAGACTGATGGCCGGATCGCCGATCACCTTGGCCGGATCGAAATATTGCTGCACGCCGAGACCGTCGCAAGTCGGGCAGGCACCGGCCGGGTTGTTGAAGGAGAAGATGCGCGGCTCCAGCTCCGACATGGAGTAGCCGCACTCCGGGCAGGCGAAGTTGGCGGAGAAGGTCATGGGGGCAACCCCCTCCTCGCCATCCATCGGCATCACCAGCACTATGCCGCCGGAGAGGGTCAGCGCCGTTTCGAACGACTCGGCCAGACGCAGCGCCAGGTCATCGCGCACCTTGAAGCGGTCCACCACCACCTCGATGGTGTGCTTCTTGTGCAACTCCAGAGTCGGCGGGTCGGAGAGATCGCACACCTCGCCGTCGATACGGGCACGGATGTAACCCTGGGCCGCCAGATTTTCCAGCAGCTTGGTGTGTTCCCCCTTGCGATCGCGCACCACCGGGGCCAGCAACATCAGCTTGCTCCCCTCCGGCTGAGCCAGCACCTGATCCACCATCTGGCTGATGGTCTGGGCGGCGAGCGGGATGGCGTGAGTCGGGCAGCGTGGCTCACCGACCCGAGCGAACAACAGACGCAGGTAGTCGTAGATTTCGGTGATGGTGCCGACGGTCGAGCGCGGGTTATGGGAAGTGGACTTCTGCTCGATGGAAATGGCGGGCGAGAGCCCCTCGATATGGTCGACGTCCGGCTTCTCCATCAGGGAGAGGAACTGGCGGGCATAGGCAGAGAGTGACTCCACATAGCGGCGCTGCCCCTCGGCATAGAGGGTATCGAACGCCAGAGAGGATTTGCCCGAACCGGAGAGGCCGGTGACCACGATCAGCTTGTCGCGGGGCAGGGTCAGATTGATGTTCTTGAGGTTGTGGGTGCGAGCACCCCGGACCACGATCTTTTCCATCTTGTTGCACGCTCGATACGGAAACCTGAGCGAGTCAGTATGGCATAGAGACTACTGGATGAATAGACAGGTTTTATCCATCATCCCCATCGATTTCAGAGATACTCCTTGGCCCAGCTCACCGCCTGCAGGCGGTTCTTCACGTTCAATTTCTTGAAGACATTGTAGAGGTGGGACTTGATGGTGTGCTCGCTCACGAACAGGCTGTCGGCGATCTCGGTATTGGAGGCACCCGTCATCAGGTAGCGGATGATCTCCTGCTCGCGCACGGTCAGCAGCGTCTGGTTGCGCAGGTGGTTTTCCCCGCCCTTGCGGTAGTAGTTGACCAGATCGCACAGCAGATGGCGCGGGATCCAGTACTCCCCCTCCAGCACCTTGCGAATACCAAGCACCAAGCGATCCAGCGGATCCTGACAGAAGAAGAGCCCGCTGGTATGGGGCCACATCAGCAGCAGCTCCCGATCCGTACTGGTGGGGGCATTGAGCAGTACGGTATTGGCTTCCCCGAAGCGGCTGGAGATCTCCCGTGGCCACCCCGTTTGCTGGCTCGACTTGAGGTAATCCAGATCCACCAGAAACAACGGATGCGGCTCGAGTTCATCCGCTTGAGGCAGGGCTTCCAGTGCACTCACCAGCAGGATGGGCAGAGCCAGCTGTTCGGCCAGGTAGCTCTGAAAGCTGGTCGCCTGCGCATTGTCTTCGGTTACCAATACGATGGGATATGGGGTGATCATGAAGCGCTGGTCCTTGAACATTCCGGCCATGGTGTTTTTTGGCAGCAGAGAGTACCAAGCCCCCCGCAGGCTGCAGCATTAAAAAAGTATTAGACGCCGATGCGCTCCCTTTGAAACTCACCAATTTTCCAAGCAATACAAATAACTAGCCGAGCCCCCCCATTTGGGTGAAATACTGGCACCTGGCCGGACAGGGGCTGTCACACCGGTCTTTGGCCCCCTTCTCGCCTCGACCGTTCGATGATATGACTCCCCGTTGCTGTTCACTTGCTGGCCAAGGCCGGCCTCGTGTAAGTTAATCCTTCGTTCGGTGGACATGGGATGGAGCGTCAGGAAGATGTGCGCTCTTTCTCCCCAACTGTTACTATTGCGGGCAAAATCTGAAAACGGGGAAGTGGCCAACTGGCGCGCTGAACCGGACACAGTCATCACATGAGTGGCGGGGCCGCCCAGCAGCGTCGCCTATCTCACAGAAAACAAACGATATGTTGAATTGGCCCGGGCATATGGCCCGGCCGGTATATAAAGGGTGGAAGAGAGATTATGGCCAGTCGAGGCATCAATAAAGTCATTCTGATCGGTAACCTGGGGCAAGACCCGGAAGTGCGCTACATGCCGAGCGGCGGTGCCGTGACCAATATCACCCTGGCCACCTCCGACACCTGGCGCGACAAGCAGACCGGTGAGCAGAAAGAGCGCACCGAGTGGCACCGCGTCGTCTTCATGGGCAAGCTGGCTGAAGTGGCCGGCGAATACCTGAAGAAAGGCTCCCAAGTCTATGTTGAAGGCAAGCTGCAGACCCGCAAGTGGCAGGATCAAAGCGGCCAGGAGCGTTACACCACCGAAGTGCTGGTCGATGGCTTCAGCGGCGTGATGCAGATGCTGGGTGGCCGTCCGCAAGGCGGCGCCGGCCAGGGCATGGGTGGCCAGTCTCAGGGCAACTGGGGTCAGCAGCAGGGCATGCAGTCCCAGCAGCCGATGAACCAGGCGCGTCCCGCCCAGGCTCCGCAGCAGAATATGCAGCAACAGGGCGGCTATGCTCGTCCGGCCCAGCAGCCGCAGTCTGCACCGCCGGTGTACAATGAGCCGCCGATGGACTTCGACGACGACATTCCGTTCTAGGCAACGTCAAATCCCGGAGGCCCTGTTCATGCAGGGCCTTTTTTTGCCTGTTATTGACGCAGACGTGGCACGCGATCGAGCCTCCTGGCCGGTCTTGCCAGCCATACGTCCCCATATCATTCGCCTTGGGATTATGATCGGGGCAGTCCAGTTGCCAGAGAGAACGCATGGGGTCTTGGTATCGAATCTTTTTGTGCGTGGCGGCTTGCGCCACCCTGTTGCTGCCATCCTTGCTGCTGGCCGGCGAGCCATTGCGAGTGGGGGTCAGTTTCGCCATCCCGCCCTATGTGATCGAGGAAGAGGGTCGCGGGATCGAGCTCGATCTGATGAGAGAGGCCTTTCGGGACAGCGGGTATGAGCCTCAATTCGAATATCTGCCGCTGGAACGCACCTTCCGCATGCTGGAGTCCGGCAAGCTCGATGCCATCATCAACGTCAAACCCGGCATGTTGCACGGCGTCTTCCTGTCGCAGCCGGTGATCGCCTTCCACAACCGGGTGTTCACCCTCGGCAAAACCCACATCAGCACCCAGGACGACATGAAGACACTGAGGGTGAGTGCCTTCCAGCGGGCCCGTCAGGTGCTGGGAGGTGCCTTTGCCAGCATGGCTGACCAGAATCCCCGTTACGAAGAGGTCGCCAAGCAGCAGGGACAGGTGCACAGGTTGATGCTGGGGCGGGTGGATGCGGTGATCCTGGAACAGCGGGTTTTCTATTACTATCTGGCACAGCTGGCCAACAGCAAATATGGTGCCGAGCTCTATGCCCCCGACCGGGTCCGGCAATACGATCTGTTTGCGCCGACTCACTACCATTTTGCCTTTCGCCAGGCGGCGCAGCAGCGCTGGTTCGATCGCCGGCTCGATGCCATGCGGGCCGATGGCCGTTATCAGCAAATATTTGCCCGCTACGGGGCCACTCCCTGAGCCTCCTGAAAACATAAAAGCCAGCCCGAAAAGGCTGGCTTTTTGTTACTGGCTCCAAAGGAACTACAGCATGGGGAGCGTTACTTCATCGCGCCGCCATTTTTCAGATCTGCTTTCTGACGTTTGGCTTCGCGCTTCTCTTTCAGTGACATCTGCGGTTTTTTCTTGGCATCTTTGCCGTTGTGATGTTCTTTGTTACTCATCATCAAACTCCAAAAATGTTACCCAGACAGTTGGAACCCAGGTTCCAGCATGCCATCCGAATCGTAGACTACAGTACGCTTTCAGTGACGATCCTGCGATCGCACTCAGTCCAGCATACCCCTAATCTTGCGCAAGAATCCACCCTCATCCCGTCCCCCAGTGGCAGCAGGCGTTCACCGGTTTCCGCTGACCCGCTCCGGGCGGGGAATGAACGGCCGGAGAAGCGATATATTCCTTATAAAATAACGCCAAACAGATTTATTTCATGGCGGTATGAAATAAACCGCTGAATACCAAAATGAAATCTCTTTAAATAATGACAGATAATTTAGATAAGCATTCTCACTATCGCCAGAAACAAAAACTTACAACCCAAAGCAGCGCCACCCTGGACAAGCTGATATTATCCAGCCCTATTTGTGAAAATATTCCAGCGAGAATAAGGACGTCCCATGACCAGAAAAACCAGAGCGGCCTTGGTCTCAGTTTGCTCCAATATCACCTTGATTATCATGAAGATATTAGCCGGCATACTGAGCGGGTCCGTCAGTATTATTTCCGAAGCCATTCACTCGGCCATGGACCTGGTGGCAGCATTGATCGCGCTGGTGGCCGTACGCAAATCGGATATTCCCCCCGACCAACGCCACCCCTATGGTCATGACAAAATTGAAAATGTCTCCGGCGTGATCGAAGCGCTGCTGATCCTGCTGGCAGCCGGCTGGATAATATTCGAGGCCGTCAGCAAATTGATCACGCCAACCCCGATCGAGGGGGCGGGGCTCGGTGTGCTGGTCATGCTGTTCTCGGCGCTGGTCAACAGCGGCGTCTCCGCCTACCTCTACCGGGTGGCCAAGGAGGAAGAGTCCGTTGCCCTGGCCGCCGATGCGCTGCATCTGAAGGCTGACGTCCTGACCTCGCTCGGGGTCGCCGTCGGCCTGCTCGGTATCTGGCTCGCCGCCAGGCTGGACTACAACCTCTATCTGCTTGACCCCATTGTTGCCATCTGTGTCGCCCTGTTCATCCTCAAGGAGGCGATCGCCATGCTGAAGCAGGCCTTCCAACCCCTGCTGGACCACAGCATGAACGAGGAAGAGCTGGCCATCACCACCAGAGTGATAGAGGAGTGCTGCCCGGAGCATGGCGGTTTTCATGACCTGCGCAGCCGCCAGGCCGGGCGCCGCCGTCACATCGACTTCCACCTGACCTTGCCAAAAGAGATGAGCATCGAGCACTCCCACGCCATCTGCGATCGGATAGAGCAGGGCATCATGCGACATCTGCCCCATGCCGTCGTGCTGATCCATGTTGAACCGAGCGGGCATGGTTAACGGCGATGGGCCGTGCAAGAGGAATACGACGGACCATTCCCTTCGGCAACGACCATCAGGTAGGCCGGTATTCGAAAACGGCGTCGATTGTGCAATAAACGGCCGGCAGGTGTGGTAGGGTGGACTATTCCCGCCATCAGGAGCACGCCGTGAAGAAGTTGGAAATGAAGGACCTCACCGACGCCGAAAAGGCCGAGATCACCCTGCTGCTCCAAAAAGCGCAGGCCAATGCAGATCATCAATTGAGCAATGCCGAGCGTAACCGCATCCGCGAGGAAGGCAGACTCAAGATAGTCGCAGACCGTGCTGCCGCCGCCAAAGTGGCCGCCAAACTGGCACGGGAAAAGGCCAAGGAGCGTGCCAGCAAGCAGGTGTTACCAGAGACATTCAGCTGGGTGGACTCCGTCAGCAACAAGTTTCGTAGCAAACGCTGACGGCCAATCCTCCCGCTCAAGCGCCACCTACCTCAACCAGCCGACTCACACCATGGTGGAGAACAGCTCTCTGACATGGTGTGTCCAGCGACCTGCAACGCCGCAGGATCCTGCGCTGCAGACACCCACACCGGGAGTGGCTGCGTCGATATCCGACCACTCACAGCGAGATAAAATTTGCTTTAAGAAAATGGGCATGTTTTAATCTTTTGCGATGGTTCGGTAGTTCAGACCTGGTTATGTTAGGCAGTCATTTTAGTAAAGCAGCGATTAGTATAAGAATTATCCATGATTCTTCTTATCAAATAATTCTCCTTCTTTAGTGCTCCCCATACGTATTGCTGACGAAAAATCATAGATTGCCATTTGGCACTTTAAACACTATTTAAGGAAATTATCATGTCCAACAAAATGACTGGTACCGTCAAGTTCTTCAACGCCGAGAAAGGTTTTGGCTTCATCTCCCCGACCGACGGCAGCAAAGACGTGTTCGTTCACTTCTCCGCCATCCAGACCCCGGGCTTCAAGACTCTGGACGAAGGTCAGCGCGTTGAGTTCACCATCGAGCAAGGCCAGAAAGGCCCGGCTGCTGCTAACGTAGTAGCTCTGTAATTCAAGCCGGGGATCCGGTCCGCCTGCTCATGCCGGCTGGTACGATCCACCGCAAGAATTGAAAAAACCCGCTTCGGCGGGTTTTTTGTTGTCTGCCATTTGCCATTCCCCCTCTGCCGACCCTCTCAACCTTCTCTCTGTCCCGCCCCCGCTTCCTGTCACCTCGCCACAGTATCTGCTGGTGAGAAGATAACCGCACAATATTAATGAGATTAATTATCATTTACACATCATCCAGCGATCACTACAATGCCTGCCGACCGACTTGGTGATTATCCAATTGAACCTTTTCTGGTCATGGTTTCACGCGGGATGCGATGAGACCCCCCATCGATTCACCCAAAGGATGAATGCATCTTCTTACTAAAAGAGT
Source organism: Aeromonas sp. DNRA1 (assembly GCF_963888745.1). NCBI lineage: Bacteria > Pseudomonadati > Pseudomonadota > Gammaproteobacteria > Aeromonadales > Aeromonadaceae > Aeromonas > Aeromonas sp. DNRA1. The sequence continues at coordinate 56,613 of NZ_CAWPKQ010000010.1, read as the reverse complement.
TCAGGCCAACATGATAACAATGCACCGCAACAAGCTGACCACGCTCATTCTCGCCGCCCTCGCATCACACGCCTATGCCGCCGAGCAGGAGGTCATGGTCGTGACCGCCTCCGGCTTCCAGCAGAAGATCGAGGATACCGCCGCCTCCATCTCGGTGGTGACCCGCGAGCAATTGGAGAAACGCGCCTATCGCGACGTGACCGACGCCCTGAAGGATGTGCCCGGAGTGGTGATCACCGGCGGTGGCAGCAGCAGCGATATCAGCATTCGTGGCATGGGCTCCAAGTACACGCTGATGCTGGTCGACGGCAAACGGGTCGACAGCCGTGGCACCCGTCCCAACAGCGACGGCCCCGGCATCGAGCAGGGCTGGCTCCCGCCGCTGCAGGCGATCGAGCGGATCGAAGTGGTGCGCGGCCCCATGTCCTCCCGCTACGGCTCTGACGCCATGGGCGGCGTCATCAACGTCATCACCCGCAAGACCGCCAGCATGACGGCCTGGCAGGGCTCGCTGCATGCCGATTCGACCTTCCAGGAGAACAAGGAGTCCGGCGACATCTTCCAGACCAACGCCTATACCGCCGGCGCCCTGGTGGATGGACTGCTGGGGATGCGGGTGAACGGCCAGCTCTCCCACCGTGGCGAGGATCAGTTCCAGAACGGTTTCGCCGAGCAGGAGATGCGCAGCGGTACGGCCGTCTTCAGCCTGACCCCGGACGAGCACAACCGCTTCGATTTCGAGGCAAGCCGCGGCCTGCAGGATCGCAACCGCACGCCGGGTGAATCTCTCTCGGCCAAGTCAAAGCCCAGCCTGAGCACCTACGAGCGCACCAACTTCGCCATCACCCACGACGGCCGCTATGACTTCGGCTCCTCCACCAGCTACCTGCAGCGGGAAGAGAACACCAACCCCGGCCGCCAGATGAAGCTCATCAACACCATCGCCGATACTCACACCCAGTTTGAACTGGGGGATCACTATCTGAGCGTGGGTGGCCAGTACCGCTACGAGGATCTCCAGGATCAGGGCAACCAGCTCAACGTGGCCAACCGCGCCAATCAGCTGACCCGCTGGAGCTGGGCCATGTTCGTGGAAGATGAGTGGTCGCTGACCGACACCTTCGCCCTGACTGGCGGCGTGCGGATGGATCAGGACCAGAACTACGGCTCCCACTGGAGCCCGCGTCTGTACGGGGTCTGGCACCTGGCCGACTCCTGGACGCTGAAAGGGGGCGTCTCCACCGGCTATCGTTCACCGGATCTGCGCATGTCGGCCGCCAACTGGGGCCAGGCCACCGGTGGCGGCACTCAGGACGGCATGCTGGTCGGCAGCCCGGAACTGAAACCGGAAACCAGCGTGAGCCAGGAGATCGCCCTGCTGTGGGATGGTCAGCAAGGCTTGAACACAGGGCTGACCCTGTTCAATACCGACTTCGAGGACAAGATCTCCGAGATCCGCCGCTGCACCAGCAAGAACGACCCCTCCTGCACCCTGAACGGTCACACCTATGACTTCATCAGCGACCGAATCAACGTCGACAAGGCGAACATGCGCGGGGTGGAAGGCACGGCCAACTGGACCATCAATGACGCCTGGTCGCTGGCCTCCAGCTACACCTTCACCCAGTCCGAACAAAAGAGTGGTGCAATGGAAGGCAAGCCGCTGAACCAGATGCCGCGCCACATGTTCAACACCACGGTCGACTGGCAGACCACCGAAACCGTCAGCCTCTGGTCACGGGTCAACTTCCGCAGCAAGACCTCCGATTACCTGAGCCGGGTCAAGATGGCCGAGGGTACCCCCTCCTACACCTTCTTCGACACAGGTCTGGTCTACAAGGCCAACGAACATCTGGATGTCACCGCCGGTGTCTACAACCTGTTCGACAAGACAGTGGATTACTCCAGCTTCGGTACCGTGCTGGATGGTCGCCGCTACACCCTGGGCATGACCTACAACTTCTGATGACACGCCGCCGCCCGCTCTGGGCGGCGGTTTTTTATTTCCCTGCCTCGCCAGTCGCCTCTTTCACGTAGCTGGCCGCCTGCCAGGTGTTGCGCCCCTGCGATTTGGCGCCATACATCAGTCGATCCGCCTGCAACAACACCCGGCTACCTTCCGCCCCGCACCCAGCCGGTACCCACACTGCCCCCGTGCTGATGGAGATGCCGAGCGCCCCGGCGCTGGTTGGCAACTTGTGGCTATTGACCTCCCGCCCGATCCGGGCGGTCCACTGCTGCAGCGTCGCCATGTCCGCCACCAGCAGGCTGATGCAAAACTCCTCCCCACCGATGCGGGCAAACAGGGCGCTGGCGGGCAGCACCCGCTGTACCTGCGCCACCATGGCCGACAACACCTCGTCCCCGACCCCGTGGCCGAAGTGATCGTTGATCCCCTTGAAGCGATCGAGGTCAAACAGCAGCAGGCCCGAGGCCTGACCGCTGGCCAGCCGCTGCTCCAGCAGCGGCAAAAAGGCCCGCCGGTTGAGGATGCCGGTCATGGAGTCAGTGCCGGCAAGGCGCTCCAGCCTGGTGTTGGCCTGGATAAGCTCGGCGGTGCGGCTCGCCACCGCCCGCCGCAACTGGATGATGTAGGCCATCAGCACCAGACCGCCGATGGCCAGCAGCCAGGGCCAGAGATGGACCGGATAGACAGTCTCGATGTGCATCCACTTACGGATGATCCGTTCCCGATCCGCCTCGCCGATGCGGGAGAAGCCCTGCTCCAGCTCATTCAGCAGTGCCTGGTTGCCCTTGGCGACGGCGAAACGGATCTCGTCGCTGTAGAGGTGGCGTACCGGGATGAAGCGGGTGGGATCCGCCGAGGTATAGATGTAGAAGTTGGCCACCTGCAGATCGGCGATGAAGGCATCCAGCTCGCCGCTGAAGGCTGCGCGCAGCATGGCATCGTTGTCATCAAAGGTACGCAGCCGGGTATTCGGGAAGTACTTGTGGGCGTAGTACTCCTCGTAGCCCCCCGTCACCACCCCCACGCTCTCGTGCAGCAGGTAGTAGTTCACGTCCGAGCCGCGCAGGGAGTTGGCAAAGAAGAGCTGGGAGTCGACATGGGAGAGGGCCTGACCGTAGTCATAGACCAGATTGCGCTCCGGCGACCAGAGCAGGCCACCATGGACATCGGCCTGACCATTGCGAACCAGGTCCAGCGAGGTCTGCCAGTCCACCAGCTTGAACTGGATCGGGCGGCCGGTAACCCTGCCATATTCGCGCCACAGATCGATCAGCAGGCCATCGGGCTGACCCTCTTCATTGAGGTAGGAGAAAGGCTGCCAGGCCTTGGAGTTGGTCACGATGAGCGGCTTGGGGGGCGTATTTGCCAACACGGGCCACGCCTGCGCCAAGAGCAACAACCACACCCCGCACCAGACTCGCCACCGAAAACCAGAATCGCCCGCCATCCCTGCACCAACCTTGCTGTTTGGCCGTCTGTGCGGCCATCGATTATCGCCACCTTCAGCATAGAAGAACAAGCATGAGCGAGTATGAAATAGGCGTGATTTCAGTCAGATAAGTGCAAGATAAAAAACGGGGAGGAGGCTGGTCGCCATCCTCCCACCGAGCTTCCGCCGCTCTTACAGCGGCAGGCTGATGCGCGCTTCCAGCCCGCCCTGTTCCCGGTTTTGCAGGGTCAGCTCGCCGCCGTGCTGGTGCACCAGGGTGCGGGCGATGGCGAGCCCCAACCCCACGCTGCCAGATTCGGTATTGCGGGCCTCGTCGAGCCGCACGAACGGCTTGAATACGTCTTCCAGCCTGGCCGGATCGATGCCGGGCCCCTGATCGCAGACCCGGATCACCAGCTCGCTGTCAGTGCGCTCCAGCGACACCTCGGCGCTGCCGGCGTACTTGATGGCGTTGCCGATGAGGTTTTGCAGCACCCGCCGCAAGGTATTGGCGCGGCAGGCATAGACCTGCTTGCCTTCCGCCAGGCAGGTGACCGGCTGGCCGGTGTCGGCATAGTCGTCGCACAGGCTCTCCAGCAGGCTGACCAGATCCAGCTCCCGGGTCGCCTCCTGCAGCCCCTCCTCCCGGGCAAAGCTGAGGGTCGCCGCCAGCATCTGCTCCATCTGTTGCAGGGTCTGCTGGATCCGCTCCTTGTCCTCCCCCTCATCCAGGAACTCGGTGCGCAGCCGCAGGCTGGTGATGGGGGTACGCAGATCGTGGGAGATGGCCGCCAGCATCCGGGTGCGGTCCTGCACGAAGCGATCGAGCCGGGTGTGCATGCGGTTGAAGGCCTGGATGGATTCACGCACCTCGGTCGGCCCCTCCTCCCGCAGCGGCTCTATGTCCTCGCCACGGCCGAGCCGGTCCGCGTTGGCGGCCAGCTGCTTGAGCGGCAGGGTGGCGCGGCGGAACAACCAGATCATCAGGCCGATCACCAGGCTCGCCACCAGCATCAGGTTGAGGGTGGTCTGCCAGGACCAGCTGGCCGACTCCTTGTCCACCAGCGAGCTGAACTGCAGCCAGCCACCGCGCGGCAGCTGGATGGAGCCGTACAGCCGCATGTCCTGCGGCGGCGGCATCCCCTTGCGATCCTTCATCATCCGGCTGTGGTGCTGCCAGGCACGGCTGCGTTGGGCATCCTGTTTGAGCTCGGCGCTGATCTCCACCATCAGGGTCGAGGGGTAGCCCAGCCGGGAGCGCACCAGTTGCTCGAAGCGGGGGCTGCGGTTGTCCGGTTGCAGCGGCTCGTCGGCGATGCGCAACAGCAGGGTCTCGCTGCGGCTCGCCTTGATGATCTCGTCATAGAGGGAGGGGGGCGAGAGGGCCAGCAGCCGCACCACGGAGACGATGCGCTGCATGGCGTTGCGGCTGTTGATGTAGCCGAGCGCCTCCTCCCGATCCGTACGGTAGATCTGGATGCTGAGCAGCTGGATCAACACCAGCCCGGCCAGCGCCACCAGGATGATCTGGCCGGTCAGCCCCTTGGGCCACAGTTTCGACCAGCCACGCTTGAGAATCCCCACGGCCTTATACCTGGGTCACATCGGCGGCGAACAGGTAACCACCGCCCCAGATGGTCTTGATCAGCTCCGGGTTCTTGGGATCCCGCTCCAGCTTGCGCCGCAGCCGGCTCACCAGGGTGTCGATGGCCCGGTCGAACGCCACTGCCTCACGGCCACGGGCCAGATCCAGCAGTTGATCCCGGCTCAGCACCCGCTGCGGCCGCTCCAGAAAGACCCGCAACAGGTCGAATTCGGCGGTGGAGAGGCTCAAGCCCACCCCTTCCTCATCCACCAGCTCGCGCCGGTTGATGTCGAGCAGCCAGCGATCGAAGCGCAGATCCCGGGTCAAGGTTTCGGCCGCCGGCTGCGGCTCGACCTGGGTGCGGCGCATCACCGCCTTGATGCGGGCCAGCAGCTCGCGCGGATTGAACGGCTTGGCGAGGTAGTCGTCGGCCCCCATCTCCAGCCCTATGATGCGGTCGGTCTCCTCCCCCATGGCGGTGAGCATAATGATGGGCAGGCTGGACTTGGCCCGCAGCTCGCGGCAAAGGGTCAGGCCGTCTTCCCCCGGCATCATCAGATCCAGCACCAGCAGATCGAACTCCCGCTCCTCCAGCAGCCGCTTCATCTCCTTGCCATCCCGGGCACAACTGACCCGCAGGCCGTGCTGTTCCAGAAAACGCTTCAGCAGATCGCGGATCTCGCTGTGATCGTCGACCACCAGAATGTGGGTGCTGCTTTGGTTCATGAGGCCTCTCCTGTTAGAGCTGGCACGAGTATACGAAAATCTGCCGGGCGGTTTGTGTCAAAGTGTGCCAGATCAGCAAGATGCCACACTCTGCTACAAAAAAGCGCCCGTTCGGCAAAGTTGAGACACAAGCCGGCTGTTTACTGTGGCCATCCCATCGGTTGCAGGAGTAGACAGGCCATGCTGGCCCTCACCACCCCCTTGCTGCTGGCCTTTGCCGCCAGCGAAGCCCTTGCCAGAAAGGCGAGCGGCAGCTCACCCCAACCGGCGAGCCCCACGGACCACCAGCAGACATCCCCCGCCGACAGGGCCCCCGGCCGCGGCGACGCCAAGGGAGCGACCGACCCCCCTTCGTCATGATGTGCGGCTGCCAGGCGGCGCTGCGCACCCTGACTTTTCTGCCGCCATCTTGCGGCGAGTCATACCAAGGAGACCAATATCATGATCAACAAGAGCCTGACTCTGTTAATGCTGGCCGGCCTGGCCCACACCGGCCTGGCCCAGGCAGCCCTCCCCGCTGACGTCAGTGCCGCCCCCGGTCTGCTGTTCGTCAACTGGCACGATGCCGTCAGCAGCAATGAGGCACACCCCACCCTGGTGATCCGCAACGCCACCGGCGACGTGCTCAAGCGGGTGCCTGCCACGTTGCAGGGGATGCAGCAGGTGCGTTTGCCGATGCGGGCCCAGGGTGACCTGACCCTCAGCCTGGACGGCGAGAGCAGCAGCTATCGCATGCCCTACAGCGTCGGCAGCGGTCGCCAACGCTAAGCCGGCCACAGCCTAAAAATACCCCGCCAGCGGGCGACGCTGACGGGGTATTTTTATTTCCCGTCCGGCATGCGTCCGGTCAAGCCCTGTACAGGGTCACCGTGTCACACTCTGCTACAAAATAGGCTTCAACTGGCAAAGTTCAGACACCAGTCTGGTGTTTACTTGAGGTCAAGGCGAGCAAGCCGACCCCGAACTCAATCCGCAAGGAGATAGACCATGAAAAACCTGACCAAGACTCTGCTGACCGCCACCCTGATCCTTGGCCTGCCGCTCGGCGCCTATGCCGCCAGCGAAGCCGTCACCACCGCCCAGCCCGGCATGATGACCGACTGCCCGATGGATGGCAGCGGCATGATGGGCGGCAAGCACCATGGCGGCCGCCACGACAAGATGGCCCGCATGCAGAACATGACGCCGGAGCAGATCCAGACTCACCTGCAGCAGCGCTACGACAAGATCGAAGACCCGGCCAAGAAGGCTGAATTCGTGAAAAACCTGAGCCTGCGCGCCGACGGCATGACCAAGCACGCCGAAGCGATGAAGCAGTTCGCCGAAGCGCATCAGTAATTCGACAAGCAGCAAAAAGGGGCCCGTGGGCCCCTTTTTTCATGCACGTCTTTCAGACTCAAGCCTTGGTCTTGTCGACCAGGTTCAGGGTCTTGACGGTCTCGCCTTCGAACTTGATAAGCACGTTCTTCTGAGCGGCTTCGGCATCCTTGAACAGGGTCTTGGAGGTCTCCGCCAGCATGGGAGATACCTTGTTCAGAGCGCCCAGGTCATAGGTCCACACTTCCAGACCGGCTTCGGTCTTGGTGCTGGCCGGTGCGCCCAGCTTGTCCTTGATGGCCTGCTTGTTGGAGCCGCCTTCCTTGATGTCCAGCGCCTTCTTGATCGCTTCATTGGAGGCGCTGTCCATGGCGGTGCCGGCCATCTCTTTGGCAGTGCTGGTCACGCTGCTGGTCACTGTGTCGGTCAGGGAATCCATCAGACCGGCGTTGGCCATCAGGGGCAGTGCAGTCAGGGCAACCAGGATGCTCTTTTTCATCATTTCATCTCTCGCGGGGGATTAAAGAGCGCGCATCAGACCAGCGTACTCGTACGGAGTCAAGATGAGGGTGCGGTCAAGACGCATTCGGGGGGGATAACCAGAATAATCCGACATGGCGGCGAGCTCACCGAACCGCCGACGCCGGCTATGGACGGACTACTCGCAGATCTGGTTCTTGCCTGTCAGCTTGGCCTGATAGAGGGCACGATCCACCCGCACCATCAGCTGACTCATGGGCTCGTCCGGCTGGTACTCGGCCAGCCCGAAGCTCATGGTGATGTCGAAGTGCTGGCAGACCCGCGACTGCACCAGCAGCTCCCGCAGCTTGTCGGCGACCAGCCGGCCATCGGCCCGGCCGGTATTAGGCAGCACCACCATGAACTCGTCACCGCCCCAGCGGGCAATCAGATCGATTTCACGGATGTGGCTGCGCACCAGCGCCACTATGTTGATCAGGGTCTGATCTCCGGCATGGTGACCGTGGTTGTCGTTGATCAGCTTGAAGTCATCCACGTCCATGGCGATGACGCAGAAGGGCTGCTGGAAGCGCTTGGCCCGCTGACACTCCTGGCGAATGGCCCGCTCCAGCCGGTAGCGGCTGGCGGCACCGGTCAGGGTATCGGTCTCCGCCAGCTGGCGGTTCTCCTCCGCCTTCTGCTGCAACGCCTCGTTGAGCCGCACCAGTTCGGCGGTGCGCTCGGCAATCTGCTGCTCCAGGGTATGATTGCGCCGCTCCAGCTGCTCCAGCAGCAGCTTCTGGGCATGGATGTTGCGGTGGGCACCGATCATCCGGGCCACCGACCCATCCGGGTTGCGGGCGATGATGCGGCCATAATCCTCGATCCAGAGGTAATCACCATCCTGCCTGCGGCAGCGATACTCGACCCGGTAGTCGGGGGCGGCGCCGCTCAGATAGGCATCGAAGCTGGTCATCACCCGCTCCATGTCATCGGGGTGGATCACGCTCTCCCAGGTGAAGACGTTGTTGCCCAGCGTATGGGGCTCGTAACCCAGCATCTGATACCAGCCCGGGTTGCGATAGACGAAGCCGGTATTGGCATTCCAGTCCCAGATCCCGTCGCTCACCACCGCCAGAATACCGTGTATCACGGCCTCGCTGACGTCCGAGATCCTGATCGTATCGCTGTCCTGCAGCATGGAGACCATCCTTGTCTTGCCGCCCCGCAGGGTACGGGGCATTCCAGTCTGATGTTGAGAAATGACAGCGGCAGACGGCTGCACAGCCCGCTATCCGTTGATCGATGAAAACCGCCCCGCTTGTTCCGGTTATCGGCCGCAATCGGGTTCGTCTGAATAACAGTAGCAACCAGTGTGGCTCAATATTTCACCCTTGTCCGGTTTTAAAGGCGGGATGATGCAGGCTGCGATAGTGGCTGGGCGCCAGGCCATGCTGACGTTTGAAGGCGGTGGAGAAGTGGTACTCGTTCTTGAAGCCGCACTGCTCGGCCAGCCGCTTCACCGAGTCGGCCCGGCTGGCCAGCAAGAGCGCCGCCCGCTGCAGCCGCAGCCGTTGCAGCAGCGCCATGGGCGCCAGCGCAAAGTGCTGCTGGCAGAGCCGGTAGAGCTGGCGTTCGGAGAGGTGCAGGGCGCCGGCCATGCGCGCTATGTCCCACGGCTCGGTCAGCGCCTCTTTGAGCAGCAATTCAAGGCGCAGCGCCAACCGCTCGCCGCGCCGCTGCCCCTCCCCCTTCTGCAACAGACGGCGCAGGTAGAAGCCGAGCTGCTCTACCAGCAGGGCGCTGAGCAGCGGGTCCTGATGGCGCTCCTGCTCCGCATAGAGGTTCTCGAGCGTGCGCAGCACGGTGGCCTGCTGGGAGGTGCAACCAAGCCGGGGGTGGCTGGCGAAGGCATCCCAGGGGGAATCCTTGTGCAGCAGCAGCCACACCAGCTCCCACTCGCTCGTCTCGTTCAACGGCAGATCCAACGGCTCATTAACCTGCTCAATAGGCTGCTCACCAAGCTGGTAGCAGAGCGGCTCTCCGGCCGGGATCAGCGCCCACTCGCCGACCTGCAACCGCTCGCGGCGATCGCCTACCTGCACCTCCCCCTCACCGCCCAGGGTCAGCAGAAAACAGTGCACATCGGCAAAGCGGCGCGCGATGCGGTAACGGGTCTTGAGACGGGAATAGCCCGCCAGCCACACCTGCTCCTGTGCGAGGGCTGGCAGCAGGCTGTCACAGCAGATCTGCTCGCGGCAGTCGGGGGAGACATCGATAAGATCGGTGTTGGCAGTTTCAGACATCATCAGGACGGGCTCAGCCATGTCGAAGGATTAGGCCCCAGCATAGCATCAAGGGCATCGAGTCACAGGAGACCAGCCATGCATATCCATCATGTCGCCATCTGGGCGCAGGATCTGGAGGCGCTCACAACATTCTACTGCACCCTGTTTGGCGGGCAGGCCAATGAGCGCTACCACAATCCAAGCAAACAATTCAGCTCTTACTTCGTGCGTTTCGAAGGGGGTGCCAACTTGGAGCTGATGCATACCCCCATCCTGTTTCCGTCGGATCTGCACCTGCCGCACCCGCTGCAGGGGCTGGCCCATATCGCCTTCTCCCTCGGCAGCATGGAGGAGGTGGACAAGATGACCGCCCGCCTCAAGCTGCTCAAGGGCGCCGAGGTGAAACACCTGGACGGCCCCCGCTGGACCGGCGACGGCTATTACGAGAGCACCTTCCTCGATCCGGAAGGCAACCGGCTGGAGCTCACCATCTAATACCTGAATGCTCCCCTCACCCCGCCCTCTCCCAAAGGGAGAGGGGATAAAGCGGCACCTGGGAGATGATCGCTTACCACACCGGTTCGGCTAACCGCAATACCATCAGTCACGTAGGTTCGATTAGCGAAGCGTAATCGGACAGCGTATTTGCTCCCTTCTCCCCTTGCGGGAGAAGGGTCGGGGATGAGGGGTAGGAAAAAGAGAGTTCGCGGTAAACGTTGGGCTTCGCTACGTTCAGCCACAACCTACAAAAGCGGTAGGTTGGTGCTGAACCTGCGAAACTCAACATACGAGATGATCAACAGTTAAATACTCAGGCCATGTCTCGACTCATCCGATAGTGGATTTTTTAAGGCTTCTTGGTATGCCGCCTCGCATTTTCGCCAGAACGCATAATGAGATGCACGCAGCTCCATTTCGACGTTTGCGTCAAAGTGAACCGAAAATATATATCGCACTGAGCCCAGGCTTATTGAACTTTGAAAGCTTGTGGGGATTTGTGTTTTTGAATCGAAATGAACAATAAGTCCTCCGTGCGCTGCAAATTTATACTCTCCGAGTTTATGGCGATATGCCTCATAGGTCGGGTCTGCATCAATTCTTAGAAAAATAATGTTTCGCCTAGACTGCCCTATGGCGAAATCGCAAGCTTCTAATGGACGGGGGCCACATGATTCAGCAACATGGCAACATAATAGTTTGGAAAAGTATCTAAATACATTGAAGTACTCCTCTGAGCCAGAGGTATATTGTGGCAAGCTGAATACTAACGAAGGATCACGACCCTCTGACAAAAACGAGAAGACCAAAGCATGAAACCGGTCGAATTCATGGTCAGCAGCTTGTGTACGAGTTCCATTACACAAGGAACACATCCGAGCAGAGAAGTGGAAGGCTCGGGACTTCGGGCCTTGTGCCAAACGAGGAATACTTTCGCCATCGAATTTTCCGATAAACATAACATCCTTCCCGAAAATTTTTCGCAAAGCAGAAGCTTTTATTTTGTGCTCTCCAGTGAGAGATTTACCCGACCCGCACAGACAACAATTTTCTGCTTGGTACGGTTCAAAAAATTTCCCCATCAAAAGGCTCCAAAGATACTCGTAATTGGCGGATTAAACTCTGTAGTGCAACACCTACTTTAAAATCAGGCCTCCTTGAGTTACTCGCAAAAGTTCACCTGAGGTTTTTTAAATACCAGACATATACGGGACCTTGAAGTTGAACCGCTTTTTGAAGGCTGAAAATACCGCCACCGTCACTAGGCTAAAATGACTGCTCTATGTATTATCCCGACCTCCCCGCCAATTTAGAATAATGTTCGGTCTTTTTCCATATCCCTCGAGTCATCAGGGCTCCCGCATCGGTGTTCAAATGCTGGTTAACTCCAAGTAGTCCATCGGTTTACCGAGCGGTGCATAGCCGTAGACCCGAAATACATTCCCGATCCGCTCTCCGGGCACCCGCACCTGTAGCAACACGTCCTGCACGGCTGAGGTCTGCTCAGGCGACGTGGTTTCTATTTCCAGCCACTCGATATGCTCGTAGCCACCCACTTTAAAGTGATAGAACCATTCCCCATCCCAATCAGATAGATACCGGCTGTGCAGGTCCCGCACACGCCACCTGGGAGAGATAACTCCCAGCGCATACATACCGAGCCGGATTTCTTCCCACCTAGTGGCATTCATCAATCGCACCAGTTCCATCATGCCCTCATCCAATCCAGATTCACTGACACAGTGGCCACAGATATCCCTCTTTCCTATCGCTGATTGGCGTGCGTATATACCCTTTAATGAAAAACGAGCAATCATTAGCAAGGCATTATCGGGTAGTAAAACCTCTCACCGCCGCCATCAATCACTCCCCCAACCTCTCCGCCAATCCGGAATAACGCTCGGTCTTTTTCCGCACTGCTTGGGCCAGCAGGGCGCGATCGCCGTAGAGATCGAGCCGCGCCTTGGCGCGGGTGATGCCGGTATAGACCAGCTCGCGGGTCAGCAGCGGGCTGGGGCTGTCGGGCAGCACCAGCACGGTATGGGCAAACTCCGATCCCTGGGATTTGTGGATGGTCATGGCGTAGACCGTCTCGTGGGGCGGCAAGCGGCTGGGCAACAGGGCACGCAGGGTACCGTCCGGCTGCTCGAACCACACCTTGAGCCGGCCGGTTTCATCGGGCAGGCAGAGCCCCATATCACCGTTGTAGAGGCCAACCCCGTGATCGTTGCGCACCACCATCACCGGGCGACCGGCATACCAGTCGCCGTCGCGGGCAATCAGGCCGGCCCGTGACAAGGCCAGTTCCAGCCGCTCGTTTAGCCCCAGCACCCCGAACGGGCCATCGCGCAGGGCGCAGAGGATCTGGAAGCTGTTGAATGCCTTGAACACGGCGGCGGGCGCTTCCCCCGCGCGGGCCGCTTTCAGATAGCTGCCGTAACCGGCCACCCCCTGGGCAATCAGGGCATCGTAGGCCTCCCCCGCCCAGGGGTGCAGGCTGATATCCCTAAAGCCCATGCCCCAGACTGATTCCACCGCCGCGGCATCGCCGCTGTTGCAGGCGCGTGCCAGCTGGCCGATGCCCGAATGCTGATCAAAGCGCCAGCTCTTGGCCAGCAGACAGAGGCTGTCGCGCACCGGAGCCCCTGCGGGCGAGCCCTGCAAACGGTAGCCGGTCTGGCGGGAGAGCCAGTCCGCCTGCGCCGGGCTGATGCCCTGTTCGATAAAGCTGCAGATATCGCCGAGCACGGCCCCCGCCTCCACCGAGGCAAGCTGATCCTTGTCGCCAAGCAGGATCAGGCGGGCGTGGCTCGGCAGCGCATCGAGCAGGCGCGCCATCATCGGCAGATCGACCATGGAGGCCTCATCCACCACCAGCAGGTCGAGGTGCAGCGGGTTGCCCGCGTGGTGGCGGAACTGGCTGCGCCCCGGAATGACCCCGAGCAGTCGGTGCAGAGTGCCCGCCTCGGTGGGGATCGCCTCCACCCACTCGGGGGGCAGATCGAGGGCCTGCAGGGCAGAGCCGATACTCTCGGTGAGGCGCGCCGCCGCCTTGCCGGTGGGGGCCACCAGCCGGATCGCCGGGGCCTTGCCCGCTTGCAGGCCGGTCTCCACCAGAATGGCGAGCAGTTTGGCCACCGTGGTGGTCTTGCCGGTGCCGGGGCCGCCGGAGATCACCGCAAAGGGGCGCGCCGCCGCGGTGGCCGCCGCCAGCTTCTGGCCGTTGCAGCAGAGCGCCTCGGGCACCAGCGCATCCAGTTTGCTCAAGTCGCTCGCCGCCTGGGCGCTGGCCAGCAGCCCTTCGATGGCGGGCCAATCCACCTCGTTCGGGAACACCAGATCGAGATACTTCAGGGTAAAGTGGCGGGCCGAGAAGTCGGGGGCGAGGCGGGCCTTGAGCAGCGCCGCGAACACCAGTCCGTAGTCGCGGGCAAACAGCCGCGACAGGGCCGGGGCTATTTCCGGCCATTCGGCTCGTTCACTCAAGGCGCGCAGATGGCGGGCCACCCCCAGTTCAAAATCGTGGTAGCGGGTGAGATAGAGCCGCCCGTGCCACAGCCGCAGCGGCCAGCGCGGGACGAGCCCCTCATCCTGCTCGCTGCCAACCAGGGGACTCTCTGCAAACAGGGCGGGCCAGCGGGCAGGATCCGCCAGATCGGCCAGCAGATCCCGGCTCTGATCCGGATCCAGCCCGAACGGGCGCAAAGATCCAGCTGTCAGCATCTCAAGCGGCAAACAGACATGCCCGCGCCCCAGTTCGAAGCAGGCGAGCGCCGCCCCCAGCACCAGCTCGGGGCTGCCGCCAAGGTCGGCCACCAGCCTGGCAAATTGCAGATCCAGCTGGCGGATACGGCCAGCCAGCGCCAGGGCCTTGAGCCGTTCAATCATCATGGTGCCGTTCATGCTTCTACCCCGTTATCCGATACCCCGGCGAGGGCGGGCGCCGCCCCCTCGCCAAACAACCGATCCAGCCCCAGCACCAGCTCACGGCTGGGGCGGGTATGGAAAATCCCCCCCTGCGGCATGCCGCGCAAGAACAGATAAAAGACCCCGCCAAAGTGCTGCTCGAAGTCGTAGCCCGGCAGGCGCAAGGTGAGCAGCCGGTGCAGCGCCAGCGAGTAGAGCTGGTATTGCAGGTCGTAGCGGTGCTCGGCCATTGCCTGCTCCAGCGCCGGGAGGCTGTAATCGGCCGGGCTCATGCCGAGGTGGTTGGATTTGTAGTCGAGCAGATACCAGCGCCCCTGCCACTCGAACACCAGGTCGATAAAGCCCTTGAGCATCCCCTGCACGGTGGCAAAGCTGAGCGGCTTGTTGCCGCGTGACAGCGGGTCGTGCTGCTGGCAGAGCGCGGTGAGTGCCGGTGCCGTCACCCGCCCCATGGGCAGGAAGAATTCCAGCTCCACCTGCTTGCGCTCGGGGGCCAGATCCCGCAGCCGCACCGGCTCGCCAAAGCCCGTTTCCAGCGGGGTATCGAGCACCGCCTCCACCTGCTGCTGCAGCACGGGCGCCCAGCTTTCGTCAAAGCCATCCTGCGCCAGCAGGGTGGCGATGTGTTCTGCCAGCGGCTCGTCGCCGGCGCTTTGAAAGTCGATGGTCTCGAACAGACTGTGCAGCAAGGTGCCGGGGCGCGCCCCTTTCGGGAAAGTAAAGATGGAGGGCGGGGGCGCCTCTTCCTGTTGTGCTGTAGACAGGTCGGCAGCCAATGCGGCTGCCTCGGTGACGACCTCGTCATCGAAGCCCGGATTGGCCAGCACCCCCTTGCTGTGGCCGTGGCCCTGCGCAGCCAGCCCGGAGTAGGAGCTGATCCACCAGTCCCGCTCAAGGGTACCGGTAAAGTGGCGCACCTGCGGCTCGCCCAGTTGCTCCTCCTCCGCCGCCATGGGGGCCGGGCGGGTGAGCGAGGGCTCACCGACGGCCACTCCGGGCAACGCCTGTGCCAGCTCGGTCAGAGCGGTCGCCAGCGTCGCGGCATCCCCCTCCTCGCCCTTTTGCAGCAGGTAGCCGATGGCGGTCTGGTGCAGGTCGGTCTTCTCCGACTTGCCATTGCCGGAGCGCACCGGCGCCAGTCCCAGCCAGGTGGCGTAGACGCCCCGGGTCAGCGCCACGTAGAGCAGCCGCAGGTCTTCGGCAAGGCGCTCGCGGTCGGCCTCGGCCAGGGATTCCTCGGCGCCGGTGAGATCGAGCACGGTGCGATTGCCCGCCCCATCCGCTTCGTGGAACAGCGGGGTATCGGCAGCGCGGTGGCTGCAGATGAAGGGCAGGAACACCAGCGGATACTCCAGCCCCTTGGATTTGTGGATGGTGACGATCTGCACCAATTTCCGCTCGGATTCGAGGCGCAGTACCTGCTCCGCATCCTGGCCGTCGGGGCGACTCGCCGCCTCCCCCAGCCAGCGCAGCAGGGCATATTCACCATCCAGCTCGCAGCTCACCTGTTGCAGCAGCTCGCCGAGGTGGAGGAAGTTGGTCAGCCGCCGCTCGCCGTTCGGGCTCGCCAGCAGGGAGGAGGCGAGATTGCGCCGGTGCAGCAGGGCGCGCAGCATGGCCAGCACGCCGCGCTTGTGCCAGATCTTGCGGTACTCCATAAACTCCTGCACCGCGCTCTCCCACGCCCGTTCGTCACTGGCGAGCTCGTCGAGCGCCCTGGCGTCCAGATCGAACAGCCCGGTGGCGAGCGCCGCCCTAAGGCTGCGCTCCTCCCCCGGGTTCTGGCAGGCGTGCAGAATCAACAAAATCTCCCGCGCCTCCACCTGCGCCAGCACGCTCTCGCGATTCGACAGATAGACGGAGGCGATGGCGAGCCGCGCCAGCTCCTGCTGCACCAGCTTGCCCTCGGCGCCGGTGCGCACCAGCACGGCGATATCCCCGGCCTTCACCGCCTTGTCACCAATCAGCGCCTTTCCTTCGCGGGCCAGGGTCAGCAGGCGGTGGATCTCCACCGCCGTGGCGCGGGCCATCCGGCTCTGGTAATCCCCCTTGTTGAAGGTGGGTTGGCCGGTGAGCTGCCAGCAGTGGAGCACGGGAGCGGCTTCGCCATCCAGCAGCAGCACCTTGCTCTTGCCCTGCGCCTCCACCGGCAGGAAGGGGATATCCGCCTCGTAGATAAAGGGATCCTTGGCCCGCTCGAACAGGCCGTTGACCGCCGCCACCAGCGCGCGGCTGGAGCGCCAGTTACGCCCGAGGGTGTAGTGGGCGCTCACATTTCGCCGCGCCTGAATGTAGGTAAAGATGTCGGCGCCGCGAAAGCCGTAGATGGCCTGCTTGGGGTCACCGATCATCAATAGCGCCGTGTCGGTGTGGCCACCGTAGAGACGGTGGAAGATGCGGTACTGCTGGGGATCGGTATCCTGAAATTCATCGATCATCGCCACCCGGTAGGTGGCGCGAATGCGCTCGCACAGCCGCTCGCCAAGGCCGGAGCCAAGCGCGCCGTCGAGGTCTTTCAGCAAGTCATCGAACGAAAGCTGATGAGCTTGCCGCTTGCTGGCCTGCATCCGGCTGCGCACCACCACCGCCGCCCGTTGCAGGATCAGATCCCGAATACCGGGGCGGCTCGCCAGCAGTTCATCGATCTGACTTAACAGCGGCAGGGTCGGCACCGCGCCCCCCTTCTTGAGGTTCTCCTCCAGCACCGTCTGGCCGAAGCGCTCCAGCTCCTTGGGAATGGCGTAGCCGCTGTGCTCGTCCTGCGCCCAGTCGGCTATCTTGGCAAGCCAGCCTTCGTAGTTCTTGCCGGTGTAGCGGCTTACTTGCCCATCCGTCTGGCGGCGGATCTCGTCCCCTTGCGCCAGCCACTCGCGCTTCACCGCCTCAATGCGGGCCATGGCAACGCTGTGCCGCGCCGCCAGGGTCTCGTCCCCCGCCGGCGGGCGCATCTCCAGCTCGCTGTTGTCGAGCCAGCTGCCCATCTCCCGCAGCAGGGCGGCGGGGCTCGGCCAGAGCGCACGCACCGCGCTGGCGAGGGGCTTGTCCACCGGATAGAACTCGGATCGCCAGTAGTCGCTCACCGCCTGCAGCCTGAGCTGGCTGTCGTCGGTGAGAAATTCGGTTTCAAAGAGAGCGCCCGACTCGAAGGCGTTCTGTTTCAGCATCCGCTGGCAGAAGCCGTGGATGGTGAAGACCGCCGCCTCGTCCATCTGCCGTTCGGCGGCCAGCAGGCGGCGGGCCGCCAGCTCGTGATCCTCCACCTCCGCCAGCAGCTGGCTCAGCAGGGCGTCCTTGCTCTCACCGCGCATGAAGGCGAGGCGTGCCTCGTGGATGCGGGCGCGGATCCGGCCGCGCAGCTCGGCGGTAGCCGCCTCGGTAAAGGTCACCACCAGAATTTCGGTCACCGAGAGCGGCCGCTCGTGGGCGCTGGGTTGACCAACATCGGCGCCTTCTTCAATGAGCGGGCCGTGGCCCAGCAGCAGGCGCAGGTAGAGACCGGCGATGGTGTAGGTCTTGCCGGTGCCGGCAGAGGCCTCGATCAGTCGCTCGCCATAGAGGGGAAAACGCAGGGTATTGAGCGGGTTGGCCATTATTGCAACTCCTCCAGGCTCTTGAGCAGCGGGGTCAGGTGTTCACGGGCCAGCGCCTGCAGCTGGGCCAGCACGGCCTCGTCGAGTTCCGGGAAACAGCGGGCGACATAAGCGTCTTCCCCCTCCCCCTTGGCCATGTAGCCGCCGTTGAAGCGGGTGAGGGCCGCCTTGTCGGCCGCCTCCGGTTTCTCCGGATCCTTCTCGATCGCCTTGAGCCAGTCCCAGGCGGTGCTCGGGAAGAAGGGCAGCGGCCGCTTCATCCCCTGCATCCAGAGCGCCACCAGCGCCGCCAGCTTGGGCCGCGCCTCGTCGGCCGGGAGCCTGGCCAGCCGCAGACTCTGCTTGGCGTCAAACAGCAGGGTGTCGCCGGGGGCGTCGCTCAAGGAGAGGCAGAGGTGCTGGATCCAGCCCAGCAGCAGATCCTTGCCGTTGAAGCTGCCGGGCTTGATCACCAGCAAGCGCCCCTTCTGGGTATCGATCCACCCTTGCAGCTGACCCTGAGCCAGCGCGATATCGACCTCCACCGCCTGTTTCTCTGCCTCATTGGCCGCCACCCAGGGCCGCAGCCGATCCGCCAGCTTGCCCATCTGCTCGTCCAGATCCTCCAGCAGCAGGCTGCCGAACCACCCTTGCGGCAGCAGGCCGGTGAGCTGCAGCCGCTCGCGACGCACGGCACTGTCCCCTTCCGCCAGGTGAGCAGCGAGCAGCAGGTCTTTCAGCTGATAATGTTGCAGGCCGTCCAGCTCGAACGGTTCGCTCTCCTCGATGTTGGCTTCGTTGAGTTCAAACCACACCTTGAGACGGCGGTTGAGGAAGTAGCGGGCTGGCTGGCGATAGAAGCGCAGCAGCTCAGCCAGCTCCAGCCCCTGCTCCTTGCCCCATTCGGGGGGGAGCGGCAGCTCGCCGCTCTGGAAGTTGGCCGCCCCGCGCTGCGGATGGAGGGCCGGCAGCCAGTCGGCGGCATAGGTAAAGAGGCCGGAGCCTGCCGCAGGATAGAAGTAGGCGTGGCTGTAGGGGGTGAGCGGATGCTGGGTGATCAGGTGCGCCAGCAGTCGCTTGCCGGAGCTCTCGTCATCGAGCTTCTCATCCCCCGCCAGCACGAAGCCCTGCCGCACATAGTCGATGAGTTCGGCCAGCAGCACCGAGGGCACCTTGTCGCTGTTGTCCTGCGCGCTGAAGCCCTGATAGCTGATGTAGAGCCCCTGCTGGGCACTCAGCAGGGCCTCGAGAAACAGATAGCGGTCGTCATCACGACGGGAGCGATCCCCCCGCCGGCCCGCTACCGCCATCAGGTCAAACCCCATGGGCGGCAGGGTGCGCGGGTAGACGCCGTCGTTCATGCCGAGCAGGCAGACCTGCTTGAAGGGGATGGAGCGCATCGGCATCAGGGTGCAGAAGTTGACCTGACCGGCGAGGAAGCGCTGGCTGGAGCGGGACTCCCCCAGCACGCTGCCGAGGTAGTCCTGCAACAAGTCCGCACTGATGGGCTGCTCGAAGCGAGCCTCGCCAAGCTGGGCAAGCCAGTCGGCCAGCTGGCTGCGGATCAGCTGCAGCTGGCGCTCTTCATCCTCGTCGGCCAGATAGAAGCGCTCCAGCAGCGCGTTGAGGCAGGCGACCCACTCCCCCAGCGGCTGCGCCTGTTGCAGGCGGGGCAGGAATTCGGCCAGCGAATCAACGAACCAGGCGAGCTTGCCGAGCGCCAGCCCCTGCTGACCCTCGATATCGGCGTAGGGCAGAATGCCGGCCACCGGCTCACCGTCCCCCATGGCAAAGCCGAGCAGCATGCGGCGCAGGCCGAACAACCAGCTGTTGCCAGAGAGGCGCGGCAGATCGAAGCGCTCGGGGTAGCCGTCATCCAGCCCCCAGCGGATGCCGGTCTCCTGCACCCAGACCCGCAGCTGGTTGAACTCCTCGTCATCCAGCTCGAAGCGGCGCAGCACGGCGGGCACCTCGAGAATGGCGAGCAGCTCCCCCGCACCGAAGCGGGCATTGGGCAGCCTGAGCAGGGCGAGGAAGCTCTGCAGCAGCGGGCTCTCCTGACTGGCCGCCCGATCCGACACCGCGAAGGGGATCTGGCCACGCGCGCCGAACACCGCCTGAATGTAAGGGCCATAGCTGTTCACGTCCGGCATCATCACCACCACGTCTTTTGGGGTGAGGGAGGGGTCCTGCTCGAACAGCGCCAGCAGCCGGTCGTGCAGCACCTCAAGCTCGCGCATCGGGCCATGGCAGGCGTGGATCTGCAGGGATCCATCGGCCGGATCGAGCGGGCTCTTGTGGTGGCTGGCGTCGAGATCGAACTGGCCGGCACCCCGTTCAGCCAGCTCCAGCACATCCTTCTGGATGGCGTGCAGCAGCTTGATATTGCCCTTGGCATCCAGCTCGTCGATATCAACGAAGGCCTCGATTTGCGGCACCTCCAGCTCCATCAGCTGATGCAGGTAGTCGCGCCCCAGCTTACCCATGGAGGCGAGCAGCGGGTTGGCGGGGCCCTGCAACGTCTCGATATCGGTGCCGGGCTTGAGCTTGTTCTCGAGGCGCGCCAGCGTCTTGCGATCCAGCAGATCACCCCAGTAGTAGCGGCAGGGGTTGGTGACGAACAGGTGCACCTCCACCTCCGGCCGGCTGCCGAGGGCCAGCAGCGCCTCCACATAGCGGGGCGGCAAGGCCGAGATGCCAAACACGAACACCCGCTGCGGCAGCTTGCCCGGCAGCGTGGCGGTGCGCTCCAGCTCGTGGATAAACTCCTCGTAGAGGTTGGCACGGTGGTAGCCGCTCGGAGAGAGCGCCAGCGTGCGGGCCACCAGCTCGCGCCACAGCTCGGGCTGCCAATCCTGACCGCTCACCCCGGCCAATTCGGGCCCCAGCCCTTCCCCCTCTTCCCAACGGGCGATCCAGTCCGGCCGGTAGACCAGATACTGGTCAAAGAGATCCGCCACCTTCTGGCAGAGCTGCCACAGCCGCACCTGCTCGGGATCCTTGGCAGGATCCGCGTCCTCCCCGCCCAGATAGGCGGCCAGTGGCGCAAAGGCCGGGCGATCGAGCAGGGCGGGCAGAATGGTCATCAGCTGCCAGCTCATGGAGCCCTTGTTGTAGGGGCTCTGGCGCGGTACGTCCGCCAGCACCTGGGTGAACATCTCCCAGATAAAGCTGGCGGGCAGCGGAAAGTCGATATTGGCGGCAATGCCAAAGGCTTTGGCCAGCTCCAGCTTGAGCCACTGGGCCATGCCCGGGCTCTGCACCAGAATTTGCTCGCGCTCGAAGGGGTGAGAGAGAGGGGCCTGCCGGATGCGGCTCACCAGCAGCTCTTTGAGCAGATCCAGCTGATTGGAGTGGTAGAGGGTAAACATGGGCAATTCCCGCCAGAGCAAAAGAGGGGTCAGCGCGGGAAAACCTCAAGGATCCCCGTCACTTCACAGGTATCGGGATTGTCGGGGATCGGGGGAGAAGATGCAAAAGGCGCTTGTTGTCGCCGATCACGTCGCCGTCATCTAGCGCAGGCAAATGTGACGGGCATAAAAAAGCCGGTGCGATTGCACCGGCCAAAAGGCGTTGGAAAACTCGAACCTGCGGGGTTTACCAGTTCTTGCCGAAGCGGGCATCCAGGCTGAAGGCCCCTGCACCGGCCGCCGCCAGGGCCAGGAAACCACCGGCCACGGAGACGTTCTTCATGAACATCAGCATCTGCATCTGGTCGGCAGGCTGATAGTGGAAAATAAAGGCAGCCATCAGGGTGAAACCGGCCATCAGCACGGAGAGGCTGCGGGTAAACAGGCCCAGCATGATGGCGAGGCCACCGCCCAGCTCCAGCAGGATCACCAGCGGCAGGATGAAACCGGGCACGCCCATGGCTTCCATATACCCCTGGGTACCGGCGTAACCGCCGATCTTGCCCCAGCCCGCAATCACAAACATCAGAGCCAGCAGAACGCGACCCACCAGCAGTGCCAAATCTTTCATCTTGTCCATTTCAATATCCTCGTTTTGCGTCACATCACCGCTGACTGCTTCAGGGTAGGTCAAATAACAGGGCTTGGCTGGCACTCGCGGCCACCAGATCCCATTTGGGCTCATCACGACTGAGAACCCCGTCGCCGGGTCGGGCAGCCAGACCGTTGGCGGTCAGTTCCCCTGAAATCATCTGCAGGTAGCCGTGTCGGCCGGCCAGCTCCCAGGTGAGGCTCTCACCCGGTTCAAGCTGCAACCGCCAGACGCGGGCCTGCTGGCGGATCCTGAAGGATCCTGCTTCGCCGTCCGGTGACGCCACCAGCGTCATGCCCGGATTGGCTTCAATCTTCTTCTGCTGATAGCCGGGTGTCGTGCCGTGTTCGTTCGGCTCGATCCAGATTTGCAGCAGGGAGAGCGGCTCGGTCTGCGAGGGGTTGTACTCACTGTGCCGGATGCCGGACCCCGCGCTCATCAGCTGGAAATCCCCCGCCGGGATCTGCTCGGCATGGCCGAGGCTGTCCTTGTGCTCTATGGTGCCTTGCAGCACGCAGGTCAGGATTTCCATGTTGGCGTGAGGGTGGGTCGCGAAACCGCCACCCGGCGCCACCAGATCCTGATTGATGACCCGCAGCACTGAATGCCCCATCCAGTCCGGGTCGTAGTAGTGCCCGAAGGAAAAGCTGTGGCGCGCATCCAGCCAGCCGAAGTTGGCCTTGCCGCGCGCTTCTGCGGCTCTCAATTTCATCATGGTGTGCTCCTCACGTACCGATACGGTTGATTAACGCTGTTTGCCGCTACCGATGCCGAACGGGATGCGGTAGTCGCTGCTCTGATCCCCCAGGCTCACGGTCAGGTTGCCCTGGGTGCGGCTCGGGATCTGTACCTGCTGGCTGCCCATCAGGTTGGCGTGGACGGAGGCAACCAGGTCGCCAGACTCGTCACGCACTTCCAACATGGGGTTGCCCTTGCCTTCCACCGCGGCGGTGGCGTGCCAGTTTACAAACAGCACGCCCGGGGCGGCGTTGAGGTCGGCCGGGACGGAAGCCTGAGCAAAACCTGCGGTCATCAGGCCTGCAACGGCCAGCATCTTGATTACGTTTTTCATGTTCATTCACTCTCTTGGTTTTATGTCATTGCCAAGGCCGCTGTGGCCAGAATCAATGCATCCATGCAAGAGGTCATTCAAATAGTGTGTTGTTCTTTCACCGAAGTCAGACTCCCTGATTGATGGAGTCACAGTCTGGAACTACCCGTTTATTTGGCTGCTTGGCGTTCCTGCCTAAGCGTTGATTGAATATTAAAGACACTTGGCCTAACTTGTTAGCGAGATAAACTGGCAAACATGTTCAAAAAAATTGAAGGCAATTTATGGCCAAGGAACTGAACAAGGAACGGGCGCTGACCCTGGAAGCCATCCGGGTGCTGGATGCCATCGACCGCCGTGGCAGCTTCGCGGCGGCGGCCGACGAACTGGGCAAGGTGCCCTCGGCGCTGAGCTACACGGTGCAGAAGCTGGAAGACGAGCTGGACGCCATGCTGTTCGACCGCAGCGGCCACAGAACCAAGTTCACTCCGGCGGGCCGCATGCTGCTGGAGCGCGGGCGGGTACTGCTGGAGGCGGCCGAGCACCTGGTGGGCGAGACCCGGGCGCTGGCCCGCGGCTGGGAGACCGACATCACCATCGCCGTCGATGCACTGGTGCCGCTGCAGGCGCTCTACCCGCTGGTGGAGCGGCTGGCCGAGCTGACCGATACCCGGCTGAGGTTTCGCGCCGAAGTGCTGGCGGGCAGCTGGGAGTGTCTGGAGGATGGCCGGGCCGATCTGCTCATCTCCTCCCTCAATCCCGACATCATGATGACCGGCATCAAGCACCAGCCGCTGCAGGAGGAGGTGATGCTCTACGTCGCCCACCCGGATCACCCCCTGCATCAGGAGCCCGAGCCCCTGGCGGACGATACCCTGCGCCGCTACCGGGCCATCGCGGTGGCCGATACGGCGCTGCGCAAGCCGGTGCTCACCTATCGCCTGCTCGACAAGCAGCCGCGCCTGACTGTCAGCACCATGGGCGAGAAGCGCGACGCCCTGCTGGCGGGGATCGGGGTCGGCACCATGCCGCTGAGCTGGATAGAAGAGGACATCAGGGCCGGGCGGCTCAAGGTGATCAGCCCCGAGTATCGCCACCAGATCCAGGTCGTGCTGGCCTGGCGGCGCGACACCATGGGCAAGGCCAAGAGCTGGCTTATTCGGGAGATCCCCAAGCTGTTTCCCTGCAAGGGAGAGTAAGACGGGCGGTAACAGAAAGGAGGGGGCAAGCAGCGACAGCGGGCTGCCGGTGCCCCGCCGCTTGACGGCGGGCGCAAATTCGGAGAAAAGAAAAAAGCGGCCCTCTTGCGAGTTCCGCTCAATGCCAGGAAAGAATAAAAACCTTGCGGTTTAAAAAACCCTTAAATTGGAAGCAAACAATCGATTTCTCAACCAGGAAGGTCTTGAATCCGATTCGTGTTGAATTATGCGCGATGTTTTATGCGCCACCAGCAAAATGTTGAATGGTTGAAGGATATGCACCGCAGAGTATCACTATCTGCAACCTTCGAGCACGACTGGTCTGGCCATTTCAATCGATTAGGTCGGGTTTGTTTCCTCTGGTTTTTTAAAGTGTCAGTATCTGAGCCCACAACGACAAAAGAACTCAACTTCTGACACAACATAAAAATGCAGATAAAGGAATAGTTGCATGACCTACAGCCAGACCCTGGCCAACAATATTCTCGACACCCTGAAGAAGACCCTGACCGACAAGGGGATCCGCTATCAGACCCTGGCAGAAGCCATGGGCGTCTCCATCGCCACCGTCAAACGGATGATGAACAAGCCCTCCCTACCGTTCGATACCCTGCTGGAGATCTGCCACCTGGTGGGGCTGTCGTTCGAGGAGCTGCTGGACCGCACTCAGGACGCCCAGAGCCGCCGCGCCGTCTTCACCCAGGAGCAGGACGAGGCATTCCACAAGGAGCCTGGTCTCTACGCCTTTCTCGCCAACATCTTCTGGCGCGACAAGACATTAATCGATCTCAAGCGGGAGTACGGCCTGACCGATGCCTCCTGCTACCTCTATCTGCGCAAGCTGGAGAAGCTCGGCATTTTGCAGCTCGGCATCGACAACAGCTACCACTTCCTCATCAGCGAACGGATCAGCTTCGAGCAGCACAGCCGCTTCGCCCGCCAGCAGGCACGCCAGGCCATGTCCGTGCTGGGGGACTATCTGGTGGAGAACATGCACAAGTCCAACAACTACATGGCGCTGTGCCAGCTCCACCTGGACGAGAGCGAAGCGATGACGCTGATCGAGCGGATGAAAGAGTACTGGCACCAGGAGCTCAAGCTCAATCGTCCCGCCATCGGCCAGCGGGAGGGCAGCAAGACCTACACCATGTCACTGCAGCTGGCCGACTGCGGCTACCAGAGCTTCGACGACTTGATCCCCAATATCGACAACTGATCCCGGCGGATCCCGCGGGATCCGCCTCCCCTACTTTCCACGCAGGCATGGCCCGCCAGAGCGCGCTGGATCACCCCTGATCCGCGAGCAGGATCTGCGCCGGCCTGTCGAATGCAGGCGGCTGCAATGCTCGCGTATCGAGGCAGATTCGAATTGCATCCGGCCGCCAGTGCTCGATGTCGCAATCCACCAGCGCGCCCCGCTCATCGTAGTTGACCCGCACCAGCCGCAGCACGGCGCTCCCCTCCGCCAGATTGAGGGCGCGGGCGATGGCGCCGCGCGCCGCCGAGGGGGTGATCTCGAGACTCGCCCCACCCTGGCCTATGCCATAGCGCTGCTGATAGAGCTCGGTGAGGGAGCTGGCCAGCGGTGCGCTGGCGATATCGGGAAAGCGGCTGGCCAGCAGATGGTGGCTGACATGGAGCACCGGGCGGCCGTCGATCAGCCGCAAGCGGCGAATTTCATACAGCGGCGTAAAAGGATCCAGCCCCATCCAGCGGCACAACTCACTGCTGGCGAGCTCGCTACCGTGGGCCAGCACCCGGGTTTCGGCGGTGCGCTGTTGCTCGCCGATCCACTGGTGAAAGTGGGTGTGGATGGCGGGATCGTAGGTGAGGCGGGGCGGGGCCACGAACCAGCCGCGTCGCTCGGCCCGATAGATAAGGCCATCCGCCTCGAGGCTGGATAGCGCCTCCTTGATGGTGATGCGGGTGGTGGCGAAGCGCTCGCTCAGCGCCCGTTCGGCTGGCAACTGCTGCCCCGCCGCCAGCTGGCCGCTGCCGATATAGCGGCGCAGGGTCTGGCAAATCTGTTCACACTTGGAGGCGCGGCCCTCTGCCGCTAGCCGTTCGCTCAATCTCGGTTCAATCACGCTTATGTCCCTGTTGCTCATTCTGGCTGTACGGGCTGGCCTGGCCCTTGTTGGTTCAGCCCTTGCTGGAGTAGTCCAGCTTCACTTGGGTTCAGAGTTGTAACCGCAGTGGATGACAGCGACATGACAGGGAAATTGTCATCAAACTGCCATCAAAGCGCCCCGCGACCGTCATATTTCCCCTCTAGCATCCCTCTCGAACCTTAACTGACCTAGTCCAGAGGGATGGGATGATGAAAAGCGTGATCGCAAGTGCACTGGCTCTGGTGGCCATCAGCCAACCGCTGTTTGCCGCCGAGAATATCGCGGATCTTGAGAAGGCCGCTCGCGGCGAAGGGCAGCTCAGCAGTATCGGCATGCCCGACAGCTGGGCCAACTGGAAGGATACCTGGCAGCAGCTGGGCAACATCTACGGCATCAAGCATCAGGATACCGACATGAGCTCGGCGCAGGAGATCGCCAAGTTCGCCGCCGAGAAGGCCAACGCCACCGCCGACATCGGCGACGTGGGCGGCGCCTTCGGTCCGGTTGCGGTCAAGCAGGGGGTCACCCAACCCTACAAGCCCTCCACCTGGGCCGATATTCCCAACTGGGCCAAGGATGCGGACGGTCACTGGATGCTGGCCTATACCGGCACCATCGCCTTCCTGATCAACAAGGATCTGGTCAAGGCCGCCCCCACCAGCTGGCAATCCCTGCTGGGCGGCAACTACAAGGTGACCCTGGGTGACGTGGGTGTCGCCTCGCAAGCCAACAACGGCGTGCTGGCGGCGGCCTATGCCACCGGTGGCAGCGAGAAGAATCTCAAGCCCGCCCTGGAGTTGTTCGGCAAGCTGGCCCAGCAGGGTCGCCTGTCGCTGAACGACCCGACCATCGCCAACATCGAGAAGGGCGAGGTGGAAGTGGGTGTGCTGTGGGACTTCAACGCCCTCAACTACCGCGATCAGATCGACCCCAAGAAGTTTGAGGTGGTGATCCCGAGCGACGGCTCAGTCATCGCCGGTTACACCACCATCATCAACAAGTGGGCCAAGAACCCCAACGCCGCCAAGCTGGCGCGGGAATACATCCTCTCCGATGCCGGTCAGATCAACCTAGCCCGCGGCTATGCCCGCCCGATCCGCAGCAACGTTGCCCTGCCGGATGACGTGAAGGCCAAGCTGCTGCCGGCCGAGCAGTATGCCAATGCCAAGCCGGTGCAGGATCACGCAGCCTGGGAGCAGAGCTCCAAGGCCCTGCCGCGTCAGTGGCAAGAGAACGTCATGATCTACATGCAGTAAGGAGCGGTCAGTGCAACACAAGGTGATAGTGGTACTTGTGGATGGCCTCTCTGCCGGGGTAGCCCATGGGATGGGCTACCTCGCAGGCATGGTGGAGGCGGAGCGCGGCCTCTATACGACCCTCAGCTGCGCCCTGCCATCCCTCTCCCGGCCTCTCTACGAGTGCATCCTGACCGGCGTACCGCCGGTGGCGAGCGGCATCACCCACAACGGGGTGAGCCGTCTCAGTCTGCATGACTCCATCTTCCATCTGGCCCGCGCCGCGGGTAAACGCACCGCAGCGGCGGCCTACCATTGGGTGAGCGAGCTTTACAACAAGAGCCCCTGGCTGGCGGCCCGCGATCGCTTTACCCATGACGAGCAGCTGCCTATCCAGCACGGCTGCTTCTACTGGGATGACAACTACCCCGACAGCCATCTGCTGATGGATGGCGAGTGGCTGCGCAGCAAGTACGATCCCGATTTTCTGCTGATCCACCCGATGGGGGTGGACGATGCGGGCCACAAGTTTGGCTTCGACTCCCGCCAGTACCGCAATCAGGCGCGCCGCATGGACAGCCTGCTGGCCGACCTGCTGCCCCAGTGGCTGGCGGAGGGGTATCAGGTGGTAGTCACCTCGGATCACGGCATGAACAACGACCTGAGCCACGGTGGCACCCTGCCGGAAGAGCGCACCGTGCCGCTCTGGCTGTTTGGTGATGCCTTCGTCGAGCGCTGGCCGGATGGGGTGGCGATCGCCCAGACCCAGCTCTGCGCCCTGATGGCGGATCTGCTGGGGGTTTCCCACGACAAGCCGGCAGCGCCACTGCTGCTCAAGGCCGCCTTTATGCGCGAGGTGCACTGATGATGCCTGCAACCACCGAGATCCTCGAGGATCAACCCGTGGCAACCAAGCAGAAGGTGCGCCGCCACTGGCTGCCCGCGCTGGTGCTGCTGCCCTTTATCCTCTTGATGATCCTGTTCCAGCTCGCCCCCATGGTGTGGGTGCTGGTGGGCAGTTTCCAGACCCCCGATGGCTGGGGCCTCGACTACTACCGGGAGATTTTGAGCTCCCCCTTCTACCTGCAATCGTTCGGCAACTCATTGCGCATCGCCGGTATCGCCAGTCTGGCGGGGCTTGCCATCGGCACCCTCGGGGCGGCAGCGCTGCGTCACAGCGGTGAGCGGGTCAAGCGGGTGCTGCTGGCCTTTGTCACCATGACCGGCAACTTCAGCGGGGTGCCGCTGGCATTCGCCTTTATCATCATTCTCGGCATCAATGGTGCAGTGACTCTGCTGCTGAAATCCTGGGGATTGATAGACGGCTTCAACCTCTACTCGGGGTCGGGCCTTATTCTCATCTACACCTACTTCCAGATCCCGCTCGCCCTGCTGCTGCTCTATCCGGCCTTCGATGCGCTGCAGGATGAATGGCCGCAAGCGGCCGCGCTGCTGGGGGCGAGCAAGGGGCAGTATGTGTGGCACGTGGCGCTGCCGGTGCTGACGCCTGCGCTGCTCGGCACCCTGATCATCCTGTTTGCCAACGCGGTGGGGGCCTATGCCTCTGCCTATGCCCTCACTACCGGCAACTTCAATCTGGTGACCATCCGGGTGGCCAGTCTGGTCTCCGGCGATATCTTCCTCGAACCCAATATGGCGGCGGCGCTGGCGGTGATCCTGATGGTGCTGCTGGGGGTAGTGACGGCCGCCAACCAGTGGCTGCTGAAAAAGAGCTATGTGAACAAGGGGCAATCCCATGCATGATTTGACGCCGCGCTGGCCCAAGTGGGTGCTGGGTGGGCTGGTCGCCACCCTGCTGCTGCCGCTGCTGGCCACCTTTCTCTACTCCATCTCCACCCGCTGGGGGGCGACCCTGCTGCCGGATGGCTTCACCCTCGACTGGTATCTCAAGCTGTGGGGCGACCCGCGCTTTCTGGCGGCATTTGGCCGAAGCCTCCTGGTCTGCTTCGCCACCCTGTTGCTGGGCACCCTGGTGCTGGTGCCCACCGTGCTGGTAGTGGCCTACTACTTCCCCAAACTGGATCCCTGGATGAACCTGTTGATCCTGCTCCCCTTCGCGGTGCCGCCGGTGGTCTCCTCGGTCGGGCTGCTGCAGATCTATGCCGACGGTGTTCTGCCCATTATCGGCACGCCGTGGATCCTGATCGGCACCTGGTTCACCGTGGTGCTCCCCTTCATGTATCGGGCGCTGGCCAACAGCCTGCAAGGGGTGCCGCTGAAAGATCTGATGGATGCCGCCCACCTACTGGGTGCGAGCAGCACCCGCGCCTTCCTGCTGGTAGTGATCCCCTGCCTGCGCAAGGGGCTGCTGGCGGCGCTGTTTCTCTCGCTTTCCTTCCTGCTCGGCGAGTTCGTGTTTGCCAACATGCTGGTGGGCACCCGTTACGAAACCCTGCAGGTCTACCTCTACAACATGCGCGCCACCTCGGGCCACTTCACCAGCGCACTGGTGATGAGCTACTTCCTGCTGACCCTGCTGCTCACCTGGGCGGCCAACAGATTTCATCGGTGAATCAACATGTTCCATCTAGAAGTGAATCAACTGCACAAATCCTACGGTGACACCAGAGTGTTCGAGGGGATTGAATTCGGCATCCGCAAGGGGGAGCTGGTGACTCTGCTCGGCCCCTCTGGCTGCGGCAAATCCACCCTGCTGCGGGCGCTGGCCGGGCTCACCCCGGTGGATGGCGGTCAGGTGCGGGTGGCCGGTGAAGAGATCACCTGGCAGGAGCCCCAGAAACGGGGCATCGGCATGGTGTTCCAGAGCTATGCGCTGTTCCCCAACATGACGGTGCGGGACAACGTCGCTTTCGGCCTCAAGATGAAGCCCCAGCCGGGACGGGATCTCGCCGCCAGCGTGCAGGAGGCGCTTGAGCTGGTGGAGCTGACCGGCTTCGAGCGCCGTTATCCGGCCGAGCTCTCCGGTGGCCAGCGTCAGCGAGTGGCGCTGGCCCGGGCTCTGGTGGTGCAGCCGCGGATCCTGCTGCTGGACGAGCCGCTCTCGGCGCTGGATGCCCGCATCCGCCGCAGCCTGCGCCAGCAGATCCGCGAGATCCAGCAGCGCCTTGAGCTCACCACCATCTTCGTCACCCACGATCAGGAGGAGGCACTGACCATGTCGGACAGGATCTTCCTGATGAACAAGGGATCCATCGTCCAGAGCGGTACGCCGGAGGAGATCTACACCCGTCCCGCCAGCGAGTTCGTGGCAAGCTTTATCGGCAACTACAACCTGCTGGGGGGCGAGCAGGCCAGCACCCTGTTCGGCCCCCGTTTTCAGGGCAAGCTGGCGCTGCGACCCGAGTCTCTCTCCCTGCTGCCGGCCGGCGCCCACAGCGACGAACCGAACCTGCCGGGGGTCATCAGCGGGCGGCAACTGCTCGGCAACGTCATCCGCTATCAGGTGAACTGTGCGGCGGGCCTGCTGACGGTGGATTGCCTCAACCGCTCGGCCCGCGAGCTGCTGCCGGTGGGGCGCTCCGTGACCCTGGTAGTGGCCCGGGATCAGCTCTGTGAGGTAGCATGAGGCGGCATTTCATTTCCATTTTCACTGCGAGGAGCGCCCATGGCACTGGCACTGTTTGATCTGGACGAGACCCTGATTGCCGGGGATTCCGCCAGCCTCTGGCTGGAGTACATGGTGGCCGAGGAGCTGGCTCCGGCCAGCATGATCGCCGAGGAGCAGGCAATGATGTCCCTCTACCATCAGGGCAAGATGGACATGCACCAGTACATGGCCTTCACCCTGCAACCACTGGCGGGCAAGACGCGCCAGTGGCTCGACTCGCTCTGCACCCGCTTTGCCGAGCAGGTACTGCGCGAGCGCCTCTACCCCGAGGGGGTTGCACGCATCGAGTGGCACCGCCAGCGCGGCGACGAGCTGGTGCTCATCTCAGCCTCCGGCGAGCATCTGGTGGCCCCCATGGCGCAGATGCTGGGGATGGATCACTGCGTGGCCATCCTGCTCGACGAGGAGGCCGGCATGCTCACGGGCCAGACCCGCGGCACCCTCAGCTTTCGCGAGGGCAAGGTGGCCCGCATCAACCAGCTGTTTGCCGCCAGCGCCAACCCCTGGCAGGAGAGCCACGGCTACAGCGACTCCCACAACGATCTGCCGCTGCTGCAGGCGGTGACCCACCCCCACGCGGTGAACCCTGCTCCCGGTCTGCGCCAGATCGCCATCGAGCAGGCCTGGCCCACCCTCGACTGGCAGCTGGCCTCCTGAATGAAGAAGAGGCCCTCAGGCCTCTTCCTTGCTCAGCAGTGCATCGTCGGCAGGGGGGGCATCCTCCTGCCTCTTTGCCTCGGGCCTTCCCAGATAGATGCGGTTCTTGCCGTCGCGTTTGGCGCGGTACACCTCGGCATCGGCGATCTCCAGCAGCGTCTTGCCATCCCCTCCCGCCTGACTGGCCACCAGCCCGCCGCTGAAGGTGATCCTGAGCTCGGGCTCACGCCAGTCCAGTGACTCCACCCCCTTGCGGAACTGCTCCAGCAGCATCTGGCAGAAGTGGATGTCCGGGTTGACCAACAGCACCACCAGCTCCTCGCCGCCGTAGCGGCAGACCCAGCCGTGATCCCCCAGCAGTCGCATGCCCAGCTTGGACACCCGCTTGAGCACCACGTCCCCGGTCTGATGACCGAAGGTGTCGTTGACCCGCTTGAAATCGTCCAGATCCACCATGGCCAGACAGAACGGCTGATGCTCGAACAGCAGACGATTGAGTCGTTCGTCGAAGAAACGGCGGTTGTAGAGGCCGGTCAGCTTGTCGAGGTTGGCCTGCTGGCGCGCCTCGTGATAATCCTTGCTCACCTCCGCCAGCTCGGCATAGACGTGTCTGAGCTCGCGCATCCCCCCCTGCGGCACGTCATCGGGCTGCATCCGGCTCGCCCGGATCATGCTGGAGATCTCGTCGAGCATGCGGCGAAAATAGCGGGACCAGACCAGCGCCAGCAGCACGTAGAGCACGCAGGCCAGCGCCACCATCAGCTGCACGTTGAGGGAAACCCGCTCCACCACCGCCATCACGCTGGCCGCCGGCTGCACGCTGATCAGCACCCAGTTGCGCTCGGGCAGCTTGCTATAGGCCACGAACTGGCTGGAGGCCTTGTCCAGAAAGATACCGTCCTCCTGGCTGAAGCGGGAGAGCCATTCGGGATGGGCCATGGGTTTGAGCAGCTGGGCGGTGTCAGGATGTGCCAGCACCTTGCCGGACTGGTTGACGACCATCTGGTAGCCATCCCCCAGCTGGCGATTCAGCTGGGCGGAAAAGGGGGCCAGGATGGCATCCATCGCAAACACCCCGCGCACCTTGCCATCTTGGTCAGTCAGAGCCCGCGCCAGGGCGATCACCAGATTGCCGTTGGTGTAGTCGTAATAGGGCTCGGTCCAGACCATCTTGCCCACGTGCTGGCTGGCCAGCTGATACCAGGGGCGAACCCTGGGATCGAAGTTGGCATCCGCCTGCCAGGCGGGGTAAATCAGCATCTGGCGTTCGGCAGTGCCGATGTAGATGTAGACCAGGTCGGCCATGACCCCCTTGTAGAGCTGCCACTCCTTCAGATAGGTCTCGGTATTGTGCAGATGGGGGCCGCTGATATCCGCCACCTGCACCTGGTCATAGATGAGGGTGAACTGGCGTTCCATCTCGTGCAGATAGGGTTCGATGAAGACGTGGCGCAGCTGGTGATTGGTGGCGAGCAGACGCTGCTGCAGCTCGTTTTGCAGGCTGCGCTCCATGTGCAGGTAGTAGATGCCCCCCAGCATCAATACCGGGATGAACAGCAGAAGCAGGCCCAGACGCATCCGGGCAACCAGGGACCAGGTTTTTTTGGAGACCGCTCGTTTATCCAATCCTGACTCCTGCTATTGCCAGACAACGCGTAGTGTCAGAATATCAGCAGCGCGAGATGGCGTCCAAAGGGAAGCTGACCATCTGCTCAAAGAGAGGTAATCGACAAGGATGCTGAACCCGGATCTGTTGATGGCGCTGCACTACTGCGCCGTGATCACCCTGACCGGAGCGATCACCTCCGAATATTTTCTGTTCCGTCGCGGCATGTCCATCGAGCAGGTGCGCAAGCTGCTGCTGGCCGATGGCCTGGCGGCGCTGGCCCTGTTGCTCATCTTCATCACCGGGGTGTTGCAGGTGCTCGCCCACCCCGACGAGCCGTCCGTGCTGCTCGCCAATCCGGGCTACCGCACCAAGCTGCTGCTGTTCTGCGTGATGGCCGTCAGCTTTGGCTATCCCAGCCGTCTCTTCTACCGCTGGCGTCGCTCCCTGCGCCAAGGGCGCGCCCCCATGGTCTCCATCCAGCAGCAGTTCTGGGTGATCTGGATCCTGCGCGGCAACCTGCTGCTGCTTGCCCTCATCCCCCTGCTGGCCGGCATTGCCAACGGTTGAGCCGCTCGAGCTGCGGCAAGACCTTGGGATAACCGCTCACATAGCCAACCTCATCGACAGCTAAAGACAAATCCCCCCGCGCACGGTTATCTTGGAGGCTGGAGCTTTGCGGCACGGCCCTGTCCGTCCGTCTTTCAGGGATGAATCTATGCGTTCGAACATGATGTTATTGATGGCTGCCGCCATCTGGGGGCTGGGCTTCGTGGCCCAGCGACTCGGGATGGACCATATGGGGCCTTACACCTTCAACGGCCTGCGCTTTCTGCTGGGGGCCGCCTCCCTGCTGCCGCTACTGTGGTGGCTCAAGTCCCGCCAACCCAGATCCCAGCTCGGTGATCGGCGCCTGCTGCTGACCGGCGGCCTCATCGCCGGTACCGTGCTGTTCAGCGCCGCCTCGCTGCAACAGGTGGGGCTGCTCTACACCACGGCAGCCAAGGCGGGCTTCATCACCGGTCTCTACATCATACTGGTGCCGGTGATCGGGCTCGCCCTGCGCCACAAGACGGGAGCCAACACCTGGGTTGGCGCCCTCATCGCCATGGCGGGGCTCTACTACCTCAGCGTCACCGAGGATTTCACCATCGGCTACGGCGACCTGCTGCAGGTGGTGGGAGCCCTGTTCTGGGCCGTACACCTGCTGGTGCTGGATCACTACTCGAGCCGGGTCGCCCCCATTCGCCTCGCCGGCGTTCAGTTCGTGGTGTGCGGCCTGCTCAGTCTGGGCACGGCGCTGGTCATCGAGACCCCCAGCCTGAGCGGCGCGGTGGCCGGTTGGCAGGCCCTGCTCTATGCCGGTCTGGTGTCGGTCGGGGTAGGTTACACCCTGCAGGTGGTGGGTCAGCGCGGCGCCCATCCGGCCCATGCCGCCATCATCCTCAGCCTGGAGACGGTGTTCGCCGCCATCGGTGGCGTGCTGTTGCTGGGGGAAACCCTCGACGAGCGTGCCATGGTGGGCTGCGCCCTGATGCTGGCTGGTATGCTGATTTCCCAGATCCGCCTGCGCTGGTGGTGGAAGTCCCGGCGGGACAAGGTGCCCAGCCAATCCTAACTGAGCAGGCCAGCTTCGACCTGTCGTCTGATGCTGGCCCACATGCCTGATCTCCCAGATCCGGCTGCGCTGGTGGTGGAAATCGCGGCGGGACAAGGTGCCGAGCCAACCCTGATAGGGTCGCGGCCGACAGCACAAGTAGCCGGCCTCCATCCCAAATAAAACGAGGCGCCCAGGGCGCCTCGTTTTATGGCCGCACACCTAGCGCACGCTGGAGCAGAAGCTCACATCGTCGCGCAGGGGATCATTGCTCACGCTGTGGTAGAGCTCGAAGCAGGGGCCGCTGCCGAACTCCAGCCCGGCTGCCACTATGTCACCCACATGCTCCTGCCAGCGTGGTCCGTACTGGTTGCGGTCGGTGATGAGGTAACGGGACTGGGCATAACGGCCGGCCGGAATGAGCTGGGTCTCCACCTCTGCCTCACCCCGGGTCTGGGGCGGCACAGTGATGCCGATGTCGGTGCGGCACTGGGCTGGCGGCGTCACCTCCGGGTTGTCGTGGTAGATGAAGATCCACTCCCCGCCCTCCAACCCGCGCACAGCGGCCCACTGGTGCAGGCGGCCACAGACGGCATCATAACCCTCGCCATAGGGACCGGTGACCCGGATATAGGCCAGGGTGCGGGCGTCCATCTCGACAGTTTTCATGGTGTTGCTCCTTGCTGATGAGTGGCCTTCAGCATAAGGGGACGGGCCATCCCATGCGTGTCCATCCTTGCTCTCCAGGTGTCCATTCTTGCTCTTGTCACTGCGAAACGCGCCCGGGGTGCAGCCATAGTAGCGACGAAAGGCCTTGGCAAAGGCCTGGGAGCTGCCCAGCCCCGCCCCCAGCGCGATGGCGGTGATGCTGGCATCGGTGTAGCGCAGTTGCCAGGCCGCCCGCTGCATACGCAAGCGCCGGCACATCTCCCCCGGCGCTTCGCCCGCCACGGCGGTGAACACCCGGTGAAAATGGTAGAGGGAGAGACAGGCCCGCTCCGCCAGCGCTTCGATGGAGAGATCCGGATCCTGCTCCAGCGCCCGCAGCACCGGGATGAGCCGGCGGCGGTAGTCGATCATGGGCGGATCCTCGCCATGTAGAGGGCATCCACGTACTCACCCTGGCGGAAAGCGTAGCCACGGGCCAGCCCCTCCTCGACGAAACCGAACTTGCGATAGAGCGCCAGCGCGCCCTGATTGTCGATGTAGACGGTGAGCTCGACGCGTTGCAGGTTGAGCCAGTTGTCAGCCATCTCCAGCGCGGCCCCCAGCAAGGCGGAGCCCACACCCTTGCCGGCCCAGTCATCCCGCACCCCCATGCCGATACAGGCCACGTGCTTGCGCCTGGGATTGGGCTCCATGTGCAGCGAGAGCTGGCCCACCAGCAGGCCGTCGACTTCGGCCACCAGCGCCACCACGCTGCCGCTCTCCAGCCGCTTCTGCCACACGCCCAGGGTCGGATAGGGCAGTTGCAGGGTGCCCGCCTGAGCGTTGGGCATGGCATAGAGATCCCGCAAGGCGGGGGCATCGGCGGGTTCGGCGTGACGAATGGTGATCTGCATCTGAGGCTCCTTCTCGAAAACCTCATCATGCAGCATCACAAGGGTCCGGTCATCCCCCCAGCCATACCCATTTGCAATGCCTATCAAAGGGCGAGGGAGGGCCCATTGGTGCCCTGGTTTTTCCTTGTTATAGACTCAAGGCTCACCAACAAGGAGAAGCACCATGAACGACAAGACCCTGCACAGTGCCAATGGCGCCCCCGTTGTCGACAACAACAACAGCCTCACTGCCGGCCCCCGCGGCCCGGTGCTGATGCAAGACATCTGGTTGATGGAAAAGTTGGCTCACTTCGATCGGGAACGGATCCCGGAGCGGGTGGTTCACGCTAAAGGCTCGGGCGCCTACGGCACCTTTACCGTGACCCATGACATCAGCGCCTTCAGCAAGGCCGACCTGTTCAATGCCGTCGGCAAGCAGACCCCGGTGTTCCTGCGCTTCTCCACCGTGGCCGGTGAGAAGGGCGCCGCCGACGCCGAGCGCGACGTGCGCGGCTTCGCCCTCAAGTTCTACACCGAGCAGGGCAACTGGGATCTGGTGGGCAACAACACCCCGGTGTTCTTCATTCGCGATCCGCTGAAATTCCCCGACTTCATCCACACCCAGAAGCGGGATCCGCGCACCAACCTGCGCAGCGCCACCGCCGCCTGGGACTTCTGGTCCCGCCATCCCGAGTCACTTCATCAGGTCACCATACTGTTCAGCGATCGCGGCATCCCCAAGAGCCTGCGCGAGATGAACGGCTACGGCAGCCACACCTTCAGCTTCATCAACGACGCCAACGAGCGCTTCTGGGTCAAGTTCCACTTCAAGACCGAGCAGGGCCACAGCTTCTACACCGATGAAGAGGCCGCCACCGCCGTCGGCCAGGATCGGGAGACCAGTCAGGCCGATCTGTTCAACGCCATCGAACGGGGCGACTTCCCGCGCTGGAAGGTCTATGTGCAGGTGATGCCGGAGGCCGAAGCCCAGACCTACAAGATCCACCCGTTCGACCTCACCAAGGTGTGGCCGCACAGCGACTACCCGCTGATCCCGGTCGGCGTGCTGGAGCTCAACCAGAACCCGGACAACTACTTCGCCCACGTGGAGCAGGCCGCCTTCACCCCGGCCAACGTGGTGCCCGGCATCGGCTTCTCGCCGGATCGCATGTTGCAGGGGCGCCTGTTCTCCTACGGTGACACCCAGCGCTATCGCCTCGGCGTCAACCACGGCCTGCTGCCGGTCAACGCCCCGCGCTGCCCGTTCCACCACGGTGCCCACCGCGACGGTGCCATGCGGGCCGACAGCAACGGCGGCGCCAGTCCCAACTACCAGCCGAACCGCTTCGGCACCCAGCAGCCGAGCGAGCAGCACGAGCCGGCGCTGAGTCTGGAAGGGGCTGCCCTGCACTACGATTTTCGCGACTACGACAGCGACTACTACAGCCAGCCGGGCAACCTGTTCCGGATCATGGACGAGGGGCAGCGCTCGCGCCTCGCTGCCAACCTGGCACGCTCGCTGATCCACGTGGAGGATGACGCCATCGTCGCGGCCCAGCTCAAGCACTTCGAGCAGGCCGACCCCGAGTACGCCAAACGGGTCGAGCTGGCACTGGCCGCCCTGCAGCGCTAAGTCGCAGGCAGCCAACATCTGCAAAAGCAAAACGGGGGCCTGCTGGCCCCCGTTCTCGTCATGACGGTATTTGATAAATAAAAAACGGAGCCCAAGGCTCCGTTTTCACTGCTGTATCAATCCCGGACGCAGCGCCCTCGCGCTCTTCCCGCTCCCTTGCCAACAGGCGTTTGTACCACCCGTTACGGCAAACATGCTGTGCATAAGCAGAGTGTCACAGTGATCGTCTGCGGTGATGAATAAAAAACAGAGCCCAAGGCTCTGTTTTCACTGCTGTATCAATCCCGGACGGAACGCGCTTCGCGCTCTTCCCGCTCCCTTGCCAACAGGCGTTTGTACCACCAGCTACTGCGACGACGTTGTGCATTGGAAGAGCGACGAGCCATTTCTTAGGTTCCAGCCAAGAGAGGAAAAGAGCCGCATTATGCGATAGAGGTCACGTCCATGTCTTTAGCTGGATCAAGAAAAGCCTCACTGACCGACGCTTATGATACCGCTCTTCGTCGCCTTGCCGGCTGCATCCGACGCCCTTTCCGGATCGCGCCAGACCAGTGGCCCGTTGCTCTCCAGCTCGTTTTGCGGGGCGCACTCCAGCCAGCTGTCGCCCTGCTGGATCCTGGCACCCAGCGAATATTTCTGATCCTGATACCAGCAGACTCGCTCCGGCAGCGAGCCCAGCGGCAGCACCAGTTCGGCTGCCACTTCCGCCCGCTTCGGCTCTGCCGCCACGCCAGTGCCGGTCGCACCACCCAGCAGCGCCAGCAACAGCCAACCACCTACCCTCTTGCCCCGATACATGATGTCTCTCCTTGCTCGATAGAAGGTTCAGTCGACCGGAAACGATACAAACTTGATTAATAAGCAGCGCCCTCGCTGGCATTCCCAAGCCAATATGATAGCCTGCCAGCGCCTGCTCATGCCCGTCAAAACAGGTGCAGGAAAACCCCGGTGGATTTGTCGGTTCTCGACGAATATAACCTTATTAATCAAATCGTTATTTGGATATTATCCCAATGCGTATCATGCCGTTGCTCCAGGCGGCCTGCCTGAGCCTGATGTTGTCCGCCTGCGTCGCCCCCCTGTTGATGATGAGCCCCACCAGTCAGTTGATGTGGGCCCTGCTCAAACCCCTGGTCGGCTTCGACCCCAATGAAGCCAACCTGTTTGAACAGCCGCTGATCAAGGACCGGATGACCAGCATCCTCGGCCCCAATTACGACAGCACCATGCAGTTGCTCAAGACCGCCAACGAGCTGCAGCAGGAGGGGCCGCTGTTCTACGTGGTCTCCCGCTATGCCCCCGTGCCCGACGTCGCCAAGCAGGCCGGCATGGTGTGGAACTCACAGACCAACCAGATGTCCGTCATGCTGCTCAAGGGGGACGGTACGCCCCAGGTCTTTGGCGAGAACCTGGCGGCCGGCGCCCCGAGCTGGCCAACCGAGATGCAGAACTGGCAGACGCAGGGCAATCCAGCGAGCAGCGCGCTCACCGGCGCCACCAACAGTCTGACCGGCTCGGCGACCAAGAGCCTCACCGGAGCGGCCACCACCAGCTCGGTATTTGGCAGCGTGCTGGGTTCCCTGCAGCAGGGCGCCAGCAAGACCATGGCTGACACCACCAAGCAGGTCGTGAACGGCGCTGCTACCTCGGCTCAGCAACAAGCCGGCAAGGCGGTCAGCAGCGCCACTGCCACCGTGCAGCAGCAGGCTGCCAAGGCCGTCACCGAGCCGGCCAAGCAGGCGGCCAGCAGCGCCAACGCCACCGTGCAGCAACAGGCCACCAAGGCCGTGACCGAGCCCGCCAAGCAGGCGGCCAGCAGCACCACCGCCACCGTGCAGCAGCAGGCTGCCAAGGCCGTCACCGAGCCGGCCAAGCAGGCGGCCAGCAGCGCCAACGCCACCGTGCAGCAACAGGCCACCAAGGCCGTGACCGAGCCCGCCAAGCAGGCGGCCAGCAGCACCACCGCCACCGTGCAGCAGCAAGTCACCAAGGCCGTGACCGAGCCAGCCAAGCAGGCGGCCAGCAGCGCCACTGCCACCGTGCAGCAGCAGGCCACCAAGGCCGTGACCGAGCCCGCCAAGCAGGCGGTCAGCAGCACCACCGCCACCGTGCAGCAGCAAGTTACCAAGGCCGTGACCGAACCAGTCAAGCAAGCGGCCAGCAGCGCCACTGCCACCGTGCAGCAGCATGCCACCAAGGCCGTGGCCGAGCCCGCCAAGCAGACGGTCAGCAGCGCCACAACCACCGTGCAGCAGCATGCTACCAAGGCCGTGGCCGAGCCCGCCAAGCAGGCGGTCAGCGGCGCCACAACCACCGTGCAGCAGCAGGCCACCAAGGCCGTGACCGAGCCCGCCAAGCAGGCGGTCAGCAGCGCCACTGCCACCGCAACGGATGCTGCCGCCAAGGCCGAGGCCGCGCGCGCCGCTGCCGAAGCCGAGATGGAAGCCCTGCTCAAGTAAGCCCCTCACCAGGCCATCGCAAGATGGCCTGGCTGTTATCCGCCCATCGCTCCCCACCCCCCTCGCCATCCACGCTACCGGGCGCGGGAAATCATGAACTTCTCGACATAGCCCCCTAAACTGGAAGGACGATTTGTTGCAAGGAGTGCTGCCATGTCGCGTCTGCTCAGCCTGATGATCTGCTGCTGTCTTGGTACAGCCCTGCCCGCCTCGGCGTTCACCTATTACTCCGAGCAGAACATGCCGTTCAACGGCCAGGATGAGCAGGGCAACAGCACCGGCCTGGCGGTGGAGTTGCTGAGGCTGATGTGGCAGGAGATGGGCGAGCCGGAGCAGCCCATCCACTTCATGCCCTGGGCCAAGGCCTGGTATCTGCTGACCCAGCAGCCGGATGCGGTGCTGTTCACCACAGCCCACACCCAGGCGCGGGATCCCCACTTTCTCTGGGTCTGCCCCATCAGCCACTCGCGGGTCTCTCTGGTAGGACGCAAGCGGGATGCCCCCAAGGTGACCGGCAAGGCGGACCTGACCAAGCTGCAGATCGGGGTCATGCAGGCGGACGTGGGGGAGCAGCTGCTGCTCAACCGGGGCATCAGTCCCGCCAACCTGATGTCGGTGGAGCGCATGGATCAGGTGGTGCGCCAACTCATCATGGCCCGCACCGATCTGGTGGCCGGCAACGAAGTCATGCTGTTCCACCAGGCAAGGCAGCTCGGCTTTTCACCCGATACCTTCGTCACCGTCGCCACCCTGGCGGATCAGGACAACTGCTTCGCCTTCAACCCGGCGGCGGACAAACAGCAGGTCGCCCGCCTGCAACAGGCGCTCGACAAGGTCAGACAGGGGGAGGCCTTCAAGCGGCTGATTGCCCGCTATCAGGATGTGGTGCAGTCACCACCGGCGGATCACCTGCCCACGATCGAATAAACCCAGGATGCAAACAGGCCACCCGAAGGTGGCCTGTTTCATGGTGCGATCCGCTCACTGGAAGTGGTGGTCGTGATCGGACTTCTTGGTCTCGGCACTTTCGCTGTGCTCGAT
The DNA here is from genome assembly GCF_963888745.1 of Aeromonas sp. DNRA1. Lineage (NCBI taxonomy): Bacteria > Pseudomonadati > Pseudomonadota > Gammaproteobacteria > Aeromonadales > Aeromonadaceae > Aeromonas > Aeromonas sp. DNRA1. The sequence goes on along the minus strand of NZ_CAWPKQ010000010.1, from coordinate 15,125 downwards.
GGCGGTGCGGATGAGGTCCACCCCGGCACGGATGATCAAGACCCCCATGTTGACCAGCTTGACGCAGACCCACATGAAGGTGATGAGCAGGATCAGCTTGAGCACGGTCTGGAACGCCTCCAGGAAGTTCTGCTCCAGCTGGCCGGTCAGGCCGCTGGCGCTGGTCATCAGCCAGGTGTAAACCTCGCGCACGAAGGGGATGCGGCTCGGCATCTCCAGCACGTCCAGCGCGGCAGGCAGGGCCTGGAAGATGACGATGCTGCCGAACAGGATCAGGATGACGCCGATGGCGATACCCAGAAAAAAGCCAAACTGTTTCATGGAAGGTCCCAAGGTTTGCTGCATGAAAATAACATAGCTGCCAATACTAGGGACTGCCTCTCCCCACGGCAATCCTTGTGCAGCTGGCCAGCCTCTCGCCAAGCCGCCCCAAGTAGCGAAGCCTGACTTGAAACCATTGCCCAACTATCTGATTTCTGTGACGCTTATGCCCACTCTCCCTCACTCGTCAGGCGGTCATGTCGCGCTACTGTTTTTTGCTGTTCTGTCTTCTGTTGGCGGGATTGCCCGCTCTGGCCGCGCCAAGCGCCGCCGTCTGCGTCGTCAAACATCAACAACAGCTGTTGCTGGTGCAGGACAGGGTCTCCTCCCGCTACAGCCTGACCGGCGGCTACATAGACGCGGGCGAGACGCCGCAACAGGCGGCGTTGCGGGAGCTGTATGAAGAGACCGGCCTGCGGGGTCGGGTCATCACCGAGCTGGGGCCATGGCAGCGCGCCCTGCTGTTTGCCTGCCAGACCCTGGAACCCATTCGCGCACAAACCGATTCTGGCTTTGTCTCTCTGCTGCGGGCCCCCAATCTGGGCGGCGAGATCCTCAATGCCAGGCTGATCGCTCCGGCCCGGTTGCCGGATGATCAGCGCCGCTTTCCGGCGCAGCTCGACTGGCTGGCCCCCCAACTGGCCGCCATTCCCGACAGCCCCGTGCAGTGGCAGCCCGATTTTCGTAGCGAGGGCAATGCACTGCACCGCATGGAAGTGCCGCTGATCCACCAGCTGCAGACCTGGCTCGGTGCCCAGGTGCACTGGCTCGAGGTCAGCAACCTGTTCGGTTCAGCCGCCTTTCAGCTTGCCCTGCTACCCTTGCTGCTGCCCTGGCTGGGCTGGCCCCGGGTGCGCCAGTTGCTGCTGGCCATGCTGACCCTCACCCTGCTGGTGCAGGTGACCAAGGAGGGGATTGGCTGGCCCAGACCCTTCCACCTCGATCCCGCGCTGGCACAAGGCAGCGCCCAGGGCTTCGGCATGCCGAGCGGCCACACCGCCTCGGCACTGCTGTTCTGGGGCGCATTGCTCAGAGGGTGCTGGCCCGCCAACCCCTGGCGCAGCACCGTCCTGGCCCTGCTGCTGGCGGCCCTGACCGGGCTGGCTAGGGTCAGGCTCGGGGTTCACTTCCTGTCGGATGTGGCGGCAGGCCTGCTGCTTGGCGCATTGCTGCTGGCCCTGCATCCCCGCCTCGCCAACCTGGCGGCCAAGCCGTGGAGCTGGGCCGGGCTCACCTTCGCCTGCGCGCTGGCCGCCGGGTGGAGCCAATCCTCGGCGCTGGCGGGCCTGGCCACCTTCAGTCTGGGGCTGACCCTCGGCATGATGTTGCCGCTGCCGCGCACGGTGCAGACTGGCTGGCGCACCCCGCTGCTGGCGCTGCTCGGCGGCCTGCCGCTGGGGGCGCTCTGGTGGGTGCTGCCGCTCTGGCTGACCAGCTCCTGGCTTATCCTGCTCGGCCAGTGGCTGCTTTATTGTTGCCTGGGGCTCTGGTTGAGCGCCGGCCTCTGGTGGATACTCTCACTCGTGAATAATGACCCGCTACCCAAGGGCCCAGGCCCTGACAAGGGATTGCTATGAATATGAAAAAAGTGGATTTGGCCAAGATAACCCTGGGAGTGCTGTTTCTCAGCCTCCTCATCGTCTCCTGCTTCATGGTGCTGCGCCCCTTCCTGCCCGCCCTGGTGTGGGCCACCATGATCACCATCGCTACCTGGCCACTGATGCTGATGGTGCAGCGCCTGCTGTGGGGCAAGCGCGCCCTGGCGGCCCTCAGCATGACCCTGGTACTGCTGCTGATGTTCGTCATTCCGCTGTTCATGGCGCTGGCCAACGTGGCGGAGAAGGCGCCCATGCTGATCGAGCTCGGCACCACCATCAGCCACTCCCCACCCCCCGAGCTGCTCTGGCTGCAACAGGTGCCGCTGGTGGGCGGTAAGCTTTACGACTTCTGGCAGCAGATCCTGGCGAGCGGTGGTCAGGTGCTGTTTGCCAAGCTGGCCCCTTATTTTGGCCAGACCGCCCGCTGGCTCGCCTCCCAGGCGGGCAACCTGGGGCTGCTGTTCGTCCACTTCCTGCTGACCGTCGGCATCTGCGGCCTGCTCTACCACTCGGGTGAAGTGGTGGCGACCGGCATTCGCCGTTTCGCCCACCGGCTGGCCGGCGAGCGCGGCGACAACGCCACCGTGCTCGCGTCACAGGCGATCCGCGCCGTGGCCATGGGGGTCGTGGTGACCGCGCTGGTGCAGTCCTCGGTGGCAGGGCTGGGCCTGCTGATTGCCGGCATCCCCTACACCATGATCCTGGTGGTGGTGATGTTCCTGCTGATCGTCGCCCAGATCGGCCCCTTTCCGGTGCTACTGGCCTGTGTCGGCTACCTCTACTGGAGCGGCGATACCACCTGGGGCACCTTCCTGCTGGTCTGGTCGCTGCTGGCAGGCACCATGGACAACTTCCTGCGCCCCTTCCTGATCAAGCGCGGCGCCGACCTGCCGCTCATTCTCATTCTGGTGGGGGTTATCGGTGGCTTGCTGGCGATGGGGATCATCGGCCTCTTTATCGGCCCTGTGGTGCTGGCGGTGGGCTACACCCTGCTGGATGCCTGGATCAAGGAAGATGACCAACCGGCGACCGCGGCGGTTGAAGCGCCCAAGGCCCAATAACGATTCAGTAAAAAGACGATTCAGTCTCCATCTATGATACAAAGAGCCGCCCGGTGTGAACTGGGCGGCTCTTTTGTTTGTGGTGATCGTGGTTTATGGCGATCGAGTCAGATTGGTTGATCCTTGCCAGCCTCCATATCCCACATATGACCGTCTCATGTAGGTTCGATTAGCGAAGCGTAATCGGACGATCGAGATGCCGCTGTTCCGGTTCTATCCATAAGTCGGCGGTGACCCGTCAGAGGGGAAATGCGGGTGACTTATGGCGGTAAAGCAGAGCGGGTAAGCGGTATAAGCTGAATTTATGGGGTTGTGTTAAATGCCCAAATTTTTGTTTATACCGACACCTCTCCAGCCCCAGCGCCACGATTTGGCCCGCTACAGGCCAGCCACAGGCAATGGCCGATTTGTCCAACCCGTATGCAACTCGTGTTACTGCCCATGTTGGTTCGAATAGCGAAACTGATAGGAGAATCGAGATGCCGCTGTTCCGGTATTTCCGTGAATCAGCGGCATTTGGCAGAGAAGAAATATGGATGGTCGTTATCGCGGGAAGGCAAAAGGACATCCATCTTGGCTGTGCGGCATCTTGCGCAGAAAGTTGGGTGTCCTAAATTCACTGTTTACTTTGAAAAGTCCAAGGCTTAGCTACAATGGACTGATAGCTATAAGTAATCAACAACTCTTTCCTATTTAAGTCATCGACTCTGATCTCTGTGAGCTTTTTAATACAGTTGAGAATTATTTCGTTGCTCTTGTGGACGAGTTCAATCGTGAGACTAACATAGGAAAACTTAATAATATCATCAATATATGGTTCCGGAACTAGTAGCTTTAAATACTTGCCGGCGGTTGTTCTAAATATAACATACATCAAATATGAAGATTTATCCGAGATTCGACTTGGATCTGGAAAAATTTTACGGCTACGATCAACTCCGATAATAAAGCCATGAATTGATTTTTTCTTGGCCTTTGAAAACTGAATTCCGTTTATACGAGTTTCTTGTAACTGAGATATCCGTTTTGCTATTAATCCATCGACAGCTATTGATTTAGGTTCTCTATATTGTTCCCAGCAATGATGTATCGCCCATGGAACGCCTAATTGATCAAATAAAACACAGCCGCCATTTTGATCTCGGTGAAAATAAACTGACTTTCCGCACCACCAACATTGCGTGTGAAAAGTAACACTTTCTTTTCGAAGCCACTCATAAGGTTCTACGCTCTCAACAGCAACGTCATGCATTTTTGGAACAAGCTTTTTATTTCCGTATCCGAAACTTCTAGAATGAGGGTTCTGTCTATCTGGATAATTAATTTCAAAACAGTTTTGGCAACCACAAGTTCTATTGTGAACCATTTAAAACACCTTCCATTATTGCAGATTAGGACAAAATACAACCCAAAAGGAACATCTGTGCTGGCTATACTACTACCACATCAAAATGAGCTCCAAGTGGAATTTCTTCGTCTAAGTCACCACAATAGGAACAATTGTTCGAACTGATATATTTCTCAACTAGCTCTTCAAGCGCTTCATCGACAACACAAGATGAACAAACGTATTTGTCCACTGTTCCCAAATTTGGCCCTTCATTCATTTCAATTTGTCTATCAGACCAATACCCCACTTTACCTCCTGAAGGTTAACAGTTATTAGATGGAAAGCGGTATGAATCCGACAAGGGAGACTTCCATATAACTCCGTATTTTCCGGATAACCGCCAAGGAAAAAATTTTCTAAATCATAACATTACCGCCCTGTCTTTGATGCTGAACGGATTCACTAAACATCCTCCTTTGGCTCTACTTTTTACCGACGCGCAAAAATACACTTCTGGGGCGGCAATGGAAAGCGCCACCGAGTCTCAGCCTTTTGAATAACTCGGGAGTGTGACCAAGGTGACACTCCATATGACATAGCTGGCCAAGATACGGAACGGTGGTTGAACAAAAATGGGCATGGCGATATAACCCGGGGCGTGGCAACGCACCGGGTTATCAGTGGGTAAGAGAGGGTCAGGCTGGCTGGTGCAGGGTGATGCAGTGAATACCGCCGCCACCGGCGGCGACCGGATCGATATTGATCTGCACGATGTCGCGGCCGGGGTAGAGGCGGGCCAGCAGCTCGTGGCAGTAGCTGTCGGCCGCCTTGTCGCCAAACTCGGGGGCGATCACCGCGCCATTGATCGGCAGATAGTTGATGTAGCCGGCGGCAAAATCGCGGCTGCGGCTGAAGCTGTTGTCCCGCCCATCGAGCGGCGGCGGCAGCACATGCAGCTCCAGCTTGTTGCCGTCGGCATCGGTGGCCTGTTTGAGGATGGACAGGTGCCGGCGGGTCACTTCGTAGTCGTGGGACTTAGGGTCGTTGTCCAGATTGACCACCACCACTCCGGGGCGCACGAAGCGGGCGTAGAAATCGACGTGGGCATCGGTGATGTCCTTGCCCTTGATGCCCGGCAGCCAGATGATTTTGCGCAGCCCCAGATTGGCTTTCAGCTCCGCCTCCAGTTGCGCCTTGCTTACCCCCGGGTTGCGGTTGCTGTTGAGCCAGCAGCTCTCGGTCAGGATGGCGGTGCCGTTGCCATCCACCTCGATGCCGCCCCCCTCGCCAGTCAGCTTGCTCTGCAGATAGTGGGCATCCGCCTGCTTGCTGACCAGCTCGGCTATGCCCGCATCCTGTTCGTGCTCCTGCTTGTCGCCCCAGCCGTTGAAGTTGACATCCACCAGCCCCAGCTCCCCTTCGCCGTTCTGGACGAAGACGCCGCCGGTATCGCGCAGCCAGATATCGTCCAGCTCGGCGACGGCAAAGCGGGTGTTCTGTTCGCCGCAGAGCTGGCGGGCCAGCGCCTGTTCGGCTTCGCGACAGAGCACGTTCACCTGGGTATAAGGCGCCATGGCCTGTACCAGCCGGCCGATGGTTGCCTGCACCTCCTTGTAGTCGCGGCCCCAGATAGCCGAGCTGGCGGCAAAGGCGACCCAGACCTGCGTCTGAGGGGCGGCTTCATCGGGCATATGGAATCGCTCGCCGGTGGCAGCCTCCTCATCGGCATTGCTGCTGGCTGCGTGCACCTTGCCCGGCAGATTGCCGAGCCCGGCCAACACGCCAATGGCCGCCAGCTGTTTCAATACGTTGCGTCGGGATGGCATGAAAAACTCCTTGGATAAGCGCGCTCTTTGCTGTCGCTGAATGACCGAAAATAACAAGCGCTGTTAATCTAATTGCGTTGAGTAATAGACTATCCGTGGCTTTGGTGGCGAACAATCGATCAATTTTCGGTAAAAGTGATAAGTGGAGCTAATCAATGGTGTTCAAGCAGTGGCCCCCGCTCAACGTGCTGCGGGGCTTTGAAGCGGCGGCCAGACTCGGCAGTTTTCATCAGGCGGCGCAGGCGCTGCACCTGACCCAGTCCGCCATCAGCCAGCAGATCCGCTCGCTGGAGGAGCTGCTCGGCCAGCCGCTGTTTCACCGGCAGGGGCGCTCGGTCGCGCTGACCGATGCGGGGCAGGATCTGCTGGAGACCACCCAGAGCGTGCTGTTGCAGCTGGCGATGGGGATCCAGCGGCTGGAGCAGTACCGCAAACCGAACCAGCTGGTGCTCAACACCAGCACCGCCATCGCTCGCCACTGGCTGCTACCGCGACTGGGGGAGTTTCATCGCCTGCATCCCGACATCGATCTCTGGCTGTTTACCAGCGATGAAGAGCCCGACATGGCCGAGCAGACCGTTGATCTCGCCCTGCGCTGGGATCTCGGGCCGCAGGCCGAGTGTCGCCATCAGCACCTGCTGGCGGATCGCTTGCTGCCGGTGGCCACCACAACCGTGCTGTCCCGGCCCGCGGAGGAGCGCACCACCCTGCACGGCGAGCGGGAGCTGGATTGGCATCACTGGACGCTGAGAGGAGGGGAGGATCTGCATCTGCAGACCCGTGGGCTCAACTTCTCCGATCCCGGCCTGCTGCTGGAGGCCGCCAGCGCCGGACTCGGCGTGGCGCTGGTGAGCGAACTGCTCTCCCGTCCCGCGCGTCAGCAGGGGCAGTTGTTGCCGCTCTCCACCCGTCGGGTCAAGGGGCCGCAGTGGAATCTGCTGGTGCATCAGGATAGCGAGGGGATGCCGGAGTGCCGTGCCTTCTGCCACTGGCTCGGCCAGCAATTTGCCGACGGCGAACCCGACCGGGAGGAGGGCGGGCTTGCCACCCTCTGAGGCAGGTCACTGAATCGGGGGCGCTGGCGTGGTTAAATGGTCGGCTCACATCCTGCCGGATATTGCTGTGACCATGCCATCTGACCTTCAGCCGCTGCTCGCCTGGCCTGACTATCTGCAGGCATCCTGGCTGCGCTGCGCCCACCAGACCAGTGCCACCCTCTGGCATCCGCCCCACAGCGCCAAGGGGCAGACCTTGCAGAGCCTGCGCCAGCGTAAGCGGGACCTGCTCACCACCGGCGAGATGGCCCTCGAAGATCTCTACGAATTTATGGAGGGGCGCCCCTGCGCCCTGCTGCTCACCGACGAGAGCGGCTGCCTGCTGGCCCGGACCGGCCACCCCGATACCCTGCGCGAGCTGGCGGCGCTGGGGTTTGGCCCCGGCGCCTTTTTCAGCGAGGGGCGCATCGGCACCAATGCCATCAATCTGGCGGCGCTGGAGGGAGTGCCGCTCTGCGTCAGCGGCCCCCAGCACTTCAATCAGACCCTGCACCCGTGGCACAGTTGCGCCAGCCCGGTCTACAACAGCAATGGCCGTCAGGTCGCCATCATCGCCTTGATCTGCAAGGTGGAGGAGGCGAGCGCCGGCGATCTGGCGCTTACCGTCAGTGCCGGGCGCGAGCTGGCCCATCTGCTGCAGATGGAGACCCTGATGCAGGAGTCCCAGCACCACCTCAGCGAACTTTACGCCCTGCTCGACGGTATGGATGACGGTGTGCTGGCCTGGGATCCGCAGGGGCGGCTGCGCTACCTCAACGCGCTGGCGGCTAATCGGTTGCGGCTCGATCCGGCGCTCTGTCTTGGCCAGCCGCTGGAGCAACACCTGCTGTTACCCCAGCGGTTGCAACTGGCCATCAGGGGGCAGACGCCGCTCAGCCATGTGGAGGTGACGCTGGAGCGGCTCGGCGCCCAGGAGGGGGAGTTTATCAATGCGCTGGTGAGCCTCAAGCCGTTGCCGGGGCCGGAGGGGGTCAGCTTTATTGCCTTGCTGCACCCGGTCGATCGGCTGCGGGCCATTCATCAGCTGCGCCAGACGGTGCCCGAGCTGTCGGCGCTGGTGGGGGAGTCGAGCGCCATGCGCAAGCTGCTGCGCTACGCCCGGCAGGCGGCCCAGAGTCAGGGGCCGATCCTGCTGCGTGGCGAGGAGGAGGTGGGCAAGGCTCAACTGGCAGAGGCGATCCACTTTGGCAGCGAGCGGGCCGCCGGGCCGCTCATTACCCTCAACTGCAAGGCGCTGCCGAGCGAGCGGATGGCGCTGGAGCTGATGGGTTCCGACGAGGCGGGGCAGGAGCGGGCGGGCAAGTTCGAGCTGGCCCACGGCGGCACCCTGGTGCTGGAGCAGGTGGAGTGCCTCTCTGCCCCCATGCAGGCGGCGCTGCTGCAACTGCTCAAGACCGGCCGCATCCAGCGCTTCGATTCGGCCCGTATCCTGCCGCTCAAGGTGCGGATCATCGCCACCAGCAGCGCCCCACTGGAGCAGCTGGTGCAGGAGGGGCTGTTTGGCCGCCAGCTGCTCTATGCCTTGCAGGCGTGCGAGCTGTGGCTGCCGGGATTGCGGGAGCGCACGGCGGATCTGCCGGGCCTGATCAGCCAGCAGCTAGGGGCGCAGGGGCGCGAGCCGGTGCGCCAGTTCAGTCCGGCGGCCCTCGACTGCCTGCTCGCCTATCCCTGGCCCGGCAATCTGGGGGAGCTGCGCAGCGCCGTCGAGCATGCGCTGCTTCATGCCGGTCAGGGGCTGATCCCGCCGGAGGCGCTGCCCGCCGCTATTCGGCACGGCTATCAGCAGGTGGCGGACGAGGTGGTGGGGCAACCGCTGCTCACCCTGGCGGAGCTGGAGCGCCAAGCCATCCTGCGCTGCGCCCACGCCTGCAAGGGGCAGGTGAGCCAGATGGCTCAGCATTTGGGTATCAGCCGCACCACCCTCTGGCGGCGGCTCAAACTGCTCGAGATCGATCCCGCCGACTATCACGGCTGACGGTGAGCCGTCGCCAACTGGCCCGTAGAAAACGAAAAGGCCCCGCAGATGCGGGGCCGTTTTTATATAGCAAGGTCAGTGGTGGCGCGGTTACAGCCCCAACTGGTGGGCGGTGACGATGGCCGCCAGCACATCTTCGGCCGTGACCTTGAACGGCATATTGTGGATGGTCTCGCCCTCTGCGGTGGAGGCTTTGGCCACCTCCATCAGGCGCGCCATATCCAGCTCCTTGACTCCCATCATATGCAGGTTGGTCGGCAGGCCAACCGAGCGGCAGAAGGCCAGCACAGTCTCGATCTCCGCCATCGGCGCGTTTTCCAGCACCAGTTGCACCAGGGTACCGAACGCCACTTTTTCACCGTGATAGAGGTGGTGGCACTCGGCGAGCTGGGTCAGGCCGTTGTGGATGGCGTGGGCGGCGGCCAGCCCGCTGCTCTCGAAGCCGATACCGCTCAGATAGGTGTTGGCCTCGATGATGTTCTCCACCGCCTTGGTGCAGAGCCCCTGCTCCACCGCCAGCTTGGCCTTGTAGCCATCGGCCAGCAGGGTCTTGTAGCAGAGCTCGGCGATGGCCTGCGCCGCCAGCGTGGAGGCACCACCGGCCATGGTCTGGCAACCGGAGACCTTGTTGGCGCGCGCCTCGAAGTAGGTGGAGAGCGCATCCCCCATGCCGGAGACCAGCAGCCGCACCGGAGCGCGGGAGACCACGCCGGTATCCATGATGACCATATTGGGGTTGGTCGGGATCATCAGGTATTCGCTGAACTGCCCTTCCGGGGTGTAGATGACCGCCAGCGCGCTGGTGGGGGCATCGGTGGAGGCGATGGTGGGCACTATGACCACCGGCACCTTCTGGTAGAAGGCGACCGACTTGGCGGTATCCAGCGTTTTGCCGCCGCCGATGCCGATGATGACGTCAAACGGGGTCTGCTGGCAGCGGGCCAGCAGGCGGTCGATCTCGGGGCGGGAGCATTCGCCGTTGAAGCAGTCGAACTCGGGCTTGATACCGGCGCCGTGGAAGCTGGTGGCCACGGTATCGCCCACCAGCTTGGTGACGAAGGCGTCGGCCAGAATGAGCGGCTTGCTGCCGAGCGCTTTGACGTAGTTGCCGATATTGGCGAGGGCCCCGTTGCCTTGCACGTATTTGCTGGGGCTGATGATAATGCGGTCCATATTCTATCCCTCTCTCTTTACTAATTAAGAATCGGGGCGAAGGGGCGGCTGTGCCGAGACTCCTTCGTCTTGAATGAAGCTGCACAGGCTCAGCGAGCGAGTGCAGCCCCTTGAAACAGTGGTGTCAGTCGCCAAAGCGCTCATCGGCCAGCTGCTGGAAGCAGGTCAGTGCGGCGGTGGCATCCTCGCCGCGCGCCAGCAGGGTGAGCTGGTCGCCCTGACGCACGTTGAGCATGGCGAGCCGGGTTAGGCTGCGGGGGTTGGCCTCTTTATCCCCCTTTTGCAACTTGAGTTCAGCGGCAAATGGCTTGAGGGCGGCCACCAGCCGAGCGGCGGGGCGCACATGCAGGCCGTGGGGGTTATCCACCACCACCTCACAGCGCAGCCAGCCGTCGTCGGCAACGGTGGCTGTCTCGGTGGTTGCCTGCGCCACGCTGGCTGGCAGCATCGCCTGTTTCGGGCCCAGCGCGCCGAGCGCCTCGGCGGCCACCTCATCCAGCGTCAGGCCGGAACCGGCCGCCACCACGGCGGCCAGAGTACCCTCGACCAGCGGGGCGGGGCAGAGCCGCACCCGTGCGCTCAACTCCGGGGGCAGCAGTTCGAGGGCGGTTTCGGCACTCAGCAGAGCGCTGCCCAAGTCCATCAGCACCAGCACGCCGCTGCCGTCATCCGCTTCTTCAATCGCACTCATCACGGCGATGGCATCGGTGCCGATGGGGTGGTCGGGGTCATCGACCCCGGCCGCCAGCAGCAGGCGGGCCGGGCTGCCGAGCTGGTCGGCCAGCGCTTTCAAGCCGGCCGCCAGCATGGCGCTGTGAGAGACAACTACGATTCCGATCATGTCACAACCTCGCTCTGTCACGCAGGGCGGTCAGTAGCAGCAGGGTCGAGGTGGCCCCGGCATCCTGATGGCCGATGCTGCGCTCGCCAAGATAGCTGGCGCGCCCCTTGCGGGCCTGCATCTGGATGGTGGCTTCGGTACCGGCTGCGGCGGCTGCCACCGCCTTGTCCAGCGCATCGTTGAGGGGCAGCTCTTGCTGCTGCGCCTGTTGCAGGGCGGCCAGTGCTGGCCACCAGGCATCGCACATGGTTTTGTCGCCCGGCTCGGCACGGCCGCGGGAGACGATCCCCTCCACCCCGTCACTCAGCATTTTGCACAGCTGGCTGAGGCTGAGGCTCTGGCAAGCATCGCTGCTGGCCGCGGCCCGGATAAAGAAGGTGCCGTAGAGCGGGCCGCTGGCGCCGCCGACCGAGGAGAGCAAGGTCATGCCGGTGGTTTTCAGTACCTGCCCGATATCCTTGTCTGCCACTGCCGGCAGCTTCTCGGCCACCTTGGCGAAGCCGCGCTGCATGTTGAGGCCGTGGTCGCCGTCGCCGATGTCGGTATCCAGCGCGGTGAGGTAGTCACGCTGCTCGGTAAAGATGTGTTCGCAGTCGAGCAGCCAGTTGACGATTTGGTGTTTGCTTAGCATGGTTATCGGCACTCCTTAGCAGCCGCGACGCAGGGCGGGGGTGTGAACGGGGGCATCCCACAGGGTCATCAACTCATCATCCACCTTGAGCAGGGTGATGGAGATGCCGGTCATATCGAGGGAGGTGCAGTAGGGGCCAATCAGGTTGCGCACCAGATGGATGCCCGCCTCTTCGCACAGGGTGGCAAGGCGACCATAGACGCCATAGAGCTCAGAGATGGGGGTGCCGCCGAGGCTGTTGACCAAGGCGATGACCCGATCGCCCTTGTTGAGCGGCTCGATAAAGGTGTGCTCTTCCTGCCAGCTGCCGGTGGTGCGATCCCAGTGGCGCAGGGTGCGGCCGTAGGGGGTGTTGTCAGCCAGCTCGCTGAACATGTCGTCCACCAGGGTATTGAGGTCGGTGAAGGGGCGACGTTCGATGCCCGGCTCGCCATGGATACCAACGCCGAACTCCATCTCGTTATCCGCAAGAGTGAAGGAGGGCTTGCCAGCGGCCGGCACGGTGCAGGCATGCATGGCCACGCCTATGGTGCGGCTCTGGTTGTTGATGCGACGGGCCAGCGCCTCGCAGCGCGCCAGATCGTAGCCCGCCTCGGCGGCGGCACCGACCAGCTTTTCGCACAGCACGGTAGTGGCGACCCCACGGCGACCAGCGGTGTAGAGGCTGTCTTTGACCGCCACGTCGTCATCGATCAGGGCGAAGCCCACTTTTACGCCATCGCCGTGCAGCAGCTCGACCGCTGTCTCGAAGTTGAGCACGTCGCCGGTGTAGTTCTTCACCAGAAACAGTACGCCCGCGCCGCCATCAACGGCCTGACCGCACTCGTACATCTGATCCGGGGTCGGGGAGGTAAAAATCTCGCCGGGGCAGGCGCCATCCAGCATCCCCTTGCCCACCAGACCGCCGTGCATCGGCTCGTGGCCGCTGCCACCGCCGGAGACCAGCGCCACCTTGCCCATCACGGGGGAGTCGGCGCGGGTGATGTAGTGGGGTTCGATACGTACCTTGAGCTCGGGGTGGGCGGCTGCCATCCCCATCAGTTGTTCACGGACCACGGCATCGACGGCATTGATCAGTTTCTTCATGGCTCACTCCTTGGCTTGCCACCGCTCGGGTGGGCAAATGGTTGATGGAGCCAGTCTAACGACAGAAAAAGGGATAAAAATGACGGGCGTTTTGGTTCGGATTTGAAACAGCAGAAGGGGGATGGGTGTTTCAATCTGAAACGGCGCAGGGTTAGCGGGCGGGAAACTGTTAGCTGACTCACAGCCATGAAAAAGGGCCCCGCAGGGCCCTTCGCTATAACCGGAATATGTGGACGGGTTAGATGGCCCAGCCACCGGCATAGAAGACCACCAGCGCCACGGCGATGATGACGGTGCCGACGTTCAGCTTCTTCCACTCGGCAGCAAACAGGCGACCGATGACCAGCGCTACGAAGCCCAGCATGATGCCGGTCACGATGTTGCAGGTGAGCACGATAAAGACGGCGCACAGCATGCCGGAGAGCGCATCGACCGAGTCGCTAAAATCCAGCTTGGTGACGTTGCCCAGCATCAGCAGACCGACGTACATCAGGGCCGGTGCGGTAGCGTAAGCCGGTACCAGATAGCTCAGCGGGGAGAGGAAGATCATCAGCAGGAACAGCACGCCGACCAGAGCGGCGGTCAGACCGGTCTTGCCGCCGGCCGCGGTGCCTGCGGCAGATTCGATGTAGACGGCTGCCGGAGCACCACCGACGGCGCCTGCCACCATGCTGCTGACGGAGTCGGCAGTCAGGGCCTTGCCGCCGCTGATGATGTGGCCACGCTCGTTGATGAGGCCCGCCTGACCGGCCACGGCACGGATGGTGCCGGTGGCGTCAAACACGGCGGTCATCACCAGTGCCAGCACGGTCGGAATGACTACCGGATTGAGGGCGCCCAGCAGATCCATGCTGCCCACCAGTGAGCCCTTCTCGCCAGTCAGGCTCGGCATGGCGAAGAAGCCCTGCCAGGTCACTTTCGGGTCGAAGATAAGGCCGAGGATGGAGATGGCGATGATCACCATCAGGATGCCGCCCGGCACCTTGCGACGCTCCAGACCGAAGATGGCGGCTAGACCCAGCACCGTCATGATGACCGGGAAGGCGGTGACCTCACCGAGTTGTACCGGCAGACCGGCCCCTTCGTTCTTGATCACCATGCCAACGCCGTTGGTGGCGATCAGCAGCAGGAACAGACCGATACCGATGCCGGTGCCGTGGGCGATGCCGGAGGGGAGGTTGTCCAGGATCCACTGGCGCACGCCGGTGACGCTGATCAGGGTGAACAGCACCCCCATCAGGAAGATGGCGCCCAGCGCGACCGGAATGCTCAGCCCCTGACCCAGCACCAGGCTGAAGGCGGTAAAGGCGGTGAGAGAGATGGCACAACCGATGGCCATCGGCAGCTTGGCCCACAGCCCCATCAGCAGGGAGCCGAAGGCGGCGATCAAACAGGTGGCCACAAATACCGGGCCCTGCTCAAAGCCGGCAGCACCCAGCATGTTCGGCACCACTATGATGCTGTAGACCATCGCCAGAAAGGTGGTCAGCCCCGCGACCAGCTCCTGACGCACGCTGCTGCCGCGCGCAGAAATGGAAAAATAAGAGTCCAGAAAGCCGCCAGTCCCTGTTTGGGCGGCCATATCTTGCTTTGCCATAACTAATCCTGAAAGTGTGAAGGAAATCGTTTGCGTTGGTGGCGCGCAAAATAGCAAGAATTTGTCAGAATTGCAGCGAATTCCCTGACTTTTTCATCAAAATGGCCGTAATCGTTCTCGTTCGGACACGAATTTGCTTGCCTGCCTGTCACGGATCTCACCTTTACCCACCAGGCTCGCTCCTATACTGCAGAGAACCACTCGCACTGTCAGACGGGAGATACCCATGCACACGCGCAATCTGCTGAACGATATTCCCTCGCCACTGCCTACCGAACTCTTTCAGGATCTGGTCAGCACCAACCATCTGCGGATCGAACGCATCCTCTCCCACGGCCATCAAACCGCCCCGGGAGAGTGGTACGATCAGGATGAGCATGAGTGGATCCTGGTGGTACAGGGGGAAGCCAGTCTGCTGTTCATCGACCCGCAGACCCAGCAACAGCAGCTGGTACAACTGGGCCCGGGCGACCACATCAATATTCCCGCCCGCCAGAAACACCGGGTGGAATGGACCCATCCAGATATGACCACCGTCTGGCTTTGCGTGTTTTACTGAGTCACGTGAGGAAAAAAAGAGGAAATTCGGGGACATGAGTACTGTGCCGGAAACGAAAAAAAGCCCAGTCGT
>NZ_CAWPKQ010000009.1:0-124670 GCF_963888745.1 Aeromonas sp. DNRA1 | reverse complement strand
CAAATTGTTAAAGAGCGACGCAGCTTTTGCTGCTGCGGGAGTGGCATTCTACTCAACCGCCTTCTCGAGTCAAGCCTTATTTACAAAGGCTTTTCGAGGTTACCGACCCGGTTGTTTGCGTTGCCGCTTGCCGTGTCGATGGAGGCGCATTATAGGGATCTGGATCACGCTTGCAAGAGGGTTTTCGAATTAAATTCGAGAAAACAGCTCAACCGCTTAACAATTACCCAGATGGATGACTTATTCAGCAATTCTGCCTCCATATAGCGACATCCCTCTATCTTTAGCCATAGGTGAGCACGTCGGTTCGCCCCACCCGATGAATGACGCCTGCCACCTCTATATCCATGGTGATCGAGCTCACGCCTTCGGGTAACATAGCGCCCCTTTGCGATTCACACACTCTTGGGCTTTGGAGAGTTTAATGCCTTTTGCACTTGGCCAGCGTTGGATTAGTGATACAGAGACGGATCTGGGGTTGGGGACTGTCGTTGCTGTTGAAGGACGCATGGTTACCCTGTTGTTTCCGGCTACCGGTGAAAACCGCATGTATGCCAAAGAAGAGGCGCCGGTGACCCGGGTCAGCTTCAATGTGGGCGATCAGATAGCCAGTCACGAAGACTGGACCATGACGGTCGAAGAAGTGCAGGAGAAAGACGGCCTGCTTATATATGTTGGTGTGCGCACCGACAATGATGAGCCCGTTGCCCTCAAGGAAGTGTTTCTCAACAACTTCATCAAGTTCAACAAGCCGCAGGATCGCCTGTTCGCCGGCCAGATTGACCGGATGTCCCGCTTTACCCTGCGCTACGAGGCGTTGATCAACCAGCACCAACGTCGTCGCAACCCGACTCGCGGCCTGGCCGGTGGCCGGGTCAGTCTGATCCCGCACCAGCTCTATATCGCCCATGAAGTGGGTCACCGTTACGCCCCGCGCGTATTGCTGGCCGATGAGGTGGGTCTGGGCAAGACCATCGAAGCGGGCATGATCATTCACCAGCAGCTGCTCTCCGGCCGCGCCCATCGGGTGCTGATCCTGCTGCCCGAGACGTTGCAGCACCAGTGGCTGGTCGAGATGCTGCGCCGCTTCAACCTGCACTTCTCCCTGTTTGACGAGGAGCGCTGCATCGAGGCGTTCGCCGATGCAGAGAACCCCTTCGAGACCGAACAGCTGGTGATCTGCAGCCTCGACTTCCTTCGCAAGAAGCGTCGTCGCTTCGAACAAGTGCTGGAAGCCGAGTGGGATCTTCTGGTTGTCGACGAAGCCCATCATCTGGAGTGGAGTGAGGAAGCACCAAGCCGCGCCTACGAAATGGTGGAAGCGCTGGCCGAACAGGTGCCAGGCGTGCTGCTGCTGACCGCCACCCCGGATCAGCTGGGCCACCAGAGCCACTTTGCCCGTCTGCGCCTGCTCGATCCCGAGCGTTTCTACGACTACGAGGCTTTCCTCGCCGAGGAGCAAGCCTATGGTCAGGTCGCCAGCGCGGCACAAGAGCTGCTGGATGGCGAGACCCTGAGCGATGAAGCTAAAAGAATCCTTGCCAGCCAGCTGGAAGGGCTGGACTTAAGCGATGCAACTGCCCGTCAGCAGGCGGTCGCCAAGCTGCTGGATCAGCATGGCACCGGCCGGGTGCTGTTCCGCAACAGCCGCGCCAATATTCAGGGCTTCCCTGAGCGCCACCTCAACGTCTACCCCATGCCGCTGCCGGAGCAGTACAAAACCGCCATCAAGGTGATGGGCATGATGGGCGGCAATGGCGGCGATCTGCAGACCCGTGCCCTGCGCTACCTCTATCCCGAGAAGATCTTCCAGCAGTTCGAAGGCGACAACGCTACCTGGACTCAGTTCGACCCGCGCGTCGAATGGTTGCTGGAGCTGCTGCTCTCAGCCCGTCAGCAGAAGGTGCTGGTGATCTGCTCCGAAGCAGCCACCGCCATCGCGCTGGAAGAGGCGCTGCGCACCCGTGAAGGGATCCGTGGCGCCGTGTTCCACGAAGGGATGTCTATCCTCGAGCGAGACAAGGCCTCCGCCTATTTCGCTCAAACTGAGGGGGGCGCTCAGGTGCTGCTCTGCTCCGAGATCGGCTCAGAGGGTCGCAACTTCCAGTTTGCCAGCCATCTGGTGCTGTTCGATCTGCCCCTCAACCCGGATCTGCTGGAACAGCGCATCGGTCGACTGGATCGTATCGGTCAGCAGAATATCGTCGAGATCCACGTGCCCTACCTGGAAGGGACTGCCCAGCGCGCCCTGCAGCTCTGGTATCACGATGGTCTGGATGCATTCGAGCAGACCTGCCCGACTGCCCGTCCGGTATTTGAAGCGGTGCGTGACGAGCTGTTCGAGCTGCTGGCCGCCAACACAGGCGATCAGGCCCCCCTCGACGCCCTGCTGGTCAAGACTCGCGAACTGCACGAGCCGCTCAAGGCCCGGCTGGAACAGGGTCGCGATCGCCTGCTGGAGATCCACTCCAGCGGTGGCGCCGCAGCCCAGCAGCTGGTCGACAAGCTGGCCGCCGAAGATGACGACACCGGCATGATCTCCTTCGCTCTCAAGATGTTCGACGAGATCGGCGTCAATCAGGATGACCGTGGTGAGAACGCGCTGGTGCTGACCCCGGGAGATCACATGCTGGTCTCCAGCTTCCCGGGCCTGCCGCAAGATGGCATGACCATCACCTTCGATCGCAACACAGCTCTGTCGCGGGATGACATGGCGCTGCTTTCCTGGGATCACCCCATGATGCGCGGCGGTATCGACCTGATCCTCGGCTCCGAGATTGGAGCGACCTCGGTCGCCCTGCTCAAGAACAAGGCGCTGCCCATCGGCTCCATCCTGCTTGAGCTGATCTTTGTCGCCGAGTCTGCAGCCCATCCCCAGCTCTATCGCTTCATGCCGCCAACGCCGATCCGTCTGCTGATGGACAAGAACGGCCAGAATCTGGGCGAAAAAGTGGCGTTCGATGCCTTCAACCGCCAGCTGACTCCGGTCAATCGCCACCTCGGCAGCAAGCTGGTCACCGCGTCCCAACCGGTGATCCACGGTCTGATTGGCAAGGGCCAGGCCATTGCCGAAGAGCTGAAAGGCGGGATTGTCGACAAGGCCCGCGCCCAGATGGCGCAGACTCTGCAACAGGATCTGGATCGACTGGAAGCGCTCAAGGCGGTCAACCCGAACGTGCGCGACAGCGAACTGGATTATCTGCGCAATCTGCAGGCAGAATTGCA
Source organism: Aeromonas sp. DNRA1 (assembly GCF_963888745.1). Taxonomy (NCBI): domain Bacteria; kingdom Pseudomonadati; phylum Pseudomonadota; class Gammaproteobacteria; order Aeromonadales; family Aeromonadaceae; genus Aeromonas; species Aeromonas sp. DNRA1. The sequence goes on along the minus strand of NZ_CAWPKQ010000009.1, from coordinate 121,445 downwards.
CCACCTGATCGATCAGACCCAACTTAAGCTGGATGCCATCCGCTTTATCGTGGTCACCCATAACTGACGCGATACTGAAGAGACATGACCGGCTCATGCTGGATGCCATGCCCTTTATGATTGTGGTTACTCATAACTGATGGGGGCTTGCCCCACCTTCTGATGCGAGACATTTATGTTTGAATACTCACCGCCTCTGGAACCCTGGCTCGATATCCTGTTCAAGGACAAGGACATCATGGTGGTCAATAAGCCCACTGGCCTGCTGAGCGTGCCCGGGCGCGGCCCCGAGAATGAAGACAGCGTCCTGCATCGGGTAAAGCAGCAGCACCCCAAGGCGGCGGCGGCTCACCGCCTCGACATGTCCACTACTGGCGTCATTGTCATTCCCCTCAATCCCAATTCCCATCGGGAGCTGAGTCGGCAATTTCGCGAGCGGGAGACTGAGAAGCACTACCTCGCCTGGGTGTGGGGCGAGCCGGAGGCAGAGTCCGGTCAGGTCGACTTGCCGCTCTGCGTCGACTGGCCCAACCGGCCGAAACAGAAGGTTGACCACGAGGAGGGACGTCATGCTCTGACCCTGTGGGAAACATTGAAGGTAGAGAATGGCAACAGCCTGATCAAGCTGACCCCCATCACTGGTCGCTCGCACCAGCTGCGCGTCCATATGCTGGAACTGGGGCACCCGATTCTGGGTGACAACCTCTATGCCCATCCGGATGCACTGGCGGCAGCCCCCCATCTCTACCTGCATGCGGCCAGCCTGACCATCAGCCACCCCCGCAGTGGCGAGCGGATGACCTTCGAGGCGCCAGCCCCTTTTCCGGTCTGAGCCAAGATAGACATCGCGATATCGCAGACATAAAAAAGCCCCCATCGACTGGATGGGGGCTTTTTCGTTAGGGTCAGACGCGAATATCGATGTTACTTCCCAGAGAAGCGTTGGCCGATGTCGGTGCAACCGGTGCTGATTGAGCTGCTGTTTGCAGCAGTTTCAATGCAGATTCACCTTCTTGGGTCTGTTGTTTCTTGGCCAGGCTGGCCGTCATCAATGCAGAACCAAATGACGCAGATGCAGAACTAGATATATCCATGGTGTACCTCCTGCTTTAAGACTATCGGCCATCTTGGGCCAAGCATGAGCCATTTTGGCTAAATTAAATACGCCTTGTCGGGTTGACGCCGCTCCAGCCACTCCTCTTCCATCTCCAGCAGGGTTTGATAAACCTTCTCCGCCTGTTCTGGACGGCTGAACAGATAGCCCTGGCCATAGAGATGAATATCAGTGAGAGTGCGCAACACGTCGAGCTGAGCCTGAGTTTCTATCCCTTCACACACCAGACTCTTGCCCAGCATGGAACCCATCCGGCAGATGTTGGCGACCAGCTCGGATGCCTCGATGGACGTATCGATCCCTTGGATGAAGGAACGATCTATCTTCACCTTGCTGACCGGCAGCTTCTGCAGATAGCTGAGCGAGGAGTAACCGGTGCCAAAGTCATCCAGTGCCAGTTGTACCCCCTGCTGATTGAGGTCCTGCATCAGTTGCAGGGAGTTTTTCACCTCGCGCATGGTCGTGTCTTCCGTCACCTCCAGCACCAGACTGGCGGCCGGGATATGGTGATCCATCAAGGCCTTGGCAACCAGCTTCAAGAGATTGCGCTGATACATGCCGGGCGAGATATTCACGCACATCTGCAAATCAACCAAACCCAGTTGCTGCCACTGATAGAGCTGCTCGCAAGCTGTGTTCAATACCCAGCTGCCCAGCTTCTCGGCCAGCTGGAACTCCTCGGCAACCTGGATCACCTCGTTGGGAGGAATGAAACCCAACTCAGGGTGACGCCAGCGCAGCAAGGCTTCCACCGCCTCGCAGCGGCCACTCTCGAGGTTGACGATGGGTTGGTAATAGAGCTCGAGTGCATTGTGCTCGAGCGCCATGATCATGTCGCTTGCCAAATGCTTGCGGCGCGCCGTTTCATTGAGCAACGAGTTGTCATAGATGACGTATGGCACATGAGTCTTGCGGCTGTGAAACAAGGCCTGCTCGGCCCGGCTGAGCAGCTCCTGAGTCTCCTTGCTGTCCATCGGGAAGAAGGCGATACCGATGCCCACCTCCAGGCGGAACGGGTAGTTGTCGATGATGATGTCCTGCTTGAGCGCATGCAGCAGGCGGGCCACCAGCTCCCTCACCTGGCGCAGGTCACTGCTTTCACGCTGGATCATGGCAAACTGCTCGCCGCCCAGCCGGGCCACCCACTCACCGTTTTCACACAAATTGCGCATTCGCTTTGCCAGCTCCTGCAGCAGGAAGTCACCGGTGTTGTAGCCGAACTTGCTGTTGATGTCGCGAAAATCGTTGATGTCCACCAGCACCAGACCAAACGGCGTCTCCTTGGTCGCGTAGGACTCCATCTTCTCCAGCAAGGCCAGCCGGTTCGAGAGCCCTGTCAGGGTGTCAACCCGTGCCGCTCTGAAATGGCGGCGGGCCTCGCGGATCAGCAGAGCACTCAGCAGCATCACCGATAGCACCAGCCCAGACACCATGAACAGCAGGGCGTTGCGCAGCTGGCCAAAGCGTTTGTCATTACCTGAATAGACGTTGATGTTCTTCTGCATCACGGAGGCGAGAGAATAGGATAGTGGTTCCTGCAGAGGAACCAGTCGCATCAATATCTGCTGATAATCGGGTGTTCCCACCTTCAGATTGGTGATATTGGGCTCCATCTCACGAATGTTGCTTTCGATCAACTGCACCAGCCGCAGGGTCTTCTGCTTGTCTTTCATGCTCTGACGCAGCTGACCACTGAGCAGGATGGGGGTCCGGCTCCACAGGATGTCGTAGCGCAGCATCAGGGTATCGTGATCGATGCCGCCATAATGGTAGATCTCGACTGAGTTGAGAAAACGCCCCAACTCCAGTTGCAACTGCATCAGGGCCCAGGAGACGTCATAGGTATACCTCTCCATCACTCGGGTCGCATTCTGTATCTGCGCGAGGCAATAGAGAGTGCTTCCCGTAAACAACAGGATGGATAGGTAAAGAACGATGAGTAAAGGCCACGCCTTGGTCTTTGCTTTCACTCGTACTCCCGCAAGCCACTACATCAATGCTGAATATCAATGGCGTTGAGCTGCCAAATCATCATGTCGGTAAACTCCGAGCGTTTCAGCTCGGGATACTGATCCAGCGGTAGGATAAACCAAAGCGGTCCCTTATTCCGTACCCGCATGGTGACCCCGTCATCTTGCCAAGCCAGAATCGGGTCGTATTGCCTGACCTTATCCCAGTTGATCCTGATCTGAAAACTGTTCAAGGCCGTCAAGGTGATCGCCTTGCCATCCGCACCGACGGCAGCCAAGACATCGGCCAGCTTGGGCCCCACATATTTATGTGGTTTGTCGACCCAGGGATTACTGGTCACAATCTCATGCTGCGGCAGGGCCTTGAGCATGGCAAGATCGAAGGAGACCACCCCTTCCGTCGCTTCGGCCGGCAGCACATTGCCGGTCACCTTCAAAATGACGGGTCCCTGTGGCGCCTCAAGTGCCATCACCGGCATGGCCAGAGAAAACAGTAATGGAATCAAACCCAGTACGCGCATACTCACCTCTGATTAAATCACTGACAATAGACTCAGTTTAGTCGCCATAAAAAAAACGGCCCGCAAAAGCGAGCCGTTTGGTAACCAGGGCTGGATTACATCATACCCATGCCGCCCATGCCGCCCATATCCGGCATGGCAGGGGCATCTTTCTTCGGCAGCTCGGAGATCATGCACTCGGTGGTGATCATCAGACCAGCGATGGAAGAGGCGAACTGCAGAGCAGAACGGGTCACCTTGGTCGGATCCAGGATACCCATGGCCAGCATGTCACCGTACTGTTCGGTGTAGGCGTTGTAACCGAAGTTACCTTCACCATTCTTCACCGCGTTGGCGATGACGGAGGCCTCTTCACCGGCGTTGATGACGATCTGGCGCAGCGGAGCTTCCATGGCGCGCAGAGCGACCTTGATACCCACGTTCTGATCTTCGTTGTCGCCACGCAGGCCAGCCAGTTTGGCAGCCACACGAACCAGCGCAACACCACCACCGGCAACCACACCCTCTTCTACTGCGGCGCGAGTCGCGTGCAGGGCGTCGTCAACCCGGGCTTTCTTCTCTTTCATCTCGACTTCGGTGGCAGCGCCAACCTTGATCACCGCAACACCGCCAGCCAGTTTGGCTACGCGCTCTTGCAGTTTCTCGCGGTCGTAATCAGAAGAGGTCTCTTCGATCTGCTGACGGATCTGGGCCACACGGCTCTCGATCAGGGATGCATCACCCACGCCATCGATGATGGTGGTGTTCTCTTTGGTGATGACGATGCGCTTGGCACGGCCCAGGTCTTCCAGGGTCGCTTTTTCCAGCTCCATACCCACTTCTTCGGAGATCACGGTACCACCGGTCAGGATGGCGATATCCTGCAGCATGGCCTTGCGACGGTCACCGAAGCCAGGCGCCTTGACGGCAGCAACTTTTACGATGCCACGCATGGTGTTGACCACCAAGGTCGCCAGCGCTTCGCCTTCTACATCTTCGGCTACGATGATCAGCGGTTTGCCTGCTTTGGCTACGCCTTCCAGCACCGGCAGCATTTCACGGATGTTGGAGACTTTCTTGTCAACCAGCAGGATGAAGGGATCGTCCAGCTCAACAGCACCGGTTTCCGGCTTGTTGACGAAGTACGGGGAGAGGTAGCCACGGTCGAACTGCATGCCTTCTACCACGGCCAGCTCGTCGTCCAGACCCTGGCCGTCTTCAACGGTGATGACGCCGTCACGACCTACTTTATCCATGGCTTCGGCAATCAGCTTGCCGACTTTCTCGTCGGAGTTGGCGGAGATGGTGCCGACCTGAGCGATGGCATTGTTGTCGGCACACGGCTGGGACAGCGCTTGCAGCTCGGCAACGGCGGCTACTACGGCCTTGTCGATACCACGCTTCAGATCCATCGGGTTCATGCCGGCGGCAACGGCCTTCAGGCCTTCGTTGACGATGGCTTGAGCCAGTACGGTAGCGGTAGTGGTACCGTCACCGGCGGCGTCATTGGCCTTGGAAGCAACTTCCTTGACCATCTGGGCGCCCATGTTCATGAACTTGTCTTCCAGCTCGATTTCACGGGCAACGGAGACGCCGTCCTTGGTGATGGTCGGTGCGCCGAAGGACTTGTCCAGTACCACGTTGCGGCCTTTCGGGCCCAGGGTCACCTTGACGGCATCGGCCAGGATGTTTACGCCTTCCAGCATCTTGCTGCGTGCTTCGTTGCCAAACTTGACTTCTTTAGCTGCCATTTCTTCAATCCTTCAATCAATTCGCAGGGGGAAAGGGTGGATTACTCTTCGACAATCGCCAGGATGTCGGTTTCAGACAGGATCAGTACGTCCTGACCATCCAGCTTCTCGGTCTTCACACCGTAGCCTTCGTTGAAGATCACCTTGTCACCAACCTTGACGGCGAGGGCTTTGACATCGCCATTATCCAGAATTCGGCCAGTCCCCACGGCAAGAACTTCACCACGGGTGGACTTCTGGGCCGCAGTACCAGTCAAGACAATGCCGCCAGCGGATTTGGCTTCAGCTTCGATGCGCTTGATGATGACGCGGTCGTGCAGTGGACGAATTTTCATCGATAACTCTCCCAAAATGAGTCTCTGTGTTGCTTTGAGGAATGGCCATTCCTGGCCAAATTAGATATGTCTCCGATGTGGGGCACGTTTGTTAACCCTTCAAGGGCAAATACAAAAAAAATATTTTCACGTACTATGAACGTCTTCGATGGATCTCCCGAAGTCCCGGTCAGGAAACCGGTTTGTGCTGCCCGCAGCCAGAACTCCGCCAGACGTACAGAGACGAGCCCGTGACCCGACCCAATTCCCTGCTGACCGCCCCCATGACGTCCGTATTGCTGCGCATGACGGGTCCGATGATCCTCGGCATCGTCGCCATTCTCGCCTTCAACTTGGTCGACACCTTCTTCATCGGCATGCTGGGCACCCAGGCGCTGGCCGCCATCAGCTTCACCTTTCCGGTGACCTTCGTGGTCACCTCGCTGGCGATGGGGCTGGGGGCCGGCCTCTCTGCGGTGATGGGTCATGCGCTCGGCCAGGGCAAGCATGATGAAGCCGCCCGCATCACCACCGACAACCTGTTTCTGGCCGTGCTGCTGGTCGCCCTCATCGCCCTCGCGGGGGCGCTGACCATACACCCGCTGTTCCGGTTGCTCGGCGCCAGCGACGAGCTGATCGCCCTCATCTACGACTACATGCTGATCTGGTATCTGACCGTCCCCATGCTGGTGCTGCCGATGGTGGGCAATGCCGCCATCCGGGCCACCGGCGATACCAAGACCCCCAGCCTGGTGATGACGGTGGCCGGGCTGGTCAACGGGGTGCTGGATCCCCTGCTCATCTTCGGCATAGGCCCCTTCCCCGCATGGGGGATCCGCGGCGCCGCCATCGCCACCTCACTCTCCTGGCTGATGGCCATGCTGGTCAGCCTCTATATATTGCGCCACCGGGAAGGACTGCTACGCTGGCGCCTCTCCCCGCGCCCACAGTTGCTGGCCCACTGGCGCGCCTTGCTGCACGTGGCGGTGCCCGCCTCCTTCACCAACATGCTCAACCCGCTGGCCAACGCCGTGCTGATGACCATCTTCGCCGGACTGGGGACGGAAGTGGTGGCGGCCTACGGCGCCGCATCGAGAGTGGAGGCCCTGCTGCTTATCGTGATGATGGCGCTCTCCTCCGTGCTGGCCCCCTTCATCTCGCAGAATTGCGGGGCAGGCAACCCGGCCCGTGCCAAGGCAGCGCTGCAGTTTTGCATGCGCTTCGCCCTGCTGTTCCAGCTGGCGGTATACGCACTGACCTGGCTGCAGGCTCCCTTCATCGCCGAGCTGTTCAGCGATCATCCACAGGTGGTGCGCCTCATCGTGCTCTATCTGCACCTGGTGCCCATCGGTTACGGCTTTCAGGGCATGGTGATGCTGCTTGCGTCCGCCTTGAATGGCGTGAGGGCTTCCAGCGTCTCCTTCCTGTTCAACGGGTTGCGGCTGTTTGTCTTCTTGCTGCCAGGGGCCTGGCTGGGGGCGAAACTGGGAGGGGAGCAAGGGATCTATCTGGGAATTCTCGTGGCCAATCTGGCGGCGGGCACCCTGGCCTGGTGGTATGCCCGCCACCGCTTCGAGCGGCTGTGCCATCAGGGCAGGCCCTGATGGCACAGGAAAGTAAGCGCAGCAGTTACTCCTTGCGCTCGAACTCCCCTTCGATGGTGGTGCCGCTGCGCGGAGCTTGACCCGCCTGGTCATTGCCCGGCACCTCGTCGAACGGCTGCTGGCGGGCCTGAAAACCGCCCATCTGCATCTTGAACTGGTTGCTGCCGATCAGCTTGTCGGCCAGCTTGTTGCGCAGCCAGGGCTGCAGCAGCAGGATGCCAAAGAAGTCGGTCACGAAACCCGGGATGATCAGCAGCAGACCGGCCAGCGCCAACATCATGCCCCCCATCACCTCACGTCCCGGCATCTCCCCCTGCTGCATCTTCTGCTGCGCGTTGAACAGGGTCTTGATCCCTTCGCTGCGCACCAGCGAGGAGCCCAGCACCGCCGTCAGAATGAGCAAGCCGACGGTCGGCAAGGCACCGATCACGGAGCCGACTTCGATCATCACGGTGAGCTCAAGCACCACCAGACCGACCAACAATAGAAACAACTTGCCCATAACAACCTCAGTGCGGATGAATGTAAATGAACCGCTGGCGACGTGCGACAACGGCTGATGCCGTTGCCAACCCACCATGGCATCGGTTCCTGTTGATTAAAATGGGGCGTGACGCGCATTTTTCAAGTCCACAGGGTGACGAGGAGCCGGATCCACAGAAAAACCGGTCTGCCAGACTGTGATTGAAGTCATTGTTCTGTCAAAGTAAATCGGTTGATTGCAATATCTGTTTAATGACCACAAGTTATTTGAGGTTGTCTCAAATTTAGTGATCCAGGTCTAATATCAGATACCTCAATTGGGGTAATATCGACGCCAGTAATTAAGGGAGCAAAAAAGCTCCCAACCGCCCCACTCGATGTGTGGTGCTTCAGGATGAACCGTGCGTAAGGAACTCGCGACCACTCGGTGAGGATCGTTTCCATTTATCTGATTTCTGAGGCATTACAATGAGCGACATCAAGAACGTCCGCATTGAAGAAGACCTGCTGGGCACCAAAGAAGTTTCCAACGATCTCTACTACGGTGTGCATACCCTGCGCGCCGTTGAGAACTTCAAGATCAGCACTCAGAAGATTTCTGACGTTCCGGAATTCGTCCGCGGCATGGTACTGACCAAGAAGGCCGCCGCCCTGGCGAACGGCGAACTGGGTACCATCCGTCCTGAAATTGCTGACAAGATCGTAGAAGCCTGCGACCTGATGCTGAACACCGGCAAATGCTTCGACCAGTTCCCGGTCGACGTTTACCAGGGTGGTGCCGGCACCTCCGTCAACATGAACACCAACGAAGTACTGGCCAACATCGCCCTCGAAATCATGGGTCTGGCCAAGGGCCGCTACGACGTCATCAACCCCAATGACCACGTCAACAAGTGCCAGTCCACCAACGATGCCTACCCCACCGGTTTCCGCGTGGCCGTGGTCAACAGCACCGACACCACTCTGCACGCACTGGAAGCACTGATCGCCGCCTTCGATGCCAAGGCCGCAGAGTTCAAGGGCATCCTGAAGATGGGTCGTACCCAGCTGCAAGATGCGGTGCCGATGACCCTGGGTCAGGAGTTCCACGCCTTCGCCGTCACCCTGCGCGAAGAGATCAAGTCCATCAAGCGTTGCCAAGAGCTGCTGCTGGAAGTGAACCTGGGCGCCACCGCCATCGGTACCGGCCTGAACACCCCGCCCGAGTACTCCGCCCTGGCCATCAAGCGCCTGGCCGAGATCACCGGTCGTGCCTATGTCCCGGCTGAAGATCTGATCGAAGCGACCTCCGACTGCGGTGCCTACGTGATGCTGCACGGCGCCATCAAGCGTCTGGCCATGAAAATGTCCAAGATCTGTAACGATCTGCGTCTGCTCTCCTCCGGCCCGCGTACCGCTCTTAAAGAGATCAACCTGCCGGAAATGCAGGCGGGTTCTTCCATCATGCCGGCCAAGGTCAATCCGGTCATTCCGGAAGTGGTCAACCAGTCCTGCTTCAAGGTTTTTGGCAACGACGTCACCATCACCTTCGCCGCCGAAGCCGGTCAGCTGCAGCTGAACGTCATGGAGCCGGTGATCGGTCAGGCGATGTTCGAATCCCTGAGCCTGATGGAAAAAGCCTGTATCTCCCTGCGCGAGAAGTGCGTGGAAGGCATCACCGCCAACCCGGAAATCTGCATGAACCACGTGCTGAACTCCATCGGCATCGTGACCTACCTGAACCCCTTCATCGGCCACCACGAAGGCGACATTGTCGGCAAGATCTGTGCCCAGACCGGCAAGAACGTCCGTGAAGTCGTGCTGGAGCGCGGCCTGCTGACCGCCGAGCAGCTGGATGAAATTCTCTCCATCGAGAACCTGATGAACCCGCAATACAAAGCCAAGCGTTATACCCGCGAAGCCACCGTATAAGCGAGCAAATGGGCCGGGTTTATCCCGGCCCATAAAGTCAGTTCCCGATAGGTCTTGCCCAGCCCCATCGGGAATTGGCTTTTCTGCCAAATAAAACCTAAAAAAACTGGAAAATGGAGTGTTCGCTATGATTGGAATCGAGTTACTTGTCGTGCTCGCCGCTATCTATCTGGGGGCCCGGATAGGCAGCATCGGCATCGGCTTTGCCGGTGGTTTGGGGGTACTGGTACTGACCTGGGGTCTGGGGATGCCAATTCCCAGCGACCAGCTGGTCACCTACATCCCCTGGGACGTGATCATGATCATCGCGTCCGTCATCTGTGCCATTGCCTGTATGCAACTGGCCGGTGGCATGGACTATCTGGTCTCCCTGGCCGAGAAAGCCCTGCGCAAGAACCCCAAATACATCACCTTCGCCGCCCCGGTCGTCACCTATCTGATGACCATGCTGGCCGGTACCGGTCACACTGCGTTCTCCACCCTGCCGGTGATCGCCGAAGTGGCCAAGGAACAGGGGATTCGCCCATCCCGTCCGCTCTCCATCGCCGTCATCGCCTCCCAGATCGCCATCACCGCCTCGCCCATCTCTGCGGCCGTGGTTGCCTTCTCCGGCATGCTTGAGCCGTTTGGCGTGGATTACCTGACTCTGCTGGCCATCTGCATCCCCTCCACCTTCATCGCCTGCATCCTCGGCGCCTTCGTCGCCAACATGCTGGGCAAGCCGCTCGATCAGGACGAAGTCTATCTGGAGCGCAAGGCCAAGGGGCTGATCAAGCTGCGCGGCACCACCAAGCTGGAGCTCAAGCCTTACGCCAAGGTGTCAGTCTGGATCTTCATCGCCGCCATCGTGGCCGTGATGGCCTACGCCACCGCCATCTCCGGTAAAGTGGGCCTGATCGCCAACCCGCCGATCCCCCGTGATGGCGCCATCATGGGCATCATGCTGGCCGCGGCCACCATCATGACCCTGGTCTGCAAGCTGGACGCCACCCAGGTCACCAACATGCCGACCTTCAAGTCCGGCATGTCCGCCTGTATCTGCGTACTGGGCGTGGCCTGGCTGGGCAACGTCTTCGTGAAAGGCAACATGGACACCATCCAGCTGATCGCCGGCGACCTGCTCAACCAGTACTCCTGGCTGCTGGCCGTGGTGCTGTTCTTCGCCGCCATGCTGCTCTACTCACAAGGCGCCACCACCAAGGCCCTGATGCCGGCCGCCCTGGCACTGGGTGTCAGCCCGCTGACCGCCATCGCCTCCTTCGCTGCCGTGAGCGCCCTGTTCGTGCTGCCGACCTACCCGACCCTGCTGGCCGCGGTCGAAATGGATGACACCGGCTCCACCCGTATCGGCAAGGCGGTATTTAATCACCCCTTCTTCGTACCGGGTGTTGCCACCATCGCCATCGCCGTGGCGCTGGGCTTCTTCTTCGGTGGCATGATGCTCTAACCAGCATTTAATTCCACAAACACGCAAACGGCCCTGTTCGGGCCGTTTTTTATGCCTGCTTTTCAGGTCAAACCATTAATTAATCCTTGTACGCTTCAGTTTCTATCAAGGTTCGCAGATCTACTCTGGGGCATCGGAACAGAAACCGATCAACAGGGCCGAGCACAGGTCCGACAGTGTTTACACCAGAGGAACGAACAATGAAAAAGACAGCATTGACCATGGCCATCTCCAGCGTGCTGCTGGCCGGTGGTGCGCAAGCCGCTACCGTCTACAACCAGAACGACACCAAACTCGACATCGGTGGTCGCGCTCAAGGCATGTACTACGGCACTGATAACAACGATTCTGAAGGTGACCAAAGCTACCTGCGTCTGCACGTTGCTGGCGAAACCAAGATCGACAACGAGCTGACCGCGTTCGGCTTCGCTGAATACAACCTGCCGGTCTCCGGCTCCGACAATGACGAACTGCGCTATGCCTACGCCGGCATCAAACACGATCGTTTCGGTGCCTTCAGCTACGGTCGCCAGGATGGTCTGTTCACCAAAGCAGTGAACAACTACACCGACGTGCTGCCAGAGTGGGGTGGTGACGGTCTGGGCAAGGACACCGAAGTGTTCGGTACCGGTCGTACCAACGGCCTGGCCCAGTACATCTACACCTATCAGGGCCTGACCCTGGGTGCCCAGTTCACCGGCAACAACGATCCGCAGAACGCAGATCGCTCCAACCTGACTGCCACCAACGGTACCTGGAATCCGAAGGGCTCCGCCGAAGGCTTCGCCGTGTCTGCCAACTATGACTTCGACATGGGCCTGAGCCTGGGTACCGCCTACAACCAGGCTGGCAAGACCGACGAGCAGGCCGCCAACGCCGCCTTCGGCGGTGACCGCGACGCCAAGCTGTACGGTGTCGGTGCCAAGTACGCTGTCGGCGACCTCTACCTGGCAGCCACCTACTCCCACGGTGAAGACCACCTGTTCGTCAACAACGGCTACGCCGAGAAGATGGATGGCTACGAAGCCGTCGCCCAGTACGCCTTCGGCAAGTTCAAGCCGTCCCTGGCCTACCTGCGTACCGACGTGAAGGACAGCGCTCGCGGCATCGATGACACCGCCACCGAGTACGTCTCCATCGGTGCCTGGTACAACTTCACCGACAACTTCAACGCCTACGTTGATTACAAGATCAACCTGCTGGACAACGTCAACGGTACCCACACCAACTCGCTGGGCAAGAACACCGACGACGTGGTCGCCGTGGCCCTGCAGTACAACTTCTAAGTCTTCCCTGAATTGCCTACTGTATTTTTTACCGGCCGCCCAGCGGCCGGTTTTTTATTGCCCGTCAGATGTTGACCCGCGCCAGACTCGGCTCGCGGTGAAAACAGTTCACCAGCAGCAACAAGGTCGTCACCCCGACCGTGCCCAGCACCAGCCAGGGTAACCAGGGCTGACCCTGCAGCATAGCATAGTCATGCAGCGCACCGCCTCCCACGTAACCCGTCATGCCCCCCAGCGCCAGCCCCAGCCGGCTGAAGCCCATGTAACTGCCGCGCGCCCCCGGCTGTGCGAGCTTGGTCATCAGCGTCTCCCGCGCCGGTTCGGCGATGACGATCCCCAGATAGAAGCAGGCCAGCAGCATGAATACCGCAGGCAGGGTGTTGGCAAAGGCCACCAGCCCGATGCCGGTGGTCATCAGCAGCACCCCCGCCATCAGGCGGCTCTCCAGCTTGAAGTGGCGCTCGCCATAGCGCGCCAGCGGATAGAGCAGCGCCAGCGAGATGGCGGTCTCCAGGGTATACATCCAGCCCACCGCCGTGGTGGTGCCCGCCATCTGCTTGACCAGGATGGGGAAGATCAGCATCACCTGTACCCAGAGCGCGTAGTAGCCGCTCAGGATCAGCACCAGCCGGCAGAACGCCTTGTCCGCCAGCACCTGGCCGAGGCCGGCGCGGATTGGGGTTGGCCGCACCGAGAGCTTGTAGGCAGGCAGGATCAGCAGGTTGCACAGGGCGGCGCAGACAAACAGGCCGGCCCCCAGCAGGCAGACATACTCGAAATCGAAGTTGAGCAGCCAGCTGCCGAGCAGGGCCCCCACCACGGCACCGGCGCTCTCCAGCATCATCAGCAACGAGATGTAACGCCCACGCTGACGGGGCCGGGTGAATTTGATCACCAGCGCGGCGCGGGGCGGATCGAACAGACAGCCTCCCAGCCCCGAGATGACGCAGGAGAGGATCAGCTCCAGCCCGCTCTGGGCATAGGCCAGGCTGGCAAATCCCGCCGCCCGCAGCAGCATGCCGCCCACGATGAGCGGCCGCGCGCCGAACTTGTCCGCCAGCGAACCGCCCAGAATGCCCAGCCCCTGCTGGGTCAGCTGGCGCAATCCCAGCGCCAGCCCGACCACCCCGGCCGCCCAGCCGAGCTGATCCACGAAGCGCAGGCTGATCATGGGCATCACCACGAAGAACCCCAGGATCACCAACAGGGAATCCAACGCCAAAAACCACCGCCCCAACCGCCTCGCCCGCTCCACCATGACTACCCGTCCCCTGCTTTTCTGATGACATGCCGATTAATTCGTCTCATCGCCCGAATGACGCCGTCACCAAACGGGCTCAAGGTGCAACAAGCCCCTGAACCGATATGGCAATATGCCAAAGCACAACGATTGATACTGCTATTCTGGAAGGACGCCAGATATAGTGGTAGCCGACAACTGGCTATATTTTATATTGGATTATGTTATGGCTATGACCCTCGACGATCTGCAATTGCTGCTGGATGTGGTCAATCGCGGCAGCTTCAGCAAGGCGGCCGCCGTGCGCGGCTGGTCACAACCCATGGTGAGCCAGCGGATCGCCGTGCTGGAACAGGATCTGGGCCAACCCCTGTTTCGCCGACATCGGCGCGGTGCCACCCCCACCCCGGCCTGCGAGCAGTTTCTGCCGGCCGCGAGTGCGGCACTGAGCGCGCTGGAAGGGGGTCGCCTGGCGATGCAGGGAGCGCCGGCGCTACCTCGCATCCGGCTCGCCTGCCTGCCCTCCCTGACGACCGTGGTATTCGGCCCCCTGCTGCTGGCACTGGTCGACGAGACCTTCGAGATCCGCTGCAACACGGATCACTCCGGCATCATCATGCAGGAGCTGCTGACCGGCGAGACCGACGTCGGCTTCATCCTCAAGTGTCCGGCCATCGCCGGCATCCAGCTCGAGCTGCTCTATCGCTCCCCCATCATCGCGGTGGCCTGCGCCACCCATCCGCTGGCCGGGCGGCAGGGCCTGACCCTGCAAGACATCGCCAACGAGCGGCTGGCCCCCCAGCAGTGGGGCACCGGCTGCGACGAGCTGATCCTGCAGTTGCGCCTGCTGCGCCAGGTGGCGAGCCCGCTGCACGCCATCCAGCCCGCCAGCGCGGCGCGGGAGCTGGCGCTGGAGCACGGCTTCATCACCCTGATGCCGGCGCTCGCCATCGCCCGGGATCTGGAGTTCGGCCGGCTGGTACAGCTGGACGTGGTGGATCTGCCGCCGGATCACTGGGATGTGATGATGGCCTGGCGCAGCGGCAAACGGCCCAATCCCGCCAAGGAGCGGGTGCTGGAAGCCGCCCGTACCCTGGCCCGGCGCTGGGCGGGCAAATCCGCATAAAAAAAGCGCCGGACAAGTCCGGCGCTCTATCTCTGTTACGGTGACTCAGGCTCAGTAGCTGGCCTTGAGGGTCACTCCTGAGAAGGCGCTGTAGGCGCTCAGCTGCACGTTCCAGGTCCCCGCCTTGGGCGAGTTCAGGGTGCAGGTCTCGGTGTTGCCGCTCTTGTAGGGGCGGCAATCATAGCTGCTGCTGGTCGGCAGGCTGCCGAACTTCACATAGAGATCCGCATCGCCGGTACCGCCGCTGCTGGCGATCACCAGCTGGCTCTTGCCGGCCGGCACGTCGATGGTGAAGTTCAGCTTGCCACCCTTGGCAGCGGAGAGACCGGTCACCGGCACCCCGTTTTGCAGCACGCTGCCCGGCTGCGGCGTAGTGCCGCCACAGGTGGCATTGACCCCGACCGTGGTAAAGGCCGCCGCCACGTCGGTCACGCTGTAGCCCAGATCGGTAGCCGCCTTGGTCACGCCGCAGGCGCCCTGATCGAAGGTGGTGTTGGCGCCCCAGTAGAGGCGGTTGGCCAGTACGAACACTTCAAAGGCCTTGCGGGTGTTCCAGCCGCTGGTGTTGGCCAGCAGGTAGAAGGCGCGGTTGTAGACACCGGAGCTGTGGTGCACGTCGATGCCATCGTAGTAGTCGCTGGCATGGCCGATGGAGCTGCCGTCCCGGGTCGGATCCTCGAAGTAGCGCAGGGAACCGTTGCCCTTGAAGATCTGGGCGCCCACCAGCCAGTCGTTGCCGCCCTTCATGAAGTTCTCGGCCGCTTCCCCCGCCATGTCGGAGAAGGCCTCGTTGATGCCACCCGACTGACCGGAGTAGACCAGCCCGGAGTTCTGCTCGGTAAAGCCGTGGCTCACCTCGTGGGCCGCCACGTCCAGGCTCACCAGCGGGTAGAAGGTGGTGGCGCCGTCACCGAAGGTCATCTGGCTGCCGTCCCAGAAGGCATTCTCGTAGTTGCGGCTGTAGTGCACCCGCATCTTCAGCTTGAAGGTCAGCGGCGCCGTGTTGTACCAGTTGCGGTACATGTCGAACACCACGTTGCCGAAGTAGTGGGCGTCGTTGAGCGGCGAGTAGGCGCCGTTGATCTCCTTGACCGTGTTCTCCGGACAGGTGAACTGATGAATGGCGCCGCCCGTGGTGGCGTGATTCATGTTGAGGGTGTCCACGTTCGGGCTGGTCATCCGGCAGTTGTCGTCCACCAGCAGCGGGCCAAAGTCAGCGCCGTAGAAATACTTGCCGGTCTTGACGTTGCCACCCGGGCCGGTGGCGTCCTTGTGGTTGATCCCTTCCCAGCGCTTGAGCTCGCTGCCGTTCTGGGCATCGATCACCACGAAGGGGCGGCTCGGCTCATCGCTCGCCGCCAGCCAGGAGACCAGATAGACCAGGCGGGCCTGACCGGCCTCATCCTGCATCACGAACAGCTTGACCCGCTCGTTGCTGCCCTTGGCCCCGGCCCGCGCCTTGCTGGCGGCATCGGCCGGCGACAGGGCGGCGGTCGGGCTGGCCACGTCGGCATCGATCTGGCGCAGGATCTGGCCGGAGACCTGGCTTATCTGCCCGCCGAGGGACTGCTCGGCCACCAGCACCTGGCCCCAGACCGGGATGCCGTGCCAGGTCTGCTCATAGCGCACCCGCTGCTGACCGTTGGGCAGCTTGACCGCCCGCACCTGACGAAACTCGCCATCCCCTGCCAACGCGCTCACCCCGGCAGCGCCGCTCGGCGCCCCCTGAATGCCCGCAACCTGATGCACATTCACCTGTTCTGCAGCCAGCGCTGCGCTTCCCCAGCAGGCCAATACCACGGCCAAATAGACTTTGTTCATCCGTCTTTTCCTTAAGTCGATGAAGATTACACGTCGGGTCCGTTGCCCGGCGCTCCTACACTAGTTGGCACGTTCAAGATTGCTGCCTGTCATATGTGACAGAGCAGCACAAACCCATAGCAGGATCTGCTGTTGCCCCTGTTTGGTAGCGTGAGAAGAGATCAAAATGGCGAATAACACCAAAAAAGCCGAACAATGGCCAGGCGCTTTCTGACCATCACCAACCGCCCCTCCATATGGGGATGGCGGGGCGCAAGAACAGATGGAAAACCCTTGGCGTACAAGGGGTTGATTGGCTACATTGGCGGTTTGGCGGCCCGCTTCGGGCCCTGACTGGAGGGGAGGTGTGGATGTTTTCATGGCAACTGGACGACGAGCTGGCGCTGCTGTTCCTGCAGCCCGACATGGCCAGCGAACTCTTTGCCCTGTGTCGGGAGAACCGCGACTACCTGACCCAGTGGCTGCCCTGGCCGCCCTACATTCAGCAGCCCGCCGACAGCACCACCTTCATCCGCCACGCCATCGAGAAGTTTGCCCGCGGCGAGGGGCTGACCACCGCCATCGAGTATCAGGGGGAAGTAGTCGGCGTCATTGGCTACAACCAGATCGACCGGGCGCTGGCCAAGGTCAGCATCGGCTACTGGCTGGCCGAGCGCTGGCAGGGCAACGGCATCATCACCCGCGCTTGCCAGGCCCTGATCCATCACGCCTTCGAGGAGATGGGGATGGAGAAGGTGGAGATCAGCGCCGCCACCGACAACGAGCCCAGCCGGGCCGTCTGCGAGCGCCTCGGCATGCAGCAGGAGGGGATCACCCGCCGTGCCGAGCGGCTGGCCGACCGCATCGTGGATCACGTTCACTACAGCCTGCTGCGCGATGAGTGGCTCAGGCAGAGGGATCACTGATGGCGCTGCCACACCTGTGCACGGCCCGCTGCCAGCTCACCATACTGCCCCCTGAGCGGGCCGACCTGATGCTGGATTTCTATCTGCGCAACCGCGCCCACCTCGCCCCCTGGGAGCCCAGCCGGGACGAGAGCTTCTACACCCTGAACCACTGGCACGGCCGGCTGCGCGACAGCTATGGCCAGTTTTTCAATGGCAGCGGGGTGCATCTGGTGGCGCTCGATCCCCATGGTGAGCAGGTGATCGCCACCTGCAACTTCACCAACATCCTTATGGGCGCCTTCAAGGCCTGCCATCTGGGTTACGCCATCGACCAGGCCCACCAGGGACAGGGGCTGATGCAGGAAATCGTCGAGGCTGGCATCGACTACCTGTTCCGGGAACACGGCCTGCACCGCATCATGGCCGGCTACATGCCGTCGAATCAGCGCAGCGGCGCCCTGCTCGAGCGGCTCGGCTTCGAGCGGGAGGGGTACGCCAAAGACTACCTGATGATCAATGGCCGCTGGGAGGATCATATCCTCACCGCGCGCCTCAACCCGGCACTCTAGCCGGTTCCCGAGCCGGCAAGAATCCCGTCAAAGGCGGGGAACGGGCATAAAAAAACGGGCCCGAAGTTGCCTTCGGGCCCGTTCTTCAGATGAGGTGCAGGCTTAGTTGGCCTTGGCATCGCTCACTGCGGCTTCTGCCTTGGTGGCTACGTCAGCGGCAGCCTTCTCAACGGTTGCAGTCGCTTCGGAAGCGGCCTTCTCTACGGTAGAGGTGGCTTCGCTAGCGGCTTTCTCAACAGTTGCAGCAACGTCGGCGGCCGGAGTAGCAGCCGGAGCGGCGGCTTCTTCTTTCTGACCACAAGCGGTCAACATCAGACCCAGGATACCGGCTACCAGTACTTTGTTCATGTGCATACCCTCAGAAAAATATGGAGAGATGGTTGGTACAACCATCACAGTGCGTCCTTTCACCCGGTGAAAAACCCATATGCCGGGAGCCAAGAGGCGCGCGAAATATATCCCCATACGCGCCCAATGAAAACGAGTATCACAATGATATTTTCTCGTTGGCTGGATGAAAAGAACTACTACAACGACAAACATTAATACAAAACACTGTAAATGTCGCAGTTTTGTACAATAAAACGCCACAGGCCCCGCGGTTGCTGGCAATAAACGGCTATTGCATTGTGCCAGCAACCGCGTGCGGACAGCGCCTCAGTCAGACAGGATCTGACAAGCCAGTCGTTTCCCCTCGCGGGCGCTGTCGCGGGCCAGGTCCAGCAGCGCCATCACCGCCAGTGCCTCGCCGGCCGGTACCGGGTTGTCGCCTTCCCCACGAATGGCGGCGCAGACACCGCGATAGTAGGCGCCGTAGTCCCCCGCCTCGCCAGCCACGCTCTGCTGCTGCAGCTGACCATCGCGGATCCGGCTGAGCTGGCCGGGTTCATTGTCTACTCCCCAGTCTGCCGCTGGCGGCCGCTTGCCGAGCTTGAGCTGATCCTCCTGCACATCCATGCCGAACTTGATAAACGACCCCTCGCTACCGTGGATGACAAACCGCGGCATGGTGGCCGACACCAGGCAGCTGCCGTGCAGCACGACCCGCATCTCGCCATAGCCGAGCACCACGTGGAAGTAGTCATCTGCCAGGGCTCCGGGGCGCTGCTGAGCCAGATCCGCCTGCAGCCAGTCCGGCTGACCGAACAGCTGGAGCGACTGATCGAGGATGTGGGGGCCGAGATCGAACCAGAGGCCGGAACCCGGTCCGCCCGCCTCGCGCCAGCGCTGGCGCACCTCGGGACGATAGCGATCGAAGTGGGATTCGAACTGGGCAACCTGACCGAGCGCTCCTTCCGCCAGCAGGCGGCGTACGGTGAGAAAGTCACCGTCCCAGCGTCGGTTGTGGAAGATGCTGAGCAGCCGCTGCTGCTTCTCCGCCAGCTCGACCAGCGCCTTCGCCTCGGCCAAATCCAGGGCGAACGGCTTGTCGATCACCACGTGCTTGCCGGCCAGCAGGGCCTCACGGGCGATGGGGGCATGAGTGTCGTTGGGGGTGGCGATCACCACCAGGTCGACCGACGGGTCCGCCAGCACCTCGGCCAGCGAACCGACCCGGCAACCGGGCAGATCGCTCTGCACCTTGGCGGCATCGCGGCTCACCACCCAGCCGAGGGAGAGCCCGGGCGTGCTGGTCAAAAACGGGGCGTGAAAGGTTTGGCCTGCAAAGCCATAGCCCACCAGGGCGGCATTGATTGTGTGGCTCATCCGGTTTTCTCCACGGGTAGCTGTGTCACGGGGCGCAGGCAAACCCTTGCCTGCCAAATAAAGAAGGGGGCCCAAGGCCCCCTGAGTGTGCCCATCAGAGCACAGGATTTATTGCAAACACAAGCGCCGGCCCTGGCGGGTCATCAGCATCAACAGGGGGGGCAGCAGCAGCCACATGTGCAGCGCCAGCTGGCTGAGCGGATCATGCATCAGTACACCGATGAAGCCCACCAGCGCACCTGAGCCGCTCATCTGGAACAGACCGAGCAGGGCGGCGGCGGTGCCGGCGCAGTGGCCGAACGGTGCCAGCGCCATGCCGGCGGCCGCGCCCAGGATCATGGCAAAGCCGATACTGGAGAGGAACACCGGGCCCATCATGGCCAGCGGATGCTCGATGTGCATGGCCAGGGTCAAGGCGATGGCGGAGAGCAGCAGCACCAGCAGGCCGATGCGCAGGGTGCGTCTTGGCCCCACTCTGGCGATGAAACGGGGTGCCAGGAAGCAGGCCAGGATGTTGAGTGCCGCGTTGGCGGTGAACCAGTAGCTGAAGCCGCTCATGTCCAGCCCCAGCTTCACCATCAGCTGCACCGGCGCCGCGGTGACATAGGCCAGGATCACCGCCATCGCCAGCATGCACAGCGTCGCGTTGAACAGGAAGCTCGGGGAGCGCAGCACCGGGCTGTAGCGCGACCAGCTGATGAGCGGGCCGCTGCTGCTGGTCTCTTCCGGACGGGTCTCCGGCATCCGCCACAGCAGCCAGCTACCGACAATGACCGCATAACCGGCCATGAACCAGAAGTTGGCCGACCAGCCCGCCTTGGCGGTGAGCCAGCCACCGAGCAAGGGGGCCAGCGCCGGTATAAAGCAGATGGCACCGTTCAGGTAGGAGATCATCTGACCGCTCTTCTTGGGGCCATAGCTGTCACGCACCACCGAGAAGGCGGCGACTGAGGTGGCACAAGCGCCAAAACCCTGCAGCACCCGCGCCAGCATCAGCTCACCTAGGCTGGCGGCAAAGCCAGCCCCCAGGGCGCTCAGACCGTAGAGCAGCACGCCGCCAAGGGCGATGGGCTTACGGCCGTAGCGATCGGCCAGCGGCCCCACCAGCAGTTGCCCCAGTCCCATGCTGAACAGGAACCAGGTGATGGTGCCCTGCATCAGAGTCACCTCGGCCCCCAGCTGATCGGCCATCTGCGGGATGGCGGGCAGGTAGATGTCGATGGCCAGCGGACTGAACAGCACCAGTAGGACAAGCAAAAGAATCAATGGCATCAGTCACCTCGTGGCATGGGGAAATTAGATTGGGGCGCGAGTCTACTGGCTCACAGTAATGAATTGAAATGGTATTTAATCACTTCTGTTATTCCATTCAGGAAACATTCATTTTATCCGCATCTTGCCATGACCCCGGTGAGGGCGATCCAGGGCAATTGGCGCTTTTCCTGGGCGCCAGCCCCGCATAGAATGCGCAGATTATTTTTGCGGAGGTGCTCGATGAACAAGCTTGTCCTGGCAACAGGGAACCAGAAAAAGGTGAAGGAATTGGCCGCCATGCTGGCCGATATGAAGATCCAGGTGATCCCGCAGAGCGAGTTTGCAGTCTCCGATGCCGACGAGACCGGCACCACCTTCGTCGAGAATGCCATCATCAAGGCCCGCCACGCCGCCCGCATCACCGGCCTGCCGGCGGTTGCCGACGACTCCGGCCTGGAAGTGGATCTGCTGCACGGCCGTCCCGGCGTCTACTCCGCCCGCTTTGCCGGTGAAGGTGCCAGCGACAAGGACAACATCGACAAGCTGCTGGGCGAGCTGAAAGGGGCCCCCGAGTATCTCAAGAGCGCCCGTTTCTGGTGCGTACTGGTCTACATGCGCCACGCCGACGATCCCACCCCCATCATCTGCCAGGCCAGCTGGGAAGGGATGATCATCGACGAGCCGCGCGGTCAGCACGGCTTCGGCTATGACCCTGTGTTCTTCGTGCCCGATCACGACTGCACCTCGGCCCAGATGCCGGCCGAGCTCAAGAACCAGCTCAGCCATCGCGGCCAGGCGCTGGCCAAGCTGAAAGCGGCCCTGGCGGCGGTCAACTAAAGCGCTGTCTCCCGCCGCGTTGTCATCTACAATGGGGGCCGTCGGCCCCCGTTTCGTTCGCGGCGCCCCGGCCCGTTGTCATCGACGACAAGGGCAACCCGACCCCTGATGATTTTTTGAACACTGGAAACCCCATGCTGCAACTGCCGCCCCTCTCCCTCTATATCCACGTGCCCTGGTGTGTCCAGAAGTGCCCCTACTGCGACTTCAACTCCCATGCCCAGAAGGGAGAGCTGCCCCACCTCGAGTACGTTGCCGCCCTGCTGGAGGATCTGGAGCAAGACCTGCACTGGGCCCAGGGGCGCCCCCTCTCCTCCATCTTTATCGGTGGCGGCACGCCGAGCCTGCTCTCCGTGGAGGCCATGCAGGCGCTGCTGGACGGGGTGCGCGCACGCATCGAACTCACCGTGGACTGCGAGATCACCATGGAGGCCAACCCGGGCACGGTGGAGGCAGAAAAGTTCGCCGGCTTCCAGCGGGCCGGCATCAACCGCATCTCCATCGGGGTGCAGAGCTTCCAGCAGGAGAAGCTGACCCGGCTCGGCCGCATTCACGGCCCGCAAGAGGCGCACAAGGCCGCCGAACTGGCTCACGCCATCAAACTGCCCACCTTCAACCTGGATCTGATGCACGGCCTGCCGGATCAGAGCCTGGCAGACGCGCTCTCGGATCTGCAACAGGCCATCGCCTGCGCGCCGCCGCACCTCTCCTGGTACCAGCTCACCATAGAGCCGAACACGGCGTTTGCCTCCAAGCCGCCCACCCTGCCGGAGGATGACACCCTGTGGGACATCTACGAGCAGGGCCACGCCATGCTCACCGCCCACGGCTATCAGCAGTACGAGATCTCGGCCTATGCCAAAGAGGGGTATCAGTGCCGCCACAACCTCAACTACTGGCGCTTCGGCGACTATCTGGGGATCGGCTGCGGCGCCCACGGCAAGGTGACGGATCTTGCCAACCAGCAGATCCTGCGCACCGCCAAGGTGAAACACCCGAAAGGCTACCTGGATACGAACCGACCCTATCTGGACGAGCAGTGGCAAGTGAGTGCGGACGATCTGCCGCTCGAGTACTTCATGAACCGGTTCAGATTGTTTGAACCGGCCCCCAAGGCGGAGTTCGAGGCCTACACCGGCCTGCCGCTGGAACGGGTAGAAACCATGCTGACCATCGCCCAGAGCAAGGAGCTGATCGAAGATCTCGGCGACAGCTGGCAGCTCACCTCCCTCGGCCATCGCTATCTCAACGTGCTGCTCGAACTCTTTATGGACGAATGAGGTAACCGCCTTTAACCAGATGGAACACAAGCGGGGCGCCATGAGCGCCCCGCTTGTTTTGGTTCCAAGAACCTGTTCACGGTCTGTCGCGAGAGGCTGTCAGCAAGGTGAAGAGCAGCGCAGGAACCGGAGTATGTAAGTACACATGAGGATTGCGAGCAGCACATGAGCCTTGATCACGGCCTCGCAGCAAGATCGTGGACTGGTTCCAAAGCAGGAACCCGCTCAGCAGCAGACGCGTACCATCTGCTGTTGACCGGGCTCCCACCGCTTGCCGTGCTTGGCCTTGCGCTGATAGCTGCCCTTGCCTTTCTTGCTCGGTTCGACCCGGGCCTGGAACAGGGGGGAGGTCACCAGTGCCTTGAGGTGGTTGTCCTGAATGATACCGCGCTGATGTTCGCAGGCGGGCTCGGTGGTGACCCGGGTCACCTTCTTCTTGGCCATGTCGGCTCCTTGATGCGGTTGGTCGTGTTTGCCCATCGCCCCTGCCACCACAGATCCGGGGCAGGCGGCGAAAAAACGTGCCGATTGTGCACCTCTCCCGGCCCGCCTGCAAGGGGCTGGTAAGCTCCTCAGGCCGGTTGATAGACGACCCGCACCAGCCCGCTTGGCAGCACAGTGCTCGACACCGGCACCAGCGCGCCGGGCAGCGATCCTGCAAAGAGCGGCACCCCGCCTCCCAGGGTGACCGGCACCCAGAACAGGATCAGCTCGTCCACCAGCGCGGCCTGCAGTCCCTGCCTGACCACCTCGCCGCCATCCAGATAAAGATGGCGGCTGCCCGCCTGCCACAGCTCGTCCAGCACCTGCGCCAGCGCCCCCTGCCGGAAGGAGACATGCTCACGGGGAGCGGCGAGTCTGTGGGTCAATACCACCACCGGCTTGTCGCCATAAAACCACTCGGGAAAGCCGAGCACAGTGTCGTAGCTGTTGCGCCCCATCAGCAGGGTATCAACGCTCGCCATCAGCGCGCTGTAGCCGGTCTCTTCCTGGGAGTCGCCGTTGTAGGGTTCAAGCCAGGCCAGATCACCCCCCTCCCCGGCAATGAAGCCATCGAGGGAGAGGGCAAGAAAGGCGGATACCCGGGGCCGGTGCAGCTCAGTGCTCATGGTCGTGGTGCTCATGACGGGAGGGGGCACCGGACTCCAGCGTCTCCAGGATGGCGCAGTGCTCCGCCGAGCGCGGGCCGCCGCAGCAGATGTTGGAGAGCTCGCGCAGGTTGTCGCGAAAACGGGTCAGCTCGACGATCTTCTGCTCCACCTGTTCGAGCTTGGTGTCGGCCACCGCCTTCACCTCCTGACAGGTGACCTTGGCCTTGTTGGTATCGAGATCCAGCAGCTCGCCGATGTCGGCCAGCGAGAACCCCACCGACTTGGCGCGGATGATGAACTCCAGCCGCCGCTTGTCCTGCTCACCATAGAGGCGATAGCCGGACTCGTTGCGAATGCCTGGCGAGATGAGACCATTCTTCTCGTAAAAACGCAGGGTATCCGCCTTCACCCCGCACGCCTTGGCCAGCTCCCCGATCCGATACATGCCTTTTCTCCCGTTGAATTTGCCACACAGCCACAACCGGCCCCCACTATCACCCCTTTGCCCGGCGATTGCCAGCCGGCGGCAGGAAAGAGGACGCGGCCACCCTTTTGCCATCAAGAGACTGAAAAGACAAACGTTTCACAAAAACCAACCAGAAAACGTTTAACACCGCACCAGACAAGGCTTTGTCACTTTAAAAAATCCACCACGGGTCACATTTTTTGTGTAGAATACGCGCCCACAAGAGAGCGTCGCGTCAAGCGGGCATTTCCTAAAACGCTTTTGCCTGTCGGCAGGTTTTTCAGGCGAGAGCGGTTTGCGAAATCCCCCACTTCCATTTATTTGGGGACTCTCTGTGTTGAGCCTCGCCTCCCATGGAACGGTCCCCGTTATGCTGAGGACGATAGTGTGATGGAACAAGCTCGACCCATTCGCCGTGCACTGCTGAGTGTGTCTGACAAGACTGGCATCCTGGAATTTGCCAAGGCACTCAACGAACGTGGCGTGGCCCTGCTCTCCACCGGCGGTACCGCCAAGCTGCTGGCCGACGCCGGTCTGCCGGTGACCGAGGTCTCCGATTACACGGGATTCCCTGAAATGATGGATGGCCGGGTCAAGACCCTGCATCCCAAGGTCCACGGCGGTATTCTCGGCCGGCGCGAGCAAGACGACGCCATCATGGCCCAGCACGCTATCTCCCCCATCGACATGGTCGTGGTCAACCTCTATCCCTTCGCCGCTACCGTCGCCAAGCCCGGTTGCACCCTGGCCGATGCGGTCGAGAACATCGACATCGGCGGCCCGACCATGGTTCGCTCCGCCGCCAAGAACCACAAAGATGTGGCCATCGTGGTCAAGGCTGCCGACTATGACCGCGTCATCCGCGAGATGGATGGCAACGGCAACAGCCTGAAACTGGCAACCCGCTTCGATCTGGCCATTGCCGCCTTCGAGCACACCGCCGCCTACGACGGCATGATCGCCAACTACTTCGGCACCATGGTTCCCTCTTACGGTGACAACAAGGAAGGTGACGAGGAGTCCCGCTTCCCGCGCACCTTCAACAGCCAGTTCATCAAGAAGCAAGACATGCGCTACGGCGAGAACAGCCATCAGGCTGCTGCTTTCTATGCCGAGGAGCATGCCGCGCCGGGCTCGGTGGCGAGCGCCATCCAGCTGCAGGGCAAGGCGCTCTCCTACAACAACATCGCCGACACCGATGCGGCGCTGGAGTGCGTCAAAGAGTTCGACCAGCCGGCCTGCGTCATCGTCAAGCACGCCAACCCGTGCGGCGTGGCCATTGGCAGCGACCTGCTGAGTGCCTACGAGCGCGCCTGGCAGACCGACCCCACCTCCGCGTTTGGCGGCATCATCGCCTTCAACCGTGAACTGGATGGCGCCACCGCCAAGGCCATCGTCGAGCGCCAGTTCGTCGAGGTGATCATCGCCCCCACCGTCAGCCAGGCTGCCCGCGACGCTGTCGCCGCCAAGCAGAACGTGCGACTGCTCGAGTGCGGTCAGTGGACCGCGCCGGCGCAAGGCTTTGACTTCAAGCGCGTCAACGGCGGCCTGCTGGTGCAGGAGCGTGACCTTGGCATGGTGACCCTGGGGGATCTGACCGTGGTCAGCAAGCGTCAACCCACCGAGGCTGAGCTGAACGACCTGCTGTTCTGCTGGAAGGTGGCCAAGTTCGTCAAATCCAACGCCATCGTCTATGCCAAAGACGGCCAGACCATCGGCGTCGGCGCCGGCCAGATGAGCCGCGTCTACTCGGCCAAGATCGCCGGCATCAAGGCCGAGGATGAAGGGCTGACCGTGGCGGGCTCCGTCATGGCTTCCGATGCCTTCTTCCCGTTCCGCGACGGCATCGACGCCGCAGCGGCAGCCGGCATCTCCTGCGTCATCCAGCCCGGTGGCTCGATGCGCGATCAGGAGGTGATCGACGCTGCCGACGAACACGGCATGTGCATGCTGTTCACCAACATGCGCCACTTCCGTCACTGATGGATCAGGGCCGCCACCGGCGGCCCTTTTGTTGTCTCTTTTCACCTGGCTATTTTCACCGGCGCAGGCCCCAGGCCCGCCAGTGACCCCGAATAGAAGCGAGCGATACGATGAAAGTACTGATCATTGGCAACGGCGGCCGTGAACACGCCCTGGCCTGGAAGGCCAAGCAATCCCCTCTGGTGACCCGAGTCTTCGTCGCCCCCGGCAATGCCGGCACCGCCCATGAAGGGAGCATCGAGAACGTGGCCATCTCGGCCACCGACATCGCGGCCCTGCTGGCGTTTGCCAAGGAGCAGCGCATCGGTCTGACCATCGTCGGGCCGGAAGCGCCGCTGGTGAAAGGGGTGGTCGATGCGTTCCGCGCCGAGGGGCTAGCCATCTTCGGCCCGACCGCCGCAGCAGCCCAGCTGGAAGGTTCCAAGGCGTTTGCCAAGGATTTTCTGGCCCGCCACGCCATCCCGACCGCCGAGTACCAGAACTTCACCGAGGTGGAGCCGGCACTGGCCTACCTGCGCGAGAAGGGCGCCCCCATCGTCATCAAGGCTGACGGCCTGGCCGCCGGCAAGGGGGTCATCGTTGCCATGACCCTGAGCGAAGCCGAAGAGGCGGTACGCGACATGCTCTCCGGCAACGCCTTTGGCGACGCCGGGGCCCGGGTGGTGATCGAGGAGTTTCTGGACGGGGAAGAGGCGAGCTTCATCGTCATGGTGGACGGCGAGCATGTGCTGCCGATGGCCACCAGCCAGGATCACAAACGGGTCGGTGATGGTGATACCGGCCTCAACACCGGCGGCATGGGTGCCTACTCCCCCGCCCCCGTGGTCACTGCCGATGTGCATCGCAAGGTGATGGAGCAGGTGATCATGCCGACCGTACGCGGCATGGCGGCCGAGGGCAACGTCTACACCGGTTTCCTCTACGCCGGTCTGATGATCGACGGCCAGGGCAACCCCAAGGTGATCGAGTTCAACTGCCGCTTCGGCGATCCCGAAACCCAGCCCATCATGCTGCGCATGCGCTCCGATCTGGTGGAGCTCTGCCTGGCGGCCTGTGCCGGCAAGCTGGATCAGGTCGAAGCCATCTATGACCCCCGCGTCGCCATCGGCGTGGTGCTGGCGGCCGGTGGCTACCCCGGCGACTACCAGCAGGGCAAGCCCATCAGCGGCCTGCCGGTGGAAGAGGCGAGCGGCGAAAAGGTATTCCACGCCGGCTCGCAGCTGGAAGGCGACACCGTGGTGACCGCCGGTGGCCGCGTGCTGTGCGCCACAGCCCTCGGTCACAGCGTGGCCGAGGCGCAAAAACGGGCCTATCAGCTGGCAGGTCGCATCAAGTGGGACGGCGTCTTCTACCGCCACGACATCGGCTGGCGCGCCATCGAGCGTGAACAGCAGCAGTAATCAACAGGGCCCGCAAGGGCCCTCTCTTCATCTGGCGTATCTCGCGGTCACGCAGCCCGGTAGATGGCCCGAATGACCTGGTTTACTTGGCTCAGCAACTCCCTTACATCTCCCTCTTCCCTGTTACCCTTTGTGACAAAAAACAGCAATATTCACAAACAGTTCACGCACTGTCATGGCATCATGCCTGTGATGAATCCAAACAAGGGTTCATAAGAAGCCACACAAGATCGATAAGCATGTCGTTTAAATAAGGAAATCCCATGTTGAAAACTGTTCGCCCCCTGTTGCTGCCCCTGATGTTTGGCCTGATGACCCTGCCCGCCATGGCCGGTGAGCTGGAACAGCCGATGAAGAAGATCGGCTTCAACTACAAGCAGGCGGTCAAGGCCGACGATGCCGCCACCATGGAAAAATACATCAACGAGATGAAGGCGCAGTTCGACATCGCCAAGCAGAAGAACATGCCGGCCGCCAAGAAAGAGAAGTTTCTGGAAGGCATGAACGAAGTGCAGACCGAGCTGGATGCCAGCCTGGCAGCCCTCAAGGCAGGTGACGAAGCCAAGGCGCGCGAGCACCTGGCCAAGGTCAACGACCTGAAGAAGGAGTACCACAAATATGCCAAGCAAAAAGGCTGATCCCTTCCACTGGGATAGTCTGGTCCGCCTCACCCACTGGGGTGTGGCGGCCATCTGTATCGGCAACCTCTGGCTCAACGAGGCGGGCGAGGAGTGGCATGAACGGCTGGGTTACCTGGCCATCGCCCTGATCAGCCTGCGCCTGGCGTGGGGGCTCTCGTTTGCCAAGGGCCATGCCCGGTTGCGAGCCCTCATCCCAAGCCGGGAAGATTTTCGCCAGCAAGCGGTGGAGCTGCGCGAGCGCACGCCACCGGCTCCCGGTCACCACGGCAGCGGCAAGCTGGCGGTCTGGACGCTCTGGCTGCTGATCCTGGCCACCGCTGGCACCGGCTGGTTCCAGAATACCGAGATGGGGTTCGAACTGGGGGCGGACGACTGGCACGTCTGGTGTACCTGGGCCCTGCAGGGCATGATAGCGCTGCACCTGCTGGCCATCCTGTTCACCTCCTGGCGCCAGCGCAGCAATCTGGTGAAGCGCATGTTGCCAAGGCGCCGCGGCAAGGCCCGAGCCTTGCCGCAGGAATCCGACGCCTGAATACTCATGGGGCCCTGCTGGGCCCCTGTTCATTGCTCTGCCACTCCCCTGATCCCACACTACCCGCCGGGTCCCCGGCTCTTGCCCTCTCTTTCGCCACTTGCATCGCTAGGGGCCATGAAAGCATTTTCATTCACATTTCTTAATTAATTCAGGCTGTTCGATTTTCAACCACTGCGATTTCATGAATGCTACTGAGCTGAACGAGGTTGTTCGTTGTCCGTTCGACTACACGACAGTGATATGTCAATAACAAGATCGAAGGGAAAATCGTCATGCACAGCACACTGCTTCGAACCGCCCTGCTGACGGCGGCACTCGGCTCTTTCAGCCACACTGCCACCGCCGAAGGGGTCATGGTTCACCTGTTCCAATGGAAGTTCAACGACATCGCCAACGAGTGCGAAACCGTGCTCGGGCCCAAGGGGTTCGGGGGCGTCCAGATCACCCCACCGGCCGAGCACAAGCAGGGCAGCCAGGTCTGGTGGACCGTCTATCAACCCGTCAGCTTCAAGAATTTCAACAGCTTCGGTGGTAGCGAGGCGGAACTCAGAAGCATGATCGCCCGCTGCAACGCAGCCGGGGTCAAGGTCTATGCCGACGCCGTCTTCAACCAGCTGGCATCGGGCTCAGGCACCGCCACCGGTGGCGGCAGCTACAACGCGGGGCAGTACCAGTATCCCCAGTTCGGCTACAACGACTTCCACCACAGCGGCGACATCACCAACTACGGTGACAGCAACAACGTCTGGAATGGCGCCCTCTACGGCATGCCGGACCTCAATACCGGCTCTCCCTACGTGCAGGATCAGATCGCCACCTACATGAAGACCCTGCTCGGCTGGGGCGTGGCGGGCTTTCGTATCGATGCGGCCAAGCACATGGCCCCGACCGACGTGAAGGCCATCCTCGACAAGGCGGGCAGCCCCAAGGCCTATCTGGAGGTGATCGGCGCAGGCGGAGAGTCCGCCGACATCCAGCCGGGCCGCTACACCTATATCGACACCGTCACCGACTTCAAATACGGCACCGATCTGGCCGCCAACTTCAACGGCCAGATCAAGAACCTCAAGACGCTGGGCGAGAGCTGGGGCCTGCTCCCCTCCGCCAAGGCCTTCGTCTTCGTGGTCAACCACGACCGCGAACGCGGCCACGGTGGGGGCGGCATGCTCACCTTCATGAGCGGTGCTCGCTACGATCTGGCAAACACCTTCATGATGGCCTGGCCCTATGGCTGGAAGCAGGTGATGTCGGGCTATCGCTTCGAAAACATGAGCACCTATGAAACCGACAAGGGGGCACCGGGCAGCACACCTTGCACGGACAGTCAGTGGAACTGCGAACAGCGCCGGCCGACCATCATGAACATGGCACTGTTCCACAACCGGACCGAAGGCCAGCCGGTCAACAACTGGTGGGACAACGGCAACAACCAGATCGCCTTCGGCCGCGGTGACAAGGGCTTCATCGCCATCAACAACGAGAGCGGCAGCCTGGTGGCCTCGCTGCAGACCGGTCTGCCGGCCGGTGAGTACTGCAACCTGCTGGGGGGCAACGACTACTGCAGCGGCGGCTATGTCACCGTCGACGGCAGTGGCAAGGCCAGCCTGAACGTGCCCGGCATGAAGGCGGCCGCCATCATCGCCGGTTGCACCAAGGCCAGCCCCTGCGGCGGTTCCGCCCTGCCGGGCACCAAGTTCAGCAGCATGAACCTGCGCGGTACCCACAACGCCTGGGGCAATACCCCCATGACCGTCGATGCCAACCGTGTCTGGTCAGCCACCCTCACCCTGACCGGCAACGGTGACGCCACCGGCGCCCAGCGCTTCAAGTTCGACGTCTTCGGCAACTGGGCCGAAAACTACGGAGACAACGAAGGGGATGGCATCGCCGACAAGGGCAGCAGCAAGGACATTTTGGTCAGCGGAGCGGGCACCTACCGCATCACCCTGAACGAAAGCGATCTGCGTTATACGGTCACCCCCCTCACCAGCAACCAGGCACCGGTGGCCGCCCTCTCCCCCAAGACCCTCAGCATCAAGGCGGGTGAGAGCGTGGTGTTCGATGCCTCCGCCTCCCGCGACGACGGGGGCGTGGTGAACTACAGCTGGTCCAGCGGCGGCACCGCCGCCACCGAGACGGTCCGGTTCGATACACCGGGTACCCATACCGTGACGGTCACCGTGACCGATGCTGAAGGGTTGACCGCCAGTGCCAGCGCTACCGTGACCGTCACCGACGACAACGGCACCTACGCCAGCGTGCTGCCTACCCTGAATTTCCGCGGCACTCCCAATGCCTGGGGATCCCTTGCCATGACGCTGGTCGCCGACAACCAGTGGGAGGCTCTGGTCACCTTCGATGGTCAGGCAAACCAGCGCTTCAAGTTCGACGTCAAGGGGGACTGGAGCAAGAACTATGGTGACACCAACAAGGATGGGGTGGCCGAACTGGCCGGCAGTGACATCCTGACCTCGGTCACCGGCCAGTATCGGGTGCGCTTCAACGATCAGACCCTGCAATACAGCCTGACCCCGGTCAGCGTCGGCTACGCGAAGAACTTCGCCAGCCTCAACATTCGCGGCACCACCAACAACTGGGGTTCCACCCCCATGTCGCTGGCAGGCGATCACCTCTGGCAGGCCAGCGTCACCTTCACCGGTAGCGGCGATGGCAACGGCGGTCAGCGCTTCAAATTCGACGTCAAGGGCGACTGGACCCAGAACTACGGCGACACCAACAAGGACGGTGTCGCCGAGCTGGCCGGCGCCGACATCGCCACAGCACTGGTCGGTGTCTATGTGGTGCGTTTCAACGACCAGACGCTGGCCTATAGTCTGAACGCCCAGTAATGCTACGCTCGGTCACCAGACCAGGAGCACTGTCCCAGGCCTCCCACCATCGGTGGGAGGCCTTTTTTATGGCGTCATTCCGCCCCTTCCAGCCGGCAGCTCAGCAGGCTGATGACCTGGCGCCATGCCCAGGCTCATCTCAAACCATGCCCCCCCTCAACGCCGAAAAAAGGAACGCTCAAGGTCACAGCGCATCGCACGCAAGCCGAACAGCATGATCACATGACCAGCCTGCCCGGCAGGCTCGGGCGAGAGGATCAGGCTATCCCTTACTCTTGCAGAAAGCCGCCACAGCGAGGCTTTGCAACGCCTCTCTGTGCGAAACCTTGCCTAGTTCTGGCTGTTTGAATTGCACTATAGGCCGCACGATGGACCGCACTATGGAGCGCACTATGGAGCGCATGCCCAGGGCCGGCGCCGGTGAACGCCAGAAACGACAAAGCCGCTCAAGAGAGCGGCGTTGTCTGAAAATGGTGGCCCCTGGGGGACTTGAACCCACGACCAATCGATTATGAGTCGACTGCTCTGACCAACTGAGCTAAGGGGCCATTGAT
The DNA here is from genome assembly GCF_963888745.1 of Aeromonas sp. DNRA1. Classification (NCBI taxonomy): domain Bacteria; kingdom Pseudomonadati; phylum Pseudomonadota; class Gammaproteobacteria; order Aeromonadales; family Aeromonadaceae; genus Aeromonas; species Aeromonas sp. DNRA1. The sequence continues at coordinate 88,825 of NZ_CAWPKQ010000009.1, read as the reverse complement.
ACTGGTTTGCGGCGTGGATTATAGGGGATGGCGGATACCCCGTCCATAGGCATATCAACCACTTGGCGAGATTTCATCCATATTCAAGCGGTTCCGTGACTCATCTTCACGCCCCCGTCGCCACGAATAAAACAAAGCCCCGCATGGCGGGGCTTTTTGACAGCGGTTACGGGTTGGACCCGCCCGGGATTACTCGTCCAGGAAGCTGCGCAGTACTTCGGAGCGGCTCGGGTGGCGCAGCTTGCGCAGCGCCTTGGCTTCGATCTGACGAATACGCTCACGGGTAACGTCGAACTGCTTGCCCACTTCCTCGAGGGTGTGGTCAGTGTTCATGTCGATACCGAAGCGCATGCGCAGTACCTTGGCCTCGCGGGCGGTCAGGCCGGCCAGCACTTCGCGGGTGGCGTTGCGCAGGCTCTCGCTGGTGGCAGCATCCGCTGGCAGCGCCAGGGTGGTATCTTCGATGAAGTCGCCCAAGTGGGAATCTTCATCATCACCGATGGGCGTCTCCATGGAGATGGGCTCTTTGGCGATCTTCAATACCTTGCGGATCTTGTCTTCCGGCATGCCCATGCGCATGGCCAGCTCTTCCGGGTTCGGTTCACGACCCATCTCCTGCAGCATCTGACGGGAGATACGGTTGAGCTTGTTGATGGTCTCGATCATGTGTACCGGGATACGGATGGTACGGGCCTGATCCGCGATGGAGCGGGTAATGGCCTGACGGATCCACCAGGTCGCATAGGTCGAAAACTTGTAGCCACGACGGTATTCGAACTTGTCTACCGCCTTCATCAGACCGATGTTGCCTTCCTGGATCAGATCCAGGAACTGCAGACCACGGTTGGTGTACTTCTTGGCGATGGAGATAACCAGACGCAGGTTGGCCTCGACCATCTCTTTCTTGGCGCGGCGGGCCTTGGCCTCACCGATACTCATGCGACGGTTGATGTCCTTGATCTGGGCGATGGACAGACCGGTCTCTTCCTCGATCTGCTGCAGCTTGCCGATGGCGCGCAGCACATCTTCGTCCATCTCGACCAGACGCGGTGACCAGGCCTTGCCGGCCTGCTTCTGGTACTCGAACCAGGCAGTTTCACACTCGTTGTTGGTGAAGGCAGCGACGAAGGTCTTCTTCGGCATCTTGGCCTGCTCAACGCAGAGTTTCATGATGATGCGTTCCTGCACGCGGACCCGCTCCATCATCTCGCGCATGTTGTTGACCAAGCGGTCGAACTGCTTGGGCATCAGGCGGAATTGACGGAATACATCGGCCAGCTGGGCAATCGCAGCCTGAGTATCTTCGTGCGCACGACCATTCTGCTGAATGGAGAGACGAGTTACTTCGTACTGGGCGCGCAGATCACCGAACTTCTCGCGAGCGACTTCCGGATCCGGGCCACCGTCACCGTCATCGTCGGAATCATCGCCATCACCGTCTTCGTCTTCATCTTCGTCTTCATCTTCGTCAGCCAGATCTTCTTCGCTGAGCTCGGAGCCGATGTGAGTAGCGGTCGGGGCGACGTCGTCGGTCTCGTTGGGATCGATGAAGCCGGAAATGATATCGGACAGACGCAGCTGTTCCGCTTCGTATTTGTCGTATTGCTCAAGCAGATAGGTAATCGCTTCCGGGTACTCGGCGACGGAGCTTTGTACCTGGTTGATACCGTCTTCGATGCGCTTGGCGATGTCGATTTCGCCTTCGCGAGTCAACAGTTCGACGGTACCCATTTCCCGCATGTACATGCGGACGGGATCGGTCGTACGACCAATCTCGGATTCAACAGATGCCAGTGCCTGGGCCGCTGCTTCGGCAGCGTCCTCATCGGCGGTACCACCTTCAGCCATGATAAGGTCATCGGCATCCGGGGCGTTTTCCACCACTTGAATGCCCATGTCGTTGATCATCTGGATGATGTCTTCGATCTGGTCAGAGTCGACAATGTCTTGCGGGAGGTGATCGTTCACCTCGGCATAGGTCAGGTAGCCCTGTTCTTTACCTTTGGCAACGAGGAGTTTAAGCTGAGACTGCGGGGTTTGCTCCATAGAACTCATCCGGTTGGTGTTGCTAGGTTGCGCGTACAGTGCGCTGCTGCGCAAATAGCCAATTCTAATAGAAAACCGCCAGACATGCTATGTCTGGTTGCGGCGTCGGTCATGAGAAACCCCTGCCCGCAGTATTGTCGGGGCCAGGCGGTTATAAAATGTTTGCTTTTAATCCCGTCGATTCGGGCAACGGTATTCATATTGGGGTTAATCACTCAAATATCAAGCCCCACTCTCATTTCTTTTCTCAATTTGCACCTCTCTGATCAGCATCATCAGCTCCTGAGTTTCCTCAGAGCTTAGCCCTTCCTGCGCCACCTTGGCCTGCAATTCCTCGATGCGCTGCTTCAGGAACAGGTTGATGAAACCGACGAAAGTATCCTGCAATTCTCCCAGAATATCCGGCTCCTGGTCGAGTTTTACCTCTTCAAACAGATCGTGCATCGCCAGTTGCGCCAGGATCTCTCCCTCTTTGGTGCCACGCCAGTGTTCCAGCAGAATGCCCGTCGTGACCCCGGGCTGAGTCAGGATCTGTTGATGCAGCTGCAGCAGGAATCTGATGCCCTGCAGGCGCAGTCCGGCCAGTTCAGGCATGGCCGGCAATTCGGCCGTGATCGCCGGATACTGCACCATCAGTGCCAATGCCCGGCGCAGCGGCGTCAGCTTGGCCGCCTTGGGCTTGTTGACCTCGGCCTTTGGCTGACTGTTGCGGGCAAACAGTTCGGCGATCCGCTGCTTGTTCTCCCCCCAACGCATCATGCTGGAAAGGCGGGTGATCAACCCCTCACGCGTGAAACCTTCCGGGACTCGCCGGATCAGCTCGGCGGCCTTGTTGGCCACTTCGAACTTGCCCGCTTCACCGGAAAGAGCCGCATCGCGCCCGAGGCGCTCAAACATGAAGTCGGCGAAGGGCTGGGCCTGGTCTAGCAGAGATTCGAATCCCTCCTTGCCGATCTGGCGCACCAGCGAGTCGGGATCCTCACCATCCGGCAAAAAGACGAACTTGAGTTCACGACCGTCCTGCAGGTGGGAGAGCGCGTTGTCCAGCGCCCGCCAGGCCGCTTCCCGACCGGCGTTGTCGCCGTCGTAGCAACAGACGACCTCGGCCGTAGTGCGAAACAGGGTGTGGATATGGTCGCTGGTGGTCGCGGTGCCCAGCGCCGCCACCGCATAATCGATCTCGTACTGGCCGAGCGCCACCACATCCATATAGCCTTCTACCACAAGGATCCGGCGCGGATCCTTGTGTGCCCGCTTGACCTCGTAAAGGCCGAACAACTCCCGTCCCTTGTGGAAGATGGGTGTTTCCGGCGAGTTCAGATATTTGGGCGTCCCCTCCCCCAGCACCCGGCCACCGAAACCGATGACCCGGCCACGCTTGTCACGGATCGGGAACATGATGCGATCGCGAAAGCGATCATAGCTGCCGGGGCCGCTGTCACGAGTGATCAGCATGCCGCCAGAGATGAGCAACTGCTCGTGCTCCCGGCTGGCGCCAAAGCGCCGACGCACCTGATCCCAATCGGCAGGGGCATAACCAATATTGAAGCGCTTGACCACTTCACCAGTCAGACCGCGTCCCTTCAGGTATTCCACCGCCTGCGGCGCGTTCTTGAGATTGCTCTCGTAGAAGCGGGCAATCTGGTTCATCAGCTCGAACAGATCCTTGCTGACCGCTGGTTGGCTGCTGCTCGCCCCACCTGCGGTCTGCTCACGGGGAACCTGCATACCATGCAGGCTGGCAAGCTCCTCAATGGCATCGGGAAATTCGAGCCCGTCATACTCCATGACAAAGCCGATGGCATTGCCGTGAGCACCGCAACCGAAGCAGTGATAGAACTGCTTCTCCTGACTGACAGTAAAAGAGGGGCTTTTTTCGTTATGAAAAGGGCAGCAAGCCTGGTAGTTCTTACCGGCTTTCTTCAGCCGCACCCGCGAGTCGATCAACTCGACGATATCGGTGCGTACGAGCAGATCATCGATGAAGGATTGTGGGATCCTGCCTGCCATAACCGTCCTGTTTCATTGCATAGAAAATAAAAAAGCCGCGCATTCCCAGGGAAGCACGGCTTCTTTGACCAAACAAGAGAGTAGCCTGTTACGCCAAGCGGGTTTTCACCTGAGCACTGACGGCGCCGACATCGGCACGCCCCTGAATTTTCGGCTTCAAGACAGCCATGACTTTGCCCATGTCAGCCATGACGGCAGCACCACTTTCAGCGATGGCTTGCTCAATCAGTGCGGCAATTTCGACTGCGGTCAGCTGTTGCGGCAGGAACTCCTGCAACACAACGATCTCTGCGGACTCTTTGTCGGCAAGATCCTGGCGACCGGCAGCTTCGAATTGACTGATGGAATCACGACGCTGTTTGACCATTTTGGTCACCACAGCGAGGATATCCTGATCATTGAGCTCGACACGGGTATCAACTTCACGTTGCTTGATTTCAGCCATCAACAAACGGATCGCCCCCAAGCGAGCCTTGTCTTTGGCAAGCATGGCGAGTTTTTGTTGATCCTTGAGTTGATCCTTCAGCGACACGGCATGAACCCTTGATTAGTACAGGCGGATACGACGTGCGTTTTCGCGGGACAGCTTCTTGGCATGACGCTTAACGGCAGACGCTTTGGCACGCTTGCGAATGGTAGTCGGCTTCTCGTAGAACTCACGGCTACGAACTTCGGACAGGATACCGGCTTTTTCGCAAGAACGCTTGAAGCGACGCAGAGCAACGTCAAACGGCTCATTTTCACGGACTTTGATTACTGGCATGTGCCTTTCACCTCAGTGATAAATTGTTAGCTGACCTTCAATCGATCAGCATGTCTTAAAATGGTGCGAAATTATACTCTGGACAGGGAATGAAAGTAAACCCGCAGAGATCGCTCTGGTTTAAAAAACCCGCGAAGGTTACCATAGCCGTCTCATTTTAGCAGTGAAATTTTTTAGCAATGCGTGTATTGGGCATAGAGACATCCTGTGACGAAACCGGGATCGCGATCTTCGACGATCAAAAAGGGATCCTTTCCCACCAGTTGTATAGCCAAGTCAAGCTGCATGCGGACTACGGCGGCGTCGTTCCCGAGCTGGCCAGCCGGGATCACGTCCGCAAGACGATCCCCTTGATCCAGGCCGCGTTGCGAGAGGCGGGACTGGGCAAGGACGACATCGACGGCATCGCCTACACCGCAGGTCCGGGCCTGGTTGGCGCCATACTGGTGGGAGCCACCATAGGCCGCTCGCTGGCGATGGCCTGGAACAAACCGGCCATTGCCGTGCACCACATGGAAGGCCACCTGCTGGCCCCCATGCTGGAAGAGCGAGCCCCCGAGTTTCCCTTCGTGGCGCTGCTGGTCTCCGGCGGCCACTCCATGCTGGTACGGGTCGATGGCATCGGCAGCTATCAGCTGCTGGGCGAGTCGATCGATGATGCTGCTGGCGAGGCCTTCGACAAGACGGCCAAGCTGATGGGATTGGATTACCCAGGCGGCCCTCTACTCTCCCGGCTGGCGGAGAAGGGCACCACCGGGCGCTTCACCTTTCCGCGCCCCATGACCGACCGCCCCGGGCTCGACATGAGCTTCTCCGGCCTCAAGACCTTCGCCGCCAACACCATCGCCGCCAACGGTGATGATGAACAGACCCGTGCCGATATCGCTCGAGCGTTTGAAGACGCGGTAGTCGACACCCTGGCCATCAAGTGTCGCCGTGCCTTGAAGGAGACTGGCCTCAATCGCCTGGTGGTGGCCGGCGGCGTCAGCGCCAACCGCCACCTGCGCGCCCAGCTGGCCGAGTTGATGGAGAGCCTCAAGGGGGAAGTGTTCTACCCGCGCACCGAATATTGCACCGACAATGGCGCCATGATCGCCTATGCCGGCATGCAGCGCTTGAAAGCCGGGGTATTCGAGCCGCTGGCGGTCAAGGCTGTGCCGCGCTGGCCGCTGGATACCCTGGATCCGGTTTGATCCAGCGGATCCTGCCGACATGAAAAAGGGGCCTCTGGCCCCTTTTTGTTTTGCTTGGTAAGCATTTCCACTCACTAGCAACCCTTAGTTGGTACGGAACAGCGCCTCAATGGAGAGTCCCTGCCCCAGCAGGATCTCCCGCAAGCGGCGTAGCCCTTCTACCTGGATCTGGCGAACCCGCTCGCGGGTCAGACCAATCTCGGCGCCCACGTCTTCCAGAGTCGCCGGCTCATAGCCGAGCAGACCAAAGCGACGGGCCAGCACCTCGCGCTGCTTGGGGTTCAGCTCCTCCAGCCAGTGCACTATGCTGGCGCGCATGTCGTCATCCTGGGACTCCAGCTCAGGGCCCATGCCGCGCTCGTCGGAGAGCACATCCAGCAGCGCCTTGTCGCGATCGCCACCGATGGGGGTATCGACCGAGGTGATCTTCTCGTTGAGCTTGAGCATGCGATTCACATCGTCTACCGAGCGATCCAGCGCAAAGGCGATGTCTTCCGCCGTCGGTTCGTGATCGAGCCGATGGGAGAGTTCGCGGGCGGTACGCAGATAGACGTTCAGCTCCTTGACCACATGAATGGGCAGACGAATGGTACGGGTCTGATTCATGATGGCCCGCTCTATGGTCTGACGGATCCACCAGGTCGCATAGGTAGAGAAACGGAAGCCGCGCTCGGGATCGAATTTCTCGACTGCGCGGATGAGGCCGAGGTTGCCCTCTTCGATGAGATCGAGGAGCACCAGGCCGCGATTGTTGTAGCGACGGGCGATCTTGACCACCAGTCGCAAATTGGACTCGATCATGCGCTTGCGGGCAGCTTTGTCACCTCGCAAGGCACGACGGGCGTAATAGACTTCTTCTTCGGCGGTGAGCAGCGGGGAGAAACCAATCTCCCCGAGATAGAGCTGGGTGGCGTCCATCACCTTGTTCAGTTCAGGTGCCATCAGTTCATCGGAAATCGTCTCTTCGGCCTCGGCCGCGACTTCCTGAACCTCTTCCTCTTCGTGGGTCTCCAGCTCTTCGTCGAACTCTAACTCTGCATCCTGCATCACCAGTTGTTCTTGGCTCATGGCGTGTCTCCCTGACCGGCACCAGAGTAAGACTTAACTCTCTGGGTCTAACGCTTTGGCAAATGGCTCATCGGGTTAATCGACTTGCCTCTGTACCGGATTTCAAAGTGCAATCGCACATCCGGCGCGTCCGTGCTACCCATGTTGGCAATGACTGATCCGCCTTTGACGCTGTCTCCTTCCTTCACTCGCAACTCATCGTTGTGGGCGTAAGCAGAGAGGTAGTCATCATCATGTTTGAGAATGATCAGCTTGCCATAACCCCTCAGTGCGCTACCGGCATAGACGACCTTGCCGCCGCTCGCCGCGTAGATGGGTTGCCCCTTCTGACCGGCGATATCTATGCCCTTGTTACCCTGTTCTGCAACAGAGAAACCTTCGACGATCCGACCCTTGGTAGGCCAGTGCCAAGATAGCTTGCTGTAGGAATTGTCTGATTTTTGTTCTTTTACCTGAGCGTATTCTTTTGAAGATGGCTGAGCAATCGTTTTCTGTTTGATAAATGGAGTGGTCGTACCTGAGGTCGCTGGCGCCAGGGGTTTGGGGCCGGAACTCTGGGTCACCACCGGGCGAGTCGCCGCCACCATCTGGCCACTGCCGCTGCTGGCGGACTGCACATTCAGCACCTGCCCGACCTGCAGGGCAAAGGGTGCCTGCAGATTGTTGCTTTGTGCCAGAGTCTGATTCGACATGCCAAACTGGCGGCCAATGCTGCTCAGCGTATCCCCAGGACGAACCTGATAGGTACCAGCACTGCGCGCAACGGCCATGGTGCTGCCGGAGGCATCGAGCCGGATCTGTTGGCCCGGATAGATGTTGTAGGGGGGGCTGATGCCGTTGAGACTGGCCAGCGAGGGCACGTCATTGCCCGAATTGAAGGCGATGGAGTAGAGGGTGTCCCCTTTTTTCACCGTGTAGCTGTTGCCCTGAATGGCGGGCTGAGCCGCCATCTGACGAGCCGGAATGGTAGAGACGAGACCATCATTGCCCAATCCTTGTACCGGAGCAGCAGTCTTGCTGGAAGAGCAAGCGAGCAGCAGCCATGACAACACGACGACACTGCTTCCTTGCCAAACACGCGAACGCATAGTGGATCCTTTAACGACTAAACCAGAAATAGGCCACAACGGCCAAACCAATACAGAGCCAACCCAGCACATCCACATAGTGCATCAGCTTGCGCTCCATCTTTTCGCCACCCCAGCGCATCAGGCCTGCCACCAGGAAAAAGCGCATGCCACGCCCGATCAGCGAGGTCACGATGAAGGGCAGCAGTGCCATTTGCAACAGGCCGGCCGTCACGGTAAACACCTTGTAGGGGATCGGCGTGAAACTGGCAATAAAAATCACCCAGATGCCCCACTGCTCGAACCATTGCCGGGCCAGGGCAATCTTGTCTTCATAACCCACCGAGACCACCAGCGGCTGGACCACCGGCTCCCACAGGGCATAACCGAGCAGATAGCCGAACAGCGCGCCCAGCACGGAGAACAGGGTCGCCAGTGCGGCGTAGTGCCAGGCCTTGTGCGGTCTGGCCAGCGCCATGGGGGCCAGCATCACGTCCACCGGAATGGGCCAGAACACCGACTCGATGAAGGCGGTGATCGCCAGATACCAGGGGGCATACTTGTGGCGTGCCCACTGCATCACCAGCACATAGAGGCGGGAAAACAACTTCACTCGACATCTCCGTCAATCAGGGGGACGAAACGGACCGGCTCCAGGATCCGGCTGGTCAGCTGGGAGCCCGACCGCTCGATCAGCTGCAGGGTCTGCTGGCTGTCCCCCACCGGCAACACCAGCCGGCCACCGTCGGCCAGCTGATCGGTGAGGGCCGTCGGCACCTCGCTGGCGGCAGCCGTCACCAGAATGGCATCGAACGGTCCCTTGTTGGGCCAACCCAACCAGCCATTGCCGTGCTTGGCAGAGACATTGTGCAGATCAAGCTGACGCAGCCGGCGCCGGGCCTGGAACTGCAGCGACTTGATCCGCTCCACCGTGTAGACGTGCTCCACCAGATGAGCCAGTACCGCTGTCTGGTAACCCGAACCAGTGCCGATCTCCAGCACATGGGCCGGATCGTTCTGGATCAGCAGTTCGGTCATCCGCGCCACCATGTAGGGTTGCGAGATGGTCTGACCGTGGCCGATGGGCAACGCCGTATTGTCCCAGGCCTTGTGGGCCATGGCTTCATCCACGAACAGCTGGCGCGGCACCTTGGCAATCGCCGCGAGTACGCGGAAATCGCGAATGTCCTGCGCGATCAGCTGGTTTAACAGGCGCTGTACTATCACACCTTCATCCCTGCAGGTCCAACCAAGCCCCCAGCCCCGCCAGACTGCTGTAGGCAGTCATATCGATGGTCAGGGGGGTGATCGAGACGTAGCCCTGCTCGATGGCGGCGAAATCCGTACCTTCGCCCGCATCTTGCTGGCTGCCGGGCGGGCCAATCCAGTAGATGGGCTGGCCACGGGGATCCTTGCTGCATATGACCGACTCCGCCCGGTGGCGGTTGCCAAGGCGCGTCACCCTGATCCCCTTGATCTGGTCGAGGGGCAGGTCCGGCACATTGACGTTGAGGATCTGATCGGCGGGCAGCGGGTGCACCATCATGCCCCTCACCAGCTGGGCGGCGTAGTGGGCCGCCGTGGCGAAATGGGTCTTGCCTACCAGCGAGATGGCCAGCGAGGGGAAGCCGAGGTGGCGTCCCTCGGTTGCCGCCGCCACCGTGCCCGAGTAGATGACGTCATCCCCCAGATTGGCGCCGTGGTTGATGCCGGCCACCACCATGTCGGGCTCCGGGCGCACCAGCTCGTTGACCGCCAGGTGCACGCAGTCGGTCGGCGTTCCCTTCACCGCATGATATCCGGTTTCGGCGATGCGGGTGACCCGCAACGGCACTTCCAGCGTCAGGGAATGACTCGCCCCGCTGCGATTGCGATCCGGTGCCACCACGATGACCTCGCCGCAGGCAGCCAGCGCCTCGCTGAGGGCTCTTATGCCCTCCGCATGCACACCGTCATCATTACTGACCAGAATTCTCATCGGACTGATTCCTGAAACCATGATCGGCCTCTTCGGCCTGCATTAACTCGCGCACCACGCTGGTGGCAAACGCCCCGGCCGGCAGGAAGAACGACAGGGTGAGCACGGCCCCCTCCAGCTGCCAGCTCATGGCTTGCGGCTTGAGCAGCAGCGGGCGGCGGTCCTGGTCCAGCCCGGCTTTTTCCAGGCCATCACACCAATCGTGATAGGGGGCCAGCACGCTCTGTTCGAACTCGGCGGCGGCACCCTGGCTGGCCAACCGGCCACGACCCCACTGGGGCGCGGTGAGCTGCACGTCGCCGGAGGCCAGACGCGCCGCCAGCTCAGGGGTCACGCTCTCTTCGCTGAAGATGGAGTGGCTGCCCTTGAGCATCACACAGTCGCCGGCCAGCAGCTGATGGGCCAGTCCCTGCTCGATGCGGGCACTGACGATGGCATTGAACAGCATGCTGCGGGCAGCGGAGAGATAGAGGGAGCGCTTGTTGCGATCCTTGATCCGCTTGCCGGCGAACATCGCCTTGGCCGCCTCCAGATTGTTGCCGCCCCGGCCGAAACGCTGCTCGCCGTAATAGTTGGGCACCCCCTGCTCAGCGATGGCCTGCAGGCGGGATTCCAGACCATCGACCTGCTCCAGCCCAGTGAGGCGCAGGATGAAGTGGTTGCCCTTGAGATAGCCGACCCGCAGCTTCTTGTTGTGGCGCTTCACCTGCAAGATCTGGATGCTGTCGCTCTCGATGACGGAGAGATCAGGTTCCGCCTTGCCCGGCAGATGAATGCCGAACCACTGTTCGGTCACCGCGTGGCGGTCTTTCAGCCCGGCCCAGGTCACCGCATTGCGGTTGACCCCGGCTGCATCAGCCAGCAGGCCAGCCACCCAGGCGGTATTTTCCCCGGTTTTACGCACCCGGACGAAGATGTGCTCCCCCTCGCCGCAGGGTTCAAACCCGAGATCTTCATTGACCACGAAATCGGCGGCTTGCGCCTTGAGAATGCCACGGGCGGTGGGCGCCCCGTGCAGATAGGCAAGTTGTTCCAGCATTATTGTTTCACCAGTAAGACGACGGCTTCGGTGGCGATCCCTTCCTTGCGCCCCGTGAATCCCAGCTGTTCGGTGGTGGTCGCCTTGACGTTCACCCGGTTCAAATCACATTGCAGATCGGCGGCCAGCACGGCGCACATGGCTTCGATATGCGGCGCCATCTTGGGTGCCTGGGCAATGATGGTCACATCCAGGTTGCCGATGGCATAGCCCGACTGCTGCACCCGGGCAAACACGTCTCGCAGCAGGATGCGGCTGTCGATCCCCTTGAACTCGGCCGCAGTATCGGGAAAGTGACGGCCGATATCGCCGGCCCCGATGGCGCCGAGCAGCGCATCGCTCACCGCGTGCAGCACCACGTCACCATCGGAGTGAGCCAGCAGGCCCTGTTCATACGGCACCGCCACCCCGCCCAGCATGCAGGGGCCAACCCCACCAAACTTGTGTACATCAAAACCATGTCCAATCCGGATCATGCCAGCTCCTCTGTGGGTGAATCGGGTTGCGCCGGCTGGCGCGCATTCTGTTGCTGCAAATAGAGCCCCGCCAGAGAGAGATCCTCCGGCCGGGTCACCTTGATATTGTCGGCTCGTCCTTCCACCATCCGCACCGTGAAACCGGCACGCTCCATGGCGGAGGCCTCGTCGGTGATGGTGGCCCCCAGCGCCAGCCCCTCTTCCAGTGCCCGCAGCAGAGGACGGGTGGGAAACATCTGGGGGGTCAGGGCATGCCAGAGCTGCTCGCGATCGACGGTGGCGAGGATGTTGCCCGCTCCGTCGGAGCGCTTCATGGTGTCGCGCACCCGGCTGCCGAGGATGGCACCATCACAGGCCATGGCGGTGGCAATCAGGGCATCGAGATCGCCGTGGGTCAGACAGGGACGGGCGGCGTCGTGCACCAGTACCCACTCCCCTGCGGCCACATGCAACGCATTGAGCACGGAAAAGGCCCGCTCGGCGCCCCCTTTCACTCGCAGGATCCTCGGATCGGCTGCCACGGCCAGAGTGTCGAACCAGCGGTCATGGGGAGCCAGCGCCACGATCACCTGAGCGATGGCCGGGTGGGAGAGCAGCCGGGTCAGGGTATGTTCCAGAATGGTCCTGCCCGCCAGCTGCAGATACTGTTTGGGGCACTCGGCCCCCATTCGGCTGCCGATGCCCGCGGCCGGGACGATGGCGGTCAGGCCGGGGCGGAGATCAGTCATCGTAGGCTGCGTCTCCGGAGCTGGAACCCTTGTCTTTGTCCTTGGGGATGATCCGGTAGAAAGTCTCGCCCTGCTTGATGTAGCCAAGATCGTTGCGCGACAGCTCCTCGATGGCTTCCAGGCCCGAGGTCAGATCGTCGATCTCGCGATAAATCAGGTTGTTGCGATCCTTGAGTACCAGATTGTCCTGCTGCTGCCGGGTGATGGCATCGGACAGCTCATGATAGTCAGACAGGCCGTTCTTCCCCAGCCAGAGGTCATATTGAAGCCCCCCCAACAGGAGAAGCAGGATAAGAGTGAGTAGCCGCATGCACTGAGTCTCCTTCAAGCGGCCTAGTTTCCCATATTCGCAGGCAAGACAAAAGAAAGCCTGTGCCCCGGATGGGTTGGGCCGGAATAAAAAATGCAGAAACCCGCCGCAGCGGCGGCAGAAACGAAAAAGCCCCGCCGATTGGCGGGGCTTTGCAAAGCGTGGAAGCAGGCGAAAATTAAGCCTGGTTCTTCACTTCTTTCAGACCACGGAACGGAGCTTTGGCACCCAGCGCTTCTTCGATACGGATCAGCTGGTTGTACTTGGCAACACGGTCAGAACGGCTCATGGAACCGGTCTTGATCTGGCCAGCAGCGGTACCAACAGCCAGGTCGGCGATGGTAGCGTCTTCGGTCTCACCGGAGCGGTGGGAGATGACGGCAGTGTAGCCAGCGTCTTTGGCCATCTTGATGGCAGCCAGAGTTTCGGTCAGGGAACCGATCTGGTTGAACTTGATCAGGATGGAGTTGGCGATGCCGTTGTCGATACCGCGCTTCAGGATCTTGGTGTTGGTTACGAACAGGTCGTCACCCACGATCTGGATTTTCTTGCCCAGTTCAGCAGTCTGGTAGGCAAAACCTTCCCAGTCAGATTCGTCCAGGCCATCTTCGATGGAGACGATCGGGAACTTGGTGGTCAGGTCAGCCAGGAAGTCGGAGAAACCGTTGGAGGTGAAGACACGACCTTCGCCTTTCAGGTTGTACTCTTTCTTCTCTGCGTCGTAGAACTCGGAAGCAGCGCAGTCCATAGCCAGGGTGATGTCGGTGCCCAGTTTGTAACCGGCAGCGGCAACGGCTTCAGCGATCACTTCCAGCGCTTCGGCGTTGGATTTCAGGTTCGGAGCGAAACCACCTTCGTCACCAACTGCAGTGTTGTAGCCCTTGGACTTCAGCACTTTGGCCAGGTTGTGGAACACTTCTGCGCCCATGCGAACGGCTTCTTTCAGGGTCTTGGCGCCAACCGGCTGGATCATGAACTCCTGGATGTCGACGTTGTTGTCGGCGTGCTCACCACCGTTGATGATGTTCATCATCGGCAGCGGCATGGAGTAAACACCCGGGGTGCCGTTCAGCTCGGCGATGTGGGCGTACAGCGGCATGCCTTTGGCAGCAGCGGCAGCTTTGGCGTTAGCCAGGGAAACAGCCAGGATGGCGTTGGCGCCGAACTTGGATTTGTTCTCGGTACCGTCGAGGTCGATCATGATCTGGTCGACAGTGGCCTGGTCCTTGGCATCTTTACCCAGCAGAGCTTGAGCGATCGGGCCGTTTACGGCTTCGAGGGCTTTCAGCACGCCTTTACCCAGGAAACGGCTCTTGTCGCCGTCACGCAGTTCCAGCGCTTCGCGGGAACCGGTGGACGCGCCAGACGGAGCGGCTGCCATACCAACAAAACCACCTTCCAGGTGAACTTCGGCCTCAACGGTCGGGTTACCACGGGAGTCGATGATTTCACGACCGATCACTTTAACGATCTTGGACATGTGTATTTCCTCAGGTTTCGTAAAAAAACAACAAAAATATGCCAAAAAAAGCGGCTGCGGCACAGGGCCCCAACCGCATTTATTTTCAATTACTTCAGATTACGCTTCTGATACTCGCCTGCCGCCTTCACAAAACCGGCGAACAGGGCGTGGCCATCACGGGGAGTCGAGGTGAACTCCGGGTGGAACTGCGCGGCCACGAACCAGGGGTGATCCGGGATCTCGATGATTTCCACCAACTTCTTGTCGGCGGAGAGACCGGTCACTTTCAGGCCTGCTGCTTCAATCTGCGGCAGCAACTTGTTGTTCACTTCATAACGGTGACGGTGGCGCTCGTAAATGGTCGGGCTGCCGTACATCTGGCGCACCTTGGAACCTTCGACCAGGTGGCAGAGCTGGGAACCCAGACGCATGGTACCGCCCAGATCGGACTTCTCGGTACGAGTTTCGACGTTGCCTTCGTCATCCACCCACTCGGTGATGAGACCCACCACCGGATAGGCACAATCCTTCTTGAACTCGGAAGAGTGAGCCCCTTCCATGCCCGCCACGTTGCGGGCGAATTCGATCATGGCTACCTGCATGCCGAGGCAGATACCCAGGTAGGGGATCTTGTTCTCGCGGGCATACTGGGCCGCCTGAATTTTGCCTTCCACGCCGCGCTCACCGAAGCCACCCGGCACCAGAATAGCGTCCAGACCTTCCAGCAGCTCGGCGCCACGGGTCTCGATGTCCTGGGAATCGATGTACTTGATGTTGACGGACAGACGGGTCTTGAGGCCACCGTGCTTGAGCGCCTCGTTGACGGACTTGTAGGCATCCGGCAGGGATACGTACTTGCCGACCATGCCGATGGTCACTTCTGCAGTCGGGTTGGCTTCTTCATAGATGACCTGTTCCCACTCGGCCAGATCGGCCTCCTTGCACTCCAGACCGAAACGCTCGGTGAAGTAGGAGTCCAGATTCTGGGACTTGAGCAGTGCCGGGATCTTGTAGATGGAGTCGACGTCTTTCATGGAGATGACGGCGCGCTCCGGCACGTTGCAGAACAGGGCGATCTTGGCGCGCTCAACGGCCGGAATGGCACGGTCGGAGCGGCAGATCAGCACGTCTGGCTGAATACCGATGGAGAGCAGCTCTTTGACGGAGTGCTGGGTCGGCTTGGTCTTCACTTCACCGGCGGCAGCCAGGTAAGGAACCAGCGTCAGGTGCATGAACATAGCATTGTTGCGGCCCACTTCGGCAGCCAGCTGACGAATGGCCTCGAGGAACGGCAGGGACTCGATGTCGCCCACGGTACCGCCCACTTCGACGATGGCAACCTGATGGCCTTCGGCACCGGCAATCACCCGCTCTTTGATGGCGTTGGTGATGTGCGGAATCACCTGAATGGTGGCGCCCAGATAGTCACCACGGCGCTCTTTGCGCAGCACGTCGGCATAGATGCGACCGGTGGTGAAGTTGTTGCGGCGGGTCATCTTGGTGCGGATGAAACGCTCGTAGTGGCCCAAGTCCAGATCGGTCTCGGCCCCGTCCTCGGTTACGAACACTTCACCGTGCTGGGTCGGGCTCATGGTGCCCGGATCCACGTTGATATAGGGGTCCAGTTTCATGATGGTCACATCCAGACCACGGGCTTCCAGAATGGCTGCCAGAGAAGCTGCGGCAATGCCTTTGCCGAGGGATGAAACAACGCCACCAGTTACAAAAATATATTTTGTCGTCATGCTGAACCTGAAAGAAGTTTAGGGAATTTTAAGGGGTGCTTCGGGGATGAAGCAGGACGGGGAAACAGTATACCAAAACCCCCTCTCCCAAACAATGAACAAAAATCTATCAGGCTCCTGGCGCCCCCATCTTGCGCCAAATCAACTTTGTTCGGTTTCCTTGGCCCGGTCCCAGGCGGCATCGAGCTTTTCCAGCGAACAATCGCTCACTTTCAGCCCTTCTGCGGCGATAAACTGCTCAACCTGACGAAACCGGCGTTCGAACTTGGCGTTGGCGCCCCGTAGCACCTGCTCCGGATCCTTGCCCAGATGGCGCACCAGATTGACGGTGGCGAACAAGAGATCGCCGAGCTCATCGCTCACCCGCGCTTCGTCCACGTCGGCCATCAGCGCCTCTTCCATCACCTCGTCGATCTCCTCGTGGACCTTGTCCACTACCGGGCCCAAGGTCTTCCAGTCGAAGCCGACGGTGGCGCAGCGCTTCTGGATCTTGGCGGCGCGGGTCAGGGCCGGCAGCGAGAGCGGGATATCGTCCAGCACGCTCTCCTTGTCGAGCGCGGCCCGCTCTCTGGCTTTTTCCGCCTCCCAGTTCACCTTCACCGCCTGCTCGTCGCCAAGGTCGGCATCGGAGAAAACATGGGGATGGCGGCGGATCAGCTTCTCGCTCACCGTATCGACGATATCGGCGAAATCAAACAGCCCCTGTTCCTTGCCGAGCTGCGCGTAGAACACCACCTGGAACAGCAGATCGCCCAGTTCACCCTTTAATCCGTCCCAATCCTGGGTTTCGATGGCATCGGCCACCTCGTAGGCCTCCTCCAGGGTGTGCGGCACTATGGTCTGGAAGCTCTGTTTCAGATCCCAGGGGCAACCCCCGTTCGGGTCGCGCAATCTGGCCATGATGTCGAGCAGTTGAGGCAGGTCGTAACGTTGGGACATGGGATATTCGCTTCTTGATTCGTAACGCAGGGGGAAAACAGTGACCGACCTGGCGGTCGGTCACGAATTGGTTGTTGATGACAATCAGAGGCGCTTGGCGCTGATCACGTCGTTGAGCTGACTGAGCTTGGCCAATGCCCGGTTGAAGGCGTTGATGTTGTAAATCTCCAGCTCCATGTCGATCTCGGCGGTCTGCTCGCGCACGTTGGAGCGCGAACGCACCCCCATCACGTTGATCTTCTCGTTGGCCAGCACGGTGGTAATGTCGCGCAGCAGGCCGGAGCGGTCGTTGGAGAGGATGCGAATGGTGAGGCCGTAGCCACCGGAGTAGTTCTCCCCCCATACCGCATCGATCAGCCTCTCCGGGTTGCGACGGGAGAGCTCTTTGAGCTGCTCGCAATCCTCGCGGTGGATGGAGACGCCGCGCCCCATGGTGATGAAGCCCTGAATGCCGTCCCCCGGAATGGGCTGGCAGCAACGGGCGATGTGGGTCATCAGGTTGCCGACCCCTTCCACCACTATGTGATCCTTGGGCTTGGGCCGGAACGGCACGTTGGCCTTCTGCTCCAGCTTCTCCAGCAGGCGACGATCTTCCTCTTCCGCTGTCGGCTTGTTGTAGCGGGTGTCCAGATAGTTCAGCAGCTGGTTGATGCGGATGTCGCCACTGCCGATGCCGGCCAGCAGATCTTCCAGCTCGTCGGCATGGAAGCGCTCCAGCACCACCTTGTCCACCTTGGAGAGGGTCAGGTTGTGCCTGTCCAGCTCCTTCTCCAGCAACTCCTTGCCGGCGGCGATGTTCTTGTCCCGATCCAGCTTTCTGAACCAGGTGGCCACCTTGGCCCGCGCCCGGCTGGAGCGCAGGAAGCCGGAGTTGGGGTTCATCCAGTCGCGGCTAGGGTTCGGCTCCTTCTGGGTGATCACCTCCACCTGATCGCCGGTCTGCAGCGCATAGGTGAACGGCACGATGCGGCCGTCAATCTTGGCGCCGATGCAGCGGTGACCGATCATGCTGTGCACGTGATAGGCAAAGTCGAGCGGGGTGGCGCCCGCCGGCAGGTCGATGACATCCCCTTTCGGGGTGAAGACGTAAACCCGGTCCTCGAACACCTGACTGCGCAGATCTTCGAGCAGGGAGCCACTCTCGGAGAGATCCTCCTGCCAGGCGAGCAGCTTGCGCAGCCACTCGATCTTGTCTTCGAAGGTGTTGGCCTTGCCACCGGCCTGAGCCCCTTCCTTGTAGCGCCAGTGCGCCGCGACACCGAGTTCGGCATCCTGGTGCATCTGGTCGGTACGGATCTGGATCTCCACCGTCTTGCCCTCGGGCCCCACCACCACGGTGTGGATGGACTGGTAGCCGTTGGGTTTGGGGTTGGCGACGTAGTCGTCAAACTCGCGGGGAATATGATGGAAGTGGGTGTGAACAATGCCGAGCGCCGCATAGCAATCCTGCAGCCGCTTGGTCACCACCCGCACCGCCCGCACGTCGAACAGTTCGTTGAATTCGAGGTGCTTCTTCTGCATCTTGCGCCAGATGCTGTAGATGTGCTTCGGTCGGCCGTAGACCTCGGCCTCGACCCCCGCCTCTTTCAGGGCATCGCGCAAAGACTGCACGAACTCGCGGATGTAGCGCTCCCGATCGAGCCGTTTCTCGTCGAGCTGCCTGGCGATCTGCTTGTAGGTATCCGGGTGCAGGTAGCGGAAGGCGAGATCCTCGAGCTCCCACTTGAGCTGACCGATGCCGAGCCGGTTGGCCAGCGGGGCGTAGATGTTGGTGATCTCCTGGGCCATCAACACCCGGGTCTCTTCATCCGCCTTCTTCGCTTCCCGCAGGCAGGCGATCCGCTCCGCCAGCTTGATCACCACGGCGCGCACATCCTCGACCATGGCGAGCAACATGCGGCGCACGTTGTCGACCTGTTCCGGCGAGGTTTCACTGCGGTGCAGAGTCTGCAGGGAGCGGATGGCCTCCATCTCCAGCACCCCTTCCACCAGCTTGGCGATCTTGGGGCCGAAGTCCTCGTCCATCCGCTCCTGGCTGATGAGACCGGCTTCGACGAAGGGGTAGATGATGGCGGCCTTGAGGGTGCCGAGATCCATGCTGAGCATCAGCAGGATGCCCACCATCTCGACCCCGCGCACCAGCAGGCGGTTGGTGAGCGCTTCGTCACCGAGCGTCAGACAGTACTGGTAGACGGTTCGCAGCTGATCCTTGTCACTGTCACTCAAGGTGAGCGAGCTGACCCACTCCTCCAGGGTGAAGTTGTCTTTCAAATGAATATCGCGAACCGCAACCATGGTATCAATCCTTTAAATTATTGGGCCGAAGGCTGTCGCCCCCTCCCCCTCATGAGAATGCCTCAAATGGGGATATGCGGAGATGTTTTCAAGGCATATTGTCAAGAAAGACAATAGAGTTCTCCGCCAGCCCCTGCCGATTTACGAGGGTCTAGATTACCCCAATCATGCCCGCCCAGACAGCGTTATGGACCGGGCAAATGCCACCCAACCTGGCGAGCCGACGCCCCTGCGGCGGTACCGTTTCATCTGCCCCGCAGCGCCCGTTACTTGCGCTCGAACAGCGCCATGGACTCCAGATGGCCGGTGTGGGGGAACATGTCGAGCATGCCGAGGCGCACCAGCCGGTAGCCCCCTTTCACCAGCACCTGACTGTCGCGCGCCAGGGTGACCGGATTACAGGAAACGTAGACCACCCGTCTGGGTGAAAGTTTCACGACGTGCTCCATCACCTCGAACGCACCGGGGCGGGCCGGATCCAGCAGCACCAGATCGAAGCCTTCCCGTGCCCAGGACATGCCGGCGATGTCGCCGCTCAAGTCCGCCTTGTAGAAACGAGCATTGTTGATACCGTTGCGACGGGCGTTCTCTTCGGCGCGCGCCACCATGGCCAGCTCTCCTTCTACCCCTACCACTTCGCGGGCCTGACGGGCCAGCGGCAGGGTGAAGTTGCCGATACCACAGAACAGATCGAGCACCTTGTCATCCTTGCCCGCCTCCAGCCAGGAGAGCGCCTGCTCCACCATGCGCTGGTTGACCGGCGCATTGACCTGAATGAAGTCACCGGGTGCGAATGCAAGAGACAGGCCATCCAGCGAGTAGGAGGGCGCAAACTGCTGGTGCAGCGGCTCAATCTGCTCGTCGGCCGCCTGCAGATAGAGGTCGATCCCCTGCGTCTTGGCAAACTCGATCAGCTGCGCCCGATCCGCCTCGGTCGGCCGACCGGTATGGCGCAGCAGCATCAGGATCCCCTGCTCGGCCTGGATAAGCTCCGCATGGCCCAGCTCGCGCTGGCTCTTGAGGCGGTTGAGGCACTCACGCAGCGGGCTGATCAGCACGGAGAGCGGCTCGGCCAGCACAGGGCAACCGCCGATCTCCACCAGATCGTTCGACTGGCGACGACGAAAGCCCACCCGGGTGCAGCGGCCGTTCTTGTCAAACTTGATGGCCAGCCGGCAGACCCGGCGATAGGCGCGGGACTCTCCGCCCAGCACGGGCTCCAGCGCCGGAGGCTGGATGTTGCCGAGCCGCTCGAACAGGCTGACCAGTCCGGCCTCCTTGGCGGCGCGCTGATCCGCTTCGGCCAGGTGCTGGGCACTGCAGCCGCCGCACTCGCGGTAGTGGCTGCAGAAGGGGGCTACGCGATTGGCCGCCGGCGTCACCACCTGTTGCAGGGCGGCGTGGGCATACTGCTTCTTGTCTTCGAGGATGCGGGCCTTGACCTGCTCACCGGGCAGCGCCCCTTCGATGAAGATCGCCTTGCCCTGGTGGCGGCCGATCCCGACGCAGTGGTGATCCAGGCTGTCTACCGTAAATTCAATGCGTTGGGGCTGGGTGGATTTCTTTTGGGGCTTGAAAAACTGGGCCATAAAACTTGGTGCCTATAGGTGGCTATGTCATGATTGTGGAATCTGCAGCAGGCTATTGTCCCACAAGAATAATAGTATGACCAAATACGGCCTGTGGGCCCGCTCCCGCTCGTTTACGCCATTGCCAACCCTGCTCATCGGGGGACCATCCGCATGACCAAATACGGCCTTCGGGCACGTGTGCTGGCCTTTACCATCTTGCCGACCCTGATCATCGGCGGCCTGATGGCCGGCTATTTCACTTTCCACCGCTATCAGCAGCTGGAAAACAACCTGATCGATCAGGGCATCAACATCATAGAGCCGCTGGCCATCGCCAGCGAATACGGGATGACCCAGCACAGCCGCGAGTCGCTCAAGCGGCTGATCGGCCTCACCCACCGCAAGAACTCGCCGCTCATCAAGTCCATCGCCGTCTTTACCCAGGACAACCAGCTGTTCGTGACGTCCAACTACCACAGAGACTTCACCCGGCTGCGGCTGCCGGACGGCAGCCAGATCCCCGAGCTCACCAGCGTCACCCTCTATGGTGATGACATCATACTGCGCACCCCGATCCAGGCCGAGACCAGCATGGATGGCTTCCCGCTGCCAAGCGACGTGGAGCCGCCGATGATCGGCTACATCTCCATGCAGATGACCACCGATCGGGCCATGATCCTGCAATACCGCGACACCTTCTTCGCGGTGATCATGGTGCTCATCGGCATCGCCTTCAGTACCCTGTTCGGCTTCAGGCTGGTCAAGAGCGTGACCCAGCCCATCACCGACATGGTGCAGGCGGTGCACAAGATCAGGGAGGGGCGGCTCGATACACGGGTCAGCGGTCAGCTCACCGGCGAGCTGGACATGCTGAAAAACGGCATCAACGCCATGGCCAAGGCGCTCTCGGAATACCACGAGGAGATGCAGCAGAACATCGATCAGGCCACCTCCGACTTGCGCGAAACGCTGGAACAGATCGAGATCCAGAACGTCGAGCTCGACATGGCCAAGAAGCGGGCGCAGGAGGCGGCGCGGGTCAAGTCGGAGTTCCTCGCCAACATGTCCCACGAGCTGCGCACCCCGCTCAACGGGGTCATCGGCTTTACCCGCCAACTGCTCAAGACCAGCCTGACCCCGAGCCAGACCGACTACATGCAGACCATCGAGAAGTCGGCTCGCAACCTGCTCGGCATCATCAACGACATCCTCGACTTCTCCAAGCTGGAGGCGGGCAAGCTGCAGCTGGAGCACATCCCGTTCAGCCTGCGCGACACCCTCAACGAGACCATGCACCTGCTCGGCCCCAGCGCTCACGACAAGCAGCTGGAGCTCTCCCTGCAGGTGGATGCCGAGGTGCCGGACTACCTCACCGGCGACCCCATGCGCCTGCAGCAGGTGCTGACCAACCTCACCGGCAACGCCATCAAGTTTACCGAGCACGGCAACGTGGATGTGCGCATCGAGCAGATCGGCAGTGCCAGCGGCAGCAAGGTGCGGCTCAACGTGCTGATCCGCGACACCGGCATCGGCATCTCGGAAGAGCAGCAGCGCCAGCTGTTCCAGGCCTTCAACCAGGCTGACTCCTCCATCTCCCGCCGCTATGGCGGCACCGGGCTGGGCCTGGTCATCACCCAGAAGCTGGTACAGCAGATGGGTGGCCAGATCCGGTTCGAATCCGAGCTTGGCAAAGGCTCTGTCTTCTCCTTCAGCCTGGATCTGGAGGTCTCTCCCCTGCCCCAGACCGACAAGCTGCCGCTGGATCGCATTCAGGGCAAACGGGTCTGGCTGCTGGAGCCTGATCCCTTCAGCCACTCGGCCCTCTGCGCCCTGCTGGCGGAGTGGCAGCTGGAGGTGCAATCCCTCGCCAGCGACGCCCCTTGGCCCGAAATGAGCAGCCAGGACATGGTAATCATCGGCAGCGGCACCCAGCACAGCCCGCAGCAGGTGGTGGCGCGCCTCGACGGGCTGGATCGCCAGCAGAACACCATAGTGCTGCTCAGCAGCCACGAGCCTTCGCTCTATGAGGCCATGCTGGCCCACGGTGCCCAGCACTGCCTCTCCAAACCCATCAACCATCGCAAGCTGCTGCATGCCCTGCTCTCCCCCGAGGCGGTCCGCAGCGCCCCGCTGCCGACCCCCTCCCCGCGCAGCGTGCAGGAGATCAAGGTGCTGGCGGTGGACGACAACGCCGCCAACCTCAAGCTCATCGCCGCCATGCTCAAGGAGATGGTGAGCCAGGTGGTGGTGTGCAAGAACGGCAAGGAGGCGGTCAGACTGGCCCAGAGCCAGCCGTTCGACATCATCTTCATGGATATCCAGATGCCGATCATGGACGGCATCAGCGCCACCCAGGCGATTCGCAGCCAGTCCCTCAACACCGAGACCCCCATCGTCGCGGTCACCGCCCACGCCATTCCCGGCGAGCGGGAGCGGCTGATCCGCCAGGGCATGGACGACTACCTGGCCAAGCCCATCGACGAGGCCATGCTGGCCAAGCTCATCACCGACTTCGCCCATCGTCGCCACCAGAATCACGCCAGCCAGCAGATCGACTGGGCGCTGGCGGTGCGCCAGGCGGCGGGCAAGCTGGATCTGGCCAAGGAGATGCTGACCATGCTGATGGCCAGTTTCGACGAGGTGGATCCGGTGCTGGAGGCAGCGCTTGCCGGCCAGGTGGAGGATAGCGAGGTGCTGGCCCAGCTCCATCGCCTCAACGGCGGCTGCGCCTATTCCGGCGTCCCCGGCCTGCAGCGGCTGCTCTCCCAGCTGGAACAGCAGCTGCGCGACGGGGTGCCGGTGGCCGAACTCGAGCCCGAGCTGCTGGAGCTGCAGGATGCGATGGAGCAGGTACGCCAGGAGGCGCCACGCTATCTATCCTGAACCGGGCAACCCGCTTTTTCTGACGCGGGCCCCGCCAGATGGTAAAGTTGCGCCGTTTCCACAGGAGTCGACATGACCAACAACGATATTTTGCGCCGCCTGCGCTACGCCCTCAGCATCAGCAACGACCAGATGGTCGACATGTTTGCCAAGGGCAACCTGACCGTCACCCATGCCCAGCTGCACGGCTGGCTGATCAAAGAGGCGGAGGAAGGGGAAGAGCAGGAAGCGGGCTTTGCCGCCTGTCCGGATTCGGCCCTGAGCCAGTTCCTCGACGGCTTCATCCTGGCGCGCCGCGGCGCGCGGGAAGATGCGCCAGCCCAGGTGATCCCGAACCGGATCAACAACAACATGATCCTGCGCAAGCTGCGCATCGGCCTCAACTTCAAGGAAGAGGACATGCTGGGCACCCTCAAGCTGGCCCACTTCAACCTCTCCAAGTCCGAGCTGAGCGCCCTGTTCCGTTCACGGGACCACAAGCACTATCAGGATTGCGGGGATCAGATCCTGCGCAACTTCCTCATCGGTCTCACCGCCAAGTATCGCGGCTGAACCATGGGCCGGCGTCTGCACTCACCGTCATCCCGCCAGCAGGCGGCCGGTGGGTGGCGCCGGCCATGGCAACTGGGAATTCACCTCCCGGGCACTCCTCGCCACGGGTTTGCGCTCTGCCTCGCCCTGCTGCTCTGCGCCTGTCAGCCCGCCCCCTATCGGCTCAACAACGACTATCAGAGCGCCAGCCAGAACGAGCGCATCGCCTTTCTGATCCTGCACTACACGGACGAAGACGATGGCCACTCCCTGCGCCTGCTGACCGAGCCGGCCCATCAGGTGAGCGCCCACTACCTGATCCCGCGCGATACCGATGAGCGGCCGCTGCCGGTCTACCAGCTGGTGCCCGACAGCCAGCGCGCCTGGCATGCCGGCCGCAGTCGCTGGCATCAATATGCGGGGCTCAACGCCAGCTCGCTCGGCATCGAGATCGTCAATCTCGGCTACCCGCCACAAGACGAGCTGCTGCCCGCCCACCAGCGTCGCTGGCAGCCCTACACCCAGGCACAGATAGCCGCCCTCGGTGCCCTCACCCGCAAGCTGGTCGAGCGCTACCAGATCCCCCCCACCCAGGTGCTGGCTCACAGCGATGTCGCCCCCGAGCGCAAGCAGGATCCCGGCCCCCACTTCCCCTGGCGCGAACTGGCCCTGCACTACGGGGTGGGAGCCTGGCCCGACGAAACACGGCTGGCCGAATTGCGCCAGCAGCCGGCACCGGCCTGGGATGCCCTCGGCTGGCAGCAACGACTGGCCCGCTACGGCTACGGCGTCGCCCAAAGCGGCAACTGGGACGAGCAGAGCCGCGCCGCTCTGCGCGCCTTCCAGCTCCACTTTCGGCCCGCCCTGGTCAGCGGTGAACCGGATGCCGAGAGCCAGGCCATCCTGACCGCCCTGCTGGAACGTTATTTTCCCGAGCAACGCTGAGCTTTGCCCCCGACCACAAAAGAGGGACGCCGCGGCGTCCCTCTTTCACATTCTCAGTCGAGTGCCGACTCAGGCCTCCACCAGCAGCACCTCTATCCCGGCCTGACGCAGACCGGCCAGGGTCTCGGCCGCGATGGCGTCGTCAGTGATCAGAGTGTGGATGCGCCGGGTATCGATGATCTTGTGCAGGCTCAGCCGGCCAAACTTGCTGGAGTCGGTCACGACGATGATCCGCTCGGCCACGTGGCACATGCAGCGGTTGAGGCGCGCTTCGTCTTCATGATGGGTGCTGACGCCGCGCTCCAGATCGATGCCATCCACCCCGAGAAACAGCAGATCGAAGTGATAGTTCTGCAAGGAGAGATCCGCCTGGGCGCCGTAGAAGGAGAGCGACTTGCGGCGCAGGTGGCCGCCCGTCATCAGCAGCTCCACCCCTTCCGCCTCCAGCAGGGCATTCGCCACGTTCATGCCGTTGGTCATCACCACTATCTCCTGGTGATCGCGCAGGTGGCGTGCCACCTCCAGGGTGGTGGTACCCGAGTCGAGAATGAGGCGGCAGCCCGGCTGCACCAGGCTCGCCGCCATGGCGCCGATGCGCTGTTTGACCGGGGTGTTGAGCACGCTCTTGTCGGCGATGGTGCGCTCGGCCACCGGCTGGCCGGATTCACACAACAGGGCGCCGCCGTAAGCGCGCACCGCCACCCCCTGTTTCTCCAGAAATGCCAGATCGTTGCGGATGGTGACGGTGGAGACCTGATAGTGGCTGGCCAGCTCGTTGACCTGAACGCTGCCATTGCTGCGCAGCTGTTGAATGATGCGCTCCCGTCGCTCGCTGGTGCCGAGCACGCTCTTTTCGGTGATTTGCATAGTCTCTCTGCCGGAGTCCTGTGGTGAAAGTAGAGCTTTCACTTCGTTACGTTTCCCTATTAACACTCAGCCTCGATGGCAAATCAAGCTTTCATTGAATTGAAAAGTGCCGTCAGACTCCCTAAAACAGCAACAGCACTTTCGATTCATTTCTTTTTGTGATCTTGCTCAAGATGTGAACACGCTTTTATTTCGTTTCGAACGCCGTACGCCTAGGGTAAAGAAAGAAATCGAAAGCAAAGCATCTTGTTCAGGCCAAGAGGAAGAGGGAAATGAAATCAATGCTGGATCTGGTCGCACAACACAAGCAGGGGGAGCAGGTCGGGATCTACGCCGTCTGCTCCGCCCATCCGCTGGTGCTGGAGGCGGCCCTGCGACTGGCGGCGCAAGGGGACCAGCTGCTGCTGGTCGAGGCCACCTCCAATCAGGTGGATCAATTTGGCGGCTACACCGGCATGACGCCGGCCGATTTTCGCGACCTGCTGCACCGGCTCGCCGCCGAGTGCCGCTTTCCCGTGCAGCGGCTGGTACTGGGTGGGGATCACCTCGGCCCCAACCGCTGGCAGAGCGAGCCCGCCGCACAGGCCATGGTCCACGCCGAAGATCTTATCGCCAGCTATGTCGCGGCCGGCTTCAAGAAGATCCACCTCGACTGCAGCATGTCCTGCCAGGGGGATCCGGTGCCGCTGACCGACGAGCTGGTGGCCGCGCGCGCCGCCCGGCTGGCAAACGTGGCCGAGCAGACCGC
Source organism: Aeromonas sp. DNRA1 (assembly GCF_963888745.1). Taxonomy (NCBI): domain Bacteria; kingdom Pseudomonadati; phylum Pseudomonadota; class Gammaproteobacteria; order Aeromonadales; family Aeromonadaceae; genus Aeromonas; species Aeromonas sp. DNRA1. The sequence continues at coordinate 62,161 of NZ_CAWPKQ010000009.1, read as the reverse complement.
CATCCGGCAGTTTGGCCACAGCGACCTGGTCTATGTGATTGGCACCGAAGTGCCGGTACCGGGCGGCGCCCACGAAGAGCTGGCCGAGCTGGCGGTCACCACGCCGGAAGCGGCGCGCCACACCCTGGCCGCCCACCAGCAGGCCTTCGAGCAGGCCGGACTGGCCCAGCTCTGGCCGCGGGTGATCGGTCTGGTGGTGCAGCCCGGTGTGGAGTTCGACCACACCCACGTCATCGACTACCGCCCTGAGCGGGCCGCCCCCTTGAGCCGGATGATCGAGGCCTATCCCCATCTGGTGTTCGAGGCCCACTCCACCGATTACCAGACCCCGGACGCCTACCGCCAGCTGGTGCGCGATCACTTCGCCATCCTCAAGGTCGGCCCGGCCCTCACCTTTGCCCTGCGCGAGGCGCTGTTTGCCCTTGCCGCCATCGAGGAGGAGCTGGTGGTGGCCAAGGCCTGCTCGGGCCTGCGTCAGGTGCTGGAAGAGACCATGCTGGATCGCCCCGACTTCTGGCGCAGCCACTATCAGGGCAGCCCCAACGAGTGCCGGCTGGCCCGCGGCTACAGCTACTCCGATCGCATTCGCTACTACTGGCCCGACAGCCGGGTCGATGACTGTTACGCCCGGCTGCTGGCCAACCTGGCCGCCGAACCCATTCCCCTGCCGCTGCTCAGCCAGCACCTGCCGCTGCAATACCGCAAGGTGCGCCAGGGCACGCTGTCGCCCCGGGTTCACGACCTCATTCTCGATCAGGTGCAGGAGGTGCTGCGCCAATACGCGGCGGCCTGCAGCGCCGCCCCCGCCAGCCACTCCCGGCTGACCCCGGTTGTATAAGGAGTTGTAGAGATGATCCTTGGTTATCCAGAAGAGACGCTGCGGTCGGCCAACGGCCTGGCCACCGCCCGTGAAATTCACCAGCAACCCGCCACCTGGCGGGAGACCCTCACCATGGTGGAGGAGTGCCGCGCCACCATAGAGCGCTTCCTGCTGCCCCTGCTGTCGCGGGGCAACCTGCGGGTGATCCTGACCGGAGCCGGCACCTCCGCCTTTGCCGGCCGCGCCCTCGCCCCCTATCTCAGTGCCCGCCTCAACGGCCGTTTCGAGGCGATCGCCACCACCGACATCGTCACCGATCCGGGCGAATACCTGGCACAGGACTGCCCGACCCTGCTCATCTCCTTCGCCCGCTCCGGCAACAGCCCAGAGAGCGTGGCGGCGGTGGAGCTGGCCAGCCAGCTGCTGAGCGAGTGCCATCACCTGGTGCTGACCTGCAACGGCGAGGGGGAGCTCTATCGCCGCTGCCAGAAGGATGCCCGCTCCCTGGCGCTGCTGATGCCGCCCCAGACCCACGACCGCAGCTTTGCCATGACCAGCAGCCTGACCAGCATGATGCTGAGCTGCCTGGCGGTGTTCCTGCCGCGCCAGTTCAACCCGATCGCCAGCCAGCCGCTCATCGCGCTGGGGGACGCCATCCTGCCCCAGGCCGAACTGAAGGTGCCCGAGTGGGATCGGCCGTTGCCGGAGCGGGTCATCTACCTTGGCAGTGGCAGCCTGCAGGGGGTGGCCCAGGAGGCGGCCCTCAAGCTGCTGGAGCTCACCGCAGGCCAGGTGATGGCCATGTACGACTCCCCCACCGGCTTTCGCCACGGGCCCAAGTCGGCCATCAATCGGCAGACCCTGATCGTGCTGATGGTGTCCAACGATCCCTATACCCGCCAGTACGACCTGGACCTGCTCGGCGAGCTGCGCCAGGACGGCCATGCCGCCCGGGTGGTCGCCCTGGCCGACCGGCCGGATCCGCTCATCAGCGCCGGCGAACATATCTACCTGCCAACCCCCCTCAACGGTGACGACGCCGAGCTGGCGCTCTGCTACCTGCTCTACGCCCAGTACTACGCCTTCCACACCGCGCTGGTGCTGGGCATCACCCCGGACAATCCCTGCCCGAGCGGGCGGGTCAACCGGGTCGTACAGGGGGTCAACATCTATCCGTTCAACCAGCAAGGAGGCGTCTGATGCCGAACATAGTGCTGAGCCGTATCGACGAGCGCCTGATCCACGGTCAGGTCGGCGTGCAATGGGTTGGCTTCGCCGGCGCCAATCTGGTGCTGGTAGCCAACGACGAAGTCGCAGAGGACCCTATCCAGCAGAACCTGATGGAGATGGTGCTGGCGGAGGGCATCGCAGTGCGCTTCTGGCCGCTGCAGAAGGTGATCGACAACATCGGCAAGGCCGCCGATCGCCAGAAGATCCTGCTGGTGTGCAAGAGTCCGGCGGACTTTCGCACCTTGGTGGAGGGCGGGGTGCCCATCCCCCGCATCAACGTCGGCAACATGCACTACGCCGACGGCAAGCGTCAGATCCACAAGACGGTATCGGTGGACGAGTCGGACATAGCGGCGTTTCGCGCCCTGCAGGACGCCCACGTCGCCTGCTTTGTCCAGGGGGTGCCGACCGAACCGGCACAGGACATTTTCAACCTCATCTGATTAAGGACAATTGTGATGGAAATCAGTTTGTTGCAAGGGCTCTTGCTGGGCATGCTGGCGTTCTTCGCCGGGCTTGACCTGTTCAACGGCCTGACCCACTTCCACCGGCCCGTGGTACTGGGCCCGCTGGTGGGCCTGGTCCTCGGCGACCTGCCCACCGGCATTCTGGTGGGCGGTACTCTCGAGCTGGTCTGGATGGGGCTGGCCCCGCTGGCAGGCGCCCAGCCGCCCAACGTCATCATCGGCACCATAGTCGGCGCCACCTTCGCCATCACCACCGGGGTCAAGCCGGATGTGGCGGTCGGGGTCGCGGTACCGTTCGCGGTGGCGGTCCAGATGGGGATCACCTTCCTCTTCTCGGTGATGTCGGGGGTCATGTCCCGTTGTGACCGGATGGCGGAACAGGGGGATGTGCGCGGCATCGAGCGGGTCAACTACCTGGCGCTGCTGGCGCTCGGTTCCTTCTACTTCCTGTGCGCCTTCCTGCCCACCTACTTCGGGGCCGAACACGCCAAGACCGCCATCGACGTGCTGCCCGCCCGTCTCATTGACGGCCTCGGCGTCGCCGGCGGCATCATGCCCGCCATCGGCTTCGCCGTGCTGCTCAAGATCATGATGAAGAATGTCTACATCCCCTACTTCATCCTCGGTTTCGTCGCCGCCGCCTGGCTCAAGCTGCCGGTGCTGGCCATCGCCGCGGCCGCCCTGGCCATGGCTCTGATCGATTTCATGCGCAAGGACCCGGCGCCACAAGCCCGCCCCATCCAGGAGGAAACTGAAGATGGCATCTAACAACACAGCCACCCGGCTGGCCCAGGCGGCCGAGCCGCAACCGACCCGCGCCGTCTCCGACGACGTCTACGAAGATCAACAACTGGGGGCCGAGCTGACTCGCCAGGACATCAACCGCTTCGCCTGGCGATCCCTGCTGCTGCAGGCCTCCTTCAACTACGAGCGGATGCAGGCCTCCGGCTGGCTCTACGGCCTGCTGCCAGCCCTGCAGAAGATCCACACCAATCCCAAGGATCTCTCCCGGGCAATGAAGGGCCACATGGGCTTCTTCAACACCCACCCCTTCCTGGTCACCTTCGTGATGGGGATAGTGCTGGCGATGGAGCGCTCCAAGCAGAACGTCAACAGCATCCAGAGCACCAAGATCGCGGTCGGTGCCCCGCTCGGCGGGATCGGCGATGCCATGTTCTGGCTCACCCTGCTGCCCATCTGCGGCGGCATCGGGGCAGATCTTGCCCTGCAGGGTTCCATCATGGGGGCTGTGGTCTTCTTCCTGCTGTTCAACCTGGTGCACTTTGGCCTGCGCTTCGGGCTGGCGCACTACGCCTATCGCATGGGGGTGGCCGCCATTCCGCTCATCAAGGCCAACACCCGCAAGGTGGGTCATGCCGCCTCCATCGTCGGCATGACGGTGATCGGCGCCCTGGTCGCCACCTATGTGCGGCTCGGCACCACTCTGGAGATCACCGCCGGTGATGCCGTGGTGAAGCTGCAGGCAGACGTGCTCGACAAGCTGATGCCGGCCTTCCTGCCGCTGCTCTACACCCTGGCCATGTATGGGCTGATCCGCCGCGGCTGGAGCCCGCTGCGCCTCATCGTCATCACGGTCGTGCTCGGCATCGTCGGCAAGTTTGCAGGCTTCCTCTAATCCGGTGCCGGCACCAGGCCGGCCCTTTGCTGTAAAGGAACAGATTATGTTGGGCATCATCATTTGCGGACACGGCGGCTTCGCCAGCGGCATGGAACAGGCCATGTTGCAGATCCTCGGCGAGCAGGAGGCGGTGGTCGCCATCGACTTTCCCGAGTCCTCCACCACGGCCCTGCTGCAGGATCAGTGCGAAACCGCCCTGACTCAGGTGGAACGAGGGGATGGCGTGGTCTTTCTGACCGACCTGCTGGGGGGAACCCCGTTTCGGGTCGCCTCCACCCTGGCACTGCGCCAACCCGGGCGGGAGGTGGTCACCGGCACCAATCTGCAGCTACTGCTGGAGATGGTGATGGAGCGCGGCGAGCTGACCCCGTCCCAGTTTCGTGAACAGGCACTGTGCTGCGGTCATCGCGGCCTCACCAGCCTAGTGGACGAGCTGGCGCGCGAGCGGGCCGAGACGCTGGCCGAGGAGGGAATCTAGATGGCAGAGCGGATCCGCGCCCACCGCCTGCTGACCGAGCAGGGCTGGCAGGAACATCAGGTACTGACCCATGAAGGGGGCGTCATCACCGCCATCGACCCCATCCCGGCCGACGACCCGGTGCGGGAGGTCGAGCTGCTGGTGCCTGCCCTCATCGATGGCCACGTCCACGGCGGGGCCGGCGTCGACGTGATGGACGAGGCGGCCGACGCCCTGGCCCACCTCTCCCTTGCCAAGGCGGCAGAAGGGGTGGGCGCCTTCCTCGCCACCACGGTCACCGCCCCGCTGCCCGCCATCCTCAGCACCCTCGGTCGCATTGCCGATGCCATGGCCAGCCCCCTGCCGGGCGCACAGCTGCTCGGCAGCTATCTGGAGGGGCCCTACTTCACCCCGGACAACAAGGGGGCCCATGACCCGGCCCTGTTCCGGGAGCTGGACCTGGCGGAGCTCGACCGGCTGCAACAGGTGGCGCGAGGCACCCTGAAGGTGGTCGCCCTCGCCCCCGAGAAAACCGGGGCGCTGGCCGCCATCCGTCATCTCAAGCAGGCCGGCATCCGGGTGATGCTGGGTCACTCCGCCGCCGACCACGACACCACCATGGCGGCGTTGGCGGCGGGGGCCTCCGGGCTGGTGCACTGCTTCAACGGCATGCGCGGCCTGCACCACAGAGAACCCGGCATGGTCGGCGCGGGGCTGGTGTATCCCGATGCCTGGCTGGAGCTCATCGCCGACGGCCACCATGTCCATCCGAGCGTGCTCAGGCTCTGTCACTGCTGCGCCAGGGATCGCCTGCTGCTCATCACGGATGCCATGCGCGCCGCCGGCATGCCGGACGGCCACTACCTGCTCGGCGACTACCGGGTGGAGATGAAGGGCGGGGTGGTGCGCACCGACACCGGCGGCCTGGCGGGCAGCACCCTCACCCTGCTCGGCGCCGTGCGCAACATGGTGCAGCTGGCCGGCGTACCGCTGGAGGAGGCCATCCCCATGGCTTCGCTGGCACCGGCCCGGATGCTGGGGATGGAACATTGCCTCGGCTCGCTGGCCGTCGGCAAGCAGGCCAACCTGCTCGCCCTGACCTCGGAACTCAATCAACAACACATCTGGGTGGCTGGCCGGGAGATCCTCCCCGCCCCAACCCCGCTCTCTTTCCCTGAAGCTGGAGCCCGCCAGGGTGCCAAGGAGTCCTCATGTATCTGATCTCGTCCCACGAAATGCTTAAAGATGCCCAGCGCCGCGGCTATGCGGTGCCCGCCTTCAACATCCACAACCTGGAGACCGTCGAGGTGGTGGCCCGCACCGCCGCCAAGCTGAACTCCCCGGTGATCCTGGCCGCTACGCCGGGCACCTACCGCCACGCGGGGGTCGAGTACCTGGTCTCCATTTGCGCCTCGGCTGCCCACCAGTACCGCATTCCACTGGTACTGCATCTGGACCACCACGAGGACGAGCAGGATATCCACTACAAGATCGAGGCCGGCATCCACTCCGCCATGATCGACGCTTCCCACCTCTCGTTCGAGGAGAACGTCGCCAAGGTGCAGCGGGTCGTCACCTTCTGCCACCGCCTGGGGGCAAGCGTGGAGGCCGAGCTGGGCCAGCTAGGCGGCCAGGAGGATGACCTCATCGTGGACACCGCCAACGCCCATCTGACCGACCCGGACAAGGCGGCCGAGTTCGTGGCACGCACCGGCATCGACTCCCTGGCCGTCGCCATCGGCACCGCCCACGGCCTCTACAAGGAGGAGCCGCGTCTCGACTTCGAGCGCCTCGCCGCCATCCGGGCCAGGGTAGCGGTGCCGCTGGTGCTGCACGGTGCCTCCGGCATTCCCGACCGTGACGTGCGCCGCTGCATCGAGCTCGGGGTGTGCAAGGTCAACGTGGCCACCGAGCTCAAGATCGCCTTCTCCGACGCCATGAAGGCGTTCCTGGCCTCCCACCCCGACGCCAGCGACCCGCGCCAGTATCTGGTACCCGCCATGGCCGCCATGGAGGAGGTGGTCGCCGCCAAGATCCGCATGTGCATGAGCGACGGCAAGCTGTAATCCCCGAGACGGGCCCGCTGCGGCGGGCCTGCCTCCATCCCGGTATCACAGGCGAGGTTCTGCCGACTCACACCTCACTCACATCAACATGTGGAGACAACCATGTACGCACGTACCGCCATGACGCTGCTGCTCATGCTAACCCCCTTCGCCCAGGCCGAAACCCTGTCGCTGGAGGGTGACCAGTACCGTATCAAGGTCGAGACCGATGCCGGCAAGTTCCGGGAGCTGACCTTCACCAATACCGCCAACGGCGATCTCATTCGCTCTGACAACCTGTTCGACATCAAGGGGACGGATGATCGGCTGACCCCCTCCGCCGACTTCAAGGTCACCACATTCACCAAGAGCGATGACCGGATCGAGATGGCGTTGGAAAATGCCGACTTCGTGGTCAAAAGCGCCATCCGGCTGGGCCGGGACAAGCGCTACGCCAGCATCGACTTTGCCCTCGACACCCTCAAGAACGGCAAAAAGATCAACGGCTTCTCCATGCTTCCCTTCCACTCCCAGGCGCCGTTTGTCTATGGCGCCATCAACAGCTCGCCCATCGTCAGCGACAGCTTCTTCATTACCCCCCAGAATCCGCTGGTCAATACCCGGGCCTACGAGGGTGGCGTCAGCCAGCTGATCCCGCTCAAGCTGCCGCTCGCCCAGGGCAAGCCCCTCAGCTATCGCACCTCTGTCGGCACCTTTGGCGAGGGTCAGCTCAGGCGCGACTTCAACCGCTTTCTCAACGAGGCCCGCGATCGCCCCTACGCTCCTTATCTGCATTACAACTCCTGGCTCGACATCGGCTTCTTCAATCCCTACACGGAGGCCGAGGCACTCAAGCGCATCGATCAGTTCGGCGAGGCGCTGATCAGCCGGCGCGGCGTGCCCATGAACGGCTTTCTGTTTGACGACGGCTGGGACGATCGACTGGGCAACTGGGGTTTCAGCAAGGATTTCCCCAACGGCTTCAGCAAGCTCAAGCGCGCGGCCGAACGCTACCATGCCCAGCTCGGGATCTGGCTCTCCCCCTGGGGTGGCTACAACAAGCCAAGGGATGAGCGGGTCTCCCATGCCGCCGAGTTCGGCTATGAGCTGAGCGATGGCAAGTTCGCCCTCTCCGGCCCGGTCTACTACCAGAACTTCCACCAGAAGGTGATGTCGCTCATCAAGGATCAGGGGGTCAGCCACTTCAAGTTCGACGGGACCGGCAATGCGGACAAGCTGATCGAGGGGAGCCGCTTCACCAGCGACTTCGATGCCGCCATCCACCTGATCGCGGATGCGCGGGCCGCCAATCCGAAGGTGTTCATCAACCTAACCACCGGCACCACCGCCTCCCCCGCCTGGCTGTTCTTTGCCGACTCCATCTGGCGCGGCGGCGATGACATCAACTTCTACGGACCCGGCTCCAGGGTGCAGCAGTGGATCACCTACCGGGATGCCGAGACCTATCGCTCCATCGTCAAGAACGGCCCCCTGTTCCCGCTCAACTCCCTGATGCTGCACGGGCTGGTCTATGCCAAACAGGCCAAGCATCTGGATCGGCAGTCACCGCAAGACTTCGCCGATCAGGCCTGGAGCTACTTCGCTACCGGCACCCAGTTGCAGGAGCTCTATCTCACGCCGGAACTGCTGAGCGGCCAGAACTGGGACCTGCTGGCCAAGGCCGCCCTCTGGTCACAGCAGAACCAGGCCGTGCTGTTCGACAGCCACTGGATCGGCGGCGACCCCACCCTGCTGGCGGTGTATGGCTGGGCGGCCTGGAGTCCGAGCCGCGCCTTCATCACCCTGCGCAATCCCTCCAGCCAGCCGCAGACATTCCTGCTGGAGCCTCAGCGCCAGCTGGAGATCCCGGCGGGCGAGGCCACCCGCTTCGCGGTGCAGCCGCGCTACGGCAGCAATGCCAGCGTGCCGGCCACCCTCGATGCCCCCCGCCTCATCACCCTGGCGCCGCTGGAGCTGATCACCCTGGAGCTGACCCCGGCAGGAGCCAAACCCGCTGCTGCGAAAAAGTCCTGACCCAGACCAAGTTTGACCTGACAAAAAGGGACGCCGCGGCGTCCCTTTTCTCTTCGTGCCGCGGGGCTCAGCCCCTGCCGACAGATCAGATCCCCTGACGGGCTTCCTGCATCAGCAGGCGCATGTCGCTGACCGCCTTGGCCAGACCGTCGAAGGCGGCACGGCCGATGATGGCGTGACCGATGTTGAGCTCATAAAGCTCGGGGATGGCGGCGATGGCCTTGACGTTGTGGTAGTGCAGGCCGTGGCCGGCATTGACCTTCAAACCCTTGCCGGCGGCATAGGAGGCACCGGCGGCGATGCGCTTGAACTCGGCGTTGCGCTCGGCATCCGTGGTGGCATCGGCGTAACGGCCGGTGTGGATCTCGATGAAGGGGGCGCCACTCTCGGCGGCGGCATCGATCTGCTGCGGATCCGCATCGATGAAGAGGGATACCTGAGCGCCGACAGCCGCAAGACGGGCCACCGCATCAGTCACCTTGTCCAGCTGGCCGGCCACGTCCAGACCCCCCTCGGTGGTCACCTCGGTGCGCTTCTCCGGCACCAGGCAGACGAAGTGGGGCTGGATGCGGCAGGCGATGTCGATCATCTCTTCGGTCACCGCCATCTCCAGGTTCATTCTGGTCTGGATGGTCTGGCGCAGGATCTCCACGTCACGGTCGGTGATATGGCGGCGATCTTCGCGCAGGTGCACAGTGATGCCATCGGCACCGGCCTGCTCGGCCACGAAGGCGGCCTGCACCGGATCCGGATACTGGGTGCCGCGGGCGTTGCGCAGGGTGGCGATGTGATCGATGTTCACACCCAGATAGATTTCACTCATTGAGGACTCCTTGAAACTCTTCGCTGTTAACTGTGCAACTGCCGCCTTGGCGCCAGCGCCGATATCCATATGTCACGTGTGTGGCAGTTCGTAGGTTCGATTAGCGCAGCGTAATCGGACCTAGGTAACATTCTTGCCGTGTCGGGTAACGCCGCTGTGCGGTTAACCCAGGCTATTACGGCGTTTTAAAAACAGCTCCCGGCTCTTCAACTGGCGCCGCCCCAGATAGGGCTGCAGCGCCAGCCGGCTGAAACGCTTGGCCGCCTGCAGCAGGGGCGGACTGTCGAAGCGCCCCTCGGCAAAAGCCAGCAGGTGCGCGCCGAGAAACAGGGTACGGGGATCCGGCGCCCGCTCGCAAGCGACAAAGCCCAATTCACGCTCGAAGCCGTACAGCAACTCGGGCTGGATCGGCGACTCGTCGTCGGCGGCATATTCGAAGTCCACCGCGTAGCCGAGCGCCTGCAGCAGCAGGAATTCGAAGCGGCGCAGCGGCAGCTCCGGCGTCTCGCCGTCGGCCAGCGCCATGATGGCGCGGGCATAGGCGTCAAACACTTCGGGGAAGGGGGTGTGGGCTTCCAGCAGGTAGTAGACCAGCTCGTTGAGATAGAGGCCGTAGAAGAGGCGATCGCCGCCGAGCCGCAGGGAGTGATCCGGGCACTCGACCTGGGTGAGATTCTTGAGATCGCCCTTGCCGCGCCAGGCGATGGTGAGCAGGGTGAAGGGTTGCAACAGCCCCTTCAGAGGCGAGCGTGGCCCGCGGGAACCGCGAGCCACCAGAGTAAAACGGCCACTATCCTGGGTGAAAACCTCGACCAGCTGACTGGTCTCCCGATAGGGCCGACTGTGGATGACGAAAGCCGGGGTCAGCAATCAGTCGTCACCGTAGCCGAGACTGCGCAGGGCGCGCTCGTCGTCAGCCCAACCGGATTTGACCTTGACCCACAGCTCCAGGTGCACCTTGTTCTGGAACAGCCGCTCCATGTCGAGGCGCGCCTCGGTGCCGATGGTCTTGATCTTCTCACCCTTGTTGCCGATGACCATCTTCTTCTGGCCATCGCGCTCCACCAGAATGAGGCCATGGATATGGTAGAGACCGTTCTCTTCCACCTTGAAGCGCTCAATCTCCACCGTCACCGAGTAGGGCAGCTCCTCACCGGTGAAGCGCATCAGCTTCTCGCGGATGATCTCGGAGGCCATGAAGCGGGAGGAGCGGTCGGTCACGTAGTCTTCCGGGAAGAAGTGGACGTTTTCCGGCAGCAGATCCTTGGCCCACTCGCGGATCTTCTCCACGTTGGTGCCCTTCTCGGCACTGATGGGCAGGATGTGGGCGAAGTTCATCTGCTGACCCAGCCACTCGAGGTGCGGCAGCAGATCCTCTTTCTCTTTGACGTTGTCGATCTTGTTGACCGCCAGCACCACCGGGCACTTGAGGTGGCGCAGCTTACCGAGCACCATCTCGTCATCTTTGGTCCAATGGGTACCATCGACCATGAACACCACCATGGCCACATCCCCCAGCGAACTGGTGGCGGCGCGGTTCATCAGGCGGTTGATGGCCCGTTTCTCTTCGATGTGCAGACCCGGCGTGTCGACATAGATGGTCTGGTAGTTATCCTCGGTGTCGATCCCCAGAATCCGGTGACGGGTGGTCTGGGGCTTCTTCGAGGTGATGCTGACCTTCTGGCCAAGCAGCTTGTTGAGCAGGGTGGACTTGCCCACGTTGGGGCGGCCCACGATGGCGACAAAGCCGCAGTAAGTGGTATCTGTCATGACAGTTTTTCCAATGCTTGCTGCGCAGCGGCCTGTTCGGCCTTGCGACGGCTGGTGCCGACCCCGACCAGCGGACCATCCAGGCCTTCCACGTCACACTGGACGGTGAACTCCTGGTTGTGGGCTTCGCCCTTGACGTTGGTCACTGTGTAGGTCGGCAGGGATTTGCGGCTTCCCTGCAGAATTTCTTGCAGACGGGTCTTGGGATCCTTCTGCTCTATGCCCGGCTTGATCTCGTCCAGGCGGCTGGCGTACCAGCCCAGCAGCAGTGTCCGTACCGTCTCAAGATTGGTATCCAGATAGACGGCACCGATCACCGCCTCGACCGTGTCGGCCAGAATCGATTCACGGCGAAAACCGCCGCTTTTCAGCTCACCCGGTCCCAGGATCAGGTGATCCCCGAGGTCGAACTCCCGGCCCAGTTCGGCCAGGGTCTTCTCGCGCACCAGGGTGGCGCGCATGCGGCTGAGATCCCCTTCCGCCGCCTGCGGGAAGCGGTGGAAGAGATCATCGGCAATCACCAGACTTAAAATGGAGTCACCCAGGAATTCCAGTCGCTCGTTGTGACGGGAGCCGGCGCTGCGGTGAGTCAGCGCCCGGGTCAGCAGTTCTTGATCCTGAAAGACATGCCCGAGACGGGACTGCAGTCTGTTCATCTTGATATTCATTTACTTGATTCCGCCAATGCGGTTGAAGCGCACCCCTGTCGGTACCCAGCTTGGCAGCAGGGAGCCTTCTTCGCGCTCGAATTCAAAACTTATCCAGATAGCGACCGCCTTGCCGACCAGGTTCTGCTCGGGCACGAAGCCCCAGAAACGACTGTCGGTACTGTTGTCACGGTTGTCACCCATCACGAAGTACTGGCCTTCCGGCACCACCCATTCGTCTGGGTAGGTGCCGGGCTGGCGGTAGTAACGGCCGACCATATCGGGCATCAGCGGGTTGCGCAGGGTCTCGTGAGACACCTCGCCCAGCTGCTCGGTATAGCGGTCAAGCGGGATCCCCATCTGGGTAAATTCACCCCTTTGTTCAAACTTGACGTCGAGCTTCTGGAAGCCCGGGCACGTTTTCCCTTCCTGCTCATCGCACTTGGGCCGGATCATCAGCTCCTTGTTGCGATAGATGACCCGATCCCCCGGCATGCCGACTACGCGCTTGATGTAGTCCACCCGGGTATCCAGCGGATACTTGAACACCACCACGTCGCCGCGTTTGGGCTCACCGGTCTCGAGGAACTTGGTGTTGGTCACCGGATCCTTGAGGCCATAGGCAAACTTCTCCACCAGGATGAAGTCGCCCACCAGCAGGGTGGGCATCATGGAGCCCGACGGGATCTGGAACGGTTCAAAGATGAAGGAGCGCAGGATCAATACCAGCGTGATGACCGGGAATACCCCGGCGGTCTGCTCGATCCAGACCGGCACCGGCGCCACCTTGGCCAGGGTTTTCTCGTCCAGATGGGCGCCGCCGTGGGCACGGGCCACGGCAATCTTGGCGGCCCGCTGCTTGGACCAGATCATCTTGTCCAGACACCAGATAACACCGGTGATCGCGCAGACCACCACCAGGATCAGGGAAAACGTGCTTGCCATCTATTAGTCCTTTCCGACGTGGAGAATTGCGAGGAAAGCTTCCTGCGGCACGTCGACACGGCCCAGAGACTTCATCCGCTTCTTACCTTCTTTCTGCTTGTTCAGCAGCTTCTTCTTCCGGCTCACGTCACCGCCGTAACACTTGGCGGTCACGTCCTTGCGCAGCGCCTTGACGGTACTGCGAGCGATGATCTGGTTGCCGATGGCAGCCTGAATGGCAATGTCGAACATCTGGCGCGGGATCAGCTCGCGCATCTTCTCCACCACCTGGCGACCGCGGTACTGGGCGTTCTCCTTGTGGGTGATGATGGCCAGGGCGTCGACCCGTTCACCGTTGATCATGATGTCCAGACGGACCATGTCGGAGGTCTCGAAGCGCTTGAAGCCGTAGTCCAGCGAGGCATAGCCGCGGCTGGTGGACTTCAGGCGGTCGAAGAAGTCGAGCACCACTTCCGCCATCGGGATCTCGTAGGTCAACGCCACCTGCTTGCCGTGGTAGACCATGTTGGTCTGCACACCGCGCTTCTCGATACAGAGGGTGATCACGTTGCCCATGTACTCCTGCGGCAGCAGGATGTGGCACTCGGCGATCGGCTCGCGCATCTCCTTGATGCTGGTGATAGCGGGCATCTGGGCCGGGCTGTCGATGTGGATGGTGGTACCGTCGGTCAGCTCGATCTCGTAGACCACGGTCGGCGCCGTGGTGATGAGATCCAGATCGTACTCACGCTCCAGCCGCTCCTGGATGATCTCCATGTGCAGCATGCCGAGGAAGCCGCAGCGGAAGCCGAAGCCCAGCGCGGTGGAGCTCTCCGGTTCGAAGAACAGGGAGGCATCGTTCAGGGAGAGCTTGTCGAGGGCGTCGCGGAACGACTCGTAGTCATCGCTGGAGATGGGGAACAGGCCCGCATACACCTGCGGCTTCACCTTCTTGAAGCCAGCTAGCGCCTTCTCGGCACCGTTCTTGGCCTGGGTCAGGGTATCGCCCACCGGCGCGCCGTGGATGTCCTTGATACCGCAGACAACCCAACCTACCTCGCCGCAACCCAGCCCCATGGTATCCACCTGCTTGGGCGTGAAGATACCGATACGATCGACACCCCACACCTGACCGGTGCTCATCACCTTGATCTTGTCGTTCTTCTTCAGCGAACCGTTCTTGATCCGTACCAGCGACACGACGCCCAGATAGGAGTCGAACCAGGAGTCGATGATCAGCGCCTGCAGCGGCGCATCCGGATCACCTTCCGGTGCCGGGATCCGGGCCACGATCTCTTCCAGCACCAAGTCAACACCCAGTCCGGTCTTGGCGGAGCAGCGCACTGCATCGACCGCGTCGATACCGACGATGTCTTCGATCTCTTCTGCAACCCGCTCGGGTTCTGCGGCCGGCAGGTCGATCTTGTTCAGCACTGGCACCACTTCCAGATCCATTTCCATGGCGGTATAGCAGTTGGCCAGAGTCTGTGCCTCAACCCCCTGGCCGGCATCCACCACCAGCAGCGCCCCTTCACAGGCCGCCAACGAGCGGGAGACCTCGTAGGAGAAATCCACGTGGCCAGGGGTGTCGATAAAGTTCAGCTGGTAGGTGTTACCGTCTTGTGCCTGGTAGTTCAGGGTCACACTCTGTGCTTTGATGGTAATGCCGCGCTCGCGCTCCAGGTCCATGGAGTCAAGCACCTGAGCCTGCATCTCGCGGTCGGACAGGCCGCCACAAGTCTGGATCAGACGGTCCGACAGGGTCGATTTACCGTGGTCGATGTGCGCAATAATCGAAAAGTTACGAATGTGTTTCATCGAGCAAGAATCACTCAAAATTAGGTTAGGGCCGGATATGGAGGCAGGATTTTACTGGATAACCCGGTCGACGGCCAATCTTTAGTCGACGAAGCACCAGAAATACAGGCCTGGACAGTGTCAGGAGAGGTGGCGGGTGGGCAGGACCACACCCAGCATGCGGGGACCATAAGCCCCCTGATCGAGCCGGTTGGAAAAGTAACGAACCAGTGAAAATCCGATAAGGCCGCCCAGCAGGCAACTGAGGATGGTGACCCCCTCCCCGGCCGACAGCAAGGGAGCCAGCCAGAGTTGCCCCAGCAGGGCTCCCGCCAGCAGACAGAACAACGGCAGCACGTAGACCAGCGCAGCCCCCTGCAGAATGCTCGCCTGGGGGATGCCGAGCCTCACTTGCTGACCGACGCTCACCTCGATGGTGAGCGCCACCCGCAGCCGCTGCGCCTGCAACGGAAACGCCTTGGCTACCGTGCCGGTGCCGCAGTTGGACTGTTGATGACAACCGCTGCAGGCGGAGCGCCGTTCGCACTCCACCCAGGCATGTTGTCCATCAATGGCCACTACGGTTGCCAGCTCTTCGCTCATTCCACTCACAAGACGGTTCCACATTAACTAGACAGAGATTGACCCAATCTGAACATGACTGTCTGGATTGGGCAAGCAACAGTGCATCGGCAGCTACTGGACGGTCTCGTTGCGGGCCAGCGGTTGCACCGACTCGGCGATGCGTTTCGCGGTGTCTGCCGGCACTTCCCCCACCACAGTGATCTCGACCCCCACGTCATTGACATAGCTCACCAGCGAAGTAGCCCCCTGGCGGATCAACTGCTGGCGCACCGCCTGCTTGGGGTCGACCCGGGCAACGTAGACTGAGAGATCCACCAGTCCGTCGGAGAGCATCATGTAATCCACCGGCAGGCTCGTGGTGACCAGCTGATGCCGATCCCGCGAGAGCACCTTGAACCCCTCCGGCAACCAGGTCAGGTGCCAGTTCAGCTGCTGCTGTGGCGCCGGGTAGGCGTCTTCCAGTGCCAACGCCTGAGGCAGCTTGCTGCCAGCCAGCTTCACCAGCCAGGGCGCCGGGGCAGGCAGCCTGTCCAGATCCACCCCCAGCACCTGTTCCACCAGATTGCCCTCCCGATCCACCATGTCCACCCGCACCAGCAGGTGGCTCTGCTCGTCGATCCAGAGCACGAAGCCGTATTTGTCGGCCTCTTTGGGTACCAGCCGCACGACCTGAGCCACCAACCCGGCCGCCCGGCTGCGGCCGGCCAGCACGGGGTCATAGCTCTCCAGCACCCGTGGCAGCGGCATCCTGACCAGGCTCGCCCACACACCGGGGAAGCGGGCGCCCTTGAGGGTGTAGGGTTCGTGGGTATTTTCGAAGAAGGTGTACTCATCCTGGCGCTGCAGATACTCGATGGTCTTGCCATCGAGATAGCTGAGGTGGGCCACCTCCTTGCCATCGATCACGCCGTGGCTGAAGCGGATGGGTTCGAGGCGCCCCTGCCGGGCCTTGACCATGGACAATTCAAAATTCTGTTGCGAGACGGCACTCTGCATCTGCTGCAACAAGGCCTCGGCCGACTTGTCGTCGGCCGAGGCCTTGGCACTGATCAGCAGGAGAGAGGCCAGCAAAATACGGCTGGACTGGCGCACGTTCTGATCCCTAAATCCGTTATTCCTGAATCTGCTTGTCTTGCAGCAGACGCTGTTGCAACTGGTGGTCACGCAGGAAAGCATTGATGCGCTCGCGCTGCTCCTGCATCTGCTGCTCGCTCAGCCCTTGCTGACGGGCAGTGGCCCGGTTGCCATCCTGCGGGTAGTGCACGCTCACCGGCGAGGCACTGCCACCAATGGGGATAGTGTTGAGTACCGGATTGGTCGGCAAACCATCCTGCCCCTGATACTGCTGCACCCCGAAGATGACGGCGGCAGCGACCGAGGCGGCGATGGCGTATTGCCCCACCTGCTGGCCGGCACGACGCAGAAACGGCACGACCTTGGCGGTACCCGGCTGCGGTGCGGCAGGTTTGCTCTCCACCGGCTTGGGCGCCAGGATGGTGGGTTCATCTTCCAGCGCAGCCATGATGCTGTCGCTCAGATCCAGTTGCAGATTGACCGGCAGGTCCCCCCGCATGGCATCACCGATCAGGTGGTAACGAGACCAGGTGTCTTGCAGAGCCGGATCCGTTCCCAGCTCGTTCAGAACCTCAACATCGCTCAAATCACCGTCCATCAGGGCCGAGAGTTGCTCTTTAGTTGCCATAAGTTAACCTGTCTTTCCCCAGTTAATTCTCGATCAGAGGTTGCAGCTTTTTATCGATTGCTTCCCTCGCCCGGAAGATGCGGGATCTCACCGTACCCACCGGACAATCCATGATTTCGGCAATCTCTTCGTAGCTCAGCCCTTCCAGTTCGCGAAGGGTGATAGCTGTCCTCAAGTCTTCCGGCAAAGCTTCTATGGCAGAAAACACCGTGCGCTTGATCTCGTCGGTCAGCGTCAGGTTTTCCGGGGTAGCCACCTCTTGCAAGGCTTCGCCACCGCCATAGTATTCTGCCTCTTCCGCCTCTACGTCACTGCTGGGCGGCCTGCGCCCTTGAGAGGTCAGATAATTTTTGGCCGTGTTCACGGCGATCCGGTACAACCAGGTGTAAAACGCGCTCTCGCCACGGAATGTCGGCAGCGCACGGTAGGCCTTGATGAATGCCTCCTGCGCCACATCCGGTACATCGCCCGGGTTGTTGACATACCTGGCCACCAGGTTGACCACCTTGTGCTGGTATTTTTTTACCAACAGGTTGAATGCATTTTTATCGCCACGCTGGACCCGTTCAACCAGCTGTTCGTCCAGTAGATTCTGGTCGCTCATCAGAGCCGTAAAACCCCCATCAGGTTATCGTTTTTCTTTTCCGGCCCTTCCTAAGCGCACAAGTTCAGACAGGAGGAATCAGGGAAAGTTCGCTTGCATTGAAAAAAATGTGACGCAGGCTGCATCACCACCCTCGCTTGGGCTACCATGGTGCCAGTTCTTAATCCAGGCCAATGATACTTATGAAAGCAAGTGTTGAATACCTTTGCGACGTACTGATCATTGGCAGCGGTGCCGCCGGTTTGTCTCTCGCGTTGCGATTGGCAGACCAGGCCAAAGTCCTGGTTCTGAGCAAGGGGCCCATCAGTGAAGGGGCCACTTTCTATGCGCAAGGAGGCATCGCTGCCGTGTTCGACGAGACCGACAGCATCGAATCCCACGTGAGCGACACGCTCAACGCCGGGGCCGGGTTGTGTGACCCGGCCGTGGTCGAGTTCACCGCCCGCAACGCCCGCGAGTCCATCCAGTGGCTGATCCAGCAGGGGGTCCCCTTCGATCAGGAGGAGGACGCCGAGGGCGAATCCCACTATCACCTGACCCGCGAAGGGGGCCACAGCCATCGCCGCATCTTCCACGCGGCAGATGCCACCGGCAAGGCGGTACAGCTCACCCTGATCGATCAGGTGCGCGCTCACCCCAACATCCAGCTGATGGAGCGCTTCAACGCGGTCGACCTCATCACCACCCGCAAGCTGGGTCTGCCCGGCAACCGGGTGCTGGGCGCCTATGTCTGGAACCGCAACGCCGAGCAGGTCGAAGTGATCCGTGCCCGTTTCGTGGCGCTGGCCACCGGGGGCGCCTCCAAGGTGTACCAGTACACCTCCAACCCGGACGTCAGCTCCGGTGACGGCATCGCCATGGCGTGGCGCGCCGGCTGCCGGGTGGCAAACCTGGAGTTCAACCAGTTCCACCCCACCAGCCTGTTCCACCCCGATGACCCCAACTTCCTGCTGACCGAAGCCCTGCGCGGTGAGGGGGCCTACCTGCGCCGTCCCGACGGCAGCCGCTTCATGCCGGAGTTTGACGAGCGGGCCGAGCTGGCGCCACGGGACATAGTCGCCCGCGCCATCGACCACGAGATGAAGCGGCTCGGCGCCGACTGCATGTATCTGGACATCAGCCACAAGCCGGCCGACTTCATCATCAAGCACTTCCCGACCATTCATGAGCGCTGCCTTGCGGTCGGTATCGACATCACCAAGGAGGCGATGCCCATCGTCCCTGCCGCCCACTACACCTGCGGCGGCGTGATGATCGACAACAACGGCCAGACCGACATCCCCGGCCTTTACGCCATCGGCGAGGTGACCTACACCGGGCTGCACGGCGCCAACCGGATGGCCTCCAACTCCCTGCTCGAATGCGTGGTCTATGCCCATCAAGCGGGGGCCGACATCCTGGCCAAGCTGCCGATGAGCGTGGAGCCGCCCCGTCTGCCGGTGTGGGACGAGAGCAAGGTGGAAGATTCGGACGAACTGGTGGTGATCCAGCACAACTGGCACGAGCTGCGGCTGATGATGTGGGACTACGTGGGGATAGTGCGTACCAACAAACGCCTGGCCCGTGCCAAGCGCCGCATCGACCTGCTCAAGCAGGAGGTGCAGGAGTACTACGCCCACTTCCGGGTCTCCAACAACCTGCTGGAGCTGCGCAACTTGCTGCAGGTGGCCGAACTCATCGTCAACTGCGCACTGCAACGCAAGGAGTCGCGCGGCCTGCACTACAACCTGGACTACCCGGATATGCAGCCGGACTCCAAGCCGACCGTGCTGACGCCGGACAAGGATTGATCCTGCCCGCCATGAACCAGCATTGCTGACGATGGATAGGGATTAATCGATCCGCATCCCCCAGATGACCTCGCTCCGGCGGGGTCATCTGTTTTATGGGGAAGAGAGCTTAGCGGGTCGGCTGGGAGAAATGGATGGCGCGGGCCAGCGTACGGTAATGAGCTGGCGCCAGCGCATCGCTGAACAGCCAGAGCCGGATGGCGGGACGCTCCGCCGTCACCAGTTGCAGCCAGAGTACCCCGGGCCAGATGCGGCTGCCGGTCCCCAGCAGATAACGACGACCCTGCCAGGTGAGCCACTGCCCGTCCCACTCCAGCACGCCGGTCATCCGGCTGGCGCCAAGCCAGGCGCGCCAAAACCCCAGACCCCAGCAGGGCAGCAACAGGGCCCACTGCCAGCCGTGGATCAGGGCGGCCAGCGGCCACAGGATCAGCAGAAACAGCGACAACAGCAGCAGACGCTGCTGTCTGGAGACGGTGACGGGCATCGACACCCGTACGGATGGATCAACGCTGGCGATCGTGACGGGCCTGATTGCGCTCCAGGATCAGCGGGATCATGGCGGCGAAGGCGGGGTCTTCCGGCACGCCGTGGCCCATGCTCCAGCGGAACAGCTCCGGATCCTCGCACTCCAGCAGGCGGATGAAGGTCTGCTGATCGGCCTCGCTCAAGCCATCGAACTCGTGCTCAAAGAAGGGCATAAAGATCACATCCAGCTCAAGCATGCCACGGCGGCAGGCCCACTTCAGGCGGGATTTTTCAATTGGGCTCAACATGGAACTCTCCTTACAAAGACCCGGCGATGGTACCAGCTGGATTTTCCGGCTGACAAACATTCCTTACGTCTTTACCATGCAGGTCACATACTTTCTGTCTGTGGAATGCCATCGTGAGCCTGCCAACCCTTCCCGCCGAGCCAACCCTGTTCCCTCTGACCGATCTGGCCATCACCAGCCTGAGCGGCCCGGATCGCGCCAAATACCTGCAGGGCCAGGTCACCTGTGACGTCAATGCCCTGCAGCCGGGCCAGCACACCCTGGGCGGCCACTGCGATCCCAAGGGCAAGCTGTGGAGTGATTTTCGCCTGCTCTGCCTGAGCGATCGCCTGCTGATGCTGACCAAGCCGTCGGTGCTGGCCCGCCAGCTGCCCGAGCTCAAGAAGTTCGCGATCTTTGCCAAGGTCGAGATCAGCGAAAGTCACGGCCAGGCGGTCGGCGTGGCCGGTCAGGGGACCGATGGCTGGATCGCAGAACAATACGGCCTGCAGGAGAGCGGCCTCATCGAGGGTGGCATGGCGGTGCGGGTCGAGGCCGATCGCTGGCTGCTGGTCAGCGAACAGCCGCTGGCGCTGACCCTGCCCAGCGGCCCCGAGTCTCTCTGGTGGGGACTGGAGATCAAGGCCGGCATCCCCCATCTGGAAGCAGTTCATCAGGGTGAGTACATTCCCCAGATGCTCAACCTGCAGGCGCTCGATGGCATCAGCTTCACCAAGGGCTGCTACATGGGGCAGGAGACGGTGGCCCGCGCCAAATATCGTGGCGCCAACAACCGCGCCCTGTTCGTGCTGAGCGGCACTGCCACTACACCTGTTGCCAGCGGCGACACCCTGGAGATCCAGCTCGGTGACAACTGGCGCCGCAGCGGCATGGTGCTCAACGCCTGGCAACAGGATGGCGAGCTGTGGCTCACCGCCGTGCTGCCCAAGGACACCGAGGCCGACGCTCGCTTCCGGCTCAAGCAGGAGGAGGGCTCAAGCCTGAGCCTGCAACCCCTCCCCTATCCGCTGACCGAGTAAGCGAAGAGCCCTGCTAGCGCGCCCGCGCCAGCAGGGCCTCCTTCAGCCAACGCCCCGCCTGCCCGAGCGGGCGGGCGCGATGCCACTGCAGCTCCAGCGCCAGCTCCGGCTGGGTAATGAAGTCCGGCTTGAGCACCACCACCTCGCCCCGAGCCAGCGGCCGGTGCAGCAGAAAATCGGGCACCGCCGCCCAGCCCAGTCCCAGCTTGACCAGCTCCAGCACCCCCAGATCCCCCTCGACCCACCACACCTGTGCCGACAGGCGGAAACGATGACGCTCCGTTCCTTCCCGCCGCCCCGTCACCATCAACTGGCGTGCCCCCTGCAGGTCGCTCTCCCGCAGCGGCGCCTTGTGGGCCAGCGGATGCTCGGGAGAGACCACCAGCGGCATGGGGACGCCCCCCAGCGAGCGGGCGACGATCTCCCGCTGCGGGTGCTCCTTCTGATAGCTGATGCCGAGCTGGGCACGGCCGCTGGTCAGCATCTCGGTGAGATCCTCCATCAACGGAAACAACAGCTCCAGCTCCACCGTCGGGTAGCGGGTGGCGAACCCCTCCAGCACAGAGCCGAGCCAGGGCAGGTGGGAGTCATCGTCGATGGCCAGGGTGAGGCGTGACTCGACACCAGTGGCCAGCTCGCCGGCGATGGCCTGCAGTCGCTCGCTCTGGGCCAGCAAAATGCCCGCCTCCTGGCTGATGCGTACGCCCGCCTCGGTCAGCACCGGATAGCGGCCGCTGCGATCGAACAGTTCGAGCCCCAGGTCTATCTCCAGATTGGCGATGGCGGTGCTGACCACCGACTGCGCCTTGCCCAGCTGGCGCGCGGCCGCCGAAAAGGAGCCGGCCTGTGCGGCGGCCAGCAATACCCTCAGTTGTTCCAGCGATGGATTCATCGTCCTGCTCCTGCAAATGCGGTAATCTATCTATTTTAGCGATGGATAACAACGTGAAACTATCAACAAATAGGGATAGATTGCCAACCAGTCAGTCAACATACCTGTTTAAAGAGAGGAATTTATGCGTACCCGCAACGACCGTATCCGCCATGCCATCGGCTTTGAAGTGATAGGTCTGCTCATCGCCGCCCCCCTGGCCAGCTGGGTCACAGGTATCGAGCTCAGCCACATGGGGCCGCTGGCCATCCTGTTCTCGGTGCTGGCCACCGTCTGGAACTATGTCTACAACATCGGCTTCGACAAGCTGCTGCTCAAGTACCAGGGTCACCCGCACAAGACCTTGTGGCAGCGCGTGGTCCATGCGTTCGGCTTTGAAGGAGGCTTCATGGCGCTGACCCTGCCGGTCATCGCATGGTGGCTGGATCTCGCCCTGCTGGCGGCTCTGGCGCTCAACATCGGCTTCGTGACCTTCTATCTGGTCTACGCCTTCATCTACAACTGGAGCTACGAC
This sequence comes from Aeromonas sp. DNRA1, assembly GCF_963888745.1. Lineage (NCBI taxonomy): Bacteria > Pseudomonadati > Pseudomonadota > Gammaproteobacteria > Aeromonadales > Aeromonadaceae > Aeromonas > Aeromonas sp. DNRA1. The sequence goes on along the minus strand of NZ_CAWPKQ010000009.1, from coordinate 39,626 downwards.
AAGGTGTACCCGATCCCGGGACAGTGGCAGCAGAACGCACTGGGTTGAACGACGGCAAAAAACGGCAGGAAAAACGAGGCACCATCATGCAAGGGGCATGATGGTGCTGGGGGAGGACAAGCCCAACGGGCCTGCCGCGGCGTTCAGGCTTGTGCCTTCAGCTCTTCGGTCGGGGCCTCTGCCTCGGCCGATTCCTGCGTCAGCATGGCCTCGATGTCGCTCTGGTACTGGGTCAGCAGTCGCTGGGCCGCGACCATGTCACCCTTGTGCAGGCGCTCGAACAGATGGTGCTGCACCACGCCATTGAGATACTCCACCGTGACCGGTTGCTCGAGGGTATCCAGCAGCTCCTCTTTTTCCAGCTCGGCATTGATTTCATCGGCACTGGTACGCAGCAGACCGGCCAGTTGCACCAACATACGGCGCTCACCTTCGCGCAACAGGCTCAACATACGGTTTCTCTGCTGCTCATTCTGTTGGGTCATACATTTCCTTACGTCGAATGGGAACAAGCCCGCTCATTCTGCCTTGTCGCCCTGACAGCGTCTATCTCATGCCCCCCACTTATTTTCATGTCGCAGCCGCAAAGTGCGCCAGATGCTATTTGACCCGTCGCTAGGTATAGTAGCCACTGGTTTACGGGCGCCGAGCCGCCCCGATTGGACGAGATATTTCACCATGACCGACACCATTCTGGTGCTTTGCACCTGCCCGGATGAGGCCAGTGCCGACCTCATCTGCGCACAACTGCTGAACCAGCGGCTGGCGGCCTGCATCAATCAGCTGCCCGGCCTCACCTCCGTCTATCGCTGGCAGGGCAAAATCGAACGGGCCACGGAGATCCAGCTCATCATCAAGTCGCACGCCGCCCTGTTCGAGCCGCTGCGCCAGTGCATTCTTGCTCATCACCCCTATGAGGTGCCGGAGATCCTGGCGCTGCCCGCAAGCCAGGGCCATCAGCCCTATCTCGACTGGATAAAACAGGAAACCTCATGACACCGTCTCGCCTGCTCTTTCCCCTCTTGTTGCTCTGTGCCCTGCTGGCCGGCCTGGGCTCACTGCCGGCCCGCGCCAGCAGCACGGATCTGCTGAGCGCCCTCGGCATCGAGGCCAGCGCCCAGCCCAAATTTCTGAAAGTGGATGAGGCGTTCGTCCTCGAGAGCGAACAGCAGGGCAATCGGCTGCTGCTGCGCCTGCGCATCGCCGACGACTACTACCTCTATCGCCACAGCTTCCGCTTCAAGGGGGAAAACCTTGCCTTCGAAGAGCCGGTGCTGCCCGCCGGCACCGAGCATGAAGATGACTTCTTCGGCAAGACCCAGGTCTATTACCGGGAGGTGCAGATCCCCGTCACCCTGACCGAGGCCGGCCAGCAGGCCAGCCTCAAGATCAGCTATCAGGGCTGTACCGACGGCCTCTGCTATCCCCCCACCGACAAGCTGATCAGCATCCAGCCGCTCATCGCCCAACAGAGCGAGCAGCCTGACCAGCCCACCCCGGCCAGCAGCCAGCAGGATCAGCTGGCGGCCGCCCTCGGCAGTCAGGGCTTCTGGCTCAGCGTCGCCGCTTTCTTCGCACTCGGGCTCGGCCTCGCCTTCACCCCCTGCGTCTTCCCCATGTATCCCATCCTGACCGGGATCATCGCCGGGGCCGGCCATCATCTCTCCACCCGTCGCGCCTTCCTGCTCTCCTTCGTCTACGTGCAGGGGATGGCGGTCACCTACACCCTGCTCGGGCTGGTGGTCGCATCGGCAGGCTTGAAATTCCAGGCCGCGCTGCAACACCCCTACGTGCTGATCGGCCTCTCGGTGATGTTCGTGCTGCTGGCCCTCTCCATGTTCGGGCTCTACACCCTGCAACTGCCGAGCAGCCTGCAGACCCGGCTGTCAGGCCTCTCCAACCGCCAGCAGGGCGGCTCGGTAGCCGGGGTCGCCATCATGGGGATGATCTCCGGCCTGGTCTGCTCCCCTTGCACCACGGCACCGCTCTCCGGCGCCCTCATCTACGTGGCCCAGAGCGGCGATCTCTGGCTCGGCGGCGCTGCTCTCTATGCCCTGTCGCTCGGCATGGGGCTGCCACTGCTGCTGCTCGGCACCTCGGGTGGCAAGCTGCTGCCCAAGGCGGGCGCCTGGATGGACGTGATCAAGCAGCTGTTCGGGTTTGCACTGCTGGCAGTGCCCATCCTGCTGCTCTCGAGGCTATGGAGCGATCAGGTCACCACCCTGGCCTGGCTCGGCTGGGGGCTGCTGCTGTGCGGCTACCTCTATCATCACAACCAGCATCAGGGCCATTCGGTGGGTCGCAGCCTGCGCGGCTTCGTGCTGCTGCTGGCCATGATCAGCGCCGTGGTGGTGGGCAAGGATCTGCTGCTGCCGCCCCAAGGGGCCAGCGCAGCCGCTCAGACCGAGACGCCGGCCTTCATTCGCATCAAGACCCTGGATGATCTCAGGACCCAGCTGGCCGCTGCTCGCGGCAAGCCAGTGCTGCTCGATCTCTATGCCGACTGGTGCGTGGCCTGCAAGGAGTTTGAACACAAGACCTTCAGCGACCCGGCTGTGCGCGAGCGGTTCGGCCAGATGGTGCTGCTGCAGGCGGACGTCACCGCCAACGACGATGCCGATGTGGAGCTGCTCAACGGCCTCAACGTGCTGGGGTTGCCGACCCTGATCTTCTTCGACCGCGCCGGCAACGAGGTGAGCGGCCAGCGGGTCACCGGCTTTATGGGGCCGGCGGAGTTCCTCGATCACCTCGACAGGGTCAGCCATGCCAAGTGAACTGCGCCGATTGCAGGCAAGCGATGCACCTGCCTTGCAACGTCTGCTGGAACTGGCCCCTACCTATGAAGCGGCAGTGAGCGATGAGCCCCTCTCCGCACACGCAGCAGAAGAGGAGATGGTGGCGTGCCCACCCGGTCTGCCGCTCTCTGCCAAGCACCTCATCGGTCGCTGGGAAGAGGGGGAGCTGACCGCCGTCATCGATCTGCTGCGCGGTTATCCCGACCCGACCACCGCCTATCTGGGGCTGTTGCTGGTAGGGGAACCCTGGCAGGGGGCTGGCCGCGGTCAGGCGCTCTATCTTCACGCCTGCACGCTGGCTCGCTCATGGGGAGCCACCCAGCTTCGCCTGTCGGTCATTGCCAGCAATGAGTCCGCACTCTCTTTTTGGCGGCGCAGAGGGTTCACCGAGTGCTATCGTCGCGAGCTGGCTGGCTATCGGGCCGAGGCCATCGTACTGGAACGCGCACTGGAACCGTGAACCGAGGTTTGCCACTGCCCGTTCGCGTGGCACAATCTGCCCTCCCGTTTTGCTCTTTTTGCACCTGTTCGGAGTTTTGATGAAAAAGTGGTTCATCCCCCTGCTGGCCCTCTGGCTGTATGGCTGTTACGCAGGCCCAGGTGAAGAGGCAATCCGGACCCAGGTCACCGCCAAGTTGCAGGCAGACACCGACGCCAATCTGTTCGAAATCAGTGACTTCGCCATCCTGGACAAGGAAGAGCGCATGGAGGGAGTCTATCTGGTCAAGGTGAGCTACCAGCTCCACTTCAAGCAGGGGATAGAACAGCTGCAGGTGCTGCACGACGAGGATCTGGTCTATGACAGGGTCGGCCCCTTCCAGCAGGAGATGGGACTGATGGAGCTGGAACGCAAATACGGCGAGTTCGAGGCGGGCCAGGTGCTGCCGCAGCAGGCCGAGGTGTGGATGATGAAAACCGAGCAGGGCTGGCGTCTGGCCGAGCCCGCGCACTGACACGCAACCAGCCAAGATACCCAGGCTGACTCAGGCCTGGGTATCCGCCCTATCCCCTTGCTATCCGGCGTGCAGCCCCGTTCAACACACGGGATGGACGAGCGCTGATCGTTTCACTACCCCTCGATTCCTGCAGGAAGCTGCAAATTTAAGCAGGCGGACTAACCAGACCCGGCTTCCCTTAGAACAGATCCTTGAAACGGTACCAGAGCATGCCGAGCGCCAGCAGGGGCGAGCGCAGCGCTGGACCACCGGGGAAGGTCATGTGGGGCACGCTGCCAAACAGATCGAAACCCCGGCTCTCCCCCTTGATCGCCTCCGCCACCAGCTTGCCCGCCATGTGCGTGGCATTGAGACCGTGGCCGGAATAAGCCTGGGCGTAGAAGACGTTGGGCTGCTCCGGCAGACGGCCGATCTGGGGCAGCCGGTTGGCCCCGATGCCTATCATGCCGCCCCACTGGAATTCGATGGCGGTATCCGCCAGCTCGGGAAACACCCGCAGCAGCTTGGGCAGCATGAAGGCCTTGATGTCGCGAGGATCCCGGCCCGAATAGTTGCAGGCACCGCCAAACAGTAGCCGGCCATCGGCGGAGAGGCGGTAGTAGTCGAGCGCCACGTTCTGATCGCACACCGCCATGTTCTGCGGCAGCAGCCGCTGGCGCAGCCGCTTCTCCAGCACCTCGGTGGCGAGGATGTAGGAGCCCGCCGGCAACACCTTGCCCCCCAGCTCGGAGTTGAGGTCGTTGAGATAGGCGTTGCAGCCGATCACCAGGTAGTCGGCGCTGACCCGGCCGTGGGCGGTGGTGACCTGCAGCCGATCGCCATAGTCGATGTGCACCACTCTGGACTGCTCAAACAGGGCCACCCCCAGGCTGGCCGCCGCACGCGCCTCACCTAGCGCCAGGTTGAGAGGGTGCAGGTGGCCGGAGCCCATGTCGATCATGCCACCGATGTAGCGATCCGAGCCCACCACACTGTGAATATCCTCCCGTGCCACCAGCTTCACCTCATGCCGGTAGCCGAGGCTCGCCAGGTGCGCCGCCTCCTCTGCAAACCCGGCCAGATGGCGCTGACGGGTGGCGAGATCGCAGTAGCCCCAGCGCAGGTCGCAATCGATGTTGAAGCGCTCGATCCGCTCGCGCACCAGCTCGACCGCCTCCAGCCCCATCAGATCCAGCTCGCGTACCCCCTCTGCACCAATCCAGCGGGTGAACTGGCTGGTGTCGTGACCGATACCGCGAATGAGCTGACCGCCGTTGCGCCCGGAGGCGCCCCAGCCGATGCGGTTGGCCTCCAGCAATACCACCTTGTAGCCGGCTTCGGCCAGATTGATGGCGGTGTTGAGACCGGTGAAACCGCCGCCGATGATGCAGACCTCGGCATTCAGTTCGCCACTGAGCTCAGGCCACTGCTGATTGTCGTTGCGGGTAGCCGCGTAATAGGAGGCCACGTGCTCCTGATGGGGGTAGTGCTTTCCTGCCTGCATGCTCAGCATCCTGCCTTGATAGCGTTGCGTTTACTAAAATAAACGGTCTGTCATCGATAATACTCAGCCACCCGCCGCCAATCCAGCCCGCAGGGATCACAGAAATGCAAAAGGTGCCTCGAAAGACACCTTACTCACATCCGCTGGCGACCCCGCCATGCTGCAATGCAAAAGGCGCCCCGCAGGGCGCCTTTTCATGCAATCAAACTACCGTAACGAATTACAGTACGTCGATGGCGTTCAGGTCGGAGAAAGCCTTCTCCAGACGAGCGATCATGGTAGTCTGGCCGGCACGCAGCCATACACGCGGATCGTAGAACTTCTTGTTCGGCTTGTCGGCGCCTTCCGGGTTGCCCAGCTGACCTTGCAGGTAGGCTTCGTTCTTCTTGTAGAAGCCCAGAATGCCTTCCCAGGTCGCCCACTGGGTGTCGGTGTCGATGTTCATCTTCACCACGCCGTAGGAGATGGACTCGCGGATCTCTTCCAGAGTGGAACCTGAACCACCGTGGAATACGAAGTCCAGAGACTTGGCAGGGATGCCGAACTTCTCGGAAACGTACTTCTGGGAAGCGTCCAGAATCGACGGGGTCAGCTTGACGTTACCCGGCTTGTAAACACCGTGTACGTTGCCGAAGGAGGCAGCGATGGTGAAACGCGGGCTGATCTTGGACAGACGCTCGTAAGCGTAAGCAACATCTTCCGGCTGGGTGTACAGAGCGGACTGGTCCATGTGGCTGTTGTCGACGCCATCTTCTTCGCCACCGGTGCAACCCAGTTCCAGCTCCAGAGTCATGTTCATCTTGGCCATGCGGGTCAGGTACTCGCAGCAGATGTCGATGTTCTCTTCCAGAGACTCTTCGGACAGATCCAGCATGTGGGAGGAGAACAGCGGCTTGCCGGTTTCGGCAAAGTGCTTCTCGCCCGCGTCCAGCAGACCGTCGATCCACGGCAGCAGCTTCTTGGCGGCGTGGTCGGTGTGCAGGATGACCGGTACACCGTAAGCTTCGGCAACGGCGTGAACGTGCTTGGCACCGGAGATGGCACCGATGATGGCAGCTTGCTGGCCTTCCAGTTTCAGACCCTTACCGGCGGTGAACACGGCACCACCGTTGGAGAACTGAACGATAACCGGCGCTTTAACCTTGGCGGCAGCTTCCAGTACGGCGTTGACGGAGTCGGTACCGACGCAGTTGACGGCCGGCAGAGCGAAGCCGTTCTCTTTCGCGATGGCGAACACTTTCTGAACGTCATCACCAGTGATCACGCCGGGTTTTACGAAGTCGAAAATTTTCTTAGACATGTTTAATCGTCCTGTTCTCGTATGCCGTTAATAAAAAATGGGGGGTTCATCATGAACCGGCACAGCGGGCACATGATAAACGAAACGGGAGGCTTTTGCCCCCCGTCTCGGGTCAATTAGGCTTTGGCGCGCTGTTCCAGAATCGCAACAGCCGGCAATACCTTGCCTTCCACGAACTCCAGGAAGGCGCCGCCGCCGGTGGAGATGTAGGAGACCTTGTCGGCGATGCCGAACTTGTCGATGGCAGCCAGAGTGTCACCACCGCCAGCGATGGAGAAGGCCGGAGAAGCAGCGATGGCTTCGGCGATCACCTTGGTACCTTCAGCGAACTGGTCGAACTCGAACACGCCGACCGGGCCGTTCCACAGGATGGTCTTGGCGTTCATGATGATGTCGGCCAGGGCCTTGGCAGAGTCAGGGCCGATGTCGAAGATCATGTCGCCGTCGGTCACGTCAGCGACAGACTTGATGGTGGCCGGGGTGGACTCGGAGAACTCGGCACCGACAACTACATCGGTGGTCACCGGGATGTTGGTTTCGGCAGCCAGTTTCTTGGCGGTGTCGATCAGGTCGTGCTCGCACAGGGACTTGCCGACGTTGTGACCGGCAGCAGCGATGAAGGTGTTGGCGATGCCACCACCGACCACCAGCTGGTCAGCGATCTTGGAGAGGGATTCCAGTACGGTCAGCTTGGTGGAGACCTTGGAGCCGCCAACGATGGCAACCATCGGGCGCTCGGGCTTCAGCATGGCTTTGCCCAGGGCTTCCAGTTCACCCGCCAGCAGCGGACCGGCACAGGCGACCGGTGCGAACTGAGCCACACCGTAGGTGGAGCCTTCGGCGCGGTGAGCAGTACCGAACGCATCCATTACAAAGACGTCACACAGGGCGGCGTATTTTTTGGCCAGCTCTTCGGTGTTCTTCTTCTCGCCTTTGTTGAAGCGGCAGTTTTCCAGCACAACCAGCTCACCGGCGGCGACTTCTACGCCATCCAGGTAGTCTTTGGCCAGACGAACCGGGCAGGACAGTGCGTCTTTCAGATAGTTGACAACCGGAGCCAGGGAGAATTCTTCATTGTATTCACCCTCGGTCGGACGACCCAGGTGGGAGGTGATCATCAGCTTGGCGCCCTTTTCCAGAGCCAGCTTGATGGTCGGCAGAGTCGCCACGATACGTGCATCGGAGGTGACCTTGCCGTCTTTTACCGGCACGTTCAGGTCAGCACGGATCAGAACGCGTTTGCCCGCCAGATCCAGGTCAGTCATCTTGATAACAGACATATTCAGTCCTCTATATTTTCAGGTAATGTTAAAAACAGTAACCTTGCGCCCGGTGCAGACTCTCAGCCTGCGGCCATCATGGCCCGGGTGGTATCCAGCATGCGGTTGGCGAAGCCCCATTCGTTATCACACCACATCAACATCTTGACGAGGTTGGCATCGCTGACCCGGGTCTGGGTACCATCAATGATGCAGGAGTGAGCATCATGATTAAAGTCTACGGAGACCAGTGGCTCTTCCGTGTAATCCAGAATACCGCTTAATGTACCTCTGGATGCCCGTTGCAGGGCTTGATTTACGTCAGTAACCGTCACTTTTTTACGAACAGTAATACTGAGATCCATTGCCGTTACGTTGATGGTCGGTACCCGTACCGCGATCGCCTCGAACTTGCCGGCGAAGTGGGGGAGGATCCGCTCCAACCCCTTGGCCAGCTTGGTATCCACCGGGATGATGGACTGGCTGGCAGCACGGGTTCGACGCAAGTCGCTGTGGTAGGCATCGATGACTTGCTGATCATGCATGGCCGAATGAATTGTCGTAATAGTACCACAATTTATCTCGAATTCTCGATGCAATGTTTCGATGACAGGGACCACGCAGTTGGTAGTGCAGGAGGCGTTGGAGACGATCCGCTCGCGCCCCGTCAGCACCTGATGGTTGACCCCGTAGACGATGGTGGCGTCCACGTCCGCCTCGGCCGGATGGGAGAACAACACCTTGCCCGCCCCCGCCGCCAGATGCAGCTCGGCATCGGCCCGCGAGCCGAACACCCCGGTGCAGTCCAGCACCACGTCCACCCCCAGCGCCCGCCACGGCAAGCGCGACGGATCCCGCTCGGCGAACAGGGAGATGAGATCCTCCCCCACCAGCATGCTGTTGCCGGCCAGCTGCACCGGATGGTGGAACCGACCGTGGCTGGTGTCGAAGCGGGTCAGGTGCACCATGGCCTCGGGGGCGGCCAGCTCGTTGATGGCCACTATCTTGATGTTCTTGTCGCGGCCGCTCTCGTAGAGGGCCCGCAGCACGTTGCGGCCGATGCGCCCGTACCCGTTGATGGCAATCTTGATCATGAAAACTCTGGGTCCTTAGCTGGGACAAAGGGACAAGCGGATGGCTGACTCACGACAGCAGGGCATCCTGAAATTCACCGCGGGCCAGCAGTGCCGCCCCGAATACACCGGCGCTGTCCCCCAGGGCTGGAGCAATAATGGGGGTGGCGAAGCGGGGATTAAAGAGGAAGGGCAAAATAGTCTCCCGTCCCACGCTGTACAGGCTCTGCACGTTGCCGACCCCGCCGCCGATGACGATCACATCCGGATCCAGGATGTTGACCACGTTGGCCAGCGCCTGGCCAAACAGCAGATGCAGCCGGTCGATGGTGAGCTTGGCCACGTGGTCATGAGCCGTCGCCGCCGCTATCTTGGCCAGCGGGAGGTGACGTTTCGCCTTGGCCTCGTACCAGGCCTCCAGTGCCGGGCCGCTGATGAAGGTCTCGACGCAACCGCGCTTGCCGCAGTAGCACTCGGGGCCGTCGGGTGAGAGCACGTTGTGGCCCCACTCGCCGGCAATGCCGTGGTGACCGTTGAGGATGCGGCCGTTGATGACGATGCCGGAGCCCACTCCGGTGCCCATGATGATGCCGAACACAACCTTGGCATCAGGATGGTGCTGACGCACCGCCCCCAGATGGGTTTCCGCCAGCACGAAGCAGTTGGCGTCGTTGGCGATGAGCACCGGCACGCCGAGCCGGCGTTCCAGATCTTCCTTGAACGGCTTGCCGTTGAGCTCGGTGGTGTTGCAGTTCTTCATCAGGCCGGTTTGCGGATCCCGCGCCCCCGGCGTCCCCATGCCGATGAGGGTCGGCCGCTGACCGATCTTGTCGGCACACTCTGCCACCAGTTTGGCGATCTGACCGATCATGTGGTCATAACCGCCGGCACGCTCGGTGGGAATGCGATGGCGCAGCAGCACCTCGTCCCCGTCCAGTACCACGCATTCGCACTTGGTACCACCAAGGTCGATACCCCAATCCAACAACCTGTTGCTCATCCTGCCTCCAGCCATGACCTTGGGGCGTCAGGCCCGGGTGCACGTTGCCGTCCCCGCCTGCAGTCGACCGCCCGCTACCGGGTTGCAGTGTAACCCGAGCTGCGGTCAGGATGCAGCCCCCGCCGCAGACAGCAAAACGGGGCCCGCAGGCCCCGTTGTTCACTGTACTGTCGGCGGTGTTCAGCGGCCGTGGTACTGGGCAGACAGCTCGTGTACCGCATTGACGAACACGCCCGCATGCTCCGGGTTCACATCCTGATGGATGCCGTGACCCAGGTTGAAGACGTGGCCGTTGCCGTGACCGAAACCGGCCAGGATGGAGGCGACCTCTTCACGGATGCGGGCCGGGCTGGCGTAGAGCATGGAGGGGTCCATGTTGCCCTGCAGCGCCACCTTGTCGCCGACCCGGCGCTTGGCGTCGGCGATGTCGGTGGTCCAGTCCAGACCCAGCGCATCGCAACCGGTGGCGGCGATCTGCTCCAGCCACTGACCACCGTTCTTGGTGAACAGGGTGACCGGCACGCGGCGACCGTCGTGCTCGCGGATCAGGCCGTCGACGATCTTGTGCATGTATTGCAGGGAGAAGTCGCGGTAATCGCGCGGGGTGAGCACGCCGCCCCAGGTGTCAAACACCATGACCGCCTGGGCACCCGCCTTGATCTGGGCGTTGAGGTAAGCAATCACGCTGTCGGCCAGCTTGTCGAGCAGCAGGTGCAGGGTCATGGGCTCTGCGTACATCATCTGCTTGATCTTGGTGAACGCCTTGGAGCTGCCCCCCTCCACCATGTAGGTGGCCAGGGTCCAGGGGCTGCCGGAGAAGCCGATGAGCGGCACTTCGCCCTTGAGCTCACGGCGGATGGTGCGCACCGCGTTCATCACGTAGCCGAGTTCATCTTCCGGATCCGGCACCGGCAGCGCCTGCACGTCGGCCATGGAGGTGATCGGACGCTCGAAGCGCGGGCCTTCACCCTGTTCGAAGTAGAGACCCAGCCCCATGGCATCGGGCACGGTGAGGATGTCGGAGAAGAGGATGGCGGCATCGAGCGGATAGCGGCGCAGCGGCTGCAGAGTGACTTCACAAGCCAGCTCGGCGTTGCGGCACAGAGACATGAAATCCCCCGCCTGGGCGCGCGTGGCCTTGTATTCCGGCAGATAGCGGCCAGCCTGGCGCATCATCCATACCGGGGTCATGTCCACTTCCTGGCGCAGCAGGGCACGCAGGTAACGATCGTTCTTCAGCTCTTTCATCCCAGTTCCTGAGTCATATCCAGCATAAAATGGCGGATATGATACCACTTTGTGCGCGGCGGGGGGCGGCTCAAACGCCTGCCGCCGCCGTTGGAGTGCAAAGATGTGAAGGGGCGCAAACAAGCGCCCCTCTTTGCATCCCTCAGGCTTGGTCGCCGAGGCAGAGCGCGATCAGCCGCCGCGCGATGGTGCCGTGGGGCGGCAGCCTTGGCAGCCCGTCGGCCTCGAAGAAATCGGCGGCCACCAGCTCCTCGTCCTGCACCCGGATCTCGCCACTCTCATAATCGGCGGTGAAGCCCATCATCAGGCTGTGGGGAAATGGCCAGGGCTGGCTCGACACGTAACGCACGTTGCTCACCCGAATGCCGCTCTCCTCGAACACCTCCCGCGCCACGCACTGCTCGAGGTTCTCCCCCGCCTCCACGAAGCCGGCCAGCACGGTATACATGGGGTCCTCGGCCTGATAGTGACGGCGGTGGGCCGCCAGCAAGATGGCGGGCCCCTTGCGCACCGCCACTATGATGCAGGGGGAGATGCGCGGATAGACGACGTGGCCATGGCGGCACCCTTGCGCCCACTCCCCCGCCTTTGGGCTCATGGGGGCGCCGCACTCGCCGCAGAAGCGGTGGGTGCGGCGAAAGGTGGCGAGCTGCCAGGCGCGGCCAGCCAGCTGAAAGCCCGTTTCATCCCCGGCCACCATCAGCTGGCGCAGTGGGGTCAGAGCCTCGGTGTCAGCCGCCTCCCCCAGATCCAGCAACAGGCAGGGCAGCCCGTCCCACTCGTCAAAGCGCTCAAAGGCGGCATGCTGCAAGTGGCTGGGCAGACAGGCACGGGGGCCTTGTGGAATGCGCCCCTGGTCATCCAGCAGGACGAGGTGATCGCCCCCCAGCACGAACCAGCGGGCCTGTTCGGTTAATGGCATAGATGCAGCACTCTTTGTTGTGACGTCGGTCGGGATGCGCGCCCGGGACTGGGCGGCGGTGACGGATGAAAGCGACAACCGGCCACCATATTAAGACGCGTCAAGCCGGGTGGCGACCCCAAGATGGCGGCTTTTCAATGCTCATGAGAACGCCCATGAAAAAGGCCGCCCGCAGGCGGCCTGATGTTGGTCACGGTCGATCAGGCGTCGCCCATCGCCAGCAGGGAGGCGTTGCCGCCCACCGCCGTGGTGTTGATGGTGCGGGTCTTCTCGGTAATGAAACGGCTCAGGTAGTGGGGGCCGCCCGCCTTGGGACCGGTGCCGGAGAGGCCCTGGCCGCCGAACGGCTGCACCCCGACCATGGCGCCGATCTGGTTGCGGTTGATGTAGACGTTGCCCACGTTGATGCGGCTCGCCAGCTCCTCGGCATGGGATTCGTTGCGGCTGTGGATCCCCAGCGTCAGGCCGTAACCGGTGCCGTTGATGTCGCTGATCACCTTGTCCAGATCCCGGGCGGCGTAGCGCACCACGTGCAGGATGGGGCCGAACTGCTCGCGGGTCAGCTCGCGGATGGAGCCGATCTCCAGCGCGGTCGGCTGCACGAAGTGGCCCCCCAGGGTCACAGCCGGCATGGGCGCCTGGGCGATCAGGCGCGCGCGCGGGATCATGTGCACCAGGTGCGCATCCAGCCTGGCCTTGGCCTCGGCGTCGATGACCGGGCCCACGTCGGTGTTGTGCTCGGCCGGGTTGCCCACTTTGAGCTCCTGCAGGGCACCGGTCAAAATCTCCAGCACCCGCGGCGCGATCTCTTCCTGCAGGTAGAGCACCCGCAGGGCGGAACAGCGCTGGCCGGCGCTCTGGAAGGCGGCGCTCACCACATCGCGCACCACCTGCTCCGGCAGAGCGGTGGAGTCGACGATCATGGCGTTCTGGCCGCCGGTTTCGGCGATGAGCGGCAGGATGGCGCCATCGCGCTGGGCCAGGGTCATGTTGATGAGCTTGGCGGTCTCGGTGGAGCCGGTGAAGCAGACGCCGCCGATGCGGGCATCCGCCGTCAGCTTGGCGCCCACGGTGGCGCCGTCACCCGGCAGCAGTTGCAGCACGTCACCGGGAATGCCGGCCTGATGAGCCAGGGTCACCGCCAGGTGGGCGATGAGACCGGTCTGCTCTGCCGGCTTGGCGATCACGGTGTTGCCGGTGGCCAGCGCTGCGGCGACTTGGCCCAGGAAAATCGCCAGCGGGAAGTTCCACGGGCTGATGCAGACGAACACGCCACGGCCCTGCAGGAACAGCTCGTTCATCTCGCCGGTGTAGCCGGGCAGCAGGGTCGCCAGCCCCATCAGGCCACGGGCCTGCACCGCGTAGTAGCGACAGAAGTCCACCGCCTCGCGCACCTCGTCGATGCCGTCCTGCAGCAGCTTGCCCGCCTCGCGGGTGCACAAGGAGATGAACTGCTCGCGGTTCGCTTCCAGCAGATCCGCCAGCTTCTCAAGGGCGGCGGCACGCTCGCTCACCGGGGTCTCGCGCCAGCGCGGGAAGGCGGCATGGGCCGAGGACAGCGCCTGCTCCACCGCCTGCTCGTCGGCCCAGTGGATCTTGCCAACGGTGAGGCTCACATCCTGCGGGCTCAGCACCACGCGGGCCTCGTTGCGCTTGAGGGTCTCCCCATCGACGATGGGACCCGCCAGCCACTGCTTGCTCTCCAGCTCCTTCAGCTTGGCGAAGAAGGGGCGCTGGATGGAGACGATGTTCATGTTGACGCCGCTGGAGTTCTTGCGGTCGCTGAACAGGTTCACCGGCTGCGGAATGCGATCGTTGGCCAGGCTGGAGTAACGCTTGAGGGTACGCAGCGGGTGCTCGGCCAGGGAGTCGACCGGGGTGTTGGGGTCCACCAGCTTGTGGACGAAGGAGGTGTTGGCCCCGTTCTCCAGCAGGCGGCGCACCAGGTAGGGCAGCAGATCCTTGTGGGCACCCACCGGCGCATAGATGCGGCAGTGCAGGCCGGGATGCTCGTTCAGCACGGCGTTGTGCAGCTCCTCCCCCATGCCGTGCAGGCGCTGGAATTCGAACTGGCGATCACCGGCCATCTCCAGAATGCTGACCACGGTGTTGGCGTTGTGGGTGGCAAACTGGGGCGAGATGAAGCCGCGGGTCGGCTCGCTCAGCAGGTAGCGGGCGCAGGCGAGGTAGGAGATGTCGGTGCCCGCCTTGCGGGTAAACAGCGGGTAGCCGGGCAGGCCGGCCTGCTGGGCATATTTCAGCTCGCTGTCCCAGTAGGCGCCCTTCACCAGCCGCACCGGGATCAGGTCCCCCTGCTCGCGGGCCAGCCCGGTCAACCAGCAGAGCACCGGCAGGGCGCGCTTGGAGTAGGCCTGTACCACCATGCCGAGCTTGCCCCAGCCGCGGTTCGCCTCGGAGCGATAGAGCTGCTCGAACAGATCGAGGGAGAGCTCGAGGCGATCCATCTCTTCGGCATCGATGCTGATGGCCACGTCCTTGTCACGGGCGAGGCGCACCAGCCCCACCAGCCGCTCGCACATTTCGCCGAGCACCCGCTCGCGGTTGGCCACGTCATAGCGCGGATGCAGCGCTGACAGCTTGATTGAGATGGAGGGGGCCGGGCCGCCGTCGCTGATGCGCTCGTTGCCCACCGCCTCGATAGCGCGCTGGTAGTCACCGAAATACTTGTCGGCATCGGCCAGGGTCAGGGCGGACTCTCCCAGCATGTCATAGGTGTGGGTGTAACCCTTCTCGCGGGACTTGCGGCTCGCCTTGAGGGCTTCCTTCATGTCGCGCCCCAGCACGAACTGCTTGCCCATGATCTTCATGGCGGCGTACATGGCGGAGCGCACCACCGGCTCCCCCAGCTTGTTGACCATGCGGCCCAGCAGGTTGGCCGGGTTGCCGTCCAGCTTCTTGTCGAGCTTGATGATCTTGCCGGTCAGCATCAGCCCCCAGGTGGAGGCGTTCACCAGGGTGGAGTCGCTCTTGCGAAAATGGGACGACCAGTTGGCGCCGGAGAGCTTGTCCTTGATCAGGGCATCGGCGGTCTCGGCATCGGGAATACGCAGCAGCGCCTCCGCCAGGCACATCAGGATGATCCCCTCCTGGGTATCCAGGCTGTACTCCTGCAGGAAGGCGTCGATGCCGTCGCCGGAGCCGCTCTCCTTGCGCACCTTGGTCACCAGGGTGCGAGCACGCTGGGTCACCCGTTCCAGCGAGGCGCCATCCCCCGGCAGCATGGCCGACAGCTCGGCCAGATAGGCATTTTCATCCACCACGTAGTTCTGGGTGATGGCTTCGCGCAGGGCGGCCAGATCGGAGGGAACATAGTCAGCGGCAAGCACTTGGGTAGCTTTGAACATATGGGGTCTTCCTGTACGCCCTAGGGCTGATATCGACGAAGGCGGCCATGCCGCCGAAACGCCGATAATGTATACAATATCGACCCATAGATGAAATGAAATTGTTGCCTGTTATTAACAAAGATCGCTGATTGGCTCATATGACGCACTATATCGGCGCCATATGATAACTAGGCAAAATTCATCGCCTTATTTTGTATACAATTTTTCTCCAGGCAAAAAAGAAGGGTCGCCATGACGACCCTTCACTCTGCTTCCGACAGCGGTTGTCAGTTCATCCAGCGATCGCCGCGGCTGCGACGACGGGGCAGCATGGGCAACAGGATGCCGAGCAGGATGCCGCCACCCACCATGGCACCACCGCGGATGAACCAGTCCATCTGCATGTCGTGCTCCTGGTTGTCGTAGCTCTGGGTCAGGGCGTCGTTCTGCTCTTTGAGATTGCCCATCTCCTCGCTCTGGCTGGCCAGCTGAGCCTTCAGGCTGGCGATCTCCTTGCTCTGCTCGGCGATCTTGCCATCCTTCTCGGTGAAGCGTTTCTCGTTGTCACCGTTGAGGTTCAGCAGGCGGGCCTTGGCCTCTTCCAGCTCTTTTTGCACCTGGGGCAGCCGTTCGCGCAGGCTGATCTCGCCCTGCAGCTCGCTGCTCTTGATCCAGCCTTCACGGCCACGACCATCCACCACCTGGGTGAAACCGGCTTCGTTGTTCACTGCCTTGACGTCCAGCGGCTCACCCGCCTTGACGCTGCCAAGGATCCGGTACTGGGTACCCGGACCATTGTGAATAAAGGTAAAGATGTTGTCTGAAACATAACGGGTATCGGCCAGTGCCTGTTGGGCACACAAGCAGATCAGGATCCCGAGAAGGGCGCGCATGGTCGATCGGTTCTCTTCGTTTGGTTAGGTGACTGGCGAATGTTAAGCCGCCTGCGGGTCAAAGGACAAGCAAAGAAAAGTGGCGCCCCCCGAGCTGAGAGCTGACTCGCAACTTGTCTGCGCCGCGACGCGACCATTCCGGACGCCGCTGCCTATTTCTGTTTCAGTGCCTTCACCTCGTCCCGCAGGGCACGCAGCTCCTGCAACAACAAATCCTGCTGCGCACTCTGCTGATGGCGCCACTTCTCCAGCTCGCAATCCCCTCGTCCCGGCTGCAGAAACAGGCTGGCCATGAAACCGCTAATGGCGCCGAACAGGCCGACCCCGAACAGGATCAGCAGGCTGGCGACGAAACGCCCTTGCTCCGTCTTGGGCACCAGATCGCCGTACCCCACGGTCGACAGGGTCACCAGGGTCCACCAGAAGGCATCGTAAGGCGTCTGGATCTGGCTGCCGGGCTGGCCCGATTCGATCAGATACATGACCCCGGAACCGACCCCCAGCAGCAGGAAGAACAGGAACAGAATGCCGGAGAGGGTGGTCTCGTTGCGCTCGCGACGAAACATGGCCCAGAGATCCGGGTGCTCCTTGAACAGCTGATAGACCCGCCACAGCTGCAGCAGACGGGCCCAGCGCAGTTGCTCCACCATCGGCAGGCTGCCCGGCAGATAGAACCAGTTGGCCTTGAAGAAAGCCATCCGGTCGGAGGCGCGGGCCCAGCCATAGGCGAAGTGGGCGAGGAAGAAGTAGCAGATCAGGCTGTCGACGTCATAGAACAGTTGCAGGGTCTGGGGGGTGAGCTGGGCATGCCCCCACCAGCGGGCTGTGACCAGCAAAACCGAGATCACCGACAGAAACGCCATCAGCAGATCCATGGCGCGCAGATGAGTTAAGTGATGTCGCATACATTTTCCCACTTTAGGCACGGTGCGAATTAATAAAAAGGAAGATAATGCCGATAGTCCTGAGGACAAAGGAAAACCGGTCATTAAAAGGAGAAATATTATGCAGTTAAACCCGCTGGAGAGGCGAATGAGCAATATCCGGCTGGTACCCAAAGTGGTACTGCTCATGGTGTTCAGTACTGTGCTGCTGCTGGTCAAGCTCTGGTTCGACGCCAGCAATCTGGAAACCACCCTGCTCAACGAAGGCATCGCGCCCGACAAGGCGGACACTATCGCCAACAGCCTGCTCTGGACCGGGTTGATGGAGACCGCCATCATGGGGCTGCTGTTCGTGGTGCTGCTGCTGACCGGCTCGCGCCTGATGGTCAAGCAGGTGCACTATCTGGTGGGCCTGCTGGAGCGCTTCGCCCGCAAGGATCTAAGCCACCGGGTGCTGCTCAAGTCCCGTGACGAGTTCGGTGACATCGCCAAGGCGGTGGCCCACTCCCAGGAGAACCTCAAAGAGGTGTTCGGCACCCAGCGCGTCGCCTGCAAGGAGCTCAACGACATCGCCTCCCAGGTCACCCTTTGCATGGAAGAGGCCAACGAGGCCATCAGCGAGGAGTTCACCCAGATTGAGCAGCTGGCCAGCGCCATGAGCCAGATGGTGGGTGCCATTCGCGAGGTGGCCGCCCATGCGGAACAGGCCTCCCACGCCACCGCCGAGACCAGCCTGCTGGCCGAGGAGGGCAGCCGCTGCGTGGCCGCCACCGTCAACACCATAGATACCCTCTCCGGCAACATTCAGCGCTCCTCCACAGTGGTCAATCAGGTGGAACAGGGGGTCGAGCAGATCGGCTCCGTCGTGGATACCATTCGCGGCATCTCGGAGCAGACCAACCTGCTGGCGCTCAACGCCGCCATCGAAGCCGCCCGCGCCGGTGAGGCCGGCCGTGGCTTCGCGGTGGTCGCCTCCGAGGTGCGCGAACTGGCCAACCGGGCCCAGGCCGCCACCGTCGAGATCCAGAAGATGATCGAGCAGCTGCAGGGCAACGCCCGCCAGGCCGCCGAACTGATGGCCCAGAGCGTGCAGCAGGCCGACAAGGGGGTGGAGCAGGTGACCCAGGCCGGCGACCAGCTCGCCACCATAGTGCAGCGGGTACAGGGGGTGGCCGACATGAACCGCCAGATCGCCGCCGCCTCCGAACAGCAGAGCTCGGTGGCCGAGGAGATGAGCGGCAACCTGGAGCAGGTCAAGCAGGTGGTGGAGGGCTCCGTGGTCGTCCTGCGCGAGCTGCAGGAGGCCTCCGAACTGGTGGAGCGCCACAGCCAGACCCTGGATACTCATATCCAGGCCTTCAAGCTGGCCTGACTTTCACGCAGCAATCTGGTTAGACTGGAAGGCCCCCACGAGGGGCCTTTCTTTTTTCATCGCGGCAAGGAGCCAGGATGCAGACCACAGAACTTGCGCTTGAAATCAGCGCCGACAAGGGACGGCTGGACGTGCCGCTCATTCACCGTTTTCTCTCTGAAGAGGCCTACTGGTGTCGCGGCATTCCCCTTGCCACCCTGCAGCGGGCCATCAACCATTCGCTCTGCTTTGGCGGCTATCTCGGCGGTCAGCAGGTCGCCTTCGCCCGGGTCATCACAGACAAGGCCACCTTCGGTTATCTGGCCGACGTATTTGTCCTGCCTGAGCATCGCGGCCAGGGCTACAGCAAGGCGCTGGTGGCGGCCATGCTCGACCATCCCGAGTTGCAGGGATTGCGTCGCCTTTCCCTCGCCACCTCCGACGCCCACGGCCTCTACGCCGGTTTCGGCTTCGTGCCGCCCGCCAGCCCCGGCAGTCTGATGGAGATCTACCACCCCGATATCTACCAGCGCACCTGAATGGCCGGCTGCCGATAATTCCCGCCGGATCATGCTTCTCGCCCCTGCGCTGTGACGCGGGGGCCTGACAGTGCTAGATTGGCAGCCAGCTTTTTATCCGGCAGTTTCGTTAATCACAAGGACGGCAACCGTGGCCCAGCACTCTCCCTCTTTCTCCGCCTTCTCCCCCCTGCTGCAGGAGCTGGCCCAGCGCAACTGGCAACGGCTGACTGAACTGGCCCCCGACTATGGCAACCAGCCCGAGCCGGTGCGCCAGACCCTGCTGACCCTGCTCGGCCTCTCCGATTTTGTCGCCGACTCTCTCTTCAAACAGCCGGAGTTACTGACCGAGCTGCTGGCCTCCGGGGATCTGGAGCGCTCCGAGCGCTGGCCCGCCTACCAACGCGATCTGGCCGCTCTGCTGGCCGAGGTGGACGATGAGGAGGCGCTCAAGCGCATCCTGCGCCAGTTCCGCCGCAGCCGCATGCTGGTAATCGCCTGGCGCGAACTACTGGGTCATGCCGAAGTGGAAGAGAGCTTTATCCACCTCACCAAGCTGGCGGATGTGCTCATCTGCGCCGCCCGCGACTGGCTCTACGCCAAACAGAGCAACGAGCTGGGCACCCCGATGGATGGCGACGGCAACCCGCAGCCGCTGCTGATCCTCGGCATGGGCAAGCTGGGGGGCGGTGAGCTGAACTTTTCCTCGGACATCGACCTTATCTTCACCTTCCCCGAGAACGGCTACACGGTCGGCGGGCGGCGCGAGCTCGCCAACCAGCAGTTCTTTATCAAGCTCGGTCAGCGCATCATCAACGCCCTCCACCAGCCCACGCAGGATGGTCAGGTGTTCCGGGTCGATATGCGGCTGCGCCCCTTTGGCGACGCGGGGCCGCTCGCCATCTCGTTTGCCGCCATGGAGGATTACTACCAGCACCACGGCCGCAACTGGGAGCGCTATGCCATGGTCAAGGCGCGGGTGCTGGGGCCCCAGTGCGAACACGCGGTGGAGCTGGCCGAGATGCTGCGCCCCTTCGTGTTTCGCCGCTATATCGACTTCGGCGTCATCGACGGTTTGCGCCAGATGAAGGCGATGATCGCCGCCGAGGTGCGCCGCAAGGGGCTGGAGGGCAACATCAAGCTGGGGGCTGGCGGCATTCGCGAGGTGGAGTTTATCGCCCAGGCGTTGCAGCTTATTCGCGGCGGGCGTGAACCTGCCCTGCGGGTGCGCCACCTGCCCGAAGCGCTGGCCGCCATCGCCCAGTGCGGCGCCCTCGAATCTGCCCATTGCGAACGCCTGCTCACCGCCTATCGCTTCCTGCGCCGGGTGGAAAACATCTTGCAGGAGATCGGTGATCAGCAGACCCAGACCCTGCCCACCGAGGAGCGGGATCGCCAGCGGCTGATCGCGGCTCTGGGTTTTGCTGACTGGGGCGCCTTTATGGCTCATCTCGATGAGGAGATGGCGGCCGTCCATCAGGAGTTCGCCGCCGTGGTGGGGGAAGAGAAGGAGGCCCCCGCCCACCTGGAACAGCTCTGGCTCGATCTGTGGCGCACCGAGCTCGACGCCGCCGAGCTGGAGCAACTGCTGAGCGCGCAGGGGGTGGCCGAGCCCGCCTCGCTCTGCGCCGCCCTGCTGCGCTTCAAGGAAGAATACAAACGCCGTCAGGTGGGCCCGCAGGGGCGCATCGCGCTGGACTGGCTGATGCCGGAACTGCTGCGACTGGTGGTCGCCAGCGAGCAACCTGCCCGCCTGTTCGAGCGGGTGTGCGAGCTGCTGACCCGCATCTTCACCCGCAGCGCCTATCTGCAACTGCTGGCGGAGAACCCGGGCGCCCTGCGCCAGCTGGTGCGGCTGTGCGACGCCAGCCATCTGGTGAGCGAACAGCTGGCCCGCTACCCGATTTTGCTGGACGAGCTGCTCGATCCCCAGCACCTCTATCACCCCACCCCGCTCGATCAGTACAAGCCCCAGCTGCGCCAGTTCCTGCTGCGCATCCCCGAAGAGGACGTGGAGCAGCAGATGGAGGCGCTGCGCCAGTTCAAACAGGTGCAGCTGCTGCGCATCGTGGCGGCCGACATCGCAGGCGCCCTGCCGCTGATGAAGGTGAGCGACCACCTCACCTGGCTGGCGGAGGCGATCACCGAAGAGGTGGTCAATCAGGCCTGGGCCCAGATGAGCGAACGCTACGGGGTGCCACCCGAGGTGGCGGTGAGCGGCCAGCGCGGCTTTGCGGTGGTGGCCTACGGCAAACTGGGCGGCATCGAGCTCGGCTACGGCTCGGATCTCGACCTGGTGTTCCTGCACGGCGGCGACCCCAACAGCTACACCGACGGGCGCAAACCCATCGACAGCCGCCAGTTCTACCTGCGCCTGGCCCAGCGGATCCTGCACCTGTTCAGTACCCGCACCCCGTCCGGCATCCTCTACGAGATCGACATGCGGCTGCGCCCCTCCGGCGACTCCGGCCTGCTGGTCTCGTCGCTGTCGGCCTACGAGCTGTATCAGCAAAACGAGGCCTGGACCTGGGAACATCAGGCGCTGGTGCGGGCCCGCCCCATCTATGGCGATGGGGCGGTGATCGCCGAGTTTGCCCGCATCCGCCGCGCCGTGCTGGCCAAGGAGCGCGAGCTGCCGACTCTGGCCCGCGAGGTGCGCGAGATGCGCCACAAGATGCGGGATCACCTGCTCAAAGCCGGTGCCGGCGAGTTCGATCTCAAGCAGTCCCCCGGTGGCATGGTGGACATCGAGTTCATCGCCCAGTACCTGGTGCTGGCCCACGCCTGCGGCGAACCCGAAGCGCTCACCCGCTGGTCCGATAACGTGCGCATCTTCGATGAGTGCGTGCTGGCGGGAGTGCTCACCCTGGAGCAGGCGG
Source organism: Aeromonas sp. DNRA1 (assembly GCF_963888745.1). NCBI lineage: Bacteria > Pseudomonadati > Pseudomonadota > Gammaproteobacteria > Aeromonadales > Aeromonadaceae > Aeromonas > Aeromonas sp. DNRA1. Next base: position 17,718 of record NZ_CAWPKQ010000009.1, on the reverse strand, counting down.
AGGGGCTCAAGCACGCCTATCTGGAGATCCGCAACCTCGGTCATCGCCTCAACCTCTCCGAGGTCTCCCGCAAGGTAGGCGACGACAGGCTGCAGCCGGAGCGCGGCCATGTGCTGGCGGTCTGGCAACAGTTGCTGGGGGAGTAAACCGAAGGGGCGCCAAGGCGCCCCTTCTCATTGCTCGGGCCAACAATGGACAAATATTCTCCATATAAAACTCAATAGCGGTGAGCTAGATCCTGTTTCAAGAATACAAGCCTTGGAATCGTATGGCACTTTGCTGAATATAAGCAGAGGTTATGGGTATCTATCCCCCATTATTCTGACCAGGGATGATGGTGAGGAATATAGCGTTAAAAAGTAGAACTTTGCCGCCATACAGAGAGGAAGAAATGGATTTTTCAGAACAGCTACAGAGTCTATCCAAGAAAATTGCTCAACAGTCATCGATGATCACGACTGAAGAAGCGACCAAAAATGCCTTTGTCATGCCGTTTCTCAACCGTGTTCTCGGTTACGATGTCTTTGACCCCACCGAGGTAATCCCTGAGTTCACCGCAGACACCGGTATCAAAAAGGGAGAAAAGGTTGACTATGCCATCCTCAAGGATGGCCAAGTTCAAATTTTGGTTGAATGTAAAAAATACAGTGAAAAACTGTCTGCAAAGCACTCCGGTCAACTCTTCCGTTATTTCTCGGTAACTAATGCCAGAATTGGCATTCTCACTAATGGCGCTCAATATGAGTTTTATACCGACTTGGATGCGCCGAATAAAATGGATGAGAAACCGTTTCTGACACTTGATCTTGAGGACATAGATGAGCATGTAGTTCCTGAAGTATTAAAACTGACTAAAACAGCTTTCGATGTTGAGTCAGTTGTTGATGCTGCTGGAGAACTTAAATATCTTAGCCAGATAAAGAAACTACTTGCTGAGCAGTTCGCCTCTCCAGAGGAAGATTTTGTCAAATTTTTTGCGTCTCGAATTTATGATGGTGTACTGACTGCTAGGGTAAAACAGTCGTTCACGGATATCACCAAGAAAGCACTGAACCAGTTCCTCAACGACAGCATCAATGCCAGATTGAAATCTGCAATAGGTAATAGCGTCAGCACCTCGTCTGTCTCATCAGCCTCAGAAAGTGATATACCGAGTGACAACAGTGAAAATGATAACAACAAAGAAAAATCTAGAGTAGATACAACTATTGAAGAAATGGAAGCGTTCAATGTTGTAAAAGCTATTCTCAGACAACAATTTGATGTTGCCAGAATTGCGCCGAGAGATACTCAAAGTTATTTTGGAATCCTGCTTGATGATAATAACCGAAAACCACTTTGCAGATTACATTTTAACTCTCGCCAAAAATATATAGGGCTGTTTGACGCTGAAAAGAAAGAAACTCGACATCCGATTGGCTCAATAGATGAAATCTTCACTTTTGCAGATCAATTACTTCATACAACTGCTGTCTACGAATAATCCTGCTATTAGGGGGAGATTTCTCCCCCTTTAATTCACAATATAAATATCAGTCACCTTATTTACATCAGGCCGTGATCCATCACAGTCTCCACCAGCACCTTGTTGAAGCGCTTATAGTCCTGCTCATCAAGCGGGGCCGGATAGCTCAGCACCCGCAGCGCATGTCCTTCACAATCTGGCTGATAGGGCGGGTGCACGTGGTCATGCTCGTTCAGGCAAAAACCCAGCGACTGATAGAAGCGCAGCCGGCGAATGGCGATCTCGTCCTCTGGCGGATCTATCTCCAGGATGACCGGGCATCCCGCCGTCTCACAGAAGGCGGCAAGCAGGCTTGAGCCGTGGTTCTGGCCGCGCAGGGCCGGGTTGATGGCCAGGTGTTCGATGTAGATCTGCTCGCCGCAGTCCCACCAGAAGATAAAGCCGAGCAGCTGCTCGCCCTGATAAAAGAGCTGACAGTGAAAGCGCGAGTCTCCCATCTTGAGCTGTTGATGCTGCGGCTGGCGCTGTTCGTAACGGGGAAAGCTGCTGCCATAGATCTGCCAGACCAGCGGCCAGTCCGGATGGGATATCTCTCTTACGGTTTCACTTCGACTCATTCATCTACTCCTTGGTAAAACCACAGTGATACCATCTTTTTCAGACCTAAACACCCCTGTTTTTCACTACCAGTACAGGCAACATCGCGTGTCGACACTTTGCCAGGCAGCGACCCACCATGCACAGAGCCCGCACGGGGCGGGCTCTTGATGACAACAACGGGAGGTTGGCTATTTGAACAAGCCCTTGAGTAGCTGGTCCGCCACCTCCTTCACCCCTTCGTTGTCGGCCTTGTCACCCAGCAGCTTCTTGAGACCGCGCTCGGCCTCCTTGCGGGCCTTCTCCTCCAGCAGCTTGTTGTTGCTGAGCAAGGCCTTCACGTCAAGCTTGTAGCTCGGCGCCTGCCAGTGGCCACCGATGCGCACCGGTATGGTGATGTCCTTGAGCTCGTCCACCGTCTTGCCCCCCTGCCCCTTGCTGCTCTCCACCACGGAGGTGAGGAACAGGAAGTCGAGGGTCTCCGGCACCAGGGCGGTCTGGCCCTGCCCCTTCACCCGCAGGGCGGGGGCAAACAGCTGGATATCGTCGCTCCTGGCAACCCCGTCGGCAATCTGGAAGCTGGCGGTGAGGGCGCTGAAGTCGGTCTTGCGCACCTCCTTCACCTGATCCGCTCCCTTGCCGGTCAAGGTGGCCCGCGCCTCGCGGATCATCTGCGCCAGGTTAATGCCGTGTAGGGCACCGTCGCTCAGCCTGAGGTTCACCTTGCCCTGCATCCGACTGCGCAGCGCCTGCTCGGAGAGTCCTGAGCCCTGCGCCTCGACCTCCAGATCCCCCTTGCCTTCCAGCAGGTCGGTCTGAGCCAGGGTCTGCAGCAGCGGCCGCACATCGACCCCCTGCACCCGCTTGTGCACCTGATAGCGGGCCGGCTGCTGACGGGCATCGAGCACGCCGCTGGCGGTCACCTGGCCGCCGGCCACCCCGGCACTGAACTGCTTGAGGGTGAGCTGGCCACCGGCCAGGGCAAGCTGCAGATCGACGGCGCTCAGATCCAGCCCCTTGAGGCGCAGGCTGCCCAGTTGCAGTCGGCCAGCCAGGTCCACCGACTTGAGGGCGGTAAGATCCGGTTCGGCCGTGGAGAGCGCCTGGGCGGCGGGCGCAGCGGTCTGTGCCGGTGCTCCGGCCGGGGCTGCAGCGCCCGAGGTGGCGGCCACAGGTGCAGCCTTGGCCGGTTGACCGAGCCAGCCGTCGAGATCCAGCTTCTCCCCCTTGAGGTCAAACCCTACCCTAGGCACGGCGCCAAGCTGCACGCTGCCGTTGCCGCTCAGCAGAGCATCATCCACCCCCATCACCAGGTTGCTGAGGGTGACGGCCTGCTTGTCCAGCTCGGCGCGGGCAAAGCCCGCCAGCTTCACCTGCATCTGCGGACGTGGCAGGGCATCGCCGCTGAGCTTGGCGGCCAGCACGGCATCCGATATCTCCAGCAGTTGCCGGTTCTCATCGAGGCGCGCCTTGAGGGTTCCTTCGAGGGTTCCGGCCAGGGTCGGCTTGTCCGCCGCCCCCTGGGCCCCCTGCAGACTGAGGATGAGGCTGCTCCACTGCCCCAGTGCCAGCCGATCGGCCTTGAGGGAGAAGGCATCCAGCCGCTGGGTCGGTTCGCTCAGGCTCCCCGCCAGTGCGACATCTTTCAGCTCGCTGCGGCTAGCATCGGACGCCAGCTTGAGCTGGGCCGACCCTTTGAGATCAAACGCTAGCTCACCCTGGGCCCCCTTGGCGGCCAGGGTCACCGGTACCCACTGATCCACCGCCAGCTGGCCCAGGTTCAGGTCCAGCTGTTCGAGACGGGAGACGGTGCCGTTGCGATCGTCCTGCAGCAGGGCGCTGGCCTGTTGCAGCTCCACTCCTTGCAGGCTGATCTGCCAGGGCTGTTTGTCACTGGCGGGCGGGGGCGTCGTTGCGGCAGGCTCGGAGGCCGCCTCCCCCTTGGGCTCAGCGGAGGCCTTGAGCAGATCGCTCAGGTTGGAGCTGCCGTCAGCCTTGGTCTGGATAAACAGATGGGCGCCACTCAGGGTCACCTTGCCGATCTCAAGCCGGTGGGAGAGCAGCGGCAGCAGGCCCACCGAGGCCTCCCCGCGCGTGAAGCGCACCAGATCGGGCTCGGCAAAGCCGGCGGGGTTGCGCAGCGCCACCTGCTCGAGGGAGAGGCCCAGGCTTGGCCAGAAACGCCAGCCGATATCCCCTTGTATCACCAGCTCGCGGCCGGTGCTCTTGCGCACTTGTTCCACCAGCTGGGGCTTGAACTGGTTGGGATCGATGAGGGACACCAGGGCGGCGATGGCCACCACGGCCGCCAGCGCCAACCCCAGCAGGATGTAGATGATCTTCTTCACGATGGACTCCTTGAATGCGGATCTTGTGGCTGACTATACCACCGGGGGGATGACAGATGGGGCCCGTCTGCCAAAACGGACCAGCGGCGAGACAGGGATGGTCGCAGGCCCACGTTCAAACACGCGGCAATGAAAAGGGCCCCGCAGGGCCCAGATGATAGTGGATGGCTGACGCCCGCCTCGCCCGGATCAAGGCTGACGCGGCAACTGCTGATAGCCCATCTCGTACAGGGTGAAGGCATAGATGTCCGCACTCTGCTCGATAAGCTTGGCCACCGGCGTGCCCGCCCCGTGCCCTGCATTGGTCTCGATACGGATGAGCTGGGGATGGGGGCCGGCATTGTCGGCCTGCAGGGTGGCAGCAAACTTGAAGGAGTGGGCCGGCACCACCCGATCGTCGTGATCCGCCGTGGTCACCAGGGTCGAGGGGTAGCTGACCCCGGCCCGGACGTTGTGCAGCGGCGAGTAGCCCTTCAGGTAGTCGAACATCGCCTCGCTGTCGGCGCTGGTGCCGTAGTCATAGGCCCAGCCTGCCCCGGCGGTGAAGGTGTGGTAGCGCAGCATGTCGAGCACCCCCACCGCCGGCAGGGCGACCCGCATCAGATCCGGCCGCTGGGTCATTACCGCCCCCACCAGCAGACCGCCGTTGGAGCCACCTCGGATCGCCAGCCGATCGGTGCGGGTGTAGCCCTCGGCCTTGAGGTACTCGGCCGCAGCGATGAAGTCGTCGAACACGTTCTGCTTGTTCATCCTGGTGCCCGCCAGGTGCCAGGCCTGGCCGTACTCGCCGCCCCCGCGCAGGTTGGCCACCGCATAGACGCCCCCCAGATCGAGCCAGTTGGCCACCGATACGCTGAAGCTTGGGGTCAGGCTCACGTCGAAACCGCCGTAGCCGTAGAGGATGGTCGGGTTGCTGCCATCAAGCTTGAGGCCCTTGCGGTAGCTGATGATGAGCGGCACCCGGGTGCCGTCCTTGCTCTGGTAGAAGCGCTGCTCGGAGACGTAATCCTCCGGTTTGAACGGCGCAGCCGAGGCGCGATAGAGGCTGATGGCACCGCTCTTTGGCTCGAATCGGTAGAGGGTCGGCGGCTGGGCATAGTTCTCGAAGCCGAAGTAGAGGGCGGGATCATCGTGCTTGCCGTTGAAGCCGCTGACGCTGCCAAGGCCGGGCAGCGCCACCTCGCGCACTCGCTTGCCTTCGTAGTCGAACTGCTCGACCCGGGCGGTGGCATCCACCATGTACTCGGCGAACAGATAGCCGCTGCCGCTGTGCACCGTCAGCACCTGCTGACGCTCGGGGATGAGATCCCGCCAGTGGGCCGGGCCCGGGTTGGCGGCATCCACCGTCACCAGCCGGCCGTTGGGGGCGTCCCGGTTGGTCAGCAGGTAAAGGGTGCTGCCCTGGTTGTCCACCAGGCTCACGTCCGCCTCCAGATCCCCCTGCACCGTCAGCAGCGGCGCGTTCTCCTGGCTCAGATCCTTCACATAGAGGCGGTTACCGGAGGTGGAGTTCGCCGCCGAGAGGAGCAGGAAGCGGTCATCTTCGGTGACGGTCGCCCCCACATAGCGGTGGTGCTGGGCCGGGATGGCGCCAAACACCAGCCGATCATCCTCCTGCGCCGTGCCGAGCCGGTGGAAATAGACCTTGTGCTGATCGGTCTTGGCCGACAGCTCGCTGCCGTCGGGCTTGTCGTAGCTCGAGTAGAAGAAGCCCTCGTTGCCGAGCCAGCTGATGCCGCTGAACTTCACGTCCTTGAGGGGCGCCTCCAGCGGCTGCTTGCTCTGTACGTCCATCAGGTGGATCTCGCGCCAGTCGCTGCCCGCCAGCGACAAGGAGTAGGCCAGGATGCGGCCATCACGGGAGAAGCTCAGCTGATCCAGCGCCGTGGTGCCGTCGGGGCTGAGGGTATTGGGATCGAGGAACACCTCCGCCGGCTTGCCCGCCAGCTGGCGCCACAGCACGTTCTGGTTCTGCAGGCCGTCGTTCTTGAAGAAGTAGTGGTAGCGCCCCTCGCGAAACGGCGCCCCCTCCTTGGCGTAGTTCCAGGAGGCGGCCAGCTTCTCCTTGATGGCGGCGCGATACGGGATCTGTGCCAGGTAGTCCCGGGTCACGGCGTTCTGGGCCTTGACCCAGGCCTCGGTCTCGGGGCTGCGGTCATCCTCCAGCCAGCGATAGGGGTCGGCCACGGCCTGGCCGAAGTAGTGATCCACCTGCTCACCCTGGCGGGTGACGGGGTAGTGAAGGCGCGCTTTCCCTGACATGGCATCCTCTTTGGTTGACTGGCCACTGCACGCACACAGCAGTGACAGGGCCAGCAGGCTGACAATGGCTCGCATCGATGCGGCTCCCTGCGATTTCGGGTGAAGCGGGCAGGTTAGCAAAGAGTGCCGGACGGCCCAACCCCCCAGCGGGTGACCACGCGACATGAGCGGGAAGCCGCCACAACCCTGACCAATCGGAGTCATATGAATTTTTTCGCTTAGGTTTGCCAGTTTATTTTGTTTGTTATCCGGCACTTGGGTCACAGGATGGAATAAGCGACTGACCATCTCGACTCACTCAGGATAAAGCATGCCGTACAGCTACCTATCACATCTGCGTTGCAGCAAGACCGGCGAGATTGTGGATGCCGATCAGCTCCAGCAGCTGAGCCCGGTCGGCGCCCCCTTGCTGGCCAGCTACGACCTCGAGGCCCTGAAGCAGGCCTGGCACCCGGCCGCCCTGCTGGGGCGCCCCGCCAGCCTGTGGCGCTACCACGAGCTGCTGCCGGTGCGCGACCCCGCCCATGTGGTCACCCTGGGGGAAGGCTTCACCCCGCTGTTGCCGCTGCCGCGCCTCGGCAAGCAGGTCGGCATTCCGGATCTCTGGATGAAGGATGAGAGCCTCACCCCCACCGGCTCCTTCAAGGCCCGTGGCGCCGCAGTTGGCGTCTCCCGCGCCCGCGAACTCGGCGTCACCCACTTCGCCATGCCCACCAACGGCAACGCCGGTGCGGCCTGGGCACTCTACGGCGCCCGCGCCGGCTTGCGCAGCACCATAGTCCAGCCCCAGGCGGCCCCCGCCATCACCCGGCTGGAGAGCGCCCTGGCCGGTGCCCGCCTCTATCTGGTGGACGGCCTCATCAGCGACGCCGGTCGCCAGGTGGCCGAAGCGGTGGCGCAGCAGGGACTGTTTGATGCCTCCACCCTTAAGGAGCCCTATCGCATCGAGGGCAAGAAGACCATGGGGTTTGAAATCGCCGAACAGCTCGGCTGGACCCTGCCGGACGTGATCCTCTACCCCACCGGCGGCGGGGTCGGCCTCATCGGCATCTACAAGGCGCTGCGGGAGTTGCAGGAGCTGGGCTGGGTGCAGGGGCCGCTGCCACGCCTGGTGGCGGTGCAGGCGAGCGGCTGCGCCCCCATCGTCCAGGCCTGGCAGCAGGGGGAGCGCGAGTCGCGCTTCTGGCCCGACTCCCAGACCCTGGCGTTCGGCATCAACGTGCCCAAGGCGCTGGGGGATTTTCTGGTGCTGGATGCCCTCTATCGTACCGAGGGCTGCGCCGTCGCGGTGGAAGATGGCGCCATCCAGCGCGAGCTGCGTCAGCTCGCCTCTCAGGAGGGCTGCTTCGTCTGCCCGGAAGGGGCGGCCGCCTTCGCCGCCGCCCGCCAGCTGCGGGAAGCGGGCTGGATCCAGGGGGGTGAGCGGGTGGTGGTGCTCAACACCGGCGCCGGCATCAAGTACCCGGACGCCATCACGGTCGTGCCCCAGCGGCTGCGCCGCGACGGGAGGATCCCGGCATGAGCTTCGACTGGTCTTTTGTCCTCACCACTCTGCCGGCGTTCGGCCAATCGGTCTGGGTCACCTTGCAGCTCGGCGCCATCGTGATCCTCACTTCGCTCGCCGTGGCGCTGCTCAATGTGACGCTGCAAAGCCTGCATCGGCCCTGGCTGAACGGGGTGATCCGCGCCTATGTGGAGCTGGCCCGCAACACGCCGCTCTTGATCCAGCTGTTCTTTCTCTACTTCGGGCTGCCGGCGCTCGGCCTGTCGCTGTCGGGCTTTGCCACGGCGGTGATCGCCATGACCTTCCTCGGTGGCGGCTACCTGACCGAGGCGCTGCGGGCGGGCATTCAGGCGGTTCCCCCCAGCCAGCTGGAGGCCGGGCGAGCCATCGGCCTCTCCCGCTGGCAACTGCTACGCCACGTGCAGCTGCCCCAGGCCTGGCTCGCCAGCCTGCCGGCGCTGTTTGCCAACTTCATCTTTCTGCTTAAAGAGACCACGGTGGCCTCGGCGGTGGCGGTGCCGGAGCTGCTCTACACCACCAAGAACTACATCGCCCTCTACTACAAGACCTACGAGATGCTGGCGGTGCTGACCTTGATGTGCGTGCTGATCTTTCTGCCGCTGTCGCTCGCCCTGCGCATCGTTGAAAGGAGGCTGCAACATGGTCAGTTCGGTCATTGAACAACTGATGCAGGCGAGGATCTCGATATGGGCACTTACCTTCCTGCTGCCACCGTTCGCCACCCATGCACCAGAAAGGAGGGCTCAATATGGTCAGTCCGGTCACTGAGCAGCTGACGCAGGCGCTGCCGCTGCTGGCGGTGGGCGCGGGTCAGACCCTCGCCATATCGCTGCTCGCCATCCTGTTCGCCACCCTGGGCGGGGTCGGTTATGGCGTGCTGGCGCAACAGGGAGGCCGGTTGGTGCGGGGGCTACTGCGGGTTTATCTGGAGCTGTTTCGGGTGGTGCCCGTGCTGGTCTGGCTCTACCTCTTCTTCTTCGGCTTGCCGATCTTCTTTGGCGTAGACATCCCGGCCTTCTGGTGCGCCGTGCTGGTGCTCGCCCTCTGGGGCGCCAGCGAGGTGGGGGAGGTGGTGCGCGGCGGTCTCAAGTCCCTCGCCCGCGGCCAGCAGGAGGCCGGCCTGGCGCTCGGGCTCTCCCGCTGGCAACTCTATCGTCACGTGCTGCTGCCCCAGGCGCTGCAACGACTCACCCCGCCCACCATCAACATCTACACCCGCATCATCAAGACCAGCTCGCTGGCGGTGCTGATCGGGGTGGTGGAGGTGATCAAGGTGGGCCAGCAGATCATCGAGCGCACCTATGCCTCCGTGCTCATCTACGGCCTGCTGTTCCTGTTCTTTTTTCTGGTCTGCTATCCACTCTCGCTCGCCTCGCGCCGGCTGGAGCAACAATGGGGTAATGCGGTATGACACCTCTGCTTGAGCTCAATGCTGTCAGCAAACAATTCGGCCAAAACCGGGTACTGGACGAGGTCAGCCTCACGGTAAACGCCGGGGAAGTGATCGTCATCCTGGGGCCGAGCGGCTGCGGCAAGAGCACCTTGCTGCGCACCCTCAACGGGCTCGAACCCATTCAGGGAGGCGATATTCGCTTCGATGGAGAGCGGCTGGATGCCAGCACCGACTGGCAGCGGCTGCGCCAGCGCATCGGCATGGTGTTCCAGAGCTATCACCTCTTCCCCAACCTGACGGTGCTGGAGAACGTGCTGCTCGGCCCCCTTCAAGTGCAAAAACGGGAGCGGCAGGAGGCCCTGCTGCAGGCGGAGCAGCTGCTGACCCGCATCGGCCTGTGGGAGCGGCGCCATGATTATCCGCGTCAGCTCTCCGGCGGCCAGCAGCAGCGCATCGCCATCGTGCGGGCGCTATGCATGAACCCCCAGGTGATGCTGTTTGACGAGGTGACCGCTGCGCTGGATCCCGAGATGGTGCAGGAGGTGCTGGAGGTGATCCGCGATCTCGCCGGCAGCGGCATGACCCTGCTCATCGTCACCCACGAGCTGGCCTTCGCCCAGGCGGTGGCCGATCGCATCGTCTTCATGGACGGCGGCCACATCCTGGAGCAGGCCGCGCCCCATCAATTTTTCGAGAACCCGCGCAGCCAGCGCGCACGCCAGTTCCTCGCCAAGTTTTCTTATACCAATGTCATCAAACGAAAGGAGTCAGCATGAAAAAAATCACCTCGGTTCTGTTCAGTGCCTTGTTGGGACTGGGTCTCGCCAGCGGCGCCGCCCATGCGGCGGACGGTTCTCTCGACAAGATCAAGGCCCGCGACAAGCTCATCGTCGGCGTCTTCACCGACAAGCCCCCCTTCGGCTATGTGGACGAGAAGGGCAACTACGTCGGCTTTGACACGGATCTGGGTCGCCGTTTCGCCAAGGACCTGCTGGGGGACGAGAACAAGGTCGAGTTCGTGGCGGTGGAGCCCGCCAGCCGCATCCCCTTCCTGCAGAGCGACAAGGTGGATCTGATCCTCGCCAACATGACGGTCACCCCGGAGCGGCGGCAGGTGGTGGACTTCACCAACCCGAACCTGCGAGTGGCGGTACAGGTGCTGGTGCCGGAAGGCAGCGACGCCAAGAAGCTCGACGATCTGGCCGGCAAGCGGCTTATCGTCACTACCGGCACCACGGCCGACATCTGGCTGACCCGCAACCACCCGGACTGGAAGGTGCTCAAGTTCGAGAAGAATACCGAATCCCTGCAGGCGCTGGCCCAGGGCCGTGGCGACGCCTATGCCCAGGACAACCTGGTGCTCTTCAGCTGGGCCAAGGAGAACCCGGGCTATCGGGTGCTGCCCGAGAAGCTGGGCTCGGAAGACCCCATCGCGCCGGCGGTGAAGAAGGGCAATATCGAGCTGCGTGACTGGGTCAACGACCGTCTCGCCAAGCTGGGGGAAGAGAAGTACCTGCTGAAACTCTACGACCAGTATGTGCGCGACAAACTGAGCGCCGATACCGATCCCAACGACGTGATAGTGGAAGGAGGCAAGTGGCAGGGCTGAGCCTGCCAGAAGTGCTGAGAGTGTGATGTGTGTGAAGTCTTGGTTCCGTTGGTCCGCAAACCGCAAGGTTTGACCTTTCAGGCGTCCCCCTCGGGTGGCGCCTTTTTTTCGCATGAGAAAAAGAACCGGGCCAGGGGCCCGGTTGAAAACCCGCGCAGAGCAGGCTGTGTCACGTCGATGACACGGTTCAGGCTGCCGGACTGGCACAGGGTGCCGTCCGGCCAACTCGCCAGGCCACCGAGGCGGGATGAGCCCTCGGCAACGCCGGCGAATGGGGAGGCGCTGCGGGCGCCGAAGAGAGTGCCTACTCCCGCTCCAGTGCGTGGATGGGGTCCATCCGCGCCGCCCGCCGCGCCGGGAAGAAGCCAAACAACACGCCGATGAGGCTCGAGCAGAAGAAGGCCATCAGCACGGCGTCCAGGGAGTAGCTCAGGGTGAACTGGCTGCTGAAGTGCTCGAACAAGACGCCGACCAGCAGGGAGAGCAGCACCCCGGCCGCCCCGCCCAGCAGGCAGACCAACACCGCCTCGATCAAGAACTGCTGCAGTATGTCGCCGGTTCTGGCACCCACCGCCATCCGCACGCCGATCTCGCGGGTGCGCTCGCTCACTGACACCAGCATGATGTTCATCACCCCGATGCCGCCCACCACCAGGGAGATGAGCGCAATCATGGCGATCAAGAGGGTCAGGGTGGCATTGGTGCTGGTGATCGCCTGGCGGATGCTGTCGGTGTTGAGCACGAAGAAATCCTGAGCGCCGTGCCGCTCACGCAGCAAACGGCTGATGCCATCCTCGGCGGCGGCCAGCGCCACCTCGTCCTGCACCCGCACGCTGATGCTGCGCAGGTGGCTCTGGCCCAGCATCCGCGTCATGGCCGTGGTGTGGGGGATCCAGACGTTGAGGTTCTCGTCGCTGCTAAAGCCGCTCTGGTTGCGGGCCACCACCCCGATCACCCGGCACGGCAGGCTACCCAGCAGGATCACCTGACCGAGCGGCGACTCCCCCTCACCGAACAGACGCGCCAGGCTGTTCTCGTCGATCACCACCTCCTGCGCCAGAGCGGTCACGCTGGTGGCATCGAACAGCATGCCCTGCAGCAATCGGTAGCCGCGCACCTGGAAGAACTGCTCCCCCACCCCGTTCACCGAACCCAGCACCGCCTGGCTGCCCCGGCGCAGGGTGACGCTGGTGGCCAGACTGGGGGTCACGCTGTGCACATAGCCGAGCCCGGCGAGGGCCTCGGCATCTTCTACCCTGAGGGTCTGGACCGCCTCGGCCCGCCGATCGCCGAAGCCGCTGCCGGGGAAGATCTCCAGGGTGCTGGTGCCCATGGCATTGATGTTGGCCAGCACCTGCTGCTGGGAGCCACGTCCCAGCGCTACCACCGACACCACGGCGGCGATGCCGATGATGATGCCGAGCATGGTGAGGAAGGTGCGCATCCGCTGGGCCCGCATGGCCAGCAGCGCCATCTTGAAGGCGACGCCGAGCCGCCCGGCCAGACCGCAGCGTCCCCCGATGTCGGCACGAGGAGTCGTTGGCGCAGGAGACTGCGATGCCGGCTCGCGACAACGGTCGGCCACCACCTCGCCATCTTTAAGCTCGATGATCCGCTCGGCCTGTTCGGCGATCGCCATGTCGTGGGTCACCAGCACCAGCGTGTGGCCCTGTCGATGCAGCGCGCCCAGGATGCCGAGCACCTCGGCTCCGCTCTGGCTGTCGAGGGCGCCGGTCGGTTCATCCGCCAGAATCACCTGACCGCCGTTGATGAGGGCACGGGCAATGCTGACCCGCTGCTGCTGGCCGCCGGAGAGCTGGCTCGGCTTGTAGTCGAGCCGGCTGCCGAGCCCGAGCCGCTGCAGCAGGCTCTCGGCCCGCGCCTTGCGCGCATCGCCAGCCAACCCGGCATAGAGGGCGGGCAGCGCCACGTTGTCGCGGGCACTGAGATCCCCCAGCAGGTGGTAGCGCTGAAAGATGAAACCGAAGTGCTCGCGGCGCAGGGTCGCCAGCGCATCGGCCGTCAGCCGGCCCGTCTCCCGCCCGGCTACCCGATAGCTACCCTCGCTCGGTTGATCCAGGCAGCCCAGAATATTGAGCAGGGTCGATTTGCCGGAGCCGGAGGCGCCGACGATGGCCACCATCTCGCCTCGCGCTATGGTCAGGTCGATGCCCTTGAGCACCTCGACGCGCCGCCCCCCGTCACCAAAATGGCGGCGGACCCCGCTCAGTTGCAGCAGTGGTTCCCTCATGGTCACATCCCCATCGGCGGGCCCATTCGCCCGCTCTGCTGGCGCTGGGCCGTCAGCTGACTCACCACCACGGCCTCCCCGGCGGCCAACCCCGCCAGGATCTGGGCATCCACCTTGTTGTTGAGGCCCACCTTCACCTGCCGCCATTGTGGGAGACCGGCCTCATCCACCACCTGCACCCGCCCCTCGCTCAGGGCGATGGCCGGGATCACCAGGGCGTTGCGCTCGGTCGCCAGCACTATGTGCACCTGGGCCGTCATGCCGATACGCAGGGCCCCTTCAGGGTTCTCCACCTCAAACAGACCGTGGTAGTAGACAGCCGTGCTGGTCGAACTGCTGCTGGTCGTGTCGTCGTTGATGGTGTCGGGGGCGGGCTCGATGGCGCGCAGACGGGCCCGGTAGCGCTGCTCGGGCGCCCCCAGCACGGTGAAATAACTGGGCAGGCCGGCCTTCACCTTGATCACGTCCGCCTCCGAGATCTGCGCCTCCACCGTCATGGTGTCGAGCCGCGCCACCTTGACCATGGTCGGAGTACTCTGCACCGCGTTGACCGTCTGCCCCTGCTCCACCGGGATCGCAACTATGGTGCCCGCCATGGGGGAGACGATGCGGGTGTAACCCAGATTCACTCTGGCGGTGTCGACCGCGATGCGGGCCTGCACCGCCTGCGCCGTCAGCGCCCGGATGTCGGCGCGGGTCGCCGTCAGGGTCGCCTCCGCACTGTCGTAGTCGGCCTGGCTGCCCAATCCCCGATCCAGCACCTTGCGCTGGCGCTCGAAGGCCAGCTGGTTGTTGCGCAGAGTTGCCCGGCGCGAGGCCAGCTGGGCCTGCACGTTGTCGAGGGCGGCTTCGGCATCCTTGAGGGCGTTCTGCTGGGTGAGATCGTCGATCTCGACCAGCAGATCGCCCTGCTTCACCTCATCCCCCAGCGCCACGTGCAGCGCCTTGATCTGTCCCGACACCTGCGCCCCCACGCTCACCAGCTTCTGGGCCTGCAGGGTGCCGTCGGCCAGCACGCTCTGCTCCAGATCCCGCCGCTCGACCGGAGTGGTGATATAAGAGGTGGTTGGTGCCGCAGTGGAAGGCAGCAGCAGCCAGCCGGCACCGACCAGCACCAGGGCGGGCAACAGCAGGCGAACAACGGGGAGACGGGCACGGGCCATCGCGGATATCCTTGGCTGAAACAGAGGGTGAAACAGACCCGGGCAATCTACTCCAATGTCCGGTTAAGCCTCTTGCAGGGCAGTGTAAGGATTGCGTAAAAGCAGCTGTCAGGCGGAGACGGACACGGGAAAATGGCGCCAACCCGAGACGGAGAAGAGCGATGAAGATCCTGCTGGTGGACGATGATCTGGAGCTTGGCACCATGCTGAGCGAATACCTGGCTGGCGAAGGCTTTGCCACCACCCACGTGCTGACCGGCAAGAGCGGCGTACAGCACGCCCTCTCCGGCAACTATGCCGCCGTGGTGCTCGACATCATGCTGCCCGATCTGAATGGCAGCGAGGTGCTGCGCCAGATCCGCCGCGACAGCCGGATCCCCGTCATCATGCTCACCGCCAAGGGAGACAACATCGATCGGGTGATCGGGCTGGAGATGGGGGCCGATGACTATGTGCCCAAGCCCTGCTACCCGCGGGAACTGGTGGCCAGGCTGAGGGCAGTGCTGCGCCGGGTCGAGCCTGCCCCCGCCCATCCGGGCAAGGAGCAGGGTCTGCGCCTTGGCGAGCTGGTGCTCTCCCCCGCCAGCCGTCAGTGTCACTGGCAGGCGCAGCCGCTGGAGTTGACCGCCACCGAGTTCAACCTGCTGGAACTGCTGCTGCGATCCCCAGAGCGGGTGGTCAGCAAGGATGAGCTCTCCCTGCACGGGCTTGGCCGCCCGCGCGAGCCCTATGATCGCAGCGTCGACGTGCACATCTGCAATATCCGCCAGAAGCTGCAAGCCCTGGCGGGCGAAGCCGTCGGCATCGAGACGGTGCGCAGCATAGGATACCGGCTGGCATGATCCTCAAGGGGCGCCTGTTCTGGAAGATCCTGTTCGGCTTCTGGTTCACCATCATCATGATGAGCCAGCTGCTGTGGGTAGCCTTCAGCCTCTATCGCCACGAAGGGCCGCCAGAGCTGCGGATGGCAAACCAGCTGGCCGAGCGTCAGCTGGCAGCCGCCGCCAGCCTGCTGCAGCGGCAGGGACCGGCTGCGGTTGAGGCCCTGCAGGCCAGCTGGCCGGCCCAGGAACGAAGGCTGCTGCGGCTTGAACTGGTCGCAGCAGAGCCATCCACAACACAGGGTGGCCGCATCCTGTTGGGAGCCGATGGCCGGCACTACCGGCTCGACTACGACAGTGCCGGCCTGCAGCAGTTGCTGACACCACCTCAGCCCCGCAGCAACTGGCTCAACATGCCACCACCCATGTGGTGGATCGGCGGGCTTGGCGGTCTCTTCTTCAGCGCTCTGCTCGCCTGGCACCTGACCCGCCCCATGAACCGCTTTCGGCAGGGATTCGAGCGCCTCGCCCAGGGGGATCTGGCAGTGCGCCTCTACCCCGCCATGCGGCGGCGCCACGACGAGATCAGCGATGCGGCCCGCGACTTCGATGCCATGGCCGAGCGGTTGCAACTGCTGGTGGAGAGCCGCGAGCAACTGCTGCACGACGTCTCCCACGAGCTGCGCTCCCCCCTTGCCAGGTTGCAGCTGGCCATCGGCCTGGCCCAGCAGGATCAGGCCAAGTTCGAGGGATCCCTCGAGCGGATCCAGCTCGAGACCCAGCGCATGGACAAGATGATCGGCGAGCTGCTGACCCTCACCCGCGCCGGCCATGGCGAGCGGGATGGCGAGGAGTATTACGATCTGCAGGGACTGGTCGATGCCGTGGTGAGCGATACCCGCTACGAGGCGCAGCACATGGGAGTCGAGATAAAAACCTGGGTGGATGAGGCCATGGAATACACGGTCTGTGGACAGGCGGAGCTGATCCGCCGGGCCCTCGACAACGTGCTACGCAATGCCTTGCGCTTCTCGCAAGCAGGACAGACCATTCGCCTGACCCTGATGCGGCAGGGCGACGAGTTCATCGTCGAGGTAGCGGATCAGGGGATGGGGGTGGATGAGAACAAGCTCTCCAGCATCTTCGATCCCTTCGTGCGGATCGGCTCCCCTACAGCAGGCAAGGGTTATGGACTGGGGCTCGCCATCACCCGCAAGGCAATCCAGGCCCAGGGCGGGCGGGTCGAGGCCAGAAACGGTGAAGAGGGCGGCCTGATCGTCACCCTCCACCTGCCGGGCTAGCTGCTCCGCCCTGTCATCACTGCTATCGGTTAGCCCCGCAGCCGCTGCAATTGACTGATGGCGGCGCCGGTAGAGCGGAAAGCAAACTCGGCAGGGGCAATGCCGGCCAGCTTGCGCCACTCGCAGGCGGCCACATCATCGGCCGCCACCACCAAAGGCTTGTGCGCCAACTCCAGCAGAAAGACGGTGTCGCAGGTGTGATAGGTCACATCGTCATAGGGATAGACGTTGGCATAAGAACCCAGATAGCGCGGCGTCTCCCCCGTCAGATCCAGCCCCAGTTCCTCCTTGAGCTCCCTCACCAAAGCTTCCTCCAGCGATTCGCCGGGATCGACGAAGCCGCCCGGCAGATCCAGCAAGCCCCGGCCGGGATCCCGGGCCCGCACCGCGACCAGCAGCTCGTCCTGCCAGCACAGCGCCACCATCACGGCCGACGCCACATTCTGGAAATAGTGAAAACCACAGCCACAGGCAAACTCTTTCTCGCTGCGCTGTTGCAGCGCTCCGGAACCACAACGCGGACAAAACATAGGGGGACTCCCATCTGACACCAAAGGCGCATTGTATGCCGAACCCCATCCCCGATGGAAAGCCTTGAGGTACAACGTCCATAGCATGATAAATCAGCAGGATATAAAAGAGGGAGAGGAGGCACTTCGGGGAAAGTAAAACGAAAAAAAGCCCAGTCGTTAGACTGGGCTTCTTGAGTAGTGGCGGAGCGGACGAGGAGACGGACAGAGTCCGGCTCAAGCACAAAGGACAACAGACAGGGACCGAGTTGCCAGTGGCAAGTCGCAGCCCTGTCTGTTGCCCTTTGTTTCCTTATTTCATTCACCAAAACCAGATAGCAAAAAGGCCTTCCCATTTGGGAAGGCCTTTCAAATTAGTGGCGGAGCGGACGGGACTCGAACCCGCGACCCCCGGCGTGACAGGCCGGTATTCTAACCGACTGAACTACCGCTCCGCTGTCTGGTTAGCTTTTT
>NZ_CAWPKQ010000008.1:0-127449 GCF_963888745.1 Aeromonas sp. DNRA1 | reverse complement strand
TGAGGCAGTTGAGGCAGTTGAGGCAGTTGAGGCAGTTGAGGCAGTTGAGGCAGTTGAGGCAGTTGAGGCAGTTGAGGCAGTTGAGGCAGTTGAGGCAGTTGAGGCAGTATCAGAATCCATTAAAAGAAAAGCCGGGACAAGCCCGGCTTTTTCTTTATCACTCAGCAGCTGCTTCAGCAGCGGCCGGGCGGTCTACCAGCTCAATGTAAGCCATAGGAGCGTTGTCGCCTGCACGGAAACCGCATTTCAGAATGCGAGTATAACCGCCGGCGCGCTCCAGGTAGCGCGGGCCCAGTTCATTGAACAGCTTAGCCACGATCGCGTTATCGCGAGTACGGGCAAATGCCAGGCGACGATTAGCAACGCTATCAGTCTTGGCAAGGGTGATCAGCGGTTCAACGACACGACGCAGCTCTTTTGCCTTAGGCAGAGTCGTCTTGATGATCTCATGACGAACCAGGGAGCTGGCCATGTTGCGGAACATAGCCTGACGATGGCTGCTGTTCCGGTTCAGTTGACGACCACTCAAACGATGGCGCATGACCTTATCCTTCTAACTAAATCTGTGAAACCCGTAATCTGGATTACTCGTCAGCGATGCTGGCGGGCGGCCAATTCTCGAGGCGCATGCCAAGAGACAGACCACGGGAGGCCAACACGTCCTTGATCTCAGTCAGGGACTTCTTACCGAGGTTAGGAGTCTTAAGCAACTCAACTTCGGTACGCTGTACCAGATCACCAATATAGTGGATAGCTTCTGCCTTCAGACAGTTCGCAGAACGAACTGTCAGCTCCAAATCATCGACAGGACGCAGCAGAATCGGATCAAACTCGGGTTTCTCTTCTTTCTTCTCGGGCACGCTGACATCGCGCAGATCCACGAAGGCTTCCAGTTGCTCAGCCAGAATAGTGGCAGAACGACGGATGGCTTCTTCAGGATCCAGAGTACCATTGGTCTCCATGTCGATGACCAGCTTGTCCAAGTCGGTACGCTGCTCCACACGTGCTGCCTCAACGTTGTAGGCAATACGAACGATGGGGCTGAACGCGGAGTCCAGCAGCAGGCGACCAATAGGACGCTCTTCATCATCGTTGTGAACACGAGCAGAAGCAGGCACATAACCACGACCGCGCTGAACTTTCAGGCGCATGCTGATTTCAGCATTGGCGCCAGTCAGGTGGCAGATTACGTGCTCCGGGTTTACGATCTCGACTTCATCACCGTGAGTGATATCACCAGCGGTAACGGGGCCTGTTCCAGACTTGGTCAGGGACAGAGTTACCTCGTCCTTGCCTTCCAGCTTCACAGCGATACCTTTCAGGTTGAGCAGGATTTCAAGAATGTCTTCCTGTACACCTTCTTTGCTGCTGTACTCATGCAGTACCCCGTCAATTTCGACTTCAGTAACTGCACAACCGGGCATAGAAGACAGCAAAATACGACGCAGGGCATTACCCAGCGTGTGACCAAAGCCACGCTCAAGTGGCTCGAGAGTCACTTTCGCATGAGTCGGGCTAACTTGCTCGATGTCAACTAGCCGCGGTTTAAGAAAATCTGTTACAGAACCCAGCATTGTGTCCTCTCTTTAGAAGCTAGCTTTACTTGGAGTAAAGCTCGACGATCAGCTGTTCGTTAATGTCGGCAGACAGGTCGGAACGCTCTGGCAGACGCTTGAAAGCACCTTCCATTTTAGCGGCATCAACCTCTACCCAAGTCGGCTTCTCGCGCTGACCAGCAACCTCGAGGGATGCTTTGATACGCGCTTGCTTCTTAGCCTTCTCACGAACGCAGATCACGTCCTCAGGGGAAACCTGGAAAGAAGGAATGTTCACAACGCGGCCGTTGACCATGATGGCCTTGTGGCTCACCAGCTGACGAGATTCAGCACGGGTAGCACCGAAGCCCATACGGTAAACAACGTTGTCCAAACGACCTTCCAGCAGCTGCAACAGGTTTTCACCGGTGTTACCCTTTTGACGGGCAGCGTCGCGGTAGTAGTTGCGGAACTGTTTTTCCAATACGCCGTAGATACGACGAACTTTTTGTTTCTCGCGCAGCTGAACACCGTAGTCAGACAGACGCGCTTTACGCGCACCGTGTTGACCAGGAACGGTGTCAATCTTGCACTTAGAATCAATCGCACGAACACCAGACTTCAGGAAGAGGTCGGTGCCCTCACGACGGCTAAGCTTAAGCTTAGGACCGATATATCTTGCCATCTTCTTTCTCCAACAATCCTAGACCAAGTAGCTACAGCGTTACACGCGGCGCTTCTTGGGAGGACGACAACCGTTGTGCGGGATCGGAGTCACATCAGTAATGTTAGTGATGCGGAAACCAGCCGCGTTCAGAGCGCGGATGGAAGACTCACGACCGGGACCCGGACCTTTGACCATGACTTCCAGGTTCTTCACGCCGTATTCTTTGGCGATCTCACCAGCACGCTCAGCAGCTACCTGGGCAGCAAACGGAGTGGACTTACGGGAACCACGGAAACCTGAACCACCAGAGGTAGCCCATGACAGAGCATTGCCCTGACGGTCAGTAATGGTCACGATTGTGTTGTTGAAAGATGCATGAACGTGCGCAATACCGTCGCTCACTTGCTTTTTAACGCGCTTGCGAGCACGAGTCGGAGTTTTAGCCATTTTCTACCTTCCCGTTACTTCTTGATAGCCTTGCGCGGACCCTTACGGGTACGAGCGTTGGTCTTGGTACGTTGACCACGAACAGGCAGGCTACGACGGTGACGCAAACCACGGTAGCAACCCAGATCCATCAATCGCTTGATGTTCATGGAAATCTGACGACGCAGGTCACCTTCAACGGTGAATTTACCTACTTGTTCACGCAGACTCTCGATCTGAGCTTCGTCCAGGTCTTTAATTTTCACATTCTCAGCGATACCGGCTGCGGCACAGATGGCCTTGGAGCGGGTACGACCGACGCCATAAATAGCAGTCAAAGCAATGACTGCATGCTTATGGTCAGGAATGTTAATGCCAGCGATACGGGCCACTATTCACTCCTACATATAGTAGATTACGACCACCACAAAGCCCGTGAGCGGATACGTGGCGGTCAACCAATACACAACAAAAGTTGGCTGGCTATATTAGCCAGCACAACTATTTGTTGCAAGTACTAACCGTAAAAAATTAGCCTTGGCGCTGTTTATGCTTTGGCTCGCTGCAAATCACACGCACCACACCGTGACGCTTGATGATTTTGCAGTTACGGCAGATTGCCTTAACGGAAGCACGAACTTTCATTGCTTAACTCCGTAACTACGCCGACCTTTAGCGGCCGTAGCCCTTCAGGTTGGCCTTCCTCAGGACATCACCATATTGATGAGACATCATATGGGTCTGAACCTGAGCCATGAAGTCCATGATAACTACCACAATAATCAGCAGCGAGGTGCCACCGAAGTAGAACTGTACGTTCCAGGCAGTCATCAAGAACTGGGGTACCAGACAGATAAAGGTTATATAGAGCGCACCTGCCAATGTCAGGCGAGTCATAACCTTATCGATATAACGTGCTGTCTGCTCGCCCGGGCGGATCCCCGGGATAAAGGCTCCACTCTTCTTCAGGTTGTCTGCTGTCTCGCGGGGGTTGAACACCAGCGCGGTATAGAAGAAGCAGAAGAAGATAATGGCTGCTGCATAGAGCATCTCATACAAGGGCTGACCCGGCTGCAGGACCATAGAGACCTGTTGCAGGATGTCAGCGATCTTGCCCTCGCCCTGACCAAACCAAGAGGTAATGGTCCCTGGGAAGAGGATGATGCTGGATGCGAAAATCGCAGGAATCACACCGGCCATATTCACTTTCAACGGCAGGTGTGTGCTTTGCGCGGCAAATACCTGGCGGCCTTGTTGACGCTTGGCATAGTTAACGACGATACGACGCTGACCACGCTCCACGAACACCACAAAGTAAGTCACTGCGAAAACAATCAAGCCCAGCAACAACAACAGCAGGATGTGCAATTCCCCTTGACGTGCCTGTTCGGCCGTAGCGCCAATGGCATGAGGCAGACCAGCAACGATACCTGTGAAGATAATCAACGAGATACCATTACCAATCCCACGCTCGGTAATCTGTTCACCCAACCACATCAAGAACATGGTACCGGTGACCAGACTCACAACGGCTGTGAAATAGAAGCCCAAACCCGGATGAGTCACGAGTCCTTGCATCATATTCGGCAGACCGGTTGCAATACCAATGGCCTGGAACGTTCCCAAAACCAGCGTGCCCCAACGGGTATATTGGCTAATCTTGCGACGGCCGGATTCACCTTCCTTCTTGAGTTCAGCAAGAGCAGGGTGAACCACAGTCAGCAGCTGGATAATGATCGACGCCGAAATGTACGGCATGATCCCCAGCGCAAGAATAGAAGCACGCGAGAGTGCACCACCACTGAACATGTTGAACATCTCAATGATGGTGCCCTTCTGTTGTTGGAACAACTCGGCCAGTACGGCGGCGTCAATACCAGGAATCGGCACATAAGAGCCTGCACGGAAAACGATAATCGCCCCGAGAACGAAGAGCAGACGGCTCTTCAGTTCACTCAGACCACCCTGTGCTTTAACATCCAATCCTGGTTTCTTAGCCATTGTACTGATTATTCCTCGATTTTACCGCCAGCGGCCTCGATGGCTGCACGTGCACCTTTGGTGACGGACAGACCACGAACGGTCACAGCACGGTCAATGTTGCCAGACAGAACAACTTTAGCGAACACGATGTTTTTAGTAATAACACCGGCTTGCTTCAGAGTGCTCACGTCGACCACATCACCTTCTACCAGGGCGATTTCGTTCAGGCGCACTTCGGCAGAAACCAAAGATTTGCGGGAGAAGAAACCGAACTTCGGCAGACGGATTTTCAAAGGCATCTGGCCGCCTTCGAAACCGTTGCGGACTTTGCCGCCACCGGAACGAGAGGTTTGACCTTTAACACCACGACCACCGGTCTTGCCCAGACCAGAACCGATACCACGGCCCGGACGGTGCTTAACGCGCTTGGAGCCAGCGGCCGGAGACAGAGTATTCAGACGCATGCTTAGCCCTCCACCTTAACCATGTAATAAACCTGGTTGATCATGCCGCGTACGCAGGGAGTATCTTCCAGCTCAACGGTGTGACCAATGCGACGCAGACCCAGACCACGCAGAGTCGCCTTGTGCTTTGGCAGACGGCCGATAGAGCTGCGAGTTTGAGTTACTTTTACAGTGTTAGCCATGTCGCATTACCCCAGAATTTCTTCAACGCGCAGACCACGCTTGGCAGCGATCTGGGCCGGGGATTGACCCTGTACCAGAGCGTCGACAGTTGCGCGAACAACGTTGATTGGGTTGGTGGAACCGTAGGTCTTGGCCAGCACGTTGTGGATACCAGCAACTTCCAGAACAGCACGCATGGCGCCGCCTGCAATGATACCAGTACCTTGAGAGGCCGGCTTCATGAACACGGTGGAACCGGAGTGAACACCACGCACCGGGTGGTGCAGAGTGCCGTTGTTCAGCTCAACCTTGTTCAGGTTACGCTTAGCCTGTTCCATCGCTTTTTGAATAGCGGCCGGAACTTCACGGGCTTTACCGTAACCGTAACCTACACGGCCGTTACCATCACCCACCACGGTCAACGCGGTGAAGGACATGATACGACCACCTTTAACAGTTTTCGAAACACGGTTTACTGCAATCAGCTTTTCTTGCAGTTCGCCGGCTTGAGATTCGACTTTAGCCATCTTCGACTCCTAGCTTAGAACTGAAGACCAGCGTCACGTGCAGCAGCTGCCAGAGCAGCGATGCGACCGTGATACTTGAAACCGGAACGATCGAAAGATACGTTCTGAACGCCTTTGGCAATAGCACGCTCAGCGATTGCTTTACCTACCGCGGTCGCTGCATCAGCGTTACCGGTGTATTTAATAGCTTCACTGATGGCTTTCTCTACTGTGGAAGCAGAGGCCAGAACTTCGGAACCGTTGGCTGCAATAACCTGCGCATAGATATGACGCGGGGTACGGTGAACAACCAGACGGGTAGCTCCCAGTTCCTGCATCTTTTTCCGAGCACGAGTAGCACGACGGAGACGAGCTGCTTTCTTGTCCATAGTGTTACCTTACTTCTTCTTAGCTTCTTTAGTACGCACTTGCTCGTTGGCATAGCGTACACCCTTGCCCTTGTAGGGCTCCGGAGCGCGGTAAGCACGGATATCGGCGGCGACTTGGCCAACCAGCTGCTTGTCGACACCACGCAGAACGATTTCTGTGGCAGTCGGGCACTCAGCGGTCACACCAGCCGGCAGCGCATGCTCTACCGGGTGAGAGAAGCCCAGAGCCAGCGCAACAGCATTGCCCTTGATGGAGGCTTTATAACCTACACCAACCAGCTGCAGCTTGCGCTCGAAGCCTTGGGTAACACCGATTACCATGTTGTTGACCAATGCACGGGCAGTACCGGCCTGAGCGTCAGCACCAGCGATGCCGTCGCGCGGGGCGAACTTCAGTACATTGTCTTCTTTGGTCACTTCTACACCGGCGTGAATAGAGCGAACCAGGGAACCTTTACCACCTTTGATGGACAGTTCCTGGCCGTTCAGAGTCACCTCTACGCCAGCAGGAATAGTGACGGGTGCCTTAGCAACACGAGACATTTCCTACCTCCTATTAAGCGACGTAGCAGATGATCTCACCGCCCATGCTTGCTTTGCGGGCAGCACGGTCAGTCATCACACCTTTAGACGTGGACACGATAGCAACACCGAGACCGCCCATAACTTTCGGCAGATCAGTAGTGCGCTTGTAAATACGCAGGCCGGGACGGCTCACGCGTTGGATCAGTTCTACAACTGGCTTGCCCTGGAAATATTTCAGTTCAATTTCCAGTTCCGGCTTCACATCACCAGCTACGGAGTAGCCAGCGATGTAACCTTCTTCTTTCAGCACTTTGGCGATAGCCACTTTCAGCTTGGAAGAAGGCATGGAAACCGCAACTTTGCTCGCCGCCTGACCGTTACGGATGCGGGTCAGCATATCCGCGATCGGATCTTGCATGCTCATAAGTCTAACTCCCGAGATTCGTTACCAAGAAGCCTTCTTCAGGCCCGGAATTTCGCCCTTCATGGCATGCTCACGCACCTTGATGCGAGACAGGCCAAACTTGCGCAGGAAACCGTGCGGACGACCAGTAATATTGCAACGGTTACGCTGGCGGGACGGACTGGAATCACGGGGCAGCTGTTGCAGTTGCAGGACAGCATCCCAACGCGCTTCTTCAGAAGCGTTCATATCAACAATGATAGCTTTCAGCTCGGTTCGCTTGGAGGCGAACTTGGCTACCAGCTTCGCACGCTTTGCTTCACGTGCTTTCATGGAAGTTTTAGCCATAACCCTAACCTTACTTGCGGAATGGGAAGTTAAAGGCAGCCAGCAGAGCACGGCCTTCTTCATCGGTATTCGCGGAAGTGGTGATGGTGATATCCAGACCACGGACGCGATCGACCTTGTCATAGTCGATTTCCGGGAAGATGATTTGCTCACGCACGCCCATGGAGTAGTTACCACGACCATCGAACGCTTTAGCGTTCAGGCCACGGAAGTCACGGATACGCGGTACGGAGATGCAAATCAGCCGTTCCAGGAACTCCCACATACGCTCGCCACGCAGGGTTACTTTACAACCTATCGGGTAGCCTTCACGAATCTTGAAGCCCGCAACAGATTTGCGAGCTTTGGTGATCAGCGGCTTCTGACCGGAAATGGCAGCCATATCGGCAGCAGCATTTTCCAGCAATTTCTTGTCAGAGATCGCTTCACCAACACCCATGTTCAGGGTGATTTTCTCGATCCGAGGGACTTGCATGATAGTCTTGTAACCGAACTGTTTGGACAGTTCATTTACTACATCGGATTTGTAGTAATCATGCAGTTTCGCCATCGTTAAACTCCAATTACTTCACAAGTTCGCCGGTGGATTTGAAGAAACGAACTTTTTTGCCGTCTTCAATCCGGAAACCAACGCGGTCAGCCTTGCCAGTGGCAGAGTTGAACAGCGCTACGTTAGATACATCGATGGGGGCTTCTTTGGTGACGATACCGCCAGCCTGACCCAGTGCGGGTACCGGCTTCTGGTGTTTCTTCACCTGGTTGATGCCTTCCACGATTACCTTACCTTTTGCAATCAGGACTTGAGTGACTTTGCCACGCTTGCCCTTGTCTTTGCCGGTAAGAACAATCACTTCGTCTTCGCGACGGATTTTAGCTGCCATCGTTCGACTCCTTACAGTACTTCGGGTGCCAGGGACACAATCTTCATGAACTTCTCATTACGCAGTTCACGAGTCACCGGGCCAAAAATACGAGTACCGATTGGCTGTTGGTTGTTGTTAAGCAACACAGCCGCATTGTTGTCGAAACGGATGACAGAGCCGTCCGGACGACGAACGCCTTTACGGGTGCGTACGACCACCGCGTTATACACATCACCTTTCTTCACTTTACCGCGAGGAATGGCTTCCTTGATGGAAACCTTGATGATGTCGCCGATGCCGGCGTAACGGCGGTGCGAACCACCCAGAACCTTAATACACATTACACTGCGAGCGCCGGAGTTGTCGGCAACACCCAGCATACTTTGCATCTGGATCATCTTAGTGCTCCGCTTTGTTTACTTCTTATCCCTCTCGGGATCTGGCTGCCTTCAAAAGGCGCGAAACTATAACACAGGATTTTTAGAAAAGGTAGCCTAAAAAACAAACGGCCCCGCTAAGGGGCCGTTTGGACTACAAAGTACCGATTAGGCCTTTTCTACAACGGCAACCAGGGTCCAGGACTTGGTCTTGGACAGCGGGCGGCATTCGCGGATTTCCACGAGGTCGCCAGCTTTGCATTCGTTGTTTTCATCATGTACGTGCAGCTTGGTAGTGCGCTTGATGATCTTACCGTAGATCGGGTGCTTTACCTTGCGCTCGATAGCAACAGTGATGGACTTGTCCATCTTGTCGCTGATTACACGACCTTGCAGAGTACGGATCTTGTCAGTCATTACGCACCTGCCTTCTCAGTCAGTACAGTCTTGATACGTGCGACGTCACGACGCACTTGTTTCAGAGTGTGAGTCTGAGCCAGCTGGCCGGTGGAAGCTTGCATGCGCATGTTGAATTGCTCACGCAGCAGACCCAGCAGCTCCTGGTTCAGTTCTTCGACGCTCTTTTGACGCAGATCTTGGGCTTTCATCACATCACCGTCTTAATTACGAAAGTGGTCTGAACGGACAGCTTAGCTGCGGCCAGGGCAAACGCTTCACGCGCCAGAGCCTCAGGTACACCATCCATCTCGTACAGAACCTTGCCAGGCTGGATCGGGCAAACCCAGTATTCCACGTTACCCTTACCTTTACCCATACGAACTTCGAGGGGCTTTTCGGTGATGGGCTTGTCCGGGAACACACGGATCCAGATCTTGCCTTGACGCTTAACGTGACGGGTCATGGCACGACGGGCTGCTTCGATTTGACGAGCAGTCAGTTGACCACGGGATGTCGCCTTCAGGCCAAAGGTACCGAAGGATACTTCGTTACCAGAGTTGGCCAGACCGCGGTTACGACCCTTGTGGGTCTTGCGGAATTTAGTACGCTTTGGTTGCAACATTTACCGAATCTCCTTACTTAGCAGCGCGGCGCTTGTTGTCACGCTTGGGCTTTGCAGGAGCTTGCTCTTGAGCAGCAGCGGCATTAACAGCAGCCAGACCGCCCAGAACTTCGCCCTTGAAGATCCAAACTTTAACGCCGATCACACCGTAAGTGGTGTGGGCTTCAGAAGTTGCGTAGTCGATGTCGGCACGCAGGGTGTGCAACGGCACACGACCTTCACGGTACCATTCGGTACGCGCGATTTCAGCGCCGCCCAGACGACCGGAAACTTCCACTTTGATGCCCTTGGCACCCAGGCGCATTGCGTTCTGTACGGCGCGCTTCATAGCACGACGGAACATTACACGACGCTCCAGCTGGGAAGTGATGCTGTCGGCAACCAGTTTGCCATCCAGCTCCGGCTTGCGGACTTCGGAAATGTTGATCTGAGCAGGCACGCCAGCAATTGCGGCTACAGCTTTGCGCAGTTTCTCAACGTCTTCGCCTTTCTTACCGATCACAACACCCGGACGAGCGGTGTGAATGGTCACACGGATGCTCTTGGCCGGACGCTCGATGGTGATCTTGGACAAGGACGCGTTTTTCAGTTCCTTGGTCAGGAACTGGCGTACTTGAAAATCGCTGTACAGGTTGTCAGCGAAGTCTTTGGTGTTCGCGAACCAGGTAGAATTCCAAGGCTTGGTAATACCCAGGCGAATGCCATTAGGATGTACTTTCTGACCCATTGCTTATCTCCCAGCCTTAGCGTCGGATACCACTACGGTGATGTGAGCGGTACGCTTGAGGATACGATCCGCACGACCTTTGGCACGCGGACGGATGCGCTTCATGGAGGGACCTTCGTCGACCATGATAGTAGCAACACGCAGCGCGTCGATATCGGCGCCTTCGTTGTGCTCAGCGTTTGCAATGGCAGATTCCAGCACTTTCTTCACCAGAGCTGCAGCCTTTTTCGGGCTGAAGGTCAGGATGTTCAGAGCCTTGTCTACGGACAGACCACGTACTTGATCGGCTACCAGACGAGCTTTCTGGGCAGAAGTACGGGCATAACGGTGTTTAGCGATAGCTTCCATCATTTATCCCTTAGCGCTTCTTAGCCTTCTTATCAGCAGCATGGCCGCGATAAGTACGAGTCGGTGCGAATTCACCCAGTTTGTGACCGATCATTTCTTCGGTAACGAAAACCGGAACGTGCTGACGACCATTATGGACAGCGATGGTCAAACCGATCATGTTCGGGATGATCATTGAACGACGGGACCAGGTCTTAACCGGCTTTTTATCCCCGCTTTCCACCGCTTTCTCTACCTTCTTCAGCAAGTGCAGGTCGATAAATGGACCCTTCTTGAGAGAACGTGGCATGGTGATTCCTCTATGTTAACAATTACTTGTTACGACGACGTACGATGTACTTGTCGGTACGCTTGTTCTTACGGGTCTTGAAGCCTTTAGCCTTCTGGCCCCATGGGGACACAGGCTGCATGCCCTTGTTGCGACCCTCACCACCACCGTGCGGGTGGTCGACCGGGTTCATCGCCATACCGCGAACGGTCGGACGAATACCACGCCAGCGGTTTGCACCGGCTTTACCCAGTTGACGCAGCATGTGCTCGGAGTTACCAACTTCACCGATGGTGGCGCGGCACTCGGCCAGAACTTTACGTACTTCGCCGGAACGCAGACGCAGAGTTACATAGTTACCTTCACGAGCCAGGATCTGGATGAAAGTACCAGCGGAACGAGCCAGCTGGGCACCTTTACCAGGCTTCATCTCAACAGCGTGAACGGTAGAACCGACCGGGATGTTGCGCATCGGCAGGGTGTTACCTACCTTGATTGCGGCATCAGCACCAGAAGCGATTGCATCACCAGCTTTCAGGCCTTTCGGAGCCAGGATGTAACGACGCTCACCGTCTGCATACAGCACCAGGGCGATGTTTGCGGTACGGTTAGGATCGTATTCCAGGCGCTCTACTTTGGCCGGGATACCGTCTTTGTCGCGCTTGAAGTCGACGATACGGTAGTGTTGCTTGTGACCACCGCCGATGTGACGGGTGGTGATGCGGCCGTTGTTGTTACGACCACCGGACTTGTCTTTCTTGTCCAGCAGAGCTGCAAAGGGCTTGCCCTTGTACAGGTCTTGGTTGACGATCTTGACGACGTGGCGGCGGCCCGGAGAAGTAGGCTTGCACTTAACGATTGCCATTTTTCAGAACTCCTCTTACTCGGCTGCGCCCATGAAGTCGATGTCCTGACCAGCTTTCAGGGTCACATAAGCCTTTTTCCAATCGGAACGACGGCCTACGCGTGCACCTGCGCGCTTGGTCTTACCCTTCATGTTCAGGGTACGGACGGTCTCAACTTCGACCTCGAACAGTTTCGCAACTGCAGCTTTGACTTCCGCCTTGGTGGCATCAACAGCAACTTTGAACACGATAGTGTTCTGCTTTTCTGCGACCATGGTGCTCTTTTCAGAGATGTGCGGAGCCTTCAGAACTTTCAGCAGACGCTCTTCACGGATCATGCCAGCATCTCCTCGATTTGCTTAACTGCGTCAGCAGTCATCAGAACCTTGTCGAAAGCGATCAGGCTGACCGGGTCGATACCGGCAACGTCACGCACGTCAACTTTGTACAGGTTACGAGCAGCCAGGAACAGGTTCTCATCGACTTCAGCAGTCACGATCAGAACGTCAGTCAGTTCCATTTCTTTCAGCTTGGCGATCAGTTCTTTGGTCTTCGGAGCTTCGATGCCGAACTTCTCAACAACGATCAGGCGCTCTTGACGTACCAGCTCGGACAGGATGCTACGGATAGCGCCGCGGTACATCTTCTTGTTTACTTTCTGGCTGTGATCTTGCGGCTTAGCTGCAAAAGTCACACCACCGGAACGCCAAATGGGCGAACGGATGGAGCCAGCACGGGCACGACCAGTACCCTTCTGACGCCACGGCTTTTTGCCGCCACCAGACACTTCAGAGCGAGTCAGCTGCGCACGAGTACCCTGACGGGCACCTGCGGCATAAGCAACGACAACCTGGTGAACCAGAGCTTCGTTGAATTCGCGCCCGAAGGTAGTCTCGGAAACTTCAAGAGCGCTCTTGGCGTCTTTCATTACCAATTCCATTACTATCTCCTCAGACGTTACGCTTTGACGGCAGGTTTAACGATCACGTTGCCGTTGGTTGCACCCGGTACTGCGCCTTTGATGAGCAGCAGGTTGCGTTCAGCGTCAACACGAACCAGTTCCAGGTTCTGAGTCGTTACACGCTCAGCACCCATGTGACCAGCCATCTTTTTGCCCTTGAATACACGGCCCGGGGTCTGGTTTTGACCGATGGAGCCAGGTACACGGTGGGACAGAGAGTTACCGTGGGTCATATCCTGGGTGCGGAAGTTCCAGCGCTTAACAGTACCGGCAAAACCTTTACCCTTGGATGTGCCGGTAACGTCTACCAGCTTAACGTCAGCGAGAAGATCTACTTTCAGCTCGCTACCAACAGTGAAAGTTTCACCGTTGTTCAGGCGGAATTCCCACAGACCGCGACCGGCTTCTACACCAGCTTTGGCGAAGTGGCCAGCTTCCGGCTTGGTTACACGGCTGGCTTTCTTGGCGCCAGTGGTAACCTGAATAGCGTTGTAGCCGTCGGTTTCTACAGATTTGACCTGAGTTACACGGTTAGCTTCAACTTCGATAACAGTCACCGGGATAGAAACGCCATCTTCAGTGAAGATGCGAGTCATACCCACTTTGCGACCTACAAGACCGATTGTCATTGTTATCAACCTCTTTCCGTAATTAACCCAGGCTGATCTGGACGTCTACACCAGCTGCCAGATCCAGACGCATCAGGGCGTCAACGGTCTTGTCAGTCGGCTCAACGATGTCTACCAGACGCTTGTGAGTGCGGATCTCGTACTGATCACGCGCATCTTTGTTGACGTGCGGGGAGATCAGGACGGTGAAGCGCTCTTTGCGAGTCGGCAGCGGAATAGGACCGCGAACCTGCGCGCCGGTGCGCTTTGCAGTTTCAACGATTTCCGCAGTGGATTGATCGATCAGGCGATGATCAAAAGCCTTCAGGCGGATACGGATTCTTTGGTTCTGCATTGACAGAGCTCCAATAGATAAAAGAACATAAATCAACACCGCCCGGCCGAGATTACTCCCGCCAGAGGTGTGATTTTTCACGTTTCCTCCCATATCGGGAGGACTGTATGGCTGGCCCCCGCAAGCGGGAAACTCAGCAAGCAGACATATCGTCTGGCTTACCTCATGGGTAAGCGGAGGGGATTATACGGATTTTTTCAATTTGCGCAAGAGAAGGCGAACAGATTGTGCGCAATTTTATGTGACAGATGGATCTCGCCAACGGCTGGGCAAGCCCTTGCCTGGCAGGGGTAACGACAATGTTGCAAACAGGCTGGTAGACTGTGCGCCGGCCTTCGTCATCGGAACGACACCCCATGCTCAAAGATCAGAAAAAAGCCTATCAATATGGGCTCTGCGCCGTCGCCCTCTGGTCGACGGTCGCCAGTGCCTTCAAGATCTCCCTCGCCTACTTTGAACCGGTGCAGCTGCTGCTGGTCGCGGCCTGCACCTCGACCCTGACGCTGGGGGTAATCGTGGCCTGTCAGGGCAAACTGCCGCTGCTGCTCGGTTACATCAAGAGTCGTCCCCTCTACTATCTGGCACTGGGAGTACTCAACCCCTTTCTCTATTACCTGCTGCTGTTCAAGGCGTATGACCTGCTGCCCGCCCAGCAGGCGCAGACCCTCAACTACACCTGGGCCATCACCCTCAGTCTGCTGGCGGTGCCCTTCCTCGGTCAGAAGCTGCGCCGGCGCGACGGGGTCGCCATCGTGCTCGGCTATTTCGGCGCGCTGGTGATTGCCACCAAGGGGGATGTATTCGGTCTGCAGTTCGACAGCCCCCTCGGCGTCACGCTGGCACTGGTATCGACCCTGATCTGGGCCGGTTACTGGATCCTCAACACCCGCAACCAGGGCGACCCCATCGTCAGCCTGCTGCTGGGCTTCCTCATCAGCCTGCCCTTCATCGTCGCGGCAACCTGGCTGCTCTCGGACTTTGCCATGACCGCCTGGCAGGGGTGGGCCGGCGCCATCTACGTGGGGCTGTTCGAGATGGGCTTCGGCTTCGTGCTCTGGCTGATGGCGCTGCGCCACGCCACCAACACGGCCCCCA
This sequence comes from Aeromonas sp. DNRA1, assembly GCF_963888745.1. Taxonomy (NCBI): domain Bacteria; kingdom Pseudomonadati; phylum Pseudomonadota; class Gammaproteobacteria; order Aeromonadales; family Aeromonadaceae; genus Aeromonas; species Aeromonas sp. DNRA1. The sequence continues at coordinate 112,573 of NZ_CAWPKQ010000008.1, read as the reverse complement.
TCAGCAACCTCATCTTCATCTCGCCGTTTGCTTCGCTGGTACTGCTCAACCTGCTGATCGGCGAGACCATCCACCCGGCCACCCCCATCGGGCTGGCGCTCATCGTCGCCGCTCTGCTGATCCAGCAGCTGAAATACGGCAGGCGCTACCGCAAGACCAGCGAGCCGCAAGCCTGACATGCAAAGGGCGTATCCACAGATACGCCCTTCGTTCAATCAATCCACTCCAGCGGCTGGTTCTTGGGCAGCCGGATCTCCACCAGCAAGCCCCCCAGCTCGGAGCGCCCCAGCCTGATGGTGCCGTGATGCTGGGACACAATCTTGGCGACGATAGCCAACCCCAGGCCACTGCCACTGCCGGTACGGGCCTCGTTGCCCTGGGTGAAGGGCTTGAGCACCCGGTAGTAATCCTGCTCCGGAATGCCGGGGCCGTCATCCGACAACCGCAGCCGCACCCAGTGACCATCATCCTTGAGCTCGGCCTGCAGCCGGCTCGCACCGTAGCGCAGCGAATTGCCTGACAGGTTGTTGAGGACGCGGCGAATGCTGATGGGATTGCAGGCCACCCGTACTGCCTCGGCCGGCAACTCGAGCTCCACCTCCAATCCCTGATCGGTCTGCACCAGCAAGCTGTCGTGGATCAGCTGGGTCAGGTCGATCTGCTGGGTATCCAGCCCCTCGTCCGGCCGAATGTAGTCGATGAACTGATCGATGATGCCATTGGACTCGTCAATGTCCGCGTTGATGCTCTCCTTGAGATACTCATCGCCGGAGGACATCATCTCGGTCGCCAGCCGGATACGGGTCAGCGGGGTACGCAGATCGTGGGAGACACCCGCCATCATCAGATTTCGCTCCTCGATCAGGCCCTTGATGGAGCTCGACATGTGATTGAAGGTACGGGTCAGCCGACGCACCTCCCGCGAGCCCTGCTCCCCCAACGCATCGGGGAAATTGCCACGCGCCACCGCCACGGCCCCCGCCTCCAGATCCTCCAGCGGCCGCACCAGCTGACGGGCAAAGCGCCAGGCCGCGAACAGGGTCACCACCAGCAGCACGCTCATGTAGAGGATCAGCGGCTCGATGTCGTCGTCCTCGATCTCGGTCAGCGGGATGCGCACCCACACCTTGTTGGCCTGGGGCGGCTGGATCCAGATGATGTAGTGATCCTGGATCTCGACCCTGACCTTGGTCTTGCCTCCCAGCTCGCGGCTGATGCTCTCCTCCAGATAGGTGTAGGGCTTGGACTCGTTGAGCCCGTGCTGCTCCGCCTCGGTCTGGGTATAGATGTCGCTGCCGGTCGCCACATAGACCAGCGCCTCGGCGTCTTCACTCAGCGCCAGCTGGTTGCTCTCGACCGGGAAGATGAGCTTGACCTGGTTGGCCAGCAGGTGACTGATCTGCTTGACGGTCGGCGCCAGCAGATAGTTGTAGAAGGTGGCATAAGAGACAAACTGATAGACCACCAGCACGGCGGCCAAAAACCAGAGCATGCGGGAGAACATGCTGCTCACTTTCTTCATTCGCCATCACCGTCCGGCACGAACACATAACCCAGACCCCAGACGGTCTGCAGATAACGGGGCTGCGCCGGGTCCTGCTCCAGCAGGCGACGCAGACGGGAGACCTGCACATCGATGCTGCGCTCGGTGGCGGTATATTCGCGACCGCGGGCCAGGTTCATCAGCTTGTCCCGGGAGAGAGGCTCGCGCGGATGACTCACCAGCACTTTGAGCACGGCGAATTCACCGCTGGTCAGCGCAACCGGATCACCATCGCGGCTCAGCTCGCGGGTCGCCAGATTGAGCTGATAGCTGCCAAAGCTCACCACCTTCTCGGCGGTAGAGGGGGCGCCCGGCAACTCGACGGTGTGCCGGCGCAGCACGGCGCGGATCCGGGCCAGCAGCTCACGGGGATTGAATGGCTTGGGCAGGTAATCATCGGCACCCATCTCGAGCCCGACGATGCGATCTACCTCATCCCCCTTGGCGGTCAGCATCAGCACCGGGATCTGGTTGCCAGCCTCGCGCAGGCGGCGGCAGATGGAGAGGCCGTCTTCCCCCGGCAGCATCAAATCCAGCACCATCAGGCTGAAGTTCTCACGGGTCAGCAGGCGGTCGGCCTGTTCACCATTGGCGACGCCCCGAACCACGAACCCCTGTTCGGTCAGGTAGCGCTCCAGCAGGGAACGTAATTTCAAATCATCGTCGACGACCAGAACCTTGTATTGCTGACTCATTGCTTGCCTCTCCTCTATATATGCTGCCAATACTAGAGCTCGGGCTCGTAACGGCCAAGCCTAAATATGTTACCGGTTATTGCCCATTCAGCCGATTTTGCGCCCCTTCACCCCGCGTCTCATCACTCAGACATCCCCTCAGACGCCCCAGTTTTTGCTCGACAGCAAGGCGACAACGGATAAGATCTGCCGAGCCATAAGAGGCTCATCAGCCCCACTGACACAGGTAACGACCGATGAAGACCAAGCTGATCACCCGTGAAGGCTACAACAAGCTCAAACAGGAGCTCGATTTCCTCTGGCGCGAGGAGCGCCCCGAGACCACCCGCAAAGTGGCCTGGGCGGCCAGCCTCGGTGATCGCAGCGAGAATGCCGATTACCAGTACAACAAGAAACGGCTGCGGGAGATCGACCGGCGGGTCCGTTACCTGCGCAAGTGCCTCGAGGAGCTGGGGATCGTCGACTACTCCCCCGCCCAGGAGGGCAAGGTCTTTTTCGGTGCCTGGGTCGAGGTGGAAAACGAAGAGGGAGAGACCAAGCGCTTTCGCATCGTCGGCTATGACGAGATCTTCGAGCGCAAGGATTACATCTCCATCGACTCCCCCATGGCCCGCGCCCTGCTCAAGAAAGAGGTGGGCGACGAGGCCATAGTGCGTACGCCAGTCGGTGACGCCTGCTGGTACATCAATGAGATCAGCTATCCCAAATAAGCCAGCGCCGGCTCAGGCTGCCAAATCGGCTGACGAGGCCAGGAGAGACGGAGCATGCCCACCCACCGGGTATGACAAGCATAGTTTTTGCCGGGGTGGCATCCCGCTGCCCGACCCCATATAGTGCTCACACCCGGCGCCTTGCGGCGCCAACCGGCCCGCGCGGCAGTGGCCTGGCAGGTATCTAAAGTATCGCCAGGACAGACCCCCTGTTCGGCGACATAGCCCCACGCTGGCCAGTTAGACAGGACCCGACCAAGAGACCCTCGATGCAAAGCCACGTAATAGAACATCAGATCGCCGGTGAGCTGAATGCCCGCCCGGAGCAGGTGCAGGCCGCCGTTCGCCTGCTGGACGAAGGCGCCACCGTCCCCTTCATCGCCCGTTACCGCAAAGAGGTGACCGGCGGTCTGGACGACAGCCAGCTGCGTACCCTAGAGAGCCGCCTCGGCTACCTGCGTGAACTGGCGGATCGCCGCCAGGTGATCCTGCGCTCCATCGAAGAGCAGGGCAAACTGACCCCCGAGCTGGCCCGCGAGCTGAACGATGCCGACAGCAAGACCCGGCTGGAAGACCTCTACCTCCCCTACAAGCCCAAGCGCCGCACCAAGGGGCAGATGGCCATCGAAGCGGGGTTGGAGCCACTGGCCGACCTGCTGCTGAACGACCCGCTGAAGGATCCCGAGCAGGAGGCGGTTCGCTTCCTCAATGCCGAGCAGGGGATCACCGACGGCAAGGCCGCCCTCGACAGTGCCCGCTACATCCTGATGGAGCGCTTCGCCGAGCAGGCCGATCTGCTGGAAAAGCTGCGCGACTACTTGTGGCACAACGCCACCCTGCGTGCCCGCGTAGTGGCCGGCAAGGAGCAGGAAGGGGCCAAGTTCAAGGACTACTTCGAACACGACGAACCGCTGCACAAGGCCCCTTCCCACCGGGTGCTGGCCATGTTGCGCGGCCGTAACGAGGGAGTACTCAATCTGGCGCTGGTTGCCGGCGATGATGAGGGTGCCAGCCCCTGCGAAGGGATCATTGCCCATCACCTCAGGCTCAACCTGCAAAATCGTCCGGCCGACAAGTGGCTGCAAGGGGTGGTGAGCTGGACCTGGAAGATCAAGCTCTCCTTGCAGATGGAGACCGAGCTGATCGGCCGCATCCGCGAGTCAGCAGAAGACGAGGCGATCAAGGTATTCGCCATGAACCTCAAGGATCTGCTGATGGCGGCGCCGGCCGGCATGCGCTGCACCATGGGGCTGGATCCCGGTATCCGCACCGGGGTCAAGGTGGCGGTGGTGGATGCCACCGGCAAGCTGGTCGATCACGCGACCATCTATCCGTTCGAACCCAAGCGCCAGGTAGATCAGAGCCTCAAGACCCTGAACGAGCTGTGCCAGAAGCACAAGGTTGAACTCATCAGCATCGGCAACGGCACTGCCTCGCGGGAAACCGACCGCCTGGTGAGCGATCTGTTCGAACGCTACCCGGCCGCCAAGGCGCAGAAAATCGTGGTCAGTGAAGCGGGGGCATCGGTCTACTCCGCCTCCGAGCTCGCTTCCCAGGAATTCCCGGATCTCGACGTCTCCATTCGCGGCGCCGTCTCCATCGCTCGCCGGCTGCAGGATCCGCTGGCAGAGCTGGTCAAGATCGATCCCAAGAGCATAGGTGTGGGCCAGTACCAGCACGACGTCGGCCAGAGCCAGCTGGCCCGCCGGCTCGATGCGGTTGTCGAGGATTGCGTAAACGCGGTCGGGGTGGATGTGAATACCGCCTCGGTCGCCCTGCTCAACCGGGTTTCCGGCCTCTCCCAGACCCTGGCCCAGAACATCGTCGCCTACCGGGATGAGAACGGCGCCTTCCAACATCGTCAGCAGTTGCTGAAAGTGAGCCGACTCGGACCCAAGGCATTCGAGCAGTGTGCCGGCTTCCTGCGCATTCGGGGCGGCAGCAACCCGCTGGACGGCTCGGCGGTACACCCGGAATCCTACCCTGTGGTGGAGCGGATCCTAGCCAAGCTGGAGCAGACCGTCGACAGCCTGCTCGGCAACAGCAGCCTGCTGCGCACCCTCAAGCCCGCCGACTACACCGACGAGCAGTTCGGGGTGCCCACCGTCACCGACATCATCGGCGAGCTGGACAAGCCCGGCCGCGACCCGCGCCCCGAGTTCAAGACCGCCACCTTCAAGGAAGGGGTGGAGAAAATCAGCGATCTGGTGCCCGAGATGGTGCTGGAGGGGGTGGTCACCAACGTCACCAACTTCGGCGCCTTCGTCGACATCGGTGTCCATCAGGACGGGCTGGTGCACATCAGCTCCCTCACCGATCGCTTCGTCAAGGATCCCCGCGAGGTGGTCAAGGCCGGTGACATCGTCCGGGTCAAGGTGCTGGAAGTCGACGTCCCGCGCAAACGCATCAGTCTGACCATGCGTCTGGATGAAAAAGCCGGCCAGCCAGCCCGCAAGCCGGCCGAGCCACGCCACACCGGCAATGCCAAGCCGAAGCAAGCCCCCCGGCAGAGTGCTCCAACCGATGGCGCCATGGGCAACGCCTTCGCGGCCGCCCTGTCGAAGCTGAAGAAATAAGCCTCCAGAATGCAAAAAGCCCCGCGAGGGGCTTTTTTGTCGCTGTTGCTCAGCCTCATTGGGCCAGCGCAGCCAGAATGGCGTCAGCCTCCTGATGGGCTGCCAGTACTTCCCGCAGCCGGTTGAATGCCTTGCAGGCCTCTTGCGGATACTTGCCATAGGAAACCACGCCGGTATGGCTCCAGCCTGCCGCCAGCATCACCTTCTTCTTGAAATGGGTGCCTTCGGTACCGCCCCCGCCGAGCTGCATCAAGAACTGCTCCATCTGGAGGTGCGGCGGAGGTACACGGGAGAAGGTGGCAAAATCTTCCGGTTTGACTTCATCAAAGTGCATGACGACTCCTGTGAGCGTGGATGGGATTACCCCTCAGATTAGTTGCAAATGGCTGCTCGCGAGGGAAAAAACCGGGCGGAAATACGGTGGAAACCTCAGACACTCAGGCTCAGGTTCTGCTGGGCAGCAGGTTTGACTGCCTGCTGATAGCGCTGGGCGATGACCTGGTTGCGCTGCTCCATGTAGCCGTTCAGCACGCCCGTCTTGGCGCTGCCGTCGGCAGCCAGGGCGGTATCAGGGTCGGATGAGAGCAGCGCCTTGCGGGCCTGTGCCTCCTTGGCCGCAGCACTTCTGGCTACGCTCAGATCCTGAGAGGAGGGCTCGGCAGGCGCCAGTGCGGCGGCGCGCACCTGTTGCATCTTGGCGATGGTGGCTCTGGGATCGCCGGGGATGATTCCGATGTCGATGGAGACGCCACCGCCGGTCGCGTAACGCTTGCCATCCGGCCCCATGGCAAACTCATAGGTAGGGCTGCCGGCATACTGACCACCGGTGCTCTGGTGCGCCTGCTCGTGAGTGCGCACCTCCTGATCCCTGTCGGCCAGCTCCTTGACCTGCAACTCCTGCTTCTGCTGTTGCTCCTGCTGCTTGGGATCCTGCTGCTTGTTGCGCTGACCGTCCTCACCGGCGGCCTCGACGAAGCGATTGTCGATCGCCGCCTGCGGGTTGCCGGTCTGGGAGCCGTCTCGGGCCTGCTGGGAAGTCTGATTGGGATTGGCCTGGCTGGCTCTGGACTTCTCTTTCTGGGAGCCGACTTCGGACTCGGCGTTGAAAGCCTCGCTCTGGCGGCTCTGGGGGATGAGTGCCGCGCGACGATTGTCAGTGCGTGCCGATTCCGTCTGCGGTTGCAGCTGGTTGGGAATGATGGTCGGCAGACTGACATTGATGTTCATGTCACACCCGGATGTCGATCAGGGTTCCCATCATGTCGCTGGCGGTCTGGATCACCTTGGCAGAGGCGCCGGCCTGCACCTCGGCACTCTTGAGGTTCACCAGTTCTTCGGGCAACTGCACCTTGTCACCGCTCGGGGTGTTGAGCCTGGCGATCTGGCTGGACGCCTTGTCGGCGATCTGCTCCGCACGCTGAAAGCCTTGCACACCGCTGTTCAATGCTGAATCTATACGCATGACAACTCTCCTCTGACACTGGATTAATTATCCGCCACGCCAGAGGATTAATGAAGCAAATTGGCTATTTTTCAACCTACAAAATGTTCAATGATTTCAATGAACTGTTGTGGATGGGAAATAAAGGGCGCGTGTGAGGCCTTTTCCAGCACCACACTGCGGCTGCTTGGGTAACGCTCGTCCAGCAGAGGGATGGACGCCTTGGGCACCAGCGAATCCAGCCTACCGTAGACCCGCAGCCAAGGCAGGCTCAATGGTGTCAGCTCATCGCGCAAATCAACCTCGGCCAACAAACCGAGTCCGGCCTCCAGCGCGGCCAGCTGGGGAGCGGGTCGCTCCGCCAGCCAGTGGCGCAACTGGCGGATGTCATCCCTGGCATGTTCGCTACCCATCGCCTGGATCGCCAGGAAGCGTTCTATGGTCTGCTTGAAGTCCCCTGCCAGCATCTGGTTAAAACCGGTCAGCACCTTGGGCGCGATCCCCGGCCAGTCGCCCTGGGCCATGAAACAGGGGGAGCTGGCCACCGTGATGAGGGAGTGCAGTCGCTCGGGATGGCTCAAGGCCAACTGGCTTGCCACCAGGCCACCGAGGGACCACCCCAGCAAATGGCACTGCTCCGGCAGGATGGCTGCCACCTGTTCAGCCAGCCAAGGCAGACTGTACTCCACCTCGCCTGCCAGCGGACTGTTGCCAAAGCCGGGCAGATCCACCAGATGGACGCGATAGCGAGACGCCAGGGCCGGCACAATGCCATGCCAGACCGCGCCATTCATTCCCCATCCGTGCAACAGCACCAGATCGGGCCCCTGACCAAACCGCTCAACCGACACGCTCATCTAGACTCAGATCCTGTTCACTCTGTTGGGGTCAGCATGTTAAAGCGGTTGCTCGTCAAAGCAAGTCCGATCCTCGGCCGCCATGCCGACTGGCAGGGCAACTGCCTGCTCTGTCAGCAGCCTTGCGATGTTGACCCCTTGCTGTGCAGCTGGTGCCGACAGGCCCTGCAGCAGGCTGAGCACACCTGCCGCTTGTGTGCCGCTCCCTTGCCAACATTGCATGAAGAGCGCCTGCCGATCTGCGGCCGTTGCCAGCGCAGGCCGCCGCCCTGGGAGCGGCTGCAGGTCATCGGTGACTACCGGCCACCCTACCCCATGCTGATCCCCCGGCTGAAGTATTCCGGCCAGATCCTGCTGGCCCCGTTGCTCGCCCGGCTGCTGGCCGATCATCTGGATCTCAGCGATCCGCCAGAGGCCATCATTCCGGTGCCGCTGCACTGGTGGCGCCAGTGGTGGCGCGGCTTCAATCAGGCGGAAGAGATAGCCCTCACTCTTAGTGAGCTGACCGGCATTCCTTGTGACAAGCGCCTGCTGCGCCGGGTCAGGGCAACCCCGCAGCAAACCAGGCTCAGTGCCGGCCAGCGGCGGCGCAATCTGCGCGGCGCCTTCCAGATCAGGCTTCACGCCTACCAGCACGTGGCGCTGCTCGATGATGTGGTCACCACGGGTGCGACCGCCGGCCATCTCACCCGTTTGCTCCATGAGAGCGGAGTCACAAAGGTGGAAGTGTGGGCCGTCTGTCGTACCCTCAAGCATCTCAAGTAACCATCGGCATGCTACCCAAGCCTTGCCAAGAGAGTTATCATGAATACCCTAGTCGTACACTCAGGTTTATGAGGATAGTGATGATCAGCATTTCCGACACCGCCCAGGCCCATTTCCGTAAACTGCTGGAAAAACAGCCTGATGGCACCAATATCCGGGTGTTTGTGGTCAATCCGGGAACCCAGAATGCCGAGTGCGGCGTATCATATTGCCCACCCGACGCGGTCGATCCGGAAGATCAACACCTGCCCTTCAGCGGCTTCGACTGCCTGGTCGATCCCCTGAGCGCCCCCTTCCTGGTGGATGCCACCATCGATTTCGTCACCGATCAGATGGGCTCCCAGCTCACCCTGAAAGCCCCGAACGCCAAGATGCGCAAAGTGGCCGACGACGCGCCGCTGATCGACCGTATCGAGTACGTGTTGATGTCCGAGGTGAACCCCATGCTGGCAGGTCACGGCGGCAAGGTCACCCTGGTCGAGCTGACCGAGGACAAGCTGGCCATCCTGCAGTTTGGCGGCGGTTGCAACGGTTGCTCCATGGTCGACTACACCCTGAAAGAGGGGATCGAGAAGCAGCTGCTGGAGAAATTCCCGGGCGAGCTCAACGGCGTCAAGGATGCCACCGAGCACCAGCGCGGCGATCACTCCTACTACTGATTTGCTGCCCTTGTCGCAAAGACATGCAGCAAAGAAAAGGCCCCGCCAGCTGGCGGGGCCTTTTGCATTCTGCAGCGAGCGGATCACTCGTCCTTCTTGTCTCGCGACAGCAGGGCGATAGCAGCCTCTTTCGGATTCTTGCCTTCGTACAGCACCTTGAAGATCTGCTCGCAGATGGGCATCTCGACGCCACAGCGGGCCGCCAGCAGATGCACCTCCTTGGTGTTGCGATAGCCTTCCACCACCTGGCCGATCTCGGTCATGGCGGTGTTCACATCCTTGCCGGCCCCGAGGGCCAGCCCGAAACGACGGTTGCGCGACTGGTTGTCGGTACAGGTCAGCACCAGATCCCCGAGCCCCGCCATCCCCATGAAGGTCTTGGCGTCGGCCCCGAGCGCGGCGCCCAGGCGCTGCATCTCTACCAGGCCCCGGGTGATGAGCGCGGTCCTGGCATTGGCACCAAAACCCAGCCCGTCGGAGAGACCGGCACCGATGGCGATGACGTTCTTGACCGCCCCGCCCAGTTGCAGACCGATGAAGTCCGGATTGGTATAGACCCGGAACGAACGGCCACAGTGCAGCAGCAGGGAGAGATCGTCGGCGAAGTCGTCGTGGGTCGACGCCACCGAGATGGCGGTCGGCAGACCGGCGGCCAGCTCCTTGGCGAAGGTAGGGCCGGAGATGACCGCCAGCGGCATCTCGTCACCCAGCACCTCGCGTGCCACGTCTTGCAGCAGGCGGCCGCTGTCCGGCTCCAGCCCCTTGGTGGCCCAGGCGATACGGGTATCCGGGCGCAGGAAGGGTTTGACCTGGGCCAGTACCTGGCCGAACACATGGCTCGGCACCACCAGCAACAGCACAGGAGCGGCTTGTACCGCCTGTTGCAGATCGGCGGTCAGCTGCAGATCGGCAGGAAAAGGGACATCCGGCAGAAAAGCCTTGTTGCAGCGGTCTTGTTCCAGCTCGGCGACATGGGCAGGGTCGTGACCCCACAGCAGGGTCGGATGACCGTTGCGCGCCAGAGAAATGGCAAGGGCGGAGCCATAAGACCCCGCCCCCAAGACCGAGATAGCGATCTGGTCGGCCATTATCAGGCTTCCGCAGTCGCCTGCTGGGCCTGTGCCTGCGCCATGTGCTGGGCAAACAGGGCATCGAAGTTGACCGGTGCCAGGTTCAGCTGCGGGAAGGAACCCTTGCTCACCAGGTTGGACACCGCTTCGCGGGCATACGGGAACAGGATGTTCGGGCAGAAGGCAGCCAGGCAGTGAGCCAGTTGCGGCTCCGGCAGGTTGCCGATGGTGAAGATACCGGCTTGCTGAACTTCACACAGGAAGGCAGTTTCGGTTTCCAGCTTGCAGGTCACGGTCAGGGTCAGTACCACTTCATAGACGCTGTCGGCCAGGATGTTGGTCTTGGTGTCCATGTCCAGCTTGACGTCCGGCTGCCACTCTTTCTGGAAGATGTGCGGGGTATTCGGCGCTTCGAAGGAGACGTCCTTGGTGTAGACGCGCTGGATGTGGAATTCCGGTTGTACTTCCTGGTTGTTGATCTCTTCAGCCATTTTGTTTGATTCCTTTTTATGAAAATAGGTGGGCGCAGGCCCTTAAATCAGCGTTTTTTGGTCACCGGCAGATTCTCTGCACGCCACTGGGCCATGCCACCACTGAGCACATACACCTGCTTGAAGCCGGCTTTGCTCAATTGGCGACCCGCGCCACCAGCGGTCATCCCCGACTCGCACACCACTATGATGGGGGCATCTTTATGCTTTTCAACCGGGCCCAGATTATTGCTCTGGATCTGGCTGAGCGGCAGGTGCTGGGCACCGGCCAGATGGCCCTTGGCAAACTCTTCCTGACTGCGAATGTCCACCACGGTGGCGTTTTCACGGTTGATCAGCAGGGTTGCGGTGTGGTTGTTCACCGACTTCACCGGAGAAAAACGAGCACGCACCGTGGTGTAAACCAGGGTGCCTGCCAGGCCGAACCAGGCTGCGGTCAGCAGCGGGTTGCGGGCCGCAAAATCCAAATACTCTTGCATCTTCTACTATCCAGGGACCAAGACAAGTGCCCGAGTATACATGGGGACCCAGCCAAGATCAGCCATCTTGGCGGCAAAGCGGGAGCGGGCTCCCACCAGACGGGGACGGGGGAAAGCGGCGGCATAAAAAGTGGCATTCGGCCCGCTGCGACGAGGATTCGTCGAGTGGTGCGACAAGCCGGCGACAAAGAAGAAACAGCTCGGCAACAGCGTGCGCCCCCCGCCGGACGGGGCTTGGCTATCAGGTGACTATTTCGGCAGATGTAGTAATATTACGCTAGTTTCACTTCCCGCAATTCATTCCTATCCGAGAGGACATAGCCTTATGTCAACAGCTAAGAAACCTTTGGTTCTGGTCATCATGGACGGTTGGGGCTACAGCACCAAGCAAGAGCACAACGCCGTCGCTGCCGCCAAGACTCCCAACCTCGACCGTCTCGCCCGTGACTACACCAGCACCCTGATCTCCGGCTCCGGCCTGGACGTGGGTCTGCCGGATGGTCAGATGGGGAACTCCGAAGTGGGCCACGTCAACATCGGCGCCGGTCGCATCGTCTATCAGGAACTGACCCGCATCTCCAAAGACATTCAGGACGGCGACTTCTTCCAGAACGTCGAGCTGGCCAAGGCTGTCGATGCTGCCGTGACCAAGGGCAAGGCCGTACACATCATGGGCCTGATGTCCCCGGGTGGCGTGCACAGCCACGAAGAGCACATCATGGGCATGATCGAAATGGCCGCCAAGCGTGGCGCCGAGCAGATCTACTTCCACGCCTTCCTGGATGGCCGTGACGTGCCGCCGCGCTCCGCCCAGTCCTCCATCGAGCAGTTCGATGCCCTGTTCGCCCGCCTGGGCAAGGGTCGCTTCGCCTCCATGATCGGCCGTTACTACGCCATGGACCGTGACAACCGCTGGGATCGCGTGCAGCAAGCCTATGACCTGATGACCCAGGGCAAGGGCGAGTTCACCGCCGACAGCGCCAGCGAAGCCCTGGCCGCCGCCTACGCTCGCGACGAGAACGACGAATTCGTCAAAGCCACCCGCATCGGTGCCGCAGCCCCCATGCAGGATGGCGATGCGCTGATCTTCATGAACTTCCGTGCCGACCGTGCCCGCGAGATCACCCGCGCCTTCGTCGACAGCGACTTCACCGGCTTCGCCCGCACCGCCACCCCGGCGCTGAACTTCGTGATGCTGACCGAGTATGCGGCCGACATCAAAACCGCCTGCGCCTACCCGCCGACCGCGCTGGTCAACACCCTGGGTGAATGGCTGGCCAAGCAGGGCAAGACCCAGCTGCGCATTTCCGAAACCGAGAAGTACGCCCACGTCACCTTCTTCTTCAACGGCGGCGAAGAGGCCTGCTTCACTGGCGAAGATCGCGAGATCGTCGCCAGCCCGAAAGTGGCCACCTATGACCTGCAGCCGGAGATGAGCTCCGAAGAGCTGACCGACAAGCTGGTCGGCGCCATCAAGAGCGGCAAGTACGACGTCATCATCTGCAACTACCCGAACGGAGACATGGTCGGCCACACCGGCGTGTTCGACGCCGCGGTCAAGGCCTGTGAAGCGGTCGACCACTGCATCGGTCGCGTCACTGACGCGCTGGCCGAAGTGGGTGGCGAGTGCCTGATCACCGCCGACCACGGCAACGCCGAGAAGATGCTGGACGAAGAGACCGGTCAGGCCCACACCGCCCACACCAACCTGCCGGTTCCGCTCATCTATTTCGGTCGCAAGGCCGAGGTGGCTGAAGGCGGCAAATTGTCCGATCTGGCCCCCACCATGCTGACCCTGATGGGTCTGCCGGTACCGCCGGAAATGACTGGCAAGCCCCTGATGATTCTGAAATAATCCTTCCCCATGCGGGGATGCGAAGTTATTTCAACCAAAACCAGTCGCGTCGGCCTGTTGGCCGGCGCGCTGTTTTTTTGTCTGTCGTTCGGGCCGACCACGGCCCGGGCTGCCAACCAGCAGCTCGGTGCCATGCAGTCCCAGATCAAGGAACAACAGCAGACCATCAAGCTCAGCAAGCAGGAGCTTGCCAAGCTCAACACCCAGCTCAAGGCTGATGAGCAGGCCATCTCGGCCGCCGCCGCCAAGCTCGAGCAGACCAAACAGCAGCTCAGAGAAAACCAGCAGAAACTGGTGGGGCTGCAGCAGGACAAGCTGGATCTGGAACAGCAGGCCAGGCATCAGAAGCAGTTGCTGGCCAAGCAGGCCGAGAGCGCCTTCACCGCCGGCAACCACGATTACCTCAAACTGCTGCTCAATCAGCAGGATCCGGCCAAACTGAGCCGCTCACTCGACTACTACGACTACCTCAACAAGGCTCGTATCGAAGCCATCGAGGCGCTGCGTGCCACCCGCACCAAGCTGGCCAAAAACCAGCAGGCAACCAAAGAGACTGAAAGCCGGCTGCAAAGCCTGCTGAGCGAACAGCAGCAACATCATCAGAGCCTGCTGGCCAGCCAGCAGAGCCGCGCCAAAGTGCGCAACCAGCTGCAGCAATCAGTTCAGGATGACGAACAGAAGCTGAGCAAACTGGTCAAGGCGGAAAAAACTTTGAAGGCCCGGCTGGAAGAGCTGCGCCGTCAGCGGGAAGAACAGGAGCGGCGCGAACGGGCCGAACGGGAACGCCTCGCCAAGCTGAAGGCAGAGCAGGAGCGGCAGCGCAAGCTGGCAGAGCAGCGCCGTGCCGAACAACAGCGGCTCGCAGCCCAAAACAAGGCAGCCCAGCAACAGCAGCCGACCGAGGAAGTGGCCAGCAGCAAACCCGAGCGAGGTTCGGGGATCAGCAGCGCCGGCTATTACAGCGGGCTCAAGACCAACGGCAGCCTGCGCTGGCCGGTGCAGGGCCCCATTCTCATCGCCTACGGCTCGCCGCGCACCGCCGAACTGAAGTGGAAAGGCACCCTGATCGGCGCCAGTGAAGGTACCCAGGTCAAGGCGGTGGCGCCGGGCCAGGTGGTCTATGCCGACTGGCTCGACGGCTTCGGCATGCTGCTGGTGATCGATCACGGCCGCGGCTACATGAGCCTCTACGGTCACAACCAGTCGCTGCTGCGCCAGGTGGGCCAGAACGTGGAACAGGGTGAACCGGTGGCGCTGGTCGGCGACAGCGGCGGCCAGGACAGGCCCGGCCTCTACTTCGAGATCCGTTATCAGGGCGAGGCGATCAACCCCACCAAGTGGCTGGCCAAGCGCTGATCACCGCCACCCTGCCATCCAGAAAAGCCTGCATCATGCAGGCTTTTTTCATCACCGCTGGCAGCGGGCATGATGGCAGATGACGAAAACTTACCTCTTTTCCTGCCGGCTCAGGGGAAGACGATCAGCCCGATCTGCTCCAGCAAGGCCTGTTGCTGATCTTCGTTGATCTGCACCCCGTCCAGATTGACCCGCCGCAGATCCAGCCCCGGCAGATCGCACTGGCGCAGGTCACAACCCTGCAGGTTGACGCTGGCCCAGTCTATTTGGCCAAACTCGGAACCGCTGAGATCGGAGCCCGCCAGCGAGGCACCGAACAGGTTGGCCCCCTGCCAGCGATTGCCGCTCAATTCGCATTGCTCCAGCAGGCACCCTTCGAAATTGGCGTAACTGAAGTTGTTGCCGGTCAGGTGCGCCTCGCAGAAGTAGCTCTTGGCAGTGATCTGGTTGGCAAAGCTGGCACGGGAGAAGTTGATCCCCAGCGCCTGACAGTCGCGCAGCTCCAGCCCCAGACATTGGCTTTGGCTGCAGTCGGCCATGGTGAGATCGCAGCGCAGAAAGCTGGCCTCGCGCAGGTCGCAACCCTGCAGCAAACAGCTCTGCTCGCTCTCCCTGTCATAGAAGCTGCAGTCGACGAAGCGGCATTCGGCCAGATCGAGCCAGGAGAAGTTGCAGCCGATGAAACGGCAACCCTGGAACTGCTCCCCCTCCAGGTCTTGCTGCTCGAAGCGCACGCCCTTGAAGCACTTGTCCTTGATCATCCCGCGACTCCCCTGTTGATGGCGTCATATGCTGACTTTGTTAAACAAAAACGGTAATGTTACGTGTAACATTTCTGCCGGATCCCGAGATGAACGACACCCGCAAGCGCCGCCCCACCCTGCAGGACATAGCCGACCTGACCGGGGTCACCAAGATGACCGTCAGCCGCTACCTGCGCGACCCACAGGCCGTGGCCGAGGGCACCCGCGAGCGGATCGCCGCCGCGGTGGAGGAGCTCGGTTACATCCCCAACCGGGCGCCTGACATTCTCTCCAACGCCACCAGCAAAGCGATCGGTATCCTGATCCCCTCCCTCTCCAACCAGGTCTTCTCCGCCGTGGTGCACGGCATCGAGTCGGTGACCCGGCCCGCCGGCTACCAGACCCTGCTGGCCCACTACGGCTACAGCCCGGATCGGGAAGAGGAGCAGGTCGCTTCCCTGCTCTCCTATCACGTGGATGGGCTGATCCTCTCCGACAGCCAGCACACCGAGCGCACTCGCAAGATGATCGCCACCGCCGGCATCCCGGTGGTGGAGACCATGGATCTGCCGCAGAACCCCATCGACATGGTGGTCGGTATGGATCACCGGGCAGCCGCCCGGGCCATGGTAACAGAGATGCTGCGCCGGGGCCGACGCAAGCTGGTCTACCTCGGCGCGCGGCTCGACGTGCGCACCCAGCTGCGGATGGAAGGCTACTACCAGGCGATGCAGGATTTCGGCCTGAGCGGCCAGCACCTGCTGACCGAGCAATCCTCCAGCTTCACCCTCGGCGGCCAGCTGCTGGAGCAGGCGCTGGTGCGTTATCCCGATCTGGACGGCCTGTTCTGCACCAACGATGACCTGGCGGTGGGCGCCCTGCTGCAGTGTCAGGCCAAGTGGATACCCGTGCCCCAGCAGATCGCCATCGCCGGCAGCAACGCCCTCGACATCGGCCACGCCATGACCCCCAAGCTGGCCAGTATCGTCACGCCGCGCAAAGAGATCGGCCGTGCGGCCGCCACCATGCTGCTGGCCCGCCTCAACGGCCAGCCGCTGGCCGACACCCAGCTCGACATGGGCTTCTCCCTGTACGAAGGGGACAGCCTGGGCTGAGGCCCAGCTCCCCACCATGCAGCTAAAACAGAGCAGGCCACCCGAGGGTGGCCTGCTTGCTTGGCAAACGGAAGGTCCGGCTCACGCCGGCGTTAAATCAGGATGCGACCAGAGCGACGGCTTCGCGGGAGAGGCGGGTCACCTCTTCCCAGTTACCGTTCTTGACGGCCTCGGCCGGTAGCATCCAGGAGCCGCCGACGGTGGCCACACATTTCAGCGCCAGGTAGTCGGCCACGTTTTTCGGGCCGATGCCGCCGGTGGGGCAGAACTTCACCTGGGGCAGCGGCGCGGCGATGGCGGCCAGCGCCTTGGTACCGCCGTTCGCTTCGGCCGGGAAGAACTTGAGGTGGTCATAGCCTGCTTCCAGCGCCTGCATCACCTCGGACGGGGTGGCCACGCCCGGGATCAGCGGCGCCGTGCTGTTGGCCGCGTGGGCCAGCAGGGCCGGGGTCATCCCCGGGGAGATGACGAAGCGGGCACCGGCAGCCACGGCGGCATCAAACTGCGCGCAGTTGAGCACGGTACCGGCACCGACCATGGCATCCGGCATCGCCTTGGCGATGAGGGCGATGGCCTCCAGCGCCACCGGGGTGCGCAGGGTGATCTCGAACACCGAGATGCCGCCGTCCAGCAGCGCCTTGGCCATCGGCAGGGCCTGATCCAGTTCGTTGATAACCATCACGGGTACCAGGGGGGAGGCGGCAAACACCTCGGCCGGGGTCACTTTCCAGTTCTGCATAGCTCTTCCTTAGTCAGCTCTTAATCAAAGATGGTGGCGCCGCACTCGGCGCTCGATACCGCGCGACGCATCACGCTGAACAGTTCACGGCCCCACCCCTCTTGTTCCAGGGTGAGGTCGGTCTCGGCCTGGGGTCGGCCACTCAAATCGGTCAGGCAATCGAGGCTGCCGTTTACCGCGTCCACCCGCAGCAGGTCGCCATCGGCAAGCAGACCGATGGCCCCGCCATGCAGCGCTTCCGGGGTGACGTGGATGGCGGCAGGGATCTTGCCGGAGGCACCGGAGAGACGGCCGTCGGTGACCAGCGCCACCTTGTAACCGGCTTTTTGCAGGTTGCCGAGCACCGGCATCAGCTTGTGCAGCTCCGGCATGCCATTGGCGGCCGGGCCATTGTGGCGCACCACGATGACAGCATCCTGATTGAGATCGCCCGCCTTGTAGGCCGCCTCCACCGCGTGCTGGGAGGAGAAGACCCGCGCCGGGGCTTCAATCACCCGATACTCGGGGGCGACGGCGGAGACCTTGACCACGGCGCGGCCCAGATTGCCTGCCAGCAGCTTGGTGCCGCCAGTGGCCTGGAATACGCTGCCGGAGGGGGACAATACGCTCGCATCGCCGCTCTCACCCACCGGCTGCCATACCAGCTGGCCATCCACCAGTGCCGGACGGCTGAGGTAATCCTGCATCTCGCCAAACACCGGGGTGGCGTCCATGTGGATCAGCCCTTCTTGCGCCAGACGGCGCATCAGGCCGGGCACGCCGCCCGCCTGTTCGAAGGCGTTCACATCGGCCGGGCCGTTCGGGTACATGCGTACCAGCAGCGGCACCACGTCGGAGAGATCGCTGATGTCATCCCAGGTCAGGTGCAGACCGGCGGCGCGGGCCAGCGCCACCATGTGGATACTGTGGTTGGTGCTGCCGCCGGAGGCGAGCAGGGCCACCAGCCCATTGACCAGCGAGCGCTCGTCGATCACCGCACTCAGCGGGCGATAGGCCGGGGAACCCGGGATCATGGCGCTGATGCGGCGGGCCGCCTCCTCGGTGAGGGCGCGGCGCAGCTCGCTGTGCGGGTGCACGAAGGCGGAGCCAGGCAGCATCAGGCCCATGGCCTCGAACACCAGCTGGTTGGTGTTGGCGGTGCCGTAGAAGGTGCAGGTGCCCGCCGCGTGGTAGGCGCCACACTCCATCTGCAGCAGGGCGTCGCGGCCCACTTCGCCGGCGGCGTACTGCTGGCGCACCTTCACCTTCTCGTCGTTGCTGATGCCGCTCGCCATCGGACCGGCCGGCACGAAGGCAGTGGGCAGGTGGGCGTGGGAGAGCGCCCCCATGATCTGGCCCGGCGCTATCTTGTCGCAGATGCCGAGCAGCAGGGTGGCGTCAAAGGTGTTGTGGGAGAGCGACAACGCAGTCGCCTGGGCGATCAGATCGCGGGAGAACAGGGACATATCCATCCCCGGCTGCCCCTGGGTCACGCCATCGCACATGGCGGGCACGCCGCCGGCCACCTGGGCGCTGTGGCCCAGCTCGGCCAGCGCGGCCTTGATGATGTCCGGATAGCCCTGATAGGGCTGATGGGCGCTCAGCATGTCGTTGTAGGCGGTGACGATGCCGACGTTGGCGCGGGTCATGTCGAGGATGCGCCCCTTCTCGTCACAGCTGGAGGCGGCCACGGCGTGGGCCAGGTTGCCACAGGCCAGCGCGGCGCGGGTCTTGCCCTGATCGGCCTGACGCTGGATGCGGGCCATAAAGGCCTGGCGACGGGCGGCACTGCGCTCGCGGATGCGGGCAGTGACGTCGGAAATTACCTGATGAATCATTGGGCTTGCTCCAATGCTGTGACGGCGCGGTCAACCACCTGTTCGAAGGTGCCGTCGATATCGATGTGGAATACACCGGCTTCGCCGTCCGGGCGCTCCAGGGTATCGAACTGACTTTGTACCATGCTTTCGCGCATGAAGTGGCCCTTGCGGGCCCGCATCCGCTCGAGGATCAGCGGCTGGCTGCCGTCGAGGAAGAGGAAGCTGACCGACTCGTTGCCTTCACGGATCTGGTCGCGATACTGCTTCTTGAGGGCCGAGCAGACGATGACGCCCACCTCGTTCTTCTGCTCCAGGCTGTAGGCCGCGTCGCGGATCCGCTCTAGCCAGGGGGCGCGATCCTCATCGTTGAGCGGGTTGCCGCCAGCCATCTTCTGAATGTTGGCCCTGGGGTGCAGATCATCACCGTCGATGAACTTGGCGCCCAGCACGCTAGCCACCTTGAGGCCCACGCTGGACTTGCCGCTACCACATACACCCATCACGATAATGCTCTTACCCGCCATTGTTTGACCTCTATCTCATTTTTCAAAAAACGTGCTGCCGATGGGTTCTAACTTAGCACGTTACCGGTAACATGTTACCGGTAACAACAAGAATTGTGAAGTCTGCCACAGACTGATCGCACTCATAGTCACCTGGGCAATCGAGTTTGAGCCCTGGCCATAAATCTAAATAAATCATAAAGATATGGTCTGCCGACGGATCGGCAGGGTGTCGACACTGAACTTGGAACAAGGAATGCACAACAATGTCTGACCTCTCCCTGATCATGACGGCCGCCGGCTCCATCGTGCTGCTGCTCTTTCTGGTGATGAAGGCCCGCCTGCACGCGGTCGTCTCCCTCATCCTGGTCTCCATGGTGGCGGGGCTCGCCGCCGGCATGAACCCGGCCGACATCGCCGCCACCATCCAGAAAGGGATGGGCGGCACCCTCGGCTTCGTCGCCGTGGTGGTGGCACTGGGCGCCATGTTCGGCAAGGTGATGGAAGTCACCGGCGCCCTCGACCGGGTGGCCCATACCCTGCTCGGCAAGTTCGGCGTCAAGCGCGCCAACTGGGCCATGGCGCTGACCGGCTTCGTCTGCGCACTGCCGCTGTTCTTCGACGTGGCCGTGGTGCTGCTGATCGGCGTCGCCTTCGCCATCGTCCGCCGTGGTGGCGGCAGCGTGGTGAAGATCGGCATCGCCCTGCTGGCGGGCATCGCCACCTGCCAGGCCTTCCTGATCCCGGCGCCGGGCCCCATCCTGGTGGCATCCCAGCTGGGTGCCGACTTCGGCTACATGATCCTGTTCGGCCTGATCGCCGCCGTTCCGGCCCTGATCCTGGCCGGCCCGCTGTTTGGTGAGCTGATCAGCAAGGTAGTGGACGTGCCGCTGCCGGCCGACGCCCAGAGCAGCGCCCACGACGACGGCCAGAACCTGCCCTCCTTCGGGCTGGCCATGGGCCTCATCGGCCTGCCGCTGCTGCTGATCGGTCTCAAGACCATCGTTGGACGCTTCGTCGAGGCCGGCACGCCCCTGCACGGCTGGCTGGAGTTCATCGGCCACCCCTTCACCGCCATCATGGTCGCCTGCCTGGCCGCCTTCTACCTGCTGGGGATCCGTCGCGGCATGTCCCGTGACGAGGTGATGAACGTCTGCAACAGCGCCATCCAGCCGGCCGGCGTCATCATCCTGGTGACCGGTGCCGGTGGCGTGTTCAAGCAGGTGCTGGTTGATTCCGGCGTGGGTGCCGCCCTTGGCAACATGCTGGCGGACTCCGGCCTGCCCATCGTCGCGCTGGCCTTCATTTTGGCGGCCGCGGTGCGGGTCATTCAGGGCTCCGCCACCGTCGCCATGCTGACCGCCTGCGGTCTGGTGCTGCCGATGCTGGAACCGCTCGGCCTCAGCGGCGCCCAGCTGGCGGCGGTCACCATCGCCATCGGCGGCGGGGCCATCGTGCTCTCCCACGTCAATGACTCCGGCTTCTGGCTGGCCAACCGCTACCTCGGTCTCACCGAGAAGCAGACTCTGCAGACCTGGACCGTGATGGAGACCATCATAGGCACCACCGGCGGCGTGATGGCGATGATCATCTACAGCTTCCTCTGATCGCAACCGTGCGGAAAAAGGCCTCCAATGTGAGGCCTTTTTCATCTTTATGACGATTCTTTCTTTGGCTAACAGGGCGAGATTGCTAGAATCGCCTATCCATCGCTCCGAGTGGAACGCTTAACGCAGTGATTTCAGGTTTCTCTATGCATTCATCGGCACATTATCGACAGCTGCTGGCGCGCCTGCCCCAGATCGCCGTCGCCGCAGACCAGTTTGAAGTGCTCAACAGCGCCAAGGACTTCAAGAGCCGGATCCTTTCGCTCATCGCCAGCGCGCGTCAGCGCATCTATCTGGTGGCGCTCTATCTGCAGGATGACGAGGCGGGACGGGAGATCCTCTCCGCCCTCTACGCCGCCAAGCAGCGCAACCCGGCCCTCGATGTCAAGGTCTTCGTCGACTTCCACCGTGCCCAGCGCGGCCTGATCGGCAAGGGCAAGCAAGGCGGCAACCACCTGATGTATCAGGAGATGGCTGCCCGCCACGAGCACCAGATCGCCATCTACGGCGTGCCGGTGAAGGGGCGTGAACTGCTCGGGGTGCTGCACCTCAAGGGCTTCATCTTCGATGACACCCTGCTCTACTCCGGTGCCAGTCTCAACGACATCTACCTGCACCAGCAGGATCGCTACCGTTTCGACCGCTATCACCAGATCACCAGCCCGGAGCTGACCCGCAGCATGGTCAACTACGTGGATGACCTGTTCCTGCGCAGCGAGGCGGTGCAGCGACTGGATCGCACCGACATCCCCAGCGCCAAGCAGCTGAAGGGGCCGATCCGCCGCTTCAAGCACAACCTGCGCCTCGGCCAGTATCGCTTCGACACCATGCCGGTCAACAGCCAGGAGGTCGCCATCACCCCGATGAGCGGCCTGGGCAAGCGCGGCAACCAGCTCAACAAGATGATCCGTACCCTGGTGCGGGCCACCGAGCGGGAGATCTTCATCTGCACCCCCTACTTCAACCCGCCCAAGGAGTTGAACAAGGATATCGAGGCCCTGCTCAAGCGCGGCTGCAAGGTGACGATCGTGGTGGGCGACAAGACCGCCAACGACTTCTTCATTCCGCCGGAGGAGAAATTCTCCACCATCGGCGGCCTGCCCTATCTGTACGAGACCAACCTGCGCAAGTTCGCCGAGCGCAACCAGCATCACATCGATGCCGGCCGTCTCAACCTGATGCTCTGGTGCTGCGAGCGCAACTCCTACCACCTCAAGGGGATCTTCGTGGATGACGAGTGGGCCCTGCTCACCGGCAACAACCTCAATCCCCGCGCCTGGGCGCTGGATCTGGAGAACGGCCTGCTGGTCTACGATCGCCGTCACCTGCTGCGGCCCCAGTTCAACGCCGAGCGCGAGAACATCCTGGCCAACACCAAGCGCATCAGCCACTTCGATCAGATCGAGCAGATCCAGGACTACCCGGATCAGGTGCGCAAGCTGCTGGCCCGGATCCACAGGGTCAAGGCCCATATCCTGCTCAAGCGCATCATCTGACCGGCGCGCATCGCGCCCTCGGGGATCCTCACAAGGGCCTGCCGCACATCGGCAGGCCCTTGTCATTGGGGGCTCCGCTGCCCACCAACCGAGCCCCAACCGCACGACGCGGCTTGCGTCGAGACAGCAATAAACCCTATCATCTGGACATATTTACAGTGTTTTCGGGCATCTAATTGATGAAATTGGATAAAATCTCCCTCGACAGCCTCAAGGGCGTCGGCAGCAAGATGCAGGAAAAGCTCGAGCGGCTGGGGCTGGCCACGGTGCAGGATCTGCTGTTCCACCTCCCCCTGCGCTACGAGGACCGCACCCAGGTGTGGCCCATCGGCGATCTGCCGCCCGGCCTGCACGGCGCCGTCGAAGGGGAGATCCAGGACACTCAGCTGGTGATGGGGCGTCGCCGCATGCTGGTCTGCCGCATCAGCGACGGCACCGGCACCCTCACCCTGCGCTTCTTCAACTTCACCGCCGCCCAGAAGAACAGCCTGAGCCCGGGCCGGCTGATGCGCTGCTTCGGCGAAGTGCGCCCCGGCAAGTACGGGCTGGAGATGGCCCACCCCGAGTACAAGCTGCTCGGCGAGGAGCAGGCCGGCCAGACCGAAGAGGCGCTCACCCCCGTCTACCCGACCACCGAGGGGCTGCGCCAGCTCACCCTGCGCAGCCTCACCGATCAGGCGCTGGCCCAGCTCGACCTCTACGGGGTAGAGGAGCTGCTGCCCGCCGGCCTCTATCCCCAGCAGATCGATCTGGCCGCGGCCCTGAAACTGCTGCACCGTCCGCCCCCCTCGGTGGCGCTGGCCCTGCTCGAGAGCGGCCAGCACCCGGCCCAGCAGCGGCTGGTGCTGGAAGAACTGCTGGCTCACAACCTCTCGGTCTTGAAGGTGCGGGCCCAGGCACAAACCCAGCTGGCCCGCGCCCTCAAACCGGCACCTGCGCTGGTCGAACAGCTGCTCGATGCCCTGCCGTTCACCCCCACCGGTGCCCAGAACCGGGTGGTGGCGGAGATCGGCCGGGATCTGCAACAGAGCCATCCCATGATGCGACTGGTACAGGGGGACGTGGGCTCAGGTAAAACGCTGGTCGCGGCGCTGGCCGCCCTGCAGGCCATCGGCAACGGCTGTCAGGTGGGGCTGATGGCGCCGACCGAACTGCTGGCCGAACAGCACGCCATCAACTTCGCCAAGTGGCTGGAACCGCTCGGTATCGGGGTCGGCTGGCTGGCGGGCAAGCAGAAGGGCAAGGCACGAGAAGAAGCGCTGGCCGCCATCGCCGATGGCAGCGTCAAGATGGTGGTGGGCACCCACGCCATCTTTCAGGAGCAGGTGGTGTTCCAGCGCCTCGCCCTGGTCATCATCGACGAACAGCACAGATTCGGCGTGCATCAGCGGCTCGCCCTGCGGGAAAAAGGGGAGCGGGAAGGGGTACACCCCCATCAGCTGATCATGACCGCCACCCCCATCCCCCGCACCCTGGCGATGACCGCCTATGCCGACCTCGACACCTCCATCATCGACGAGCTGCCACCGGGCCGCACCCCTATCACCACGGTGGCGCTGCCGGACAGCCGCCGCCAGGACGTGATCGAACGGGTCAGACTGGCCTGCGAGGAGGGCAAGCAGGCCTACTGGGTCTGCACTCTGATCGAGGAGTCGGAGGTGCTGGAGTGCCAGGCCGCCGAGGATACCGCCGCAGAGCTGCAGAACCTGCTGCCCGGCCTGCACATCGGGCTGGTGCACGGCCGGATGCGGCCGGTCGAGAAACAGCGGGTGATGGAAGAGTTCAAGGCGGGCATACTGCAACTGCTGGTCGCCACCACCGTCATCGAGGTGGGGGTGGACGTGCCCAACGCCAGCCTGATGATCATCGAAAACCCGGAGCGACTGGGGCTGGCGCAGCTGCACCAGCTGCGCGGCCGGGTCGGGCGCGGCTCGGTGGCCTCCCACTGCGTGCTGCTCTATCATGCCCCCTTGTCCAAGACGGCCCAGAGCCGGCTCGGGGTGCTGCGGGAGACCAACGACGGCTTTCTCATCGCCCAGCGGGATCTGGAGCTGCGCGGCCCGGGTGAGCTGCTCGGCACCCGCCAGACCGGCCTGGCTGACCTCAAGATCGCCGATCTGGTACGCGACCAATCGCTCATCCCGCAGGTGCAGAAGATGGCGCGCTTCTTGATGGACCGCCATCCAAGCCATGTCGAACCCTTGATACGGCGCTGGCTCGGTCTGCGGGATCACTACTCCAATGCCTGACCAAGCAACAGAAACAGGAGGAAAGCACTGATGAATTCCTGGCTGCGCGGCCTGCTCTACACCCTTGCCTTCCTGTTGCTCTTTGTCTGGGTCGGGCTTGGCCTGTTCGATGCCGAGCGGGCCAAGGGGCCCATCGCCGGCTGGCTCAGCCAGCAGACCGGCGTGCCGGTCACCATAGGCCGGCTGGTGTTCAACCCGCTTCACCCCTACACCCTGCTGGCAGAGCAGGTGAGTTACGGCCACGCCGTGACCCTCGACAAGATCTATCTCGAAATAGAGAGCATCGACTGGCTGAGCCGCGATGTGCGCATCGCCCATCTCGATCTCATTCGCCCGGCCATCAAGCTGCCACTGCCCAACCAGCTGCCAAGCCTGCCGGTGCACTCCCTCACCATCGCCGACAGCACCATAGACCGGCTCAGCCTTGAGAGCGACGGGCTGACCCTGCGCGGCCTCAACGCCACCCTGAGCGACTGGCAGCTGCTCAATCCGGTGCGCCCGCCCCAGGCCAACCTGACCCTCAACATCACTGAGCTGGCAACCCCGGCCTGGGCCCTCTCCCGTCTCAACCTGGCCGGCCGGCTGGAGGGGCAGGTGCTGAGTACCGACAAGCTGACCGCCAACCTGTTCGACGGTCTGCTCGAAACCGGCATGGTGCTCGACTGGCCCGCCCGCAGTCTGCGGCTGAACAACCTCAAGAGCCAGGGCATGCGCATCGAGTGGGGCACCCTCGCCAAAGCCGAATCCCCCCTGCGCCAGGTCAGCCTGGATCTCGGCCAGATCCGGGATCTCAGCTTCAATGACATCGAGCAGGAGCTGGCCCTCAACAACCTCAGCGGCCAGCTGACCGCCTTCAACTGGCAGGCTGGCAGCACGCCCAGCGGCTACTTCTCGGGGACCCTCGGCGATCTCGGCCGTGGCCTGTTCCAGCTGGAATCCATCCAGGGCAAGGTCGCCTTCTCGCCCCAGCAGCTGGATGCCGAGTTGCAGGGCAAGGCCTATGAAGGAGAGTTCAACCTGGAACTCTCTCTCGATCCCCTGCAGCAGAAGCTGACCCTCAAGGACATGGCGCTGAGCGGCATGGACATCAGTCTGCCGGAAGGGTGGTGGCAGGATTGGCAGAGCTGGCGCCCGCAGCAGATCGACATCCGCAAGCTGGCCTTCGACAAGCTCAAGGTGCTCTCCTTCGACGATACCCTGCCCCTGTCGCTGACCGGCTGGCAGTTCTATCTCACCGATCTCAGCCTGCGCGGCAACCAGCCGGGCCCGCTGCTGGGCCGGGCCCGGCTCGAGAGCGCCTGGTTCGAACTGGTGTGGGACGGCCTCAGTGCCCGCAACGGCGAGCTGGATGGCGAGCTGACGGCCGGCTCCTGGCAGCTCAACAAGCTCACCAGCTCGCTGCCGGATGAGGGCAGCCTCAGCCTGAGCGGCCAGTGGGGACGCGAGCCGGGCCAGACCAGCCGGTTGCAGCTCAAGGGCGAGAAACTGGATCTGGTGCAGTGGGGCAAGATCCTCCACTCCCCCGTCTCCTTCTCTGGCAAGATGGACCTGAGCGCCGATCTGCAGGCGCTGCACCCCGGCACCCCGGGCGCCTGGCGCAGCTCCCTGCAGGGGAACATTGCCCTCGATGCCACCGAGCCGTTCTGGGACAAGGTGAAGATAGATCCGCTGCTGGATCAGTGGTTCAAGCAGGCAGCGGCGCCAACCCTCAGCCCGGCCGAGCTCTGGCAGGCGATGCAGGAGGGCGACACCCCCTTCTATCGCATCAAGCTGCAGGGCAAGGTGGCGCAAGGCCAGCTGAAGATCGAACAGGCCGGCGCTTCCACCATTACCCACCTGCTGGGAGTGCAGGGCAGCGTCGATCTGGTCAATGAGCAGTGGCAGCTGGATCTGGGCGTCCTCAACGGTCAGCACTGTGCCGAGCTGCTCGGCCAGTGGCGCGGGCCGCTCGCCGAGCCGACCCTCAGCTGGGGCTTCCAGCAAAAACCGGACGGCTGCGGCTGGGAAACCGGCGTACGCTACCCACCCCAGGGCAACAGCAGCCCGCTCTGGCGACCGGCGCCGCAGGCCCCGGCCGCACAGGCGGCCAACGGCTAGCCGACAGAAAACAACAAGGCCTCGTGATGAGGCCTTGTTGCTTGATGGGATCCCGTGCGGGGCTACTGGCCCGGCCGCTTCACCGGCTGCACCACGTAGTGACCGAGGAACTCGGCCGCCAGCTTGTCACCGCTGAACAGTTTGATCTTGAGGCTGAACTTGGCGGATTCGCCGGCCTTGAGCGGCTCGAGCACGGCAGGCATGCCTTCGCGCGCCACCCGCGCCTCCGGCTCCTCCTTGACCGGCCGGTAGTACTTGATGTTGCCCTCCGCCAGAACGGTATCCCCCACCAGCCCCGCCTCCTTGAGCTGCAGCCAGATCAGGCCCCAGCCCGCCAGCACGCACTGGCTGTAGATGCTGCCGGCGAACATGGTGTCATGCACGTTGAGATTGGCCGCCAGATTGGCCTTGAGGTGGAAGGTCTGGCCGTCGTAGTGGGTGATGTGCACCCCCATCTTCTCGCTGATGGGAATGCCGCGTGACCAGCGGGTGGTGAGATCCTGGCACCACTCCGACCGGTACTGGATGGTCTGCAGCGGGCTCAGGGACTTGATCATCTGGCGGTGCGGAATGCGGCCGAAGGAGACGGGGCCTTCCCCCACCTCCAGAAAACCGCACTTGCGGTAGAACTCCACCGCCTCCTGGCGGGCATTCATCACCAGCCGCTTCACCTTCTCGCTGCGGGCCAGCTGTTCGAGATCTTCCACCATGCGGGCACCCAGCCCCTGACCACGAAATTCGGGGCGCAGCGCCATGAAACGGATCTGGGCCTCGTCACCGCCGACAAACAGCCGCCCCACCGCGATGGGCGTCCCGTCGGGGGCCAGCATCAGCCGGTGAATGGCGACGGTATCGTATTCATCCCGCTCGGAACCGACGGGCAGATTGAAGGGTTTACGCAGTAGTTCCCAGCGCAACTGGTAGTAAGCGTCCAGCTCGGCAGCCGTTTGAGGAGTGACTACCCGGTACATAAAACGATCCTTGAGTTAGCGCCGACGGGCACATTGAAGGGCTTGCGCACCCATGCCTCCCAACTCAGCTGGTAGTAAGAGTCCAACTCGGCTGCGGTTCGAGGAGTGACTACCCGGTACATAAAGCGATCCTTGAGTTAGCGCCGACGGGCACATTGAAGGGCTTGCGCACCCATGCCTCCCAACTCAGCTGGTAGTAAGAGTCCAATTCGGCTGCGGTTCGAGGAGTGACTACCCGGTACATAAAGCGATCCTTGAGTTAGCGCCGACGGACAGACGGAAGGGCTTGCGCACCCATGCCTCCCAGCTCAACTGATAATGGGCATCCGGTTCGGCTGCCGTCTGGGGGGTGACCACCCGGTACATAGTTCCATCCTTGAGTTACACTGGTCGAAAACCATCTTGCCGTGCAAATTCATGGACTTCAATCTGCAAGCGTACCAAGCCGACCACTTATTGCACCTCAGCGCCAAGCCCCAGCGCCGGCTCACCGTGCAGGAAAATGCCCATCACCGCTGGCTGGAGATCGACGGCGTGGTGCAGTCGGCCATGTCCCTGGCCGAACCCGCCACCCTCTGCCTGCCACACCAGCAGGTGATCGCCTGTCTGCTGCCCGAGCAGGCCGGCAACATCCTCGAGCTGGGGCTGGGGGGCGGCGATCTCACCCGCCATCTGCACCAGCGCTGGCCAGATGCCCGTCACGAGTGCGTCGACCTCGATGAAGAGGTGATCACCCTCTATCAGCTGTTCTTTCAGCCTGACCAACACCCGCAGCGTGCGCCGATCCTGCACCAGGCCGATGCCCTCGCCTTTCTGGAACAGAGCGAGGCGCAGTACGACCTTATCCTGCTCGACCTGTTCAGCCAGGACGGCAATCCGCCGCTGCTGTTCCAGGAGCGGATCTATCAGGCGCTGGCCCCCCGCCTGAACGGTGAGCTCATCATCAACCTGCTGCCGCGCACCCGCCTCGAGCTGACCCGGGTGCTGATGCTGCTGGAACAGTGGGTCGGCCCCACCACCCCCTACCCGGTGCCGGGGCTGCGCAACGTCCTGCTGCACACGGCCCCCCGCTACGAGCTGGCGTCAGACCTGTAGCCAGAAGGTAACCGGCCCGTCATTGACCAGCGCCACCTTCATGTCGGCGGCGAAGCGGCCGGTGGCGGTCGGTATGCTGCTGGCAGCGGCCTGCGCCACGAAGTAGTCGTATAGCCGCTCGGCCTCGACCGGATGGGCGCCGCCGGAGAAGCTGGGCCTCATCCCCTTGTTGGTATCCGCAGCCAGGGTGAACTGAGAGACTACTAGCAGGCTGCCGCCGGCCTGGCTTACATTGAGGTTCATCTTGCCATTCTCATCGGAGAAGATGCGGTAACCGCTCACCTTGTGCAGCAGCTTGTCGGCCTTGGCCTCGTCATCCCCTTGCTCCACCCCGAGCAGCACCAGTAGACCCTGACCGATGGCCCCGGTCACCTCGCCCTCTACCGTTACGCTGGCCTCGCTGACCCGCTGAATCAGTGCAATCACATCCCTCTCCTCTCAAAACGAAACGACCGCCCCCATCTGCTGACGGGGGCGGTCGTCGATGCTAACAGCAAGGGGCCGGGTCAGGCCAACTCATAGGCGCCCGGTCGCTCATATTCGCCGAGGCAGGCGGTGGTTTCCGCGCCAAGCAAGACCACCAGCCAGCTCAGGCAGTCCACATAGGCCCAGACAAACAGCATGGTCGCCAATGCCAACAACAACGTTCAAGCCAACTCTTCTGAGGCAGGCCGCTCATATTCACCAAGGCAGGCAGTGGTCTCGGCGCCAAGCAAGACCACCAACCAGCTCAGGTAGACCCAGACAAACAGGATGGGGATGGTCGCCAGGGCACCATAGATGGCCTGATAGGAGGGGAAGTTGGTGATGTAAATGGCAAAGCCACGCTTGGCCAGCTCGAACAGGGTGGCCGCCACCAGGGCGCCGATGAAGGCATGCATCAGCCGCACCTTGCAGTTGGGCACCACGGTATAGACCAGCAGAAAGGTGAGCACCGAGAACAGGAACGGCAAGCCGCGCAGCAACAGATAGCCGATGCCGAACAGGCTCTCGGCCCCGAACAGCCGCAGCGAGAAAATGTAGGAGGAGATGGCGATGCTGGCCCCGATGAGCACCGGCCCCAGTGTCAGGATCATCCAGTACATGGCGAATGCTTGGGCCAGCGGCCGGCTCTGGGTGGAGCGCCAGATATAGTTGAGGTTCTTGTCGATGGCCGAGATCAGCATCAGTGCCACCACGATCAGAGCGCCGATACCGACTGCCGTGGTGTTGGTGGCGTTGGCCACGAAGCCGTCGATGTACTCCTTGAGCATCTCGCCGGCGGTAGGCACGAAGTTGTGATAGACGAACTGCTCCATCGCCTGCTTCAAGCTCTGGAATACCGGAAAGGCCGACATCATGCCGAATACCACAGCGATCATCGGCACCAAGGAGAGCAGGGTCACATAGGCCAGATAGCCGGCAGTGACCGTCAACCTGTCTTGCTGGAAACGGCCCCAGACAAACTGGGCGAAGTGGCCGCCATCGTGGCGTAAAAAAGAGAGGGCATGGCCAAGACGGCCGCCGAATTTCTGCTGCATTGTCGCTCCCAACGTCTTCATAGTGCAGACATTGTGTCAGATAGCATGGTCATTTGACCACCCATGGGCCAGCCGGGTGCGACTCGCACCGGCACCTGCAGCCGCCTGCCCGCGGCGAGCAGGCATAAAAAAAGAGGCCCGAAGGCCTCTCTCTGTCTGTCGATGAACAGATATCAAGCACGACCGGCGCGCTTGCGATCCATCTCGGTCAGCAGTTTCTTGCGGATACGGATGCTCTTCGGAGTGACTTCAACGAGTTCGTCGTTGTCGATGAACTCCAGAGCCTGTTCCAGCGACATGCGGATCGGCGGAGTCAGCACCTGGGCTTCGTCGGTACCGGAGGCACGCATGTTGGTCAGCTGCTTGCCCTTCAGGCAGTTTACGGTCAGGTCGTTGGAACGGGAGTGAATACCGATCACCTGGCCTTCGTACACTTCGGTCGCGTGACCGATGAACAGACGACCGCGGTCTTGCAGACCGAACAGGGCATAGGTCAGCGCCTTGCCGGTAGCGTTGGAGATCAGCACGCCGTTCTGACGCTCGCCGATGCTGCCACCCTTGTGCGGACCGTAGTGGTCGAAGGTGTGGTACAGCAGACCGGTACCGGAGGTCAGGGTCATGAACTCGGTCTGGAAGCCGATCAGGCCACGGCTCGGGATCATGAAGTCCAGGCGAACACGGCCTTTGCCATCCGGAGTCATGTTGGTCATCTCGCCCTTGCGCAGGCCGAGTTGCTCCATCACGGAACCCTGGTGTGCTTCTTCCACGTCCACGGTTACAGTTTCGAACGGTTCTTGCAAAACGCCGTCTACGGTGCGCAGGATAACTTCCGGACGGGATACCGCCAGCTCGTAACCTTCGCGACGCATGTTTTCGATCAGGATGGACAGGTGCAGTTCACCACGGCCGGAGACACGGAACTTGTCCGGATCATCGGTCTCTTCCACGCGCAGGGCCACGTTGTGGACCAGCTCCTGGTTCAGACGCTCCAGGATGTTGCGGGAGGTCACGAACTTGCCCTCTTTGCCGGCGAACGGTGAGGTGTTGACCTGGAAGGTCATGTTCACGGTCGGCTCGTCAACGGAGAGCGGCGGCAGCGCTTCAACGGCGCCGTTGTCACAGATGGTGTCGGAGATCTTCAGCTCGCCCAGACCGGTGATGGCGATGATGTCGCCAGCTTGCGCATCGGCCACTTCGGTACGGGACAGACCCAGATAACCCAGCACCTGACCGACCTTGCCGGTACGGGACTTGCCGTCGGCACCGACGATGGTGACCTGCTGGTTGGTCTTGACGCGACCACGGGTGATGCGGCCGATACCGATGACGCCAACATAGGAGTTGTAGTCCAGCTGGGAGATCTGCATCTGGAAACCACCGTCGGCATCAGCCTTGGGCGCTTCCACGTTATCGACGATGGCCTGGAACAGGGGTTCCATGTTATCGGACTCAACGTCCTGATCCATGGTGGCCCAACCGTTCAGTGCAGAGGCGTAAACAACTTTGAAGTCCAGCTGTTCGTCGGTGGCACCCAGGTTGTCGAACAGATCGAATACCTGATCCATTACCCAGTCAGGACGAGCACCCGGACGGTCGATCTTGTTGATGACCACGATCGGCTTCAGACCCTGGGCGAATGCCTTCTGGGTCACGAAACGGGTTTGCGGCATCGGGCCGTCAACGGCGTCAACCAGCAGCAGCACGGAGTCAACCATGGACAGTACGCGCTCTACCTCACCACCGAAGTCGGCGTGACCCGGGGTATCAACGATGTTGATGCGGTAGTCGTTCCAGCGGATCGCAGTGTTCTTGGCGAGAATGGTGATGCCACGTTCCCGTTCCAGATCATTGGAGTCCATGATCCGTTCCTGGCCTTCCGTGGAGCGGTCCAGGGTGCCGGACTGCTGCAGCAGCTTATCAACCAGAGTCGTTTTGCCGTGGTCAACGTGCGCAATAATCGCAATATTGCGTAAATTCTCTAACATTCTCGCCTCAATCACCGGGTAAAATTGGGCGCTAATTGTACTCTCGCCTTTGTGATCTGCCTAGCAGAATTGCAGTACATTCGCGCACAACAGGGGATCAGGATCATAGACCTTCCGATCAAAGCCTGCTTAGATGGGGGCTGACCGT
The DNA here is from genome assembly GCF_963888745.1 of Aeromonas sp. DNRA1. NCBI lineage: Bacteria > Pseudomonadati > Pseudomonadota > Gammaproteobacteria > Aeromonadales > Aeromonadaceae > Aeromonas > Aeromonas sp. DNRA1. Next base: position 80,009 of record NZ_CAWPKQ010000008.1, on the reverse strand, counting down.
ATAACGCGCACCATTTTAGTGCACCAAAACGATCCATGGATGCACTACTTTGAGGCGTAACGCGCTGAGATGGCGGGTCTCAGGGCTGGCTTATAGCCCCAAATGCCCTGAAATCAAGCTGTCACAAACTTGGCACGATACTGGCTTATGTGAATGCGATGACGCATTCACCCTAAGAGTTTTAACACCGGAGGTTACTTAGCATGTCAGCCCAGAACGTTTTGGCCCTGATCCAGGAACACGAAGTCAAGTTTGTCGACCTGCGCTTTACCGACACCAAGGGTAAAGAGCAGCACGTATCCATCCCTTCCCATCAGGTTGACGAAGATTTCTTCGAAGACGGCAAGATGTTCGATGGTTCCTCCATCGGCGGCTGGAAGGGTATCAACGAATCAGACATGGTGTTGATGCCGGATGCGGCCTCCGCCAAACTGGATCCGTTCACTGAAGAGACCACCCTGAACATCGTCTGTGACGTGCTGGAACCGGCCACCATGCAGGGCTACGACCGCGATCCGCGCTCCATCGCCAAGCGTGCCGAAGACTTCCTGAAGTCCAGCGGCATCGCCGACACCGTGCTGTTCGGGCCGGAGCCGGAATTCTTCATGTTCGACAACATCACCTTCTCGAACACCATGGGCCACAGCTTCGTGAAGATCGAATCCGAAGAAGCCGCCTGGAACTCCGGTACCGATTACGAGCACGGCAACAAGGGTCACCGTCCTTTCGTCAAGGGTGGCTACTTCCCGGTTGCACCGGTTGACTCCTCTCAGGATATCCGTGCCGCCATGTGTCTGGTGCTGGAAGAGATGGGCCAGGTCGTTGAAGCTCACCACCACGAAGTGGCGACTGCAGGCCAGAACGAGATCGCGACCCGTTTCAACACCCTCACCCTGAAAGCGGATGAAGTGCAGGTGCTGAAGTACGTGATCCACAACGTGGCCCACGCCTACAACAAGACCGTCACCTTCATGCCGAAACCCATGTTCGGTGACAACGGCTCCGGCATGCACTGCCACCAGTCCCTGGCCAAGAACGGCGTCAACCTGTTCGCCGGTGACCTGTACGGCGGTCTGTCCGAGATGGCGCTGCACTACATCGGCGGCATCATCAAGCATGCCAAGGCCATCAACGCCTTCGCCAACCCGACCACCAACTCCTACAAGCGTCTGGTACCGGGTTATGAAGCACCGGTCATGCTGGCCTACTCTGCCCGCAACCGTTCTGCCTCCATCCGTATCCCGGTCGTGCCGAGCCCGAAAGCTCGCCGCATCGAAGTGCGCTTCCCGGATCCGGCTGCCAACCCGTACCTGGCCTTCGCAGCCCAGCTGATGGCCGGTCTGGACGGCATCATCAACAAGATCCATCCGGGCGATGCCATGGACAAGAACCTGTATGACCTGCCGCCGGAAGAAGCTGCCGAAGTGCCGACCGTGGCCGGCTCTCTGGATGAAGCCCTGGCCGCGCTGGATGCGGATCGCGAGTTCCTGACCCGCGGTGGCGTGTTCAGCGACGACTTCATCAACTCCTACCTGGAGCTGAAGCAGCAGGACGTTGACCGCGTGCGCATGACCCCGCACCCGCTGGAGTTCGAACTGTACTACTCCGTTTAATCCGGAAGCCAGCTCAGAACTTGACCAAACCCGCCGACAGGCGGGTTTTTTCTCTGATAGGATTAAGCAAAATCCCGTCAAGGAGAGATGGATGAAAAACGCCGACCCAGTATGGATGCTGAGCCTGTTGCTGCTGGCCGCCACCGGCGCCCAGGCTGCAAAGGTATACTCCTGGACCGACAGCCAGGGAGTCGTTCACTACACGGATGCCCCTCCCCCCGGCCAGAAAGCCAAAGAGGTCGATCTGCGCGTCGCCCCCTTCATCGGCAGTTCACCCCGCTCGGTGCAAGTGGACAACTTCAACAGCCTCACCGGCGTCGATGCCAAGAAAGAGAAGGAGGCGGCCAAGCTGGTGATCGAACTACTCTCCCCGGAACAGGGCAGCACCCTGCGTGACAACACCGGCAACGTGGTGTTTCAGGGTCAGATCAGCCCGCAACCGCCAACCCAGTACGATGTGCGCCTGACCCTGGACGGCAAGGCAGCCCCCATCGTTAAAAACTCGCTCGCCATCCGGGTCGAAAACCTCGATCGCGGTGCCCATGAGGCCCAGCTCGAGCTGCTCGCCAAAGACGGTACGATCCTTGCTAAATCCAAGCCAGTCACCTTCTACCTGCACCGGGCCAGCATCAATCCTGCACCCAAAGTGACCCCCCTCAACAACAAGGGGTGATCCTGTGCCTCGATACGGGTAGACTAGATGCACCACATTGGTGCATTGCTGGTGTGTAGCACCGTTTTAGGGAGAAACCTGTGCCAACCCGCCCGGATCAAGCCAAGATACTGCTCGATAACTTGCTGACCGCCGTCATCCTGATGGATGAGCGGCTCTGCATACAATTCGTCAACCCGGCCGCCGAGCAGTTGCTCTCCCTCAGTCAGCGCCGGCTGATCGGTATCGAACTGCCCCACCTGCTGGAACACATCTCCCTCGATCTGCAGCGGCTGAAGCAGTGCCTCAGCTCGGGGCAGGGTTTTACCGACAGTGAAGTCACCCTGGTGGTGGAAGGAGAGCCCAGACTGGTGGAGATGAGCGTCAGCCCGCTGGCCGATCATGAGCAGCGGCTGATGGTGGTGGAGCTGCGCAAGATCGACCAGCAGAAGAAGATCAGCCAGGAGCTGCAGCAGCATGCCCAGCAGCAGGCGGCCAAGGAGCTGGTACGCGGCCTGGCCCACGAGATCAAGAATCCCCTCGGCGGTCTGCGCGGCGCGGCCCAGCTGCTGCAAAAGGAGCTGCCCGACCCCGCCCTGCGCGAATATACCGGCATCATCATCGAACAGGCCGACCGGCTGCGAGTGCTGGTCGATCGCCTGCTCGGCCCTCAGCGCCCAGGTCGTCACCAGATGCACAACGTCCACTCGGTACTGGAGCAGGTGCGTCGGCTGGTAGAGCTGGAGCTGCCACCGACGGTGCGCATCGAGCGGGATTACGATCCCAGCATCCCGGAATTCGAGATGGAACCGGACCAGCTGCAGCAGGCCTTTCTCAACATGGTGCGCAACGCCGCCGAGGCCATCGGCGAGCAGACCGGCCTAATCCGCATCAAGACCCGCACGGCCTTCCAGATCACCATCCACGGCCAGCGCTACCGGCTGGCGGCCGAGATCAAGATCATCGACAACGGCCCCGGCATCCCGGATGCCATCCGCGACACCCTGTTCTATCCCATGATCACTGGCAAGGAGGGGGGCACCGGGCTCGGCCTCTCCATCGCCCAGAACCTGATCGACCAGCACAAGGGGCGGATCGACTGCATCAGCTGGCCAGGCCACACCGAATTCACCATCTTTTTACCGCTTCGCAAATAAGGGAACGTCATGACAGCAAAAGTGTGGATCGTCGATGACGACAGTTCTATCCGCTGGGTGCTGGAGCGCACCCTCGGCAGTGAAGGTTTCGAGTGCGAGAGTTTCGCCGATGGCGAGGCGCTGCTGAGCTCGCTGGAAATGCGCTCACCGGACGTGATCCTCTCCGATATCCGCATGCCCGGCATCGACGGCCTCAGCCTGCTTGAGCAGATCCATCGCCGCCAGGCCGATCTGCCCATCATCATCATGACCGCCCACTCGGATCTCGACAGCGCGGTCAATGCCTACCAGCGCGGTGCCTTCGAATACCTGCCCAAACCGTTCGACATCGACGAGGCGGTCACCCTGGTGCGCCGCGCCGAGAATCACCTCAAGGAGCAGCGCACCAAACGCAAGGCACGCCAGCAGAATCCGGCCAGCAGCCCGGAGATCATCGGCGAGGCACCAGCCATGCAGGAGGTGTTCCGCGCCATCGGCCGGCTGTCGCGCTCCAGCATCTCGGTGCTGATCAACGGCCAAAGCGGTACCGGCAAGGAGCTGGTCGCCCACGCCCTGCACAAGCACAGCCCGCGCGCCCACAAGAACTTCATCGCCCTCAACATGGCCGCCATCCCGAAAGATCTCATCGAATCGGAACTGTTCGGCCATGAGAAAGGGGCCTTCACCGGCGCCAACAACATTCGCCACGGCCGCTTCGAACAGGCCGACGGCGGTACCCTGTTTCTCGACGAGATCGGCGACATGCCGCTGGATGTGCAGACCCGGCTGCTGCGGGTACTGGCCGATGGCCAGTTCTACCGGGTCGGTGGCCATCAGCCGGTGCAGGTGGATGTGCGGATCATCGCCGCCACCCACCAGAATCTGGAGAAGCGGGTGGCCGACGGTGAATTTCGGGAAGACCTGTTCCACCGCCTCAACGTCATACGGATTCATATTCCTGCTCTCAAGGAGCGGCGTGAGGACATTCCCCAGCTGGCCCAGCACTTCCTGCTGCGGGCAGCCAAGGAACTGAACGTGGAGGCCAAGAGCCTGCATCCGGATACCCAGGCCTACATCAGCCGCCTGCCCTGGCCTGGCAACGTACGCCAGCTGGAAAACGTCTGCCGCTGGCTTACCGTGATGGCTTCGGGCCAGGAGGTGCTGGTGAGCGATCTGCCCACCGAGCTGCTCACCCCCATCACCAGCAGCGCCGAACCGGGTCAGCCGGCCCTGTCCGGCGGCTGGCAGCAGCAGTTGCAGGACTGGGTCGCCGCCAAACTGGCGCTGGGGGAGACCGACATCCTGGCCGATGCCCTGCCCCAGTTCGAGCGGATCATGCTGGAAACCGCACTGGACCATACCCATGGTCACAAACAGGAGGCGGCACGGCTGCTCGGTTGGGGGCGCAACACCCTCACCCGCAAGCTGAAGGAACTCGACCTCTCCTGAGTCCTTGGGAAAAACGATTCCCATCACGCCTTGGCAAATCACCGACCAATAAGACCCCGTTTGATTTCAAACGGGGTATCTTTTTTGAGATCCCTGCCTAGAATGGCAGGCTTTCACACCCGACTCGAAGAAGGCGCCATCATGATTGACAGATCTCTTCCCCTGACCGACCTGCACCGCCATCTGGACGGCAACATCCGCCCGCAGACCATCCTCGAGCTGGGCCGTCAGCACAACATTCAACTGCCCGCCTTCGAGCTGGAGGCGCTGCGCCCCCATGTGCAGATCGTCGAGAATGAGCCGAGCCTAGTCGCCTTCCTCAAGAAGCTGGACTGGGGCGTGGCCGTGCTGGCCGACTATGACGCCTGCCGCCGGGTCGCCTACGAAAACGTGGAAGATCTGCTGCGCGCCGGCATTGACTATGCCGAGCTGCGTTTCAGTCCGGCCTACATGGCGATGGCCCACAAGCTGCACCCGCAGGGTGTGGTAGAGGCTATCATCGACGGCGTGGCGGCCGGCAGCCGCCACTTCGGCATCAAGACCAACCTGATCGGCATCATGAGCCGCACCTTCGGCACCGAACAGTGCAAGCAAGAGCTGGATGCCTGTCTGGCCCATCGCGATCGGCTGGTTGCCATCGATCTGGCCGGCGACGAGCTGGGCTTCCCGGGCGAACTGTTCACCGACCACTTCCGCCGGGTGCGTGATGCGGGCATGCGCGTCACCGTGCACGCCGGTGAAGCCGCCGGCCCCGAGAGCATGTGGCAGGCCATTCGCGAGCTGGGTGCCGAACGTATCGGCCACGGCGTCAAAGCCATTCAGGATCCGGCCCTGATGGCCTATCTGGCCGAGCACCGCATCGGCATCGAGTCCTGCCTCACCTCCAACGTTCAGACCACCACGGTGGCGAGCCTGACCGAACACCCGATCCGCCAGTTCCTGGCCGCCGACGTGCTGGCTTGTCTCAACACCGACGACCCGGCGGTGGAAGGCATCGACCTGCCCCACGAATACGAGGTGGCGGCCCCGGCTGCCGGCATGACGGTGAGCGAGATCTGCACCGCCCAGCAGAATGGCCTGACCCTGGCCTTCCTGAGCGAGGCCGAGAAGGCCGAGCTGAGCGCCCGCGCCGCCCAGCGTTAAGCACTTGGCTCCGCGCCCAATAAAAAACCGCCGAGAGGCGGTTTTTTATTGTCTGCACGACTCAGGGCATCAGATCACCCGGGAGAACTGCTGCTGGCGCGCCTTGTTGCGCAGGTAGACATCGAAGCACATGCAGATGTTGCGGATCAGCAGCTGACCGGTGGAGACCACTTCCAGCCCCTCTTCGGTCATCCGCACCAGGCCGTCATCGATGAAGGTCTGCAGCAGCTTGAGATCCTCCGCAAAGTACTCTCTGAACACCAGGCCATGGGCCTGCTCGACGGCGGCAAAGTTCAGGCGAAAATCGCAGATGAGGCGCTTGATCACCTCGCGGCGGATCAGGTCATCCTGATTGAGAGAGCACCCCTTCCACTGGGCATGCCCCAGCGTTTCCACCTGGCCATAGTAGGCCTTGAGCTCTTTCTGGTTCTGGGAATAGGCATCACCGATCATGCTGATGGAGGAGACCCCCAGCCCCAGCAGATCGCAATCCCCCTGGGTGGTATAGCCCTGGAAGTTGCGGTGCAGCTTGCCCTCACGCTGGGCCACCGCCAGCTCGTCGTCCGGCTTGGCGAAGTGATCCATGCCGATGAACTGATAACCACGGCCGGTCAGGAAGGCAATGGTGTCCTGCAGCATGGCCAGTTTTTCCTGCGGCGCCGGCATATCCGCCTCTTTCAGCTTGTGCTGGGCGGCAAAACGGCTCGGCAGGTGGGCATAATTGAAGATGGAGAGGCGGGCCGGATCGGTCTTGAGCACCTCCTCCAAGGTGTGATGGAAGCTCTCCCGGTTCTGGTGCGGCAGACCGTAGATGAGATCCAGGTTGGTGGAACGAAAGCCCAGTTCGCGAGCCCGCTCCAGCATGGCGCGGATGAAGTCGTTGTCCTGCTCGCGGTTGACCGCGACCTGGACCTCCTTGTTGAAATCCTGCACACCGAGGCTGATGCGGTTGAAGCCGATCTCCCGCAGTACGTCCAGCATGGAGAGCTCGATCTCCCGTGGATCCACCTCGATGCTGATTTCGCCCTCTTCGGCGAAGTGGAAATGCTCCCGCAACATGGCCATCAGTCGGCGAGTCTGGGGTTCATCCAGATAGGTGGGTGTGCCGCCGCCCCAGTGCAGCTGGGTCACCAGCCGCTGCTTGAACAGCGGAGCCTGCGCCTTGATCTCCTGCTCGAGGAAATCGAGGTACTGATCGGCCTTGTGGCGGTGACGGGTGATCACCTTGTTGCAGCCGCAGTAGTAGCAGAGCTTGTGACAGAAGGGGATATGCACGTAGAGCGACAGGTTGCGCGCCGGATACTGGCTCGCGGCCTGGACGAAGTCCGGATAACCGAAACCCTCGTTGAACTCCAGCGCAGTGGGATAGGAGGTGTAACGCGGACCGCTGTAGTTATATTTTTCGATCAGGGCCTGATCCCACACAATCTGTTCTGCTTGCACGCTTGCTTCCTCTTTTTGTTATCGGCTCACCGGCTAAACTGAAAATCCTTCAGTCTGGCCACATCCTCGAGGATCTGCGCCTCCAGCTCGGCCTCATAGCCACTGCGTTCGAGATCCATCTTCATGACTTCATTGCGTTTGAGGGCCCGTCTCGCCTCATGAGTCGGCATCTCCTTCACCTTCTCGTAGAGACCGTACAACCCCGGAAATTCGCCGGCAAAGGCGCGACCGCCCTTGATCTGCAACGCATCCAGCAGATTGGTCAACCGGATGGCACCCTCGGAGTAATCGCACTGACCATCCCGTACCGCATGGGCTATCACCCTGACACTCTCGAGGATCCGTTCATTGCGGGCCGCGATAGCCTGCTGCTGGCTGTCGTGCTGGCGCTTGAGACGTGCCAGCAGGGTACCGGCATACCAGGCCAGTCCCAACAAAATCAGGCCGCCCAGCAAGGCGGCCAGCATCCATCCACTCATCACTTTTTCTTCGGCTCAGGCTTGGGCTCTGGCTGATAGTCGACCTGGGTGAAACGATCCCACAGCTCCTCTTCGGAGGCTGGCTGCCCCGGCTCGTCAAAGTCGACCTCATCAAAGTCAGCTTCATCTTCGTCATCATCAGTGTCGATGATGCCAAGCTCGTCCATCAGTTCCTGATAGCGGTCAACCCGCTGATCGACCCAGGCCTGCTCGGTTACTTCCAGGGTCTCACCGGCATCGAGCCGATCCAGCAGGTCATTCAGGCGATCATCATTCTCGATGGAGGCCAGCTCCTGCTCCGGCGTCATCACCAGCTTCTTCTCTTTGACCTGCTTGGGCGCGACCGGCTTGCTGCTCTTCTCTTCCACGATAAGAACAACTGGCTTGCGGGAACCGATGCGCGGATCCTTGGCCTGCTTGGTTCCACTCTTCTTGCCGGCCTGCTCGACCTGCTGGCGGGATCCTGCCTTCAAGCCCTTGCGCTTGGCGGCGCGTTTGCGCTCACGGCCTTCCTGGGCACTGGCATCTGATTCTTTGCGCTTACCGGCAGGTTTGCGATTGGGTTGTTTAGCCGACATGAATGACTCCGACAAATAACTGGATTGAAACCCGTTTCCGGTTCGAAAAGGTCCGGAAGAGGATGCTGACACGGGGAACGATGGATTAGAAACAGAGCGGGATTCTGCACCAATCCGGCCATAAATGGCCTTCGAATACCGCAGGATCGGCATCCTCTGGGCATGTTGCTGGTATTTTGACACAGAATGACCAAGCGGGTTAATGACCCAAAAGAAAAAAGGCAGCCGAAGCTGCCTTGATATGTTTATGCGAGTCCCATCCCTGGCTGCAAATCACCCTGTCCGTGGTGATACCTCTGCGCATCATATCTTTGTGTATGGTCATCCTGACCTTAATTGGTCGATCCTGAATGTGCGTGTGCTTGCCTGACCCATGCAGACGACGTCCGGTCATCTTCTGGGGTGGTTGCTTCCCGCAGCCCCGCTCTTCCTGAACGGTCACCATCCTGGTCTTTCAATCCATTGCCGGCCACTCACGTGGCCCTTGGCATCCCGCCTCATCGACATCCTGTCTTCACGACATCCCGGTCGTGAACCACCACGTGGGTCATTCCATGCATCCACTGTATCAATTTAATAAAGTGGCTCAATCCATCGGGAACGTTTTCAAACGGAGATAAACGACTTATTGTCATTTAACATATTGAAATTAATGAATTACTAAGCATTTTTCTAAAAATGTTTAAGCCCTGGCCAGGCTGAGGAATGGTAGATCTCTTACAACAATGCGAGAAAAAATTGGCCAAATGGTGTTAAAGGCCGAAAAGAAACGAGGAGCCTGCGGCTCCTCGTCAATATCAATGAGATAATATCATCCTGCTTGATCAGTGCAGACCTGCCACATATTTGGACAGTACTTCGATATCCTGATCGGTCAGCTTCTTGGCAACGTCCCGCATCATGCTGTTCGGGTCGTTGTCACGGGCTGCGGCCCTAAAAGCCGTGAGCTGGGCCTTGATGTAGGCAGGATGCTGGCCGGACAGGCTCGGATACTTGGCCTGCTCGACGCCCGAACCGCGCGGACCATGGCAGGCAGTACAGGCAGCCAGACCACGGCTCATGTCCCCTCCCATGTACAGCGCCTTGCCTGCAGCGACGGCGTCATCTGGTACCGCGAGCGGCGTCACCTTCTGACTGGAGAAGTAGGCTGCCAGGTCTTCCATGTCCTGTTCAGACAGAGGAAGCGCCATCGGCCCCATGATGGGTGCAACCCGGCCAGTTTGACCAGAAGCTGCAGCCTTCAGTTCAACTAACTGCTTTTTGATATATGATGCGTGCTGACCAGCAATCTTGGGGTACATATCGACTAGGCTGTTGCCGTCCGGTCCATGACAAGCCGCGCAAACGGCAGCCTTGGTTTGTCCCGCAGCGGCATCGCCCTTGGCTTGTGCCATCCCCGTTACGCCAACCATCAGAGCAAGAGTAATGACTAGGTTCTTCATGGCGTTCCAACTTCTCGTTATTAGGCTTCCAGATCCCATGCCGCTGAAGGCATGTTAAAATAAACGCGTTTAAGCGACGCCATTTTACACGATTTCACAAAAAAGTAACTCTATAACCCTCTATCTCTATGGGGAATTTACGTTGGATACACAAACTCTGAATTTCAATAAGGTGCATTTTGTGACCAGCGCACCCGACATCCGTCACCTGCCAAATGATGGGGGTGTCGAGATTGCGTTTGCCGGCCGTTCCAACGCCGGTAAGTCATCTGCATTGAATACCTTGACCAAGCACAAGAACCTGGCCCGCACCAGTAAGACGCCGGGACGTACCCAGCTGATCAACCTGTTTGAGCTGGAACCGGGCAAGCGTCTGGTCGACCTGCCGGGCTACGGTTATGCGCAGGTTCCGCTGGAAATGAAGCTCAAGTGGCAAAAGTCGCTGGCGGAATATCTGCAGCGTCGTGAGTCATTGAAAGGTCTGGTGATCCTGATGGACATCCGCCATCCGCTCAAAGATACCGATATGAACATGCTGGAGTGGAGCTCTCACCGCAAACTGCCAGTCATGCTGCTGCTGACCAAGGCCGACAAGCTGAGCCCGGGTCCGCGCAACACTCAGGTCATCAAGGTACGTCAGGCCGTAGCCGAGCTGGGTCCGCAGATCCAGGTGGAAGCCTTCTCTTCACTGACCCAGATCGGGGTCGAAAAACTGGCACAGACGCTGACTGGCTGGTATCTCGCAGGCGCCGATGACATGACTGACGGTGAGCAAGCACCGCTCGAGGAGTAAGCTACGTCCTGTATACACCACAACCAACCCCTGCAATTGGCGGAGCAGCTCCTCCGCTGATTGAAAGGCTTTCAGTCTGCTTGCCATAACCCCTCTCGCCAGTGACATCGCCCACTCCCTACGATGAGTTCTTGAAACACTATTTTTATCAATGGGATAAATAGTTAATTCTATATAACAATTAACTTTTCATCCCATTGGCAACGTTTTCAAAAATAGATGCCGGCGGGGGCGTTCCCTCACCAAATAAGTACCAAAGTGAAATTTTATTACAAAACAGTCAATGGAACGGATAAAAATGAGGCCGGTTCTGCAAACGCAGTACCGGCCTTAAACAATCAGTTCAAAAATTGGGAAGAAGCTAAATCTTGAGAACAAAGACGACTGGTTTTCCTCAAGAAGCCCCTTCATTCTAACAAACATTCGCCAACATTAAAGCATTTACTCTAAATGCAAGCCATAAAAAAACACCCCGATGATGACTCACCGGGGTCGCTATTCAGCCACATTCAATTACGTGAAATAAAAGGTCTGAAAGATAGAACATCTTACCTCTGTACCCTACGTTGCTAACTGTATAGCAAAGCAGCAGAAAGTGAAAGTAATTTATGTAATTAAGTTTCACGAAAAATGAATTACATAAATCATGTTATTTTTCATATAGATAAAAAAATCCCCAGTACGAATACCGGGGAGTTATAAAGGTGACTAGCTAGCACTTCCTCAACTATCTAGTTAGTCAGCACAACTTGGCGCAAGTTCCGCTGCTTTGAGAAAAAACTTGAAAAAATCAGAGGTAGATGGCGCCATCTTCTGCAAACTCCTGTTCCTCAATGAGTTTTTCAGCAATCTCTTCGATGTCAAAACGCACGCTTTCGAAGGCTCGCAGGATGTCTTCCTCTCTGGCGAGGGAGAGCCCGGTCATTTTCTCCAGACGCCGGCGACTGATGTAGCAATCCACCAGCGCCCCCATCTGCTGGGCAGGAAAGTGGATCCGCTGTTCGTGCGCTTGCCAGTTGGCCAGCTCGGGAAACAAGATGCCTTGGTTCATAGGGTCCCCAGATTTCGTTTCAGTTCTCTCAATACCTGTTTAGTCCCTGGCCGGATTCCGCGCCACACGGTAAAGGCTTCTGCCGCCTGTTCCACCAGCATGCCGAGACCGTCTAGGGTCTGGCGAGCCCCCTGCCCCTTGGCCCAGGCGATAAAGGGGGTATCGGTCGCGCCATACATCATGTCGTAGATGGCGATATCGGTATGGATCAGCGCCGGAGGGAGCGGCGGCAACTCCCCCTGCAGACTGGCGGAGGTGGAGTTGATGATCAGATCGAAATGGCCACCCAGCTGTTCATAGGTCTGGGCACTGACCGCCCCCAGATCACGAAACTCGGCAGCCAGCTGCTCCGCCCTGGCGTGAGTACGGTTGGCGATAACCAATGCCTCGGGTTGCTCGGCCAGCAGCGGAGCCAGCGCACCGCGCGCAGCGCCACCCGCCCCTAGTAGCAGGATCCTGCTGCTGGCAAGTGCCACACCATGCGCCTTGAGGTCGGCCACCAACCCGGCACCATCGGTGTTGTCACCGAGCAGTACGCCATCATCGGTCAGCTTGATGGTGTTGACTGCCCCCGCCCGCCGGGCCCGAGGGCTCAGTCGATCGACCAGGGCGAATGCCTGCTCCTTGAAGGGGACGGTGACATTGCATCCCTTGCCACCTTGGGCAAAGAAGTCTCTCAGACTGGTGGCGAACTCTTCGACGGCCGGCTCAGCCAGACCATATTCCAGCTCCTGCTGGGTTTGCCTGGCAAACAGGGTATGAATAAAGGGAGACTTGCTGTGGCGCACCGGGTGGCCAAAAACCAGATAACGATCCATCAAAGAGTTCCTTCAGAGGGCAATCTCCCGATTTAACGGGTTTTCGCACTCAGGAACAAGCCGAATATCGGCCAATAAGAAGGGGCCATCATGGCCCCTCAGGTCACAACCACTCGCGTGGTTTGAGGTAGTCGCTGTAGAGCAATGCTTCCGGGCTGCCCGCTGGCGGCTGCCAGTCATATTCCCAGCGCGCCAGCGGCGGCATCGACATCAGAATCGACTCGGTACGCCCGCCAGTCTGCAAACCAAACAGGGTGCCACGGTCATACACCAGATTGAACTCCACATAGCGGCCACGTCGATAGAGCTGGAATTCCCGCTCCCGTTCGCCATAAGCCAGCGCCTTGCGGCGCTCGACAATCGGCAGGTAGGCATCGAGATAGCCCTTGCCGACCGCCTGCATAAAGGCGAAACAGTCGGCAAACGGCCAGCGATTCAGATCATCGAAGAAAAGGCCGCCGGCACCACGCGTCTCGTCCCGGTGCTTGAGGAAGAAGTAGCGATCGCACCAGGATTTGAACTCGGAATAAATATCGGTGCCGAACGGCTGACAAAGATCGAAGGAGACCTGATGCCAATGCCGCACGTCCTCTTCGAACGGATAAAACGGGGTGAGATCGAAGCCGCCACCAAACCACCAGATCGGCGCCTCCCCCTCTTTCTCGGCGATGAAGAAGCGCACATTGGCGTGGCTGGTCGGCACGTACGGATTGTGTGGGTGGATCACCAGCGACACCCCCATGGCCTCAAACCGGCGGCCCGCCAGTTCCGGCCGATGGGCCGTCGCCGAGGCTGGCATGGCGTCGCCATGAACGTGGGAGAAGTTGACCCCTCCCTGCTCGATCACGGCACCGTGACGCAGCACGCGAGTGCGGCCACCGCCACCTCCTTCGCGGCGCCAGGCATCTTCAACAAAGTGTCCGCCGCCATCGGCCAGTTCCAGACCACGGCAGATCTCGTCCTGCAACTGCAGCAGGAAGGCCTTGACCTGGGCCACATCCGGTTTGCTCATCTTGTCTCCAGTCAGCCAGGATCGTCGCCTGACCCTATTATTGTGATGTCGCCGGATGGGCTAAGCCGATCCGCATTGCCGCTCTCCGAGCGGTTCAAGAGGGGCGGATGATGGCGCCGGTTCTGGCATCCTTGATCTCGGACGGATTGGCTTGCCCCCCCACTTCGCCGGGCAAGATATAGGCCAGCTGACTCGCCAGCAATTCACCGATGTCCGCCACCTGCCGGGCAGGCTCTTCACCCGTCAGGTTGGCACTGGTAGAGACCAGCGGCTTGCCAAACGCGCGGCACAAGGCCTGCACCTGCGGATGGGCCGTCACACGCACCGCCAGGGTGGTAAACTGACCGGTCAGCCAGGCCGGGGTATTGCTGCGCGCCGGCATGATCCAGGTGAAGGGACCAGGCCAGCTCGCTTTCACTCGGGCCAGCTGCTCGTCAGTAAGCTGGTCCAGATCGATGTAATCCTGCAACTGAGCCAGATCGGCAGCGATCAGGATCAGCCCCTTCTCCACCGGGCGTTGCTTGATCGCCAGCAGACGGTGTACCGCCGACTCGGAGTCAGGATCACAACCCAGGCCAAATACCGCCTCGGTTGCATAGGCAATCACCCCATCGCGCTGGAGGGCGGCAACTGCAAGTTCAAATTCATTGGGCATAAAAAATGCGACAGCCGGGCTGTCGCCTCATCATTGATTAATATTGAGCCTACGAAACGGCGACCCTGACGGTCCCCTTCATTGACCAGCGAGAAGTTGATGACGAACGGGCTGGTGGTTGCCGTCTCGGAGCTTACTTGAGCAGGGCCTGTAAGGCAGCGTCCTTGGCCAGTACCTCGTCGGCATTTTTCTGGCGTTCTGCCTGCACCTTGGCCGCCAGTTCATCATCCGCCACTGCCAGCATCTGAGCTGCCAGATAGCCTGCATTCTTGGCGCCGGCCTTGCCGATCGCCACGGTCGCCACCGGCACCCCACCTGGCATCTGCACGGTGGAAAGCAGTGCATCCAGCCCCTTGAGCGGGCCACCATCGATGGGCACACCGATCACGGGACGAGTCGTGATACCCGCCACGGCGCCCGCCAAGTGAGCGGCGAGACCGGCGGCACAGATAAAGACCTTGCAGCCACGGGCTTCGGCGTCGGTCACGTACTGATGCGTCGCAGCCGGGGTACGGTGTGCAGAGGTCACTTTCACTTCTACCGCGATATCGAATGACTTGAGCACCTCTAGAGTGGTCTGCATCACCGGAAAATCAGAATCAGAGCCCATCAATACGGCAACAAAGGGTTTATTCATGGTGGGAATTTCCTTACTCCAAGTGGGGGGTTGAAGTTCGCCGAAAACGTTTCAATACGCTTGTGGCGGCCGGATTATACCTGCTCGCTCTGGTGGCCGCATTTCTTTTGCGGGCAGATCCAGCGCAGGGCTCCCCTCACCTTTTTCTCGACCATGATACCCCAGCCACATTGCGGACAAGGCATGGGGACCGGCTTGTCATTCACCACATATTTGCAATGGGGGTAGCCGTCGCAAGAGTAGAACTGCTTGCCATAGCGGGAGGTTCGGCTGATGAGGTGCCCCTTGCCACACTCTGGGCAGAGGATCTGGGTATCGTCGCTCTCCTGCAGGGATTCGATGTGCTGGCAAGCCGGATACTGGGTGCAACCAACAAACAGACCATAACGCCCCTTCTTGATCGCCAGTGGCTGGCCGCAATCCGGGCAGGCCGAGCCTTCAAGCACCTTCTCGATATCACGACCGGATGGAGTCAGGGAGCGGATGTAATCGCAGACAGGATAGGCGGAGCAACCGAGGAAGGGACCATGCTTGCCCTGGCGGATCACCAGCTCGGCCCCACACTGCGGGCACGGTTCGCGCTCGAAGGCATGTTCGTGGGCTGAAAAGAGGTGATGATCGATTTTTGACATGGGCCGCGCCTTGAAATCCAGATGACCTGAATTCTACCAGCGCGGCACCGGGCTGTCAGTGGATGACACCGTCTGACTCGTCAAACACCAGCTCTTCCATCTGCTGGTAGGCATTTTCACTGCCCGGTACGTTGAACAGCACCATCATGACTACCCACTTCAGATCGTCCAGCTCGATATCCGGTTTATCAAGCTCGAGCAGGCGCTCGATGCAGATTTCGCGGGTTTCGGCATTGAGTACCTGGGCTTGTTCCAGAAACAGCAGGAAACCGCGGCACTCGGTACTGAGGCGTGCCAGTTCTTGTGGAGCGTAGATACGCATGGAGCCTTGCGCACTGGCGGCCACGTAGACCTCCCGCTCACTGTCATGCAGGTTGGCCAGTCTCTCCAGCCAGTTGAGCGCCTTCTCGATCTCGTCTTTGTCGAAACCTGCCCGGCTCAGTTCGTCGGTGAGTTCATTCTGCTCGACCATCACATCTGCATCGCTGTGGATGTAGGTCTCGAAAAGGTACATCAATACATCAAACATGATTCGCCCTCCTCGCTCTGACGTATCCACCGGCTACCGCCATCACTGCACCGGCCAGCTCCAGCTCTACCAACCTGCCCAATACCACTTCGACAGGAAGCTGGGACCGTTCGGCAACGGTATCCACGCTCGTGGTCTCATAATCTACGTTATCCAACAAATCGGCATAAGGCAATTCGCTATTATTCGAATGCTCAGACAAGTCAGCCACTTGCTGCAGCAGACCGACAAATCCGGGCAGCTCTTCCACTATATCGGCCGCGCTCAATACAAGTTTGGCCCCCTGCTGGATTAATTTGTTGCAACCCAGTGCCTGCACGTTTTGCGGGGCACCAGGTACAGCAAAGACCTCTCGCCCCTGCTCCAATGCATAACGGGCCGTGATGAGCGAACCACTCTGCTCGGCCGCCTCTACCACCAGGGTACCCAGCGACAAGCCACTGATGATGCGATTGCGCCGTGGAAAGTGCTCGGCCAGCGGCCCCTTGTCGGGCGCCAGCTCGGAGATAAGCAAGCCGCCTTGCGCCAGGATCTCCATAGCCAACCCCTGATGGCGCTTCGGATATAGGCAGTCGAGCCCTGAGCCCAGCACGGCCAGGGTAGTCCCCCCTGCCGCCAGCGCCTGCTGATGACACACCCCGTCGATGCCAAGCGCCAGTCCGGAGGTAATGGCCAGCCCGCAGGCGACCAGCTCACCACAGAGGCGGGCAGCATTGTCCTTGCCGGCATAGGTGGGATGGCGCGTGCCAACCATCGCCAGCGAAGGAACAGACAGGGCAGCCAGGTTGCCACGGCAGTAGAGCAGCAGCGGGGTGGCGGGGATCTCTTTGAGCAAAGCGGGATAGACGGGGTCATCCGGACACAGGAGGTGATTGCCGGGCTCGGCGGCCCAGCTCAGCGCCTGCTCGGCAACCGGCTGGGGCCACCTCAACTGCTGGATTTGAGCGCTCTGCAGACCAAGAGCTCGCAAGGTGCCGTCGTCGGCGTCGAACAGGGTGACAATGTCACCGCCAAAATGGGCCAGCAGGCGAGCGGCGGTGACCGGACCGATACCGGTGACGGCATCCAGCGTCAACCACAGCGCGAGTCGCCCGGATGGAAGAGGCACGTCAGAAGTTGCTGACCTGATAACCGGTGCTGACCATGTCCTGACTCTGCAGGATCAGGCCATAACTCAGCTTGTCGTACACCTTGAACAACATGACCCGGGCCACGGCCTCCGACGGCAGGGGTGGCTTGCCGGACGAATAGAAGGTCTTGTCATAGACGGAGGAGTACTCCCGATAGGCGACCTTGCCATTCTTGCTCACCAGCCGGGCACCGGGCCGCAATATCTCCAGCACATCGCCGGGGGCAACCTGATCACGCATGCCCTTGTTGATGAGCACGACGTCGAACTTGCCACCGCCGCGAGCCTTGCTCGGCAAATCGACGATATAGCCGGGCGAGATGACGGGGGCAGCCTTGGGAGTGAACACGGCGGAGAGGCTCTCCTGCGGCGGGAACGGCATCAGCTTGTCGCCCTGATACACCTCGCGCTGGTTGTGGCTGAGGGTAACCCGGGTGCGGCCGTCCGGCAGCAGGGCTTCCGCCCTGGCCGTGCCGACGAAGACCGCCTCTTGCCCCAGCTGTTCGCCACTCTTCTTGTCTTTGTAGATGGTCCCCGGATGATAGATGCCATAGTCCTGACCCGGAATCAGCGAGCCCTGTACGTAGAGGGTATCCCCCTCCAGCATGCCGATGTGTGCCTCATCATTGCCCAGCACATAAGGCAGCTGCTTTGCCTGCTGGCTGTCAGCCAGAATATGGTCGGTTTGCAAGAAAGGGCCGATCTCGCTGAGCGGCAGGGTAGGAATGGGGTTGGCCTTGTTCTCGTAGCGGCTCTTGGGAGAGAGATGAACAACCTGCTTGCCGCCCTGCATCGCCTTGCCAAGCCGCGGTTCGCCGTTGACCCAGCTCAGATGCAGCACGTCGCCCGGATAGATCCAGTGCGGATTGGCGATCTGCGGGTTGATGTTCCAGAGCCTTGGCCATAGCCAGGGCTCCGCCAGATACTGGCCGGAAATATCCCAGAGGGTATCGCCTTTTTGCACCACATAGGTCTCGGGATAACCCGCTTTCAGTTTCAGCTGGTCGGCCAGCACGCCCTGGCTCAGGGTGGCCAACATACAGGCGAGGATGGTTTGCTTCAGATACATAACACTCCCTGTTACTTCTGCGCGCAAAGTGTTGCTGTTTTTTGTCGGCGTAAATGACTAGAATTACGCCAATATTGACTGCATTTATACGAAACTAAAGAAAAAACTATGGCCATTCTAGATGTATTGCGTTTCCCCGATGAGCGTCTGCGTACAGTCGCAGCCCCTGTCGAGACCTTTACACCCGAGTTACAACACATTGTAGATGATATGTTCGAAACCATGTACGCGGAGGAAGGCATCGGCCTCGCCGCCACTCAGGTCGACATTCATCAGCGCATCATAGTGATCGATGTCTCTGAAAACCGTGAAGATCCTCTGGTATTGATCAACCCCGAGATCATCGAACAGGCCGGCAGCACCGGCATCGAGGAAGGGTGCCTCTCCGTGCCCGGCAGCCGTGCCCTGGTGCCCCGCGCCGAGTGGGTCAAGGTGCGCGCCCTGGATCGCCACGGCAAGACATTCGAGCTGGAAGCAGACGATCTGCTCGCCATCTGCATCCAGCATGAGATGGACCATCTGGTCGGCAAGCTGTTTGTGGATTACTTGTCCCCGCTCAAGCGCCAGCGCATTCGCCAGAAGCTGGAAAAGATGGCCCGTGAAGATCGCAAAGTCCTCTGAGGATCTGCCCCATTGAATAAGCTGAAACTGATTTTTGCCGGTACTCCCGACTTCGCCGCCCGTCACCTGGCGGCGTTGTTGTCTTCCGACCACGAGGTCGTCGCCGTTTATACCCAGCCCGACAAGCCTGCCGGCCGCGGCCAGAAGCTTACCGCCAGCCCGGTCAAGGAGCTGGCGTTGGCCCACAGTCTGCCGGTCTATCAACCCGCCTCCCTGCGCAAGGAAGAGGCCCAGGCCGAGCTGGCCACCCTTGGCGCCGACCTGATGGTGGTGGTGGCCTACGGCCTGATCCTGCCCAAGGCCGTGCTCGACACTCCGCGGCTGGGTTGCATCAACGTGCACGGCTCCCTGCTGCCGCGCTGGCGCGGTGCCGCCCCGATCCAGCGTTCCATCTGGGCGGGCGATGCCGAAACCGGCGTCACCATCATGCAGATGGATGTGGGGCTGGATACCGGCGCCATTATCCGCAAGGTGAGCTGCCCCATCGCCGCCAACGAAACCTCTGCCAGCCTCTATGACAAGCTGGCCGGACTGGGCCCGCAGGCGCTGGTCGACACCGTCAATGCCATGGCTGCCGGCAACACCGCCGCCGAAGCGCAGGACGATGCACAGGCCAACTACGCCGAGAAGCTCTCCAAGGAGGAGGCCCGTATCGACTGGTCGATGGAAGCCGTCGCCATCGAGCGCTGCATCCGCGCCTTCAACCCCTGGCCCATCAGCTGGTTTGAAGTCGCCGGCCAGACCGTCAAGGTATGGCAAGCCGAAGTCGTCGCACAGGATCACGGCCAGGCGGCCGGTACCCTGCTCAAGGCTGACAAACAGGGGATCGACATCGCCACCGGCAAGGGCGTGCTGCGCCTGCTGACCCTGCAGCCGCCCGGCAAGAAGGCCATGTCCGTGACGGACCTGCTCAACTCTCGCCGCGACTGGTTTGAACCCGGCACGCAATTGAATTGAACTGAATTGACACAAGGCGGTGCCCAGGCCCCGACTTGTGCATCTAAGGTAACACTATGAAAACACGCGCACAGGCTGCTCTCGTCATCCAACAGGTGCTGGATCAGGGCCAGTCCCTCTCCGCCGTTCTGCCTGCTGCCCAGGAGAAGGTTGCGCCCCGCGATCGCGCCCTCCTGCAAGAACTCTGCTACGGCACCCTGCGCTGGCTACCCCGCCTCGATGCGGCGGTCGGCGAGATGATGGACAAGCCGCTCAAGAACAAGAGCCGCATCTTCCACTACCTGATCCTGGTCGGCCTCTACCAGCTCATCTACACCCGCATTCCGGCTCACGCCGCGGTGGCCGAGACCGTCAATGCCGTCAAGCTGCTCAAGGGCACCTCATTGCGCGGCCTCATCAACGGTGTACTGCGCAACTTCCAGCGCAGCGCCGAAGTCATTCTGCTGCGCATCGACCGTGTCCCCAGCATTCGTCTCGGCCACCCGGAGTGGCTCACCAAGCGGCTGCGCCAGGCCTATCCGGATGAGTGGGAATTCATCATGGAGGCCAACAACCAGCGCCCGCCGATGTGGATTCGCAACAACAGCCAGCGCCAGAGCCGCGAGCAGATGCTGGCCCGCATGGCCGAGGCCGGCATCAATGCGATGGCCGGTGAAGAGGGTGAGGATTGCATCCTGCTGGAACGTCCCTGCGACGTGACCAAGCTGCCCGGCTTCGAGGTCGGCGACTGTTCGGTACAGGATGGCGCAGCACAACAGGCCGCCGCGCTGCTCGACCCGCAGCCGGGCGAGTGGGTGCTGGATGCCTGCGCCGCCCCCGGTGGCAAGACCGCCCATCTGCTGGAGCGCCAGCCCGCGCTGGCTGGCGTAGTGGCGGTCGATGCCGACGACAACCGCCTCAAGCGGGTGCAGGAGAACCTGGATCGCATCGGCCTCACTGCCAAGGTGATCCACGGCGATGCCAGCACCCCGGATCTGTGGTGGCCGGAGGGTCAGTTCGACCGCATCCTGCTGGATGCCCCCTGCTCCGCCACCGGCGTCATCCGCCGTCATCCCGACATCAAGTGGCTGCGCCGGGATCAGGACATCCGCGAGCTGGCCGAGCTGCAACACCGCATCCTCGGCGCCCTCTGGTCGAAACTGAAAAGCGGCGGTACTCTGCTGTATGCCACCTGCTCCGTGCTGCCGGAAGAGAACCGCGACCAGATCCGCGCCTTCCTCGCGGCCACCCCGGATGCCACTCTGGTGCCGCTGCATGCGCAGGACACCCCGGAGTGCCCGGGTCGCCAGTTCCTGCCGGGCGAGGTCGAGATGGACGGCTTCTACTATGCCAAGCTGATCAAGCGGTAAGCAGGATCATAATCACGACGGGTGCCGCTTGCGGCACCCATTACTGCCCAATATCGAGCGCGCTTTTCCTATGAGATTCATCCTGTTGATGACAGCCCCCACGCCCCCTGGCCGCCGTTGCAACGGCGACGCTCATGAGACCGTTCTATGAAGATCATCATTCTGGGCGCCGGTCAGGTTGGCGGCACCCTGGCCGAGAACCTGGCCGGTGAGAACAACGACATCACCATCGTCGACACCGACAGTGACCGCCTGCGCGAGCTGCAGGACAAGTTCGACCTGCGGGTGGTCAACGGCCACGGCGCCCATCCGAAAGTGCTGCGCGAAGCGGGCGCCCAGGATGCCGACATGCTGGTCGCGGTCACCAACAGCGACGAGACCAACATGGTCGCCTGCCAGGTGGCTTACTCCCTGTTCAACACCCCCAACAAGGTGGCGCGGATCCGTTCGCCGGCCTATCTGGTGGAGCGTGACCGGCTGTTCCTGCCCGAATCCGTGCCGGTGGATCACCTGATCGCCCCCGAGCAGCTGGTGACCGACTACGTGCGCCGGCTGATCGAGTACCCGGGCGCCCTGCAGGTGGTGGACTTCGCCGGCGGCAAGGTGGGTCTGGTGGCGGTCAAGGCCTACTACGGCGGCCCGCTGGTGGGCAACGCCCTCTCCACCCTACGCGATCACATGCCCAACATCGAGACCCGGGTAGCGGCGATCTTTCGTCAGGGCCGCTCCATCCGTCCGCAGGGCACCACCATCATCGAGGCCGATGACGAGGTGTTCTTCGTGGCGGCGGCGGGCCATATCCGCGCCGTGATGTCGGAGCTGCAGCGGCTCGAGAGCCCCTACCGGCGCATCATGATCGTCGGCGGCGGCAACATCGGTGCCGGCCTCGCCCGCCAGCTGGAGAAGCGCTACAGCGTGAAGCTTATCGAGCGCAACCAGAAGCGGGCGGAGCAGCTCTCCGAGGTGCTGGAAAACACCATCGTCTTCTGCGGCGACGCGGCGGATCAGGAGCTGCTGGCGGAGGAGCACATCGACCAGATCGACGTCTTCATCGCGGTAACCAACGAGGACGAGGCCAACATCATGTCGGCCCTGCTCGCCAAGAAGATGGGCGCCAAGAAGACCATGGTGCTGATCCAGCGCAGCGCCTACGTGGATCTGGTGCAGGGCGGCTCCATCGACATCGCCATCTCGCCGCAGCAGGCCACCATCTCGGCCCTGCTGACCCACGTGCGCCGGGCCGACATCGCCAACGTCTACAGCCTGCGCCGCGGCGCGGCCGAGGCCATCGAGGCGATCGCCCACGGGGACGAGAACACCTCCAAGGTGGTCGGCAAGACGGTGGGCGAGCTCAAGCTGCCGCCCGGCACCACCATCGGCGCCATCGTGCGCGGTGACGAGGTGCTGATCGCCCACGACCGGACCCAGATCCAGCAGGATGACCACGTGGTGATGTTCCTGGTGGACAAGAAGTACATTCCGGAAGTGGAGCGTCTGTTCCAGCCCAGTCCCTTCTTCCTGTAATCTGCCCATGCATTCAGGCAGCACAACCCAGACCCGGCACAACCTCTACCAGGGATTGTCCGGGTCTTTTGTCAATCAACGACCAGGTTATCTTGCATGATCAAGCTGCGTCCCATCATCTTCACCCTCGGGCTGGTGCTCTCCAAGCTGGCCCTGTTCATGTGGCTGCCCACCCTGCTGGCCCTGCTGACCGGCTCCGAGGGGTTCGTCGAGTTTCTCAAGTCGGTGCTGATCACTCACGGTGCGGCCCTGCTTTGCCTGCATTACGGCCGCAAGGCGGTGTTCCACCTCGGCGTGCGGGAGATGTTCCTGCTCACTACCTCGGTCTGGGTGGTGGCCTGCATCTTCGGCGCCTTGCCCTTCTTCTTCATCAACCACATCGACTTTACCGACGCCTACTTCGAGACCATGTCGGGGGTCACCACCACCGGCTCCACCGTGCTGTCGGGGCTCGACGGCATGGCCCACAGCATATTGCTGTGGCGCTCCATCCTGCAGTGGCTGGGCGGGGTAGGCTTCATCGTGATGGCGGTGGCGGTGCTGCCCTACCTCAACGTGGGCGGCATGAAGCTGTTCCAGACCGAGAGCTCGGATTGGTCCGACAAGAGTGCGCCGCGTGCCAAGACTGTGGCCAACAACATAGTGCTGGTCTACCTGGTGCTCTCCATGCTCTGCTTCCTGGCCTACTGGGTGAGCGGCATGACCCTGTTCGAGGCGGTCAACCACTCGATGACCACCCTCAGCACCGGTGGCTACTCCACCTCCGATCAATCCATGTCCCACTTCTCCAACTCGGCACACTGGATCGGTACCGTCTTCATGTTCCTCGGCGGCCTGCCCTTCCTGCTCTACGTACAGAGCCTGAGCCGGCGTGACAACAGCCTGCTCAAGGACGCCCAGGTCCAGGGCTTCTTCTGGCTGGTAGTCTGGGTCACCGTGGTGGTCACCTTCTATCTGTGGCTAAGGGACATCTACGGCTTCATGGATGCCCTGCGCATCAGCTGCTTCAACATCGTCTCCGTGCTCACCACCACCGGCTTCGGGCTCGGTGATTTCGGCACCTGGGGCCCGCTCACCAGCATCATCTTCATCATCCTGCTGGCGCTCGGTGCCTGCTCCGGCTCCACCGCCGGCGGCCTCAAGATCTTCCGGGTACAGGTGGCGTTCGCCCTGTTCAAGAAGCAGATGCGCCAGCTGATGCACCCCTCCGGCGTCTTCCCGCAGAAGTACAACGGCCGCCCGGTCAACGACGCCATCATCCGCTCGATGATTTCGTTCGTGCTGGCCTACTTCGCCGTCATCCTGCTGATCGCCGCCCTGCTCGCCGCCATCGGGCTGGATCCCCTGACTGCCATCTCGGGCTCCATCACCGCCGTGGCCAACGTGGGTCCGGGCATGGGACCGGTCATCGGCCCCAGCACCAACTTCGCCACCCTGCCGGACTCGGCCAAGTGGATCCTGTCATTCGGCATGCTGCTGGGACGGCTCGAGATCCTGACCGTGGCGGTGCTCTTCTTCCCCTCCTTCTGGAAGCAGTAACCGGCGAGTTCGCGAGATCGAATGGCGGAGGGTATCAAGACGAAGAAATGCAGAAGGGCAGCCACTGGCCGCCCTTCTTGTTGCATGAAACATGAGGCCCCGCCTCACTCGGCCGGGTCTTCCCGCTCCAGCGCCCGGTTGACCAGCGGTTCGGGCAGAGTCTTGGTCACCTCCACCCCCAGCTCGCGAAAGCGCTCCACCTGGGCGATCAGGTTGCCGCGCCCGTTGACCAGCCGCCCCATCGCCTTGTCGTAGCTCTCCTGCGCCCGGTGCAGGCTGCCACCCAGCTGCTGCATCTCCTCCACGAACAGCCGCAGCTTCTCGTAGAGACGGCCGGCCCGCTCGGCGATCTGGCGGGCATTCTGGTTCTGCCGCTCGTAGCGCCACAGGTTCTCGATGGTGCGCAGCGCCACCATCAGGTTGGTAGGGCTCACCAGCAGAATGTTGTTGTCGAGCCCGAATCGCACCAGCGAGGGATCGGCCTCCACCGCGGTGAGGAAGGCGGGCTCCACCGCCACGAACATCAGCACGTAATCGAGGGTGCGCACCCCGGGCAGCTGCTGGTAATCCTTGCGGCCCAGCTCGCGGATATGGTTGCGCACCGAGGCGACGTGCTCTTTCAGCGCCACCGCCTTCTCCAGCTCGTCATCGCTGTTGTACCAGCGTTCGTAGGCGGTCAGCGACACCTTGGCGTCGATGATGATGTCCTTGTCCTGCGGCAGGTGGACAATGACGTCGGGCTGGTAGCGCTTGCCCTTGTCCACCTCGATGTTGACCTGGGTATGGTACTCGTGGCCTTCTCGCAGGCCGCATTCGCTGAGGATGCGCGCCAGCACCACCTCGCCCCAGTTGCCCTGCTGCTTGCTGTCCCCCTTGAGGGCGCGGGTCAGCGCCGCCGCCTCCTCGGTCATGCGGGCGTTGAGCTCGGCCAGGCGCTCCAGCTCGAACTTGAGGCTGTGACGCTGGGCCGTCTCCTGGGCGTGGGTCTCCCCCACCTGCCGGCGAAAGCCCTCGAGCTGCTCTTTCAGCGGCGTCAGCAGCAGATCCAGGCTGTTCTGGTTCAGTTCGCGGAAGTTGCCCGAGTTTTGCTCGAAGATCCGGTTGGCGAGGTTCTCGAACTGCTGGCTGAGGCGCTGTTCCGCCTCCTGTTGCAGTTGCAGCTTCTCGGCGGCGGCCAGTCGCTCGCTGCGCAGGGTGGCTTCGGCATCCTTGAGACGGGCGGTGAGCTTGATGAGCAGAGTCTGTTGCTGCTCCAGCTTCTGCTGGCTCTGCAACTTTTCATCCTGCAGCTCGTCACAGCGATCCTGCAGCGCCTGCTGGCGCTCCTCGCTCAGCAGCACCTGCTGGGCCAGCTGGGCCACACCACGCCGGCCCGCCAGCCAGCCAATGCCGACCGCCAGCACGGCGGCAGGCAGCAGCAGGGTCCAGAGCCCGGGCTCGATCATTTGCGGCTCCGCTGACGCAGAAAGAGTTCGAGATAGCGGTTGAGCAGCAGCCAGAGCAGCACATAGAGCAGATAGGCGGCCAGCACCACCCACTTGTGACTGTTAACTCCGGTGTCGAGCTCGACGAATTCGATCCCCTTGATGCGGCAGTAGCCCCACATCAGCAAGGGGAAGACATAGAGCAGAGAAGCACGCCACAGAAATAACCACATGAGTTCATTCAATCCTGCAAAAAGACCCGCCTAGCTTACACAAGGGCAACCCGGCTTGCGATCCTGGCCGGCGCTATTCTCTGGCTTGCGAAGGGAAACTTGGATAAAATTAACCCCTAATAGGTATAAGGGGTGAGCATGACTCATTTTTTCTGTCGCCGGCTAACGCAAGCATTGGGGGGCTCTCGCAAACCGGAGGTGGTTTGTCACGAAGCACGTCCCCCCTGGGCCATCGAAGAGTCCCAGTTCCTCTCCCTCTGCTCCCGCTGCGGTGAATGCTTCAAGGCCTGTCCCAACGGCCTGCTCAAACCGGCCAACCAGCCCGAATACGACGACACCCCCATTGCCGGCACGCCCGTGCTGGATCTCGCCTGCGGCCAGTGCAGCTATTGCGGCAGCTGCGCCAGAGCCTGTCCGACCGGCGCCCTCGACCTGCAGCTGGGTCGTCAGGTACAGACCCGGGTGCGGATCGAGGCCAGTTGCCAGGCCCGACAGGGCTTCTATTGCCTGCTGTGTGAAGATGCCTGCCCCCAGCAGGCGATCAAGGCCACCGCCGACGGCGTCAGCATCAACATGGCGGCCTGCGACGGCTGCGGCGCCTGCGGTCTCGCCTGCCTGCACGGTGCCATCACCCTGATCCCCCAGCTCTGAACCCAAATCCCAAGCATGACAAAGGGGCCCATGGGCCCCTTTGTCATGCTTGCCTGGCTTATGCCATGGCCAGAATGGAATCCTGTTCGATGCCGAGCAGGTGGCAGAGCCGGGTCGGATCGCGCACCGCATCGGCCAGGGTGTACTCCCCCAGTACCTCGAGGAAGGCGTTCATGGCGCGGCGCAAAATACCCTGAATGCGGCAGCCACCGGAGAGGCGGCAGTTCTCGCGCTTGCAGTCCACCGGGCAAAGCACGTGCTCCATGTCCATCACCACATCGCGCAGGTTGATGGAAACGGCGGAACGGCCGAGGCGAATGCCGCCGTGCTTGCCACGCACCGTCTCTATGTACCCCTTGATGCCGAGCTGATGCACTATCTTGACCACGTGGTTGCGGGAGATGGCAAAGGTATCGGCCACCTCGGTGATGGTCGACAGGCGATCTCCCGGCTGGACCGCCAGAAAAGTCAGGGTACGCAGGGCATAGTCGGTAAATCGTGTCAGTTGCATGGTCGCACTTGCCTCTTACTACAAGTCAGAA
Organism: Aeromonas sp. DNRA1; assembly: GCF_963888745.1. NCBI lineage: Bacteria > Pseudomonadati > Pseudomonadota > Gammaproteobacteria > Aeromonadales > Aeromonadaceae > Aeromonas > Aeromonas sp. DNRA1. The sequence continues at coordinate 52,909 of NZ_CAWPKQ010000008.1, read as the reverse complement.
ATCAGGACGACAACCTAAAGCTAAGAGGCGGGGAAGCGCTTGCGCCCGCGCAAGGTCCGCATCTTAATCTGAGTCGTGGAATGACAAGGTTAAGAGCAGCTCAGGCGGGTGTCGATGAAGATGCACATAAATCGACACTTTCTTTGATTGATCGCAAACTTGCCGGGTTAGTCCAAGGTTTTGGGGGGTTATGGCGGTTAAATTCGCCGGTTTTCCCCTCCGCCTAGGCCCGAGCAAGGAGACCTCATCGGCAAGGGTTCATGGCGGCTCAGTGCGGCTGCCTGAGCCAGTTTTTCAGGGCGCTGGAGGGGATGGAACTCTCGGAAGCGACCGCGAAGGCGCCCCAGTCCACCGCGCACTGCAGCGCATCCCGGATCGCCATGCCTCGCGCCAGCCCGTGGATCAGGCCGCCAGCGAAGGCATCCCCCGCCCCCGTGGTGTCCACCACCGACACCGGCCGCGCCGCCACCCGGATCTGCTCCTCGCCGTGAATAGCCACCGCCCCCGCCTTGCCTTCGGTCAGCACCAGCCAGGCCAGCTGCTCGCCGGCGATCTGGCGGGCATGCTGCCAGAGGTCGTCCACCTCGCCGAGATCGGAGCGTGAGGCCACCAGCACGTGGCAGGGGCGACGCGCCTGGCCACCCTTGGGATACTGAGCCACCACGAAGCTCTTGCCGAGCATCTGGCGCATGTAACCGATGATGGCGGTACCCGGGTAGTTCACATAGAGGCAGTCTACCCCCTCGCTCGGCAGATCCCCCGGCAGATCCGGGCGCCGTGGCCGCCGGAGGATGGTGCGCTCGCCGGTGGAGTCCACCAGGATCAGCAGCTCGCCGGTCTCGCCGCCGAAGCGCTCCACATGGCTGCAATCCAGACCGTAGCCCGCCGCCTGCTCCAACAGCCAGTCGCCGGTTTCATCCAGCCCGATGCGCGAGGCGATGGTCACCTCGTGGCCGGCCCACACCAGTCCGATGCCGGTGTTGGCGGCGCCGCCGCCGAGTCGGCGGCCCTGATCCAGGTATTGCAGGCGGGCGCCGGCCACCAGGGGTTCAGAGAGGGAGAGCACGTGATCACAGTTGAGATTGGCGAGCAGCAGAATGCGGGACATGAAGAGACCTCACTGACAGGGGAGCCCAGTATATGAGAAAGGGCCGTGACGGCCCTCCCTGAAATCGCGGGGTTTGTGAGCCCGCTCGACGTTTGCCGAGCGCGCGACGGCTGCGTCAGCCCAGTACCGACTCGGCGCTGACGTACTCGTAGCCGAGCGCCTGCGCCACCGCCGCCTGGGTGATCTTGCCCTTGAACACGTTCAGACCGGCCCGCAGGTGGTGATCGTCCTGCAGCGCCCGGGCGTAGCCCTTATCCGCCAGCGCCAGCACGAACGGCAGGGTGGCGTTGGTCAGCGCGAAGGTGGAGGTGCGCGCCACCCCACCCGGCATGTTGGCCACGCAGTAGTGGATGATGCCGTCCACCACGTAGGTGGGCTCCTCGTGGGTGGTCGGGTGGGAGGTCTCGAAACAGCCGCCCTGATCGATGGCCACGTCCACCAGCACCGAGCCCTTGCGCATCAGCTTGAGCATGTCGCGGGTCAGCAGCTTGGGCGCCGCCGCCCCCGGGATCAGCACGGCGCCGATCACCAGATCGGCCTGAGCGATGCACGCCTCGATATTGGTACGGGTGGAGTAGAGGGTCTTGAGGGCCGGGCCGTACAGGCTGTCCAGCTCCCGCAGTCGCGGCAGGGAGCGATCCAGGATGGTGACGTCGGCCCCCAGTCCCAGCGCCATGCGCGCCGAGTTGACGCCGACCACCCCGCCACCCAACACCACCACCTTGGCGGGCGCCACCGCCGGCACCCCGCCCAGCAGGGTGCCGTTGCCCCCCTGCGCCTTCTCCAGGCTGTGGGCGCCGGCCTGGATCGCCATCCGCCCCGCCACCTCGGACATGGGCGCCAGCAGCGGCAGGCCGCCGCGATCGTCGGTCACCGTCTCGTAGGCGATGGCCACCGCCCCCGAGTGCACCAGCAGTTGGGTCTGCACCGGATCCGGCGCCAGGTGCAGATAGGTGAACAGCAGCTGACCCGGCCTGAGCAGTTCGCACTCCTCCGGCTGGGGCTCCTTCACCTTCACTATCATTTCGGCCCGGGCGAAGATCTCCGCCGCGCTGGCCACCAGTTCGGCACCGGCTGCCTGGTACTCGGCGTCGGACAGCCCGATCGCCTCGCCTCCCTGCTGCTGCACCAGCACCTTGTGTCCCCGGGCCGTCAGCTCCTGCACTCCGGCGGGAGTCATGCCGACCCGGTATTCATGGTTTTTGATTTCCTTGGGTACGCCAATAATCATGCTCGCTCTCCTGCTGTGATCCCGCCGGCGGCCGTGTCGACGCCGGGCAGGATGCCCAAAAATTGCAACAACCACTGCATCATGGTGGCCGAATCCACCTCTCCCTCCAGCGAGGAGAGGCTGCGCTGGTAACGATCGTCCGGCAGCAGATCCCGCCGCCGCTCGATCAGCGCCCGGTTGTACTCCACCGAGAATTCCGGATGTCCCTGGATGGCCACTATGTGGTCACCCTGCAAAAACATGAAATTGGGACAAAAATCATTGCCCGCCAGCCGGGTGGCCCCCGGCGGCAGCTGCTCCACCTGATCCTGGTGGCTGGCCAGGATCCGGATGGTCTCGAGCCCCGGCTCCATCCAGGGTTGCCGCGCCAGCATGGGATGAACCGACACCCCCAGCCCCCAACCCTTGGTGGACTTCATCACCTCGCCCCCCAGCGCCTGGGCGATCACCTGGTGGCCGAAGCAGACCCCGGCCAGCTTGACGTCGGCATCGTGGGCACGCCGGATCCAGTCGCGCAGCGCCCGGATCCAGGGGATGTCGCTGTAGGCATCATGGCGCGAGCCGGTGATGAGCCAGGCATCGCACTCGTGCAGATCGGCCGGCAGCTCGCCATCGAGCGCCGACCAGACCCGAAACTCCAGCCCGGGGGCCAGTGCCCGGAAGCCCTTGATAAACATCTCGGAGTAAACGGGGCCGAAATCCCCCACCAAGTCGGGGTCCAGCCGGTCACAATCGAGAATTCCCAGTCGCATCTGTTACTCCTTCACAGTGATAGCGGCGAACGAAGGTGGATTCCTGCCACCGGGCCATGTCCGGGCTAGCTGCTGCATGGTTGATTACTTCATTGTCGGCATGGAGAACTCCGCGCCCGCCCGCAGGCTCTGGGGCCAGCGGGCAGTCACCGTCTTCATCCGGGTATAGAAGCGCACCCCATCCGGCCCGTGCATGTTGAGCGGCCCGAAGATGGACCGCTTCCAGCCACCAAAGCTGTGAAACGCCATGGGCACCGGGATGGGAACGTTCACCCCTACCATACCGACCTGCACGCGGGCGGTGAAGTCCCGCGCGGTGTCGCCGTCACAGGTGAAGATGGCGGTGCCGTTGCCGTACTCGTGTTCGTTGATGAGCCTGAGCGCCGTCTCGTAGTCCGGCGCCCGCACGATGGCCAGCACCGGACCGAAGATCTCCTCCCGGTAGATGCGCATCTCTGGGCCGACCCGGTCGAACAGGCTGCCGCCGATGAAGTAACCCTCGCCGTGGCTCAGGCCCCGGCCGTCCACCACCAGCTCGGCCCCCTCGGCCACCCCCTGATCCACATAACCGCGCACCTTGGCCAGGTGCTCGCGGCTGATGAGGGGCCCCATCTCGTTCTCCGGGGTCTGGCCCAGTCCCGGGCCCACCCGCAGCGCCGCCACCAGCGGCGACAGCTTGGCCACCAGCGCATCGGCCGTCTCATCCCCCACCACCACGGCCACCGAAATGGCCATGCAGCGCTCGCCGGCGGCACCGTAGGCCGCCCCCATCAGGGCGGAGACCGCCAGCTCGAGATCCGCATCCGGCATCACCAGCATATGGTTCTTGGCGCCACCCAGCGCCTGCACCCGCTTGCCGTGGGCCGAGGCGGTGGCATAGATGTACTGGGCGATGGGAGTGGAGCCGACAAACGACACGGCACTGACCCGCGGGTCGGTCAGCAGCACGTCCACCACCTCCTTGTCGCCGTTGACCACGTTGAGCACCCCGTCCGGCAGGCCGGCCTGCTTGAGCAGCTCGGCCATGCGCAGGGAGAGGGACGGATCCTTCTCGGACGGCTTGAGAATGAAGGTGTTGCCGCAGGCGATGGCCACCGGGAACATCCACAGCGGCACCATGGCCGGGAAGTTGAACGGGGTGATGCCGGCGCAGACGCCCACCGGCTGCATCATGGAGTGGCTGTCGACCCCGCGGCCCACGTTGAGGGAGTGCTCCCCCTTGAGCAGATGGGGAATGCCGCAGGCAAACTCCACCACCTCCAGCCCGCGGGTCAACTCACCCTGCGCATCGGAGAAGACCTTGCCGTGCTCGCGACTGATCAGCCGCGCCAGATCGTCCCTGTGCTGCTCCATCAACTCCTTGAAGCGAAACAGCACCCGGGCCCGCACCAGCGGCGGAGTCTGCGCCCAGTCAGCCAGGGCGCGCTCGGCGCTGGCGATGGCATCCTGGCACTCGGCGGCGGTGCTGAGCACCACCTGGCCCTGCTGCTGGCCGGTGGCGGGATTGAAGATGGCCCCGAAGCGCTCGCTGCGGCTCTCGGTCGTCTCGCCGTCGATGAAGTTGCTGACCCTGTATGTCATAAATCCTCCGTGATGGGTTATGCGTGCCTGCCCGCGCCGCCCCGGGGAGCAGGCACGGGCAAGTGGCGCCGCGACGGGCGCCATCAATCAGTTAAAAGTCAGTCCTGGGCCTGCAGGGCGTCCTGCAGCAGGGTGAAGAGATCGTCGATCTGGCTGCGCTCGATGATGAGGGGTGGCGACAGGGCGATGATGTCGCCGGTGACGCGGATCAGCGCCCCCTTCTCGAAGCAGCGAACAAACACCTCATAGGCGCGCTTGCCCGGCGCATCCGGCATGGATTCCAGCTCGATGCCCGCCACCAGCCCATAGTTGCGCACATCCTTCACATGCTTGCAGCCCTTGAGCGAATGGGCCGCCTCCTCCCAGTAGCCCGCCAGATCGGCGGCGCGGCTCAGCAGGTTCTCGTTGCGATAGATCTCGAGGGTCGCCAGACCCGCAGCCGCAGCCACCGGATGGCCGGAGTAGGTGTAGCCGTGGAACAGCTCGATGGCCCCCTTGCCGGCCGCCATCATGTCGTCATAGATGGCGTTGCTCACCAGCACGGCCCCCATGGGGATGGCGCCGTTGGTCAGCCCCTTGGCACAGGTGATCATGTCGGGGATGACGTCGAATTCTTGTGCTGCGAAGGGAGAGCCGAGGCGGCCGAAACCGGTGATCACTTCGTCGAAGATCAGCAGGATGCCGTGTTTGGTACAGATCTCCCGCAGCCGCTTGAGGTAGCCTTTGGGGGGCATCAGCACGCCGGTACTGCCGGCGATGGGTTCGACGATCACCGCCGCTATGTTGCTGGCATCGTGCAGGAAGACGATCTTCTCCAGCTCGTCGGCCAACGCCACATCCTCCTCGGGCAGCCCCTTGGTGAAGGCATTCTTGGCGATGTTGAGGGTGTGGGGCAGGTGATCCACCCCGCCCAGCAGGGAGCCGAACCACTTGCGGTTGCCGGGAATGCCCCCCACCGAGATGCCGCCGAAGCCGACCCCGTGGTAACCACGCTCACGGCCGATCAGCCGGGTACGGGTGCCCTGACCGCGCGCCCGCTGCCAGGCCAGCGCGATCTTGAGCGCGGTATCCACCGATTCCGAACCGGAGTTGGTATAGAAGACGTGGCCAAGCCCCTTGGGGGCGATCTCCACCAGCCGGTTGGCCAGCTCGAACGGCAGGGGGTGCCCCATCTGGAATGTGGGGGCAAAATCGAGGTGGGAAATCTGCTGGGAAACCGCCTCGGCAATCTCGCGCCGACCATGACCCGCGTTGCAACACCAGAGCCCGGCAGTGCCATCCAGTATCTTGCGGCCATCCTCTGAGTGATAATACATCCCCTCTGCCGACTTCAGGATGCGCGGCGCCGCCTTGAACTGCTGGTTGGCGGTGAACGGCATCCAGAAAGCGGACATGTCGGAGGGGGTATTGATGTCGCTGATCGGTTTCATGGTCACCTCATCCTTAAGGTGTTTAGTAACTATCGGCCAATGCCTATTAAATTAAACACCTGAAATCTTAAAAAGGGGCTCAAACTTGCCCCATGTGGTATCACCCGACTAGCTGCTCTGAGCGGGGTGGTATAAGATATTTAACACAAATTTAATAATAGTAAACAGTCAAGGAGTGTCTATCGATGGATATCGGTCACCGCCTCAAGGCGGTTCGCACCAAGGCGGCCCTCTCCCAGCGCGAGCTGGCGAAACGCTCCGGTGTGACCAACGGCTTTATCTCCCAAATCGAGAAAAATCAGGTGAGCCCCTCGGTCGCTTCTCTGCGCAAGGTGCTGGAAGGCATTCCCATGTCGCTGGCCACCTTCTTCACCGATGAGACGGAGATGGACTCCGAGGTGATCTTCCGCGCCGCCGACATGCCGGATCTCGGTACCCACCCCATCAGCTACCGCCTGGTGGGCCACAGCCGCGCCAACCGTGCCATCGGCATGATGCAGGAGATACTGCCACCGGGCGCCGACACGGGTGACGACATGCTGAGCCACGAAGGCGAAGAGTGCGGCATCGTCATCCAGGGCCAGGTGGAGGTCACCGTCGGCGAGCAGGTCTACCTGCTGACACCGGGAGACGGCTACTACTTCGACAGCCGCACCCCGCACCGTTTCCGCAATGTGGATGAGCACGAATGCGTGCTGATCTCGGCCAACACCCCCGCCAGTTTCTAAGCCATGAGAGGGGAGACACCGCCCCTTGGCGGACCCAGCACAGCGACCAGTCCCTTCGCGCTGGCCTCCGGTTTGGCAGGCGCCGACGGCCCGCCCTTGCGGTGTGGTTTGCCCCACCGGAAACCCTCGCCGGGACGGATGCCGGATGAGGCCAAATTGGCAAAGTGTTTAACGAATTGTTACAAGATGGATTTACAAGCGGCAGGATGTTTAGCATATTGATACGCGGAAACTGACTTTTTGCCGGTTCAAGGAGTGAACATGAGTGACCTGACCCTGGCCCAGTGGCAACACAAGGCCTCCCACCTGACCCTGCCCTCGCAAGCCTTCATCGACGGCAGCTACCGGGACGCCATCAACGGCGCCACCTTCGACTGCATCAACCCGGCCAACGGCAAGCTGCTGACCAAGGTCGCCGCCTGTGACGCCGCCGATGCCGAACTGGCGGTGCAGGCTGCCCGCACCGCCTTTGACGACAAGCGCTGGAGTGGTCTGCCGCCCAAGCAGCGCAAGCAGATCCTGCAGCGCTTCGCCGAACTGATGCGGCTCAACAAGGTGGAGCTGGCGCTGCTGGAGTCGCTCGACATGGGCAAACCCATCGGCGACGCCATGGGCTATGACGCCCCCGCCGCCGCCAACTGCATCGCCTGGAACGCCGAAGCCATCGACAAGATTTACGATCAGGTCGCCCCGGTCGAAGAGTCCGCCCTGGCGCTGGTGACCCGCGAACCGCTCGGGGTGGTCGCCGCCATCGTGCCGTGGAACTTCCCGCTGGTGATGGCCTGCTGGAAGCTGGGGCCGGCACTCGCCACCGGCAACTCGGTGATCCTGAAACCCTCCGAGAAATCCCCGCTCACCGCTCTGCGCATCGCGGGTCTTGCCAAGGAGGCCGGCATCCCCGACGGCGTGTTCAACGTGCTGCCGGGCTTCGGCCATACCGTGGGCGAGGCGCTGGCCATGCACATGGACGTGGACTGCATCACCTTCACCGGCTCCACCAAGATCGGCAAGCATCTGGTGCAGTGCTCCGGCAAGTCCAACCTCAAGCGCGCCTTTATGGAGTGCGGCGGCAAGAGCCCCAACATCATACTGGCGGATGCGCCTGACCTGGACGCCGCCGCCAAAAGCGCCGCCGGCGCCATCTTCTACAACCAGGGCGAGGTGTGTACCGCCGCCTCTCGCCTGCTGGTGCAAAACAGCATCAAGCCGCAGTTCATGGACCGGCTGCTGGCCCATGCCCGCGAATGGATCTCGGCCAACCCGCTCGACCCTGCCACCCGTATCGGCGCCATGGTGGATCATATCCAGATGGAGCAGGTGCTCAACTACATCGCCATCGGCCAGCAGGAGGGCGCCAAGCTGCTGCTGGGGGGCAAGCGCACCAATACCGAGAGCGGCGGCTTCTACATCGAACCCACCATCTTCGACGAAGTGACCCCCGAGATGCGCATCTTCCGCGAGGAGATCTTCGGCCCCGTGCTGGCGGTAACCGGCTTCGACACGCTGGAAGAGGCCATTGCGCTCGGCAACGACACCGACTACGGCCTGGCGGCCGCGATCTGGACGGCGGATCTCAACAAGGCGGTGAAAGGCTCCCGCGCCCTGCGTGCCGGCACTGTGTTCGTCAACAACTGGGATGGCGGCGACATGACCATGCCGTTCGGCGGCTTCAAGCAGTCCGGCAACGGCCGCGACAAGTCACTGCATGCGCTGGAGAAGTACACCGAGCTGAAAAGCACCTGGATCCAGCTCGAATAACATCAGAAATGACGCTTATCTGCAAATTGGGGGGAGAAATCCCCCTTTTTCATTTTTGCCCTTTCATCGCCAGCCTCAATCGATATAATCATCAAATAGACAAGCCCTTAAATATAAAGATAAAAATGTTATTTTTTCTGGGAAGTGTACTGTTTCTGGTGATAGGACTGCCGCTGCTGTTCTACATGTTGGGACACGGTGAGGCCTACGTGACCTGGGGCCCCTGGATCTCCGCCATCGCTCTCATGCTGTGGCTGCTGCTGGACGTGGACAAGATCCGCCGTGGTGGTGGCCGCTGAGCCGGGCAGTACGCCGTTAAAATCCGCTGATCATCATTTATTAACTTCTTTCCCCGCAAAAGGATCGCTACACTGATTTTTTGCGATGTTTTCCCGCATCCAACTCTCCAGTGAAGGTTATCCGCATGCAGCAACACGTTCAGCGCCAGGGCGTCATCTACGCCTTGTGCGCCTATACCCTTTGGGGGTTGGCCCCCATCTACTTCAAGACCATTGCCGCCGTGCCGGCCGCCGAAATCCTGACCCACCGGATGATCTGGTCGTGCGCCCTGCTGATGGTGCTGACCCTGCTCGGCCGCCAGTGGCACAAGGTACAGGCGGTGCTGCGCCAGCCGAAAGTACTGCTCACCCTGGCCTTTACCTCCATCACGGTCGGCGGCAACTGGCTGCTGTTCATCTGGGCCATCAACAATGGCCACATGCTGGATGCCAGCCTCGGCTACTACATCAACCCGCTGTTCAACGTGCTGCTCGGCATGCTGTTCCTGAGCGAGAAGCTGCGCCGGCTGCAGTGGTGGGCGGTCGGGCTGGCGGCGATCGGTGTCGCCATCCAGATCATCGCCTTCGGCTCCCTGCCCTGGATCGCGCTGGTGCTGGCCTCGAGCTTCGCCATCTACGGCCTGATCCGCAAGAAGCTGGCCCTCGATGCGCTGACCGGCCTCTTGATCGAGACCCTGATCATGCTGCCACCCGCCGCCATCTATCTGTGGGGCTTTGCCGACAGCCCCACCAGCCATCTCACCCAGAATGACTGGCACCTCAACCTGCTGCTGATCGCCGCCGGTGCCGTCACCACGGCTCCCCTGCTCTGCTTCACCGCCGCAGCCACCCGGCTCAAGCTCTCCACCCTGGGCTTCTTCCAGTACATAGGGCCAAGCCTGATGTTCATCCTGGCGGTCACCCTCTATGGCGAGGCGCTGGCGCTGGACAAGATGATCACCTTCGCCTTCATCTGGAGCGCGCTGGTGCTGTTCAGTCTGGACGGGCTGCGCAGCGGCAAGCGCCGGCAGGCTGCGGAGCAGGCTTGACGGGACGCTCGCCTGACGCTGCAATAATCTACAAGCCCACCCATGGGTTTCAGGTTATCAATAGCCGATGAGCACATCCCACTCCCGCATCCACTACTGGCAATCCCGGCTGCTGCCGGGGGTTGAACTCTCCCACTCCCACCACAGGGAGTTCAGCTATGGCCGCCATGTTCACCTGGACTACCACATAGGTCTGGTGCAGCAGGGCGGCCAGAAATTCATCCACAAGGGCAACAGCCACCACCTGGTGCGCGGCGAGCTCTCCACCGTCAACCCGGACGAGATGCACGATGGCCTCAGCCTGCGGCCGGAAGGGTACGAGGTGCGGGTGTTCGCCATCGCCCCCGAACAGCTGGCCCGCTGGCTGCCAGACAGCCCGGAGCCCTTCTTCGACAAGGGATTGCAGAGCCGCCCCGACCTCTATCAGGGATTTGCCCGGCTGCACATGTATCTGGACAACCCCAGCCCCGACGGCCTGCTGGCGGAGAGCCAGCTGCTGGCCCTGCTCGGCGAGCTGCTGCACATCGCCCCCGAGCGCCACGCCCTGGCCGACCCTCAGCTCAGGTTCCTGCGCGACTACCTGATGGCCCGGCTGGATGAGCGCCACAGTCTGGAGGATCTGGCCGCCCTGTTCGGGCTGGATCGCTTCGCCTTTCTGCGCCAGTTCAAGAAAAAGACCGGCATGACCCCCTACGCCTGGCTCAAGCGGTTGCGGCTCGAGCAGAGCAAGCGCCTGCTCGGCCGCGGCCTGCCGGTGAGCGAGGTGGCGCTGGCAGTCGGTTTCTTCGATCAGAGCCACTTCCATCACGGTTTTCGCCAGGCGTTCGGCCTCACCCCCGCCGATTTTCGCCAGCAGATGCTGGCCGCCATTGGGCGCACTGACTAACTCCGCACTGCAATCTTTTACAATCCCGCCCCCCTGCGATCCGCCATGCTGTGAACTCGATACTGTCGCAGAGGTTTCCATGTTCACCAGCCTGTTTCTGACCATAGGTCTCATCCATCTCATCGCTCTGGCGAGCCCGGGCCCGGACTTCGCGCTGATCCTGCGCACCAGCCTGCACAGGCCCACCGCTCTCGGGGCGGCACTCGGCATCGCCCTGGCGATTGTGGTGCACGCCACCCTCAGCCTCACCGGCATCAGCCTGCTGATTGCCGAACACCCATGGCTGTTCATGACGGTGAAGGTGGTCGGCGCTCTCTATCTGGGCTGGCTCGGCTGGGGGGCTCTCAAGGCGGCCTGGCGCAGCTCGGCCGAGCTCGCCCTGCGCGCAGGCGGCGAGGCGCAAGGTTGGCGCAAGGGGGTGCAGCGCGGCATTGCCACCAACCTGCTCAACCCCAAGGCTCTGCTGTTCTTCATGGGGCTGCTGGCCGCCATGGTGACACCCCAGGTGGACGGCCTGACCCGAGGCCTGCTGGTACTGGAGCTGTTCCTGCTCTCCCTGGTCTGGTTCGGGGTGCTGGCCTGGAGCCTCTCCACCGTACGGGCCCAGCGCCTGCTCGGCCGCGTGCAGCGTCCGCTCAATCTGGTCACCGGCCTGCTGTTTGGCGCGGTCAGCCTCTCCATCCTGACCGGCATGGCCGGCGAGGCCTATGCCCTGGTCCTGCACTGATCCCTGTCTTGCCCCTATGAAAAAGAGGGATGGCCCAGGCCATCCCTCTTTGCGTTCATTGTTCCTGGCCCGGTAACCGGCCCTCTCACTAGCCCTTCATCAGAACCACTGACCGTGGCGCTTGATGTAGATGCTCTTGACGGTCTGAGTCAGCCCCATGTAGGCCAGCATGGTGATCACCAGCCACATGAAGTACTTGGGCCCATCCAGAGTGATGAAGCCGAAGTGCTCAGCCACAGGCGAGAACGGCAGGTAACAGCCGATGGCAATGGCGATCGAGGTGGAGAGCAGCACCGGCAGGGTGGCGGTACTCTGCAGGAACGGGATCTTGCGGGTACGCAGCATGTGCACTACCAGGGTCTGCGACACCAACCCCTCGATGAACCAGCCGGAGTTCATGATGGCCTGACCGTTGACCAGCGGATCCATGCTGCCGTTGGCGGTGGCATAGAGGGCACCGGCACCGAACACGAACCACATCAGGCAGTAGGTGCTGATGTCGAACACCGACGAGGTCGGGCCAAGCCACAGCATGAAGCGCTTGATGTTGCTCGCCTCCCACTTGCGCGGCCGCTTGAGGAACTCGGGATCCATCTTATCCCACGGCAGCAGCATCTGGGAGACGTCGTACACCAGGTTCTGGATCAGCATCTGCATCGCCAGCATGGGCGCCCAGGGCAGCCAGGCGGAGGCCACCAGCACCGAGAAGACGTTGCCGAAGTTGGAGCTGGCGGTCATGTTGAGGTACTTCAAGATGTTGCCAAAGGTCTCGCGCCCCTTGATCACCCCCTCCTCCAGCACCATCAGGCTCTTCTCCAGCAGTATTATGTCGGCGGTCTCCTTGGCGATGTCGGCACCGCTGTCCACCGAGATCCCCACGTCCGCATCCCGCAGCGCCGGCGCATCGTTGATGCCGTCGCCGAGGAAACCCACCGTGTTGCCGTTGGCCTGCAGCGCCTTCACCACCCGCGACTTCTGCAGCGGGGTGAGCTTGGCGAAGATGGTGGTGTGCTTGACCACGGTGCACAGCGCCACGTCGTCCATCACCTCGATATCCTTGCCAAGCAGCGGCACACCGGGCTCCAGCCCCACATCGCGACACACCTTGCTGGTGATGATGGGGTTGTCGCCGGTCAGCACCTTGACCGCCACCCCGTAGTCGTTGAGGGCGCGGATGGCCGGCGCGGCGGAATCCTTGGGCGGATCGAAGAAGGTGAGGAAGCCGCGCACCACCAGCTTGACCTCGTCGCTGGTGCGATAGCTCTGCTTGCACTCGCCCGCCGGGATCTCGCGGGTCGCCACGATCAGCACCCGATAGCCCTCGGCGTTGAACTCCTCGCTCTGGCGCAGCAGGGCACGGCGATCCGCGTCGGTCAGCTCCCGCACCTCCTGGCCATCGGCGATCTGGCTGGAGACGGCCAGCATCTCTTCCACCGCCCCCTTGGAGACCATCAGCTGCTGGCCCAGATCGTCCTGCACAATCACCGACAGGCGCCGGCGCACGAAGTCGAACGGCAGCTCGTCCACCTTGCGGTAGTTGGCCGGCTTGCAGCTCTCTCCCAGCGCATCGGCGTGCTCGACCACCGCGATGTCCATCAGGTTCTTCATGCCGCTCTGGTGAAAGCTGTTGAGCCAGGCCAGCTGCAGGATCCGGTCGTCCCGCTTGCCACGCACGTCGTAGTGGTGCTCGAGGATTATCTTGTCCTGGGTCAGGGTGCCGGTCTTGTCGGTGCAGAGCACGTCCATGGCGCCGAAGTTCTGCACCGAGTTGAGCCGCTTCACCACCACCTTGCGTTTGGCCATGGCCACCGCGCCGCGCGCCAGGTTGGCGGAGACGATCATCGGCAGCATCTCGGGGGTGAGCCCCACCGCCACCGCCAGCGCGAAGGTGAGCGCCGACATCCAGTCACCGCTGCTCACCCCGCTCAGCATGAAGACGATGGGCACCATCACCAGCATGAAGCGGATCAGCAGCTTGGTGACGCTGTTCACGCCGCGATCGAAGCTGGTCTCGATGCGCTTGTGGCTCACCACGTTGCGGGCCAGCGAACCAAAGTAGGTGTCGCTGCCGGTGGCCACCACCACGGCGCGAGCGGTACCGCTCACCACGTTGGTCCCCATGAAGCAGATGTTGGGCAGATCGAGCAGCCCCGCCTCCCCTGCGCCGGTGCCGTCTGCCGACTTGCCGGCCACGGCGCCCAGAGTATCGTACTTCTCCACCGGCAGCGCTTCGCCAGTCAGCACCGCCTGGCTGATGAAGAGATCGCGGGATTCGATCAGCTTGATGTCGGCCGGGATCATGTCCCCCGCCTGCAGGTGCACTATGTCACCGGCCACCAGCTCGGTCATCGCCACCTCCTTGCGCTGGGGGGCGACCCCGGGCGAGGGTCGGCGCTGCACGGTGGCGGTGTTGCGCACCAGCGACTTGAGCGCTTCGGCCGCCTTGGCGGAGCGGTACTCCTGCCAGAAGCGCAGTAGACCGCTCAGGCCCACCATGACACCGAGGATGATCACCTTGACCCAGTCCTCGTCGCCCGGCTCGGCCATCAACACGTCCATCACGTAACTGACCAGCCCGAGCACGATCAGCACCAGCACGAAGGGGTTCTTGAACGCCTGCAGCAGCTGGATCAGCGCATGGGGCGGCTTGTCGTGGGTCACCTCGTTGGGACCAAACTGGATCAGGCGGTTGGCGGCCTCGGTCGCGGTGAGGCCGTCGATGTTGCCGCGCACGGCAGTGAGGGTGTACTCGAGGGACTTGTCGGCCTCGTCAAGCACCCGGGAGGAGAGCTTCTCCCTGACACTGGTCGGGGCAACAAAGCCCTGCTGCTTGTGCCGGCTGGCGGTATGTTGTTGTTTCATGACTCGTTATCCTGATTTCTACGCGCAAGCGGGCCCTGTCGCGGGCCGGGCCTGGCGTCAGTACTGATGTGAAATGCAATGGACCCGGCAGCGGGCAGACCACCGCCGCACACTGGGCGGCCCGCAGACAGCAGTCTGCGCGGCCACACCGGCGCGCTCGGGTCGGATCAGGGGTCAGGACACCGCATCCCGCTCCCCGCAGGGGATCAGGAGTGGGTAGGCGTGGACCCCGAGGGTCTAGGTTTGGGCTCTTCGGTCATGACGGTTCCTCCGAGTTGGGCGGCAGCAAGCCGGCCCCGGCATATCGAGGTCACGGCAGGTCATCGCCGGCGGGCAGATCCGCGCGGCGGCGTTATCGGCAGGAGGCAAGGGCCGCAACGGGGCGACCAGGACCGACAAAGGAGATCAGGATAACCACAGGCAACAATAACGGCATGATGGCCGAATAATAATGAGGAGGGTTCATGGTCCGGTCACATGAGCAATCAACCGCACCCCACGAATATATTGAGAAATAGCCAGCGCATATTTCTAAATATATAAAGGAGAGACCTTCATTATTTAAATTCGCAGCGCAGCCTATCGAAAACCACATTGGTTTCAATACGAGCTGTCCATCCTGTTATTTCACGCCGGCCTGTTTGTCCCTGCTCGCCAAAGATCCGGTGAACGGGCGCAACGGGCAGCCTCGGGCCCATGACAAAGGGCGTACGTGGCAAGGCGTGCAATTGCTGGGGCGCGAGGCGGCATGGCTCGCAGAGGGAGTGGAACAATCCGGGGAGCAACGCAGGCTCTGACGGAGCTGGGTTGCAAGAGTCGGGATGACTCGCTAGATGCCACACTCTGAGCGATCAGAGTGAGGGAGAAGAAGGGATATCAACCTCAGTTCTGATTAGCCCACATCGCGCTGTGCAATCGGCTACAACTGTCGCTTTCCATAATATCCTTCCATCTGTTGATAACACGCCAAGATTCTACCCAGAAATATTTGGCGGCGCAAAATATAAATTCATCTTTTGCCATTTAATTCCAGCAAGGAGTGGCCGCTACATTATTTCCCGCACGAAAACGGATTCATCCGCATTTCGCTTCCCCCGCCATCGTGAATTGATCTGGATAGGGTTTTGCCCGGATTTTCCGGCCATCCACCCGATCCGGGCTGGAATCGGACTCAATGTGGGAATAGGATGCTCGGCTTCCATCCATGACGCACAGGAAACAACAGCATGAATCGAAAATGGTCGCTCCCCATCGTGGCAATCGCGGGGGGAGCGTTACTCTGGCTCGGCAACACCTTTGGTATGAAATGGGCTTTGATGGCCCTGATCGGATTCGGCTTCGGCTTCACCCTCTCCTTCAGCCGCTTCGGTATCGTGTTCGGTTGGCGCGAGATGCTGACCAAGCGCAACAGCTACTATGTGCGGGTTCACCTGCTCACCATCGCCATCGAAATTCTGCTGTTCACCTGCTTCCTCTCCTTTAGCCACGCCCTGTTTGGCGATGCCATGGTGGGCAACGTGATGGCCATCGGCATTCCCTTCATCGTCGGCGCCTTCCTGTTCGGCATCGGCATGCAGCT
Source organism: Aeromonas sp. DNRA1 (assembly GCF_963888745.1). NCBI lineage: Bacteria > Pseudomonadati > Pseudomonadota > Gammaproteobacteria > Aeromonadales > Aeromonadaceae > Aeromonas > Aeromonas sp. DNRA1. The sequence continues at coordinate 36,940 of NZ_CAWPKQ010000008.1, read as the reverse complement.
GGCAGGCGTCTGCGCCACCGGCACCCTTTACTGCTGCGGCGAGGGGCAACCCCGCTTCTGGCTGGTGCTGCTCTGCTACGGCATCGGCACCCTGATCAGCAACCAGTTCCGCCCCGAACTGGAGGCCACCTTCTCCAGCCATGTGGTGCTGGCCAAGGATTTGACCGGCAATATCTGGAGCGGCATGCTGCTCAACCTGGCGCTGGTCGCCGCGCTGTTCCTTCTATTTCGCAAGAGCGAGCTCAAACGTACCGGTGAGCTCAAGCCCCTCTTCAGCGGCGGCAACCTGTTCTGGCGCGATGGCCGCTTCACCGTGCTGACCGGCGGCATCATCATCGCCATACTCAACTCCACTGTCGTCGCCCTGCACGGCTCGGCCTGGACCATCACCGGCGCCGTCTATGACATGGCGCTGCGCGGTGCCTCCCTGTTCGGCCTGTTCGAGGGGAACCCCAAGCTGGCCCAACCGCTGTTCATCAACCCCATGGTTGGCATGTTCTGGCTCGGCATTCTGGGGGCCATGCTGGCGCGCTGCATCAGTGGTGGCGGCACCTTCGCCCCGATGCGGCTCGGCAACAGCCTGGCCTCCATCCTCGGCGGCCTGCTGATGGGGATGGGCGCCATGTACAGCGCCTGCAACCTCGGCGGCTTCTTCGATGGCACCGCCTCCGGCAGCCTGCACGGCTGGGTCTGGATGCTGATGGCCCTCGCCGGCAGCCTGATCGGCATCCGCCTGCGCCCGCTGTTCAAGCTCTGATAAAACAACGGGATGGCGCGGTTAAACGCCATCCCGTCACGATTCCCCCTCCAAGCCGGTGCGCCGATCCCACGCTACCCCAGCCCCCATTCTTCTCTACCTCAACCCTTTAAACAGCAGCAACAGGGCGAAGCCGGTGAACATCACCGCCGATAGCCGGTTGATCCCCTAGGCGAAGCGTTCGTCATAGCCTTGCGCCTCCACCCAGTGGGACACCAGACAGTAGCCGCCATGCACCACCAGCACCACGGCGCTGAAGGTGACCGCCAGCAGCATGCACTGACCCAGCGCCCCGTGACGAAAGTCGATGAACTGGGGAAACAGGCTGGTGAAGAAGATGATCGCCTTGGGGCTGAGCAGGCTGATGAGCGCCCCCTTCATCAGCAACCACGGCAGCGCCCTCAAGGTGGCCGCCCTCAACCATACCGGCATCCTGCTGCAGCCGCGCGCCCTGCTGAGCGAGGAGCTCGAGAGCGGCACCCTGCAGGAGATCCTGGCGGATGCCCTGCCCGCCCCGCGCCCGGTCAACCTGCTCTACCCGGCCAGGGAGCCGCTGCCACTGCGCCTGCGGCTGCTCATCGACTACCTGATCGAGCAGCGCCACCAGTTGTAGGACGCAGCCCTACTCGCCGCGCTGTTTCACCCGGCGCAGATAGACATAGCCCTCCCCCGGGCTGCCCCAGCGCTGATGGGCCTCGGTGTCGTAGGCCCGATCCAGCAATCTCACGCTGTGGGGGCCGATCCAGAGGTACTGCACCAGGGTGCTGGCGCCACCAAAATTGGTGGAGCAGCTGCCCACCTTGCTGTGGCCGGCGTACTCCCCCGACGGCTGGCGGGTCAGCCAGATCTCGCAGCCTTGACGCAAAGAGAGCTGCTGTGGCGTGAGGGAGTCGAGCAGCTCGGGCTGGCGCCAGGCACCGGCGAAGTCGATGGCCCGCGGCATGGTCAGCTCGGCCATCAGGATGCGGCCATCAGGCACCAGCGAGAAGCGGTAGATGCGCTGGCGAAACGGGCGAACCGACCGCTCGGTCAGGAACTGCTCGGCATAGACCCAGCGAAAACCCTTGTAGCCGGGCCAGATCTCCACCAGCCGCAGCTCGGCGCTGGTGAAGCGGTTGTCGTAGCTGGCCTGCTCGCGGCTGGAGAACTCGCCGGTAAACCAGGAGAGCAGCGGCTCCATGCTGGCGGAGGGTGCCGTGGTGGTGCTGTCAGGGGGCGTAGTGACGAAGGGGGTGGGTGCCGCCCAGGCCAGGCAGGAGAGCAGCAACCCGCACAGGGCCGCCATCAGGCTGGTCATCGAATCCTTCCGAATCAGTTTCATGGCGGCGATTATATGAGCGAACGGCGCCAATATCCGCAACCTTGATCAAATGATTGCCGATCCGAAGCAAAATCATTGTATTAGCGTCATGTCCCGGCAATTGGGTGGCCGCCGCCTGCGGGCTGGATCCTGCCTGAACACTCCTGCACTCTTCGCTTGTGGGCGCTCTTTGAATCGGTTATTTCTCTTGCAATGCCCTGCGCACCGGATGCCAGGGTCGGGCAAGCGCCGCAATCAGGAGCAAAAGATGAAAAGAGCCGTAATCGCGGGCATGGTGGCCATTCTGCTGGGTGGCTGCGCGGTGAAGAACCAGGTATCCCACAGCCTGCAGGCGATTCCGCTGACCGCCTTCCAGCAGAGTGAAAGCAACCCCAACCAGCGCATCTACAAGGAGCCCGGCGTGGATCTGCGCCAGTACCATCAGGTGCTGCTCGACCCCTTGCAGTTCATCCGCCAGGAGAACGGCCAGTGGTATCTGCTGACCGCCAACGAGCAGAACGAGATCGGCCGCTACTACCACGCTACCTTCCAGCGCGAACTGATGAGCCACGGCGTCAAGATTGCCACCGCCCCCGGTCCCGGCGTGATGCGGGTGCAGGCCGCCATCACCAACTTCGACCTGACCCGGCCCGACCCCAAGCTACGGGATCTGCTGCCCGCCAAGATCGCCATCAACGTCACCCGCGAGGTGATCGGCAAGGAGCCCTATCTGCTCAAGGTGGGCAGCATGGCCCAGCTGCTCGACTCCCAGAACGGCAAGCTGCTGGTGCGGGTGATGGATGCGCGCGAGAGCCCGGATACCACCCACAAAGACAGCCCCATCACCGCCAGCGAGATGGAGAAGATGATCGACCAGTGGGCCGCCGGCCGCGCCAAGCAACTGGCCGACAACCTGGGCCGCTAGTCCGGCTCATCGCCACTCGGGCGCAAGACGCCCATTCCCGGCCCCGTGCGCCCAGTCCGGGGCCGCTTGTTTACCCCCTGACTTCGACAAGGAGCCGTCATGAACCGTCACCCCAGCATCAAGCACTGGCGCGAGCTGCAGGAGCCCGAGCCCGGCCGCTACTCCGGCAGCGAGGAGCCGCTCTCTCTGGGCAGCGCCCTCGGCAGGCACTACGGCTTTGCCCGCCTCGGCATTCACCACGAGTTGCTGCCGCCCGGCCGGCGCACCAGCTGGCCCCACGCCGAGGAGACCGAGGACGAGTTCGTCCACGTGCTGGAAGGCACCCCGGACGTCTGGCTCGATGGCGTGCTGCATCGGCTGCAGCCCGGTGACTCGGTCGGCTTCAAGGCCGGCGACGGGCTGGCCCACACCTTCATCAACAATACCGATCAGCCGGTGCGACTGCTCTGCGTGGGCGACACCGATCGGGCGGACAACCACATCCACTACGCCGTGCACCCCGAGCGCAACCGCTTCATCGGCGCGCGGCACTGGGATGCGGTGCCCGAGCGCGAGCTGGGGGATCACGACGGCCTGCCCGACCAGCTGCGCGAGCGCAACGGCCCCTTCTAGGGCACCAATGCCGGCCAGTCGTCGGCAAACGGACGCAACCGGCTATCCTTGATGGACCCAAGGCAACGAGGAACAGAGAGATGAGGACAGGAACAGTGCGGCTGCACCGGGTGCTCAAGGCACCGCCGATGCGGATCTACCGGGCCTTTATCGAGGCCGATGCGCTGGCCAAGTGGCTGCCGCCCTATGGCTTCACCTGCCGGGTGGAGCAGCTGGAGGCCCAGGTGGGCGGCCACTTCCGGATGGCGTTTACCCATTTCGGCCATGGCAACAGCCACGCCTTTGGCGGCGAATACCTGGAGCTCGAACCGGGCAAGCGCATCCGCTACACCGACCGGTTCGACGATCCCAACCTGCCGGGAGTGATGCACGTGACCGTGATCCTGACCGGGGTGGTGTGCGGCACCGAGCTCGCCATCGTGCAGGAGGGGATCCCCGAGGCCATTCCGGTAGAGATGTGCTATCTCGGCTGGCAGGAGTCGCTGGCCCAGCTGGCCGCTCTGGTGGAGCCGGAGATCCCGCCGGGCTGAGTGACGCCCACGAAAAAGCCTGCCAACTGGCAGGCTTTTTTATTGCTGGCGGCCTGTGCGCGCCAAACCACCATCCGGGCTCAGCGGCCGGGGGCCTTGTCCAGCGGGAAGGCGAAGAGATCGCGGCGATAGGTCTCGACCACCAGGCTGAACGGCACGCCATCCCCCCGTGAGAGGATGGCCCTATGCTGCAGCACCCGCTCGGGGATCGCCAGCGGCTGGTCACTGCTGGTAAGGGTGGGCATCTGCATCTCCCAACCGGCCGGCAGGGGCGCCCACAGCAGGGTGGAAGAGAGGGTCCGGCGGCTGAAGTTGAGCGCCTTGACGGCCAGGCCAAACGGGGTATCGCTGGTGTCGAGGAGCCGGTTCATCTCGGGAGTGAGGCGGCTTTGCACGTACCAGTTGTCCGCTTCGGAGAAGACATGATCGCCGCAGGCGAGCTGTACCCGGCGATAGCCAACGGGCTCGTCGGCCGCGATCTTGAGCTGCTCGCGGACGGCGGCATCGGCCGGTTTGCGGGTATCCTGATCACGCAGGGCGCGGATGCGCGGCTCCCCGGCCATCCGGTGGTCGGCGCACCAGTTCTGCAGGGTGACGGTGGCGCTCGGGTTGCTGAGCAGGGTGGCATTGAGGGTCTGCAGCAGCGCCTGCGCCTTGAGACGGGTGACGGGGGTGTCGGGCCAGCTTGCGGCGACGCTTTCCTGCGCCTGCGCGGCGCCATGGCACAGCAAGGCCGCCAGCATCATTACTCGGATCTTCATGTTTCTCTTACCCTTTCTACTTTGACGCCGGATTGTAACCGCGAGAGGGCCGAAGACCACGCCTTTATGCCCAGAGCCGTCGCCAGCGACCATGCCGCTAGATCCGGCTCGCCTCCGTTCGCGGATAAAAAAAGCCTGCCAGCGGGCAGGCTTTTTCGTACCAGAGTCCGGCTTATTGCAGCTTGATGGCGCCCAGGTAATCCCCCTTGCCGAGCTCGACCCCGGCCTTGCGCAGCAGGGCATAGGTCATGGTGAGATGGAAGTAGAAGTTGGGGATGCCGTATTCATGCACGCAGGTGTAGCCGTCCATCCCCTTGCCACCGGCCCAGTAGGGGTAGTAGTGGCCGCTCGCATACTGGCTGAAATCGGCATCCAGCTTGCTCTGCAGATAGGTGAGGGTCTTGGCCACATGGGCGCGCAGATCCGCCATGGTCTTGGGGTCATCCCCCAGCACCGGCGGCTCGCTCAGGCTGGCGGTGGCCACCACGGCGCGGGCGCTGTCGCAGCAGATCAGCACCTGCTTGCTGAATGGCAGCATGTCGACGATCAGCCGATCGCCGAAGAAGTTCTCCACGTTGAATTTCTTGGCGGCGGCGTGGGCCTCGGCCTTGGCCAGACAGTGGTCGAGGTTGGTCAGCATCTTGATAAACTGGGCGACGATATCACGATTCATAATGCGCTCTCGGTTGGTTGAAGGCAGTTAAACGAGCGGCATCCACTATAGCGTATCCCCCCGTTTGTTCGAGCCCACCCCCGCAAAAAGCAGTACCGACCTGCCTTCCCAGCGACAGGATTGGACGACCCCGCGCGGCAGGTCCGTTTGCCCTTGCCGACGCACTGAGTCCCTCTTCGGCTCTTTTTTGATCTGTGACATGCATCACGCATTGGCAGGGGCGTAGGCTGATTCGCGCAGCCCGGGCATACCACCGGGCCCCATAAAAGGAGAGTGCCATGAAAATCTATGACCGAAACCGCAATGCGCTCACACCCGGTCAACGCGTGATGATCGCTGCCACCGGCGCCGTCGACTTTCTGAAAGAGGCTCACACCGACAACCTGACCCCCTATCAGGCCGAGCATGAAAAGTGCGTGCTGCTGGCCAACTCCCGGGAGCACTACGCCCCCATCGAGTTGATTAGACTAGGCTGATAACCCGCGTTCTCTGTCACCCTACTCTTTACAATTCACCCGGCCGCCGCGCCCCGTTGGGGCCGGGTTTCTGCTCTCTACTCCTTCTCCGAGCCGCTGCACCTTATGAGGGCGAGGCGATGCAGCTTGCCGGTATCCAGCCTGATTGCCCCGCTTCGTTGTGAACCCAGAGCCAGCCTGCTAGCTCCCGATCCACCCGTACCCGCTCCCCCGCCGCCACGTCAAGCTCCCGGGCGGTATAGTCCTGGCGCGCCTGCGCCTCCTCCGTGCCGATCGGGGTCAGCAGGGACAGGGGCGCCCACCCCTCGTTGCCGTCTGCGGTAAAAGTGCGCACCCAGCCCGGAAACTCGTCGTCCTCGTGGCCGATGCGCACCCGCTCTCCGGCCCGAAAGGCGATGGGATTGGGGTAGCAGGTGTGGTGCGCCGTGGTGATCAACGCCAGCATTGTCTCGTCCTCCGACAGGTTCTGATGAGTAACGTCCAGAGTCATACCACAAGCCGGGCCCCGTTGCGTCAACCGGGCTCACACCCTCTGGCAGAGGGCGATCTCCCCCGGGGCGGGCCGACGACCCTGATCCCCACGATTCATTACTACCAGTGAATTTTCATATCATTCGAGTGTCATTTCAGTGAACACATCACCGCCCTAGACTGCTTCTCGAACCTTAACGAGGAGTCTTGTATGAAACTCACCCATATCCCGTTGCTGGCCGGCACCCTCGCCTCGGCCTTCTCTTTCAACACCTTCGCCGGTGACATCGTCTCGGTACAGTTCAGCGATGGCCGCGCCGCCGTCAGCGGGGTCGAGGCGGTCAACAACGCGCTCAACCCCATCGGTGTCAACGTGGTCACCGTCGACATTCCCGAGGCCGCCAGGCCGCTGCTCGCCGCCTCCCACCGCCGCGCGTTGACCAAAGCGGAGCACGGCGCCCTGATTGCGGCCTTCAATCTGAGTCAGGGGGAACTGCTTGAGCAGGCCAGGCTCGCAGGGCGCGAGCCCGCGGTGCAAGGAGGCGGCGTCGCCACCGAGGAGACCGGCGTCGGCCCCTACCCCAAGGTCTATGACCTGATGGCGCTGGACGAGCGCACCCGCAGCGCCGTACTCGGCAAATATGGCCGCATGCACGTCAACTCCGCCGAGGACGGCACCGACATCGACGAGGTGATGACGGTGGTCAGCGGCGGCCCGTTCCGCTGGGGCTTTACCCTCGAAGACGGCAGCATCGCCCGCTTCCAGATCGACAAAGTGGGCCTTGAGGACAAGGCCGTGCGAGTCAGCTATCACGGGCTGGGCATGCATGCCGGGCTGATGGACGCAAAACAGGGGCTGCTGGTGGCCTTCGCCCACGGCCCCAGAGCGTTCACCATGCGCTACCAGGCGGATGTACCCCACGCGCAGCTGCTCGGCACCAACCCCTGGGCCGATGTCGGCATCACCCTGCCCCCCGCCCCCGGCAAGGTGCAGTAAGCCGGTGCGTGTCATCTGGCGGCGGGGCCCGGGCCCTGCCGCCTGCTTTTATGCCTGCCGTCACGGGCCGGGATGCCCGGGGCTCATCGCCTCTCTATTCGTCTGCGTCTCTGCCGGGCCCGCCACGCCCGGAGGGCCATGATCCGGGCCGCTCTACCACCGGCAACTCTCTGTCTGGCGGGGGATGGGGGGTGGACACCCCGGGGAACCGCACTATTGTGATAAAAGTGCGCAATGATGGCGCCATCATTTACCAGTAGTGAATTAACGGGGGCAGGATGAACAAGATCACGGCGCTGAACGTCTTTCGCCGGGTGGTGGAAATGGGCACCTTCAGGGCAGCGGCGGACGATCTGCGCCTCTCCCAGGCGGCGGTCAGCAAGAACATCAACGAGCTGGAAGCCTTTCTCGGCATTGCGCTGATCAACCGCACCACCCGGCGGCTGAGCGTCACCGAAGCCGGCATGGCCTATTACGGCCAGATATGCGCCGTGCTGGACAGCCTGGAGGCCGCCGACCAGTCCATCATGGCTGCCTCCTTCACCCCCAGGGGCAGGCTGAGGATCGGCATGCCCATGTCCTACGGGCTGATCCGCCTCAACCCCCTCGTCTGCGCGTTCCAGCGCCGCTACCCGGAAATCGGCATTGAGGTGATCCTGAGCGACGCCTACATGGATCTGGTGGATCAGGGGCTGGATGTGGTGATCCGAGGGGCAGGCACCCTGGAGGACTCTACCCTGCGCGCCAAACCCCTGTGCGAGGTGCAGCGGGTGCTCTGCGCCGCCCCCGACTACCTGAAGGAGGCGGGCCAGCCTGCCCACCCGGCGGATCTCAAGGCCCACAACTGCCTGCGCTACAGCCTCTCCTCCTCCCCCAACAAGTGGTTCTTCACCCGGGACGCGGAGAGCGTGGCAGTGGAACTGCCCCCCGCCAGCTTCTGTGCCAACAACGGCATCGCCCTGAAACAGGCGGCGGTGCAGGGGCTCGGGGTGATCCTGGTGCCGGATGAATTCGTGTCGAACGACCTGTCGGACAGCACCCTGGTCAGACTGCTCCCCGACTGGCAACCCGACCCCCACGCCCTGTTCGCCGTCTACCCCTTCCACAAGGAGCAGTCCCGCAACGTGCGGCTCTTTATCGAATTTATCGTCAAGGCGTTTCAGCCGAGGTAAGTCAGACAGGCGGGAGCTTGGGGTTTGTGCCTCTCGGCCACGATACCGATAACCCATCTTATGCGGCGTGTAGGTTCGATTAGCGAAGCGTAATCGGACGATCGCGTGATTGGCTATATAGCGGCAAGGCTATGCTTGGCTTTTCAGTCTCAACAAGGGAAAGAGGATGGCCAACTGGCGGCGGGCATGGTGGCCCGGCGGAACCTGGTTCTTTACCGTCAACCTGCTGGAGCGGCGCAACAACCGGTTGCTGGTGGAGCAGATCGACTTGCTGCGCCATAGCGTTGCCAAAGTGCAGCAGGCTCACCCCTTCGCCATTCACGCATGGGTGGTGTTGCCCGACCATCTCCACTGCATTCTCTCTTTGCCGGAAGGGGACACCGATTTCCCCCTGCGTTGGCGGTTGATCAAAAGCCACTTTTCCCGCGCCTTGCCGGTGACCGAACGGCGCAGCCAGACCCGGTTACGCCACGGGGAGCGGGGCATCTGGCAACGCCATTATTGGGAACACCTGATCCGGGATGAGCAGGATTACCGCCACCATATGGATTACGTCCATATCAACCCGCTCAAGCATGGTCATGTCACCCGGGTGGCCGATTGGTCGTATTCCACCTTCCATCGTTATGTGGCGAGCGGCATCTATCCGCCGGATTGGTGCGGATCAGTGGATGGGGTGTTGGGGGGATGGGAGTGAACACCTAAAAGGGTTGTTCCGTTGTAAGCGACCGATTACGCGATCGTCCGATTACTCGATCGTCCGATTACGCTTCGCTAATCGAACCTACGGCCCTTTTCCCGCGCCTTGCCGGTGACCGAACGGCGCAGCCAGACCCGGTTACGCCACGGGGAGCGGGGCATCTGGCAACGCCATTATTGGGAACACCTGATCCGGGATGAGCAGGATTACCGCCACCATATGGATTACGTCCATATCAACCCGCTCAAGCATGGTCATGTCACCCGGGTGGCCGATTGGTCGTATTCCACCTTCCATCGTTATGTGGCGAGCGGCATCTATCCGCCGGATTGGTGCGGATCAGTGGATGGGGTGTTGGGGGGATGGGAGTGAACACCTAAAAGGGTTGTTCCGTTGTAAGCGACCGATTACGCGATCGTCCGATTACTCGATCGTCCGATTACGCTTCGCTAATCGAACCTACGGCCCTTCCGTACCCATGGCCGATGCCACCGCAGATGCGCAGGCCAAGCAGTTTGTGGCCCCCAAGGATGCAGCCAACCTCTATATCTATCGCAATGAGACCTTCGGCACGGCGGTGAAAATGCCGCTGCTGGTGGATGGCTCTGCCGTAGGCGATACCGTGGCCCACAGCTATATCCTCAAGCAGGTGACGCCGGGCAGCCACACCATCACCTCCAAGTCGGAGAACGATGCCACCCTGACCCTCAGCACCGAGGCGGGTAAAAATTACTACGTCTGGCAGGAGGTCAAAATGGGCCTGCTGATGGCTCGCTCCAAGCTGAGTCAGGTCAGTGAAGAGGAGGGCAAGCAAGGGGTGATGGAGAGTAAGTTGGTTAAGTAATCTGATATCTTCACCGAATAAACAGGGCGTAGTCTCAACAGCTACGCCATCTGTCAGAATGATGGAGAGCCCAAATTATTGTTCCACTATATCGAGATATTGAACTCAGTTCCGTTCAAATAACCACAATATGTCGGAAATTTTTTATAATGAGAGGTGTTTTTACTCCATCGTAAAGCTGAATAACCACCAACTATACGGTGTCCAACCCATCGCTCATCAATCAGCTTAAATCCACTAGGTTTATTTAAAAGCAATAAACTTCCCATGAATTGGTACCATTCTTGAGTTGTCAGTAATCTATCTCCATATGCATGATATGAACGTCCGCTGTCATATATATTAAAGTTCATTCTCCAATATGAGCTGAATTCTTTTAATAACTGTGACTCTAATGGGCTGGAACCTTTATATCCGAAATCAATCATGGGTATATGATAGACTTGACCCATAGTTATTACTCTAGAATTTATTGCTAACTCAAAGTCTTGTGGTAATTCCATGATCATCTGCAAGAAGATATTCTCATTTAGTTCTGAAATTGCAAGATGTATAGTCTCACGATAATCTTGGAAAGACTGAGGTATGTAGTGATAACGACTTAATTCAATGTTTGACGATGCCCAAACTGGGTTGGTGTTAATATAATTTCGCAATAACAGCGCCACCCATTGGAATGGGTGCCTCCCCATCTTTATACCCAGCTGGGTATTGTACGGATAATTATTTGACATTTATACCCTTCAACATCTGGAAAAATTCCATTGAAAACTGGTCAGTCATGCCAGAAACAAAGTCAACAATTAGGTGTGCACGTAAAACCCACTCTTGATGAGCATCCATAGACATAGTTTTTGTTTTTAGCATTGCGTTAAGAGCTGCCTCATCTTCCATTTTTTTAGGAGGAAGAGCTTCATTTAATAATGCCGACATATAAGCTTTAACATGTCTAGAGGGAAGCCTATTAAATAGTCTATGATGAAGTTTTAGATTTTTTTTGTTTATTTCATCTACATCACTAATAACAAGAGATATAAAAGATTCCTTTGGCAGGCTTAAGAGTTTTTGATATTCATCAAGAATTCCATAAATTATTGAAAATCCTGAAAGTTCCATTTCCTCTGCTTCACATGAAGAAAACAAATACTTCCCTGTGTAGGTTTTTAATAATTTAAGAACAGAATGAGAGGTAGTGCCCTTAAAAATAATCTCCTTATCCAAGGAAAAATCTAAAAACTTATCGTAATTTGATATGAAAAATTCAGCCACGTCATGGACTAGAATATTCTGAAGTTGGGTTTTGAATGAAAGAAAAACACCTATAGGTGAATCTATACCTTGTTGTTGAGTCAGCTGAATCAAGAGTTTTTTATATTTATCGTCATTATTGACGTGCGCTAACTCCTTTTCGGTCAGCAATTTCATATTCGCTATAAAATGCTCAAGAGTTATAATCCCCTTCTCAATTCCATCTTCAATATCACTAATGCAGTATGATATGTCATCCGATGCCTCCATAAGAAAACCAAGAGGATGACGTGAATGTTTTGGCATACTTAGTGCTTGCCAAGCCTTATGAATAATGTGTTTTTCTGTTTCAAAGAAACCAATTTTTTTGGTGAACGGTTTCGCTGGTGATGATGATTTTGTTTCAGGACTATGAGTATACTTCAAAAATGATGCAAGTTGAGAGAATGTTAGATTAAGACCATTAAAACCATCATCTCCTTGTAACTTTGTAATGATTCTAAATCCTTGCGGATTGCCATCAAAATTATAAAAATCGCTTAGAAGAATATCTTTATTTATAACACCATCAGTTTTCGGAATTGCACTTGCAATAACATTATCCATTCCAGCAGATCTTGCCCACTCAACAATTGCTGCTTCACCGAAGTGACCAAAGGGTGGGTTACCAATGTCATGCATTAAACATGCTATTTCTACAATATTTGAAATAGCTAGACCATTTTCTTTCCAGTACTCTTTTTGAGAATCCGAAATATTATCTGCCTGTGATATCATTTCGGTTATTTTAGCTACAATATATCGTCCGATATGTGATACTTCAATAGAATGGGTTAATCTGCTCCGAACCGCGGAATTGCTTTCCAAAGAAAAAACTTGGGCTTTCTGCTGTAGCCTTCGAAAGGGTGCAGAATAGATTAGACGAGCTCTATCACTCTGAGTCGCAGCTAAAATTGAAGAGTGCTCGGCAGTGGATACTCGAGACCTATCTATTTTAATTAAATTTTCCATATATTCCCCGTGCCATAACCAATAAATTAAGTCATCTAAATGTAATAAGTGGCATTTTACTTATTAATCACTTTTTTTTCAATGAAAACATAATTGTATGTATCTGAAAAAATGCGCTAGTTTTTTAATTTATTAACGCCCAGAGTACACGTGATTAGTTGTACACATAAAACATAAATCTTGAGGTTGTTAAAATAATGAGCTAATAGATTTTAATCTGTATTGCTCATAATTTATGGAGCGGAATGTTAAATACATAAATACATAAATACATAAATACATAAATACATAAATACATAAATACATAAATACACATATATTACTCTTGCCACGATTAGTAATATAAAGCCCAACCCGGCTTAGGCCGGGTTGATTGCATCAAGAACGGGAAAAATCAGAGCGCTTCCAATCTGGCATACGCCGTCACCAGCCACTTGGCGCCGACGTCGTCGAACTGGATCTGCACCCGGCTCTGCTGGCCGACTCCTTCGAAGTTGAGTACCACCCCTTCGCCGAATTTCGGATGGAGCACCCGCTGGCCGAGCTTGATGCCGCTGGCGTCAAAGCTCTGCTGCACCTCGTTCTGGCTGAAGCGGCCGTACTGGGTGGGGCGGCTGACTTGAGTGCGCAGCCGGATCTCTTCCAGACACTCGGCGGGCATCTCGCGGATAAAGCGGCTCGGTTTGTGGAACATCTCGCGGCCGTAGATGCGGCGGCTCTCGGCATAACAGATGTAGAGCTTCTCCATGGCGCGGGTCATGCCGACGTAACAGAGGCGGCGCTCTTCTTCCAGCCGGCCCGACTCCTCGGTGGATTGCTGGCTGGGGAACATCCCCTCTTCGACGCCGACCAGCAGCACCAGCGGGAACTCCAAGCCCTTGGCACTGTGCAATGTCATCAGCTGCACCGCGTCGGCATATTCGTCCGCCTGATTCTCGCCAGATTCCAGCGCCGCGTGGGCGAGGAAGGCGGAGAGATCGCTCATGTCTTCCAGCTCGTCCGGGCGCTGGTACTGGCGGCAGGCGGTGACCAGTTCGTCCAGGTTTTCTACCCGCGCCTGGGATTTCTCGCCTTTTTCCGCCAGATACATCGCCTTGAGGCCGGAGTGCTGGATGGCGATATCCGCCTGCTGGTGCAGGGGCAGCAGGGAGACCTGTTCCTCCAGCGCGTCGATGAGATCCACAAAGCCGCGCACCGCGTTGCCGGCGCGGCCGGTCAGCACCTTGTCATTGAGCAGCGCCTTGGCCGATTGCCACAGGTTCTGGCCCTGATCGCGGGCGTTGTTGCGCAGGATCTCGAGGGTGCGATCGCCGATGCCGCGGGTCGGGGTGTTGACCACCCGCTCGAAGCTGGCGTCGTCGCCACGGTTGTTGATAAGCCGCAGGTAGGCCATGGCGTCTTTGATTTCCTGGCGCTCGAAGAAGCGCAGACCGCCGTAGATGCGGTAGGGCATGGCGTCCTGCATCAGCGCCTCTTCCAGCACCCGGGACTGGGCGTTGGAGCGATAGAGGATGGCGCAGTCGGCCAGCAAACCGCCCTTCTCTTTCCAATCCTTGAGGCGGCCAACCACAAAGCGGGCTTCGTCCACCTCGTTGAAGGCGGCGTAGAGGGAAATCGGCTCCCCCTCGGCCCCTTCGGTCCACAGCTCCTTGCCGAGCCGCTCCGCATTGTTGGCGATGACGCAGTTGGCGGCTTTGAGGATATTGGCGGTGGAGCGGTAGTTCTGCTCGAGACGGATGGTCTCGGCGCCCTGATAGTCGGTCAGGAAGCGCTGGATGTTCTCGATCTTGGCACCGCGCCAGCCGTAGATGGACTGGTCATCGTCGCCGACGATCATCACCTTGCCGGTGTCGCCGGCCAGCATCCGCAGCCAGGCGTACTGGATGCCGTTGGTATCCTGGAACTCGTCCACCAGGATGTTCTGGAAGCGATCGCGGTAGTGCTCGAGGATGTGCGGCTTGTTGAGCCACAGCTCGTGGGCGCGCAGCAGCAGCTCGGCAAAATCCACCAGCCCGGAGCGATCGCAGGTCTCCTGATAGGTCTTGTAGATCTGCTGATAGGTGCGGGTGACGGGGTCGCCGTAGAGGTCGATGTCGCCAGGGCGCAGCCCCTCGTCCTTCTTGCCGTTGATGTAGCCCATCACGGCGCGCGGGGCCCAGTGCTTCTCGTCGAGGTTGAGCGCCTTGAGCACCCGGCGGATGAGACGGTACTGGTCGTCGGAGTCGAGGATCTGGAAATCCTGCGGCAGCCCTGCATCCAGATGGTGGGCCCGCAGCAGGCGGTGGGCGATGCCGTGGAAGGTGCCGATCCACATGCCGCGCACGCCGTCACCGATCACTTTTTCGACCCGGCCGCGCATCTCGGCCGCCGCCTTGTTGGTAAAGGTCACCGCGATGATGGAGAAGGGTGAACAGCGTTCCACCTGCATCAGCCAGGCGATACGGTGCACCAGCACCCGGGTCTTGCCCGAACCGGCACCGGCCAGCACCAGCAGGTTGCAACGGGGGGCCGCCACCGCGTCTCTTTGCTTGTCATTGAGCCCGTCGAGCAGGGTTGAAACGTCCATCACCACTCCTGTTTATTTATACAGGCGGGGATTATACGACCTGCGGCGCCACAGACCAAATCGGCTTGTCGGTGACCGTTGCAAGCCGGTTGCTTGCCACCGAGGATGACGCGTTCCAACCGAGAAAAATCCATCAGTTGGCACCATTGGAAGCCACTTTTTGTACAACTTGAAGAAAACGCTTGCTTATAACCTTATGAATACAAACATAAATGTCATTTGGAGCCAATTATTCACAGAATTTAAATCTGAAAACAGGCATCAAAACAACCACTTATAAAGTGATTTGCTTATATTTCAAACCGTTAACGCAAACGTTTTTCCTTTATGATCTCCTTGACCCACACCATGGCTCACTTACAGTTAGCCAGCGTGCTTTATGGCCTGCCCTGGCAGGTTGTGGACCCTCACATAACAATCAAGGATACGATCGTGACTAAAGTGCTCAAGCTGGCCACCGTTGCCGCCCTCACTCTCGCTGCCCTGTCTGCCCAGGCAGCCTCCCAGCCCGCCGTCATCTACGACACCGCAGGCAAATTCGACAAATCGTTCAACGAAGCCGTGTTCCGCAATGGCGTCGAAGTCTACAACAAAGACAAAGGCGTCAAGGTCAAGGAGTTCGAACCCCAGAACGAAGCCCAGCGTGAGCAGGGTCTGCGTCGTCTGGCCAGCCGTGGCAACGGTCCGATCGTTGCCGTCGGCTTCAACATGGGTTCCGCGGTAGAGAAAGTAGCGACCGAGTTCCCGAAAACCCAGTTCACCATCATCGACATGGTGGTCGACAAGCCGAACGTCCAGTCCGTCATCTTCAAGGAGCATGAAGGTTCCTTCCTGGTGGGCGCCCTGGCTGCCATCGCCTCCAAGACCGGCAAGGTCGGCTTCGTGGGCGGCATGGACATTCCGCTGATCCGCAAGTTCGAGTGCGGCTACGAGCAGGGTGCCAAGTACGTCAATCCGAAGATCGAAGTGTTCCAGAACATGACCGGCTCCACCCCGGCGGCGTTTGCTGACCCGGCCAAGGGTGCAGAACTGGCCAAGTCCCAGTTCGCCAAGGGCGCCGACGTGGTCTATGCCGCCGCTGGCGGTACCGGCATCGGTGTTTACCAGGCCGCCAAGGACGAAGGCAAGCTGGCCATCGGCGTGGATTCCAACCAGAACCACCTGCAACCGGGCACCATGCTGACCTCCATGGTCAAGTCGGTTGGCCTGGCCGCCTACCAGACCTGGGATGACGCCGCCAAGGGCACCTGGAAACCGGGTATCAAGAACCTGGGCCTGGCCGAGGGTGGTGTGGATTGGGCACTCGACAAAGACAACGAGAAGCTGATCACCCCCGAGATGAAAGCCAAGGTTGACGCCATCAAGGCTGAAATCATCTCCGGCAAGGTCAAGGTGCACGACTACATGAGCGACAGCACCTGCAAATACTGAGTAACCGCTACTACTCTCAACCCAACGACCGGCCCGCACGGGCCGGTTTTTAGTCTCTTTTCATGACCCGCAAGGACTGCATCATGGACCAGACAGATCGCTATGCCATCGAATTAAGGGGTATCGATAAGCGGTTTGGCGAAGTGTACGCCAACAAGCAGATCGACCTTAAGGTTCGTAAAGGCAGCATTCACGGTATCGTCGGTGAAAATGGCGCCGGCAAGTCGACCCTGATGAGCATCATCTACGGTTTCTACCACGCCGACAAAGGCGAGATGTTCATCGACGGCAACCCGTTCAAACCCCATGGCTCACAAGATGCGATTGCCGCAGGCGTGGGCATGGTGCACCAGCACTTCATGCTGGTGAACAACTTCACGGTTTTGGAAAACGTCATTCTCGGCGCGGAAAACGGCTGGCACCTGGGCAAGAGCCTGGCGGCGGCCGAAAAGCTGCTGGGCGAGCTGGCACGGGACTATGGTCTCGAAGTGCCGCTGCACGAGAAGGTCGAGGATCTGCCTGTAGGCCTGCAACAGCGGGTCGAGATCCTCAAGGCGCTCTATCGCGGCGCCCGCATCCTGATCCTGGACGAGCCGACCGGGGTTCTGACCCCGCAAGAGGCGGATCATCTGTTCGAGGTGCTCAAGAAGCTGCGCGATCAGGGCGCCACCATCATCCTCATCACCCACAAGCTGCGCGAGATCCTGGCCATCACGGATCAGGTTTCCATCATGCGCCGGGGTGAAATGGTGGCCCACGTCGCCACCAAGGATACCGACAAGGAGCAGCTCGCCGAGCTGATGGTGGGCCGCAAGGTGCGCCTCAAGGTCGACAAGGGGCCGACCCAGCCGGGCGACGCCAAGCTCAAGGTCGATGGCCTCAGCTATGTGGACGACGCCAGGGTGGAGCGGGTCAAATCCGTCAGCTTCGAGGTGCGGGCCGGTGAAGTGGTCGGCATCGCCGGCGTCTCCGGCAACGGCCAGTCCGAGCTGCTCAGCCTGCTCGGCGGCATCCTCAAGCCGAGCAAGGGCAGCTTCACCATCACCGGTGGCGGTCAGGCCCACGAAGTGAGCGTGAGCCACCCGGCCGACCCGGAGCGGGTGCGCAACTTCGGTCTCGGCCACGTGCCGGAAGACAGACACAAGATGGGTCTCATCAACCGCTTCGAGGCGAAAGAGGCCTTCATCCTCGGCTATCACCGCCGCCCCCAGTACAACAAGGGCTGGCTGCAGAACAAAGAGGCGATCCTGCAGGATTGCCAGGCCAAGATGGACAAGTGGGACGTGCGCCCGCCCCACCCCGAGCACAAGACCGCCAACTTCTCCGGCGGCAACCAGCAGAAGCTGGTGATCGCCCGGGAAGTGGAGCAGGACCCGGATGTGCTGCTGATCGGCCAGCCGACCCGCGGGGTCGACATCGGCGCCATCGAGTACATCCACCAGCAGATCATCGCCATGCGCGACAAGGGCAAGGCAGTATTGCTGGTATCGGTGGAGCTGGACGAGATCATGAGCCTCTCTGACCGCATCCTGGTCATCGCCGACGGTCGCATCGTCGGTGAGCTGGATGCCGCCAAGGCGGATGAACGCACCATCGGTCTGATGATGGCGAACATAGTTCCTGACGACGTGGCGGCAAGCCAATCACAAGGAGCCACATCATGAAGCTCACAGCCACTTGTAACGGATTCGGCCTGCTGATGGTCAACCCCCCCGTCTCCGACCAGATTGCCAAGGAGGCTCGCCCATGAGCCAAGCACGTATCCCTGCCTGGATCTCCGTGGGCGTACTGCCCGCGGTCAACATCCTGCTGGCCTTCCTGGTGTCGGCCATCCTGTTCTACTACCTCGACATCAACCCGGTCGATGCTGCCGAGATCATGTGGTACGGCGCCTTCGGCACCGGTGAAGGGGTCGGTTTCACCCTCTACTACGCGACCGGCTTCATCTTTACCGGTCTGTCGGTGGCGGTGGCCTTCCACGCCGGCCTGTTCAACATCGGTGGCGAGGGGCAGGCCTATATCGGCGGCCTCGGCGTCGGTCTGGTCTGTCTGCTGCTGGGTGATTCCCTGCCGTTCGCTTTGCTGCTGCCGCTGGCCATCATCGCCGGCGGCCTGTTCGGTGCGGCCTGGGCCTTCATCCCGGCCTGGCTGCAAGCCAAGCGCGGCAGCCACATCGTTATCACCACCATCATGTTCAACTTCATCGCCGCCTCCCTGATGGCCTACCTGCTGGTCGAGGTGTTCAAGCCGGCGGGCTCCATGGCCACCGAGAGCAAGGTGTTCGCCGAGGCGAGCTGGCTGCCGAAGATGAGCGAACTGGCGGGGGCATTCGGCATGGAGATGTCGAACAGCCCGCTCAACATCAGCTTCTTCTGGGCACTGCTCTGTGCGGCCCTGGTGTGGGTCTTCATCTGGCATACCCGCTGGGGCTACGAGATCCGCTCGGTCGGCGCCAGCCAGAGTGCGTCCGCCTATGCCGGCATCTCCTATCCCAAGGTGGTGATCCTGGCCATGGTGATCTCCGGCATGCTGTCGGGCTTCTTCGCCCTCAACGTACTGCAGGGTGAACTGCACCAGATCAAGCTCAACTTCGTGGAAGGCTTCGGCTTCACCGGCATTGCGGTGGCGCTGATGGGGCGCAATCACCCGGTCGGCGTCATCATCGCCAGCCTGCTGTTCGGCTTCCTCTATCAGGGCGGCGCCGAGCTGAGCTTCGAGTTCGGGGTGGACCGCAACATAGTGGTGGTGTTGCAGGGTCTGGTGATCCTGTTCTGTGGCGCCCTTGAGCACATGATGCGTCCGCGCATCGAGCAGCTCTATCTGGCGTTTGCCAACCGCTCTGCGCAAGTCAAGGGGGCCTGATCATGAGTGAAATCAAGATCCTGATGTCGCCGAGCCTGACAGTGAAGGGGTATCACCATGTTTGAAATTCTGATCCTGATGCTGGATGCCACCATCCGTACCGCGCCGCCCCTCATTCTGGCGGCCATGGCCGGCATGTTCTGCGAGCGCTCCGGGGTGGTCAACATCGCCCTGGAGGGCAAGCTGCTGGCGGCGGCGTTCGCCAGTGCGGCGGCGGCAGCCGTCTCCGGCTCTGCCTGGATTGGGCTGGGTGCCGGGGTGGGTGTCTCCATCCTGTTCGCCCTGATGCACGGCTTTGCCACCATCACCCACCGTGGTGATCAGGTGGTGAGCGGCATGGCCATCAACATCCTGGCGGCCGGCCTGACCGTCACCCTGGGCCGTTACTGGTTCGATCAGGGCGGTCAGACCCCGGCGCTGTCCGGCGCGGCCCGCTTCGCCCCCATCGACCTGCCCTATGCCAAGGAGCTGTATGACGTGCCTGTCGTTGGCCAGCTCTACAGCGAGCTCTTGAGCGGCCACTCCCTGCTGGAGTACGTGGCGTTTGCCGCCGTGCCGCTGGCCTGGTGGGTGCTGTTCCGTACCCGCTTCGGCCTGCGCCTGCGGGCGGTGGGCGAGGCCCCGGCTGCGGTCGATACCGCCGGTATCTCGGTGGTGCGCATGCGCTACACCGCGCTCATCATCGGCGGCCTGCTGGCCGGTATCGGCGGCACCTACCTGGCGGTGGCCCAGACTGCCCAGTTCATCCCCAACATGAGCGCGGGCAAGGGCTTCATGGCGCTGGCGGCGCTGGTGTTTGGCAAATGGCGCCCCTGGAACGCCATGGCGGCCTGCCTGCTGTTCGGCTTCCTCGATGCGGTCGCCATCCGGCTGCAAGGGGTCAGCATCGGGGGTTTCCCGATCCCGGTGCAGGCCATCGAGGCACTGCCCTACATCCTGACCGTGTTCCTGCTGGCCGGCTTCATCGGCAAGGCGGTGGCACCCAAGGCGCTCGGCACCCCCTACGTCAAGGAACGGGAATAGTCCCGCCCTTCATGCCATGCAAAAGGCCCGCATATGCGGGCCTTTTTTATTGAGCGAAGTCAGCCGACGGGGCGTACCAGCGCGGGCTGATGGGGATCGCTCAGCCGCTCCGCCAGATAGTCCACCAGCAGCCGCACCTTGGGAGAGAGATGGCGGTTGTGGGGATAGAGGGCCCAGATCCCCTCCGCCGGCGCCCGCAGCTCGGGCAGCAGCTCGATAAGCTCGCCTTGGGCCAGATGGTCGCTCACGTAGTAGTCCGGCAGCTGGATGATGCCGATCCCCTTGAGCGCCGCATCCAGCAGGGCGTGGCCGCTGTTGCAGTGCAGCAGGCCGTGCACCCGCACACTGTGGGGGCGGCCATCTAGGGTGAAGTGCCACTCGTCGCTGTTGCCCACCAGGCAGGTGTGGCGAGTCAGCTCGGAGAGGCTGTTGGGCATGCCGTGGCGGGCGGTGTAGGCGGGCGAGGCGCACACATAGGGCACCCGCTGCGCCAGCTTGCGCGCCACCAGGCTGGAGTCCTTGAGGTGGCCGAGCCGCAGCGCCAGATCGTAGCCCTCGTGCACCAGATCCAGCAGCTGGTTGGTGAGGTTGAGGGTCACCTCCAGCTGGGGAAAGCGCACCATGAAGTCGTTCACCAGCGGGGCGATGCGGCTCTCGCCGTAGGAGACCGGAGCCGTGATGCGCAGGGTGCCCTGCGGCACCGCCTGATGGCGCCCCACCGCCAGCTCCGCCTCGTAGAGGTTGTCCAGCAGCTGACGACAGTGGCGATAGTAGATCTCGCCGAGCTCGGTGAGCCGCACCTGACGGGTGGTACGCAGCAGCAGCTTGGCCTGCAGCCGATCCTCCAGCTGCGCCACCTGCCGGCTGACTTGCGCCACCGACACCCCCAGCTTGCGCGCCGCCGGGGTAAAGCCCCCCTGCTCCGCCACGCTGACAAATTCACAGATCCCTTCCCAGCCGAACATTATTACCTGTCTGTAAAAGTGATTTCAGATTTCGCCTTATTATCACCAAATAAGCGGGAAACTACACTGGATGTCCGAACCCATTCTCCTCACCCTGCTCAACAATAAGGACATCCGTCATGGCACAGGTTCAAAGCATCAAGTGTAAGGCCGCCATCGCCTGGGGCCCGGGCCAGCCCCTCTCCATCGAAGAAGTCGACGTCATGCCGCCCCAGGCGGGCGAAGTGCGGGTGCGCATCGTCGCCACCGGCGTCTGCCACACCGATGCCTTCACCCTCTCCGGTGAAGATCCGGAAGGGGTCTTCCCCTGCATCCTCGGCCACGAGGGGGGCGGCATCGTCGAATCCGTCGGCGAGGGCGTCACCAGCGTCAAGGTGGGCGATCACGTGATCCCGCTCTACACCCCCGAGTGCGGCGAGTGCAAGTTCTGCAAATCCGGCAAGACCAACCTGTGCCAGAAGATCCGCGCCACTCAGGGCAAGGGGCTGATGCCGGACGGTACCACCCGCTTCTCCAAGGATGGCCAGCCCATCTATCACTACATGGGCACCTCCACCTTCAGCGAATACACGGTACTGCCCGAGATCTCCATCGCCAAGGTGGACCCGGCCGCCCCGCTGGAAGAGGTCTGCCTGCTCGGCTGCGGCGTCACCACCGGCATAGGCGCCGTGATGAACACCGCCAAGGTGAAAGAGGGTGAGAGCGTCGCCATCTTCGGGCTGGGTGGCATCGGCCTCTCCGCCGTTATCGGGGCTCGCCTGGCCAAGGCCGGCCGCATCATCGCCATCGACATCAACGAGAGCAAGTTCGAACTGGCCCGCAAGCTGGGCGCCACCGACTGCATCAACCCGAACGACTACGACAAACCCATCCAGGAGGTGATCGTCGAGCTCACCGACGGCGGCGTCGACTTCTCGTTCGAGTGCATCGGCAACGTCAAGGTGATGCGTGCAGCGCTCGAGTGCTGCCACAAGGGCTGGGGCGAGTCGGTCATCATTGGCGTGGCCGGCGCCGGCCAGGAGATCAGCACCCGTCCGTTCCAGCTGGTCACCGGCCGGGTCTGGCGCGGCAGCGCCTTCGGCGGCGTGCGCGGTCGTAGCGAGCTGCCGAGCTACGTGCAGCGCTACATGCAGGGCGAGTTCAAGCTGGACGACTTCATCACCCACACCATGGGGCTTGAGCAGATCAACGAGGCGTTCGATCTGATGCACGAAGGCAAGAGCATTCGCAGCGTCATCCACTACTGAGCATGATCACCCCGCCCGCCACCGTGGGCGGGGTGCAGGAGTTCCCCCGATGAATCTGGACATAATCAGCAGCAACAAGAGCTTCGGCGGCTGGCACAAGCGCTACAGCCACGCCTCCGAGGTGCTGGGTTGCGAGATGCGCTTCGCCATCTATCTACCGCCCCAGGCCCTCACCGGCCAGAAGGTGCCCGTGCTCTACTGGCTCTCCGGCCTCACCTGCACCGATGAAAACTTCATGCAGAAGGCGGGCGCCCAGCGCATCGCCGCCGAGCTCGGCATCGCCCTGGTGGCACCGGACACCAGCCCGCGCGGTGAAGACGTCGCGGACGACCCAGGTTACGATCTCGGCATGGGCGCCGGCTTCTACGTCAACGCTACCCAGCATCCCTGGCGCGATCACTACCAGATGTATGACTACGTCACCCGCGAGCTGCCCGAGCTCATCGAGACCCACTTCCCGGTCTCGACGAAACGCGCCATCAGCGGCCACTCCATGGGTGGCCACGGGGCGCTCATCGCCGCCCTGCGCGAACCCAGTCGCTACCGCTCGGTGTCGGCGTTCAGCCCCATCAGCCACCCGAGCCGCTGCCCCTGGGGCCAGAAGGCACTCGGCGCCTACCTCGGCAACAACCCCTTGCTGTGGCAGGAGTGGGATGCCTGCCAGCTGCTGCGCCACCACCCGGTGACGCCGCTGCCGACCCTGGTGGACGTGGGGCTGGACGATCCCTTCCTGGCCGAACAGCTGCACATCGACGCCCTCGCCGATGCGGCTGCCGGCAAGGAGTGGCCGCTGGAGCTCAACCGCCACCCCGGGTACGACCACAGCTACTACTTCGTGGCGAGCTTCATCGAGGCGCACCTGCGCTTTCACGCCCGTCACCTCTGATCGAAACAGGCCCGTGACGGGCCTGTTTTTTCTACTCGGTGGACAAGACCATTCAGCTGCCCTGCCGGCTCACCTCGCCGGAGCCGGCGATCTCGCTCTGCAGCACGGGATCGCCCCAGTAGCTGACCGAACCCGAGCCGGCGATGCCCACCTTGAGCCGCTCCTGGGCCCGGACCTCCACGTCGCCGCTGCCGGCGATATTGACCTCCACCTCGCGCCCCTTCAGCTCGGCCCCCAGCACATCCCCCGAGCCGGCGATGTTGAACTCGACGGCCCTAGCCGTGCTGTTCCCCAGATCCAGGCTGCCGGCGCCCGCGATGTTGCCCTCCAGCCGATCCAGCTCGAGCCCGTCGGCGACGATGTCACCGACCCCGGCCACCGACAGCACCAGCGCCTCCCCCTTGAAGCCGCGCAGCTCGCCGTTGGCGACCCCTGCCAGTGCCAGCTCATGGAGCGCGGGCAGGGTGATGGTGATCTCCAGCGGCTCGGTCGGATCGAGCCGGTAGCCGTCCTTCACCTCGATCTCCAGCTTGTCGCCCCGCTCGTTCAGCACCAGGTAGGGCAACAGGTTCTCCTGCCCACGGATGCGCAATCCGCGCGGCTCGCCGGCCACCAGATGGACGCTGGCAGGCACGCCGGCCAGCACCCGGGTCACCTGCCGGCCCACCCCGTGCTGCTGCTCGATCACGGCCCCCGCCCCGCTCACCCGGGTATCATCCAGCCAGCTGCACCCGCTGAGCCCGACCGCCAGCACCACGCCCATCATCCATTTCATCGCCACTCTCCTCATTGTGTATTGGCCAGTCGTGGCCCCTTGGTCAGCATCCATCGCAAAGCCTGTGCCAGTTAATCAACTGTATGATTTTCAAGAAAATATCCATTTTTACGCCACATGATCACAGCAAGCAGAGAGTCATTCAGACCATAATCTGGCGAATCTGACCATCCCCGAACGGGCAGGTGGACGGCCGATTGGCGAGCCGTTTGCGGGGTCGCTATGCTGACAAGCCGTGGAAGTTTTTGGTTGCCGAGCCGGTCTGTTGAGCCAATAGTGGTACCTTGTGCGTACAAAGCTCTCCATCGCGGTAATGCCATTACCACTGTCTTGTCAGTCTTCACTGCCAACAAGGAGTCAGAGCGTGACCCAAGCCACTCTTCTCTATTCCACCGCCACCGGCCTGCCGGAACCGACCCGTACCCCGCTGCTGACCGGCAGCGATCCCGAACACAAGCGCCGCGAGCTGCTCGCCTACTTCTGCCAGACCTTCGATCTCTACGACTCGCTGTTCGACTGCCTGGCCGACGAGCGCGCCTGGTTTGACAAGGCGATCCCCCTGCGCCACCCGCTCATCTTCTACTACGGCCACACCGCCGCCTTCTTCATCAACAAGCTGCTGGCGGCCCGCCTTATCGAGGGCCGGCTCGACGCCCGCATCGAGGCCATGGTCGCCATCGGGGTGGACGAGATGAGCTGGGACGATCTGGACGAGACCCACTACGACTGGCCCTCCGTCAGCGAGCTGCGCGACTATCGCGGCCAGGTGCGCGCCCTGGTGTGTGATTTCATCGC
Source organism: Aeromonas sp. DNRA1 (assembly GCF_963888745.1). Classification (NCBI taxonomy): domain Bacteria; kingdom Pseudomonadati; phylum Pseudomonadota; class Gammaproteobacteria; order Aeromonadales; family Aeromonadaceae; genus Aeromonas; species Aeromonas sp. DNRA1. The sequence goes on along the minus strand of NZ_CAWPKQ010000008.1, from coordinate 11,913 downwards.
GCGGATGCCGCTCACCCTGCCCATCGACTGGCAGAGCCCGGCCTGGGTCATCCTGATGGGCATAGAGCACGAGCGCATCCACCTCGAGACCTCCAGCGTGCTGATCCGCCAGCTGCCGCTGGCCTGGGTGCGCAGCCAGCCCCAGTGGCCAGTCTGCCCCGAGGCGCGCCATCGCCGTGACGAGGTGCCCGCCAACACCCTGCTGCCGGTGGCCGGCGGCCGGGTGCGGCTCGGCAAACAGGATGCCACCTACGGCTGGGACAACGAATATGGCGAGCGCCACATCGAACTGGCCCCCTTCCAGGCCAGCCGCATGCTGGTGAGCAACGCAGAATTTTTCGATTTCGTGCAGGCAGGCGGCTACGAGACCCGTGACTGGTGGGATGACGAAGGCTGGGGCTGGCGCCAGTATGCCAGGGCCCGTATGCCCACCTTCTGGGTCGGCGACCCCCTCGAACCCGAACAATTGCATCTGCGGCTGATGACCGAGCTGGTCCCTATGCCCTGGGACTGGCCGGCCGAGGTGAATCAGCTGGAGGCGGCCGCCTTCTGTCGCTGGCAGGCGGCCCAGACCGGTCTGCCCGTCCAGTTGCCAAGCGAAGCGGAGTGGATGCTGCTGCGCGAACAGCTGGCCGGCGATCAGCCGGACTGGATCGAGGCGCCCGGCAACATCAATCTGGCCCGCTTCGCATCGTCCTGTCCGGTGGATGCCTGCCCGCAGGGCAGCTTCTTCGATCTGGTGGGCAACGTCTGGCAATGGACCAGCACCGCCATCGACGGCTTCGAGGGGTTCAAGGTGCATTCCCTCTACGACGACTTCTCCACCCCCACCTTCGACGGCAAACACACCCTGATCAAGGGCGGGAGCTGGATCAGCACCGGCAACGAGGCGCTCAAATCCTCCCGCTACGCCTTTCGTCGCCACTTCTTCCAGCACGCGGGCTTCCGCTACCTGGTCTCACGCCATCAGGAGCCCGTCATCGTGAACCCCTATGAAACCGACACGCTCGTCGCTCAGTACCTCGACTTCCAGTACGGCCCGAGCCACTTCGGGGTCGCCAACTACGCCGAGGCTCTGGCCGGTCTTGCCAGCGAGCTCTGCGGCCGCCATGAGCGGGCGCTCGACATCGGCTGCGCCACCGGTCGCGCCAGCTTCGAACTGGCGCGCCGCTTCGCCCACGTGGACGGGGTGGACTACTCGGCCCGCTTCATCGACGTGGCCCTGACCCTGGCAAGACAGGACAGCTTCCGCTATGCGGTGCCGGTGGAAGGGGATCTGGTGGAATATTGCGAGGCGCGCCTCTCCCGCCACGAGCTCGGTCGCGAGCAGGGCGAGCGGGTCCACTTCAGCCAGGGGGATGCATGCAACCTCAAGCCCAAGTACGGCGACTACGACCTGGTGCTCGCCTCCAACCTGATCGACCGGCTGCGGGAACCTGCCCGCTTCCTGCGGGACATTGCTCCGCGCCTTCGCAGCGGCGGCCTGCTGGTGCTCACCAGCCCCTACACCTGGCTGACCGACTACACCCCCAAGGCCAACTGGCTCGGCGGCATCCGGGAAAACGGCGAGGCCCTCGGCACCTATCAGGCGCTGCAACGGCTGCTGGCGGATGAGTTCGAGGAGCACATGCCCCCGAGGGACGTCCCCTTCGTCATCCGCGAGACCGCCCGCAAGTACCAGCATACGGTGGCTCAGCTCACCGTCTGGCGCAAACGCTGACGACGCGGCAAACGAAAGAGGGAGGCCCATGGCCTCCCTCTTTTTTATCCAGACGACTTACCCCTGCTGAACCTGGGGCAGGGCCTCCTGCTCGTGGTAGCGGCGGGCCAGCACGGCACACACCATCAGCTGGATCTGGTGGAAGATCATCAGCGGCAGCACCATGACCCCAACGCTGGCGGCCGGGAACATGACGTTGGCCATGGGCACCCCGTTGGCCAGGCTCTTTTTGGAGCCGCAGAAGACGATGGTGATCTCGTCCGCCCTGTTGAAGCCGAGGCGGCGACTGATCCAGACGTTCCAGCCCAGCACCAGCGCCAGCAGCACGCAGCTCAACAGCACGATGCTGGCCAGATCGTACCAGCCGACCTGGTGCCAGATCCCCTGCACCACCGCCTCGCTGAAGGCCACATAGACCACCAGCAGAATGGAGCTCTGATCCAGCTTGCCAATGAGTGGCCGGTGGCTGTCAACCCAGCGGCCGATGAGCGGGCGCGACAGATGGCCCACCACGAACGGCAGCATCAGCTGCACCATGATGGCCTGAATGGAGTGCCAGGTATCGACCCCCTCCCCCTGCACATTGATCATCAGCCCCACCAGCACCGGCGAGAGGAAGATGCCGAGGATGCTGGAGGCCGAGGCGCTGCACACCGCCGCCGACACATTGCCGCCGGCCATGGAGGTGAAGGCGATGGCCGACTGCACGGTGGCCGGCAGGGCGCACAGGTAAAGGAAACCGAGGTAGATGGCCGGGCTCAGCCAGTGGGGCACCAGCGGCGTGAGCAAGAGCCCCAGCAGCGGAAACAGCACGAAGGTGCTGGCCATCACCACCAGGTGCAGCCGCCAGTGGCCGAGGCCCGCCAGCAGGTTCTGGCGCGACAGCTTGGCGCCATGCATGAAGAACAAGAGCGCCACCGCCAGCTTGGTCAGCAGACCGAACCAGACGGCCACCTGCCCCTCGCAGGGGAAGAAGGAGGCCAGCGCGACCACCACAATCAGTACAGAGGTAAAGGGATCCAGACGCACGAGCGGTCTCCGGTGAAAGCAGATCCCGTCCCCTCGCGGGGCCGGTGATCGGGGACGACAGGAAACACAACAGGAGCTGTGGCACAGCTCCTGTTGAAACGAATCTCCAGCTTACCCCGATATGCGGGAGGCGCAAAGTTGAGCGACGCCCCTTTATCTGTCGGAAATTAAGCAAGCCCGGCTGGCCACCGGATCCGGCCAGCCTTGTGCTTCAACTCTGCTTGGCCAGCTTGCCGCCGGCTGTGCCGGTGGCCTGCTTGCGGGCTTGGCGCTTCTCGAAGCGGGAGATCCACCAGTAGGCCAGCGCCGAGAAGACCGCGGTCATGAAGACGTTGATGAAGAAGGCGCGCACCAGATCCACCCCGGCCGGGAAAGCAGAAGCGCTCATGCTCACCACGAAGATAGCGATCAGCACCGACACCACCCCCATCCCGAACTTGCGCGACCCCATGCGGAACTCGCGGGGGGTGTCGTCATGTTTCCAGCGGAACACGAAGTAGGCCACCATGATGAAGATCGGCGGCAACATGGCGGTACCGGCGGTGAGGTTGATGGCGGTGTTCATCATCTGCTGTACCGACTCGGAGCCGAAGCCGTTCACCACCAGCATCGCGAACACGAAGACAAACTGCCACCAGGCGGCGCGCACCGGCACCCCGTGCTCGTTGAGCTGGGTGGTCTTCTCGCCGTAAACCCCCTGGGGGATCTCGGAGAAGTGGATCTTCACCGGCGCCGAGGTCCACATCATCATGGAGCCGAACATGGCGATGAACAGCACCACGCCGACAAAGCGGCCCACCAGCGCCTCGGAGAGACCGAAGTACTGCGCCATGCCGGTGAAGATCTCCACCATGCCGCCGGCATAGGTGAGGCTCTCGCGCGGTACGAACACGTTCACCAACAGGGAACCGACCGCATACATGGCACCGATGACGATACCCGCACTGATGATCACCTTGATGAAGGACTTCTGGCCGCCCTTCACGTCATTGAGGTAGGCCGCCGCTGTCTCGGCACCGCCCGCCGCCTGGAAGATCCAGCACATGATGCCGAGCGTCGCCCAGTTGACGGTGGGAGTCATCGCCTCCAGCGTGATGGGCTGGGCCGGCACATGATCCCCACTCAGAGCCATCAGGGCGCCCAGCACATAGATGGCGAACAGGGCAAATACCCCGTAGGCCACGATCTCGGCAATCTTGCCGAGCCAGCTCGCCCCCTTGGTGGAGATATGGGTCGCCGCCGCAAACAGCACGATGGAGATGACCGAGGTGACCATGGGCGAGAAGCTGTACTCATAGCCCAGCATGGCGTAGGAGGCGTAGGCGATGACGTTGGGCAGCAGGGAGACGAACCAGAACAGATTCACGAACCAGTAGAGAAACGAGCCCAGATAGGCCATCCGGGTGCCGAGTGGCTTTTTCAGCCAGTCATACATCCCCGACTCGGAGTTTTTGTTGGCCGAGACGAACTCGGCAATGATGAAAACAAACGGGATGAAGTAGACGATGGTCGCCAGCAGGAAGATGGGGGCGGAGCTGAGCCCCAGCTCGATGTTGTTGTTGACGATGTTGCGCACGTTGAACACGGCGGCAAAGGTCATCGACAACAGGGCAAACTTGCCTATGGTGCCGCGTACGGATTCAGACATGGTGTCCTCCAGTGGACTCGCGCTCCCTGCGGGTAACGCTGTGACTCTGTGATGTGTTCGGCAAGGGTCTGTCGACCCTGCCCTTTACTCTCTTGTTATGATCGGGCCGCGTGGACGGCCTTCTTGGTGAACCGGTGCAATCTCCCGCACCGGCTCGCAATACCATTCAGACGATCGGAGTGCCCGGCGCCATCGGCACCCGCGGCTGCAACAGCACGCTCTGGCTCTCGTCCGGGGTCTCGGCGCAGAGCAACATGCACTCGGATCGCTCACCGCGCATTTTGGTGGGCTTGAGGTTGGTCAGTACCACCACCTCGCTGCCCATCAGCTCCTCTTCGCTGTAGTAAGGCACCAGACTGGTGACGGTCTGCAGCGGCCGCTCGCCACCCACGTCGATCTGGACGATGTAGAGTTTGTCGGCACCGGGGTGACGCACCACCTCCAGCACCTTGCCCACCTTCATCTCGACCCGTTTGAATTCGGCAAACTCGATCGTCTCGCTCATGCTCTTTTCCTTTTCTGGTTCAACGGTTTGCGGGTGGCCAACGGCCACCCGGTTTGATTGGAATTCAATGCAGTGGCTATGGCGTCTGCATGGCAACCTGCGCTGTCGGCTGGGCCTCTTTGGCACGCGCTTCGGCACTGAGGGAGGCCTCGTATCTGTTGTATTTCCACCAGGCGAAGCCGAGGAAAATCACGATCCCGCCGACGTTGTAGAAGATGATGGTCATGATGTCGGCGCCGGTCGGGAAGGTGGAGGCGAGGAAGCCCACCGAGAAGAGGACGATCAGCACCGAGACCACGGCGATGCCGGTGGTGCGCGAACCCATCCTGAAATCCCGCGGCAGGTGATCGAGCTTCAGACGCAGATTGAGGTAGGCCAGCATGATGAACAGCGGCGGCAGCATGGAGGCGGCAGCGGTCATGTTGATGACGGTGTTCATCAGATCCTGCGCTGTGTTGGAGCCCAGGGTCGGGATCACCATCAGCGGCAGCACGATGAGGTACTGGATCCAGGCTGCACGGGCGGGCACGCCGTGCTCGTTCAGCTCGACCGTCTTCTTGCCGAAGATGCCGGCCGGGATCTCGGAGAAGAAGATTTTCACCGGGGTCGCGGTCCACATCAGCAGGGAGCCGAACATGGCGGTGAAGGAGACCAGCCCGACGAAGCGGTTCATCAGGATCTCCGGCAGGCCGAAGTAGGCTGCCAGCCCCTCGAACACCTGCACCGAGCCGCCGGTATATTTCAGGGTGTCGCTGTGGACGAACACGTTGATCAACAGCGACGCGATGGAGTAGAGCACGCCGATAAAGATCCCGGCGACGATGATCACCTTGACGAAGGATTTGGAGCCCCCCTTCACATCATTGACGTAGACCGCCACTGACTCGGCGCCACCGGCTGCCATAAAGATCCAGGTAGTGATGCCCAGGAAGGCCCAGCTGAAATCGGGGACCATGGCCTCTACCGTGATGGGGTCAGCCGGCTGCACGCCGCCCACCAGTGCCGCACCCGCCAGCAGGATGTAGGAGAGGGTCAGCAGCAGCATCAGGGACGAGGTCACCGAGGTGATGGGGCCGAGCATCTTGGCGCCGTTGGTGGAGACGTAGGTGGCAAAGGCAAACAGCACCATGCTCAATGCCGTGGTCGCCACCGGAGTGAGAATGTACTCGTAGCCGAGAAAGGCATAGGAGGCGTAGGCGATGACCCGTGGCAGCAAGGAGGTGAAGAAGAAGAGGTTCACGAACCAATAGGTGTAGGCGGAGATAAAGGCCCAGCGACCGCCGAGGGAACTCTTCACCCAGGCATACACCCCCGCTTCGGAGTTCTTATTCAGTGACACAAATTCCGCAATGATCAGGCAAAACGGAATGAAGTAGAAAATGGTGGCCAGAAAGAACATCGGGGCCGAGGCCAGACCGATCTCGATGTTGTTGTTGATGACGTTGTTGAAGCTGAATACCGCCGCGAAGGTGAGCGACAGCAGACCAAACTTGCCTATCGTATTGCGTTTGGAATCAGACATGGTGCATCTCCAGACCTGTAGTTATCTCAGCGAAAGGGCGGGGCATGATTTGTAGGGTGAGCCCCGCCCTTCCGGCTTTTATCAGTGCAGAACCGGCGGCTTGTTATTTGTTTTTGAAGTAGCCGCCTTCGACGGTGACCTTGATGATCACCTTGCGCACCGGCGCATCGCCGACGAAGCGGTAGGCCTCGTCGTTCTCGAAGATCACCACCTGACCGTTGCCGACTTTCTGGCGCTCACGCACCTCACCGGCCAGCCACTCGCGGTCGGTGGTATCGTCATAGGCCTGCTCGACCACCAGCTCGCTCTTGGCAGCCCACTCCACCGTCTCTTCCCCTTCCAGGTAGTAGTGAACGTCGAAGTAGCGGCGCTGCCCCTCGAACAACGAGGTGGCCGGGCTGGCCCCCTCCTGCAAGCGGTAGGTGAGGGAGTCACCGATGGAGTGGCAGATGCCGGGCTTGAGGTTCGGCAGGTTGTTGATGGCCTCCACGCAGCGGCCCCACTTCTTGCCCTCCCGGTAGATGTTTTTGAACAGGGTCAGGTTGTCCAGGGTGATCATGCGAGGTTCCTCCCGCCGTTGATGGTGAGATCGAGCCCGGCCAGCGCAGCCGGATTGAGGTTGCCACGGGCGATGGGCAGCAGGGTCAGGCCGAAGCTGAATGGCTCGAAGCGCACCCGCCAGGAGTCCAGCACCTCGGAGCCCCAGGAGTTGGAGCCGAGCCCCAGTACCTTGTGATCCAGATTGAGGGTGAGATAACCGCAGGGCTCCAGCTCGTTGATGTGCTGCGCCGCGTGGATATGCTCCCAGCTGTAAGGCCAGACGCTCAGATTGATGGGGGCATCGGGCCGCACGTAGAGACCGGCACCGTGGCGGTTGGTCAGGGTCGCCCAGCGCACCTGCTGGCGGTTGCCGTTATCCTGTGGGAAGGGGTAGTGCTCCCACATCTCGCTGACTGTGCTCTGGAAGCTGTCGATCCAGTTGCTCTGGCGACTGTCCTGATAGTTTTCGCCCGGCCCCATGCCGTAGTAGTGCACCCGGTCGAGATCCTGACGAATGCCCAGCTCGAAGCCGATCTTGGGGATGATGTCGTCATAACCGCCGTAGGGCTGACCGGACAGTGCCACGTGCAGCTGACCGTTCGGGCTCAGGGTGTAGACGTAGCGGCAGCGCATGCCGAAGTCGAACACCGGCGGTGCGATCAGACTCTCCACCGTTACCTCGACCGCCTCACCCAGCTGACGCCAGCTTAAGCCACGGAAGTGCTCCTGCATGATCTGCAGGTGGTTCGGGTGCCACAGGCTCTCGTACTCCTGCTTGTGGTTGTCGATCATCGGCTTGAAGAAGGTGAGGCGCGGGGCTCGCTCGATGAGCTCGATACCATCCTGCTGCCAGCTCACCAGCTTGCCGTCGAGGCGCGAGAAACGCAGGGCAAAGCCGCTGCCGCTCAAGGTCAGCGCGAGGCGCTCATCGGCAATCTGCAACGGAGTGGCGTTGGGGTTGGCAAAGGGCTGCAGCTGGCGAGTCGACTCTTTCAGCTGGAACTGGTACTGGCCCAGCTCGTGCTCCGCCGCGCTGTAGCGGGTCGCACTGGCCTTGATGACCCGCAGCTGGACGAAGGTTTCCCGCCCATCGAGGGATGGCAGTTCGAGTTGCAGCTCTGTGGTGGCACCGGGGGTAATCCCTTCCAGCCGAATTTGCTGGCTGGCCAGCAGTTCGCCCTCGGCCTTCACTTCGACCAGCAGGCGGATGTCGTCGAGAGTGGAGAACCAGTAGCGGTTTTCCACCGCCAGCTTGCCGCTCGCCAGATCCAGGGCGCGCACCTTGACCGGGCAGATCACCTGCTTGTATTCGCGCAGCCCCGGCCCCGGGGTCTGATCCGGATAGATGAGGCCATCCATGCAGAAGTTGTAGTTGTTGGGGTAGTCGCCGTAGTCGCCGCCGTACTTGTAGACGGGGCGCCCCTGCTCGTCCTGATCCAGAATGCCGTGATCGCACCACTCCCAGATGTAGTGACCCTGAATGTGGGGATGGCGGTCGAACACCTGCTGGTATTCGCTGAGGCCACCCGGGCCATTACCCATGGCATGGGCGTATTCGCAGAGGATGCGCGGCTTCGCCATCGGGAACTCGCCGAAGCAGTTCATCTGGGAGACGCGGGAGTACATGGTACTCACCACATCCACCACCTCGGCATCGCGATCCTCTTCGTAGTGCACCAGCCGGGTCGGGTCGATCCCCTTGCAGCGCTGGTACATGGCTCTGATGTTGCAGCCGTAGCCGGACTCGTTGCCGAGCGACCAGATGATGATGGAGGGGTGGTTCTTTTGGGCGTGCACGTGGCGCTCGATGCGATCCACGAACACCGGCTCCCAGAAGGGGTCGTCGGTGATGCGGCTGAGATCGCCGACGTTGGCAAAACCGTGGGTCTCCACGTCGGTCTCCGCCATCACGAACAGACCGTACTGGTCGCACAGCTCGTAGAAACGCGGGTCGTTCGGGTAGTGGGCGGTGCGCACCGAGTTGAGGTTGTGCTGCTTCATCAGCACGATATCGCGCTCCACCCGATCCATGCCGACCGCGCGGCTCTTGAGGTGGTCGTTGTCGTGGCGGTTCACCCCGTGCAGCTTGAGGTAGTGGCCGTTGACGTAGAAGAGGCCATCCTTGACCTTGATTTCACGCACCCCGACCCGCTGCGGGATCACTTCCAGCAGCTCGCCCCGACCGTTGTAGAGGGAGAGTTGCAGCTGATAGAGGTAAGGGTCTTCGGCGCTCCACAAATGGGGGGTGGCCAGATCCAGCGTGAAGCGGCAATCACACTTGCCATCGATGGCGAGATGATCGAGCGAACCGCTGGCGATCTCGTTGCCCTGATCCAGCAGCGACCAGACCAGACGGTGATCTCGGGCAGCCGCTCCCAGATTTTCCAGCTGAATATCGCAGCTCAGGGTGGCGCTCTGGTTGTCATCCGCCAGCGCGGTGCGGATGAAGAAGTCCTGCACATGGGTGGCCGGTTTGCCCACCAGATAGACGTCGCGGAAGATCCCCGCCATCCACCACATGTCCTGATCTTCGATATAGGTGGAGTCAGCCCACTGCATCACCCGCACCGACAGCAGGTTCTCGCCAATGTTGGCGTAGGCACTGATATCGAACTCAGCGGTGAGACGGCTCCCCTTGCTGAAACCGACGTAGTGACCGTTCACATAGACCTCGAAGTAGGTCTCCACCCCGTCAAACTTGATAATCACCTGCTCGCCGTCCCAAGCCGGGCTCAGCGTGAAGCTGCGCTGATAGGCGCCGGTGGGGTTGTTGGTCGGCACGAAGGGCACATCGATGGGGAAGGGAAAACCTTCGTCGGTGTACTGCAGCTGGCCATGTCCTTCCATCTGCCACATGTTGGGCACGGTGATCTGGCCCCACTCGCTCATGGGGCTGTGATAGAAGGCCTCCGGCACCTGCAGGGGGTGGTCGAAGTAGTGGAACTGCCACTGGCCGCCAAGGCTCAGAAAACGGCGGCTCAGCTCGCGCTGCATGGTGGCCGCCAGCGCGTGGTCGGCATAAGAGAAGAAGTAGGCGCGCGGAGCCAGCCTGTTTTCACCAACGAATTGGACGTTTTCCCAGTTATTCACATGTCCTCCCGGAACAAGGCAACGTTAACTGGGTAAACTCTAGATAAACATTTACTAAATATCAGCTTTGAATTGGTAAAGTTTTAACCTGATCACAATGAACAAATGGTTTTGTGAGCGAGATCAGAAGCGGGAGATAAAGGAGGACAAGATATGGATGAGTGGCATAGATGTTGATAGCCGTTGGCTGAACTGCAATAAAATAAACTATAAAACAATATGATATGAAGTTGCTGGATGATATGGGAAAGAGGTTTGCTTGGGAGATGTGTCGCACCACCGCAAGATGGTGCGACTAAAAAGCATAATATTTTACTAAAATTGGCGGGTAGTGCCACGCAGGGTCAACTTGCTCGGCACCAAAACTCGGAGTGGAATATCCCGCTCGTCACGCAGCCGTTCGACCAACAGATTGACCCCCTGGGAGCCCATCAACTCGGAGTGGATCCGCACCGTGGAGAGCGGCGGGAAGGTGAACTTGGCGGTCGGAATATCGTTGACGCTGATAAGCTCGATCTGCTGGGGAATTGCCAGTCCCTTCTCGTGGATGGCACGCAGTACACCGATGGCGATGGAGTCGGAGGCGACAAACAGCGCCTGAGGCCAATCTCCCGCCAGCATCTCTTTGGCCAACTTGTAACCGGAGGCGCTGGAGAAATCCCCGCGATAGAGGTCGCTCTCCTGCACCACGCCAAGACGCTGACCATAGTCGAGGAAGGCCAGCTCGCGCAGATCCGGGCCATCATCCTGGCCTCCGATATAGCCGATGCGCTGATGTCCCTGGGCGATGAAGAAGTCCACTACCTGCTGGCTGATCAGCGCCAGATCCACGTCAATCGAGTCAAAGTCCCCCTGAGAACGGCAATCCACGAACACCAGCTGGGCAGAGAGGGAGTGGAGCGCGGCGAGACGCTCTGCAGGCAGATGGCCGATGACCAGGATACCGTCGACCGCGGAGAGATCGCGCCCCTCGGCACCGTTGTAGAAGTGGGTCAGCTCGATGTTGAGACGGGCACACTGGGTCTCGATGCCATAGCGGATGGCCAGATAATAAGGGTCGTTGACCTCGGTGCTCTGCGGGTAGGCATAGACCGCCAGGAAGTGCAGTTTGCTCTTGTGAACCCCCTTGCGGGCACCGCTGGTCTTGTACTCCAGCCGCTCGGCGATCTCGAAGATCTTCTGCTTGGTCTCTTCCTTGACGCTCAGCGTCGGATCTTCATTGAGCACCCGTGACACGGTAGCCTGGGAAACCCCCGCCTCCAGTGCAATTTCCTTCAACGTGGCCATGCATACTCCTCTGGCGATGACTCCCGACAATACCAGACCAAGAGTAACGGGCAACGTGCTGACATCCCAGCATTTTTACTAAAAGAAACCCATCAGGACGGCAAAATTCCAATGCAAAAAGGCCTCCCGAATGGGAGGCCTCTTCTAAATAGGTGCCTGACAGTGTCCTACTCTCGCATGGCGAATGCCACACTACCATCGGCGCTACCGCGTTTCACTTCTGAGTTCGGCATGGGATCAGGTGGTTCCACGGCGCTATTGCCGTCAGGCAAAAGCTTTACTACTTCAATAATGGTGCTGATACCCAGAGTCGAACTGGGGACCTCATCCTTACCAAGGATGCGCTCTACCAACTGAGCCATATCAGCACACTAACCGGTAAAGACCGCACTGTGTGCGCTATCTAAATCTTCTGTCCTATACAACCTTACGTTGTATCGCGACCAACCACATCGCTGTGATTGCTTAATTGATGCCTGGCAGTGTCCTACTCTCGCATGGCGAATGCCACACTACCATCGGCGCTACCGCGTTTCACTTCTGAGTTCGGCATGGGATCAGGTGGTTCCACG
>NZ_CAWPKQ010000007.1:0-128684 GCF_963888745.1 Aeromonas sp. DNRA1 | reverse complement strand
ATTGTTTTTGATGCTCGATGCTGTGAGTGCCCACACAGATTGCTTGATTCAAATTGTTAAAGAGCGTCACGCTTGTCGCGTTGAGGAGGCGCATATTACGCCTCTCACTTCGAAAGTCAAGCGCTTGTTTTCGCTTTTCTTTCGGCGCCCACTTCGCAAGGAAGCTGGCTCATCAGGTTGGCGTGTTCCGCCGTGCTGGTAGGGGCGCATTATAGGGAGCCGCGTCGCGATGACAAGGCTTTTTTTGAAGAAAGTCACGGAAACTTCAAATTATCCAATTAGAAACAGCTTACTCAGTGTATATATACAATGTTATCCACAAACCGATGATTTCAGACCGGTTTTATCATCATTTAGGTGGGTCTTCCCCTCTCAAGGGATGCCATACTGGAACGGATAATATGTCCCAAGTGGTCCATGGTAGCGCCAGGCTGGAAAGCTGGTTACCATGGAGGTGAATAGAGTGTTGCACCTTTTTTGCTTTCATTTACAAAAGGTCTTTAAAGATGAATTTATCCAAGTTTCCCGTTTATGTGCAGGCGGCCATCCTTGCTCTGGTGTTGGCGCTGGTTGGTTATCTGGTTGCCCAGGCCCTGCAGTTTTCTTTGAAAGCCGAAGTGATTTTTGCTGTGGGCTTGGCCATCGGCGGTTTCGTGGTACCGCTGTTCCTGAATCGTGCACCGGCTGGTGTGGCTGAACTGGCCTCCAGTCAGGAGACCTGCACCTTATATGTAGGCAATCTGCCATACCGTGCCAATGAGATAGCCGTGCGCGAATTGTTTGCCGAGCAGGGCCAAGTGATCTCGGTCCGTCTGATGAAGGACAAGGCCACCGGCAAGCGCAGAGGATTCGGTTTCGTGGAGATGCCCGCTGCCGATGCCGCCAAGGCGATCGCCGCACTCAACGACAAGGAGTATCAACAGCGTACCCTTAAAGTACGTGAAGCCAACGACAAGCGGGACAAAGATGAGCGAGAAGGTAGTGAAGTGGATGCCTGACCACTGGCAGGCAATCCGTTAGAACCTGACCTCTTCGAGTGATGACAGCCCCCAAGCTTGCAAGGGGGCTGTCAGTTTCTGGGTCTGGGCATCCATCCGGGTGCAATAGGCCTTACCCCCGACATCTTCCAGCCGTGTCGGTGTCGTTACCAAACCGTTCAGCAGGTGAGCCACCCGCTTGGCGACCGCACTGCCGGAATCCACCAGCTGGCACGCAGGCATCAACTGCCGTATTTCTTCATCCAGCAAGGGGAAATGGGTACAGCCCAGCACCAGGGTATCCGGATGCTCTTCCCCTTCCAGCCAATCCGCCAGTACTTCCCGCAACAGCGCCATATTGACCGGCAGACCCGCCAGCTTGTGCTCGGCCTCGACAACCAGCTCGGTCGCCCCCTTGAGCAGCACCCGCTTGCCCGGCGCAAACTGGGCGATAAGTTCGTGGGTATATTCACGGCTGACGGTACCCGGGGTTGCCAGCAAGCCGATGCAACCATTGCGGGTAAGTGCGGCCGCGGGCTTGATGGCGGGTACCACGCCGACGACCGGTACTGTCATGGCTGCGCGCAGGGACGGCAGAGCGATGGTGCTGGCCGTGTTGCAGGCAATAACCACCAGGTCGATTGCATGCTCGACCACCATGTGGCTGACCAGTCTGGTGCAAGCTTCGGTAAGGGCGGCCTCGCTCAGCTCACCATAGGGGAAGTTGGCGTTGTCGAAGCAATAGATATAGTTGTGTGCCGGCAATGCGCGGCGGATCTCGCGGTAGATGGTCAACCCACCCATACCGGAGTCGAACACGAGAATATTGGCCACTTGAGCTCCCCTTTGCTGCAGGTCGGCGATCATACTCCCGCCGACCGCCAATAGAAAAGGCCCCACCAATGGCGGGGCCTCGCTTTTTATCTTCTCCTATATAAGCAGCGCTGCCGCTCAGAGACGGTAGTCCGCTGTCAGCTTGAACTCGGTACCTGCCGACGCATAGCCATAGGCCGGGGCGTAATCACGATCAAACAGGTTGTCGATGCGACCACCCAGCGTGAACTGAGGCGTCACCCCATAGCTCGCCCCCAGGTTGATCAGGGTGTAGGAACCCAGCTCAACCCGCTCCGCCGGGAAGCTGCTAAAGTTCTTGTCATCCCGCTTGCCGACATAGAGCAGTTCGGTGGAGAGATCGACCGGGCCCAGTTGTACCTGAGTCAGCCAGCTGGCCTTCTGCTTGGCACGACGCAGCAGTTGCTGATCTCCGTCGTTCTTGTCTTCGGCCCGAGTGTAGTCAAAGCTCAGGTCGTGCCGCAGTGGTCCGGTTTCCAGACCGAGCGCCACTTCCACACCGCGGATCTCGGCGTCGGTGTTGTCCGGTCGGCAGGTTGAGGACGCGCTTTGGCAGGCAATCAGATTCTGGATCTGGTTGCGGTAGAGGTTCAACGACCAATCCCAACCGGTGTAGCGACCGCTGAAGCCCAGCTCCAGGTTCTTGCTCTCTTCCGGTTTCAGCGCGGGGTTCTCATAACCCGGATAGTAGAGATCGAGGAAGGTCGGAGCCTTGAAGGCAGTGCCGTAACTCAGGCGCACATTATGGTTGTCATCGAGATCCAGCCCACTGGCAGCGGACCAGGTGTTGTGGCGGCCATATTGCTTGTTGTCATCGGTACGACCAGAGAGCTCCCACAGCAGGGCCTGCCAGCGGTAGCTGCCCACCACGAACAGACCCGTGTTGTCGCGATCCGGGGCATTGAATGCCTGACCATAGCTGCGTGTATCGGATTTCAGCTGCTCCTGCTGCCAGTCGGCACCACCGGTCAGGTTGAGCCCCTCGACACCACTCCAGCTGTTGATCCAGGAGAAGCGGGTCAGCCCGGTGTGGATGGGCTCCGCACTGGACTCTCCTTTGTTCTCCAGCCAGCTCTTCAGCTTGTTCTCGCCATAGCTGGCCTCCAGCCGGCTGCTCAGCGCGCCGCTCTGATACTTGAGGCCGCCATCGTACTGGAACGCCTGCACCCGGCTCTGATCCGCCGACTGATACGCATCATCCATTTCGGTCTGGTTGTCATAGCCCTGGGCGTTGAAATTGGCACTCCATGCGTCGTTGAAAACATGATTCAGCCCGAACTGGCCGTTCAGGCTGTCAAAGCCATCCCGATCCGGCTGCTGGGCATTGGCTACCACGTCGAACCCATCGGTGCGCTCGTATCCGATCATCATATTCATGTCGGTCTGCTGGCCCAGAGCCTGCAAGGTACGCAGCTGGCCCTGGCCGTAGCCATTGCTGCCCACACCGCCCTTCAGGTGGGTCTCGCTGCCATTCTTGGCGGATGTCTTGGTGATTAGGTTGATGACGCCGCCGATGGCGTCTGAGCCATACACGGCCGCCCGCGGGCCACGGATGTACTCGATGCGCTCGATATTGCCGAGCGGGATCTGGCTGAGATCCGGCGTGCCGGCCACCATGGCCGCGATGGGGCGCCCATTCATCAGCACCAGTGAATGGTTGGAGTTGGTACCACGGATGAACAGGCTGCTCATGTGGCCTCGACCACCCAGAGTGGTGATCTGCACACCGGGCAGCGTCTTCAGCAACGCTGGCAGGCTCTGCACCTGGCGGGACTCGATCTCGGCGCGATCGATCACCACAACGGGAGCCAGTACCGAGCTGATGGGTTGCTCCACCCGATTGGCGGTGATGACCAGGGTAGGATTGACGGGGATGGTGGTCTGGGCAAAAGCCGCCGTTGGCAACAGGGCAGCCGCCAATAATTTCTTGGACATGAGAGATCCTTAAGTTCGCGTAAGCATCTACTTCGTGGCCGGTTTCTCTCGGCCCGAAATACGAACTTTGGCAGGTCTTCGGGCTGGGGGGCTGATGGCCTACGGCGACGGCTTCCCACCTGTGGCAGTGCCCTGATGTCGCTTCGTTCCCCCTTACCGCTGCGCGCCAGCTCCGGATTTTCACCGGATTCCCTATTAAGCATGATGCGCCAAAGCGGGAGGATTATAGGCAGAGCAGAGGTGGATGTATAGCCATCCAGATTTCTATTTCTTGCCGCCCAGTGCGGCCAGCCGCTGCTTCGCCCCCTCCATCACCGCCTGTACGCCGGGATGGGAGAGGTGACGACCGGCCGACACCAGATAGTAGGAGAGCGTCACCTCGGTCAGGGTTGCAATCCGTTCGACACCGTAGAGTCGCGCGATCTCGTCGGCCATGGCCAGCGGCGCCGGAAAGATCCCCATCCCCGCCTTGCCGAACGACTTCATCAGGGTCGAATCGTCGAACTGGCCGACCAGATGGGGATGGATGCCCTGCTGCCGATACCAGGCCAGCAGGCTGTCATGGGTCGCCGACTTCTCCCCCGGGATCAGCAGCGGCAACCCTTCGAGGGAAGCAGGAAAACCCTGCCGCGCCCTGGCAGCCAGCTCGGAGCTGGCAAACAGCGCAAGCGGGCTGCGTCCCAGCTCGTGGTTGTAGCCGCGCACCCCGCTGTCGGGGGGAAGCGGGCGATCGATCAGCACCATGTCCAGCTTGTGGCTGGCCAGCTCGCTGAACAGCTGTTCCGCCCGCTCTTCATGGCACACCAACCGCAGCGGGGTGGCCAGCGCCATGGCGGGCGCCAGCAGCTCGAACGCCAGAGTGCGGGGGACGGAGTCGGCGATCCCCACCTGCATGGTCAGCTCCTGGCTGGCATGGCGCAGGGTATGTTCGAGATCGGCGCCGAGCGAGAAGATGGCGCCAGCCTGTTCGAGCGCCTGGCGACCGGCAGCGGTCAGGGCAAGCCGCCGCCCCACCCGGTTGAACAATGCCACCCCGAGCGAGAGCTCCAGCTCGGCCACCTGACCGCTGACGGTCTGCGGCGTGAGGTGCAACTGCTCGGCGGCCCGCGTCACACTCCCGCTGCGCGCCACGTGCCAGAAGTAATAGAGCTGTTTGTAGTTGAGCATCGGGCCCCTTATCAGTTTCTACCGAACAATCATCAATCAAAATCTGATTTTATCGAAACATCTTGCACTCTAGCATGCAACCACCCTGTGAATTGCCTCCTGCGAACTCCCATGCTGGATGTTGTTGTACTCTTTTTCCTGTTTGGCCTGCTGGCCGGTCTGGTGCGCTCCGAGCTCAAGCTGCCGCCCGCGCTCTACGATACTCTCTCCCTCTTTCTGTTGCTGGCCATCGGTCTCAAGGGTGGCGTCGGCCTGGTGCAGCAATCCCTGCAACCGTTATTACCGCAACTGGCACTGGTGATCCTGCTCGGCATGCTGCAGACCCTGGCCGGGTTTGCCGTGCTGCGCCTCAAGATGAATCGGGTCGATGCCGCCGCCACCGCCGCCCACTACGGCTCGGTCAGCGTGGCGACCTTTGCGGTCGGCGTGAACTGGCTCACCGAGCGCGGCATCAGCTTCGAATCCCAGCTCTCCATCTTCTTGGCGGTGATGGAGATCCCCGCCATCCTGGTCGGCATCGTGCTGGCCCAGGGGATAAGCCGGCAAACCCGCTGGCGCCGGCTGGCCCATGAAACCTTCCTCGGCAAGGGAGTCACCCTGCTGCTGGGCGGCATGGCCATCGGCTATCTGGCCGGTCCCGATGGGATCGCTCCGCTCAAACCCCTGTTTGTCGACCTGTTCAAGGGGGCACTGGCGCTGTTCCTGCTGGAGATGGGCCTCATCGTCGCCCGCCAGTGCCAGGACCTGCGCCGCCACGGCCTGTTCCTCCTCGGCTTCGCCCTGCTGATGCCGCTCGCCTCGGCCGGCCTGGGCCTGATGATCGGCCAGCTGATGGGGCTCTCCCTCGGTGGCCTGACCCTGCTGGCCACCCTGGCAGCCAGCGCCTCCTATATCGCCGTGCCGGCCACCATGCGCATCGCCGTGCCTCAGGCCAATCCGGGCCTGTCGCTCAGCGCCGTACTGGGGGTCACCTTCCCGTTCAACATCATGCTGGGGATCCCGCTCTACCACAGCTGGGCCCGTCACTTCACGGAGTAGCCACATGCAGACCGAGATCCGCACCCTGCTCACCGTCATCACGGAAGCGAACCTGGAGCCCACCCTGCTGCGCACCCTCACCCGCGAGGGGCTGCGCGGCTACACCATCACCGATGCCAGGGGCCGCGGCGACCACGGTGAGCGCAACGCCAGCTGGAGCGAGAGCGGCAACATCCGGCTGGAGGCGATCTGCAGCCGCGAACAGGCGGAGCGCCTGCTCGCCCACCTGCAGAGTCGCTACTACCCCGACTATGCCATGGTCGCCTTTTTGCAACCGGTCGAAATCGTGCGACCCGAAAAATTCTGAGCCGGCTTGCCGGCTTTTTTTGCCAACCAGAGACAAACGTTTTACTGCAAGGAGTCACAACCATGAACACCCCTCCCCTGATCGGCCTGGTAATGGGATCCGACTCCGACTGGCCCGTGATGCAGGCCGCCGCCCGCATCCTCAAGGAGCATGGCGTCCCCTATGAGGCGCGCGTGGTCTCGGCCCACCGCACCCCGGATCTGCTGTTCGAATATGCCGCCAGCGCCCGTGAGCGTGGCCTGCGCGCCATCATCGCCGGGGCTGGCGGCGCCGCCCATCTGCCTGGCATGGTGGCCGCCAAGACCACCCTTCCGGTGCTGGGCGTGCCCATCCCGACCCGCCAGCTCAAAGGGATGGACTCCCTGCTCTCCATCGTGCAGATGCCCAAGGGGGTGCCGGTCGCCACCTTCGCCATCGGCGAGGCGGGCGCCGCCAACGCCGGCCTGTTCGCGGTCTCCCTGCTCTCCGTTGCGCAAGACGGCGATGCCCCCCGCTACCAGCAGCAGCTCGACGGCTTTCGCGCTAACGAGCGCGACCGGGTGCTGGCCCTCACGCTGGAGGACCCGGCATGATACTGCCACCCGCCACCCTCGGCATGCTGGGGGGCGGCCAGCTCGGCCGCTATTTCGTGATGGCCGCCCACCGCCTCGGCTACAAGGTGGTGGTGCTGGACCCCGACCCCGCCAGCATCGCCGGCGCCGCTGCCGATCACCATATTGTTGCCGCCTATGACGACCCGACCGCCCTGCACGATCTGGCCAGCCGCTGCGCCGCCGTCACCTGCGAGTTCGAGAACGTGCCGGCCACCGCCCTGGCCCTGCTGGAGCAGTACAAGCCGGTACGCCCGGCCGCCGGTGCCGTGCGCATCTGTCAGGATCGCCGCGAAGAGAAGGCCTTCTTGAGCAGAACCGGCATCCCGGTCGCCCCCAACCAGACCCTGCAGCCGGGCGAGCCGCTGCCGGCGCTGCCCAGCGACCTCTTCCCCGCCATCCTCAAGACCGCCCGCGAGGGGTACGACGGCAAAGGCCAGTGGACCATTCAGGCCGCCGACCAGCTGCCGGCAGCGCTGGCCGCCAGCGGCGTACCTTGCGTGCTGGAACAACGGCTGGCGCTGGAGGGTGAGTTTTCCCTGACCCTGGCCCGCAGTCCGAGCGGTGCCATCGGTGCCCTGCCGCTGGTGCAGAACTGGCACAGCGGCGGCATTCTGGACCAGACCCGCTCCCCGGCCAAGGTGCCAGCGCTGGAGGCCGACGCCAGACACATCGCCGAGCAGCTGATCGCCGCCCTCGACTACGTCGGCGTGCTGACGGTGGAGTTCTTCCTGGTGGCAGGGAAGCTGCTGGTCAACGAGCTGGCGCCACGCCCCCACAACTCGGGCCACCCCAGCCTCGACAACGCCGAGTACAGCCAGTTCGAGCTGCAGGTGCGCGCCCTGTGCGATCTGCCGCTGCCCGCCCGGATCGCCGTGCGCCCCGCCATGCTGCTCAACCTGCTGGGGGATCTCTGGCAGGGCGGCACGCCAGACTGGGCTGCCTTGCTGGCACTGCCCGGCGTGCATCTGCACCTGTACGGCAAGGGGGAACCCCGCCCTGGCCGCAAGATGGGCCATGTCACCATCACCGCCGAAGACTGGCCGACGGTGGAGGAGACCTGCTGTCAGGCTCGCCAGCTGCTGGGGCTGCCACCGCGCTGACCCCTGAGCCGCGCACAAAAAAAGACCCGGGCCAGGCCCTGGTCTTTTCATTGCTTGCTGCGACAGGCGGGTGATCAGGCCCGCTCCACCGATACCGGCGCTGGCAGGCGGATGGTGAGGGAGAGCACCAGCGCCACCACCAGCAACACCAGGATCAGGTTGAAAGTCGCCATGAAGCCGCCGAACAGGGAGGCCACGATGGAGCCGATGATGCTGCCCAGACCAAAGCCCAGATAGATGACGCCGTAGTTCTTGGTCAGGTTGTTGAGACCGAAGAAGTCGCTCACCAGCGAGGGGTAGACGGTGATGGTACCGCCGAAGCTGAACGCCACGCAGGCCACCGCCACGAAGAACAGGTTGGCGTTGAGCGGCACGAACAGCAGCAGCGCCATCCCGGCCAGGGTAATCAGCTGAGCGATGGTGATGACCCGGATGCGGGACATCTTGTCGGAGAGGATGCCCAGCACCAGCCGGCCGCCCAGGTTGGCCATGGCGATGATGGCGACGGCGTTGGCGGCGACCACGGCCGGCAGGCCCACCATGTTCTCGCCGATGTCCTTGGCCACGCCGATGACGTAGAGACCGCTCATGCAGGCGGTGAGGAACATCAGCGCCAGCATCCAGTATTGGGGCTTGCGCATCGCCTCGGCCAGGGTGAAGTCGCGGCTCTCGCTCTGCTGCACGGCGGCCGCCTGCTTGGGCGCATCCTTCATCAGCATGCCACCCACCAGCACCATGGACATGGCGATCAGCCCCCACAGCTGGAAGGTGGTCTCCAGCCCGTTGCTGGAGAGCAGCAGCAGGTTGATGTACTTGAAGCCCAGGCTGCCGAGGCCATAAGCACCGATGGAACAGGCGGAGATCAGCCCCTTGCGCTCCGGGAACCACTTCACGCAGTTGGAGAGGGTCATCAGGTAGCCGGTACCGTCGGCAAAACCGACTAGGATGCCGGCGCAGAGGTAGAGCATCGCCAGGTTGCTGGCGTGAGCGGTGAGGAAGAAACCGATGCCGAGCAGCACGCCGGCACCCAGGGTGACGTTGCGCACTCCGAACCGCTCCTGCAGCTTGCCCGCCAGGGAGGAAGCCACCGCCAACGAGAGGCTGAGCAGGCCGAAGGCGAAGGCGACCTGGCTGACCGGCTCATCCAGCTTGTCGGAGAGCTGGGCGTTGAACAGGCTCCAGGTGTAAACGGATCCCAGCGCGAACTGGGTGATGATGGTCCCCAACAGGGTGAGGTAGCGGGTGCGATTCAGATCGATGGTCATGATGCGTCTCAGTCAATGGCCTTAAGGAAACTGGGGCCACTATAGGCAAGACGCCACTCCCGCCGACCGATTAAGGCATGAAATGCAGATCGGCGGGAATGAATGACAATCAGAGCCGCATCAGCTGACGGAACGCCTTGATGTTGCTGCGGCTGACCGGCACCTCGAACGGCAGGTCATGGAGCCGGATGAGATAGGTACTGTTGAACCAGGGCACTATCTCGCGGATCTTGTTGATGTTGACGCAGTAGGAGCGGTGACAGCGGAAGAACCCCTCGGCGGGCAGCCGGCTGACGAACTCGCTGAGGGTCATGGTCATCACGTAGCGGTCATCGCGGGTGTAGACATAGGTGAGCTTCTCGTCGGCTTCCGCGTAATAGATCTGCTCGCAGGGGGTGACGATGATGCGCTCCCCCTTCACCAGATTGACGGTGCGATTGTGCGGCGTGCCCGGCTCGCTCCCCTGCCCCGTCTGCGACTTGCCCGCCAGCTCGAGCTTTTGCAGCAGACTGATGAGGCGCGGTTCGTTGTAGGGTTTGAGGATGTAGTCGAACGCCTCCAGCTCAAACGCCTCCACCGCAAACTCCTTGTAGGCGGTAACGAACACGATGTGAGGCGGATGGCTCGACTTGTGCAAGTTCTTGGCCAGCAGCAGGCCATCGATGGAGGGGATCTGGATGTCGAGAAAGACCACGTCCACCTCGTGATCCTGCAGGTATTTGAACGCTTCCAGCCCATCCTCGAAGCTCGCCACTATCTCGATGCTGCTGTGCTGCCCCACCAGGTAGGCCAGCTCCTCGCGAGCCAGATATTCGTCTTCCACTATGATGGCTGTCAGCATGACAACGCCTCGCGAATCACACACTTATCCTCAATCATGATGGCCTTCAGCATGGCATCGACTCCTGATCCGGCAGATAGAAACTCACTTCGGTACCCGGCTCCAGCCGTTTGAGGTGCAGGCCGTCGCCATAGAGCAGCTTGACCCGCTGATGTACGTTCATCAGGCCGATGCTGCGGCTTTCCACACGACCGGCGGCGACACCATCGATCACCTCCTGGCTGATGCCATAGCCGGTGTCACGCACCGCGACCCGGATACCGCCCGCCAGCTGCTTCACCTCGATGGTGACCCGACCCGGCGCGCTGCGGGGCTGGATGCCGTGCAGGATGGCGTTTTCCACCAGCGGCTGCAACAGCAGGCTCGGCACCTGGATGTGTACATCGTCCACCTCGAACACCACCTCCAGCTTGTCACCGAAACGGGCCTGCTCGATAGCCACGTAGTCGCGCACCTGCTGCAGTTCCTCCTGGATGTCGATGAGGGTGTCCCCCTTGTTGAGGTTGTA
This sequence comes from Aeromonas sp. DNRA1, assembly GCF_963888745.1. Taxonomy (NCBI): domain Bacteria; kingdom Pseudomonadati; phylum Pseudomonadota; class Gammaproteobacteria; order Aeromonadales; family Aeromonadaceae; genus Aeromonas; species Aeromonas sp. DNRA1. The sequence continues at coordinate 118,101 of NZ_CAWPKQ010000007.1, read as the reverse complement.
GCGCAGGTAGTCCGCCAGATTGGCGATCAGCTGGCGCGCCTGCTGGGGGCGAATGCGGATCAGCGACGAGATGGCATTGAGGGCGTTGAACAGGAAGTGCGGGTTGATCTTGCTCTGCAGCGCGGTGAACTCCGCCTTGCGGGTCATCTCTTTCAACTGCTCGATGCGCGATACCTCCATCTGGGTGGAGATGAGCTGGGAGAGGCCCACCGCCATCTCCTTGAGGGAGCTGGTGATACTGTGGGTGCGGCGGTAGTAGATCTTGAGGGTACCGCTGACGGCGCCGTTCTCCCGCAGCGGAATAATGATGACCGAGTGGAAGTCGGCCAGATGATACTGGCGCAGATCGTTGTTGATGATGATCTGATCCAGCAGCACCGCCCGCTGGGTCATGTCGCTGATGGCGTGGTGCTCGTCCAGCTCGTAGTAATCCTTGCCCACCCCCACATAGGCGAGCACGTCGCGGGTATCGGTGATGGCCACCGCATCGGCGCTGATCTCGCTGCGAATGATGGCGCACACCTGGCTCAGAGAGTGGCGATCGATGTTCTGGAAGAAGGGCAGCGTCTTGTTGGCGATATCCAGCGCCAGCTTGGCCTGCTTGGCGGCAATCAGCTCCTTCTCGTCATCCAGATCCTGCACCAGCTTGATGATGAGGCCGATGCAGAGCGCCCCGGCGATCATCGGGTAGGCAATGTGGCTGACGATCTCGACGCCTATCGCATGGGGCTCGGTCAACAGCCAGATGAGCAGCATGGTGAGCCCTTCACACAACATCCCCGCCAGTATGCCGTACAACCAGAGCCGCGACTTTCGACAGCGCAGGTGCAGCCAGGTGGCGAGCAGGCCAGCGATGATGCTGGCGATGAGGCACGGGATCGAGGTGTGGCCATCCATGTCGATGAGATAGCGGTGCAGACCGGAGATGACCCCGGCCGGAATGCCGACCCAAGGGCCGAACAGGATGCCGCCGGAGATGATGGCGATGATCCGCACGTTGATGAGGGCCCCTTCCACCGGAATGCCGGTATAGGTGCTGAACACCGCAAACAGGCAGAAGATGGCCGCCACCAGCACCAGTTCGGCCGGGGTGTGGTCCCGCTTCTGGAACAGCCGCTGGAACGGCCGGGTACGGGTCAGGAAGAACAGGGTCATCAACATCAGCGCCGCCCGTTCGAACACCGCCAACAACATCATCTGATTTTCGAGCAACACCCGCACCTCTCACGCATGTAAAAAACCAAGGCTGTGCATTGTGCCACTCCAGGGCGGTCTAAGCTTTTTCTAATGCTCGCCGATAGAGAAACTGACCCCATTCGGGGCCCAATAAAGAGAGGAGAAACCATGAAAACACACATTTTTCTGCTTGTGCTTTCTGCACTGCTCATACCTGTCACCCCCCATGCCCAGACACTGGGCCAGACGATGACTTGGCAGGCAAGCGCCAGCAAATACAGCCAATCATCCGTCAACTTATTGCATCCGGGACAACAAGTCATTTCCACCATCAATCAAGCAGAGCAGGTATTAGCCGCCAAACTAACCATGTCGGATACAGGCCTCATACTGAAAGCCAGAGCGCTTAATGTGACAATTGGAACCCCTGATGTCATCCTCAACGGCAAGACCCTAACCACTACCTATCAGATGCTACCAATCACTGAGAACTATTACCTTGGTTATCAACAACATCCTCAACAAGTGAGGAGCCTCATCGAAAGTGGATACGAACTCATTGCCTACTGGCGATCATAAATAGACAAGAGAGGGGGAGCCAATCCCCCCTTCACGACATTTCCTCCCAATAACGAATTCCTTCCTTAAGTTGTCGATAGATATGCCGCACCTGTCGAAGGGCACTCGGCATACACAGCGGCAATCGTGAAGATTGCTCCCAAGCAATACAGCATGCGACCAATCCATCGGCACCTATGATGCGAGCCCCTCCCTTGAGACGATGCAGATTGGACAGAAAGGCCTGATTGTCCCCTGATTGGCTAGCCACCGTGAGTGCTGCCAAATCATCGTCGGCGGCACGTAGAAACTCCCCTAGCAAAGGTCCTGCAAGTTCAGGTTTGCCAGCCGTCAATGGACCCAGTCTCTGATTGATACTGTTAGCGATTTCAGAAGGCTGTGAATCAACATAGCCTGTTGTATGAATCGAGATGCATTGTCTCAACTCATCCAGGCTCACCGGCTTGAACAAGCAATCGTCCATCCCTGCCTCCACGGCTCTCTGAATTTGCTCTTGGCGAGCATCAGCCGTCAAACCGATGATAATCGCACGCTCACGGCTTTCATCGCGCTCCTGTTGGCGATATCGGGTCGTGAACTCCAGCCCGTCAATCTCGGGCATGTTGAAGTCAGTAATTATGATATCTGTGCCTTGAGCCTTTAAATATTCTAAAGCTGCGCTACCGGAATTAACTGCCTGTACCTCATGCCCAAGAAAAGTCAGTTGCTGCGTAACCAAGAGTCGATTAGTGGGATGGTCATCGACAATTAAAACCTGACATCTCTGACTTTCAGGTTTATCTTCACTCACATGATTACTCTCGTTGTCAGGCATGGGAAGAACATTTACAAATGGTAATTTAAGATGCACAGATACCGTAGTCCCTTGTCCAATTTCACTGTCAATGTACAACTCTCCTCCCATCATCTGGCAAATTTTTCGGCTAATCATCAACCCAAGACCAGTTCCAGATCTCTGTATATCCGTAGGTTGACTAGCTTGGGTAAATGGCTGGAAGAGAAGTTGTAAATCATGCTTGCTAATTCCGATGCCACTATCTGTTACTTTTACCTTAACATCGCACCATGAGCCTGCCACTTGACATTCTACTGCAAGGTCAACGCCTCCTTTACGAGTAAATTTAATTGCATTGCTAACTAAATTGGAGAGAACTTGCTTATAACGGATAGGATCGATTTGTACAGTTACATCCCCCTGACAAGTTAGAGTCAAGTTCAAACCTTTCTGGCGAGCAACCGTAGAAAATACATTAATAACTGCTCGACTCAGCTCACTGATTCGATGAGGCGCTGGTGACAACTCTAGCTTACCAGACTCAATTTTTGAGAGATCAAGGATGTCCCCAATCAGTCCTAATAAGTCATTTGATGACTGATAGGCGACTTGGATAGCACCTCGATCTTCCTCATTTAATCCACCTTTACGCAGAGTCAACTCAAGCAAGCCAATAATAGCATTCATGGGAGTTCTAATCTCATGGCTCATCGTAGCCAAGAATGTCGACTTAGCGCGACTAGCGTCCGCCAGCTCTTGAAGAAGTGACACTCGTTCACTGATGTCTATCCATCCACCGACAGCACCCTGTATTTCCCCTGATAAATCACGATATACCTGCAACCAATGGTAGATGTCGACTTCGCCATGGGGCAATGTTAAACGATAGTCACCATCTCGCGGCTGTCCATCATCAAGTGTTTTTAAGAAAATATCGCTGAGTAGATTTATTGCCGGGCAAATACTTTCAATTTCTGATAAAGTTGAGCCCATTAGCCCGTCTTTATTAATATTTAGAAATCTAGCATAACTATCATTGCATAGAATTATTTTTCCATCCCGTCCTCTGGCATAGATGGGATGAGGAGTACTTTCAACCAGCTCTTCAACAAATTTTAGCTGTGTTCCTAAGGCAATCTCTGCTGACTGACGCTGCTTTATCTCGCGTCGCAGCAACAACCCCCAAAAAAAACCACCCAAGCAAATAATCATCACGACTGAGATTATCACACCATATTCACGCAGCACCCCCTGCCACGTTATGGTCTCATTTTTTGCATTAACTCGCCACATAGTAGCCAATCCCTCCAACTCATCGGGTGGGATATGAGCAAGCACTTTATCTAAAACTGATACTAGTTCAGATTGGGATGGCAGTGCAGCAAAATGCGCCCCGATCGGTTTCGAGTCGAATAATTCACCGGCAATATGCAAAGAGTCCGAAAACTGAGAGTTAATGAAAAATTTTGCACCACGAAGTGGCAATATAGTAACATCACATCTCTTTCTTGAAACACACGTCAAGGCATCATCAATTCTGTCAAAAAAAACATCATCTCTCGCCTTGAACTTTCTCCTTGCCTCTATCGAGGCAATAAATCCATTAACCCAGGCGACTCTGGACAATCTCAGCAATGCCTCAGGATCAACACCTTGATTTTCGTCGTGAGTGACATAAACCAAGGGATCCAAGGCAAAGGCTCTAGTAAAAATATATTTTTCTCGACGCTCCATGTTGGGAGTCATAATCATCAAATCAGCACGACCAGACTCAACCATAGCAATCTGTTCCTGAGTTGTTGCTACCGGTAGTATATTTACCGGGATACCAAGCTTTGCTCGTACCACCTGAGATATGTCAGCAACTACACCATGTAAGTTACCTTTTTCATCAACAAAGCTTAGTGGTGGTGTATGAGTGTTTACCGTAATACTAATTTCACCTCTCTTATTTATCATCTGCCATTGCTTTTTGGTCAATGGTATTGTATCGGCGTGAATAGACAAACCACCGCCACTCCAGCGTTTTAGGATAGAGCTTATATGCATTTCAGAAATTGATAATAATGAGGTATTCAATATTCTTTTTAAAATTTCATTACCTTGTTTTATTCCAAAAGAAAAACCTGATGTATCTGCATATATTGGTCTGACAAGTTGTATACTATCTTGATGAAATTTATTTACAATAAAATTTCCAGATATCATATCAATCAGGACTGCATCGGCTTTCCCATATGCAACTGACGCGACTGCTGCATATCTGGAAGAATATAAATCAACCTTGAGACCTGGCAGATATCTCAATAACTCAGAAAAAGGTAAGTATGATTCAGAAACAGCAACCCTTCTTATCTCATCATCTCCAATACCAAACCTCTTGTATATAGCTGGTTCATCAATGATATAAGGCTTGGTTAAATCCAACCTCTCACCGGCTTCATAGCTATTTGATGAGCCAATAAAATCGGCCTCACCGATTCTGACAGCCTCTATTGCCATATCCCGTGATGGATATAGCTTTGCAACTATATCTACTTTCAATACACCAGACAATATTCCAATAATGTCAGCAGTGACGCCTTCATATACTTGTGCTCGCTGAGTAATATCCATAGGGGGATTATCTGGAATTGGCACAGCCAATATTAGCTTACCTTTTTTCGTGAGCCACTTAAACTCCCCTTCGGTTAGAGAAACATTTAACTTATGATAATCTGGCAATGACTCTCTTGAGAATACAGACATAGTATCCTCAGCGTAAATAGAATGGGAAAACAAAAAAATAAAAAAATAGCAAATGTGTAACAGCCATTCTCTACATGCCATTGCCACCCTCCTTAAATTACCATGTATCGTTTAGCCAGCTCAATAAGCTCAACCATGTTACTTACCTTTAGTTTCTGCATGATTCTGATTTTATAAGTGCTGATTGTTTTTTCACTTAGCAGCATATTATTTGCAATTTCTTTATTGCTTTGACCTTTACACAAACATAAAAACACACTCATTTCCCTGTCAGATAAACATGACAGTGCATCATCATTATTAATATCAACCATTTTTTTACCCTCAAGAATAATTCCATCAGGGAAATACCGTTGCCCATCTAAACACTGCTTGATCGCTGAATTTAATAGAGTTAAGTTTTCCATTTTTGACACAAATCCATCTGCACCAGCCTGAAAACAGCGAGACATAATATGAGCGCCATCTTGCGCAGATAAAACAATAATAAGAGAGTGGTTGTTACTTTTCTTGATTCTGTTAATAACATCGATGCCATCAAGCTTGGGAATACCAATGTCAAGAATAACAATGTCTGGCAAAGATGACCTCACGACCTGAAGTGCATCAATGCCATTATCAACTTCGCCACATATATGAAAACCCTCTGCCTGCAGCAATATTTTTACAGCCATTCTTATAGCTGGGTGGTCATCAACGATTAGCACTGTTTTCATATAATACACCTGAACAATAATTTATTATCTCTTACTTTATAAATACACATCATAATCAATATAGCTTAACCAAGCTGCCTACATAATTAAGTACGATCAACACCACCATTGACGACCATTCTCTGCACATCTAGAGAGCCAATCCGAGAGTTGACATATCTCTATCGGTAACAACAAACGTAAGCAACGCTCTAACCAAGATATAAGATAGCCAGAACATCACAGAAAATAAGCACCAAATGGTGCCATCCAACAAACAAAATCATCACAGATTAATGTGCACACATAATACAAAAATCTCCCCTCAAATCTGAACATTAACTTTCTCAATATTCAACTTAAGAATTTTCCTACAGAGACTCTTATGGTCATCTTGGTGTTCAAACTTTATGCTAGACACCGTTAACTGTTGAACGTCCTCAATGGCAGTTAATCCATGCAAATTAAGAGGGTATGGGATGGGATAGCATGTCATCGCAGGTAATGGATGACCTTATATCCCTACTACATTCGGTATATGTAATAGATTCGGGTATAAAAATGAAAAAAGCACTTATTGCAGTGATGCTCGCCGGTGTGGGGATCTCTTTTGCGCACGCAGCAACCGTAGCAGGTCCTGCCACTGCGACCTGGAAAGCCACGGCAAAAAAAGATTCCACATCTGCTCTCGTGGTCACGCCGCTCAACAGCCTGGCATTCCAGTATGCCGAAGGCACTAAAGGCTTTAATACCGTTGATGGTCTGTTTGACGTCACCATCAAGGGTGATGCCAGTGCCACCGACTTTACCCTGAAAGCCAAAAAGCTGAGCGGCACCCTTAACCATCTGAGTGGTGGCTCGACTGTCGATGTTGGCGTGATGTGGCAGGGTACGCCTGTCAGCACCAGTGCTTACACCACCTTGATCGACACTGCAGCCGGTATCACAGGTGGCAACCTCGCCCCGCTGGCAGCCGGTTTCAAGGATGACACCCAGCGTACCACCGCACAGGGCGCTTTCAGCTTCAATATCGAGAGCGCCACTGTGAACGGTTCCACTGCGGCTTTTGAGACCCTGCCAGACGGTCAATGGAGCGGTGAAGTGAACGTCGAGTTCATCGCCAACTGGTCCTGATACGACATTGCTGCACAAAAGGGGCCTTCAGGCCCCTTTTCTATCCGGAATGATGCACATGCTTACCAGAATGCTACTGCTGCCACTTTTTATCTATCCGCTTGCAAGCCACGCAATCAATGTGGGGAGTATCACCACTTTTATTGATGTCGGTGTACAGGACGTCGCCAAAGAGGTTGAAAACAACAGCGATCAGGCCCGCCTGGTTACTGTTTCAGTTTCCCGCATCTCCTCGCCAGAAGAGAGCGGTGTAGAGCTGCCGATGACGGACGGCGAACTGCTGCTCTCTCCGGCGCGCCTGATGCTGCCCGCCAAGGCCAAAAACAACGTGCGCTTTTTCTATAAGGGTCCCGCTGATGATCAGGAGCGCTACTACCGCATCACATGGCGAGATACGGCCTTGTCCATGGATGAACAGCGCAACGAACGGCGTCAGGCTGTCGCCACTACATCAGCCATGATTGGCACCATTCTGGTCGTTACCCCACGTCGCAGCCGCTTTGATTATGCGTTGGAAAAGGATCAGCTGATCAATCGGGGCAATGCCTCGTACCGGGTTGTGGCCTATGGCGTGTGCCGTGACAAACCCGATGAGCAGTGCAAGGAGACCTATTACGACCTGCCGGGCAAACACCGAACCTTCAAGCGCGTCAACATCCATCATGACAAGAGTCACATAGGCCTCTGGCTCGGGCCGGAATTCGTGGTCGTCAAGTAACGCTGACTCTCATTGCTCAGAATTCTGGAGCCCAGATGTCTACCCTGCTCACCCACGCCGTACTGCTGGCAGTGTCATTCACGCTCACGGCATCTGCGTATGCAGACACGACAACACCACTGCGCATTGCCAATGTGCTCATTCCTGCCAGCTTTGCCCAAGCGCTGCAGGACGGGCTTGCGGTGCCCGTTCGCCTTCAATACACGGATACCGGACATCAGATTGATACGCTGACCGATGAGGCCATCGGCAATGCCACCTTGCTGCTGCAGGATGGCAAGCTACATCTGCTGAACATTGACTTCAGTGCCGGCCAACAGCAAGCCTTGTTGAACGACAAGCTGACCGCCATGCTCGCCAGTGAACAGATGCGTACATTTTCTGAAGAGGGTGCACTGCAGATCGATGACAACGCCAGCATGCAGCTTGATCTAGTCGCCATGTTGCTGACCATTCGCGTATCCCGTGAAGCATTCGGCCAGGCGCAACCGCAAGATGACAGCGTTGCCTTGACGCCGACCGTCGATACTCTGACCGGGGTGCATCGCTACAACCTGGGTTACTCCTTCGCCCATAACCGCAACAGCGGTCACAGCGATTCCAACTTTCTGCAACTGGACAGCGTGGTCGGTGCCAGTGCGCACCACATGGCCCTGAATGCCTCGCTTTACAACCTTGGCCAACCAGCCCAAAGCGGAGAGATCTACCGCGCCATGTATGAGCGGGATTTCGATGATCGCCGCATCGCCGCCGGTATGGTATCGACCTGGGATTTGCAAACGCTGGGCATGGTAACCGGCCTGAGCAGTGCCCGTATTTATGGCGCCTCTTATGGCAACCAGGCCCAGTCTCGCAAACAGAATGCGAGTCAATCCACGACCCCGGTGCAAGTCTTTATGCCCGCCAACGGTGAAGCGCGCGTCTATCGTGATGGCCGCCTGATTGGACTGCAAAACCTCAATATCGGCAACCAGAATCTGGATACCTCATCCTTCCCGAGTGGCGTCTATAACGTCACCGTTGAGGTCTATGTAGATGGGCGCCTCACCGACACCAGTACCCAGCGCGTCACCAAACTGGGTGGCAGAACGGGTTTCACACGGGAGTGGGGATGGCAATGGTGGGGGGGCGTGATGGAAGACTCCCATGACGGCGGCGATTCCCCTCTGCTGGGCATCTCGCTCGCCCGAACTCTGGAGTCGCTTGAACTGGCCGGCACTGCCTATGGTTTCAATGATGCAGTCGTCGCAGAATCCAATACAAGCTGGCAGGCAACCGAGCGGCTCACCGCACAGCTACAAACCATGCTGGCTACCGACCGTTCCTGGCGGGCGGCATCCAGCCTCGCCCTGCAGGCCCATGACAACGCCTCGCTCTGGCTCAGCCAGGAGAAACTGACAACAGGCAGTGCTTTGAGCGTCGGCGAAACCGAGCTCTACTCTGCAGGCGTCACCCTCAACCTGGGTGGCTGGATCAGCGGTCTTGGCCAGCTGACATTCAATACCACCCATGACCGTCAGATTGGCAGTGATCGCAGTTACGTGGATTATTACCAGCACCTTTATGCCGGCCGATACGGCAACCTGTCGATGCGAGCCAGTCTGCAAAGTGACGACAGTGCCTTCAACAACGTCAAGAACAAGAGCATCACGCTGGATTACTCAATCCCGTTCGACAACCTGTTCAGCCTGGGCATGAGCAGCAACGAGCAGGGTCAGACCACGGCCAACCTCAACTATCAGAAACGGATGGATGGCATCATCAATCTGGCTTCGTTCAACGCCTCGCGCATGCTGCATGGCAGTGACACGGACAATATGGCGCTTGCCGGCACATTGGGTTTCGAACACAGAGTGATAGGCGGCACCATGACCCTGGGACGGGGTGAGAGCGGCGATGTCAGCGGTAACCTCATCGCCCGTGGCGCACTGATCACGGCAGATGGCTCGCTGCTCGCCTCTTATCAAAGCAACGCAGGTGCAGGCATCGTCGTGCAAACCGGGATCGGCCAAGACGGACAGATGCTGGCCAAGGTCAACGGTCAGGACTATCCCTTGCAAGGGGAGCAAACCTTCCTGGCCCTGCAACCCTACCAGGAGTATGAAATCGAGCTCCTCAACAGCAAAACGGGCAGAGACAGCTACGACATCAGTACTGGCAGACAGCGCTACACCCTGTTTCCCGGCAACGTGGCCACCCTGGATGCAAGCAGCTCAATCAAAGAGATGGTCACCGTCTTTGGTGTGATACGAGCCGAGGATGGCAGCCCGCTGGCCAATGCCCGCATCGACAACCATATCGGCACAGCCATGACAAATGCCGCCGGTGAATTTTCTTTGGATGTGGATAAAAATCATCCCACATTAACATTTAAACATGGCGATAAATTTTGCGAAGCAGATATGGATCTTTCAAACCACACAGGAGCAGCCTGGTTAGGTGATATTTTGTGCAAAGGGCTTGAAAGTTACGCAATGAAGTAATTAACCAGGTACTACATGATGTTATCAAATATAAAGTTGTCGCTATTATCTCTAGTGTTATTTAGCTCGTTATCCGTACATGCCGTGTCTGTCAGCAACTTACCTTGGGCAACAGGGAGATACATGACGATAGAAGACAGAGACAACATTTATGTTGGGGCACTTTCAACCCAAGCGAGAATCACTGGTTCCAATAAATTCACATCACATCCAGATCATGGTGGCCTTTCTTATCTTTCAGATGGGCAAGACAGAACAATCCCTAGCCTATCTTGGGGGTTCAGATACAACATAGCAATATGGGAAGATAATCCACCAGTGTCAAAGCCCTATTTGGGGATACATTGCTGGAAGTATCAAGTTGGCTGCGACACATCTGTTTTTGAAAGAATTTATACCAGAATAAATAACCAAGGCTTCACACTGCATACCACAGATAGAGACTCACGACTTATTAATCCTAGAATAAGTCCTGCTTATATGAGTTTTCTTAGTGCGCAGCCGGTTGGAAGCAAATTCGACACCACAGTAAACTATTGTTGGTCAATGAGCTTTGCAAGTGATGCTGACTGCGTCACTAATAGTTCGATAGCTGCGGATAGGAATCGCTGGGAGAAAAGGCCTTTAACCTTTATCAAAGATGGGCATCTTCGTACATATAATAGCCTAACCTCTGTGGATATAATGATTGCCAGTGATGGTGACTTTTTTATTCTACCTACCTCCACTGACTGTGAGCGATTGATAGTGTCAGGAAAAGAGGGGGTTGCATGCCGCTTTTTAGATCATGAGTTTACTTTATCTTCATCTGCTAATATTGGCATATTATCACTTACCGCTTATACCAGAGATAGCAGATTATCCAAGGTTTCCAATGATGACTTCCAGATCAGCACAGACAAAAACACTTGGCATCAAAAAACAACACCTATGTCATTTAATGAACTAAAAAAGTCAAATTCAATTTATATATTCATGTCAAAAAATGCAATGAAAGAGATAGCCAAGATCCCACCCCCTCGCCGTCTAGCAAATATGTTTAGCTTGACCGTACGTAATTCATACCATCCAGGAAGTGGGTTTTACGAGTTGACAAGCTCAACCGATATCAATTTTATCAACAGACAGATGGCTGTATCAATCAGGGAGGCCAGTGGAATAACCAATCCAGTTAAAAGTGGCACTGTGGGCCGTGACAAGCTGGAATTTGAATATATTATCAGCGAATCCGCTACAGCGCCGTCAGAATCCCTTGAGGTCTCGGTCAGACAAGATACAGGAACGCCGTACAAAGGGCACTGCACCTTCTACCCCCCCAATAATATCAACCAGAATATGGCGGTTGCGATTCCTGCCAGGATCTTGTTCACCGATCGTATAGGCTCATACAAGAATATCTCCGCCCAGATAAACTGTGATGGCACACCGCTTGACCTGAAAAAAAACAGAATACTTGAGAGCCGCTCTTCCATTCCCTGGACAGACGAGGGCGGTGTTAACGGCGCTATCCGATTCTATGATATCAGCCTGCTATTTGACCTCCGGCATTATCTGGTACGCCAGACCATTGGAGGGGAGGCATGGGAAGGAGAGGTGTATCAAAGTGGTACCATCAGTGTAAAAAGCGTGTGGAAGTAAACAGATGGTATGGATGCGATTCAAAGCGCTGACGCTTATAGCCTTTGCTTGGCCAACCTTTGCCATCGACATCGGGGCGGCCACCACCGTCATGGCGCCCTCGGATGACTTTTTGGCCAAAACGGTCACCAACAACAATACGACCACCAAGGTATACGAGGTACAGGTTAGGAAAATCACGAATCCCACGGCCAGCGGGCAAGCCCTGGAGATGCCGGCGGGGGAGCTGCTCTATTCCCCGAAGCGCTTTGTGCTATCTGCCGGACAACAGCAGAATGTCAAAGTCTTCTACAAGGGCGTGGCGGACCATCAAGAGCGATATTATTGGCTGACCTTCATCGAATCTCCCACCGCTCAGCTGGCAACACAAGAAGACAGTGAAGCAAAAGGGACTCAAGAGATGAAAGTGGCGCTGCAATCCATTCTGGTAGTGCGTCCTCGCCAGGTACGTTTTGAATATCAGCTGGATCCGGCAAGGAGCAGCATCACCAATACCGGCAACACCTTCTTCGAATTCATAGTCAAGCGAGGTTGTGAGCAGCCGGACAGCGAGGCCGACAGCAAATACCTGCTGCCCGGCGAAACCTACCAGAACCCGAGGATCGGCCAAGCAGGCAACCAGAAGCTCATCGTCTACCAATCCCGGTTCATCCCGGTTGGCAAGGACTGCTGGCCTAACTAGCCGCTCGCAAACGGGCGACCGGGATTGGGCAATGCCCTGGCCATCAGGATGACAACGTGGCCAGCCGGGCGGCGAAGCCCATGAAGAACAGGCCGATGAGACCGTTGCCGAGCCGGGCGAGGCGTACCTTGCGCGCAAAGAAGCGGGCCATCAAGGTGCCGCCGAAGATCAGCAGGGTCAGATAGACGAAGCTCATCGCCTCCAGCATGCTCGCCAGCACCAAGTAGGAGACCCAGGTGTGGGCGTAGTTGAAGTCGACAAACTGCACGAAGAAGGAGACGTAGAACAGGATCGCCTTGGGGTTGGTGAGGCTCAAGGTGAGCGCCTTGGAGAAGTAGCGCTCGCCGTGTTCGACCACGGACGCCTGCCCTTCCCGCCTGGCGATGAAGTTGGCATGCAGGATTTTCACCCCCAGATAGAGCAGATAGAGGGCCCCCAGGTAGCGCACCAGGGTAAACAGCAGCGGGGTGGTGCGAATGAGGGAGGCGATGCCCAGATAGGCGCAGAAGATCAGAATGGCGTCGCCGACAAAGACCCCGAGGGCCGCCTGATAGCCCGGGCCAACGCCTCGGCTCGCCCCGGTGCGCAGCACATAAATCGAGTTGGGTCCCGGCGCTATGATAATGAAGAAGAGCCCGACCAGATAAGTCCAGACATTGATGACACCCAGACTCTCAAACATGGCGCGCCTCTCTGGACTTGGAAAACAACCCGCTCAGGCAGGTCCAGACGTTGATGACTCCCAGGCTTTCGAACATGTTCCCTCCATGGCGGGTGGTGACCCGGATAACACAGCGACGGCTTTCTATACTAATCCGCCGCCCGCTGAGCACAAGTGCCGATCCGTGATCGCTCGCCCCATTCTCTCACGGCACTCTTCCCGCCCCACTTTGTGGTGTCCAGACGCGTCGGGATCAGGCATGTTAAGCCATACCCAGACTCACAGAACCCGCCCTCATGGAAAAGAGCCTCAGTACCGATCAGCCACTCGCCGCAGCTACCGCGCACGACGCCTTGAATCGCACCAGCTATCCGGTGATCGCCGCCATCAGCTTCTCGCACCTGTTGAACGACATGATGCAGTCGGTGTTGCTGGCCATCTATCCGCTGCTCAAGCTCGGCCTCAACCTGTCGTTCGCCCAGATCGGCCTCATCACCCTCACCTACCAGTTTACCGGCTCGCTGTTGCAGCCGCTGATCGGCCTCTACACCGACCGCCGGCCCATGCCCTATTCATTGCCGTTCGGCATGGGCTTTACGATGATCGGCTTGCTGTCGTTGTCGCAGGCGGCCAGCTTTGGCGCCGTGCTGCTGTCGGCCATGCTGATCGGCATCGGCTCGTCGGTGTTCCACCCGGAATCTTCCCGGGTCGCCCGCATGGCGGCCGGCAGTCAGCCTGGGCTGGCCCAGTCGCTGTTCCAGATCGGCGGCAACCTGGGGTCGGCCATAGGCCCGCTGCTCGCCGCGCTGATCATAGTGCCGCAGGGCCAGGGCAGCGCGGCCTGGTTCTCGCTGTTCGCCCTGGTCGGCGTCATCGTGCTCAGCCTGGTCGGACGCTGGTCCAGCCATCACGCCGCCAACTTCCATAAACGGATGAAGGCGCACCTCGGTCACGGTCTGAGCCGCCGCCAGATAGGCTGGTCGCTGACCATCCTCGGCCTGCTGATGTTCTCCAAATTCTTCTACATGGCCAGCCTGAGCAGCTATTACACCTTCTACCTGATGGACAAGTTCAGCCTGTCGCTGGACAGCGCCCAGCTCTATCTGTTCACCTTCCTGTTTGCGGTCGCGGCAGGTACCGTACTCGGCGGGCCAATTGGCGATCGCATCGGTCGCAAGCGGGTGATCTGGATCTCCATCCTCGGCGTCGCCCCCTTCACCCTGCTACTGCCCCATGTCGACCTGTTCTGGACCTCGGTGCTCTCGGTCATCATCGGCCTGATCCTGGCCTCGGCCTTCTCTGCCATCTTGGTCTACGCCCAGGAGCTGGTTCCCGGCAAGGTCGGCACCATCTCAGGCCTGTTCTTCGGCTTCGCTTTCGGCATGGGGGGCATAGGGGCTGCTCTGCTCGGCCAGCTCGCCGATGCCACCAGCATCGAAACCGTGTACCGGGTCTGCGCCTACCTGCCGCTCATCGGCTTGCTGACCGCGTTCTTGCCAACCCTTAGAAACGGATAACGGGCCACCCCGCGAGGGATGCCACCAATAAAAAAACGCGGCCGAAGCGGCCGCGTCTGAAATTGATGAGGGCAAGGGTAGGTCAGCAGTACTGGCCAGCCACCCAGCCGCCAGGGCTACAGCCCCACTGGAAGTTGCCCCCCAAAGGCCGCTATCGCGCTCATCGACGATATAGAAGCAGCCTCCATCAGCAGTACTGGCCGGCTACCCAACCGGAAGACCAGGCCCACTGGAAGTTGTAGCCACCGAGCCAGCCAGTCACGTCCACCACCTCGCCGATGAAGTAGAGACCGGCCACCTTGCGCGCCTCCATGGTCTTGGAGGAGAGCTCGTTGGTATCCACCCCCCCCAGGGTCACTTCGGCGGTGCGATAACCCTCGGTGCCGTTGGGCAGGATCTGCCAATCCCCCAGCAGGGTGGCTACCGCCTCCAGCTCCCGCTCGTTGTACTGGCGCATCGGCTTGCTGATCAGCTGGCCCAGCTCCACCAGCTTGTCGACGAAGCGCTTGGGCAGCTCGCGCCCCAGCACGGTTTTCAGCTCCTGCGCCGGATGGGCCTGGGCCCACGCCCTGAGGGTGGCGGCGATGTCGAGCTCCGGCAGCAGGTTGATGTGGATCTTCTCCCCCGCCAGCCAGAAGGAGGAGATCTGCAGGATGGCGGGGCCCGAGAGGCCGCGATGGGTGAACAGCATGGCCTCCTTGAAACAGGTACCATCCTCGGCGGTCACCGCTACCGGCAGGCTGACCCCGGCCAGATCGGCGAAGGCCTCTTTCTCGGCCTGATGCAGGGTAAAGGGCACCAACCCGGCGCGGGTCGGCAACACCTTGAGGCCGAACTGCTCCGCCAGCTTGAAGCCGTAGGGGGTGGCGCCGAGTTTCGGCATGGAGAGGCCGCCGGTGGCCACCACCAGCGAGTGGCAGCTGATCTCCCCCTGACTGGTGGTCAGCACGAAACCCTCGTCACTCTTGCTGACGGTGAGGATCTCGGTCTGGAACTGCAGGGCCACGCCGGCCCAGTCGCACTCGGTCAGCAGGATGTCGACGATCTCCTTGGCACTCTCGTCACAGAACAGCTGGCCCAGGGTCTTCTCGTGATAGCTCAGTCCATGCCGGTCCACCAGATCGATGAAATCCTGCTGGGTGTAGCGCGCCAGCGCCGATTTGCAGAAGTGGGGGTTGGCCGACAGGAAGGCATGAGGACCAGCCTGATGATTGGTGAAGTTGCAGCGACCGCCGCCACTGATGAGGATCTTGCGGCCCGGCTTCTTGGCGTTGTCGAGCACCAGCACGGAGCGGCCCCGATAACCGGCCTGGGCCGCACACATCAATCCGGCCGCCCCGGCGCCGATCACCACCACATCAAACTGCTTCATCATCACTCACTCATCCAAAGAAAAACGACCCCTTTATACGAAGACCGTCTTTGTATCCGGCAGCAACCAGCAACGCGGTTTCATGGCTGCAACAATAGAAAACGGCCCCTGTTGAGAGGGGCCGTCATTGTACTGGCTGAACACTAAGTGTCCACGACTATCAGGCGTTGCCATCCATGATGCTGGCAGGGGCGCCCTTGGCCAGCTCGGCCAACTCCTTGTCGATGAAGTAGAGGCCCTTGCCGTCTTCACCCACCAGCGACAGGCGGTCGACGATGCTCTTGAACAGTTTCTCCTCTTCGTGCTGCTCGGCCACGTACCACTGCAGGAAGTTGAAGGTGGAGTAGTCCTGGGTGGTGAACGCCACGTGGGCCAGACCGTTGATGCACTTGGTGATGTGGTACTCGTGCTCGAGGGTGGTGCGGAAGATGTCACCCAGCGACTTGAACTCGTGGGGAGGAGCATCGATGGCACCCAACAGCGGCATGGCACCGGTCTCGCTCACGTAGGTGAACAGGCGCTCCATGTGCTGACGCTCCTCGACGGCGTGCTGGCGCAGGAAGTTGGCCGCCCCCTCGAAGCCCTTGTCCTCGCACCAGGCGCTCATCTGCAGGTAGAGGTTGGAGGAATAGAATTCAAGATTAATCTGCTCGTTCAACTTCTCGATCATGGCTTTGGCCAACATGATGATTCTCCACTGTGATTTGGTCACGATTGTCGCCACAGTTTCGTTATGAAGCAACCAGATACCGCTGCCCAAGCTCTCAGTTGTGACAGCTTTTCGCCTCATCCTATCCCCCATACGGTTATAGAGAAGCAAAGAAACATGGTGTAGGTGGATTCAGCCATTATGATGGCGCCAGTGGTCGGGGAAAGGATTCAATGAGATTCATAATGGCACTGGCGCTGCTCTGGATGACCCAGCTGCAGGCCACTCCCTCCTTGCTGAAAGAGGCTGAACTGCAGGCGGCGCGCGATCCCGTCGGCTATCTGCAACGCCTCGACGCCAACCCGCAGCAGGACATGGAGCAGTTTTACGCCAGAGCCCTGGCACAGGCCGCGCTGGGGCGCTATCCGCAAGCCCTGCTCGACAATGCCCGTGCTCGCGGACTGGCCAGTGCCCAGCAGGAGACCCTGCGCCTGCTCGACTTCCGCTTGCAGCAGATCGCCCTCACCCTGGATACCGAAGCGCCGGATCAGGCGCTCACTCTGCTGGAGCAGCTCAAACCCGCCGTCGCTGGCCATCCGCAACAAACCTCGGAGTGGCACGCCCTCAACGGGCTCGCGCTCTATCGCACCCAGCAGCTCAGTGCGGCGATCGCCGAGCTCAAGACCGCCTTTCGCCTCAAGCAGACGATACCAAACTCCACCATCGCCAGCCTGCAGTGCGCCCGCCTGCTGATGACCCTCGGCAACCTCTACGCCGACCTCAATCTGGCGCGGGAGGCCGAAAGTTATTATCTGGAGGCGCTACAGCGCATGGTGCAGCTGGACGAGCCCAACAGCCAGATCATCATCCGGGCCAACATGGCGCGGCTCTATATCGATACCGAGCGCCCCGCCCAGGCCAGACGGCTGCTGGACAATCTGCTGGCCAACCCGGCGCTGGCGCCGGACTACCGTGCCATCATCCTCGGCTATCAGGCCATGGCGCTCAATGCCGAGCGCGACTGGGCCGGCGCCCTGCGCACCCTGGACGAGGCGCAGGCACTTTATCAACAACTGGGCTACCCGGAAGCCGGGGTGCGCCTGCTGGAGACCCGGGCCAGGGCGCTGCAGGGCAGCGGCGAAAAGCAGCTGGCGCTGCAACTGCTGACCACCCAGGGGCCTGCCGGTGCCGGCAGCAAGGCCTTGCAGGCCAGCCTGCTGGCGGATCAGGGACGCTACCCCGAGGCCTATCAGGCGCTCAATGAATATGTGAACGACTACAAGCAGCACTTCAACCAGACCCTGAGCCAGCATGCCGCCGCCTTCCAGGCCGAGATGGATCTGGCCCGCAGCGAGGCCAGCAACCGGGTGCTGCAACAGGAGAACGAAAACAAGCGCCAGCAGCTGCTGCATCAGCAGAGTGCCCGCCACTACCAGCTGACGCTGGTCGGCCTGCTGGCCAGTGCCCTGCTGCTGCTGGGCGTCACCACCCACCGGCTGCACCGCAGCTCGCGCCACCTCTACAAGCTGGCCACCTTCGATCAGCTGACCGAGCTGCCCAATCGCCGCGCCCTGCTGGAACGGCTGGCCACCCAGTGGCAGCAAGAGGGCCCGCTCACCCTGCTCATCATCGACATCGATCACTTCAAGCAGATCAACGACCGTCACGGTCATCAGGCGGGAGACAGGGCCATTCAGCGGCTGGCGCGGGAGCTGAGATCCTGGGCACCCGACCTGCAACTGGTCGGGCGCTGGGGCGGCGAAGAGTTTCTGGTAGCGGTGCCGCTGCCGGCGGCGGATTGCTGGTATCTGGCAGAGCAACTGCGCCTGCGCATCGGCCAGATCGACACACCCCGCATGACCATCAGCATCGGGGTAGCCGGTCGCTCGGCCGCCGACGACGAGCTGGGTCAGCTCATCCACCGAGCCGACATGGCCATGTATCAGGCCAAGCGCCAGGGCCGCAACCAGACCATCCTGGCCGCGGAGCCGCTCAACCTGGAGCAGCCGGAGGCCCTGGCCAGCAGCGTGGCCTGACTTCAGCCCCAGGCTTAGGGCAGCAGCTCGCTGAGCGAGGCCAGATCCACCGGCGCGCCGTAGTCGACGCCCGGCAGCTCGAAGCCGTTGAGCTGCATGAAGTCCTGGCGCAGCCCGGCAAAATCCCCCAGCGCGTGGAAGTTGTCCGGCGTCACCTTGGACCAGAGCGCCGAGACGGCAGCCTGAATGGCCGGGTCGAGTTCGTGGTCATCCATCCGGATCAGCCTGTTACCGTCGGCAACCACCCCTTGCGGGCCGTACATCTTGGTGGCGAACAGCCGCTGCATCTGCTCGATGCAGCCCTCGTGCACGCCGCGCTCCTTCATCACCCCCATCAGCAGGCCCAGATAGACCGGCAGTACCGGAATATAGGCGCTCGCCTTGGTCACCAGCGCCTTGCAGACCGATACCCAGGCGTGGCCGCCAATCTGCGCCAGCTGCAGGTTGATGGTCTCGGCGGTGGCGTGCAGATGCTCCTTGGCATAACCGATGGTGCCGTCCCGATAGAGGGGGTAGGTGGATTCGGGGCCGATATAGGAGTAGGCCACCGTCTGGGCGCCGGGTGCGAGGCAATCTGCCTGCTGCAGCGCCTGCAACCAGAGCTGCCAGTCCTCGCCGCCCATCACGCTGACGGTGTCGCGGATCTCCTCCGGCGTGGCGGGCGCCAGCGACTGCTGCACCAGCGTATCGCGCTCCAGATCCAGCCCCCAGCCGCTGAATGGCTGGCCGGTGGTCTTGAGCACGGAGCGCACTTGTGTGCCGTCAGGCAACACCCGGATGCCGCTCGCCAGCGAGTAGATCACCAGATCCACCTGCCCCAGCTGCTGGCGGATGGTGTCGATGGCCTGCTGACGCATCCCGGTGGAGAAGGCATCCCCGATCAGATTGATGGCGATGCGGCCGGCCTGCTCCGCCTCCTTGCGAAACCAGATGTTGTTGTACCAGCCGGCGCTGCCCGGTCCCTTGTCGGAGGGGCCCCGCTCGAACGATACGCCGACGGTGTCGGCCCCGGCTCCGAAGGTCAGGGCGATGCGCGACGCCAGCCCGAAGCCGGACGAGGCGCCCAGCACCAGCACCCGTTTCGGCCCGTTGAACGGGCCTGCCGCCCGGATCCGCTCGATCTGCTGCAACACGGCGGCACGGCAGCCGATGGGATGGCAGTTGCGGGCGACGCAGCCCTGGATCTGTGGGTGAATGATCATCAAGGAGTCTCCAAGGAATCAATACGATACGCGAAATGACAGTGCAGACCGACCCGTATCCAACCGGGATCCGGTGTTCAATGGCCGGCGACGGTCTGCCAATGGAACTGGCTACAGCATAACCAAGCGAGACGGGATTACCTTGATGTCGGGCGGAATATCGGCGAGAAGGCTGCAGAAAAACAAAAGGGAGCGCGAGGCTCCCCAAAGCGGTATTCAGATGCTTTTTGTTGTTTTGTGTTCATTGCGAAGCACGGGCACATCCTATGCCTGTCGCCGGCCGCGGGCAAGCCGGCGGGTGTGACCTGCTTCAAACTCCTGTTCGATTTATAGCCAGTTTATTGCCTGCCGTCGGCGACAAGCTCCATAAGAAACTCGTTTAAATCCCAAAACTGTGCCGGGGACACCATTTTAGTTTCAGCAGACATTGGTATAGTGGACTCAGGATCAGTGAGGAGAACTCCCATGAATGGAACCTATTACAAACACATACTGGCCGCGATCGACCTGTCGGAAGACAACCGCAAGGTGATCGAGAAGGCGGTCGACCGGGCCCGCTCCAACGGCGCCAAGCTGTCGGTGATCCATGTCGATGTGGACCTCAAGGATCTCTACACCGAGATGATCGATATCGACATCGACAACGTGCAGGATCAGGTGATCGCCGAAGCGAAAGAGAAGCTGGAAGCCTTCCTGGCCTCGGTGGACTACCCCATCGAGAAGAAGCTGGTGATCTGCGGTGATTTGAGCGAGCGGGTCAACCAGGCGGTCAGGGATTACCAGATCGATCTTCTGGTGTGCGGCCATCGCCAGAGCTTCTGGAGCCTGCTCACTTCGAGCGCGCGCCAGCTGATGAATACCGTGCCCTGCGATCTGCTGGTCGTCCCCTTGCAGAAGTGATCAAACAGGCGTAGTTTCATTTGCCATGAATATGACCTCATTCAATCACAACTACTGGTGGTGCTGCTCTTAAACAGGCGGCACTGCTTTTCTATGTAAAATTTTCCAAAGAAAACACCGTGACCGCCGAGAGGCGGTCATTGTTTTCATCCCTTTGTCGCCTCCCGGCTCACCCAACTGGAGAGAGTGACATGCACAACCCCGTTATCCTGACCGGCGACCGTCCCACCGGCAAACTGCACATTGGCCACTATGTCGGCTCGCTGCGCCAGCGCGTCGACGCCCAGCACCATTACCGCCAGTTCGTGATGATCGCCGACCTGCAGGCGCTGACCGACAACGGCCACAACCCGGCCAAGGTGACCGACCACGTGCTGGAGGTGATGGCCGACTACCTGGCCGCTGGCCTCGACCCGGCCAAGACCACCTTCTGTCTGCAGAGCGCCCTGCCCGCCCTCGCCGAGCTGACGACCTATTACCTCAACCTGGTCAGCGTCGCCCGGCTGGAGCGCAACCCCACCGTCAAGGCGGAGATC
The DNA here is from genome assembly GCF_963888745.1 of Aeromonas sp. DNRA1. Taxonomy (NCBI): domain Bacteria; kingdom Pseudomonadati; phylum Pseudomonadota; class Gammaproteobacteria; order Aeromonadales; family Aeromonadaceae; genus Aeromonas; species Aeromonas sp. DNRA1. The sequence goes on along the minus strand of NZ_CAWPKQ010000007.1, from coordinate 96,600 downwards.
CAGCAGAAAGGGTTCGAGCGCAGCCTGCCTGCTGGCTTCCTGATCTACCCGGTCAGCCAGGCCGCCGACATCACCGCCTTTCGCGCCACCCATGTGCCGGTGGGCGAGGATCAGCTGCCGATGCTGGAGCAGACCAACGAGATAGTGCGCCGCTTCAACACCCTGGTTGGCAAAGAGGTGCTGACCGAGTGCCAGCCCATTCTGAGCGACACCGGCCGCCTGCCCGGCATCGACGGCAAGGCCAAGATGTCCAAGTCCCTCGGCAACACCATAGAGCTCGGCATGTCGAGCGAAGAGATCAAGCAGGCGGTGTTCGCCATGTATACCGACCCCAACCACCTCAAGGTAAGCGATCCGGGTCAGGTGGAGGGTAATACTGTGTTCGCCTATCTAGATGCCTTCCACCCCGACAAGGCACTGGTGGCCGAGATGAAGGCCCACTACCAGCGCGGCGGACTGGGGGACATGCGTTGCAAGCAGGTGCTGAACGACTGCCTGCAGACCCTGCTCGCCCCGATGCGGGAACGGCGCGAAGCGGCCATCGCCGACAAGCGCCAGCTGCTGCGCCTGTTGCAGCAGGGCACCGAGCAGGCGCGCGCCCTGACCGACGAGGTGCTGGCCGAGGTGAAGGGGGCGATGGGGCTCGACTACTTCGCCGGATTGAACTGATCCGCCCCGCGCTGTGCCGGGCTGCCGAGCGCATCCGCGCCGTAGCGCTCGAACGCCAGCCGGTGCAGCAGCCCCTTGAACCAGCCGATCGCCTCGTCATGGGCGGTGAGCGGGTGGCCCGCCATCAGATAGACGATGGGGATATCGGGGTCCAGCTGGTGCAGCCGCAGCGGGTAGTAGCGGCAGAAGTGGCGCCCGATCATCTCGGGCACCACCACCAGATACCGGCCGGTGGCCATCAGCGGCGGCACCGCCATAAAGCTCGGTAATCGAACACCCAGCTCCCGCTCCACCCCGAAGCGGGCCAGCCAGAGGTCCACCATGGCCTGACTGTGGCCCCAGCTGGAGGTATGGATGTGGGGCCGGCTGACCAGATCGTCCGGCCCCAGCACGTCAGGCAGCTCGCTGCCAAGGGGCGACAGACAGACCAGCGGGTTGTTGAACCAGGGTTCGCGCCACAGCCGGGGCGAGAGGTGGTTGGCATCGGCGAAGCCGATCACCAGATCCAGCTCCCCCTTCTCCAGCTCCCGCTCGTAGTCGCTGTCCGCCAGCTCGCACACCTCCAACCGGCAGTGCGGGGCATGCCGGTGCAGCCGCTCCACCAGCGCCGGCACCAGGCCGTGCTCCACCGAGCCCGGAGTGGCGATGCGAAAGATCCGCCGCGCACTGGCGGGGTCGAACCCCTTGGCCTGCCGCAACCCCTGCTCCAGCATGGCCAGCGCCTGGCGCACCGGGCCGGCCAGCGCCTTGGCGCGCTCGGTCGGCATCATCTCGCGCCGGCTCATCACGAACAGGGGGTCATCCAGCGCCGTTCGCAGCCGCCCCAGCGCATGGCTGACGGTGGACTGGGAGAGGTGCAGCCGCTCGGCGGCACGAGTGACGTTACGCTCCTGCATCAGCATGTCGAACACGGTGAGCAGGTTGAGGTCGAGGCGGGAAAGGGGCAGTTCCATCGATATTGGCCATGGTTGAATGACGACAATTCATTTTTGGCATAGTAGCAGATTGCATAGAATGCGCAGGCGAATTACATCGGAGATTAAAATGCGTAGCTATCTGTTGTTGCTGGCGATTGGCCTGTTGTGGGGCTCCCAGTTCATTTTCATGCATCAAGCCGTGACCGAATTGCCCCCCATCATGGTGGCAGCCGGTCGCGCCTTGTGTGGCAGCCTGACCCTGGGTCTGCTCTGCCTGTTCATGCGTCTCAAGAGCGAGCACACCCCGTGGCGTACCTATATGCTGATCGCCCTGCTCGATGCCACCCTGCCCTTCATCATGGTGGCCTGGGGTCAACAGTATGTGGATAGCGCCATCGCTGCCGTGGTAATGGGTTGTATCCCGTTTGTCACCATCCTGATGGCACCCTTGTTGGTTTCCGGTGAAAAAATCACCAAGGGCGGTCTCGTCTCCGTGGTCATCGGCTTCGTCGGCGTACTGGTGCTGTTCTGGCCGAAACTGGCCAGCGGCATGAATGCCGGCCTGCTCGGCGCCATGGCAATCCTGTTCGGGGCCAGCTGCTTCGCCATCGGCCTGCTGATGATCAAGCGCTTCGCCAAGGACCACCCGGTGGTCGTGGCACGCAACATCCTGATCTCTTCGGCCATCCAGCTGCTGCTGGCCGCACCGTTCGTCACCGATCTGAGCGCGCTCACCATGCCAAGCCAGCATGCCATCGGCGCCGTCGCGGTGCTCGGGGTGTTCTGTACCGGTCTGGTCTACTTCCTCTACATGGCGCTGATCCAGAAGGCGGGTCCGACCTTCGCCTCCTTCAGCAACTACCTGGTGCCGCTGTTCGGCGTCATGCTGGGTGCCCTGTTCCTCGGCGAGCAGATCCAGTCCACTACCGGCGTGGCACTGGCCCTGATCCTGGGCTCAGTCGCCCTCAACCAGTGGGCCCAGCAGCGCCGCGTCCAGCGGGAGGCTGCCCTATGTCAGGCATCCTGACCACGCTCTGCGGCGGTCTGGTGGTGATCGCCGGCTGGCAGTATCGCCAGCGGCTGATGGGTCTGCTCGGGCTGCTGATGGTGCTGCTGCCCTGGTTCTTCGACAGCAAGCTGCAAGCCATGCTGAGCTATGCGCTGAGTGCCTGACATCCGTCTCTGAATGTGTGACGAGAGTGTATCTCTCCTGTTTTTGGGACCGTTTTTCAAAAAAACCTCCGATTTGTCCCTTCTACCGGCGCTCTGCGCCGGTTTTTTTATGCCTGCCTTGCCCCGTCCTGCCGCCCGTCACACCCGATAGCGATAACCGAGCCGCTCATTCTTGCGCGGGCCGGTGATCTGCCAGCCGAGCAGAAAGCCGTCCCCGGTCGGCGTCAGCTCGGCGCTGTAGTGATCCTGACCGCACAGGTGGGGCTCGGCGGTGAGCCAGCGACCATCCCCCTGCGGCAGCAGCTCGAACAGTACCACCGGCTGCTCGTAGCGCAGATGGGAGAGCCGGATCCCCCGCTCGCTGCGCTGCCACCAGAAGCGGTTGTGCATGGTCAGCACCCGGCCATGGGGCGTGGTGTAGCGGCCCTGCTCGGCAAACAGCCAGCCCCCCTGATGATCGGTCACCGTCACTTCCCCCTCACCACTGCCGCACCAGTCGGTGGCGGAGCCCTCCCCGTTGCTCGCGGTAAAGGCAAATGCTCCGATCTGTGGCAACTGGCGCCATAAACGCTGGATCAAGGCTTCCATCTCGGCCATCATAGCCCCCTTCAAAATTGACAACTGACGACAAATCAACCACATGAACTACTTGATAGGGGTTACCCTGCTCTGGTCATTCTCCTTCAGCCTGATCGGGGTCTACCTCGCCGGTCAGGTGGATGCCTACTTCTCGGTACTGACTCGCATCGTGCTCGCCAGCCTGGTGTTTCTGCCCTTTCTCAGACGGCGCTGGTTGCGCCCCGACCTGGTGGCCAAGCTGATGGCCCTCGGCGCCACCCAGCTCGGCATCATGTATCTGTTCTATTACCACTCCTTCCTGCTGCTGACGGTGCCGGAAGTGCTGGTATTCACCATCTTCACCCCCATCTACGTCACCCTGATCCATGACCTGCTGGAGCGGCGCTTCAAGCCCACCTATCTGTGGGGAGCCCTGCTGGCGGTGCTGGGGGCGGCCGTCATCCGCTTCGATGGGCTGACCGAAAGCTACGTGCTGGGCTTCCTGGTGGTGCAGGGTGCCAACATTTGCTTCGCCATCGGTCAGGTCGGCTACAAGGTATTGCTGGCGCGGGAGAAGGAACAACCCCCACAGCTCGCCGTGTTCGGTTGCTTCTATCTGGGCGCCCTGCTCGTTGCCCTGCCCGCCTGGTGGCTGCTGGGTACGCCACAATACCCCACCAGTACCCTGCAGTGGGGCATTCTGTTGTGGCTGGGGATTGGCGCTTCCGGGCTTGGTTACTTCCTGTGGAACAAGGGGGCGACCCAGGTCAGCAGCGGTGTGCTGGCCATCATGAACAACGCCCTGATCCCGGCGGGTCTGCTGGTCAATCTGCTGCTGTGGGGCAAGGATACCGACCTGCTCAGGCTCACCCTGGGCGGCCTGCTGATGCTGGCCTCCCTCTGGGTATGCCAGCGTCATGGTGTAAGTGAGCGCTGACTAAAAATCAGCCAACGACGGTGTTGTGCTCCCGTCTGGCCTGACCGTGGCAGGTAGCCAACCGGGCCAGCAGGTGATCGATCTGCTCGCCGACCTGGCTCTGCACCAGGCCGATGCTGACGGTCACCGGTCGCTGCGGCAGCAGGCTGGCATCGGCGATCTCCAGCCGCAACCGTTCGGCAATCTCGAGGCCGCTCAGCCGATCGGTTTGGGAGAGCATCAGGATAAAGCCATCTTCGTCCCAGCGGGCGAAGGGGTCTTCCCGCCGCAGCTCGTGACGCACGATGCGGGCCAGCTTGGCCAGCATGGCATCGCAGGCCACCTCGCCGAACAGCTGCTGGATCTTGGCCCTGTGGTCGACGCTGAATTGCAGCAGACTGAAGCTGCCGCTCTCGCTGGCCAGCCGCTCATCGAGCAACAGCTCGAAGTGACTGCGGCTCTCCAGCCCGGTGAGGGGATCGGTGCCGTTCCGCTCTTCTACCAGCAGTGCCTGTGAGTCGAGCAGACGCACCACCCCCAGCACCTGGCCGTGAACATCGCGCCGGGCCCGCTCTTCCAGCCGGACATAGTGGCCATCGTGATGCAGGATGCGGTATTCGAGCCGGATCTGGGCCACCCGCCCGCTCTGGCAGGCGATCAGCGCCTCCTGCAGGCTCCCCACGTCGTCGGGGTGCACCCGCTCCAGCCAGCCAAGATCGTCCAGACCGGCTTCGTTCAATCCCAGCAGCCGCAGACAGGAGAGATCCCGCTGCACGCCCTGCTGCGGGCTCCAGCTCCAGAGCCCTGCCTCCAGCAAGGCGATGGCATCCGCCATCAGCGCCAGATCAAACCGGGTAATTGCCTCCCTGAGGGGAGCCTTGAGCATGTCCATCGAGCGCCTCGACACCGAATCTGAAGACCTTCTCAATAAGTAACATTGGCTCTCGCGCCGAGCAACAGGGTCAGCTCGCTTTTCCTTGATAGCCGTTCATCAGGGCCTGCCAGTTCTCCGGTACGAAGTGAAAACTGGTATGCAACTGGGACTCCTTGTTGAAGGAGCGCAGCAACCGTTCCAGGTTGGCCTGCTGCCAGTTGCCGGGAGAGCGGATGGCCCCCTTGTCGAAGTCGATCACCCACACCTTGCCCTCCTTGTCGAGCAGCAGGTTGTGGCTGTTGAGATCGGCGTGATAGACCCCGGCGTCGTGCAACCGGCGCACCGTCTGGCCCACCTTGTGCCACACCTCGCCGGCGATCGGCCCCTGCTTGAGCAGGGCGACCAGATCCTTGGCGCCACGGATGCGCTCGATCAGGATGTCAGCTCGATAGAAGGGACCCTGCTTGGCCATCCGGGCGGCAAACGGGCGCGGCACCGGCAATCCCTGGGCGCTCAACTTGGCCAGCAGCGTGTATTCAGCCATGGCCCGGCTCGATTCAACCCCTTCGAACCAGAAGCGATCCCGCACCACCTTGCCCACCATGCCACCGCGATAGTAGTGACGCAGCACCAGGTGGCGGGATTCATCCTTGACGAACCAGGTCACTCCGCGGCCGATGGAAGACCCCACCACCTGGCGATGTGTCTGCCACCAGGCCGGATCAAACAGCTCGGGAGAAGGGTCGCGAAACGCCCCTTCGGCGTACCAGCAGATCTGGTTGTGTTCGGTCTGAATTTGCATTTTTGGCGATTCCGGTCGGTCAGTTATGGCTACACAAGGCAAGGGCAGGCAACGGCAACACGGGCCTTGTCAGGGGCACCGGCTGCCAGTCGTGCGCAATTTTACAATCCACGGGGGAGTTTGCATAATGCCATCCATCCATTTTGCCACCATTGCGCCACATCATGCCGCTGTTCCAAACGCCGCCCTCCTCCATCTGCATCCTGCGGCTCTCCGCCATCGGCGACTGCTGCCACGCGCTGGCGCTGGTGCGCGTCATCCAGCGGGCCTGGCCGACGACCCGCATCACCTGGATCACCGGCAAGATTGAAGCGACGCTTTTTGCCGATCTGCCCGGGGTCGAAGTGATCGCCTTCGACAAGAGCAAGGGCTGGCGCGGCTATCGCGAGCTCTGGCAGACCCTCAGGGGACGCCAATTCGATGCCCTGCTGCACCTGCAGGCGGCCATGCGGGCCAGCATCGCCACCCTCGGCATCCGGGCCAAGGTCAAACTCGGGTTTGATCGGGAGCGGGCCAGCGACGGCCAGTGGCTGTTCACCAATCACAAGGTGCCATCCCCCGCCTCGCCCCACGTACTGGACGGCTTTCTCGCCTTCGCCAAAGAGCTCGGCATCCAGGATCTGACCCCGGACTGGCAACTGCCCATCAGCGCCGAGCACCAGGCCTGGGCGAAAGAGAAGATTGACGGCAAGCCGACCCTGCTCATCTGCGCCGCCGCCAGCAAGGCATTCAAGAACTGGACTGCCGCCGGTTATGCCGCGCTGGCGGATCACGCCGCAGACAAGGGTTTTCAGGTCTATCTGTGCGGCGGGCCGGCCAAACTGGAGCGGGATCTGGCCGCCGACATTCAACGGCTGAGCCACAGCAAGCCGGTGGATCTGGTGGGGCATACCAACCTCAAGCAGTTGCTGGCGCTGATCAAGGAGGCCAACCTGGTGCTGGCCCCCGATACCGGCCCCACCCACATGGCGACCCTGGTGGGTACGCCGGTGCTCGGCCTCTATGCCCACCACAACCCGGACCGTACCGGCCCCTATCTGTGCCGCGACTACGCGGTCAGCGTCTACCAGGAGCTGGTCGAGCAGGAGACCGGCAAGCCGCTGGCCGAGCTAGGCTGGCGCACCCGCCTCAAGGATCCGGACGCCATGAGCAAGATCACCCGCGAGCGGGTCATCGCCGCCTTCGACCGGCTCTGCGCCGATCGCCAGTTGCCTGCCGGGCAGCAACTCGGAATTTCCGAGCAGTGAAGCAGGGATAATCTGCTGGCCCACCCGCACAGTGGCAGGCAGAATGGCGGCTGATGTGGGTGACGCTCCCGCAGCAAGCTACGAATACTTTGATCGGCTGGAATATGATTCCGGCCGTTTTTTTATCCGCCACCTTCTGTTAAAATTCGCCGCCTTTACATCCCTCTTAATTCAAGAATTTTCCGCGTTTCGGATTTGGCTGTCTCCCTTTCGGGCACAAGACGGCGGCCTCTGCTACAACCAAAACACGGTCTCGCTTAAAGGTACAGACATGGCGCAACAAGGCACTCTCTATATCATCTCCTCCCCGAGCGGAGCGGGTAAATCCAGCCTGCTCAACGCCTTGCTGACCCAGCACAACAGCGCAGGCAAGATGCAGCTGTCGGTTTCCCACACCACCCGCGCCACCCGTCCCGGTGAAGAGCACGGGGTGCACTACCACTTCGTCAAGGTGGAAGAGTTCAAGGCGCTGATCGAGCGCGGCGATTTTCTGGAGTGGGCCGAGGTGTTCGGCAACTACTACGGCACCTCCCGCGCGGCCATCGAAGCCTGCCTGGCGCAGGGGATCGACGTGTTCCTCGATATCGACTGGCAGGGCGCCCGCCAGATCCGCGAACAGATGCCGACCAAGTCCATCTTCATCCTGCCGCCCAGCCGCGAAGAGCTGGAGCGCCGCCTGATCGGTCGCGGCCAGGACAGTGCCGAGGTGATCAAGGGCCGGATGGAGAAAGCCATTGCCGAAATGGTGCACTATGACGAGTATGACTATGTCATCATCAACGAAGACTTTGAGCAGGCACTGTTCCAGCTGAGAGCCGTCATCGAGTGCCAACGGCTGGAATTGCGCCAGCAGCAGCAAGCCCAACAAAACTTGCTGCAACAGCTACTGGCAGAATAGGCCAAAAACAAGTAAACTTTTGCGTCATTTTTAAACACCGCTTTTTTAAACCGAGAAAGCCCAAACACTGGAGTCCTGCATGGCACGCGTTACTGTAGAAGATGCTGTAAAACAGGTAGGTAACCGTTTTGACCTGGTGCTGGTCGCCGCCCGCCGCGCCCGCCAAATCGCGGTTCAAGGCAAAGATCCCCTGGTTGACGAAGAGAACGACAAGCCGACCGTGATCGCCCTGCGCGAGATCGAACTGGGTCTGGTGAACAACCAGGTGATGGACACCCAGGACCGTTACGAGCAGCAAGAGCAGGAAGCCGCCGAGCTGGCTGCCGTTGCTGCCATCGCCGAAGGCCGCGGTTAAGTCAGTTATTTCTTATAGTCGGCGCCCGCCCGGGTGCCGACTGTTCTCCCCCATTTACAACCGCTCGAAAACCTCGCAAACTCAGGACTATACCCTCTATATCCACGGATTGCCGTTTCACCGCTGCGGGGACTGTCTTGTATTTATTTGAAAATCTTAAAGAAATAGCCAGTTCCTACCTGCCACCCGAGCAGGTGGAGAAGCTCAGGCAAGCCTATGTGGTGGCCCGTGATGCTCACCAGGGACAGATGCGTTCCAGCGGCGAGCCCTATATCACCCACCCGGTTGCCGTTGCCCGCATTCTTGGCGACATGCGCCTCGATCATGAAACCCTGATGGCCGCCGTGCTGCACGACGTCATCGAAGATACCCCTGTCACCAAGGCCGATCTGGCCGAACTGTTTGGCGATGCCGTCGCCGAGCTGGTAGCGGGCGTCTCCAAGCTCGACAAGCTGAAGTTTCGCGATCGCAAAGAGGCCCAGGCCGAGAACTTCCGCAAGATGGTGATGGCCATGACCCAGGATATCCGGGTCATCCTGATCAAGCTGGCCGACCGCACCCACAACATGCGCACCCTGGGCTCCCTGCGACCGGACAAGCGCCGCCGCATCGCCCGGGAAACCCTCGAAATCTTCGCCCCCATCGCCAACCGCCTCGGTATTCACACCATGAAGAACGAGCTGGAAGAGCTGGGCTTCGAGGCGCTCTACCCCATGCGCTCGCGCGTGTTGCGCGAATCGGTGCGCCGCGCCCGCGGCAATCGCCGCGAAATCATCGACTCCATCCAGAGCGAGATTGAAGGCCGACTGCGGGAGGCAGGCATCGAATCCCAGGTCAGCGGCCGCGAGAAGAACCTGTTCTCCATCTACAACAAGATGGAGAAAAAAGAGCTGCAATTTCATGAGGTAATGGATATCTACGCCTTTCGTGTGAGGGTGAAGGACATAGATACCTGTTACCGGGTGCTGGGCCAGATGCACAGTCTCTACAAGCCCCGCCCCGGCCGCTTCAAGGATTACATCGCCATCCCCAAGACCAACGGCTACCAGTCGCTGCACACCTCCCTGGTGGGGCCGCACGGGGTACCGGTGGAGGTGCAGATCCGTACCGAATTCATGGATCAGATGGCCGACAAGGGTGTCGCCGCCCACTGGGCCTACAAGCAGGATGGCGACAGCTCGGGTACTACCGCCCAGATCCGCGCCCAGCGCTGGATGCAGAGCCTGCTCGAACTGCAGCAGAGCGCCGGCAGCTCCTTTGAATTCATCGAGGGGGTCAAGACCGACCTCTTCCCCGACGAGATCTACGTGTTCACCCCCGAAGGCCGCATCATGGAGCTGCCCGCCGGGGCCACCCCGGTGGACTTCGCCTACACGGTGCACACCGACATCGGCCACGCCTGCGTCGGTTCGCGGGTCGATCGCCACCCCTATCCGCTGAGCAGCCCGCTGCACTCCGGCCAGACGGTGGAGATCATCACGGCGCCGGGGGCTCGCCCCAACGCGGCCTGGCTCAACTTCGTGGTGACCACCAAGGCCCGCTCCAAGATCCGCCAGTTCCTCAAGAACCTGCGCACCGAAGAGTCGGTGGTGCTCGGTCGCCGCCTGCTCAACCATGCGCTCGGCGCCAAGAACATCGAAGACATCCCGGAACCGCGCATCAAGCAGGTGCTGGCCGACACCAAGCACGAGAACCTACAGGGCCTGCTGGCCGACGTGGGCCTTGGCAACGCCATGAGCGTGATGGTGGCGCGCCGCATGCTGGGAGATGAACTGCCGCCGGAAGAGCAGCCCAAGTCCAGCAGCAAGAAGATGCCGATCAAGGGGGCCGACGGCATGCTGGTCACCTTCGCCAACTGCTGCCGCCCGATCCCGGGGGACGCCATCATCGCCCACATCAGCCCAGGCAAGGGCCTGGTGATCCACCAGGAAGCCTGCCGCAACATCAAGGGCTACAGCAAGGAGCCGGACAAGTACCTGCCGGTGCAGTGGGAAGTGGACAAGGAGCAGGAACAGGAGTTCCGCACCGGTATCAGCATCGAGATCGTCAACCACCAGGGCGCCCTGGCGGAACTGGCCAACGTGATTGCCGCCACCGGCGCCAACATTCACGCCATCAGCACCGAAGAAAAAGATGGCCGGGTCTATCTGGTCACCCTGCTCATCACCACCAAGAGCCGGATCCACCTTGCCAACATCATGCGCAAGATCCGGGTGATGCCGAACGTGCTCAAGGTGAGCCGACAGAAAAACTGACCACAGGCGGCGCAAGCCGCCTGCTGCTTTTCAAGAGACAAGCTTGACCCACCGTCGCAGGCACACCCGTTCAACCTGGCGAGTGGACAAACCCGGCTTCGGCAGAGCTGGCATGACCGCGAAACGCGTCAAACGAATTTACGACAGGCTGGCCCGGTGCCAGCCCGATTTGATCCTGTGCATGCAAGCGATGCGTGCACACACCTCACGACATAGAAACCGATATGACTCCTGAACGCTTCAAGCGCATCACCGACATGCTGGCCCAGCGCCAGCTCGATCTGACCGTCTGCATGGAAGAGGTCCACAAGCCGCACAACCTGGCCGCCATCGTACGCACCGCCGATGCCATCGGCATCCATCGGGTGCACGCGGTCTGGCCCAAAACCTGGATCCACAAGCGCAAGGGTACCGCTCGCGGCAGCCAGAACTGGGTGGATGTGAAGCTGCACCCGGACATCGGCAGCGCGGTAGCCGAGCTGAAAGCCTCCGGCATGCAGATCCTGGCGACCCACCTCTCCGACAGCTCGGTAGATTTTCGCGCCATCGACTATACCAAGCCCACCGCCATCCTGGTGGGCCAGGAGAAGCACGGCATCGGCGAAGAGGCGCTGGCCCTGGCCAATCATCATATCGTCATCCCCATGGTGGGTATGGTGCAGTCCCTCAACGTCTCGGTGGCCGCCGCCGCCATCCTCTATGAGGCCCAGCGCCAGCGCGAACTGGCCGGCTGCTACCAGCGCGGCTGCCCGCTCGACCTGGAGGAGCAGAACAGCATACTGTTCGAGGGGGGCTACCCCATCTATGCCCAGCTCTGCAAAGAGAAAGAGATGCCCTATCCCCAGCTCGGCCCGGCCGGCGAAATCCTGGCGGACGAGCAGTGGTGGCAGCAGATGCAGCTGACGCGCAAAGGATGGGCCGCGCAACAGGAAGAAGATGAATGACAGGATCAGTGATGGAAAATCCGTTCGGTAGCTGGCTGGAATCCCAGGTCATACGGGATCATCTGACCAACCCCAATATCGAGGCCGGGGAGTACAGCTATTACTCCGGCTACTACCACGGCAAGCCGTTCGAGGATCATTGCGTACGCTACCTGCTCGGCGATGGTTCGACGCGGGAGTCCTGGGACAGTGGCCAGTGGGGTAAGGAAGTTGACCGCCTGATCATCGGCAAGTTCTGCTCCATCGCCTCCGGCGCCACCTTCATGCTGGCGGGCAACCAGGGTCACCGGCTGGACTGGGTTTCCACCTTCCCCTTCGATGCTGCCCGCTTCAGTGACGGCGTGCAGGACGGTTTTCTGCGCAAGGGAGACACCCGGATCGGCAACGACGTCTGGATCGGCTCGGAAGCGATGATCATGCCTGGCATCACCATCGGTGATGGTGCCGTCATCGCCACTCGTGCCGTGGTGACCAAGGATGTGGCCCCTTACACCATAGTCGGCGGCAACCCGGCCCAGCCTATCCGACGTCGCTTCGGCGAGGAGCAGATTGCCATGCTGCAGGAGATGCAGTGGTGGGACTGGCCGCTGCAGCACCTGCAGGCGGCTATGCCGCTACTCTGTTCGGGCGATATTCAGGCCCTTTACCGACACTGGCAGCAGGAGTGCACATCATGAACCTGTTATCGCCCGCCCTGCTGGCCCTGACCCTGTTTTCTGCCGGAGCCCTCGCCGTGAACAATCCCTATCAGCTGACGCCGGAAGCCGACGTCGCCACCCTTCATCAACAGACCCTGCCCGACTTCTGGCGCCAGCACGCCGTCGAGAGCGCCTTCAAGGGCAAGGACGGGATCACCATCCGCTATGCTGCCCTGCGCCAGGCCAAGGTCGATCGCGCCATCCTCATCGTCAACGGCCGGGTCGAAAGCTACCTCAAGTATCAGGAGCTGGCCTGGGATCTGTGGCGTCAGGGCTACAGCCTCTACCTTATCGACCATCGTGGTCAGGGGATGTCCGGCCGCATGCTGAGCGACCATGACAAGGGATATGTCGACCAGTTCGACGATTATGTCGTCGATATGAAAGAGTTTCACGACCAGATAATCATGGAGGACAAGCCCGCCAAGCTGTTCCTGCTGGCTCACTCCATGGGGGGGGCCATCTCGGCCCGCTATCTCGAGCGATGGCCCGATGATATCGAGGCGGCCGTGCTCTCCTCCCCCATGATGGGCATCAACCTCAGCGGCCTGCCCAAGTGGCTGGCCAAAGGGCTGGCGGCTACCATCGGCACGGTCGGCGGCTGGCTGGGCGAGCCTCCCTACGGCCCGGGTCAGGGCCCGTACGAGAGCCACGACTTTGCCGACAACGGTCTGAGCCATAGCGAAGCCCGCTATCAGGCCTTCCGCGAACTCTATGAGCAGCGCCCGCAGATCAAGCTGGGAGGCGCTACCGCCCACTGGATCTATCAGGGACTGACAGGGGCGGACGCCGCCGTGGCCGAGGCTGGCGCCATCAAGACGCCGCTGCTGGTACTGCAGGCCGGTGACGACGGCGTGGTGGACAACGCCGCGCAGGATGCCTTCTGTGCGCTCGCTCGCTGCGAGGGAGGCAAGCCGCTGCGCATAGAAGGGGCCTGGCACGAGCTGTTCATGGAGGCCGATCCCCAGCGCCAGGCCGCGCTCAACGCGACTCTGGCCTTCTTCGCACGCTACTAGCGGCTGGTTATTTTTTGTATCCCTAAATAAATGGGGTAGCGGGAGCGGTTGCTGTACACTGCTCCCGCTTTCATTCGTAACCCCGAGGTGATGATGTATAAGGTCGTTGTATCCGATCTCGATGGCACCCTGCTCAACGGGCAGCACCAGATCTCCCCCCGCACCCGCGATACCCTGCACCGTCTGGTGGATCAGGGGATCAAGTTCGTGGTGGCCACCGGCCGTCACCATGTGGATGTGCGCAGCATCCGCGACACGCTCGGACTCGACATCTATCTCATCACCTCCAATGGCGCCGTGGTGCACGACAAGCAGGATCAGCTGATCTTCAACCAGGCCCTGCCGGACAGCGTGGCGGCCGAGCTGATCGCGCTGGAGCGCGACCCCTCCATCCACATCAACCTCTACTACGGCGACGAGTGGCTGGTAGAAGAAGAGATGCCCTGGCTACTGCAGTTCCATCATGAATCCGGCTTCAGCTATCGCCTGACCGATCTCGCCAGCCATCCGCTGGACAAGGTCAACAAGGTGTTTTACATCGGCGAGCACGAGAAGCTGCTGCAGATCGAGGCAGAGCTGAACCAGCGTTATGGTGATCGGCTCAACGTCACCTTCTCCCTGCCGGACTGCCTCGAGGTGATGCACGCCGGGGTGCACAAGGGCAATGCCGTGCGCGCCGTGCTGGAGCAGCACGGGCTTGATATGTCCCAGGCGGTGGCCTTTGGCGACGGCATGAACGACTTCGAGATGCTGAGCATGGTCGGCCGCGGCGTGGTGATGGGCAATGCCCACGACCGGCTCAAGCTGGCGCTGGCCGACCACGAGCAGACCCTGAGCTCCGACGAGGATGGCGTTGCCGTCTATCTGGAGCAGTTGTTCGCCCTGCAGGGCGTCAACGTCGCCTGAGACAAGGCGCCATGAGCAGCTCTGCTGCTCATGGCGCACTACCCCCTTCAGCGGCTGAAGCGATGGCCGCAGACCCCGCAGCAATACTGGCGGGACAGGCGTCGATCCAGGGTGCGCCCCAGCCACCAGCCCAACCCTCCCCCTATCAATCCACCCAGCACGGCACCACCCAACGCTCCCGCCAGGGCACCGACAACAGTGCCGACACCGCCCAGCGCCGAGCTCGTTGCGGCCCCCATCCTGGCGAGCGTGGCAGCGCAGGCATAGCCGCCCGCAGCCCCCAGGCCCAACGCGCAGGCTCGCTTCACCCGTTCATCCTCGATCCGTGCTACCCCTTCACTCATGCAATGCGGGCATCTCATGGTGTGCTCCTATGCGGATAACCGTCTGAACGACTCGACCGGCAGCCGGGCTCAGGTGGCCGGCTTGAACCGCTCCTTGTCGAGCTGGTGCTTCTTCATGCGCAGATAGAGCTTCTTGCGCGGAATGCCGAGGTACTGGGCGGCATCGGTCACCCGGCCGGAAAAGAGGAACAGGGTATCCTCGATCACCCGCCGCTCGAACTCCTCCACCAGATCGTCCAGCGGCTCCTTGCCACTGGCCAGGGGGATGACCTGCTCCGCGCCGGCCAGCTTGACGATGCCCACCGCATAGAGCTCGGCCACGTTGCGCAGTTCACGCAGGTTGCCGGGCCACTGATGCCGCTTGAGCGTCTCCAGATAGGCGCGGTCCACCGCCGGCACCGGCCGGCCGATGCGCTTGCAGCCCTGTCGCAGAAAAGCCCGGAACAGGGGGATGATGTCACAGCTGCGCTCCACCAGCCGGGGCAGCTTGAGCCGCACCTGGGAGAGGAAATAGTAGAGCTCCGGCATCAGTTGCTGGCTCTCCACCAACGCCTCCGGCGACTCGTCAAACAACCCTATGGTACGCAGCGACTTGCTCCCCTTGCGCTCCTGATCCAGCAGGTGGTTGCCGAGCCAGCGCTGACAGTCGGCACTCAGGCGGGCCGGGGATTGCAGCACCAGGGTACCCTGCCCCGCCTGTGCCAGGCTGGCCTGCACTTCCGCCAGGCTGGGGGCCGAGACGCAGTCGTGCAGCTGGAAGACTTGCTCCCGACGGGCGCTGATCCTGTGCAGCAGCCGGGCCAGGGTGTGACGCCCCGAGCCGGCAGGCCCTTCCAGCAGCAGGTCCTTGTCGGTCTGTGCCAGCTGGTTGAGCTGGCTGCGAAGCGTCACTATCTGTGGACTGGTGCCGATCAGCTCGTCATCCACCGTCGCCTGGATCTCGCTGCGGCGCGCCAGCACGGCGCTGCGCTGTCGGCAGGCCCGCTCCAGCAGGCCCAACAGATCTTGCGGATTGAGCGGTTTCTCCAGAAAGTCGAACGCCCCCTGCTTGACCGCCCGCACCGCCAACGGAATGTCCCCGTGACCGGTGATCATGATGACCGGGATCTCGGCATCCAGCGCCTGCACGCTGGCCAGCAGGTCCATGCCGTTCATGGCCGGCATGTAGATGTCAGAGACCAGCACCCCTGGCCACTGATCGGCCAGCAGCGCCAGCGCCTCGTGGGGCGAAGTCGTCGCCCTGGGGTGGTAGCCGGAGAGGCGTAGCAGGTGGCAATAGGATTCCAGCACGTCCTCGTCATCGTCCACCAGCAGCACGTTGGCAGGACGGTTAGCGGGCAACAACATCGATGGCGTTCTCCTCGTTCTGATGGGCGACCGACCCTGCAGGGTCGGCCAACGCAAATTCCATGATCACCATGGCGCCGCCGGTCAGCGCCGATCCCAGCATGATTTCGCCGCCACAGCGGGCCAGCAAGGAGCGACAGATGGTCAGCCCCAGCCCCAGTCCAACCTCCTTGGAGGTGGTGAAGGGGGTGAACAACCTGGGCAGGATGGCCTCGCTGAAGCCGGCACCGCTGTCGACCACCGCCAACCGCAACCGGACCTCGTTTTGTTCCAGCAACTGCAGCCTGATCTCGCGCCGCGCCAGCCCGGCCACCGCATCCAGCCCGTTCACCAGCAAGTTCACCAGTACCTGTTCCAGCAACACGGGGTCGGTCTCGAGCCAGAGCCCGTCCGGCAGTTCGTTGCAGAGGATGCAGCCATCGCGCTTCGCACGCGTCTCCAGCAGCAGCATGGCCTGCTCAGCCAGCCCCCCCAGTTCGAGCCGGACCCTTACCTCCTCGGCCGGCGACTTGCGGGCAAAGTGGCGCAGGGCATTGATGATCCGGCTCATGCGCCGCCCCAGCTTGTCGAGCTTGCCCAGATCCTGGTCCAGTGCCTGCAACTGACCGGCGGCGAGCGCCGTCCGGCTGGTGTAGAGGTAGGTCATCATCGCCGACAGCGGCTGGTTCAGCTCGTGGGCCAGGCTGGTCATCGCCTGCCCCACCACCGCCATCTTGGCCGCCTGGATCAGCTCATCCTGGGTCTGCAGCAGGGTGCGCTCCGCCTGCTGGCGCTGCACCACCTCCTCCGCCAGCAGCCGGTTGTTCTCGGTCAGCTCACGGGTACGCTCCGCCACCCGCAGGCTGAGCTCCCTGGCCGTCAGTTCCTGGCGGGTGACATCCGTGATGGTGATGATGAACCTGTACCCGCGCCCCTGCTCGAAGCGACGCAGGTTGAGGTGCAAAAAGCGGGGCGCCTCACCCAGCCCACAAGCCAGGGTGCACTCGCAGTGGCCGAACCGGTGCAGCGGCTGGCCGGCCCTGAACTGATCGGCCAGCACCGCCCCCGCCTCTGGTGGAAAGGCCTGCCACAACGGCTGACCCGGTTCGACACCGGTCTGCTGGAACAGGGTGAGCGCGCTCGGGTTGACCGACTCGATGGTGCCATCCGGATGGCAGGTGATGAGGCAGGCCTGGGTGTTGTTGATGAGGTTGAGGGCATTGGCCCGCTCCATCTGCTGCAACTGCAGGCTGAAGTGGCGCAGGCTGTCGCCCAGCCGGCCGATCTCGTCCCGGCCGCAGGTACTGACCGGCACGTCCAGCCGGCCTGACGCCACCCTGTCCAGCTCCTGTCCCAGCAAGTCGAGCCGTTTGATCAGCCGGCGGCCGATCAACACCACCAGCACGAAGATGCTGAGCAACAGGGTGAGCGCCAGCACCACCAGGATCACCAGCTTGCCGGTCGCCACCAGCTGGCTGCTGTCTTCCCCCAGTGCACTGAGGGAACGGTTGGCGTCACTCACCATCAGGCTGACCCGTTGGTGATAACGCGAAACTGCGTCGTCCAGTCGCGGCCGCAGGGCCGTCAGCTGCTGGTGGGTCAGCACATCCGCCAGCAGCAGCCGGTGCAGCGGGCCGTCCGGCTTCACCAGGGTGATGATGTCCTGCAGGATCTGGCGATAACTCACGGTCGAGGGGTACTCCGCCAGCCGCGAGGTCAGCGCGTCTATCTCGTCAATCTTGTAGCCGATGAACAGGAAGGCGCTCTCCAGATCCTGCTGATAGCGCTGGGCGATCACCTCGCCGACCAGCGACTGCAGCTCGTTCTCCTTGAAGGTGAGATCCTGCAGGGCGGAGAACTCCTTGATGACGTTGCCAAATTCGCTCATGTCATCCGGGCTGGCCACCATGCTGGTCAGGTGCCACTCCACCTCCTGCAGCAGAGGGGCGGCATCGTCCACCAGATCCTGGTGCAGCCAGTTGCTGCGCTTCTGCAACTGCTGCAGGGTTTCGGCGTGCTCGATCTGCTGCTTGAGGTAACGCCCATGATCCGCCACCAGCGCGCTCAACTCCTCGAACGCCTGGCGCTGCGAGGGGGTCTGATCCCCCGGGGTACCCAGCAGGTAGGCGCGCTGGATATCCCGCAAGGTGGTGGACACAGCGTTGGAGAGGCGCTGGTACTGCACCGGGTCCCGGGTATCGCGCAGTTGGGCCAGCAACAACAACAGACGGGAGCTGGCTCGCTCCAGCTGGTAGGCGCTGTCGATGGCGGGCAGGCTCTCTTCCACAATGAGGTGGATCTGCCGGCCCAGCCGATCCCACATCACATATGCGGCCATGCCCATGGCACCGGTCAGGGCCGTGATGGTCACGAAGGCGAGGATGAGCCGCCGTCCCAGGCTGCGCGGCATGGCCAGCATGCGCCCCAGCCGGCTCATGGTCTGGCTGCCTGTTCGACCAGGCGCTGCGCCTCATGCAAGCGAGCCTCGGTCGCCTGGCGCCACTGATGCATCACCCGCTCCGCCTGTGGATTGCCCTGCTCCCGGTCATAGAGGCCGTCAAACAGCGCCAGCAACGCCGGATCCTGCGCCTCCTGCTCGCTCAGCGGCGGTGTGCTCGCCTTGGCAACGGCCTGCTCCAGCAGCGCGACCCGCCAGGGCTCGCCATGGGTATTCAGACCGTTGATCCCCTGCCAGGTCATCTTCAGCCTGGGTAGCTGCTGGGTGATGGTCTGCTCGAACAGGGCCTTGAGCAGACCGGCCCGCCGATAGAGCAGCGCCTTGTCGGTGACGTAGCGGGTCTGCCGGGCCAGCCGGGGTTGGCTCAAGGTGGCCTTGGCCATACCGGGGGTAGCAATGATCGCTTGGCCGCGATCGGAGAGCAGGAACTGGATGAACAGAGCCGCGCTGGCCGGCTGGGTGCTGTGGCGCGCCACCCCCAGATAGGTCGGCAGGATCACCGAGTCGGGCATGATGTTGAAGCCGACGTGATCGAAGCGGGCCTGACTGTTGAGGGCGTAGCTGTCGATCACCAGGCCAGCCCCCGCCAGACCCCGGCTGATGCCGTCGCTCACCCCGAAGCTGCGCGCCGTGATGGCCGACAGGTTGCCGCCCAGCCGCATCAGCAGGGCCCAACCCTGCTGCCAGCCATATTGCTGCAGCACGCTCTCCACCATCATATGGGTCGTGCCTGATTGGGAGGGCGAGCTCATCATCACGTGCCCCATGAAGAGCGGGGACGCCAGCTGCTGCCAGGTGGTGGGCAGCGGCAGCTGATATTTGGCCAGATAATGGCGGTTATACATGATCCCGCTGCTGGAATAACCGACCACGGCCACTTTATTGCCCAGCCCGAGAGTATGAGGAGCAAGCCATTTTGGCGGCATAGTTTCATTTGGCAAAGCCGCCAGCAAACCAGCTTTGTCCAGCGTGTTAAAGAAAGTCGGCGATGACGACATGATAATATCGACTTTCGGTGCACCGGCTTCCGTTAATAAGCGCAGGGAAGGAATGGTACGCCGATAAATAACCTCGACCCGGATCCCGGGATATTGTTCGGAAAAGCCCTCGATCACCGCCTTCACCGGCACCTCCGAAAACGAGGTAAGCACCGTCAGCGAGGCAGCCTGAAGGGTGCTGAATGGCAACAAAATACAGCCCATGAGCAGGGCCAGCCGGCGGAAAAAAAGGTGCATGACTATCGGTCGACTCGCGCTTTAATTCAGGATTATGTGCAGTACATCTAATATTTGGTACATGCCGTTATTTTTATTTCCACGAGGATGAGCCAGTTCTGACTCATTATGCCTCGGCATGCCGCTATTGTTATTCATCGAATATCAATAGGACAGTTCAAATATGTCATTTTTGACTCATGGTTTTCCCATGATTGAGTCAGAGTTGACCCATATCCGGCTTTTTGCCGGCTGAATTTCTCCCTTCATATGATGGCAACCGTTATCAGAGCGCCCTCTGAAACCAAGCTGCCAAATATAAACGGAGAACCCCATGTTCAACTTTTTCAAGACGCGAGCCGACCTGCCGGTCATGGATGCCTCGCCCGATAAAATCCGCTCCATTTACCGCAAGTACCAGTGGCAGGTCTTCCTGGGTCTGGTACTCGGTTACGCCATGTTCTATGTCGTGCGCATGAGCCTCAACGTGGTCAAGAAGCCCATGCTGGACTCCGGCGTGGTGACCCTGGAAGAGCTGGGGGTCATCGGCTCCGCCTTCCTGTTCACCTACGCCGTCGGCAAGTTCTCCAACGGCTTCCTCTCCGACTACGCCAACATCGGCCGCTTCATGTCGGTCTCGCTGGGGCTCTCGTCCATCTGCACCATCCTGATGGGCATGAACACCGCCACCTTCTTTCTGGTGCTGATGTGGGGCCTGAACGGCTGGTTCCAGTCCGTCGGATCCGCCCCCTCCTGCGTCTCCATCTTCCAGTGGTTCTCGCCCAAGCAGCGGGGCTCGGTCTACTCCATCTGGGGCGGCTCGCGCAACATAGGGGAAGGCATCTCCTGGATCCTGACCGCCACCATCGTCAGCTACTTCGGCTGGAAGGCCGGTTTCATCGGCGCCGGCATCGCCTCGCTGATCGCCGCCCTGTGCATGTATCTGGTGCTGAAAGATCGCCCGCAAACCTACGCCCTGCCAGAGCCGGCCGTCGCCTTTGGTGAAGCACCCGAGATTGCCAAGAAGGTGGACCCGGCCGAAATCCGCCGCGCCCAGCTGTTCGTGCTCAAGCAGCCCGCCGTCTGGCTCATCGCCGCCGCCTGCGCCTGCATGTACATGTCCCGCTACGCCATGAGCTCCTGGGCTGTGCTCTACCTGCAGGAGCAAAAAGGCTACAGCCTGATCGATGCCGGTTTCGCCATGTCGGCCTATCCCATCGCCGGCTTCCTCGGCGCCATTCTGGCCGGGATCATCTCCGACAAGCTGTTCAACGCCAACCGCCACATCCCGACCCTGCTCTACGGCTTGGCCAACGTGGCCGGCATGTGCCTGATGTTCTGGGGCCCGCAGAGCCGCATGATGGATGCCGTCGCCCTCGCCCTGATCGGTTATGCCATCGGCGGGCTGGTGGTCTTCCTGGCCGGTCTGACCGCCTGCGACCTGATGCCCAAGACCGCAGTGGGCGCCGTGAAGGGCTTCATCGGCCTCTGCTCCTACATCGCCGCCTCCATCCAGGAGCTGGTCTCCGCCGCCCTGATCAAGACCAGCGAGATCGACGGCGTCACCCACTACGACTTCAGCAGCGCCCAGTACTTCTGGCTCGGTGCCTCCGTGCTCTCCATGCTGCTCGCCATGACGGTATGGAATGCCAAGAAAGTCGTCAACCACTGATCCCCGTTCAGCACAAGGGTGGCCCGTCGGCCACCCTTGTGCATTTTCCTCGCAACAGGAGCATCCCATGCGCAAGACCAAAATCATCGCCACCCTGGGCCCCGCCAGCTCATCCACCACCATGGTGGAGCAGTTGATCCAGGCGGGAGCCAATGTATTCAGGCTTAACTTCTCCCACGGCAGTCCGGAGCAACACCTGGCCCTGGCGGCCAAAATCCGGACCTGCGCCGCCCGCCTCGACCGCGAGATAGGTATCCTCGCCGACCTGCAGGGCCCCAAGATCCGCATCGCCAGCTTTGCCGACGGCAGCATCCGGCTGCAACCGGGCGACCCCTTCATCATTGATGCCGGCCTGGGCAGCCACCTGGGCGATCAATCTCGGGTCGGTACCGACTATCCGGCGCTGGCTGGCGAACTGCAGACGGGCAACGTCGTACTGCTGGATGACGGCCGCATCCAGCTCTGCGTGGAACAGGTGATCGACGAGCGTATCGAGACCCGGGTACTGGTTGGCGGTACCCTGTCCAGCCGCAAGGGCATCAACGTGCTGGGCGGCGGTCTGAGCGCTCCGGCCCTGACCGACAAGGACAAGGCCGACATCCTGACGGCCCGCCTGCTCGAGGCCGACTATATCGCCGTCTCGTTTCCGCGCAGCGCCGCCGATCTCGAAGAGGCCAGAACCCTCATTCGTGCCAGCGGCAGCAGGGCGGCCATCGTGGCCAAGGTGGAACGGGCGGAGGTGGTGGCGTCAGTGGCCGCCATGGATGAGCTGATTCACGCCGCCGACCTCATCATGGTGGCACGTGGGGATCTGGGGGTCGAGATTGGCGATGCCAAGCTGCCCGGCGTGCAGAAAAGGCTGATCCGGCGCTGCCGGGCACTCGGTCGCCCGGTCATCACCGCTACCCAGATGATGGAATCCATGATTGCCAGCCCCATGCCCACCCGGGCCGAGGTCATGGATGTGGCCAACGCCGTCATGGATGGCAGCGATGCGGTGATGCTGTCGGCCGAGTCGGCAACCGGCCACTATCCGGTGGAAGCGGTCGCCGCCATGGCCCGCATCGCGCTGGCCGCCGAGCAGGAGATGGAACCGGCAGGGCATGGCCTCGCGGCCAGCCACGGGGAGCTGGCCAGGTTGGCCTGACACCCTACCAGATGAGGCTTTTCAGGTGCAGCTTGTCGAGCATGCTGCCCTTGTCCTGCCATTCGAAGCTCTGGTTGGCCCCACCGAAACAGTCGGCCAGCCGCAGCGGAGTGCCCGGCTTATGACGACGGCCGGCCACGTCCAGACAACGGTCAGCCTTGCTGTTGAACAGCCGATCTTCCTGCCACTGCCATTGCCGGCTCTCATCCTGGCACTCGGCCATGGTCAGTTCGCTCACCCCTTTGGCCACCAGGCAACGCTGGTCAAGCTGCAAGGCACCGGCATCCCAGCTAAATTGCTGGCGAACAGTCTGGTCACAAGGCTGGGTGATCAGCTGATTGTGGTCATTGAGGGCCACGCAGAATCCGGCATCGGTTACCAGCGCAGAGGTGGCGGTACTCTGCATGGGGGCAGCCCCCATCAGGATCTCATCGGGTTTGGGTTTGTATGAGCAGCCGCTGAGGGCCACGACAACCAGCGCCAGTGTGCTGACGCGAAAAGAATTTGGGTGCATATGACATGTTGGCCTGAATTGTGTTCAATAACGCCCACTTGCCGTGGGTCTGCGTCCCAGCATACCCGAAGCGACAGCGAGAAAGTGCCAACAGAAATGTAAACAGACGTGACAGAAACCTGCGGCAACAGGCTGGCAGACGACAGAAAGCAAAAAACCCCGCCTGAGCGGGGTTTTTCAGAATGTGGTCGGTGATAAAGGATTCGAACCTTTGACCCTCTGGTCCCAAACCAGATGCGCTACCGGGCTGCGCTAATCACCGAGGCTTTAAAAAAGCTTTCTTTTCAAAACACAAAGACGACCATAAACGGTCATCCTCGTCATACAGCAAGTATGGTGCGAAGAGAGGGACTCGAACCCTCACACCCGGGGGGCACTAACACCTGAAGCTAGCGCGTCTACCAATTCCGCCACCTTCGCATACCTGACAAGCTGTAAAATGGGGTGGCTGATGGGGCTCGAACCCACGACAACCGGAATCACAATCCGGGACTCTACCAACTGAGCTACAGCCACCACAGCTGTTTTCGTTCTTCAACTCGCCCGCTTAACCGGCGCACTTTTGATGGTGCGCCCGACAGGATTCGAACCTGTGACCTCTGCCTCCGGAGGGCAGCGCTCTATCCAGCTGAGCTACGGGCGCTACGCTGTCGAACGGGGCGCAATATTAATGATGGGGACCCACCTTGTCTACTATTTTTTTATCCCACAGAATCAACCGCTTGTTTTTCCATCGTTTCTGGCTTTTTTTAAGCGTTTTTGTTTCATTCAGGCTGGATCCAGCCCAGCTCCGCTACTTTTGACTCCCCCCACATAGCAATCCGATGATGGGCAAAACTTGACTTGCCTCAAAGCCCCCCTAGAATGAATGAACGTTCATTCAGCCGTTGTGATCATCCCGTCATGAACAAGAAAGAACGCATTTTCGATGCGGCTCATGAAGTACTCGGCGAACAGGGTTTCCACGGTCTCTCCATTGCCGTGGTGGCCAAGAAAGCCAGGGTGGCGGCAGGCACCATCTATCGCTATTTCAGCGACAAGGATGACCTGATCCGCCAACTCTATCGGCACACCATCCTCCAGTGTCATCCCCTGGTCATGGAAGGCGTGCAGACAGAGGAGGTATCGTTCGAACAATTTCGGCGTTTGTGGCTCAACATCCACGCCATCTTTGTCGACGAACCGAACGCGCTCAAATGCAAATTGCAGTATGAAACGTCCCCGCTGGGAGCAGAGCTGGAGCAGGACCCGGTCATCAAGGCTGCCTGGGCCCCGCTGGATCGCTTCTTCGAACGGGGTCTGGAACAGGGTCTGTTTATCGACCTGCCCGTCCGGGTACTGCAGGTGCTGAGCCTGGATTGCGTGGCAAATATGGCGCTGCAAAGCCAGGTGCACCAATTCGAACTGACGCAAGACCAGCTGGAAGCCGTGATCCGGGCCTGCTGGCGAGCTATTTTGACCCCTTAAACATTGCACTCATATCTCAGGAGCGAGAGTTCATGAAAAAGTGGATGAGCATCATGTTGCTCATCGCGCTGGCCCTGTTCGGCAGCGTGATTGGCTTCAACCTGTTCAAGCAAAAGATGATAGCCAACTACATGGCCAACATGCCGGAGCCCGAGTTTCCGGTCACCACCCACAAGGTGGAGACCCGTGACTGGGTGCCGACCATCGAGGCCATCGGTTTCATCGAACCCAACCAGGGGGTAACCCTGTCAACCGAGCAATCCGGCACCATCGACAGCATCTCCTTCGAGTCGGGTGATACCGTCAAGCCGGATCAGCTGCTGCTGAGCCTGGATGCCAGCGTCGAGAAAGCCAACCTGCGCGCCTCCATGGCCAAGCTGCCGGCGGCCAAGGCCAAGTTCGATCGCTATCAGAACCTGTTCACCAAGGGATCCATCTCCCGCGACCAGCTGGACGACACCGAGGCGACCTACCGCTCCCTCGAGGCCGATATCGAGAGTCTGAAATCGACCATCGCCCGCCGCGAAGTGCGTGCACCGTTTGCCGGCGTAGTCGGCCTGCGCAACGTCTTCCTCGGTCAGTACCTGCAACCGGGTACCGACATCGTCCGACTGGAAGACACCAGCGTGATGCGCCTGCGCTTCACCGTGCCGCAGACCGATATCTCCCGCATTCGCCTGAATCAGGACATCCTGATCAACGTGGATTCCTACCCGCATCGCCAGTTCAAGGGCCACATCAGCGCCATCGAACCGGCCGTCAACTACCAGAGCGGCCTGATCCAGGTGCAGGCGGACATCCCCAACAACGATGGCCAGCTGCGCTCCGGCATGTTTGCCCGCGCCAGCATTCTGCTGCCGGCCCAGAAGGACCAGATCGTGCTGCCGCAGACCGCCATCACCTTTACCCTGTATGGCGAGAACGTCTACCTGGTCAAGGAGAAGGATGGCGTGAAGCGCGTCGAGCAGGTGGTGGTCAAGGTCAGCGAGCGCAAGGGCAACGATGCGCACGTGGTCTCCGGCATCAAGGCGGGTGACGAAGTGGTCATGTCCGGCCAGGTACGCCTGAGCAACGGCGCCAAAGTGAAAATCGTGCAGGACCAGGGCCTGAAGGTTCCGGACCAGGTTCCCATGCTGTAAAACGCGGAGAGACAGATGCGCTTTACCGATATATTCATCAAGCGGCCCATCCTGGCCATCTCGATCAGCTTTCTGATCGCGTTGCTGGGTGTCCAGGCCGTGTTCAAGATGCAGGTGCGGGAATACCCCGAGATGACCAACACGGTCGTCACGGTCAGCACCAGCTACTATGGCGCGAGTGCCGACCTGATCCAGGGCTTCATCACCCAGCCATTGGAACAGGCCATCGCCCAGGCGGACAACATCGACTTCATGACGTCGTCCACCCAGCTCGGCAGCTCGACCATCACTGCCTACATGAAGCTCAACACCAACCCGAATGCGGCCCTGTCCGACATTCTGGCCAAGGTCAACTCGGTACGTTCCCAGTTGCCGAAGGAGTCGGAAGATCCCTCGGTGACCATGTCGACAGGCTCGACCACGGCGGTGCTCTATATCGGCTTTACCAGCCCAGAGCTCAACGCCAGCCAGATCACCGACTACCTGGAGCGGGTCATCAAGCCCCAGCTCTTCACCGTCGGCGGCGTCTCCAAGGTCGACATGTACGGTGGTACCAAGTACGCCCTGCGGGTGTGGCTGGATCCGGCCAAGATGGCGGCGTTCAACCTGACCGCCGCGGACGTGATGAGCGTGCTCAACAGCAACAACTATCAGTCCGCCACCGGTCAGGCCACCGGCTACTTCACCCTCTACAACGGCAATGCAGAGACCCAGGTCAACACCACCGAGGAGCTCGAGCGCCTGGTAGTGGCCACCCGTGACAGCAAGGTGATCCGTCTGGCAGACATCGCCAAGGTCAGCCTGGAGAAGAGCCACGATACCTATCGCGCCACCGCCAACGGCCGCGAGGCCGTGGTACTGGCCATCAACGCGGCGCCGACCGCCAACCCGATCAACATCGCCCACGACGTGCTGGAGATGCTGCCGAGCCTGAAGAGCAACATGCCGAGCACCATGGAGGCCAACGTCCTCTATGACTCGACCGTTGCCATCAACGAGTCGATCAGCGAGGTTATCAAAACCATCGCCGAGGCGGCCGCCATCGTGCTGGTGGTGATCACCCTGTTCCTTGGTTCGTTCCGGGCGGTCATCATCCCGATTATCACCATTCCCCTCAGCCTGATCGGGGTGGTGATGGTGATGCAGATGTTCGGCTTCTCCATCAACCTGATGACCCTGCTGGCCATGGTGCTGGCCATTGGTCTGGTGGTGGATGACGCCATCGTGGTGCTGGAGAACGTGGATCGCCACGTCAAGGAGGGGGAAGAGCCGTTCCGGGCCGCCATTATAGGTACCCGTGAAATCGCCGTGCCGGTCATCGCCATGACGGTCACCCTGGCTGCCGTGTATGCACCGATCGCCCTGATGGGGGGCATCACCGGCTCCCTGTTCAAGGAGTTTGCCCTCACCCTGGCCGGCGCCGTGTTCGTGTCGGGCATCATAGCGCTGACCCTGTCGCCCATGATGTGCGCCAAGATGCTCAAGGCCAACGAAGA
The DNA here is from genome assembly GCF_963888745.1 of Aeromonas sp. DNRA1. NCBI lineage: Bacteria > Pseudomonadati > Pseudomonadota > Gammaproteobacteria > Aeromonadales > Aeromonadaceae > Aeromonas > Aeromonas sp. DNRA1. The sequence goes on along the minus strand of NZ_CAWPKQ010000007.1, from coordinate 69,595 downwards.
GCCGGGCAAGTTCGAGAGCAAGGTGCATCATCTGCTCGACCGCATGACGGTCCGCTACGATGCCATGCTGCACGCCGTGATGCAGAAGCGCATCGTGGTGGTGCTGTTCGCCATTATCGTCTTCGCCAGCTTGCCGATGCTGTTCAAGTTCATTCCAAGCGAACTGGCACCGAACGAAGACAAGGGCGTCATGGCCGTGCTGGGTACAGCTCCCTCCAACGTCAACCTGGACTACATCCAGGGCACCATGGAGCAGGTGAACAAGGTGCTGGACGAACAGCCGGAAGTGGCCTTCTCCCAGGTCTTCTCCGGGGTGTTCAACGCCAACCAGGCATTCGGTATCGCCTCCATGGTGCCGTGGAGCCAGCGTGAAGCGAGCCAGAAAGATGTGCTGGAACGGATTGGCAAGCTGGTCGAGAACGTGCCCGGCATGTCCATCACCACCTTCCAGTTCCCGGAATTGCCGGGTGCCTCGAGCGGCCTGCCGATCCAGTTCGTCATCACCACGCCGAACAACTTCGAGAGCCTCTATCAGGTGGCAAGCGAGATCCTGACCGCAGCCCAGGGGAGCGGACGCTTCGTCTACTCCGAGCTGGACCTGCAGTACGACTCCGCCACCATGAAGATCAAGATCGACAAGGACAAGGCGGGTGCCTACGGCATCACCATGCAGGACATCGGCATTACCCTGGGCACCATGATGTCGGACGGTTACGTCAACCGGATCGACCTGGATGGCCGCTCCTACGAGGTGATCCCGCAGGTCGAGCGCAAATACCGCCTCAACCCCGAGTCGATCAAGGGCTACTACGTGCGGGCGGCCGACGGCCAGTCCATCCCGCTCGGCAGCCTGATCAGCATCGAGGTGGTCGGCGAACCGCGCGCCCTGCCCCACTTCAACCAGCTCAACTCGGCTACCATAGGTGCCGTGCTGATGCCGGGCACCACCATGGGCAACGCCATCGCCTGGCTGGATGCCACCGCCAGCGAGAAGCTGCCGCAGGGTTACCGTTACGACTACATGGGTGAAGCCCGCCAGTTCGTGACCGAAGGCAGCGCCCTGTACGCCACCTTCGCCCTGGCGCTGGCCATCATCTTCCTGGTGCTGGCGATCCAGTTTGAGTCGGCCCGCGACCCGCTGGTGATCATGGTCTCCGTGCCGCTGGCCATCAGTGGCGCGCTGATCGCGCTGGCCTGGGGTGCCGCCACCATGAACATCTACTCCCAGGTGGGTCTGATCACCCTGGTCGGCCTGATTACCAAGCACGGTATCCTGATCTGCGAGGTGGCCAAGGAGGAGCAGCTGCTGCACGGTCGCAACCGGATGGAAGCCGTGATGGCCGCCGCCAAGGTACGTCTGCGTCCCATCCTGATGACAACGGCCGCCATGATCGCCGGCCTCATCCCGCTGCTCTATGCAACGGGGGCCGGGGCTGCCCAGCGCTTCAGCATCGGTATCGTGATCGTGGCCGGTCTGGCCATCGGCACCCTGTTCACCTTGTTCGTGCTGCCGGTGATCTACACCTACCTGGCCTCCGAACACAAACCGCTGCCGGTGTTTGACGAATCCATTCCGCCCAAGGCGAAAGGGAGCCATTAAAGACCGTTCTTAATCAACAAGGCCCCGTTTCGGGGCCTTGTTTTTATCACGCTAACGAAACACGACATAAGTGCATGAAGCAGTTAAACTAAATGGCAATATATCCAGACCGCAAGGACGCCATGTCAGGACTCTTCTCCAAGACCGCTAGGGCCGTCGGCCGTAACGGACTCTCATACCGCCTGCTCTCCTACATTCTGGTGTGCAGTACCGTATTGGCGATGATCATTACGGTGTTGCAGCTTGCCTGGGATTACCGCAAGGACGTGGCCGTGATCGAGGACAGCATCGGCCAGATCGAGGCCTCCTTCCTGCAGCCCATCGCCGCCAGCCTGTGGAACCTGGACGAAGAGCAGGTCAAGGTACAGATCGAAGGCATCATGAACCTGCCCAACATGCAGTTCGTGATGGTGAAGGAGATGCTCGGCAACTCGGAAGTGCCGCTGCTGACCCAGGGGGTGGAGCGGGAAAGCTACGACATCTCCCGCGAGTTCAACCTCACCTATCAGGGCGAGGTGGTGGGCAAGCTGTTCGTCGCCGCCTCCCTCGAGCAGATCTACCAGCGCCTGATCGAGAAATCGGTGCTGATCATGGTCAGCCAGACCATCAAGACCCTGGTGGTCTCGTTCTGCATCCTGATCATCATCTACTACCTGGTGGTGCGACACCTCAACCGCATCGCCAACTATGCCCAGAAGTTCAATCTGGACCGGCTGGCCATCGAGCTGACCCTGGAGGGGCGCCCCCTGCCACGCAAGAAACCCGACGAGCTCGACACCCTGGTCGCCACCCTCAACCAGATGCGTACCCGGCTGAACGACGAATTTGCGGCGCGCCATCAGGCCGCCGAGCAGCTGCAACAGGAGCGTGACTTCTCCGCCACCCTGATCAACTCGGCCAACATGGTCATCTGCTGCATGGAACCGGACCTCAACATCGCCAGCATCAATCCGGCAGCCATCCTGCTGACCGGCTACCACCAGCAGGAGATACTGCAGCACAACTGGCTGGATCTGTTCGTCAGCAAGGCCCAGCGCGATGAGCTGGCGGCTACCCTGGCCGATCACGGCTCCATCGAGGACAAAGAGGTCATCATGCATGACCAGCAGGGCCACGAGCTGGTGTTGCAGTGGACCTTCGCCCCCTTCTACGAAGGGCCCAACCTCAAGTATCTGATTGGCTTCGGCTACGACATCACCCGCCTCAAGAAGGTGGAGCGGGAGATCATCCAGCTCAACGAACAGCTGGAAGGCAAGGTGGTGGAGCGTACCCGCAGCCTGAGCGATGCCAACGACCAGCTGGGCAAGGCCTACGACGATTTGAAACAGGCTCAACAGACCCTGGTGGAGTCGGAGAAGATGGCCTCCCTCGGTTCGCTGGTAGCCGGCGTGGCCCACGAGATCAACACCCCCATCGGCATCAGCGTGACCGCCTCCTCCTACCTGCAGGAGCGGGTGGCCGACTTCAAGCAGCACATCGAATCAAAACAGTTGTCACGCTCCTATCTCACCGAATTTACCGTCAACCTCGACGAATCCATGCAGCTGCTGCAGGGCAACCTGCGCCGCGCTTCGGAGCTTATCGCCAGCTTCAAGCAGGTGGCGGTGGATCAGTCGTCCGAGGCACGCTACAACTTCAGCCTCGCCGACAACCTGCACCAGGTGGTGGTCTCCCTCGGCCACAAGCTGAAGAAGGCCCAGTGCGAGGTGGATATCCAGTGCGATCCCAAGCTGTCGATCTTCTCCTTCCCCGGCAGCTTCACCCAGATATATTCGAACCTGATCCTCAACTCCATCAACCACGGCTTCGACAACTGGGACAAACCCAAGAAGATCACCATCAAGGTGGAACAGCAGGGTGAAGAGCTGCTGATCGACTACAGCGACAACGGCCGCGGCATCCCGCCCGAGATCTTGCCGCGCATCTTCGACCCTTTCGTCACCTCCAAGCGAGGCCAGGGCGGCAGCGGGCTTGGCACCCACATCATCTACAACCTGGTGGTGCAACTGCTGCGCGGTCGCATCAACTGCGTCAGCGAGCCGGACAACGGCGCCCAGTTCCATATTCGCCTGCCGATCCAACATAACTGAGCGCTGGCTCTTGTGAGCCAGCCGCTTTATCCCCATCATGCTGTGATTGCATTCTTAATGAGCGGAGAACCTCGCAATGGCACAGCATTTTGACTATATCGCCATCGGCGGCGGCAGCGGCGGCATCGCCTCGGCCAACCGGGCTGCCATGTACGGTAAGAAAGTTGCCCTGATTGAAGCCAAAGAGTTGGGTGGAACCTGCGTCAACGTCGGCTGCGTACCGAAGAAGGCCATGTGGTATGCCGGCCAGATCGCCGATGCCCTGAAATATGGCGCCGACTACGGCTTCGACACCACCCTCAACCACTTCAACTGGGCCAAGCTGGTCGAGTCCCGCCAGGCCTACATCGGTCGCATTCATCAGTCCTACCAGAACGTGCTGGGCAAGAACCAGATCACCGTCATCAAGGGCTTTGCCCGCTTCGTCAGCAGCAACACCATCGAAGTGAATGGCGAGCAGTACAGCGCCGATCACATCCTGATCGCCACCGGCGGCCGCCCTGAAGTGCCGGCCATCCCGGGTGCCGAGCTGGGCATCGACTCCGACGGCTTCTTCGAGCTGCAGAGCCAGCCCAAGCGGGTTGCCGTGGTTGGTGCCGGCTACATCGCGGTAGAGATCGCCGGCGTGATGCAGGCGCTCGGCTCAGAAACCCATCTGGTGGTGCGCAAACATGCGCCGCTGCGCAACTTCGACCCCATGATCCACGAGACCTTGGTCGAAATCATGGCGCAGGAAGGGCCCAAGCTGCACACCCACGCCATTCCGAAGGCGGTGGTCAAGAACGCCGATGAGAGCCTGACCCTGCAGCTGGAAGATGGTCGCCACCTCACCGTCGACTGCCTGATCTGGGCCATCGGCCGCGTCCCGGCCACCGACAACCTCAATCTGGCCGCCGCCGGTATCGAGTTGGACGAGAAGGGCTTTATCCCGACCGACAAGTTCCAGAACACTGCCGTCGCCAATGTCTATGCCGTCGGTGACAACACCGGCCGCATCCAGCTCACCCCGGTGGCCGTCGCGGCGGGCCGCCGCCTCTCCGAGCGGCTGTTCAACAACAAGCCGAACGAGCACCTCAACTACGATCTGGTGCCGACCGTGGTGTTCAGCCACCCGCCCATCGGCACCATAGGACTGACCGAGCCGGAAGCCGTTGCCGAATACGGTGAAGATCAGGTCAAGGTCTACCGCAGCCAGTTCACCGCCATGTACTCAGCGCTGACCCAGCATCGCCAGCCTACCCGGATGAAACTGGTCTGTGTCGGGCCGGAAGAGAAGGTGGTCGGCCTGCACGGCATCGGCTTCGCCATGGACGAGATCCTGCAGGGCTTCGGCGTCGCCATGAAGATGGGTGCCACCAAGGCGGACTTCGACAACTGCGTTGCCATCCATCCCACCAGCGCGGAAGAGTTTGTGACCATGCGATAAGCATGTTTGAAACTGGCCTGTCACTATCAGACCAGTCTCAGTCACTTGCTACCAAACCCGGCCCAGGCCGGGTTTTTTGATCGCGTCCCACCCCTCCCACTCTGCCAGCCCTTCATTTTTACGCCGATTTTACGCCAGCCAAATCGGGCTTTATGGCGCCTTTACGCCCGTTTTACATACCCTTTCAGCGTCAATGAGACCTATGGGATCGACACGGATATGCATCGATCCCTGACGCTAATTACCTCAACGGAGTCGTTATGAATTGGCTATATCTGCTGCTGGTCCTCGCCCTCGCGGGTTATCTGCTGCGCGCCCTCGCGCGCACCCATGAGTGAGGAACCGGATATGTGGCAAGAGATCATCTATCCCGTCGCGTTCGTGCTGCTGGTGCTGCTGCCGGCGCCTCTGCTTGGCAACTACCTGTATCGGGTGTTTGAAGGCAAGAGTCGCTGGCTGGCCCCGCTTGAGCGCGCCACCCTGGCCTGCTGCGGCACGGACGGGCGCGAGCAGGACTGGAAGTCCTACGCCCTCAGCCTGCTGGCCTTCAACGGCGCCGGCTTCGGCCTGCTGTTCCTGATCCTGCTGGCACAGGGGCTGCTGCCCCTCAACCCGCAACAGCTGCCCGGGCTGAACTGGCAACTCGCCTTCAACACCGCGGTCAGCTTCATGACCAACACCAACTGGCAGGCCTACTCCGGCGAAGCCAGCCTCTCCTACTTCAGCCAGATGGTGGGGCTGACCACCCAGAACTTCGTCTCCGCCGCCACCGGCGCGGCCGTCGCCATCGCCCTGTTTCGCGGCATCGCCCGCCAGCAGACCACCCACCTCGGCAACTTCTGGCAGGATCTGGTGCGTTTCTGTCTCTACGTGCTGCTGCCGATGGCGCTGATCCTGGCGTTGCTGCTGGTCTGGCAGGGGGTGCCCCAGAGCCTGTCTGCCTACCTGCCGTTCCACGCGCTGGAAGGCCAGGAGCAGCTGCTGCCGCTCGGCCCGGCTGCCTCCCAGATCGCCATCAAGCAGCTCGGCTCCAACGGCGGCGGCTTCTTCGGCATCAACTCGGCCCATCCGTTCGAGAACCCGACCGCCCTCTCCAACTGGCTGGAAATGGTCACCCTGCTGACGCTGGCCGCCGCCATGGTCTGCACCCTGGGTCGTTACGTGAAGGATCTGGCCCACAGCCGCGCCATCCTCATCGCCATGACCATCATGCTGGTGCTGGGGCTCTGCCTCGCCATCGGCCAGGAGCTGAAACCGGATCCCGCCCTCGCCCACCTCACCAGCGAAGCCGGCAACTGGGAAGGCAAGGAGAGCCGCTTCGGCCCCGTGCTGTCCAGCATCTGGGAAGTGGCCACCACTGCCGCCTCCAACGGCTCGGTCAACGCCATGCACGACAGCTTCGCCCCGCTCGCCGGCATGGTCGCCATGATCAACATGCTGCTGGGTGAAGTGGTGTTCGGCGGCGTCGGTGCCGGTATCTACGGCATGATGCTGTTCGTGCTGCTGACCGTGTTCCTGTGCGGCCTGATGGTGGGGCGCACTCCGACCTATCTGGGCAAACGGCTCGGCATCACCGAGATGAAATGGGTGGTCGCCAGCATGCTGGTGATGCCGGTCGGGGTATTGGTGATCGGCGGCATTACCCTGCTGATGCCGAACTCCGCCACCGTCATCGGTCACGACGGCCCCCACGGCCTGTCACGACTGATCTATGCCTACGCTTCGGCCGCCGGCAACAACGGCTCCGCCTTCGCCGGCTTTGCCGCCGCCGACAGCTGGCAGTGCATCGCCATCGGGCTGGCCATGCTGCTCGGCCGCTTCGGCTACATCATTCCGGTACTGGCCATCGCCGGCCAGCTGGCCCGCGCCCCGCGCCAGGAGACGAGCGAAGGGGACTTCCCGATCAGCGGCCCGCTCTTCATCACCCTGCTGATCGTCACCGTGCTGCTGATGGGGGGTCTCTCCTTCCTGCCGGTGCTGGCGCTGGGCCCGGTGGCGGAACACCTGAGCCTGCTGGGAGGTGCCTTCTGATGCTGCACACCCGATTGATCTGCGTGACCAACTATTCGATGCAGGGAGCTTTCCAATGAGCAAGTCCGCTTCAATGAGCACCGACACCATTCAGGTGAAGGGCAAGAAACAGAAATCACAGATCCTGCAGGCCATGGTGGAAGCCCTCTATCGCTTCAACCCCAGGGCGCTGTTTGGCAGCCCCATCCTGTTCACCCTCTGGCTGGCGGCCGTGATGGCGACCCTGGAGTCGCTGCTGGGGCAACCGCTATCCGGCGTCGCTCCTTCGCTGGCCTGGCAGCTGACCGCCTGGCTCTGGCTCACCCTCTGGTTTGCCAACTTCGCCGAGACCCTGGCCGAGGGGCGCGGCAAGGCGCGGGCCGACAGCCTGAAGGCCGGCATGAGCCAGTTAAAGGCACGTCGAGTCACCAGCCCGCAGGATGACAAGGGCGAGTGGGTACCGGCCACCAGCCTGCTCAAGGGCGATCTGGTGCTGGTGCGCAGCGGCGAGATGATCCCGGCCGACGGCGAAGTGGTCGCCGGCATCGCCTCGGTCAACGAGGCGGCCATCACCGGCGAATCCGCCCCCGTCATCCGCGAGTCGGGCACCGACCGCAGCGGCGTGACCGGCAACACCACCGTCGTCTCCGACCAGATCTGGGTGCACATCAGCAACAACCCGGGCGAAAGCACGCTGGATCGGATGATTGCGCTGGTGGAAGGGGCCAAGCGGCAGAAGACCCCCAACGAGATGGCGCTGGACGCCCTGCTGGTGGGGCTGACCCTGATCTTCCTGCTGGTGGTGGCCACTCTGCCCTGGTTCCTCGACTACAACGGCACCCAGGTGCCCCGGCTCTATCTGCTGGCGCTGTTCATCACCCTGATCCCGACCACCATCGGCGGTCTGCTCTCCGCCATCGGCATCGCCGGCATGGACCGGCTGGTGAAACTCAACGTGATCGCCAAGTCGGGCCGCGCGGTGGAAGCCGCCGGCGACGTGCGCACCCTGCTGCTGGACAAGACCGGCACCATCACTTTCGGCAACCGGATGGCGGACGAGCTGATCCCGGCCCCCGGCGTGGACCCCTCCCTGCTGGCCCAGGCCGCCATGCTGGCCTCGCTCGGTGACAATACCCCGGAGGGCAAATCCATCCTGACCCTGGCGGGCAAGAGCCACACCAAGCCGAGCCAGCTGGAGAGCGACATCCTCATCCCCTTCAGCGCCGAGACCCGGCTGAGCGGGCTGGATCGCAACGGCCATCACTATCGCAAGGGGGCGGTGGATGCTGTGCTGCGCTACCTCTCGCTCGATCGCAAGGCGGTGCCCGAGCTCATCCTCAAATCGGTGGACAACATCGCCCGCCAGGGCGGTACCCCGCTGCTGGTCTGCACCCACGAGAAGCTGCTGGGGGTAGTGTTCCTCAAGGACATCATCAAGCCGGGCATCAAGGCACGCTTCCAGATCCTGCGCCACATGGGGATCCGCACCGTGATGATCACCGGTGACAACCCGCTGACCGCCGCCGCCATCGCCGCCGAGGCTGGGGTGGACGACTTCATCGCCGAGGCGACGCCGGAGAAGAAGCTGGCCTACATCCGTCAGGAGCAGGCCGATGGCCGTCTGGTCGCCATGTGCGGGGACGGCGCCAACGACGCACCGGCGCTGGCCCAGGCCGACGTGGGCCTGGCCATGAACGAGGGGACCCAGGCCGCCAAGGAGGCGGGCAACCTGGTGGATCTCGACTCCAACCCCACCAAGCTGCTGGACGTGGTGCTGGTGGGCAAGCAGCTGCTGGTGACCCGCGGCGCCCTGACCACCTTCTCCATCGCCAACGACGTGGCCAAATACTTCGCCATCCTGCCGGCCTTGTTCATCGCCGCCTATCCGCAGCTGGGGGTGTTGAACCTGATGCAGCTGGGCAGCCCCGAGAGCGCCATCCTGTCGGCCATCATTTTCAACGCCCTGATCATAGTGGCGCTGGTGCCGCTGGCCCTGCGCGGGGTCAGCCTGCAGGGCTCGGCCGCCAGCCTGCTGCGCCGCAACCTGCTGATCTACGGCGTCGGCGGCCTGATAGTGCCTTTCATAGGTATCAAGTTGATCGACCTGGTTATCACCGGGCTGGGGCTGGTGTGATGAAAATGCCGCGCGATGGTATCCACGGCCAGATCGTGCACCCATACATCGGCATCAAGCTGATCGACCTGGTCATCACCGGCCTGGGGCTGGTGTGATGAAAACGCCGCGCGATGGTATCCACGGCCAGATCGTGCACCCATACATCGGTATCAAGCTGATCGACCTGGTCATCACCGGCCTGGGGCTGGTGTAACGGCATTACCGGATGCGGGACAGACCCGCATCCACCCAACGCATTTGGAGCAAGAAAATCATGATAGCAATCAGAACTCTGCTGACCCTGACCCTGCTGCTGGGGGTAGCGTATCCGCTGGCCGTCACCGGGCTGGCCCAGCTGCTCTTCCCCTGGCAGGCCAACGGCAGCCTGCTCACCAACGCCAAGCAGCAGGTGGTCGGCAGCGCCCTGCTGGCACAGAAGTTCGAGCGGGCCGACTACTTCCACTCCCGCCCCTCCGCCAGCGACTTCGCCACCATAGGCGGAGGCGCCAGCAACCTGGGGATGAGCTCGCCGCTGCGGGCCGAGTTTGCCGCCGCGGCGGCCAGGGCGCAGCCGGAAGCCAGGGACCCCGCCCTGCTGACCCGCTCCGCCTCCGGCCTCGATCCCCATCTGCCGCTCGCTGCAGCGCTGGCTCAGGTAGCGCGGGTCGCCGGGCAACGGGGGCTGGATCCCGTTCAGCTGACGGAGCAGGTCAAGTCGGCGGCACAAGCTGGTATCCTTGGCCCGCAGGTGGTCAACATTCTCCAGTTGAACCTGCAACTCGATCATCAAAAGGGCGCCTGAGGGCGCTCCTTGCCGTTCGGGACAGGCTCCCTTTCGACAACGGGGACAAGCATGAGCAATGAGGTCACGGCCGCGGTTCGGCCGGTGCAACGGGAGCACGGGGATGCGTGATGAGGTGAGGGCGGACGCCCTGCTGGCGAGCCTGGAACAGGAACACAGGGGCAAGCTGAAGGTGTTTCTCGGTGCCGCCCCCGGCGTCGGCAAGACCTACGCCATGCTGCAGGCGGTGCGGGAGCAGGCCAAGGAGGGAGTCGACATCCTGATCGGGGTGGTGGAGACCCACGGCCGCCAGGAGACCCTGGCCCTGCTCGACAAGCTCGCCATCCAGCCGCGCAAGCTGCACCTGCACCGCCAGCAGCGGCTGGAGGAGATGGATCTGGACGGCCTGCTGGCCCGCAAACCCGCCATCGCCGTAGTGGACGAGCTGGCCCACAGCAACGCCCCCGGCAGCCGCCACGAGAAGCGCTGGCAGGATGTGGAGGAGTTGCTGGGCGCCGGCATCGATGTCTACACCACCCTCAACGTGCAGCACCTGGAGAGCCTCAACGATCTGGTGTGGCAGCTGACCGGGGTCAGGGTCAAGGAGACCCTGCCGGATCAGGTGCTGCTGGAGGCCGACAGCCTGGTGCTGATCGACCTCCCCCCCAAGGAGCTGCTCGGCCGCCTCAAGGAGGGCAAGGTCTATGTGCCCCACCAGGCCAAGGCCGCCCTGCAGTCCTTCTTCTCTCTCAACAACCTGACCGCCCTGCGCGAGCTGGCGATGCAGACCGCCGCCAGCCATGTGGAGGGGGATCTGCAGCTGCAGTGGCAGGCCGCCGGCAAGACCACTCTGCCGCTGCGGGGCAAGCTGATGGTCTGCCTCGGCGATCAGCACGGCGCGGCCCTGGTGCGCTACGGTCACCGCTTCGCCCAGCGCCGCCAGCTACCCTGGCTGGTGGTGCACATCGACAGCAAGGGGCAGCGCTCGGTCGAGCTGGAGCAGGCACTGGCGCTCGCTTCCCAGCTGGGGGCCAAGGTGCTGACCCTCTCCAGTCCGGCGGTGGCCGACACCCTGCTGGAGACCGCCGAGCAGCAGCAGGTATCGCAACTGCTGCTGGGCAAACCCCACAAGGCCCCCTGGCGTCGCTCGCTGGTGCAACACCTGCTCAAGCAGGCGCAAGGACTCGAGATCACGCTGGTGGATACCGAGAAGCGCAAGCCCAGCCTGGGCTTGCAGCCGCTCCACCCCAAGGACATTCGCCAGAGCCTGCTGGCGGTGGCCATCATGGGGACCACCTCGGCCGCCGTCTGGGGCCTCTCCCACTGGCTGCCGCCCGCCTCCCTGCCCATGCTGTTCGTGCTGGGGGTGCTGGCCACCGCGCTCACCACCAGCCTGATGCCCGCCATCCTGGCCGCGGTGCTGGGCTTCGTCGGCCACAATCTGCTGTTCACCGCCCCCTACTTCTCTTTGAGCGTGGCCAGCCACAGCGATCTGCTCACCCTGTTCGTGCTGCTGATCGTCGGCATCACGGCCGGGCGGCTCGCCTCCCGTCAGCGCCAACAGCTGATCGGCCTGCGCGAGACCCAGCAACTGGGCAATGCCCTGCTGTCGCTGAGCCAGGGGCTGGCCACCGCCAGCAGCCCGGAAGAGGTGCTCAGGCAGGGATCCCAGGCCATCTCGCTGGCGCTGGGCCAGCCGGTGTTCGCCCTCGATCAGCACTACCAGCACAGGGCCGGCTCGACCCAGCACAAGCCGGGGCAGACCGACAAGGCAGCCATCGACTGGTGTCTGGCCCAGAAGCAGAGCGCCGGCGCCCACACCGCCACCCTCAACGCGGCCGAGGCCCAGTACCATCACCTCAGCGATGAACTGGTGCTGGGGATAGTGCTGGCCAATCCGCTCGCCTCTTCGGCCGAGCATCAGCTGCAGGCCCTGCTCACCGATATCCGCGCCGCGCTGGCCCGGATCGATCTCAACGAACGGTTGGCCGACAGCCAGCTGCAGGCGGAAACCGACCGGATGCGCGCCGCCCTGCTCTCCTCGGTCTCCCACGATCTGAAGACACCGCTGGCCACCATCATGGGGGCCGGCAGCACCCTGCTGGAATATGGTGACCGGATCAGCAGCGAAGATCGCAGCGAGCTGCTGCACTCGGTGCAGGACGAGGCGCGCCGCCTGCACAGCTATGTGCAGAACCTGCTGGACATGACCCGCATCGGCTCGCCGGATTTCCAGCTCAAACGGGACTGGGTCGACCTGGCGGATCTGGTGGAGAACGCCCGCCGTCGACTCGACTCCTCCTGGCGCCAGCACAAGCTGCTGGTGCACTTCGATCAGCAGATCCCCCGCCTCTATGTGCACGGCGCCCTGATCGAGCAGGTGCTGGTCAACATTCTCGACAACGCCTCCCGCTATTCGCCGGCCGGCACCCCCATCGAGTTCAAGGTGATGCTGGCGGACCCCGATCTCATCCTCGACATCATCGACATCGGGGTCGGTATTGCCGAGTCGGATCGGGACAAGATCTTCAATCTGTTCTACACCCAGCCGGTCGGCGACTGCGGCAGCCGCGGCACCGGGCTTGGCCTCGCCATTTCCCGCGCTATGATAGAGGCCCATGGCGGCCGCATCTGGGCATTTTCCGGCCCCAACGGCAACGGTACCTGCATGCGCATCTCCCTGCCGCTGGCTCTCAATGCAGCCGCGGCCTGAACTTTTTTACTCTATCCAGCTGGAGGCTGAATGGCTCACATACTGGTCATCGACGACGAGGCGGCCATCCGCCGTTTTTTGCGGATCAGCCTGATCGCCGAGGGGCATCAGGTGAGCGAGGCGGTCGGCGTCAGCGAGGGGTTGGCGCAGTATCGCCACCTCAATCCCGATCTGGTGATCCTGGATCTGGGCCTGCCGGATGGGGACGGCATTCAGGTGTTGCAGGCCATTCGCGAACACCATCAGCACCCGGTACTCGTGCTGTCGGCGCGGGACTCTGAACAGGAGAAGGTGCGCTTGCTGGATGCGGGGGCCAACGACTACATGAGCAAGCCGTTCGGCATCGGCGAGATGATGGCCCGCATCCGGGTGCTGCTGCGCCAGCGGGCCGGGGTCAGCAGCGGCGAGCAGCGCCACTTCCCCCAGTGCGGGCTGACCCTGGACAGCAGCAGCCACAGGGTCACCCTGGGGGAGGAAGAGGTGCCCCTTTCCCGCAAGGAGTTCGCCCTGCTGCAGGCGCTGGTGTGCCATCCCGGCAAGCTGGTGCTGCAGACCCAGCTGCTCAACGACATCTGGGGGCCGAGCCACAAGGAAGACACCCACTACCTGCGCATCGTCATCGCCAGCCTGCGCAAGAAGCTGGGAGATAATCCCCAGCAACCCACGCTGATCGAAACTGAATCCGGCATCGGTTACCGCTTTATCGGCAGCTGATGTTTCACGTGGAACGACGCCAACAGCAACAGAGAGCCAGCAGGCCGCAACTGCCAAGCAGCAGACCGAGATCCTGCAAGCTGGCGGCAACCGCCAACCCCAGGCTGAGCAACAGGTAGTAACCGAGCCCGAACAGGGCACCGGCACTGCCTGCCACCTCCCGATAGGCCAGCAGCGCCTGGCTCAGCACATTGGGGATCGCCAGCCCGAACGCCACCACCACCCCCATCATGGGCAGCAGGAACCAGAGCGAAGTCTGACTGGCCCACACCAGCCAGCCGGACCCCAGCGCCAGCGCGGCGGCGAGCCGTATTAACGAGGCAGGCGTCCAGCCACGGCCCAACAGATGCTTGTTGAGCAGGCTGCCCACCAGGGTCGCCAGCGCCAGCACGATGCCGGAGTAACCAAACTCGCCCGCGCTCAACCCCAGACCGGCAAAAAGAAACGGCGCCAGGCTGTAGTAGCCAAACAACATGGTGTTGAACAGCGCTACCAGGGCGGCGCGGCGCCACAAGGCTGCATCACGCACCATCCGTTGTGCCAGCGGCCAGAGTGCCACCCGCATGGTGATGGCCGGCCTGGTTTCCGGCAGTTGCCAGCAAGTGACCAGCAACAATCCGGCAGCCAACACCAGCAGGGCGCTGAATACCCCAAGATAGCCGAACCCGCTCGCCAGCTGGCCGCCGCTCACCAGCCCCAGCACCGGACTGAGTGAGAGCGCGATACCCATCACTGAAAAGACCCGCGCCAGATCGCTGCCCTGATAGCTGTCGCGCAGCATGGTCTGGGTCACCACGGAGCCCACGGCGGCGCCGAAGGCCGCGATGACCCGGGCCAGCAACAGGGTTTCAAACTCAGTGGCCAGCAAAGCCAGCAGAGTGCCAGCGCCATAGGTCATCAGCCCCGCCAGCATCGCGGGACGCCGCCCGACCAGATCGCACAGTCGGCCCCAGCAGACCACGCCCGCAGCAAACGCCAGAAAATAGACCGACAGCGTCTGCGATGCCTGCCCTTCGCTCACCCGAAACTGACTGGCGATATGGGTCAGCACCGGGCTGTAGATGGTCTCCACTATCTGCGGAAACATCATCAATCCAACCACCAGCCAGAGCGGTGGCACCTTGTTGTTCATGACAAACCTCCTTCACAAGAGGCCGTCATTCTAGAGTGATGCCGATTGTCCGATTACAATAATCAGGACTATAAACATCAATAATCGGACACATGGCCTTTATTCTTCCCGATCACCCTTTTGACCCGGATCAGCACGACGGCAGCGCCATCGGGATCGCCTCCGCCCTCGGCTGGCACGACTCCGGCCGTCATCAGCACAGGCGCCATCAGCTGCTGTTCGCCCAGGCCGGCTGCATGACCATAGAGCTGGACGATCAGGTCTGCCTGCTGCCGCCGACGCGAGCGGCCTGGTTGCCAGCAGGCCTGCCCCATCGGGTGCTGATGCGCGGGGTGGTGGCGTATCGCTCCCTCTACTTCCAGCCGGAGCCCGGCTTGCCGACCGAAATGGCGGTGCTGGCGGTCAACCCGCTGCTGCGGGAGATCATCGAGCGGATGGCGATCTGGCCGTGGGACAAGCCGGCAGCGGAGCAGCATTGCACGCTGGCGCTGTTGCAGGAGGAGCTGACGCAAGCGCCGCGGGAATCCTGGCAGTTGCCGCTGCCGTCAGACTCGCGTCTGGCCGGCTGGCTGCAGGAAGTGAAGCGGGGCGACACCCTGCCCGATCGGCTCAACCGGCTGGCCGAACGGGTGGGTGCCAGTGACAAGACCATAGGTCGCATCTTCATGCGAGAGACCGGCATGAGCTACCAGGCCTGGCGCCAGCAGTGGCGACTGTTGCGGGCGCTGGAACTGCTGGCCGAGGCCGAACCCATCAGCCGGGTAGCGGCAACGCTGGAGTTCGCCAGCGACAGCGCCTTCATCAGCTTCTTCAGACAACACACGGGGCAGACCCCGCTGCGCTATCTCAACTCTCGGGGTGAGTCGCATCGGCCGAGCTCGCCTCCACCACCAGGGTCTCCAGCGCCAGCGGCTTGAGGTTGTGGATAGCCTCCTCCACCACCGCATGGGAGGCCTGCTGCTGCTGGGCCGCTATCTCCTGCGCCAGCTTGGCGCTGTCCAGTTCGGGTCTGGGGTACTCGTCGGCCATGACGTTCAGGCTCAGGCTGCTGGCAATCAAGGTTGCGATCAGGATTTTCATCTGGTGTGCTCCGGTGTGGTTGAGATGACCAGATAGCTATTCCAATTGTTGTGCCACATCTATAACGACATGATTTTATTTAAATTAATTGTTTTTAGATGATAAGTGGCGCCAGTTGGAAAGCATCCTGTAGTCAGGATTAAACCAACAAGTGGTCATTTTCACCACGCTTAATTTTTGTCTGCTGTTCCACGTGGAACGTCCCATTTTTTTGATCGACACCCGCTTTTAAACTGAGCTATGGTGCTAGCTCCCCCGTAACTGACTCTGGATCTGTCACCGAATGGAATTTTCCTTGTTCGGCGAGAAGTTCACTCGCCATGCCGGTATTACCCAACTCATGGATGACCTTAATCAGGGGCTGACCAATCCGGACGCCATCATGCTGGGTGGCGGCAACCCGGCCCCCATCCCCGCCATGCTGGAACGCTTCCAGGCCGAGGCCAAGAGCCTGCTCGACAACGGTGAGCTGGTGAAGGCGATGGCCAACTACGATGGCCCCCAGGGCAAGGACAGGTTCACCAAGGCGCTGGCCGCACTGCTCAGCAAGGAGCTGGGGTGGGATATTTCGGCCCGCAATATCGCCCTGACCAACGGTAGCCAGAATGCCTTCTTCTATCTGTTCAACCTGCTGGCGGGCGAATTTGCCGATGGCCGCAAGAAGAAGGTGCTGTTCCCACTCGCCCCCGAGTACATCGGCTATGCCGACTCTGCGCTGGCGGACGACTATTTCGTGGCCTACAAGCCCACCATAGAGAAGCTGGCCGACGGCCAGTTCAAGTACCACGTGGACTTCGAGAGCCTGCAGGTGGGTGACGACATCGGGGTGATCTGCGTCTCCCGTCCCACCAACCCCACCGGCAACGTGCTGACCGACGAAGAGATCGAACACCTCGATCAGATTGCCCGCGACAAGGGCATTCCGCTGCTGATCGACAACGCCTACGGCGTCCCCTTCCCGGGCATCATCTTCAGCGAAGCCAAGCCGTTCTGGAATGCCAATACCATCCTCTGCATGAGCCTCTCCAAGCTCGGCCTGCCGGGTACTCGCTGCGGCATCGTCATCGCCGACGAGAAGATCATTCAGGCCATCACCAACCTGAGCGGCATCATCAATCTGGCGCCGGGCAGTCTGGGTCCCGCCATCACCATCCCGATGATCGAGAGCGGCGAGATCATCGCCCTCAGCGAACAAGTGGTGAAACCCTTCTATCGGCAGAAGGCGGAGCTGGCGGTGCAACTGCTGCGCGAAGCGATCCCCGATCCGCGCTTCCACATCCACAAGCCGGAAGGCGCCCTCTTCCTCTGGCTCTGGTTCGAAGGCCTGCCGATCCACTGTCAGGAGCTGTACGAGCGATTGAAGGCGAAGAACCTGCTGATCGTGCCGGGGCACTATTTCTTCCCCGGCATCGACGATCCAAAGTGGCGTCACAGTCAGGAGTGCATCCGCCTCAACTACTCCCAGAGCGAGGAGCTGGTACGGCGCGGCATCGCCATCCTGGCCGACGAGATCAACGCCCTCTACGCCGACGCCGGCTAAGCCCAGTTCGGCGATCCAAAAACAGAGAGGCCTGCAAATGCAGGCCTCTCTTGTTATCGCGCTCCGGTTGGCTTAACCGGGCAGTGCCAGCTGCTCGGGCTTGCCGATCGGAATGGCACGGGGCTTGAGCGCCTCAGGCAGCTCGCGTGCCAGATCGATGGTCAGCAGCCCATGTTCCAGCTTGGCGCCCTGCACTTCCACATGCTGGCTCAGCTTGAAGGCGAGCTCGAAGTCGCGCTCGGCGATCCCCTGATGGAGGAACTGGCGCTCATCGGCGGCGGCCTTTCGCCCCTTCACCTTGAGGGTGCCGTTTTCGGTTTCCAGCTCCAACTCTTCGCGCTCGAAGCCGGCCACGGCGACCGTGATGCGATAGCCGTCCTGATCGCGCTTTTCGATGTTGTACGGGGGGTAAGCGGCGGTCTTCTGCTCGAACAGACCTTCCAGCTCACGGGCCATCCGCTCGAAGCCAACGGCATTGGAATAGAGATGAGAAAAATCGAGGTTACGCATAATCCTATCCTTCTATAAGCAACAGGTTTTACTTCTCCACAGGCCCGTCATCGGCACCCGGGAAACGTCAACAATTCAATGAGGTCAGGCTATCAGCCGTTGATCTCGATCTTGCGGGGCTTCATCGCCTCGGGCACTTCGCGCACTAGGTCAATGTGCAGCAGACCGTTTTTCAGATCGGCGCCTTTCACCCGCACATAGTCGGCCAGCTGGAAGCGACGCTCGAAACCGCGTTCGGCTATGCCTTGGTAGAGGTAGTTGCGCTCGGTATCGGACTGCTTGTTGCCCTTCACTGTCAGCAGATTTTCCTGGAAGCTCAGCTCCAGCTCTTCCTGGGTAAAGCCCGCTACCGCCATGCTGATACGGTAGTCGCTATCACCCAGCTGCTCGATGTTGTAGGGGGGATAACCGGCATTGCCATTGCTGGCCGCAGATTCGATGAGATTGGCCAGACGATCGAAACCGATGGCAGAACGATAGAGCGGAGAAAAGTCGATAGAACGCATAGTATTACCCTCTTGTGAGCGATAACGGATTGTTTGCCCTCCTTATGGACGGGCACCTGGTCGAAACCTCTGTCGAGCGTTCCGGCCTTGTTACCTATATAGGGGCTCACTTTTTCCTTTCAAGGGGATTTTTTCAAATTTTTTAAATGGCCGCGCAGACCTGTAGAACATCAACCTGTTGGCCCGATAGTGATGATAATCGACCCGTGGGCCACTGATGGCAACTCACTCCGTCTCCCATAATTGGTTGCATATCCACCAGCCAACATGGAGCCATCCCATGAAGATTACCCAGGTTCGCAACGCCACCTTGCTGCTCAACTATGCCGGTACCCGCTTTCTGATCGACCCCATGCTCTCGGCCAAGGGGGCCTTCCCCGGCTTTGAGGGCACAGCCAACAGCCATCTGCGCAATCCGCTGGTCGAGCTGCCGCTACCGATCGATGAGCTGGTCGATGTTGACGCCGTGATCGTCACCCACGACCATCCCGACCACTGGGATGATGCGGCCATAGCCCGAATCCCCAAGCATCTGCCGCTCTTGGTGCAACATCAGAAAGATGCCGATGCCATTCGTGCCAGTGGCTTTGAGGATGTGCGCCTGCTGAGCGACCAGCCCGAGTTTGCCGGTATTCGCCTGCAGCGGACCGGCGGCCAGCACGGCAGCGACCAGTTGATGGCGGTACTGGGCGAGCGCATGGGAGAGGTGTGCGGCGTGGTCTTCTCCCACCCCGATGAACAGTGCCTCTATCTGGCCGGTGATACCATCTGGCATCCCTGGGTCGAGCAAGCCCTGCAACAGCATCAGCCCGAGGTCATCATCCTCAACTGTGGCGATGCACAGGTACCCGGGCTCGGTTCCATCATCATGGGCAAGGAGGATATCGCCGCCGTTTATCAGGCTGCCCCGCAAGCCACGCTGATCGCCAGCCATATGGAGGCGGTCAATCACGCCGTGCTTTCACGCCTAGAGCTGCGCGACTATCTGGCGAAACGGGGCATGATGGATCGGGTACGGGTGCCGCAAGATGGCGAGGCGATATCACTGTGATCCACAAGAGGGCCATGCCAGAGATGGCCCTTCGGCTTTCACTGCCGAACGCTTATGATGAGGGGTCTGCGCGCAGAGAGGAGCCTACACCATGACCACCCCGATCGTTGCCGTGGTGACCTTCGATCACTTCAGCCCTTTTCACTGCGCCGTCCCCTGCCTCATCTTCGGCGATATCCTGCCGGGCCAGCCGCTGTTCGAGCTCAAGATCTGCTGCGGCGATGGCAACCCTCATTCACACTCGGCGCAAGGCTTCACCATTCAGGCTCCTCATGGGCTGGAGGTGCTGGCCGAGGCGGAGATCATCGTCATCCCCTTCTGGCACGACCCGGCAGCACGGCCACCCGCAGCGCTGCTCGATGCCCTGATTGCCGCCAGAACCAGAGGTGCCCGGTTGGTCGGGCTCTGCCTCGGCACCTATGTACTCGCCTACGCCGGGCTGCTCAATGGTCGCAAGGCATCGACCCACTGGGAGTACGAGCAGGATTTCTGCCGCCGCTTTCCCTGCGTGCAACTCGATACCAACGCCCTCTATGTCGATGATGATGGGCTGGTCACCTCCGCAGGTACTGCCGCCGGGCTGGACTGCTGCCTCTATCTGGTGCGCCAGTACCACGGCTCGGCCATCGCCAACAAGGTGGCGCGGCGGCTGGTGATCCCGCCTCACCGGGAAGGGGGGCAGGCCCAGTTTATCGAGCAGCCGGTGCCCGCCTCCACCCGCGATGTCCGGATGAACCAATTGCTCGATCACCTGCGTGCCCATCTGGCCGAGCCTCACACCCTGGACTCTCTGGCAGATCACACCCTGATGAGCAGACGCACCTTTACCCGCCGTTTTCATCAGGCAACCGGCCTCTCGGTGGGTGAATGGCTGCTGGCGGAGCGGCTCAGGCGCAGTCAGGAGCTGCTGGAGGTAAGCGGCCATTCCATCGATCGCATTGCCGAGCTGGTCGGCTTCAAGAGTGCCGCCTCCCTGCGCAATCACTTCCGCTCCCGCTTTGCCATCTCCCCCAGCGAGTGGCGACGATCTTTTCGTGGCCATAACTCTTGATGATGCCCGCTGTACCCGCTCACTCCGCTATGGCAGGCTAACCAGAGATCCCGAGGAGTCATTCCATGTCCCGTTCAGAACGCCTGCTGGCCCTGCTCCAGCTGCTGCGCGGCCACCGCTACGCCATCACCGGCAGCGAGCTGGCCAGCCAGCTTGGCATCAGCCTGCGCACCCTCTACCGGGATATCGCCACTCTGCAGGCACAGGGCGCCCATATCGAGGGGGAAGCGGGCATCGGCTATGTGCTGCGCCCCGGCTTCATGCTGCCGCCGCTGATGTTCAGCGAGGAGGAGCTGGATGCGCTGGTGCTGGGGTCACGTTGGGTCGTCGCCCACGGTGATGGAGCCTTGAGTGCATCGGCCAGCAGTGCGCTGGCCAAGATAGAAGCCGTGCTGCCCACCGACTATCGCCAGCAGCTCCAGAGCAATGCCCTGCTAATCGGCACCTCCCGCAGCGACAGCCTCACCGATGAAGCCCCCCTGCGTAGTGCCATCCGCCAGCAACGCAAGGTGATCCTGGACTATCGGGATCTCAAGGAGAAGAGTTCGGAGCGCACCGTCTGGCCCTGTGCCCTCGGCTACTTCGACCAGGTGCGGGTATTGGTGGCCTGGTGCGAGCTACGCCAGGACTTTCGCCACTTTCGGGTAGATCGCATTACCCGGATGCAACCGCAAGATTGCCGCTATCCAAAAAGCAGAGAGAGCCTGCTGAAGGAGTGGCGCGCCAGCCAGCAGATCCCGCAGCCCAAATTCATTGCTGACAGAAACTGACAGCAGGCAGCGCCATGCTGACGGGGTCGGCGCCGATGCGTCATCTCATCAGCAAGGAGCATCACCATGTTAGTCCCCCAGTTCACCATCCTCTACGTTGCCAACCCGACCCGTAGCGCGCTCTTCTACCGCGAGTTGTTCGGGCGTGAACCGGTGGAGGAGTCACCTACCTTTGCCATGTTCGTGTTCGAATCGGGCGCCAGACTGGCACTCTGGTCCAGCGCCACAGTTGAACCTGCCGTGACCCAAACGGCCGGAGCGATGGAGTTGGCCTTCGCCCTCCCCGATGATGATGCCGTCGATCGCCTGTCTGCCGAGTGGCTGGCGCGCGGGCTCCCCCTGATCCAGGCGCCGACCAAGATGGAGTTTGGCTACACCTGCATGGCCCTCGATCCGGATAGCCATCGTCTGCGTCTCTACTGCCCGGCCCCCGAACTGAGCTGAGCCGGCGCCATCAAGACGGAGCCATGTTTCACGTGGAACGTGCCACCTCCTTCGCCAGAAAAACAAAAAGCCGCTCACAGGGAGCGGCTTTTTTATATCGAGCTGACAGCGTCGAATTAGACGTCGAGGTTGGCCACGCGCAGGGCGTTGGTCTCGATAAAGTCACGACGCGGCTCAACGGCATCACCCATCAGGGTGGAGAAGAGCTGGTCCGCACCGACGGCGTCGTCGATGGTGACGCGCAGCATGCGACGGGCTTCCGGATCCATGGTGGTTTCCCACAGCTGGTCCGGGTTCATCTCGCCCAGCCCTTTATAGCGCTGGATGTAGATGCCGCGCTTGCCTTCACCCATCAGCCACTCGACTGCTTCGACGAAGCTGGCGACCG
Organism: Aeromonas sp. DNRA1; assembly: GCF_963888745.1. NCBI lineage: Bacteria > Pseudomonadati > Pseudomonadota > Gammaproteobacteria > Aeromonadales > Aeromonadaceae > Aeromonas > Aeromonas sp. DNRA1. Next base: position 47,673 of record NZ_CAWPKQ010000007.1, on the reverse strand, counting down.
GCTTCACCTTCTCGCCACGCTTGATGTAACCACCTTCCTCGATCAGGTTGGCGATCTCCTTGCCCAGCGAGACCAGTTGACGGTACTCGGAGGATTGCAGGAAGTCGTAGCTGAGCGGGTATTCGCGGTCGACCCCGTGCTGGCGTACCACGGCGTGCGGCACGAACAGACGGCGTTCTTCATCGTGGCGTACCTGCATCTGGTACTGGATGCCGTGGTTGCTCTCGTTGAGCACGGCTTCCATGCTCTGGCACCAGGCCAGCAGATCGCTCTCGCTGCTCAGCAGCGCTTCGTTCAGCTCCGGCTGATAGATCAGCTGGGTCAGCACGGCTTCCGGCGCGCGGCGGGACATGCGGGTGATCAGGTGAGTCACCGAGCGATGCTGGTTGACCAGACGCTCCAGCGCCTCGCCACCGATGGCCGGGGCAGACTCGTTGACGTGCAGGGTCGCACCGTCCAGCGCCATGGCAGTCTGGTACTGCAGCAGCGCATCTTCGTCTTTCAGATACTGCTCCTGCTTGCCCTTCTTCACCTTGTAGAGCGGCGGCTGGGCGATGTAGACGTAGCCACGCTCGATGATTTCCGGCATCTGACGATAGAAGAAGGTCAGCAGCAGGGTACGGATGTGTGCACCATCGACGTCCGCATCGGTCATGATGATGATGTTGTGATAACGCAGCTTGTCCGGGTTGTACTCGTCACGACCGATGCCGCAGCCCAGTGCGGTGATCAGGGTGCCCACCTCCTGGGAAGAGATCATCTTGTCGAAACGGGCCTTCTCCACGTTCAGGATCTTGCCCTTGAGCGGCAGGATGGCCTGGTTCTTCCGGTTGCGACCCTGCTTGGCGGAACCGCCAGCAGAGTCCCCTTCCACTATGTAGAGTTCGGAGAGCGCCGGGTCTTTTTCCTGACAGTCGGCCAGCTTGCCGGGCAGACCGGCAATATCCAGCGCGCCTTTACGGCGAGTCAGTTCGCGGGCCTTGCGGGCCGCTTCGCGGGCACGGGCCGCATCGATGATCTTGTTGACCACGATCTTGGCATCGCCCGGGTTTTCCAGCAGGAAGTCGGCCAGCTTCTCACCCATCGCCTGTTCGACGGCGGTCTTCACTTCGGAAGAGACCAGCTTGTCCTTGGTCTGGGAGGAGAACTTGGGATCCGGCACCTTGACGGAGATAACGGCAATCAGACCTTCACGCACGTCGTCGCCACTGGCGGCAGACTTGGCCTTCTTGCTGTAGTCCTCTTTGTCCATGTAGGAGTTCAGAGTACGGGTCAGCGCGGTACGGAAGCCCACCAGGTGGGTACCACCATCACGCTGCGGAATGTTGTTGGTGAAGCAGTAGACCCCTTCCTGATAGGCGTCGTTCCACTGCATCGCCACTTCGACGCCGATGCCGTCCTGCTCGGTGGTGAAGTGGAACACCTTCGGGTGGATCGGGGTCTTGTTCTGGTTCAGGTATTCGACGAACGCCTTGATGCCGCCTTCGTAGCAGAAGTGCGCCTCGCGACCGTCACGCTCATCCAGCAGGCGGATGGAGACGCCGGAGTTGAGGAAGGAGAGCTCACGCAGACGCTTGGCCAGGATCTCGTAGTGGAACAGGGTATCGCTGAAGATGGTCGGGCTCGGCCAGAAGCGGACTTCGGTCCCGGTGCCGGTGCTGTCGCCAATCTGCTTGAGCGGTGCCTGCGGCTCACCCAGGTGATAGGTCTGCTCGTAGACATGGCCGTTGCGACGGATGGTCAGCAGCAGCTTGTCAGAGAGGGCGTTTACCACGGAGACGCCGACGCCGTGCAGACCACCGGAGACCTTGTAGGAGTTGTCGTCAAACTTGCCGCCCGCGTGCAGCACGGTCATGATGACTTCAGCAGCGGAGCGACCCTCTTCCGGGTGGATGTCGACTGGAATACCACGACCGTTGTCACGGACGGAGACGGAGCCGTCGGAATGGATCTTGACCTGAATATCGGAGCAGTAGCCGGCCAGAGCCTCGTCAATGGAGTTGTCGACGACCTCGAACACCATGTGGTGCAGACCCGAGCCATCATCCGTATCGCCGATATACATCCCCGGGCGCTTGCGGACCGCATCCAGGCCCTTCAGTACCTTGATATTCGAGGAGTCGTAAGTATTTTCACTCATAGCTTACTCTCTGCCTTCTCTAACGTTTCGGAGATCTTGCCTTGTTCCACGTGGAACAACTTGCAGTCATTCGCATCCATCATGTCTGCGAGCTGACCGGTGTCGATGGCGGTGATAAACACCTGGGACGCACACTGCTTCAGCCTTGCGGCCAGCAACCGGCGCTTGTCGACATCCAGTTCAGAGGCAAAATCATCAATTAAAAAAATACAGCCACGGCTGCTATGTTGATTCAAATAGAGCCCTTGGGCCAGTCGCATGGCACAGACCAGCAACTTCAACTGACCCCGGGACAAAATATCCTGAGCGGGGACGCCGTTCGCCTTGAGTCGCACATCGGCCTTCTGTGGGCCTACTCCTGTGTAACCCAGCGCCCGATCCCGCTCAAACCCCGCCTCCAGCAATTCATTGAGCGGGGTATCTTTTTCCCAGCCTCGATAGAATCCAAGGCTGATATCGAATTCCGGCAAAAAATCCGCCGTCATCTCCTTGATCAGGGGCGTAATGGCCTGACAATAATTGGCGCGAAACTCGGCCAATTCACCGCCCAGCCGTACCAATTCCTGATCCCAGTACGCCAGCTGGCGATACTGGCTGCTCTGACGCAGCAGCGCATTGCGCTGTTTCAGCAGCCGACGCACTCGCCCCCACAGGGAGAAGAAGGTCGGCTCCTGATGAAAAACACCCCAGTCGAGCCAGGCCCGACGAGCCTGCGGCCCACCGGTCAGCAGATTGAAGCCATCCGGATGGATCAACTGCACCGGCAGCAATTCGGCCAGCTCGGCCAGGCGCTGGGCCTGGGCACCGGCGATCTTGAGCTGGGTCTCGCCACTCTTGTCCTTGGCAAGGCCGATGGGCACCTGGCGCCCTTCCAGTTCACACTGGGCAAACAGGGTAAACGCCCTCTCCCCCTGGCGGATGACCCGCCCGGTCAGGTGAGTACGAAAGGAGCGACCGAGACCGAGGTAGTGAATGGCTTCCAGCACGCTGGTCTTGCCGCTGCCATTGCACCCGACCAGGATATTGAGGCCGGGCGACAGCGCGAGACTGGCCTGCTGGATATTGCGAAAGTCGCTGAGCTGGAGTTTGACCAGAGACACGACTAGATCCGCATCGGCATTACCACGTACTGAGCATCCTGACTGTCAAAATCCTCAATAATGGCGCTGCTGATGGAATCGCTCAGGCTGATCCGGATTTGGTCACATTTTAACGTATTCAGCACGTCCAGCACATAAGAGACGTTGAAACCAATCTCCATCTCGCCAGCTTCGTATTGTACGTCAAGCAGCTCTTCGGCTTCTTCCTGTTCCGGGTTGTTGGCGGTGATGCGCAGCAGGTTTTCCTGCAGATTGAGACGCACCCCACGGAATTTCTCGTTGGAGAGAATGGCGGCACGGGCAAAGGCCTGGCGCAGATCCTCACGACCGGCGATCAGGGCCTTGTCGCTGTTGCGCGGAATGACGCGGCGCCAGTCCGGGAAGCGACCATCCACCAGCTTGGAGGTGAAGATGAAGCCATCCAGCGCGGCGCGCAGGTTGCTGCGACCGATCTGCAGCCGCACCGGCTTGTCTTCCGCTTCCAGCAGGCGCACCAGTTCCAGCACGCCCTTGCGTGGCAGGATAACCTGATGATCGGGCAGCGATTCCGTTACCACTTCGCGGCGGCAGGTCGCCAGCCGGTGACCATCGGTCGCCACGGTACGCAGGCCGTGCCCTTCGCTCTCGAACAGCATGCCGTTCAGGTAGTAACGCACGTCCTGGCTGGCCATGGAAAACTGGGTGGCATCGATGAGCTTTTTCAGCTCCAGCTGGCCGATGTCGAACTCGAGCACGGATTCCCAATCCTCGATGTTCGGGTATTCGGTGGCCGGCAGGGTCGACAGGTTGAAACGGGAACGACCGGAGCGGATGATCAGTCGCTCGCCTTCTGTATTGAGGCGAATGTCCGCCCCCTCCGGCAGACCGCGGCAGATGTCCAGCAGCTTGCGCGCCGGCACTGTGGTGCGGCCATCCTGACTGTCGCTGTTGAGATAGACCTGACCGATCATCTCCACTTCGAGGTCGGTCCCGGTCAGTGACAGCAGACCGTTGCTGACATCCAGCAGCACGTTGCCGAGGATTGGCAGGGTCGGCCGGCCACCGAGGGCACCGGACACCAGTTGCAGAGGACGTAACAGGGCCTCACGGCTAATTTCGAGCTGCATCTGTGCTCTCCGTTGTTATTAGGAGGAAAAGGTTCGGATCAGGTTGGAATATTCGAACTGCATCTGTCCACTCCGTTCCGTTGTCAGGAAGAAAGGGTACGGATCAGGTTGGAATAGTCTTCCTTGATGTCGTGACTCTCTTCCTTCAGCTGCTCAATCTTGCGGCAGGCATGAAGCACGGTAGTGTGATCACGACCACCAAAGGCATCACCTATCTCCGGCAAGCTATGGTTGGTCAGCTCCTTGGCCAGCGCCATCGCCAGCTGGCGTGGGCGGGCAACAGAGCGGGAACGCCGCTTGGAGAGCAGATCCGCCAGCTTGATCTTGTAGTACTCCGCCACCGTCTTCTGGATGTTGTCGATGGTGACCAGCTTCTCCTGCAGCGCTAGCAGATCGCGCAGCGCTTCGCGCACGAAGTCGATATTGATCGCCCGACCGGTAAAGTTGGCGTTGGCGATCACCCGGTTGAGGGCACCTTCCAGCTCGCGCACGTTGGAGCGCAGCCGCTTGGCGATGAAGAAGGCCACTTCGTCCGGCAGGTGGATCTGGTTCTCGTCCGCCTTGCGCATCAGGATCGCCACCCGGGTTTCCAGCTCCGGCGGTTCGATCGCTACCGTCAGGCCCCAGCCGAAGCGGGACTTGAGACGATCTTCCACCCCGTTGATCTCCTTCGGATAACGATCCGAGGTCAGGATGATCTGCTGGTTGCCTTCGAGCAGGGCGTTGAAGGTGTGGAAGAACTCCTCTTGGGAGCGCTCCTTGTTGGCAAAGAACTGGATGTCATCGATGAGCAGGGCATCGACGCTACGGTAATAACGCTTGAACTCTTCAATGGCGTTATTCTGCAGCGCCTTCACCATGTCCTGCACAAACCGTTCAGAGTGCATGTAGATGACCTTGGCGTCCTGCTTGCGCTCCTTGATGGCGTTGCCGACGGCATGCAGCAGGTGGGTCTTGCCCAGACCGGTGCCGCCATAGAGGAACAGCGGGTTGTAGGCCCCGCCAGGATTGTCGGCAACCTGACGGGCAGCCGCACGGGCCAACTGGTTGGACTTACCTTCGACGAAATTCTCGAAGGTATAGTTCACGTTGGTGTTGCTCTTGTGGTTCGGCTCGGGTTTGGCCTCGGCCTTGCTTTCCCAGCTCTTCTGCGAGTTATTCACAGGATCCGCACCCCGCGCCGGCGCTCTGGCGACTGCGACGGGATGGGGACGATTACCGATGTCAAAACGCAGAGTGGGGCCGTCGACCCCGCAGAGTTCATTGATGATGCCGTTCACCCGGATGAGATACTTGTCTCGAACCCAGTCCAGAACAAAGCGATTCGGTGCATACAGGGTCAGAGTATTGTCACTCAACTCCGCTTGAAGCGGCCGGATCCACATGCTGAATTCTGCCGAGGGCAACTCATCTTGCAGCCGGTTAAGGCACTGCTGCCATAGCGAAGCAGTCACTCTAAACTCCCGTCGATTGATTAACTAAAGACCGGCTATTCTACGTTTTTAGCGGCTGGATCTCTAGCCGCGACCTCGCGGATCCAGCAAATAAGATCCTTGACTTTCAAGGATCCAGCAACGCCGAATCCGATTTCATCCCCAAAGTTACCCACAGCCAGATCCATCGACGGGGGCACCAAAGATCCAGACCTGAAGCGGTTATTTTATATAACCAAATATCATTTATTCTTTAGCTTTTATTCCAATAACATCAGCGCAAATCCAGTGTTTACAACTAAAAATACAGAACAACAGAGAGAGAGGAATCCCCATGACGTCATCCATCAAGCTGGTCTCCGGCGCCGCCATTCTGCTGGCCGCCCTGTCCGGTCAAGCCATCGCCCAGGAAACCATCAAGGTCGGCATGTCCGGCAAGTACTTCCCGTTCACCTTCGTCAAGCAGGACAAGCTGCAGGGCTTCGAGGTGGATATGTGGAACCAGATCGGTGAGCGCACCGGCTACAAGGTCGAATTTGTGACCGCCAGCTTCTCCGGCTTGTTCGGCATGCTGGAAACCGGCCGCGTCGATACCATCTCCAACCAGATCACCATCACCGACGAGCGCAAGGCCAAATACGCCTTCTCCCAGCCCTACGTCTATGACGGCGCCCAGATCGTGGTCCGCAAGGGCAACAGCACCATTCACGGCATCAAGGATCTGGAAGGCAAGAAAGTGGCTGTGAACCTGGGCTCCAACTTCGAAGAGCTGCTGCGCAAGAACGACCCGAACAAGAAGATCGACATCCGCACCTATGACTCCGCCTTCGAGCAGGATGTTGCCCTGGGCCGGATCGATGCCTTCGTTATGGACCGCGTTTCCACCGCCCAGCTGATCAAAGAGTCCAAGCTGCCGCTGCAACAGGCCGGCGCACCGTTCGAAACCATCGAGAACGCCCTGCCCTTTCTGAAGACCCCTGAAAAGCAGGCGCTGCTGAAGAAGGTCGACGATGCCCTCACCGCCATGCGCAAGGACGGTTCCCTGCGTCAGATCTCTGAAAAATGGTTCGCTTCCGACATCACCGACAAATAAATGATGGAATTTGACCTCGAATACACGCTGGGGCTGTTTCCCATCCTGCTCAAATATCTGGGCACCACGATGGAGATGGCCCTGTGGGGATTCGTCCTGGCACTCGTACTGTCGCTGGCCCTGGCGATAGTACGGGTGTTTCGCGTTCCCGTGATCCACTGGCTGGCGATGCTCTATATCTCGTTCTTCCGGGGTACACCGCTACTCGTCCAGCTGTTCCTGCTCTATTACGGGCTGCCGCAGCTGTTCCCCATCTTCGTGGGAATGGATGCCTTTACCGCCGCCATCGTCGGCCTGACCCTGCACTTTGCCGCCTACATGGCCGAATCGATCCGCGCCTCCATCATTGGCATCCACAAGAGCCAGATGGAAGCCGCCCTCAGTATCGGCATGAGCCGCTACCAGGCGATGCAGCGGATCATATTGCCGCAGGCGGCCCGCATCGCGACCCCGTCGCTGATGAACTACTTCATCGACATGATCAAGAGCACCTCGCTGGCCTTTACCCTGGGGGTGGCCGAGATCATGGGCAAGGCGCAGATGGAAGCCTCCTCCTCCTTCAAGTTCTTCGAGAGCTTCATGGCGGTGGCGCTGGTCTACTGGGTGGTGGTGATCTTCTTTACCCGCTTGCAGCATCTGCTGGAAGTCCGTCTCAACCGTGCCTATTAAAGGAGGGCCATCATGATCAAGTTAACCGGCCTCTCCAAGGCATATGACGGCAATCAGGTGCTGAACAGCATCGATCTGGAGGTGAAAAAGGGGGAGATAGTGGTCATCATCGGCCCCTCCGGCACCGGCAAGTCGACCCTGCTGCGCTGCCTCAACCTGCTGGAAACCCCGGATGCCGGCAACCTCGCCATCGACGATCTGCAGCTCAACCTGGCCAAAGCCAGCGAGCAGCAGGCGATAGAGCTGCGCAAGCGGGCCTCCTTCGTGTTCCAGAACTACGCCCTCTTTGCCAACAAGACGGCGCTGGACAACATCGCCGAAGGGCTGATCACCGTCTGGAAACAGCCGAAGGCAGAGGCCCGTGCCACCGCCCTCGGCATCCTCAAGGACATCGGCCTCGCCGACAAGCAGGACGCCTATCCGGCTTCCCTGTCGGGTGGTCAGCAGCAACGGGTCGGCATCGGCCGAGCCATGGCCGCGCACTCCAAGGTAATCCTGTTTGACGAGCCCACGTCGGCACTCGACCCCGAGTGGGTCGACGAGGTACTGGGCCTGATGAAGGAGCTGGCCCGCCAGCACCAGACCATGGTGGTGGTAACCCATGAGATTGAATTTGCTCGAGATGTTGCCGATCGGGTGATCTTCATGGAGGGGGGCCGGATCGTGGAGCAAGGCCCGCCGGATCAGATATTGGTCGATCCGCAGGATCCCCGTACCCGGGAGTTCCTGCGCAAAGTGCTTAAATAGCTCTCTCTTTGGCGGCATTGCCGCCTTTTTTATTGGAGGATCCTTGTTAAACCCCGGGTTGCCAGTATAATCCGGAGCCCTCGATCCTCTGGATCCTCACTGCCGGTTCGGGCCTTTGCAAGGTCAGGGCAGGAAGAGAGGGAACGGCGGATTGACTAAAAGCCGAACTCTGTTTAGAATTCGGCCTCTTTTGCTAGTCGTCACACGCTATAGCTGGCGCGTCGGCTAAGTGTGACAATCAAAACTGTACAGAAATACGGAATCGAATCATGAAACGTACTTTTCAACCGTCCAACCTGAAGCGCAAGCGCTCTCACGGTTTCCGCGCCCGCATGGCAACTGCCAACGGTCGTAAAGTTCTGGCCGCTCGTCGTGCCAAGGGTCGTGCCCGCCTGGTAGTCTAATGCCTACCCAGCACGCCTTTTCTCGGGAGTTACGTCTGTTAACTCCCGAACACTTCAAACGCGTTTTCGCCGAGCCTGTCCGGGCCGCTTCTCCGCAAATTACGCTTCTCGCCTGTCCCAATACCCTCGAACACCCTCGCCTTGGTCTCGCTGTGCCCAAAAAAGCACTCAAGCGTGCCGTCTGGCGCAACCGTGTAAAACGGGTGGTTCGGGAAAGTTTCCGCCTCAATCAGGCCAATCTGCCCGCTATCGACATCGTCGTGATCGCCAAGGCCGGTGTGAAAGAGATGGATAACGAGGAACTGTTCAAGTTACTGGAAAAGCTATGGCGCACTCTGTCACGCCGTTGCAATGGGTAGCTGTCAAACTGATACGCCTGTATCAGCTAATCATTAGCCCGCTGCTCGGGCCGCGCTGCCGTTTCACTCCGACTTGTTCCCAATTTGCGATAGAAGCAATCCGACTTCACGGTTTCATAAAAGGCGTTTGGTTAGCCAGCAAACGTCTATTAAAATGCCATCCCTTATCCGAGGGTGGTTATGACCCGGTTCCGCAACCAAAGCGAAGAAACTGAAGACTATGGAATCACAACGCAATCTCATCCTGATCGGTTTGCTGTTCGTGAGCTTTTTGCTCTGGCAACAGTGGGAGTCCGACAAGGCTCCGAAGCCGGCCCCGACTACCGTGGCCCAAACCGAACATTTCGTACCTGAAGCCGGTCAGACCGGTGATATTCCTCAGGTTTCCGAGCAAGCCAATGCGAACACCGCACGCAAGCTGATCACCGTCTCCTCCGACGTGCTCAAGCTGACCCTGGATACCCAGGGTGGCGACATCGTCTCTGCCGATCTACTGGCCCACAAGCTGGAAGAAGGCAAGGATCAACCGTTCGTACTGCTGACCAGCCAACCTGAGCACCTCTATGTTGCCCAGAGCGGTCTGGTTGGTCGCAATGGTCCTGACAGCCAGGCCCAGGGTCGTCCCACCTACGAAGCCGCCCAGACCAGCTACCAGCTGGCCGATGGTCAGGATCAAGTCGTCGTACCGATGACCTGGACCGACAGCAAGGGCGTGGTCTTCACCAAGGAGTTCGTCCTCAAGCGTGGTGACTACGCCGTTGGCGTCGATTACAAGATCGACAACAAGTCCGCCGAGCCGGTTCAGGTGCAGTTCTACGGCCAGCTGAAGCAGACCGTGACTACCCCGAAAGACCAGCAGGGTCATGCCATGGTGGCCAGTGCCTACCGTGGTGGTGCCTTCTCCAGCGAAGATACCCGCTACAAGAAGTACACCTTCGACGAGATGAAGGATGCCGACCTGAACAAGACCACCAAGGGTGGTTGGGTCGCCATGCTGCAACACTACTTCGTCTCTGCCTGGGCACCGAATGCCGACGATACCAACAGCTTCTACAGCCGCGTGATCCCTGGCAAAGACCAGGCCATCATCGGCTACAAGGCGCCGCTGGTTGACGTGGCTGCCGGCCAGCAAGCCGAAGTGACCAGCAAGCTGTGGGTCGGTCCCAAGCTGCAAGACCAGATGGCCAAGGTGGCAAACCACCTCGACCTGACCGTCGACTACGGCTGGCTCTGGTTCATCGCCCAGCCGCTGCACTGGCTGCTGACCGTGTTCCACGGTTTCGTTCAGAACTGGGGTGTGGCCATCATCATGCTGACCCTGCTGGTACGCGGCATCATGTTCCCGCTGACCAAGGCCCAGTACACCTCCATGGCCAAGATGCGCATGCTGCAGCCCAAGCTGGCCGCACTGCGTGAGCGCTTCGGCGACGATCGCCAGAAGATGTCTCAGGGCATGATGGAGCTGTACAAGAAGGAGAAGGTCAACCCGCTGGGTGGCTGTCTGCCGATCCTGGTACAGATGCCGATCTTCATCGCCCTCTACTGGGCACTGATGGAATCCGTTGAGCTGCGCCACGCGCCGTTCGCCCTGTGGATCACCGACCTGTCGGTGAAGGACCCCTTCTTCGTGCTGCCGATCCTCATGGGTGCATCCATGTGGTACCTGCAGAAGATGAGCCCGACCACCATCACCGACCCGATGCAGCAGAAAGTGATGCAGTTCATGCCGATCATCTTCACTTTCATGTTCCTCTGGTTCCCGGCAGGTCTGACCCTGTACTGGCTGGTGAGCAACGTCATCTCCATTACCCAGCAGACCATCATCTACCGTCAGCTCGAGAAGAAAGGCCTGCATACCCGCAGCTAATCGCTCCCGATGGCAAGATGGATGACAAAAGAGGCGGCCTTCGGGCCGCCTTTTTTATTACAATGACCCCACTGCTGTGAACCATCAGCGAACAAATGAGCCAAGCAAGATGACTACAGATACCATCGTGGCCCAGGCCACCGCCCCCGGCCGGGGTGGCGTCGGCATAGTCCGCGTCTCCGGTCCCGCCGCCGAACAGGTCGCCGAGATAGTGCTCGGCAAGCTCCCCCGGGTGCGTTATGCCGAATATCTGCCGTTCAGGGATGAGCAAGGCCAGCCGCTGGATCAGGGCATCGCCCTGCTGTTCAAGGCCCCCAACAGCTTCACCGGCGAAGATGTGCTGGAACTGCAGGGCCATGGCGGCCCGGTGATCATGGACATGCTGGTGCGCCGCATCCTGCAGATAAAAGGGCTGCGCCCTGCCCGCCCCGGCGAGTTCAGCGAACGCGCCTTCATGAACGACAAGCTGGATCTGGCCCAGGCCGAGGCCATCGCCGACCTTATCGAAGCGTCCAGCGAGCAGGCGGCCCGCAGTGCCATGCATTCCCTGCAGGGGCAGTTCTCCGGCAAGATCCAGCAGCTGGTGGAGAGTCTCACCCGGTTGCGTATCTATGTGGAAGCCGCCATCGACTTCCCGGACGAGGAGATCGATTTTCTCTCCGACGGCAAGGTGGCGGGCGATCTCTACGCCATCATGGACGAGCTGGATGCGGTGCGCGGGGAAGCCAAGCAGGGGGCCCTGCTGCGGGAAGGGATGAAGGTGGTGATCGCCGGTCGCCCCAACGCCGGCAAATCCAGCCTGCTCAACGCCCTGGCCGGCCGTGAGTCCGCCATCGTCACCGAGATCGCCGGCACCACCCGCGATGTGCTGCGCGAGCACATCCATCTGGATGGCATGCCGCTGCACATCATCGACACCGCCGGCCTGCGCGACACCCAGGACAAGGTGGAGCAGATCGGCATCGAGCGTGCCTGGGCCGAAATTGAACAGGCCGATCGGGTGCTGTTCATGGTGGATGGCACCACCACGGCTGCGGTCGACCCGCGGGAGATCTGGCCAGAATTTGTTAATCGGTTGCCAAAAAAGATTGGCCTCACCGTGGTGCGCAACAAGGCCGACCTAACCGGCGAAGATCTGGCGCCGAGTCAGGAACAGGGCCACGCCGTCTACCGCATCTCCGCCAAGACCGAGCTGGGTCTGCCCGCCCTGCGCGAGCACCTGAAAGCCTGCATGGGCTTCCAGGGCAACACCGAGGGGGGCTTCATGGCCCGCCGCCGCCACCTGGATGCGCTGGAGCGCGCCGCCGAACGGCTGCTGGTGGCCAAGGAGCAGCTGGAGGTGTTCGTGGCCGGCGAGCTGGTGGCCGAAGAGCTGCGCCTGGCGCAGGAGTCCCTCTCCGAGATCACCGGTGAGTTCAGCTCCGACGATCTGCTGGGCCGCATCTTCTCCAGCTTCTGCATCGGCAAATAACGCCGCACGGCAGGCAATAAAAAGCCCGGGTTCATCCCGGGCTTTTTTTGTGCATTTTTCATCCACCAACCTACAGGCGGCGCAGGCACCACATGAAGTAAGCGCCCCCTAACAAGGTGGAGACCAGCCCCACCGGCAGCTCCTGCGGGAACAGGATCTGCTGGCCGATCCAGTCCGCCGACACCATCAGCAGGGCGCCGGAGACGGCGGCACCGAGCAGGTGCCAGCGTGCCCGCACCAACCCCATCAGCTTGGCCATGTGCGGTGCCAGCAGACCGACGAAGGAGAGCGGCCCCACCACCAGGGTCGCGCTGGCGGTGAGCACGGCCACCAGCAGCAGGATGGCGAGCTGGGCCCGGTTGAGCCGAATGCCGAGCGCGGCGGCCACTGCCGGCCCCATCGGCAACAGATCGAGCCAGCGGCTGAGCAGCAGGCAGGCTGCCAGCAGCGTCAGCGCCAGCACGACCAACCCGCCAGCTATCGGCAGGGTGACGTAATAGGTGGAGCCGGACATCCAGGAGAGCAGTTGCTGCACCCGCAGGTCACCGTTGGCCAGCGCGATGGCCTGCAGCGGCTCGAACAGCGCCGTGATGGCGATGCCGGAGAGCAACAGCCGCTCTGGCTGGAAGCCGTGGCTGCGATTGACCAGCAGCAACAGCAGCAGACAACCGAAGGCACCGATCAGGCCGCCGGCCAGCATCATGGGCAACGGCAGGGCGGGTAGCAGCAGCGCCGTGGCAATCACCCCCATGAAGGTGCCACCACTCACCCCCAGCAGCTCGGGGCTCGCCATGGGGTTGCTGCTGACCCGTTGCAGCAGGGTGCCCGCCAATGCCAGCAGCACGCCCGCCGCACCGGCCGCCAGGGTGCGCGGCAGTCGCCATTCCAGCTGGGTCTGCCAACGCAGCCAGCTCGGCCAGTGCCAGCCGTCTATCCCCTGTCCAAACAACAAAGAAGCGATCACCGCCAATACCAGCCCCATCAACATCAGGCCGACAAGGCGGGCCGGCGCCGGGTGGCGGGCCACCAGCAGGGCGGCATTCGCCTTCGGCGTGCCCGACTTGATACCCAGGCGCGGGATCAGCCACAGCAGCAGTGGCGCCCCCAGCAGGGCCGTCATGGCACCGGTTGGGATGAGCACCGATCCGCTGCGGCTCAGGGATTGCAGCAGCAGATCGGTGGCCGCCAGCAGCAGAGCGCCCAGTACCGGGGCCCACAGCAGCCGCAGGGCCAGTTTTCTTACCCCCAGCAAGCGCACCAGGGCGGGCGCCGCCAACCCGATAAAGCCGATCAGCCCCACCACGCTCACCACGCAGGCGGTGACGAACACCGCCAGCCCCAGCCCAGCGAAACGCAGGTGCGAAAGGGAGACCCCCAGACTGCGGGCGCTGGCATCGTCCAGCTCCAGCACCGCCAGCGGGCGCACCAGCACCGCCGCCAACATCGCGGCCAGCAGCAACCGTGGTAGCAGATAGGCGACGCCGCTCCAGCTGTTCTGCACCAGCGAGCCACTACCCCATACCAGCAAGCCTTTCAGCTCCTCCTGAAAGAACAGCAGGAGCCCCATGCTGATGGCCGCCAGATAGAGGTTGATCACCAGCCCGGCAAAGACGATGACCACCGGATTGAGCTGGCGACGCCAGGCCAGGGCAAACACCAGCCCCATGGCGAGGCTGCCGCCGGCCATGGCGATCCACTCCCTCCCCAGCAGCAGCCAGGAGGGAGCAAACAGGGTCACCATCATCAGCGCCAGCTGGGCGCCGGAGGCCACCCCCAGGGTGCTGGGCGAGGCCAGCGGATTGCGCAATACCTGCTGCATCAGGGTACCGGCCAGCCCGAGGGCGGCGCCGGCCAGCAGGCAGACGGCAAGACGCGGCAGCCAGCTGAAGTGGACCACCGCCTGGCTGGCATCGGTCAGATCCGGCGACAACAGGGTTGCCAGCCAACGCGCCACCGGCAACTGACCGGCCAGCTCCCAACAGGCGAGCGCCAGCGTCAGCCCCAACAGCAGGCTGACGGGAAGCCGCAGCGGCAATGGAAAAATCCGGTTCATTGCAGCCCATCCTGCTGCAGCGCCGTACTGAGCTGCACGGCGAAGCGACGCGCCGCCAGCACGCCGCCAAAACTCCACACCGCAGGCAGATGCAGCACGGCCGCCGCCCTCACCTGTGGCAGTTGCTGCCACAGACCGGGCTCCTGCAGCCGCTCGCTCACCCCGACCGGGATCGGATCGACCACCACCAGCCGCGCCTGCGGCAGCGCCATCAACTGCTCCAGGCTGGCCACGGCAAAGCCCCAGGCATTGGTTTCCCCCTGCCAGCCATTGCGCAGGCCAAGCCGCTGCATCACCGCCTCGAACAGGCTGTGGCGGCCAAATACCCGCACATGGCGCTCATCGATGAACTGCACCACCAGCAGGGGCGGCAGATCTTCGGGTAATGTGGCCCGCATCTGCGCCAGATCCTGGTCCAGTCTGGCCAGCAGTTGCTCGGCCTCGGCGGTTTTGTCCACCAGCGCGGCGATGGTCAGGGTCGCCTCGTGCAGCCGCTGCCACAGATCGGCATCCGGCTCGTAGAGCGCGATGGATTGTACCGGCGCGATGCGGGAGAGGGTCGGCGCCAGCGGGGCCGCCAGCGGTGAAATGAGGATGCGGTCGGGTTTGAGCTCGGCCAGCAGCTCGCGGTTGGGCTGGGCGCGCTGGCCGATATCCACTACGGCGGCCGGCAGCAGCGGTTCGCCGACCCAGGCGCGGTAGGAGCCGACATCCCCCACCGCCAGCGGCGTCACCCCGAGCGCCAGCAGGGTTTCGGCTATGGTCCAGTCGACGGTGGCGATACGGGGTACCGGCACGGAGGTGGTCTGGGATGTGTCAGCCTGCGCTGCAAGCTGCAGCAGCAGGCCGACAAGGCAGAACGCCATCTTCTTCAATAAACGGTTCACGAGAGGCCCCCGGTCAGACGATGGCGATGGCATGGTCATGGGCCGGGTGGCGAATGACCTCCATCGGGATGCCATAAATGGCGTGCAGGGTCTCGCCGGTCATGATCTGTTCGGGTTCGCCGTGGGTCAGCAGGCGGCCGGAGTGCAGCGCCACCAGCCGATCACAGAAGCGGGAGGCCATGTTGATGTCGTGAATGACGATGATGACCCCGAGCTTGAGCTGGCGGCTCAACTGCTTGACGAGCGTGAGCACCTCCACCTGATGGGCCACGTCCAGCGCGGCCAGCGGCTCGTCCAGCAGGATGAAACGGCTCTCCTGGGCCAGCAGCATGGCCAGCCACACCCGCCCCCGCTCGCCGCCGGAAAGGGTATCCACCAGCCGATCGGCGAAGCGTTCGGTATGGGTCAGCGCGATGGCACGTTCAACCTGGCGGTGATCCTCCGCCCCCATCCGACCCAGCAGGCCGCGCCAGGGGTAGCGCCCCATCTCCACCAGCTCCCGCCCGAGCAGGTTTTCGGCGCTCGGCAGATGCTGGGGCAGATAGGCCACCTGACGAGCGAAGTCGCGCGCCCCCCACGCTGGCAGCGGCTTGTCATCGAACCGGATCTCGCCGTCACTGAGCGGCTGCTGGCGTGCCAGCAGCTTGAGCAGGGTGGATTTGCCCGAACCGTTGTGGCCGATGAGGCCATAGACCTTGCCCTGCTCGAAACAGAGATCGGTGGGGTGCAGCAGCGTGCGGTCATTGACCGCGAAGCTGGCTGATTTCATCTCAAACATAAGCGGTTCCTGTTGGCCGGGTTCAAACCGGCACCTCTGCATTCAAGTCACAATCCAGATGGGCGACCGCATCGCGGCTCACCTGCTCGCGCCGCTCGCCGGTCAGCTCGCTGAGCCGGCCCTGGCGCATCTCCAGCAGCCGGTCGGCCTGGGAGAAGTAGAGATCGTCGTGGCTGATGGCGATCACCGTCTTGCCCATCTGCTTCAGGCGCGGCAACAGCAGCTGATAGAAGATGCGGCGGAACTGGGGATCCTGATCCGCGGCCCACTCGTCAAACAGCATCACCTCGCGCTGCTCGGCCAGCGCCAGCAGCAGGGCGACTCGCTTGCGCTGCCCCTGGGAGAGGTCGATATCGGCGATGAAGCCATCTTCGATGGTGAGCTTGCTGCCCATCTGCAGCCGCTCCAGCCACTCGGCCACCAGCTCATCCTTGGGTTCCGGCCCCAGCAGGTGCTGGAACAGGTGATAGTCGGTGAAAATGGCGGAGAAGAGCGCCAGATAGGCGTTGCGATCGGTGACCGGCTCCCCATCCAGCAGGATCCGGCCCGATACCGGCTGATAGAGGCCGGTCAGCAGCATGGCCAGGGTCGACTTGCCGGAGCCGTTGCCACCGATGATGAAGATCTGCTCCCCCTTTTCGATGACCAGATCGATAGGGCCGACGGCAAAGCCGCCCTCCCCCTGATAGTGAAAGATCACCTGCTCCAACTCGATGCGCTGCCAGGCGCGGGGCGCGGACGGCAGCGGGAAGTCGGCGTCCGGCGCGGCCAGATTGAGCGCCGCAATCTTGTCGAACGCCACCTGGGCGGAGAGCAGGGTCGGCAGAGCGCCAATGCCCTGCAGCAAGGGGGTACGCAAGAACAGCAGGGTCAGCGCGAAGGTGGCGGCTACTTTGGTGTCGGCCCAGCCCAGTCCGTTGGCCAGGAAGAAGACCAGGCCGATGGCCCCCAGCATCATGATATTCGACCAGTTCACCGCGCTCAGGTGATAGGTGTCGGCACGGATGATCTGCTGGCGGTACTCCTGCGCATTCTGCTGATAAAGCTGGTGGTAGACGAAGTGAGCCCGCTCGCGGTTGAGCGCCAGCTCCTTGCTGCCGGCGATGATGGCCTGATAGTTCTGATAGAGCCGATCCTCGGCCTGACGCATGTGGGAGAGATGACGATAGACCCGGTTCACCAGCAGCCAGCCCACCACCATGGTGAAGGTGACCCAGAGCGTCGTGACGCCAAGCAGGGCCGGCGACAGCCAGCCGAGGTAGAGGGCCGACCCCAGGGTGAGCACCAGCCCCTGCACCAGCTCCGGCAGGCGTACGAAGGCGATGGTGATCTGGCCGATGTCGCTGGAGAGGGAGGCCAGCAGCGGCCCCTGGCCAATCTGGCGCAGACGGGCGACATCGGTATCCAGCAACTGCTTGAGCAGACGGCCCCGCAACCGGTAGACAAAATGATGGCCGAGGGTGGTCAGCGCCAGCTGAGAGCCGAGCGTGATCACCAGCAGCAATAAGATGAGGCCGATCAGCTGACCGAGCACCGGCAGCGGATCGCCGACGGATTCGACGAGAGACTGATTGATAAAGGCAATGACACCAATCCCGCTGACGGCACTGAGCAGGCTGAGCAGGGTAATGGCGATGAAGGGCCAACGATATTGGCGATAAACCAGAGACAAGAGTTCCATAGCGGACCGGTATTCCAGAGAGATCAGAGCAACTGCAGGTGAGAAGAAGGGCGGGAACCCAATTCCCGCCCCACTTCGATTACCAGCGGTAGTTGATGCTGCCCACTACGCTGCGCGGCTCGCCGTAGTAGCAGTAGTAGTCGCAGCTGGCCACGTAGGTATCACCCAGCAGGTTGTTGACGTTGAGCTGAGCCCGCCAGTTCTTGGCAAAGTCATACCCGATCATCGCATCCCACACGGTATGGGCCGGCACCTCGGCCGAGCCGTAGATGGGGGTGTAGTCCGCATTCACGGCACCGATGCCGACGCTGGAGCCGACGTAGCGCACGCCGCTACCCAGTTCCAGACCGGAGACCGGACCCTGCTGCACCTTGTAGTTGCCCCAGAAGGAGGCCTGGTGGCGCGGGATCAGACTGGCACGGCGATCGCCCTTGCCGGTGTCGTTGGTCTTGGCATCGGTATAGGTGTAGGCGGCGGTCAGGCGCAGCGCCTCGGTGGCCTGCACGCTCCCTTCCAGCTCGACGCCCTGGGAGGTCACTTCACCGGCCTGGGTCTGCTGGCCGGAACCAGTGGAGACCAGCGAGTTGGTCTGCTCCAGATCGAACAGGGCCAGGTTGATGTAGCCATCGAGGAAGCTCGGCGCGTACTTGACGCCGGTCTCGTACAGGGTGCCCTTGAGCGGCTTGTAGGATTGGCTGGTGTTGGGGTCGATCCCCGGCAGCACCTCGAACGACTCGGCATAGGCAATATAAGGAGAGAGACCGTTGTCGGCCAGGTACATCAGGCTGCCGGAGAGGGAGAGCTCGTGATCATACTGCTTCTCGTTCTTGCTCTTGGCTTCGCTGATGTTGTGGGTCTCCACGTAGTCGAAGCGACCGCCACCAGTCAGCAACCAGCGATCGTCCCAGCGGATCTGGTGCTGGGCATAGAGGCCGCTCTGGCCCTTGGTGCTCTTCTGGTGGGTGGCGGTGGATTCATCAAAACCGGGGAAGCCGCTGTGATCTGGGTGCTGGGTATCTATGGTACCCATCCACTGATCAGCTTCCATCCCCTCGTTGACATGACGTTGCAGATCCACCCCCAGCAGCAGAGTCTGTTCGGTGCTGTCAGTATTCCAGTAGCCCACCATCTGGTTGTCCATGGTGGCGCTCTTGGTGTTGCCATCCCGATAGATCATGCCACGACCACGAACCGGCATATTCTCATCGGGTGTCGCTGGCCAGGCTGCCCAAGGATATATATAGGTCTGGCGCAGCAGCAGATCGTTGTAGTTGAAGCGAACGTTCTGCTTGAACTCCCAGGTCTGGTTGAGCTGGTGGGCCAGCTCGTAACCGGTGGAGATCTGGGTGTTGCGGTTGCGATCGTAATCCGGCTGGCTCAGGTTGGTGCTGGGATCGATCTGGCCACCGCTGGTATTGAGGGTGCCGTACACCGGGAAGAAGCCGTTGGTCGGCACCCCTTCGTCGTGCAGGAAGCTGGCCAGCAGGGTCAGGCGGGTGCGATCCGAGAGATCGAAGGTCACGCTCGGCGCCAGATAGACGCGATCGTTGTAGGTGCCGTCCAGCACACCATCACGCTCTTTATATAGAGCAACCATGCGGTAGCGGCTGTTGTCGGTCAGTGCATCGGAGACATCCACCCCGATCTGGCGATGATCCCGGCTGCCCAGCTGCAGATCCAGCAGCCCCTGCGGGGTGGCGGTCGGCCGCTTGCTGATGGCATTGATCACGCCGCCGGGAGGCGCCTCGCCGTAGAGGATCGAGGCAGGCCCTTTCAGCACTTCCACGCTCTCCAGGCCGAACGGCTCCGGCGTCCAGAGATAATAACCGATGCCGAACAGACGGTTGCCATCCAGATAGGAGGCGGCATCGAAGCCACGCACCTTGAACCAGTCGGTATTGTTGTCGGATCCATAGAAGCCGCTGAGCACGCCGGAGCGGTAGCGCAGGGACTCGTCAAGCTGCTGCACCGCGTGCTGATCCAGATCCTCGCGGTTGACCACGGAGACGGCGCGAGGCGTCTCGGCCATCGGCACTTCCACCTTCATGGCGGTGCCGGTGACCACCATGGTCTCGCTGGCCTTGGGCAGTTCTTTTGGTTGTTCGACCGCCAGCACGGGCAAGCTGGCCAACAGGCAGGAGAGCGGCAACAGTTGCTGTGCGCTTCTCTTTCGCATTGCTGCGATGGGGGTGTCTTTTTGCGCAATCATTGTAAGTGTCTCAAATATCAATGAGTTGTTTCTGATTTCTTATTATTGGTGCCCGGTCATGCCGGCAGCCCGGTTCCTCAGGCGAATAAAGCAGCGACATGCTACTACAGGAGCCATGATCGAATCGATTCAATAATTGCTAATCATTTGCATCTGCATTGTTACTTGACGTATCAAGGCGTCGATTGGAAAACATATGAAGAGGGGGAGCAGATCTTTTTCTGCCAGTCGGCAAGAAGGCGTCAACGGAGCGTCGGGGATCCCCATTGAGGGGCAAAAAGCACAGAGGATCCATTATCCCCAAGCTTTATCCATATTTATCCACACCCTTTGGCGGTAGAATCCGTCTTTCCCTCGCTTCGTCTGAAATCAGGATCCATTCCATGGCCAAACTCAACCTTGTCGTCGGTTCCATGCTGGGAGCCGCCGAATATGTCGCAGACCACGTCGCCAACCTGCTGGAACAGGCAGGTCATCAGGCCGAGATCCACAATCCGGCCAGCCTGGCCGAGGTGCTCGCCGAGCCAGAAGCCATATTGCTGGTGGTCACCTCGACCCACGGTGCCGGCGATGTGCCGGACAACCTGCAGCCCTTCGCCAAGGATCTTGCCGAGCAGCATCCGGATCTTAAAACATTGAAATATGGCGTGATCGCGCTGGGTGACAGCAGTTATGACACCTTTTGCCAGGGCGGCAAGACACTGGATCGACTGCTGGCGGAGTGCGGCGCCAGTCGGATTGGAGATCGTCTGGACATCGATGTGACCCAGCACGAGATCCCGGAAGATGCCGCTGAAGGCTGGATCCGGGACTGGCTGGCATTGATCGCCTGAACGGGAGCGGGAGATCCGGTAAAAAGGCCTTGATCTCCCCGCTTATCCCCAGATCGCTATCCACCAGGTTATTAACAGATGGATCCGGATAAGTTGTTCTACGCTGTTACCCACAACGTTGCCGGTAAATGTGTATAACTATGGTGTAAAACTCTGTAAAACCTATAGTTATCCATGTATGAGATCCAGAGCGGCAAGCCTCTGTGTATAAAAACCCTTGTTATCCCCCAGTTCACGGGGCCAGGATCCAAGCTTTTCCACAACCTGGGATCGTCTTTAACACGATGATCTTTATGATCAAAAAGTGCTTATCAACAGAAGTGGCGGATCCTAATAAAAGATCCAATAAAAGATCGATCTAAAGATCCTTAAGATCTATTTAGTGGATCCTCCCTCCATACTGAACGCTAAGTAGACGTTCCCCTCAGGGCGTGAAACAGATAGAATGTTCCGCCCTTCAGCCCAGGCAAATAAAGATCTTCAGGCGTGCAGATCAAGGTGATCCCCAATGCAATACCATGAACAATTTGATGTGATCGTCGTTGGCGGCGGTCATGCAGGAACCGAAGCAGCAACAGCGGCAGCCCGGATGGGGCTGAATACCCTGTTGCTGACCCACAATATCGATACGCTGGGACATATGTCCTGTAATCCGGCGATCGGCGGGATCGGCAAGGGACACCTGGTCAAGGAAGTAGATGCCCTCGGCGGGATCATGGCACGCGCCATCGATCTTGGCGGGATCCAGTTCCGCACCCTCAACTCCTCCAAAGGACCGGCAGTGCGCGCCACCCGTGCCCAGGCGGATCGCCTGCTGTACAAGGCCGTCGTACGCCAGATGCTGGAGAACTACCCCAACCTGAAGATCTTCCAGCAGGCCTGTGACGATCTGATCATGGACGGGGATCGGGTTGCCGGGGTAGTGACCCAGAGCGGGATCCGCATCAGTGGCAAGACGGTAGTACTGACCGTCGGCACCTTCCTGAATGGCCTGATCCACATCGGGATGGAGAACTACAAGGGCGGCCGCGCCGGGGATCCTCCCTCGATCGCCCTCGCCCAGCGCCTGCGTGAACTGCCGCTGCGCATCGATCGTCTCAAGACCGGCACTCCGCCGCGCATCGATGCCCGCAGCGTCGATTTATCGGTGATGCAGGCCCAGTACGGCGACGATCCGCGCCCGGTCTTCTCCTTCATCGGCGACGCCAGCCAGCACCCGCGTCAGGTGCCCTGCTACGTTACCCATACCAACGAGCGCACCCACGAGGTGATCCGCAACAACCTGGATCGCAGCCCCATGTACGCCGGGGTGATCGAGGGGATTGGGCCGCGTTACTGCCCGTCGATCGAGGACAAGATCACCCGTTTTGCCGACAAGACGGCGCACCAGATCTTCGTCGAGCCGGAAGGCCTGACCACCCACGAACTCTACCCGAACGGGATCTCCACCAGCCTGCCGTTCGACGTGCAGGTGCAGATCGTCCGTTCCGTGCGCGGCTTCGAGAATGCCCACATCACCCGTCCCGGCTACGCCATCGAATATGACTTCTTCGATCCGCGGGATCTCAAGGCCAACATGGAGAGCAAGTGCATTCCAAACCTGTTCTTCGCCGGCCAGATCAACGGCACCACCGGCTATGAAGAGGCGGCCGCCCAGGGTCTGCTGGCCGGTCTGAACGCCGGTCTGCGGGCGCAGGAGAAAGATGCCTGGCATCCGCGCCGGGATCAGGCCTACATCGGTGTGATGATGGACGATCTCTCCACCCTGGGGACTCGCGAGCCCTACCGCATGTTCACCAGCCGCGCCGAATATCGCCTGCTGCTGCGGGAAGACAACGCCGACCTGCGTCTGACCGGCATCGGTCGCGAACTGGGTCTGGTGGACGACGAGCGCTGGGGCAAGTTCAACGCCAAGATGGAGCAGGTGGAGCAGGAGCGTCAGCGCATGCGCTCGACCTGGATCCACCCGCAGCATCCGTCGCTGGAAGCCGTCAATGCCCTGGTCAACACCCCGTTGACCCGCGAGCAGAGCCTGGAAGAGCTGCTGCGTCGCCCCGAGGTGACCTATGAGGCTCTGATGGCCATCGAGGGAGTCGGTCCGGCCCTGACCGATACGGCCGCCGCCGATCAGGTGGAGATCCAGATCAAGTACGCCGGCTACATCGAACGCCAGCACGACGAAGTGGAGAAGCAGCTGCGCAACGAGAACACCTTGTTGCCGCTGGACATGAACTACCGCGACGTCAACGGCCTCTCCAACGAGGTGATCGCCAAGCTCAATGATGCCAAGCCACAGACCATAGGTCAGGCGTCACGCATCTCCGGCATCACCCCGGCGGCCATCTCCATCCTGCTGGTTCATCTGAAAAAACACGGCCTGCTGCGTAAAACCGCCTGAGGATCCTACCGTTGCAAAAAATGCTGGAAAGATTGAACGGCCTGCTCATGCAGGCCGGAATTGTTATCACCGATACCCAAAAGACCCAGTTGGTTCAGCTTGTCGAGTTGCTGCACAAGTGGAACAAGGCTTACAATCTCACCTCGGTACGAGATCCGGACGCCATGCTGGTCAAGCATATCCTCGACAGCCTGGTGGTGAGCCAGCACCTGCACGGTGAGCGCTTCATCGATGTGGGCACCGGCCCGGGCCTACCCGGCCTGCCGCTGGCGATCATCAACCCGGACAAGCAATTCGTGCTGCTGGACAGCCTGGGCAAGCGGATCAACTTCATCCGCCAGGTGATTCTGGAGCTGGGCTTGACCAACGTGACGCCGGTCAAATCCAGGGTCGAAGAGTATCAGCCCGAGGTCGGATTTGACGGCGTGCTGAGCCGGGCATTCGCCTCGCTGGAAGACATGCTGAACTGGTGTCACCATCTGCCGTCGGCCCAGGGCAGCTTCTTGGCGCTCAAGGGACAATTCCCCGAGCAGGAGCTGGCCCAGTTGCCCGCCAACATCCATCTGGTCGCCTCCCATCAACTGGTGGTGCCGGAACTGGAAGGCGAACGTCATCTGCTGGAATTCAAATATATCCAGCCCGAATAGGGTCGCAGTTTCATTTAGGGGACAGTGTGGGAAAAGTCATCGCCATAGCCAACCAGAAGGGTGGAGTGGGTAAAACCACCACCTGTGTGAACTTGGCCGCCTCCATGGCCGCTACCCGCCGCAAGGTGCTGGTGATCGATCTGGATCCGCAGGGCAATGCCACCATGGGCAGCGGCGTCGACAAGTACGATGTCGAGCGCACCGCCTATGAGCTGCTGATCGAGGACGCCCCCATCGGCGAGGTGATCATCCCCGAAACCTCCGGGGGCTATCACCTGATCGCCGCCAACGCCGACGTGACCGCAGCCGAAATCCGGCTGATGGAATTCTTCGCCCGCGAGATCCGCCTGCGCAATGCGCTGGCCTCGGTACGGGACAAATACGACTACGTCTTCATCGACTGCCCGCCTTCTCTCAACATGCTGACCGTCAACGCCATGGCCGCCGCCGACTCCGTGCTGGTGCCCATGCAGTGCGAATACTATGCGCTGGAAGGGCTTACCGCCCTGGTCGACACCATCAGCAAGCTGGCAGCCGTGGTCAACCCGGAGCTGAAGATCGAGGGGGTGCTGCGCACCATGTTCGATCACCGCAACCGGCTGGCCAATGATGTGTCCGATCAGCTTAAACAGCACTTCGGGGACAAGGTCTATCGCACCATCATTCCCCGCAACGTAAGACTGGCTGAGGCGCCGAGCTTCGGTGCGCCGGCCATGCACTATGACAAATCATCGGTGGGCGCCAAGGCCTATCTGGCTCTGGCTGGCGAGATCCTCCGCCGTCAGGAGCAGGAACGTCAGGTGACCATCGCAGACCGAGAGAGCATATGACGCCGAAAAAACGTGGGTTGGGCAAGGGGCTGGACGCTCTGCTCAGCACCAGCACGGCCGCGCGCCAGAAACAGGTGATGAGCGACCAGCGCACCGAGCAGGCCATGGCCCCGACCAACCAGGGCGAGCTGCGCAAGCTGCCGGTGGAGTGGCTGCAATCCGGCAAGTACCAGCCGCGCAAGGATATGTCGCAGGATGCGCTGGAAGATCTGGCCAACTCCATCCGTGCCCAGGGGGTGATCCAGCCCATCGTGGTGCGTCCGCTTGGCGAGCACTCCTTCGAAATCATCGCCGGTGAGCGGCGCTGGCGCGCCTCCCAGCTGGCCCGCCTCGAGGTGGTGCCCTGCCTGGTCAAGGACGTGCCTGACGAGGCGGCCGTCGCCATCGCGCTGATTGAGAACATCCAGCGCGAGGATCTCAACGCCATCGAAGAGGCGGTCGCCCTGCAGCGGCTGCTGACCGAATTTGAACTGACCCACCAACAGGTGGCCGAGGCAGTGGGCAAGTCCCGCACCACGGTCACCAACCTGCTGCGCCTCAATCAGCTCAACGACGACGTGAAGCGTTTCGTCGAGCACGGCGACCTCGACATGGGCCATGCCCGCGCCCTGCTGGCGCTGAGCGGCCAGGCCCAGTCCGAACTGGCGAAACTGGTGGCCCAGAAGGGGCTGACAGTGCGAGATACCGAGAAGCTGGTGCAAAAAGCGCTGGAACCGGCAAAAGCCAAGGCCGAGCCTGTCCGTGATCCCCAGTTTGGTTATCTCGAGCGCCAGATTTCAGAAAAAATTGGCAATCAGGTACAACTTCAGCCGGGAAAACAGGATAGCGGTAAGTTAGTAATAAGTTACGAGAACTTGGCGGATTTGGACCGGGTATTGGGCTATTTTGGCCTGTCAGAAACGTGATTTTTACGCTTTTTGTAGTAATAAAACATCCATTCCTTTTGATATGAACATAACCTTAATTCTGTGCGGAAAGCCGCAAAAATTAAGGATTTTTGCCATGTTGCAATAGCTGTCTTCAAGGGTATAATTTGACCGGCTTTTTGGGCTGTAAACGCGGGGTCTTCGGATCCCGATTTTTTACAGTTCTGTAATGTTCAGGGGTAGGTTGGTGAAGCAGAAAATAGCCTTGGAAGGTTTAACGCTGGCCTTGGCTATGCTCGTTTGTCAGCTCGTCCTGATCCTGGCGATCAGTACCGTCTGGTTTTACCAGACCGGTGCGTTTGCCGGACGCTCCTCCCTCTTCGGGGGGGGCATGTACTGGGTTCCTCAAGCCCTGTTCACGCTCTGGGTTCTGCGCCGCAAGGTGACGAAGGAGAGCGTGGGCCTGGTTCTGCGGGACTTTTATGGTGGGGCAGGGATTAAGCTCATTACTACAACAGGACTTTTCGCCCTGATGTTTGGCGCCGGGATCGAGGTCGATACCGTCTCGTTCTTCGCCACTTATATCCTCGCCCTCGTTGTACAGTGGATAGTCTCATTCACGCTTAACAACCACTATTAGGAAAACTCATGTCTGCAACCGGAGAAGTCCTGACTCCTCAGGGATATATCTCCCACCATCTGACCCATCTGCAAGTCGGGTCTGGGTTCTGGACGGTGAATATCGATTCCATGATATTTTCCGTCTTGCTAGGCGCTCTGTTTATCTGGTCGTTCCGCCGTGTCGCCGTCAAGGCTACCAGCGGTGTGCCCGGCAAACTGCAGTGCTTTGTGGAGATGCTGGTCGAGTTTGTGAGTGGTAACGTCAAGGACATCTTTCACGGTCGTAACAAGGTCATCGCACCTTTGGGCCTGACAGTGTTCGTGTGGATCTTCCTGATGAACCTGATGGATCTGATCCCCGTTGACTTTATCCCCCACGCTGCACAGTTGATGGGTGTTCCCTATCTGCGTGTGGTTCCCTCTGCTGACGTTAACATCACCATGTCCATGGCTTTGGGCGTGTTCTTCTTGATCCTGTACTACAGCATCAAGGTCAAGGGTATCGGCGGGTTCGTGAAGGAGCTGACGCTTCAGCCTTTCAACCACCCGGCGGCCATCCCGGTTAACCTCATCCTGGAAACTGTTACGCTGATTTCCAAACCTGTTTCTCTGGGTCTTCGACTGTTCGGCAACATGTATGCTGGCGAACTGATCTTTATCCTGATTGCGGGTTTGCTACCCTGGTGGTCACAGTGGATCCTGTCCGTGCCTTGGGCAATTTTCCACATCCTGATCATCACTTTGCAGGCGTTTATCTTCATGGTGCTGACCATCGTCTATCTGTCGATGGCACAAGAAGACCATGGTTGATGCAACTCAAATAATCCTTTTTATACAATCAATTACATCTAAATAAATGGAGATCCTCATGGAAAACTTGAACATGGACCTGCTGTACATCGCTGCTGCAATGATGATGGGTCTGGCGGCTATCGGCGCGTCCATCGGTATCGGTATCCTGGGTGGCAAGTTCCTGGAAGGCGCTGCTCGTCAACCTGACCTGATCCCTGTTCTGCGTACCCAGTTCTTCATCGTGATGGGTCTGGTGGATGCGATCCCGATGATCGCCGTTGGTCTGGGTCTGTACGTGATGTTTGCGGTTGCTGGCTAAGTCTCAACGACTCCCGGACATAACCCATTAACTAACTAAGAGGACATAGGCTGTGAATATCAACGCCACCCTCCTCGGCCAAGCAATTGCTTTTTTCATCTTCGTAGTGTTTTGCATGAAGTACGTATGGCCGCCGCTGATGGCAGCCATCGAAGCCCGTCAGAAAGCCATTGCTGACGGTCTCTCTTCCGCGGAGCGTGCCAAGAAAGATCTGGATTTGGCCAAGGCCAACGCCACCGATCAGCTGAAAGAAGCCAAGCTCCAGGCTGCAGAAATCATTGAACAGGCTAACAAACGTAAAGCCCAGATCATTGATGAGGCTGCTGCCGGTGCCCACTCTGAGCGGGAAAAAATCCTGGCTCAGGGCCGTGCCGAGATCGAAGCTGAACGTCATCGTGCCAAAGAAGAACTGCGTAAGCAGGTTGCTGCTCTTGCCATTGCTGGTGCAGAGAAGATCCTGGCGCGTCAAATCGACCAGGCTGCCAACAGCGACATCGTCGACAAACTGGTAGCAGAACTGTAACGGGAACGGGGCTATGTCTGAACTGACTACAATCGCTCGCCCCTACGCCAAGGCTGCTTTCGAGTTTGCCGTTGAGCACAAGGCGGTTGACCAGTGGCTGGGGATGCTCGGCTTCGCTGCACAAGTAGCGGAGAACGAGACCATCCACAACCTGGTAAACGGCTCTGTGGCTGCTGAAGAACTGGCAAGTATCTTTGTCGGTATCTGCGGTGAGCAACTCGACGAGCATGGTCAGAACCTGATCCGGGTGATGGCTGAGAATGGTCGCTTGGGTGTGCTGCCGGCGGTCGTTGCTGAATTCGTCGCGTTCAAGGCTGAACTGGATAAAGAAGTTCAGGCTGACGTGATTTCGGCGATCGAACTGACCGACCAGCAGAAAGCCAATATTCAGGCTTCTCTGGAACAACGTCTCGCGCGCAAAGTGAAGCTGAATTGCAGCATGGATGCGTCCTTGATGGCCGGGGTGCTCATCAAGGCCGGTGATCTGGTTATCGACGGTACAGTCCGCGGTAAGCTGGATCGCATGGCTGACGCGCTGCAATCTTGATTGGGGTATTAGAGCATGCAACTGAATTCCACTGAAATCGCCGAGCTGATCAAGCAGCGCATTGCGCAGTTTGATATCAAGAGCGAAGCGCGTAACGAAGGTACCATCGTCTCTGTGAGCGACGGTATCATTCGTATTCACGGCCTGGCCGATGCCATGCAAGGTGAGATGATCGAGCTGCCGGGCAACCGCTACGCTCTGGCATTGAACCTGGAGCGTGACTCCGTCGGTGCGGTGATCATGGGTTCCTATGACGGTCTGTCAGAAGGAATGAAAGTAAAAGGGACTGGCCGCATTCTGGAAGTGCCGGTCGGTCGTGGTCTGTTGGGCCGGGTGTTGAACACCCTGGGTCAGCCGATCGACGGTAAAGGTCCAATCGACAACGACGGTTTCTCGCCGATCGAAGTGATTGCACCGGGCGTTATCGAGCGTAAGTCTGTTGACCAGCCGGTCCAGACCGGTCTGAAAGCCATCGATGCCATGATCCCTATCGGTCGTGGCCAGCGTGAGCTGATCATCGGTGACCGTCAGGTTGGTAAGACCGCCATCGCGATCGACACCATCATCAACCAGAAAGACTCCGGCATTAAGTGTGTCTACGTTGCGATCGGCCAGAAGGCCTCCACCATCGCCAACGTGGTACGCAAGCTGGAAGAGCACGGCGCCCTGGCCAACACCATAGTAGTGGTTGCCTCTGCTTCCGAAGCTGCTGCTCTGCAGTACCTGGCTCCGTATGCCGGCTGCTCCATGGGTGAGTACTTCCGTGACCGCGGTGAAGACGCGCTGATCATCTATGATGACCTGTCCAAGCAGGCCGTAGCTTATCGCCAGATCTCCCTGCTGCTGCGCCGTCCGCCAGGACGTGAAGCTTACCCGGGTGACGTTTTCTATCTGCACTCCCGTCTGCTGGAGCGTGCTGCTCGCGTCAACGCCGAGTACGTAGAGAAGTTCACCAAGGGTGCCGTGAAAGGCCAGACCGGTTCTCTGACCGCGCTGCCGATCATCGAAACCCAGGCGGGTGACGTATCTGCATTCGTACCGACCAACGTGATCTCCATCACCGATGGTCAGATCTTCCTGACCTCACAGCTGTTCAACTCCGGTATTCGTCCGGCGGTTGACCCGGGTATCTCCGTATCCCGTGTGGGCGGTGCTGCTCAGACCAAGATCGTCAAGAAGCTGTCCGGTGGTATCCGTACCGCGCTGGCCCAGTATCGCGAACTGGCGGCATTCGCTCAGTTCTCCTCCGATCTGGACGACGCAACCCGCAAGCAGCTGGACCACGGTCAGAAAGTGACCGAGCTGATGAAGCAGAAACAGTACTCTCCGCTGAGCGTGGCTCACCAGTCTCTGGTGCTGTTCGCCGCGGAAAAAGGCTATCTCTCCGATGTCGAGCTGAACAAAATCGTCGACTTCGAAGCCGCTCTGCTCTCTTACGCCAATACCCAGCATGCTGAGCTGATGGCTGAAATCAATGCCAAGGCCGACTACAACGACGCGATCGTTGGCAAGCTGACTGCGTTGCTGGATGACTTCAAGGCAACCCAGACCTGGTAAGCGTGTGTGGCAGCGCGAGCTGCCACCTGATGGAGAGTAAGAGATGGCCGGCGCAAAAGAGATACGTAACAAGATCGGGAGTGTGAAAAACACTCAGAAGATCACCGGCGCTATGGAAATGGTGGCAGCAAGCAAGATGCGCCGTGCGCAAGATCGCATGTCTGCCAGCCGTCCGTACGCTGAAACCATGCGCAAGGTGATCGGCCATATCGCTCAGGGGAACTTGGAATACAAGCACCCCTACCTCATCGAACGTGAGGTCAAGCGAGTGGGTTACATCGTCGTCTCCACCGACCGTGGCCTGTGTGGCGGTTTGAACATCAACCTGTTCAAGGCTGCCCTCAATGATATGAAGCAATGGAGCGCGAAAGGAGCCAAGGTTGACCTGGCTCTGATCGGCAACAAGGCCTCCAACTTCTTTGAACGGCACGGCGCCAAGGTGAAAGCTCATGTCGCAGGACTGGGCGATAACCCAAGCGTCAATGACCTGATTGGTTCAGTCAAGGTCATGCTGAAGGCTTACGACAACGGTGAGATTGACAGGCTGTACCTGGTGTACAACAAGTTCGTCAACACCATGGTTCAGCAACCACGAGTCGATCAACTGCTGCCTTTGCCCGTAACTGAAGACAGCAAGCTCGCCAAGAAACACCACTGGGATTACCTCTATGAGCCGGATCCCAAGCAACTGCTGGATACCCTGCTGATTCGCTACGTCGAATCCCAGGTCTACCAGGGGGTAGTGGAAAACTTGGCAAGTGAACAGGCAGCCCGAATGGTTGCCATGCAAGCCGCGACTGACAACGCCGGTAACCTGATTAACGATCTGCAACTGGTATACAACAAGGCCCGTCAGGCCAGTATTACCCAGGAACTGACAGAGATCGTATCCGGTGCTGCTGCGGTGTAAGGCAAGGGTTATCAAAGGTTTAGAGGATTTGACATGAGTAACGGTTTCATCGTCCAAATCATCGGCGCTGTGGTGGACATCGAGTTCCCGCAAGATGCCGTGCCCCAGGTGTACGATGCACTGAAGGTTGTCAGCGAAGGTCAAGGCCAGGGTCTGGTGCTGGAAGTTCAGCAACAGATCGGTGGCGGCGTCGTTCGTTGCATCACCATGGGCTCCTCCGACGGTCTGCGTCGTGGGTTGGAAGTAGTGAATAGCGGTAAATCCATCCAGGTGCCGGTCGGTGTATCGACTCTGGGTCGGATCATGAACGTACTGGGCGATCCGATCGACGAAAAAGGTCCGATCGGTGAAGAAGAGCGTTGGTCCATCCACCGCGCGGCTCCCAGCTACGAAGATCAGTCCAACAGCAACGACCTGCTGGAGACCGGCATCAAGGTTATCGACCTGGTATGCCCGTTCGCCAAGGGTGGTAAGGTTGGTCTGTTCGGTGGTGCCGGTGTAGGCAAGACCGTCAACATGATGGAGCTGATCCGTAACATCGCGATCGAACACAGCGGTTACTCCGTGTTCGCCGGTGTAGGTGAGCGTACCCGTGAGGGTAACGACTTCTACCACGAGATGATGGAGTCCAACGTACTGGACAAAGTATCTCTGGTTTACGGTCAGATGAACGAGCCGCCCGGAAACCGTCTGCGCGTGGCGCTGACCGGTCTGACCATGGCCGAGAAGTTCCGTGACGAAGGTCGTGACGTGCTGTTCTTCGTGGACAACATCTACCGTTACACCCTGGCCGGTACTGAAGTATCCGCACTGCTGGGCCGTATGCCCTCCGCAGTAGGTTACCAGCCGACCCTGGCCGAGGAGATGGGCGTTCTGCAGGAACGTATCACCTCCACCAAGACCGGTTCCATCACCTCCGTACAGGCCGTTTACGTGCCTGCGGATGACTTGACCGACCCGTCTCCGGCGACCACCTTCGCCCACCTGGATGCGACCGTCGTACTGTCCCGTCAGATCGCGGCACTGGGTATCTACCCGGCCGTTGACCCGCTGGACTCCACCTCCCGTCAGCTGGATCCGCTGGTGGTTGGCAAGGAGCACTACGAGACTGCTCGTGGCGTTCAGACCGTACTGCAGCGCTACAAAGAGCTGAAGGACATCATCGCCATCCTGGGTATGGATGAACTGTCAGAAGAAGACAAACTGACCGTAGCCCGTGCCCGTAAGATCGAGCGTTTCCTGTCCCAGCCGTTCTTCGTGGCAGAAGTGTTTACCGGTTCCCCGGGCAAATACGTGCCGCTGAAAGAGACCATCCGTGGTTTCCAGGGCATCCTGAAAGGCGAGTACGACGATCTGCCGGAGCAGGCGTTTTACATGGTTGGCAGCATCGACGAAGTTGTCGAGAAAGCCAAGAAACTGTAAGCCTCGATAGGAGGGCCCATGGCAGAGATGATCTCCTTTCACCTGGACGTGGTGAGCGCTGAAGGAAAACTGTTTTCCGGTCGCGTGCAGTCCGCTCAGGTATCAGGCTCCGAAGGTGAGCTGGGTCTCCGCCACGGTCATGCTCCGTTGCTGACTGCCATCAAGCCGGGCCTGGTCCGCTTGGTGAAGCAGAATGGAACTGAAGAGGTGCTGTACATCTCCGGCGGCATGCTGGAAGTACAACCCGAAGCCGTGACCGTGCTGGCGGACACCGCGATTCGTGCCGACGATTTGGATGAGGCGAAAGCCCAGGAAGCCAAACGCGCGGCGGAAGAGCGGATCCACAGCTCCCATGGTGATATCGACTACGCCCAGGCCGCTACCGAGCTGGCCAAGGCGATGGCTCAACTGCGGGTCATCGATATCGTCAAAAAGAATTACCGTTAATAACGGTGAGGTAAAAAGCGACCTGCGGGTCGCTTTTTTTTTACTCGTTGGATAGACTCCGCCGAGTATTTCTTCATGTTCCAAAGGTCGAATTATGTCTCTCAACGTCGTGATCCTGGCTGCGGGTAAAGGTACCCGTATGCGCTCCTCCCTGCCCAAGGTGCTGCACCCGGTCGCCAACAAGCCGATGGTTTCCCATGTGATCGAGACTGCCCGCAAGGTCGGTGCCGAGCAGCTGCATCTGGTGTACGGCCACGGTGCCGAACTGCTGAAGGAGCGGATCCAGGCATCCGACCTGAACTGGGTGCTGCAGGCGCAGCAACTGGGTACCGGCCACGCCGTCGCCCAGGCTATCCCGTTCTGGCAGGACGAAGACGACGTGCTGGTGCTGTACGGCGATACCCCGCTGATCCAGCCGGAAACCCTGCAGCGGCTGCTGGCCGCCAAGGCCGCCGACGGCATGGCGCTGCTGACCGTGGTGCTGGACAACCCGACCGGTTATGGCCGCATCGTGCGCAGCAACGGTCAGGTGGTCGGCATCGTCGAGCAGAAGGATGCCAATGCCGAGCAGCTGGCCATCCGCGAAGTGAACACCGGCGTGCTGGTGGCCAACGGTGGCCAGCTGCGCAGCTGGCTGTCGCGTCTGGACAACAAGAATGCCCAGGGCGAGTTCTATCTGACTGACGTGATCGCCATGGCCCATGCCGACAACTGCCCCATCGCCGCAGTCCACCCGGACGACGCCATGGAAGTGGAAGGGGCCAACAACCGGGTGCAGCTGGCCCAGCTCGAGCGCAGTTACCAGAAGATGCAGGCCGAGCGGCTGATGATCGCCGGCGCCACCCTGATCGACCCGGCCCGCTTCGATCTGCGCGGCACCCTGGAAATCGGGGAAGAGGTGGTGATCGACGTCAACGTCATCATCGAAGGCAAGGTGGTGCTGGGCAACCATGTCCGCATCGGGGCCGGCAGCGTGCTGAAGGATTGTGTGATCGGCGACCACACCGAGGTGAAACCCTACTCCGTCATCGAAGGGGCGCAGATCGCCGATCAGTGCTCGGTCGGTCCCTTTACCCGACTGCGCCCGGGCGCCGTGCTGGAGCAGGACGCCCACGTCGGCAACTTCGTCGAGATGAAGAAGGCCCGGCTGGGGGTTGGCTCCAAGTGCGGTCATCTGACCTATCTGGGGGATGCCGAAGTAGGTGCCAAGGTGAACATCGGGGCCGGCACCATCACCTGCAACTACGACGGGGTGAACAAGTTCCAGACCATCATCGAGGACGACGTCTTCGTCGGCTCCGATACCCAGCTGGTGGCGCCGGTGCGCATCGGCAAGGGGGCGACCCTGGGGGCCGGCTCCACCATCACCAAGGACGTGGCCGAGAATGAGCTGGTGATCACCAGGGTACCCCAGCGTCACATCAAAAACTGGGCTCGCCCGGTCAAGAAGAAGTGATGCCCGATCAATGAAATGCAAACCGGCGCCTGATGGCGCCGGTTTTGTTTTCAGTTCTCCTGCCCGCTGGCGGGGGGCGTCGGGGCGCTTCCCATCACCCGATACCAGTCCAGCTTGCGGGTCAGCACCATGACCAGCGCCAGGATGGCGAACAGCAGCAGGGCGCCGAGCAGCAGGGCTATCTCCTCGGCCTGCAGCAAGCCGAACAGGATGGCGTAGACCAGCCCGAGCAGGGCCGCGAAGCCGAGCCCCTGTTTGGGGCCGCCCAGCACATGGCTGAGGTAGAAGCCGTTGAGGGCCACGCTGGCCAGGGCGGCAATCAGATAGGCCCAGGCAAAGCCGAGGTGTTCGGT
This sequence comes from Aeromonas sp. DNRA1, assembly GCF_963888745.1. Taxonomy (NCBI): domain Bacteria; kingdom Pseudomonadati; phylum Pseudomonadota; class Gammaproteobacteria; order Aeromonadales; family Aeromonadaceae; genus Aeromonas; species Aeromonas sp. DNRA1. The sequence goes on along the minus strand of NZ_CAWPKQ010000007.1, from coordinate 13,155 downwards.
CAGGGCCAGCAGCACTAGATAGAAGATGGCCAGCCCCATGCCCACCAGCGCGTACTGGATCGGGTGCACCCGTAGCCCCTTGAGCAGTTCGAACATGAAGAAGCTGAGGAAGGTGAGGCCGATGAACAGCAGCGCATACTTGGCGGCCCGCTCGTTCTGCTGGTAGTGATCCACCGGCTGCACCAGGCTGACGCTGAAGGCGGGCAGATCACCGCTGGCACCCTTCATCATCCGGTTGAAGCGGCTCTCCATGTCGGTGGCAAACCAGCTGCTCTGCCAGCTGGCCTCGAAACCGCTGGCGTTAAGGGTGCGGCTGCCCGGCAGAAAGTCACCGATGAAGTTGGGGTGGGGCCAGTTGCTGGCGAGGTTGAGCCTGCTGTCCTGGCCGAGGGGCACCACTTCCAGCTGGTTCATCCCTTGCAGATCCAGCTCGATATGAAAGGCACCGTCTTCCCCCGGCAGGGTGGCAAGCGGTGCATGGATGCCGGCCAGCCCGTCACCCAGCAGGGCGCCGGGAGCAAACGGAATGCGCTGCTCCCCCAGTTGCAGCTCAGGCACCCGGTTGATGCCGCGGGCATCGGATAGCACCAGGCTCAGATAGGGTTTGCCTGCCACCAGGGCGGGATCGGCACCATCGACAGTCAGATCCGGTTCGCCGCTAATCAGGGTTTTACCATTCAGTTCGGCAGGCAGTCGCCCGGAGAGGGAGAGCCGGGTGTGATAGACCTGGGCCTGGTAGATGCCGAGCTTGCGCGGGGTCACTTCCATGCTGGCCTGCACGTCCAGCTGCTCCGGCAGCAGGTAGCGGTAGAGCCGCAGCTTGCGCTCGAAGCGCTTGCCATCCTGCTCCACCGTGACGGTGCGGGTATAAGGCTGCACCACGACCGGCCCCAGCAGTCGCTGCGGGCCGCTGCTGCTGGCCATGATGCTGTGGATGGCCTGGCTGCGATAGGCCTGGCGCTCCCGGTTCAGCTCCATGATGGATTGCACCGGCACCATCAGCAGCAGGCTGAGCAACAGCAGCAGAAAGATCTTGTGGCTGAATATCTGTTTGACCATGACACGTCTCCTTGTTGATGGCACCGAGTGTGACGGTCGTGGGTGAAGGGGAGATGGGGTTGTGTGAAGCGGGGGTGAAGGGGGATAAAAAACCGGCGCCTGGCGCCGGTCTGGGTATCACAGGGTTTGCAGTTTGGCTGGCAGGGCGGCCAGCACCTCTTCCTTGGCCTTGAGCGAGGCGAACTGCTTGCCGGGTTTCTGCACCACGGTATGGACGAAGATGAGTTGCTTGCCCGGCTTGCTGGCCCAGCCGACGAACCAGCCTATCTGCTGCTCCCGGTTGAGGCTGCCATCCAGCTTCTTCGGGTAGCCCATGCCGGTCTTGCCGTGGATCTGCCAGCCGTCGATCTCGCTCACCTTGAGGATATTGGCGGTGTACTGCAGGGTCTGCGCCGATACCGGCAGCTTGCCGCTCACCATCTTGCCGAGGAAGCGGGCCTGCTCCTGTGGACTGATGGCGAGGCTGGAACTGAGCCAGGCCTGGGTCAGACCGTCGTTTTTGCCGGGATTGCCGGAGAGATCCCGGTTGCCGTAGTCAAAACGGTCGACGTACCGCTGAAAGCGCTCCATCCCCAGCCATTCGGTGATCTGCTGGGAGAACCAGACCACCGAATAGGTTTCCCAGCGGCGCGGAGTAGTGGTTTCGCGCCAGGCAGGCAGCCAGTCGTCGTAACCGGGTTTGAAGGGCAGTGCCGGGTGCTCCTCGTCCACCAGAAAGCCGCTGTCGTAGCCCATCAGTGCCAGCGGGATCTTGAAGGTGGACGCGGGCGGCAGTTGGCTGGAACAATCCCCTTCGCTGGAGAGGGTCTGGCCGTTGCCGTCGGTATAGAGAAAGCAGCCGGTGGCGGCGCTGGCCGGCAGCGAGAACAGCAGGCCTGCACCGAGCAGGCCGGATAACAGAAGGCGGGACATGGGGGTCTCCTTGAGCACATTGAGTTCGCTGGGAAAACATCAGCATAGCGCCGCTTTATGTGGCCAGTGTGAAGTGTCAGCCCGCCGGCAACCAGAGCTCGGCCAGTACCCCGCCGTCAGGCTGGTTGGCGAGGGTCAGCCGGCCACCGTGCTGGCGGGCCACCTCGGTGGCGAAGCTGAGCCCGAGGCCGCTGCTCTTGCCCTTGTCGGGTCTGGGCAGCGAATAGAAGCGCTCGAAGATGCGCGGCAGGGCGTAGTCCGGAATGCCGGGCCCCTGATCCCGTACCCGGAAGCAGTAGCCTCCCTCCTCCATGGCCCCGCTCAGTGCCAGGGTGCCGCCGACGGGAGAGAAGTCGAGGGCGTTGTCCAGCAGGTTGCCGAGAGCCTGTTCCACCAGCAGCGAGTCCCACTTCTGCTTCTGGGCCTCGCCGAGTTCGGCCACCAGCGTGACCTGGCGCCGCTGGGCCAGGATCTGGCGGGCATCGAGCACCCGTCTGCCCAGCCTGGCCGGCTCGACGGCCTGCCTGTCCAGCCCCTGCCCCGACTCCAGTTTGGCCAGCTGCAGCATCCGCTCGATCAGCTGCTGCATGCGGGCCGTCTCCAGATTGATGTTGCCGATAAAACGGGTAGCCACCTCGGGTGGCGGTGCCTCGGCCAGGATCTCTCCTGCCCCGCGAATGGCTGCCAGCGGGCTCTTGAGCTCGTGGGTCAGGCTGTGCACATAGGCTTCGATGTAGGCCTTGCCGTCCAGCTGGCGACGCATGGTTTCCAGGGAGCGGCCGAGCCGATCCAGTTCCGGGCTGTAGAGGCGCGGCAGGCTGGCGGGCTGACCCTGGCTGACCGCATCGGCGTAGTGCACCAGCTTGCCGATGGCGCGGTTGAGCCACCATACCAGCAGGGCGCCGATCAGTAGCGAGATGAACAGCAGCAGCGCCGCCCCTTGCAACAGCTGGTGTTCGCTGCGCTCTATCATGGGCAGCAAAGTGCGGTTGGGCTTGGCGACGGTGAGGGAGCCGAGGATGTCGTCCCCCTCCCGCAGCGGCGCGGCCACGTGCATCACCGAACTGGCGGGATCGTCGGGGTCGCTGCGGGTGCTGCGGGCGCCATATTCCCCGCGCAGGGTGCGATAGACGTCGTTCCAGCGTGAATAGTCCTTGCCCAGATCCACCCCGTCCGAGTCGTAGACCACCTTGCCCCAGCGGTCGACCACATAGATGCGGTACTCCGCCTGCTGCTTGAGGTGGCCGTCGATCAGGGCGTTGATGGGACTCTGGTTGAGGCGGGCGAAGGCGCTGGCCAGCCGGCCATCCGCCATCTTGCCTTCCTGCAGGTCATCCAGCGCCAGCGGTGCCAGCATCTGGGCCATGTCCACCAGGGTATCTTCGGTGGCGCTACGCACCCCGGGTTTGATCTCCTCGACGAAGATCTCCAGCACGAACCAGGCGGCCAGCGCGAAGATCAGCACCAGCCCGCACAGCAGTTGCAGCCCAATCCTCATGGCGTCCTCCGGCCGGTGTCAGGCCACTGTCTGTTCATGCCAGCTCCAGGCTGTAGCCCAGCCCACGATGGGTCAGGATCAGGTTGGCGTGGGGATCCCGCTCCCGCAGCTTGGCACGGATGGTCTTGATATGGGTATCCACGGTACGATCCAGGCTCTCCTCCGCCCCGCTCCACACCAGATCCATCAGCTGCTGGCGGGAGTAGACCCGGCCCGGCGCCTGCATCAGGGTCTTGAGCAGCAGGTATTCGTAACGGGTGAGCGCCAGCGGCTGGCCGTGAAAGCTGATGCGGGCCCGCTCCTCGTCCAGAGCCAGCAACTGGCTCGGTCGGGGCGTGGCCGGCTGGCTGCGGCGCAGGATGACCCGCACCCGGGCGCACACCTCCCGCGGCGAGAAGGGCTTGGCTACATAGTCGTCGGCGCCGATCTCCAGTCCGATCAGCCGGTCTATCTCCTCGCTGCGGGCGGTGAGAAACATCAGCGGGGTATCGCACCGTGCCCGAACCTGCTTGCACAACTCGAAACCGCTGATGTCCGGCAGCCCCACATCCAGGATCAGAAAGTCGGGGCGCGTCTGTTCCAGTCGTGCCAGCAGCGGCTGGCCGAGGGAAAACCACTCCACCTCGAAACCGTCGGTCTGCAGCGCATAAATCAAGGTGTCGGCGATGCTGGCTTCATCTTCCACCAGCCAGATGGTTCGTTTTTGCATGGCATCCTCGTCGCAAATCAGCTGCCCCATTCTGGCATCGAACCAAATCGGATCCTATTTGCCGTTTGATTTTTTCAAAAAAGGTATTAATATTTCGCCATCCTTTCGAATCGAAACTTAAAGATGACCAAACGTAATACTCAGCAGCGCCGTCACACCATAGTGAGCCTGGTGCAGGAGCAAGGTGAAGTCAGCGTCGATGCCCTGGCCAAACACTTCGCCACCTCCGAAGTGACCATCCGCAAAGATCTGGCGGTGCTGGAGACCGGTGGCCTGCTGCTGCGCCGTTACGGCGGTGCCGTTCCCCTGCCCTCAGAGATGGTGGTGGAGAGCAATCCCGAGCAAGTTTCGAAACGAAAGCTGGCGATCGCCCGGGCCGCCGCCGAACGGATCCGTGATCACAATCGCGTCATCATCGACAGCGGCAGTACGACCAGCGCCATGATCCCCATGCTGGGCAACAAGCGCGGTCTCATCGTGATGACCAACTCCCTCAACGTGGCCGGCGCCCTGCGCGAGCTGGAGAACGAACCCACCCTGCTGATGACCGGCGGTACCTGGGATCCCCACTCCGAATCCTTCCAGGGACAGGTGGCGGAGCAGGTGCTGCGCTCCTATGACTTCGACCAGCTGTTCATCGGTGCCGACGGCATCGATCCGGAGCGCGGTACCACCACCTTCAACGAGCTGGTGGGCCTCTCCCGGGTCATGGCCGAGGTGTCGCGGGAGGTCATCGTCATGGTGGAGTCGGAGAAGATCGGCCGCAAGATCCCCAATCTCGAACTGCCCTGGTCCGGCATCCATACCCTGGTGACCGACGAGGGGCTGGCCAGTGCGGCCAGAGAACAGATCCAGGCCAGGGGGATCCAGCTGATTTGCGCCCCCGTGGCCGTTTGACCTGAACAAACCATTATCCAACCGAATTAACGTCTTACGTCTCAAGGAGAAGTGTATGTGTGGCATCGTCGGGGCCGTCGCCCAACGTGATGTGGCTGAAATCTTGGTAGAGGGCCTGCGCCGTCTGGAATACCGTGGCTACGATTCGGCCGGTGTCGCCGTGTTCAGCGCCAACCAGCCGCTGCAGCGGGTGCGTCGGTTGGGCAAGGTGGCCGAGCTGGCCAAGGCGCTGGAAGAGCAGTCCGTCCACGGTGGTACCGGCATTGCCCACACCCGCTGGGCTACCCATGGCGAGCCGTCCGAGCGCAACGCTCACCCTCACGTCTCCGAGCATATCGTGGTGGTGCACAACGGCATCATCGAGAACCATGAAGAGCTGCGTGAAGAGCTCAAGGCGCTGGGCTATGTGTTCAGCTCCGACACCGACACCGAGGTGATTGCCCACCTGGTGCACCACGAGCTGAAATCCGCTCCCAGCCTGCTGGCGGCCATGCAGGTAGCGGTGAAGCAGCTGCGCGGCGCCTACGGTACCGTGGTGATGGACAGTCGTGACGACAGCCGCGTAGTGGTGGCCCGCTCCGGCTCCCCGCTGGTGATCGGCCGCGGCATCGGCGAGAACTTCATCGCCTCCGACCAGATGGCACTGCTGCCGGTGACCCGTCGCTTCATCTTCCTGGAAGAGGGTGACGTGGCAGAAGTGACCCGCCGCGACGTACACATCTTCGATACCCACGGCGAGGCCGTGGTGCGCGAGGAGCTGGAGTCCGAGCTCTCCCACGATGCCGGTGACAAGGGTGAGTACCGTCACTACATGCTCAAGGAGATCTACGAGCAGCCCAAGGCCATCACCAATACCCTGGAAGGTCGTCTGGGTTCGGATCACGTGGTGGTCGAGTCGTTCGGCAACGGCGCCCGCGCCATCTTCGACAAGGTCGAGCACGTGCAGATCGTCGCCTGCGGCACCTCCTACAACTCCGGCATGGTGGCGCGCTACTGGTTTGAAGAGATCGCCGGTGTCTCCTGCGACGTGGAGATCGCCTCCGAGTTCCGCTATCGCAAGTCGGTGGTGCGCCCCAACAGCCTGCTGGTGACCCTGTCCCAGAGCGGCGAGACTGCCGACACCCTGGCTGCTCTGCGCCTGGCCAAGGAGTCTGGCTACATGAGCTCGCTGGCCATCTGCAACGTGCCGGGGTCCTCCCTGGTGCGCGAATCGGATCTGGCCTTTATGACCCGTGCCGGTGCCGAGATCGGGGTGGCGTCCACCAAGGCGTTCACCACCCAGCTGGCTGGTCTGCTGATGCTGGTGGCATCGGTCGGTCACTGCCGTGGCAACCTGAGTGCCGCCGCCGAGGCCGAACTGGTCAAGGCGCTGCAAGCCCTGCCGCTGCGTATTAAAGAGAGCCTGGCGCTGGCCAAGGATATCGAAGCCCTGGCCGAAGAGTTTGCCGACAAGCACCACAGCCTGTTCCTCGGTCGTGGCAGCCAGTATCCCATCGCCATGGAAGGGGCGCTCAAGCTCAAAGAGATCTCCTACATCCACGCCGAGGCCTATGCCGCCGGTGAGCTCAAGCACGGCCCGCTGGCGCTGATCGATGCCGAGATGCCGATCATCGTTGTGGCGCCGAACAACGATCTGCTGGAGAAGCTCAAGTCCAACGTGGAAGAGGTGCGCGCTCGTGGCGGTATCCTCTACGTGTTCGCCGATGCCGACGCCGGCTTCAAGAGCGACGAGACCATGCGGGTGATGAGCCTGAACCACGTGGAAGAGATGATCGCGCCGATCGTCTATACCGTGCCGCTGCAGCTGCTCTCCTACCACGTTGCCCTCATCAAGGGCACCGACGTGGATCAGCCGCGCAACCTGGCGAAATCCGTGACCGTGGAATAAGTCGTCGCTGGAAATGAAAAAGAGCCGCATTGCGGCTCTTTTTGTTTGTCTGGCTCGGTGGCCGTTATGACAGCCGCAGGTTGGTGATGGTCACGTCGTCCAGCGAGGGCACTATGATGCCGCTGGAGATGCTCTTGGCGATCGCCTGGTTGCGGTTCTTCGAGTCGGTCTTGTTGGTGACCTGATTGAGGTGGAAGTTCACGGTCCGCTCGCTGATGCCGAGGATGGTGGCGATCTCCCAGGAGGTCTTGCCCTCGCTGGCCCAGAACAGGCACTCCTTCTCCCGATCCGACAGCTCGGTCAGGTACTTCATCAGATCCGGCCTGCTCTTTATCAGCTGCAGCGCCGAGTTGAAGATGTAGCTGGCGCAAAACGACAGCAAGGGAACGTTTTCAAACATCAGATCGGAATTGGACTTCTCCTTGCTGATGAAGGAGAGGATGCCGTGTTCCCCCTGCGGGGTGTGCAGTGGGAAGGAGACACCGTTTCTCACCCCGAAGTCGGCGGCCAAGTTCATCACCTCACGGCTGGCGCTGGGCAGCCAGGGAGAGTCGCAGTCGAGCTTGTTCCAGAAGATGGGCTGGGTCTGCTTCAGTCCCAGGAAGACGACCGGGTCCTGAGTCAGGTAGTGCCGCTCTGAATAGGCATCGAACCAGCTGGTGGGGCAGTTGTTGAACAACGCCACATGGGATTTCTGCATGCTGATGGGGAAAATAATCAGCAGACGGAAGTAATCAAAGCCCATCTGATGACTGAAGCGCTCCAGCTGCTGCTGGATGTCGCTGGTCTTCTTGGCCTTGGTGAACCGATCGATGTGTTCCCAGATCGCATCGTTGAACATGAACTTCTCCTTTTTCGATCTCTATCACATTGATCGAAAAGATATTTTTTAATTATTAATTTGGTGTGGTGAGAACCAACGCCAGTGACTCCCGTGCTTGCTTAAAAATTATCCTGTTTTTTTGGCCGAAGGCCAACAAAATCATCTGATTGCCACTGCCCCCACTCTTTGAGACAATGAGAATAGTTATCATTGTTAAGATTTATATCATGAACAAGTTTTGGGGTTTGGCCTTGTTGCCACTGTCAGTCCACTTTGCTGCTGGCGCCGACGAGCTGGTCGCACCGGCACTGAAAAACAGCATCGCCGCCGGGAAAGCCTCCCAGCAGCGTGTCGAAAAAGCCGCCGATGCGGCCGTTGCTGCCCGGCTGGAGCTGCAAAATGCCCAGCTGCAACTGCGCGATCTGGAAGCCTACAACCGCTACATGCAGTCTCTGGTGGCCGATCAGCAAAATGAGCTTGGCAAGCTGAGCCAGCAGCTGGAGGCTGTACAGGAGACCCGGCAGGGCCTGATCCCACTGATGCTGCAGATGCAGGCCGATCTGGAGCAGCTGGTACAAAATGACATGCCGCTGCGCAAGGAAGATCGCCTGGCGCGGGTCGAACAGCTCAAAGCGACCCTGGCCCGAGCCGACGTGAGCGAGGCGGAGAAGTTCCGCCAGCTGCTGCAGGCCTACCAGATTGAAGCCGAATACGGCAGCCGGTTGGATAGCTACTCTACCGAGCTGGCGCTGGACGGCACACCACGCCGAGTCGACGTGCTGGCGGTGGGCCGGGTCTCCCTGCTGGCGATGACCGCCGATCGTTCCCAGGCGTGGCGCTGGTCTGCGCAGAGCAAGCAATGGCAAGCCCTCGACAGCCAGTGGCTCTCTCCCATCGCCGAGGCGCTGGAGATGGCTGCCGACAAGAAGGTTCCCCAGTTGTTGAATGTCCCCCTTTCCGTCAGCCGTGGTCAGGAGGCCCAGTCATGAGCATCACCCTGAAGTGGTTCCCCCTCGCCATTGCCCTCTCTCTGGGCACCACCACTGCCGTTGCCGATGAAGCCTGGCAGCAGCAGGAGCAAGCCCGTGAACAGCAGGCCCAGCAGGATCTGGCGTCTGTCTCCAAGGAGCTGAACAGTGCCCGTGCCAGGCTGGCTGCGGCCCAGAGCCTGAGCAAGCAGCTGGCAAGTCAGTTCGCGGCCAATGAAAAACAGCTGGTGGAGCTCAACGCTCAGTGGGAGCAGGCCTCCGGCGACATGAACGAGATCTTCGCGGTGACCCGTCAGGGGGCCAGCGATGCGGTCAAGCTGCTGAGTGAATCCGCCGTCGAGGGCCAGTACCCCGAGCGCCTCGCCCCGCTCAAGGCCATGGCGCAGGAGAAGCAGGTGCCGGATCGCGCCGCCCTCGCCCTGCTGCCCGCCACCCTGCTGCAAGAGATCCGCGAATCGGGCCGGGTTGCCCAGTTCACCGGCAAGGTGCTCGATGCCCAGGGGGCTGCCAGCGAGCAGTCGCTGACCCGGGTCGGCAGCTTCGCCCTGCTGGGTAGTGAAGGGTTCTTGCAACCCACTGCCGAAGGCCTGAGCCCGGTGCTGGGTCTGCCCGGCAGCGTGCTCTCCGCCGCGGCCGCCTATCAGGGTCAGGAGGGGGAAGCGCTGCCGCTGGATCCCTCCCACGGCACCCTGCTGGAGATGCTGGCGCAGGCCCCCACCTTCTGGCAGCAAGTCCAGCAGGGTGGCCAGGTTGGCGCCATTATCGTGCTGTTGGCCGCCATCGGCCTGGGGATCGCCGGGGTAAGGCTGTGGAGCCTCTCCCGTGAACTGGGTCGGGTTCGTCGCCAGCTCAAGAGCGGTGAATATCATGCCGACAATGCCCTCGGCCGGGTGTTGACGGTGGCGGACAAGCATCCAGAGCTGAGCATGGAGACCCTCGAACTGCGTCTCGATGAGGCGATCCTGCAGGAGACCCCTCGCATGGAGCGCGGCATCGGCATGGTCAAGGTGATCGCGGCCATCGCCCCCATGCTGGGCCTGCTCGGCACCGTGACCGGGATGATCGGCACCTTCCAGGCCATCACCCAGTTCGGCACTGGCGATCCCAAGATCATGGCCGGCGGCATCTCCATGGCGCTGGTCACCACGGTACAGGGTCTGGTGGCGGCCATTCCGCTGATCCTGGCTCACAGCCTGCTGCAATCTCGATTCACCGAACTCTCCAACGTACTGGAGCAGCAGGTGGCCGGCATTCTGGCCGAGCGGGCGGAGAGCAACCGTGACGGGATGGAGCGGGCGGCATGATGCTCGACATCTGGCAACAGCTGCAGAGTTTCATGGGCCGTGGCGGCCCGGTGCTCTGGGTCATTCTGGCCCTGCTGGTGCTGATGTGGATTCTGATGATCGAGCGGCTGCTCTACCTCAACCTGGGGTTTGCTCCGCTGCAGCGCCAGCTGCTTGGTCGCTGGCAGGCTCGCAACGAGCGCCACAGCTGGCACGCTCGGGCGATCCGCGGGCGCTGGCTGGCCGAGGCCGAGCTTGAGCTCAACCGTCATCTGATCTTCATCCGTACCCTGGTGGTGCTCTGCCCCATGCTGGGGCTGCTGGGTACCGTGACCGGCATGATAGGCGTATTCGATGCGTTGGCCGCGGCCAACCGCTTTAACCCGGAGAGCATGGCGGGCGGGATCTCCCGCGCCACCATCCCCACCATGGCTGGCATGGTGGTCGCGCTTTCCGGCGTGTTGTTACTCAGCCGGCTCGAGAGCCAGGCCAAGCGTGCGCTGGCCAAGACCCGGGACGGCCTGCGAGAAGAGAAGGTAATGCAATGAGACGGCAATCCAAACGCCAGCGTGACGAAGTGCAGATCGACATGACCCCCATGCTGGATATCGTGTTCATCATGCTGATCTTCTTTATTGTCACCACTTCCTTCGTGCGCGAAGCCGGGCTCGAGGTGCACAGGCCCCAGGCCAGTCAGGCCAAAGCGCAGAAATCTTCCAGCATCATGCTGGCGATCGGCCCTCAGGGTCAGATCTTCCTCGACCGCAAGCAGATCGACGTGGAGCGGGTGCAGGCCAGCGTCGCCCGGCTGTTGGCGGAACAGCCTGATGCCAGCCTGGTGATCCAGGCCGACGAGCGGGTACCCCACGGCAAGGTGGTGCGGGTGATGGATGAGGCCAAGGCGGCAGGCATCGCCAACATCGCCGTGGCGGTGGCACCGAAATGAAATACAAGCTGATGAGCCTGGGACTGGGGATTGCCCTCAGTCTGGGGATCCTGTTGTTCATGGCCACCCTGGTGGAGCCGCCCAGAGGGGAGAAGGCGAGCGCCGAGCAGAAATCCATCGTCATCAACATGCAGAACGAGGTGACCGAGGTGCAGGTGCGCGAGCGCCCGGTACCCCAGGAGCCGGAACCCCTGCCGGAGCCGCCTGCCGCGCTGGCCTCGACGCCGCTGCCTATGCCGGCGGCGGCCCCACTGCCCTCGGTGCAGCCGAGCCTGGATCTGGTCTCCAGCCTCAGTGCGGTGCAGGTATATGCCCCTGGCGTTGCGACCAGCCCTAGCCCGGTCGCGAGCGGCAACTTCCATGGCCAGCAGCAAGGTGCCGGGATCGGCGCCGGTGACATGCTGATGCCATTACAGCGGATCGAGCCAGTCTATCCCTATCGGGCCCAGCAGGCTGGTATTGAAGGGTCGGTGACCTTGCGTTTCAGCGTCGATGCCGACGGCCGGGTGCAGGATGTGGAAGTGGTAGAGGCCAAGCCGAAGCGTCAGTTCGAGCGGGCGGCCATTCAGGCGATCAACAAGTGGCGCTATCAGCCGAGACCGGGCGCCACCGACAAGCTGGTGCAAGTCATCACGCTCAAATTCAAACTGGAGTCATAACTATGTTGCGGATCTGGATCTGTCTGCTGGCCCTGGTCAGCCAAGCCTGTCTGGCGATGGAGGTGAGCCCTCATTTCTCCCGCCAGCTGGAGCCCGTGATGAAGCTCTATCAGTCCGGTCAGTGGCAACAGGCCCAGAGCAAGGCATCCGGCCTCAAGCCAAATAGCGATGCCGAGCGTGCCTGGCTGGCGCAGCTGCAAGCCTCGCTGGCAGCCAATCTGCAACAGACCGCGCAGGCGAGCCGCTACGTCGAACAGGCCCTTGCCTATAAAGAGTGGCCCGAGCAACAACAGCTGCAACTGCTGCGACTGCGTGGGGATATCCAGGCCCAGCAATCCAACTGGGCCGGTGCCATCGCCAGTTACAAAGGCGCATTGGCCATCAAGGCTGACGATGCCTTGCGCCTGCGTCTGGCTGGCCTCTATTACCACAACAAGCAGTACGGTGAGGCTGCCAGCCAGAGCGAACAGCTATTGAAGAAGAGCTGGCAGAAGCAGGCAGCGATCATCCGCCTCTCGGCCCTCACCGCGCTGCAGCGCTACGGTGTGGCGGCCGATCAGGCCGCAGAGCTGATCCGCCACGAGCCGACAGAGAGCAAGTGGTGGCAGCAGGCGGTGTCGCTCAACCTCTCCGCCAAGCGCGGCGATCAGGCGCTGGCACTGCTGCAAACCGCTATCGACAGGAAGTTGATAGATGATGCCGCCACCCGCAACCAGCTGATCCGTCTTTATGCCTGGCAGGGACTGCCCTATCGCGGTGCCCGTCTGCTGGAAACAGCCATGGCAAAGGGACAGATGAAACAGAGCGCCGACAATCGCCAACTGCTGGCTCAATTGTGGGAAGGTGCGCGTGAGTGGCCGAAGGCCGTCGACAGCTGGCAGCTGCTCGCCCGTGAACATGCCCATCCCATGGCGGCCATGCGTGCCGCCGAGCTGCTGTTGCAACAAGGCAGAACGGATGCGGCCATGACCCAGCTCGCGGCCATCAAGTCGGTGAAAGGCGAGCAAGGCAATCGCGCCAAGGCACTGCTGGTGCAGGCACACCTCAATAAAGAGCAGTATGTCCAGGCGCTGGAGCTGGCCCGTGAACTGCAGCTGCAGGATAACTGGCAGCAGCGTGCAACCAGCTGGGTCAACTATATCCAGGCGCAAAGCGAAGAATTGAGCAAAAAAGCGGCGTGAAAGCAGGCTGAAGCCCTTGTTTTAGAGGCTTTAGCCTGCTTTTTCAGCAAACGAACGAGTTTTTGCAAAAAGTCCTTGTCATCGCGGCGTGGCTCCCTATAATGCGCCCCTACCAGCACGGCAGAACACGCCAACCTGATGAGCCAGCTTCCTTGCGAAGTGGGCGTCGAAAGAAAAGCGAAAACAAGCGCTTGACTTTCGAAGTGAGAGGTGTAATATGCGCCTCCTCAACGCGACAAGCGTGACGCTCTTTAACAATTTGAATCAAGCAATCTGTGTGGGCACTCACAGCATCGAGCATCAAAAACAAT
>NZ_CAWPKQ010000006.1:0-259979 GCF_963888745.1 Aeromonas sp. DNRA1 | reverse complement strand
ACACAGATTGCTTGATTCAAATTGTTAAAGAGCGACGCAGCTTTTGCTGCTGCGGGAGTGGCATTCTACTCAACCGCCTTCTCGAGTCAAGCCTTATTTACAAAGGCTTTTCGAGGCTACCGACTCGGCTTTCTGCGTTGCCGCTTGCCGTGTCGATGGAGGCGCATTATAGGGAGTGAATTAGTTCTGGCAAGCAGATAATTGCAAAAAGATGGCTTTCATCATTCAACCGCTCACAAAGCCACCAAAAAGCATTTAAAACCAGCAAAATCAGCCCACGGTGGGGACTGCTACGGCAAAATCATGCAGATTGTCATAGATGGCATCGGCCAGCTCGACACCAGCATCCGTTACCGGCTTGCCCGTTCTGACCATGATCTTGTGACCAACCCCGGCATTGATGGCAGCTTTTAGATCGGAAGGCTTGTCACCCACCATATAAGAGCGGCTCATATCGATGTTCAGTTCTTGCTTGGCAAGCAGCAACATTCCCGGTTCTGGTTTGCGGCAGTCACAGGGAGCACCATGCTCCGGATGATGCGGGCAGAAGTAGATACCATCGAGATCCACGTCGCGATCGGCCAATGACCAATCCATCCACTCGGTCAGATTCATGAAATCATCTTCGCTGAAATAACCGCGGGCGATACCAGACTGGTTGGTGACAACGACCAGCAGATACCCTTTCTTCTTCATCAGCTGCAGGGCTTCGATGACCCCGGGCAAAAAGTGGAAGTCATCTACCTTGCTGACATAACCGGTGTCTTCGTTGATGACACCATCACGATCCAGAAAAATGGCTGGTTTGCTCACAGAAACGACCTCTATCAATGATTTCGCAAAGTATCTCACAGGCCATTTAAAGCCCCAAAAGTAAAAGGGGTGGCCGAAGCCACCCCTTTCATGTGCGTATTTAAAGTATCGATTAAGCGATAACTTTAGCTACAACACCAGCACCTACGGTACGGCCACCTTCACGGATGGCGAAACGCAGGCCGTCGTCCATCGCGATCGGTGCAATCAGGGTAACAACCATCTTGATGTTGTCGCCCGGCATTACCATCTCTACGCCTTCCGGCAGCTCGATGGTACCGGTCACGTCGGTAGTACGGAAGTAGAACTGCGGACGGTAGCCTTTGAAGAACGGGGTATGACGACCACCTTCTTCTTTGGACAGCACGTACACTTCAGATTCAAACTTGGTGTGCGGCTTGATGGTGCCCGGCTTGGCCAGTACCTGACCACGCTCTACGTCTTCACGCTTCACGCCACGCAGCAGTGCACCGATGTTCTCGCCTGCACGACCTTCGTCCAACAGCTTACGGAACATTTCAACGCCGGTACAGGTGGTCTTGGTGGTATCTTTGATACCAACGATTTCCACTTCTTCACCAACTTTGACGATACCGCGCTCTACACGACCGGTTACTACGGTACCACGGCCAGCGATGGAGAATACGTCTTCGATAGGCATCAGGAACGGCAGGTCGATTGCACGCTCCGGCTCCGGAATGTAGGTGTCCAGGTGGCCAGCCAGTTCCAGGATCTTCTCTTCCCACTGAGCTTCGCCTTCCAGCGCTTTCAGTGCGGAACCACGGACTACCGGCAGGTCATCACCCGGGAAGTCGTACTCGGACAGCAGTTCGCGAACTTCCATCTCGACCAGTTCCAGCAGCTCTTCGTCATCTACCATGTCACACTTGTTCATGAACACGATGATGTACGGAACGCCTACCTGACGACCCAGCAGGATGTGCTCACGAGTCTGCGGCATCGGGCCGTCAGTCGCTGCTACTACCAGGATCGCGCCGTCCATCTGGGCAGCACCGGTGATCATGTTTTTAACGTAGTCGGCGTGACCCGGGCAATCTACGTGGGCGTAGTGACGGGTAGCGGTGTCATATTCTACGTGGGAGGTGTTGATGGTGATACCACGCTCACGCTCTTCCGGTGCCTTGTCGATCTGGTCGAAGGCGAAAGCCTTACCACCGAAGTGCTTGGCCAGCACGTTGGTGATAGCGGCAGTCAGGGTGGTTTTACCGTGGTCAACGTGGCCGATGGTACCGACGTTTACGTGCGGTTTATTACGCTCAAATTTTTCTTTAGACACGACGTAGTCCTTCTAGGTTAAACCCGCCTACCGTCGTAGGCGGGGAATCTTAAATTACTTGGATTTGCGCTCTTCGATCACGGCCTGGGCGACGTTGGTCGGTGCATCGTGATACTTGGCGAATTCCATGGCGTAGGAAGCACGACCCTGGGTAGCAGAACGCAGGGCGGTAGCGTAACCGAACATCTCGGCAAGCGGCACCAGGGCACGAACGATCTTGCCGGACGGGCCATCTTCCATACCTTCGATCAGGCCACGACGACGGTTCAGGTCACCGATCACGTCGCCCATGTAGTCTTCCGGAGTCTCGACTTCTACTTTCATGATCGGTTCGAGCAGAACCGGGTTGGCCTTCATGAAGCCAGCCTTAAAGGCCATGGAAGCAGCGATCTTGAACGCCAGTTCGGAAGAGTCGACATCGTGGTAGGAACCGAAGTGCAGACGCACGCCCAGATCCATTACCGGATAACCTGCCAGCGGGCCGGACTTCAGCTGCTCGCGGATACCCTTGTCAACACCCGGGATGAACTCACCAGGAATGACGCCGCCCTTGATGTCGTTGACGAATTCGTAGGCTTTGCCTTCTTCCAGCGGGTACATGTCGATCACAACGTGACCGTACTGACCACGACCACCGGACTGCTTGGCGTGCTTACCTTCGATATCCTTGACGGTGTTACGAATGGTTTCACGGTAGGCAACCTGCGGCTTACCTACGTTCGCTTCTACCTTGAACTCGCGACGCATACGGTCAACGATGATGTCCAGGTGCAGCTCACCCATACCGGCGATGATGGTTTGGCCAGACTCTTCGTCAGTCCATACGCGGAAGGACGGGTCTTCCTGAGCCAGACGGCCCAGAGCCAGGCCCATCTTCTCTTGGTCAGCCTTGGTTTTCGGCTCAACTGCGATGGAGATTACCGGTTCCGGGAATTCCATACGCTCGAGGATGATCGGCGCTTTTTCGTCACACAGGGTGTCACCGGTGGTCACGTCTTTCAGACCGATGGCGGCAGCGATGTCGCCTGCGCGAACTTCTTTGATCTCTTCACGCTTGTTGGCGTGCATCTGAACGATACGGCCAAAACGCTCGCGCTTCTCTTTAACGGAGTTCAGCACGGAGTCACCGGAGTTAACCACACCGGAGTAAACGCGGAAGAAGGTCAGGTTGCCTACGAACGGGTCGGTAGCAATCTTGAATGCCAGAGCAGCAAACGGCTCGTCATCAGAAGCATGACGCTCGTCTTTGGTCTCGCCATCCAGCTTCAGACCGTCGATGGCTGCTACGTCGGTCGGCGCCGGCAGATAGTCAACCACGGCATCCAGCATGGCCTGTACGCCCTTGTTCTTGAACGCGGAGCCACAGGTAACCAGGATGATTTCGTTGTTCAGAACGCGCTGACGAAGAGCTTTCTTGATCTCTTCCTCGGTCAGTTCTTCACCACCCAGGTATTTTTCCATCAGGTCTTCAGACGCTTCAGCAGCGGCTTCAACCAGGGTCATGCGCATCTCTTGCGCTTTTTCCAGCAGCTCAGCCGGGACGTCTTCGTAATCGAAGGATACACCCTGGTCAGCTTCGCTCCAGTTGATGGCTTTCATCTTGACCAGGTCGATAACGCCCTTGAAGTTCTCTTCTGAACCGATGTTCAGTTGCAGCGGAACCGGGTTACCTTTCAGACGGGTCTTGATGTGCTCAACGCAGCGCAGGAAGTTGGCACCGGTACGGTCCATCTTGTTGACGAACGCGATACGGGGAACCTTGTACTTGTTAGCCTGACGCCATACGGTTTCAGACTGTGGCTGAACGCCACCTACGGCACAGTACACCATCACGGCGCCGTCCAGAACACGCATGGAACGCTCTACTTCGATAGTAAAGTCAACGTGGCCCGGGGTATCGATGATGTTGATACGGTGCGGTTGGAACTGTTTGCCCATACCGGACCAGAAAGCGGTGGTCGCGGCGGAGGTGATGGTGATACCACGCTCTTGTTCCTGTTCCATCCAGTCCATGGTGGCAGCGCCATCGTGAACTTCACCGATCTTGTGACTTACACCGGTGTAAAACAGAACGCGCTCGGTAGTAGTAGTCTTACCGGCGTCGATGTGAGCGGAGATACCGATATTACGATAACGCTCAATGGGGGTTGTACGAGCCATTGTCATCCTCTTACTAGGGCACTTGTCCCCAGATAATTAAAGGTGCGCAGAGCCAAAAGACCCTGCGCAAGCGGATTACCAGCGGAAGTGAGCGAAAGCCTTGTTCGCTTCAGCCATACGGTGTACGTCTTCACGTTTCTTGACAGACGAACCCTTATTGTCAGCGGCATCCAGCAGCTCGCCAGCCAAACGCTGAGCCATTGATTTTTCACCACGTTTACGAGCGGCATCAACCAACCAGCGCATTGCCAGGGCATTGCGGCGAACCGGACGAACTTCTACCGGTACCTGATAGGTTGCACCACCGACACGACGAGATTTAACCTCGACGGCCGGACGAATGTTGTCCAGGGCTTCTTCGAATACGGCCAGGTGCTCTTTGCCAGTCTTGGTGGCAATGATGTCCAGCGCGCCATATACGATGGCTTCGGAAACAGATTTCTTACCGTCAACCATTACTACGTTGACAAATTTAGCCAGCAGCTCTGATCCGAACTTGGGATCCGGCAGGATTTTACGCTGACCAACAACACGACGTCTTGGCATTTCAAATTCTCCGTAACTTCAGGGGTTACCCAAAACTAGAAAGTTATCTAACTAGAAACGAATTAACGTTTGGCCTTACTTAACGGAGAACCATTAAGCTTTCGGGCGCTTCACGCCATACTTGGAGCGAGCCTGCTTACGGTCTTTAACACCGGCACAGTCCAACGCACCACGAACGGTGTGATAACGAACACCTGGCAAGTCTTTTACACGACCGCCACGGATCAGAACAACAGAGTGCTCTTGCAGGTTGTGACCTTCACCGCCGATGTAGGAGGTGACTTCGAAGCCGTTGGTCAGACGTACACGGCATACTTTACGCAGTGCAGAGTTAGGCTTCTTCGGGGTGGTGGTGTATACACGGGTGCACACGCCACGCTTCTGAGGGCACGCTTCCAGCGCCGGCACGTTGCTTTTCACAACGAGCTTGATGCGTGGCTTGCGAACCAACTGGTTAATAGTTGCCATCAAAAGGCTCCTGATAATGACTTCATAAACATGTGAAAAATCCTCCCCGCAGATACGGGGACGCGAAATTTTATGCCCTGTTGTCAAGGGAGTCAAGATTTATACAATCCGAGCCAGGAAAGGCAGTGAGGGAGCCTTGGCAAATATCGGTAACCGTCTGAAATGGTTATATAAAACTGGCAGTTAGCCAGCCCAGGTCTGCGGCGAGCCTTTTTCCGCAATCAGGACCACCAAGCCGGCCATGTCCAGATCCAACCCGATCCGTTGTTGCAACCCCCTAGCCTGCAGGTCTTCCCGCATGACATAGAGCGGCACTCCAGCCAACCGCGCACACCACTGAGGGGCCGTGGCAGCGACGACGGCATCCTGCATCAGCACCAACACATCCTCCGGCTGGCGGTAGGTCAGCGCCTGCTCCAGGTCCTGGCTCTGGAAGGGAGAGGTCAATATCAGCTGTATCATGGTCACCTCAAAAGCAGATATGGGTAGCACAGGCATCCCACTGGTGCCGGATGTCGGTGCGGGACAGACCGGTCACGGGGATCAGCAGGTCAGCCACCGTCAGGCCACGCTCGGCCAGCGAGTCGGTGCACACATAGACCTCCTCAATGTCATAGAGCTCGAGCAGTTTGAAGGTCGGCGCATAGTGACGCTGCAAGATGGCCTGCGGCTGCTGCTCCTTGAGCAGTTGCAGCACACCATCCCCGATGAGGAACAGGGCCAGCGACTCGGTCATGGCCGAAGTGGCCAGCAGGGCATCCAGACCTTCCCGCCCGGCGGCAGTACCGTGCGGTCCACGCCGGCAAATAAACGCTATCTTGTGCATGGCTGCCTCTTAAAACTGGACGAATCGATCGGCGGTCAGGCTGGCCTCCGCCAGCTGACCCAGGCCACTCAGGCAAAATGGCGGCTCCAGGTTGAAGTGTGCCCTGCCCAGCCCCTTGGCCTCCTGCTCATCCAGCACACCGCGCCGCATGGCGGCAGCGACGCACACATCGATACGGATCCCTTGCTGGTTGGCCAATTCACGCCACAGGGCGACCAGGTTGCTCTCATCGGAGGCGGGAGCATGCAGCCCGTTACCGTTGTAGACCCCATCCTGGTAGAAGAACAGGTGAGACAAGCAATGGCCCTGCTCGATGAGGCTCAAGGCAAAACGATAGGCGGTGCTGGCCGACTGGGTGCCATAGGCGGGCCCCGTTACCAGCAGGGCAAAATTCAGACTCATATCCGGACTCCTGCGCATGTGTTCGTCCATTCTACGCCAAACACAAAAAAGCCCCTCCTGGGAGGGGCTCTTCGTGCAGCCTTGGATCAGACGTAAGCGATGGCTTCGACTTCAACCAGCACATCCTTCGGCAGACGCGCCACTTCCACGCAGGAGCGGGCAGGAGCGGCGTCACCGAAGTAACGGGCATAAACCTGGTTGAAGGCAACAAAGTTGTTCATGTCGCTGAGGAAACAGGTGGTCTTCAATACCTTGCCGGTATCGGCTCCCGCTTCTTTCAATACTGCAACCAGGTTCTTCATCACCTGCTCGGCCTGCGCTTCGATACCGCCAGCCACTATCTCCATGGTGGCCGGATCGAGCGGGATCTGCCCGGAGGTGAAGACCAGCTCGCCCAGTTTGGTGGCCTGAACATACGGGCCAATTGCGGCAGGCGCCTTGTCGGTTGCAATAACTTCTTTAGCCATTCTTGTCTATCCCCTTCTATGGCGCTTACTCGTTTTCGTCTTCACCCTGCTTGCGCTGTCGGATGTACAGATAAACGGTATGTTTGGAAATGTTCAGCTTGTCGGCGACCAGGTTGATCGAGTCCTTGATATCAAATATGCCCTTCTCGAACAGCTGGGTCACGATAAACCTGTTTTTAGCGTTGTTGGCAACGGTTGGATCGCGGTTGATCTCGTCGATGGTATTGTCCACCGTCTGGGCAACCAGCTCTTCCACACTGTTGGCAAAGGTCTCCGGCGACTGACGCTCGACTTGTTGCGGTGTCGGGAAAAATTCGGCGACGAACTCGTGAAAAGGCGCGTTGATATGCAGGTTGATACAGATGAGGCCGATCACCTGCTTGTCGCTGTTCCTGATGGCGATGGTACTCGACTTCATCAGGGCACCGGTACGGCTGCGAGCAAAATAGCTCTGGGTGTAATCCTGGCCGGTATTCTCGATGTCCTTGAGCATACGCAGCGCGAGATCGGTAATGGGGGCCCCCTCATTCCGTCCCGTATTGAACCCGTTGGCAATCTTGATCACGGACTCGTGCAGATTTTCCAGGGAGTGAAGCACCACTTCACAGTGCTTGCCGAACAACTCGGCCAAGCCATCGATCAGCCCATCGTATGAGCGCAACAATTCCCTGTCTTCGTCTGTAAAAGTGCGACCGATCAGTTGCTCTTCGGGAAGCATCACTTCCTCGATACCGACAGTCATGTTCTACCCCTGTAATACCCATTCAACTTTCCCGAGTTTTCAGTTGCGAGAGTGCAATGTCAACTTTTTTTGATTTTTTACTCTGCAACCTTGCTCTGGATCATCCGAATATCCGCGTGGCGTCTGGCTTTGACGAGAAAATCGACAATAAAAAAGGGCCCCATGAAGGGGCCCTTTTCATTCACTACAGCGGAAGATTACTCTTCGTCAAAACTGCCGGCTGCATTGAGCAGATCCGCCAGGTTTTGCTGAGCTTCATCGGCAGTCACCTGCGGTACGCCAACAGCACGGGCTGCGGCGGCACGCTGGTTGATCCGGCCGTGGTGGTAGGCAAAGCCGGTACCAGCCGGGATCAGACGACCCACGATCACGTTCTCTTTCAGGCCACGCAGTTCATCACGCTTGCCGCCAACGGCTGCTTCGGTCAGAACACGGGTGGTTTCCTGGAAGGAAGCCGCGGAGATGAAGGACTCGGTGCTCAGAGATGCCTTGGTAATACCCATCAGGATGTGACGGAAGGTGGCCGGGGTCTTGCCCTCAGCAACCAGCTTACGGTTGGCAATCTTCACGCGAGCCACTTCAACCTGTTCGCCTTCGATCAGGTCGGTGTCGCCAGCGCTCAGGATCTCGCACTTGCGCAGCATCTGACGCACGATGACTTCGATGTGCTTGTCGTTGATCTTAACGCCTTGCAGACGGTAAACGTCCTGCACTTCGTTGGCGATGTAGTTGGCGACCGGGCTGATACCGCGCAGACGCAGAATGTCGTGAGCAGACTCAGGACCGTCCGCCAGCACTTCACCCTTCTCAACTTTTTCACCTTCGAACACGTTCAGGTTACGCCACTTCGGAATCATCTCCTCGTAGACATCGCCACCATCGGTCGGGGTGATGACCAGACGGCGTTTGCCCTTGGTCTCTTTCCCGAAGGAGATGGTACCGGAGATCTCGGCCAGAATTGCCGGTTCCTTCGGTTGACGTGCTTCGAACAGATCCGCAACGCGCGGCAGACCACCGGTGATGTCCTTGGTACCGCCGGACTCTTGCGGGATACGCGCTACCGCGTCACCCACGCCCACGTTGGCACCATCTTCCAGGTTCACGATCGCCTTGCCCGGCAGGAAGTACTGGGCGGCTACATCGGTACCCGGGATCATCACGTCCTTGCCGTTCAGGTCGACCAGTTTAACGGTCGGACGCATCTCTTTACCGGCACTCGGACGCTCGTTGACATCCAGCACGACGATGGAGGAGAGACCGGTCAGCTCGTCGGTCTGACGAGTAATGGTCACGCCATCGATCATGTGTTCGAAGTGCAGGCGACCTGCCACTTCGGTGATGATCGGGTGAGTGTGCGGATCCCAGTTGGCGACGGTTTCACCAGCGTTCACGGCCTGGCCATCTTTCACTTCCAGCACGGAACCGTAAGGCAGCTTGTGGCTTTCCTTGGTACGGCCCATCTCGTCCATGATGGTCAGTTCGGTAGAACGGGAGGTGATAACCAGTTTGTCGTCACTGTTGTGAACGAACTTGGCGTTCTGCAGCTTGATGCTACCGGTGTTCTTGACCTGGATGCTGCTCTCGGCAGCGGCACGGGATGCGGCACCACCGATGTGGAAGGTACGCATCGTCAGCTGGGTACCCGGTTCACCGATGGACTGGGCGGCGATAACACCGACAGCCTCACCCTTGTTAACCAGGTGACCACGGGCCAGATCACGGCCGTAGCAGTGAGCACAGTTACCGAAGTCGGTCTCACAGGTGATGGCAGAACGTACCTTCACGCGGTCAACGGAGTTGCGCTCCAGCAGGTCACACAGCTGCTCGTCGAGCAGGGTGTTGCGTGCTACCAGCACTTCGTCTTCAGTACCCGGCTTGATCACGTCATCGGCAACCACACGGCCCAGCACGCGCTCACGCAGCGGTTCCACCACGTCGCCACCTTCGATCAGCGGAGTCATCCACAGACCTTCGGTAGTGCCGCAATCGTCCTCGGTGATCACCATGTCCTGTGCCACGTCAACCAGACGACGAGTCAGGTAACCGGAGTTCGCAGTCTTCAGTGCGGTATCCGCCAGACCCTTACGAGCACCGTGAGTGGAGATGAAGTACTGCAGTACGTTCAGACCTTCGCGGAAGTTCGCGACGATCGGGGTTTCGATGATGGAACCATCCGGCTTGGCCATCAGGCCACGCATACCGGCCAGCTGACGGATCTGGGCTGCGGAACCCCGCGCACCAGAGTCGGCCATCATGAAGATGCTGTTGAACGAGGCCTGCTCTTCTTCTTCACCCAGCGAGTTGACGTTACGCTCTTTGGACAAGTTCTCCATCATGGCCTTGGAGACGCGCTCGTTGGCGCTGGCCCAGATATCGATAACCTTGTTGTAGCGTTCGCCCGCGGTCACCAGACCGGACAGGAACTGGTCCTGGATCTCGGCAACTTCGGCTTCTGCAGCGGCGATGATGTCTTTCTTGGCATCCGGGATGACCATGTCATCGATACCAACGGAAGCACCGGACAGGGCCGCATAGTGGAAACCGGTATACATCAGCTGGTCAGCGAAGATGACGGTGTCCTTCAGGCCCTGCTTGCGATAGCAGGTGTTCAGCAGACGGGAGATGAGCTTTTTGCCCAGCGCCTTGTTGGATACGGATTTGATCCAGTTCTGCGGGTTGGCATCCAGGTCAGCCTGCTCTGCAGCAGTCAGCACCTTCGGCTCGTCGATCAGCGCGTATTCCATGCCTTTCGGCAGGATCAGGCTCAGGATCGCACGACCAACGGTGGTGTTCTTCATCTCGGTGTGAGCACGCAGCGAACCGTCTTCCTGACGCAGGTATTCGGTGATGCGAACTTTCACGCGAGCATGCAGATCGGCCAGACCGGCGCGGTACACTTTCTCGGCTTCTTTCGGGCCGGACAGCACCATACCTTCGCCCTTGGCGTTGATACGAGCGCGGGTCATGTAGTACAGACCCAAGACCACGTCCTGAGACGGAACGATGATCGGCTCACCGGAAGCAGGCGACAGGATGTTGTTGGTGGACATCATCAGCGCGCGCGCTTCCAGCTGGGCTTCCAGGGTCAGCGGTACGTGGACCGCCATCTGGTCACCGTCGAAGTCCGCGTTATAGGCGGCACAGACGAGCGGGTGCAGCTGGATGGCCTTGCCTTCGATCAGGGTCGGTTCAAACGCCTGGATACCCAGACGGTGCAGGGTCGGTGCACGGTTCAGCAGAACCGGATGTTCGCGGATCACTTCGTCCAGGATGTCCCAAACGACAGCTTCTTCGCGCTCCACCATCTTCTTGGCGGCCTTGATGGTGGTCGCCAGACCGCGGGATTCCAGCTTGCCATAGATGAAGGGCTTGAACAGCTCCAGCGCCATCTTCTTCGGCAGACCGCACTGATGCAGACGCAGAGTCGGACCTACGGTGATAACGGAACGACCGGAGTAGTCGACACGCTTACCGAGCAGGTTCTGACGGAAACGACCTTGCTTACCCTTGATCATGTCGGCCAAGGATTTCAGCGGGCGCTTGTTGGAGCCAGTGATGGCACGACCACGACGGCCGTTGTCCAGCAGGGCATCGACGGACTCTTGCAGCATGCGCTTTTCGTTGCGCACGATGATGTCCGGAGCAGCCAGATCCAGCAGGCGCTTCAAGCGGTTGTTACGGTTGATCACGCGACGGTACAGATCGTTCAGATCGGAGGTCGCGAAACGGCCGCCGTCCAGCGGTACCAGCGGACGCAGGTCCGGCGGCAGCACGGGCAGCACTGTCATGATCATCCACTCCGGCTTGTTGCCGGACTGCAGGAAGGCTTCCATCAGCTTCAGGCGCTTGGTGGTCTTCTTGCGCTTGGTCTCGGAGTTGGTCTGATCCAGCTCTTCGCGCATGGTGCGCACTTCGCCTTCCAGATCGATGGCGCGCAGCAATGCCAGGATTGCTTCGGCACCCATCTTGGCGTCGAATTCGTCGCCCCACTCTTCCAGTGCGTCCAGGTACTGCTCTTCGGACAGCATCTGGCTGCGCTCGAGGTTGGTCATGCCGGGTTCGATCACTACATAGGATTCGAAATACAGCACGCGCTCGATGTCACGCAGGGTCATGTCCAGCAGCAGACCGATACGGGACGGCAGGGACTTCAGGAACCAAATGTGGGCAGTCGGGCTGGCCAGCTCGATGTGGCCCATACGCTCACGACGGACCTTGGTCTGGGTCACTTCTACGCCGCACTTCTCACAGATCACACCACGGTGTTTCAGGCGCTTGTACTTGCCGCACAGACACTCGTAGTCCTTCACCGGTCCGAAGATACGGGCGCAGAACAGACCATCACGTTCCGGCTTGAAAGTCCGGTAGTTGATGGTCTCAGGCTTTTTGACCTCACCGAATGACCAGGAGCGGATCATGTCAGGAGAGGCCAGACCGATCTTGATACTGTCAAACTCTTCGGTCTTGGTCTGAGCCTTCAAAAACTTGAGTAAGTCTTTCACGTGTTTCCCCTGTCAGGAGTCTAACCTCGGCGCCCCTTTCGGGGCGCCCACGTCAATTCTCGAACAATAAGAGCGAGCTCTTACTCTTCGTCCAGCTCGATGTTGATACCCAGAGAGCGGATTTCCTTCAGCAATACGTTGAAGGATTCGGGCATGCCCGGCTCCATACGGTGGTCGCCATCCACGATGTTCTTGTACATCTTGGTACGGCCGTTCACATCGTCAGACTTGACGGTCAGCATCTCCTGCAGGGTATATGCCGCACCGTAAGCCTCCAGGGCCCACACTTCCATCTCACCGAAACGCTGACCACCGAACTGTGCCTTACCACCCAGCGGCTGCTGGGTAACCAGGCTGTAAGAACCGGTAGAACGCGCGTGCATCTTGTCGTCTACCAAGTGGTTCAGCTTCAGCATGTACATGTAACCCACGGTGACCTTACGCTCGAAGGCGTTACCGGTACGACCGTCGAACAGGGCGATCTGACCGGATTCCGGCAGGTCGGCCAGCTTCAGCAGGGCCTTGATTTCACGCTCTTTGGCGCCATCAAAGACCGGCGTAGCGACCGGCAGACCCTTGCGCAGGTTACCGACCAGGGTACGCACGTCGTCGTCGGACAGCTCGGCCACGTTCACTTGCTGGGTGTCTTTCTCGCCCAGGTCATAGACCTGTTGCAGGAAGTCACGCATCTCGTGCAGTTCGCGCTGTTCCTTGACCATGCGGTCGATCTTCTCGCCGATACCCTTGGCCGCGAGGCCCAAGTGCACTTCGAGGATCTGACCGATGTTCATACGGGACGGTACGCCCAACGGGTTCAGAACGATGTCGACCGGACGGCCGTACTCGTCATGGGGCATATCCTCGACCGGACAGATCTTGGAGATAACACCCTTGTTACCGTGACGCCCCGCCATCTTGTCACCCGGCTGGATGCGACGCTTGACGGCCAGATAGACCTTGACGATCTTCAGTACGCCCGGCGCCAGGTCATCGCCCTGGATGATCTTGCGACGCTTGTTCTCGAATTTCTTGTCGAACTCGGCCTTCAGCTCAACGTGCTGTTCAGCGATCTGTTCCAGCTCGATTTGCTTGGCTTCATCTTCGATGGCCAGTTCAAACCACTTGGAGCGATCGAGCTTGTTCAGACGGTCTTCGCTGTAACCGGCGGCCAGCAGCAGGTTGCGGGAGCGGCCGAAAATGCCGTCTTCCAGGATCTTGAACTCTTCGGTCAAGTCCTTCTTCGCTTCCTTCAGCTGCATCTCTTCGATTTCTTTGGCGCGCTTGTCTTTTTCCACGCCATCGCGGGTAAAGACCTGCACGTCAACCACGGTACCGTACACACCGTTCGGCACTCGCAGGGAGGAGTCCTTCACGTCGGACGCCTTCTCACCGAAGATGGCGCGCAGCAGCTTCTCTTCCGGCGTCAGCTGGGTTTCACCTTTCGGCGTTACCTTACCGACCAGAATGTCGCCGCCCTTCACTTCAGCACCAACGTAGACGATACCGGACTCGTCCAGCTTGGACAGAGCGGCTTCACCCACGTTCGGGATGTCAGCAGTGATCTCTTCCGGACCCAGCTTGGTGTCACGGGAGATACAGGCCAGTTCCTGGATGTGAATGGTGGTCAGGCGATCTTCCTGAACAACACGCTCGTTCACCAGGATCGAGTCTTCGAAGTTGTAACCGTTCCACGGCATGAACGCGACGCGCAGGTTCTGACCCAGCGCCAGTTCACCCAGGTCGGTGGACGGGCCGTCAGCCAGCACGTCGCCCGCCATCACCGGCTCCCCCAACATCACGCACGGACGCTGGTTGATACAGGTGTTCTGGTTGGAACGGGTGTATTTGGTCAGGCTGTAGATGTCGATGCCGGCTTCGCCAGGCAGCAGCTCATCTTCGTTGACCTTGATAACGATACGGGAGGCATCGACGTAGTCGATCATGCCACCACGCTTGGCCACTACGGTAACACCGGAGTCAACGGCCACAGCGCGTTCCATACCGGTACCAACCAGCGGCTTGTCGGCGCGCAAAGTCGGTACAGCCTGACGTTGCATGTTTGAACCCATCAATGCGCGGTTCGCGTCATCGTGTTCCAGGAACGGGATCAGGGCCGCTGCCACAGATACGATCTGCTGCGGGCTCACGTCCATATACTGGATCTGGTCGGCGTTCATAAAGGTGGATTCACCTTTGTGACGGCACGGGATCAATTCATCTTTCAGACGGCCATCTTCGGTGGTCGCGGCGTTAGCCTGTGCGATCACGTACTTGCCTTCTTCAATAGCAGACAGATAGTCCACTTCGTCGGTGATCACACCGTCAATGACCTTGCGGTACGGGGTCTCGAGGAAACCGTACTCGTTGGTACGAGAGTACACGGACAGCGAGTTGATCAGACCGATGTTCGGACCTTCAGGAGTTTCGATGGGGCACAGACGACCGTAGTGGGTCGGGTGTACGTCTCGAACTTCAAAGCCGGCACGCTCACGAGTCAAACCGCCCGGGCCCAGCGCGGAAATACGACGCTTGTGGGTCACTTCGGACAGCGGGTTGTTCTGGTCCATGAACTGGGACAGCTGGCTGGAACCAAAGAACTCTTTGACTGCGGCGGAGATCGGCTTGGCGTTGATCAGATCCTGCGGCATCAGGGTGTCCAGGTCGCCCAGGGAGAGACGCTCCTTGACCGCACGCTCGACACGCACCAGACCGACACGGAACTGGTTTTCAGCCATTTCACCGACAGAACGGATACGACGGTTACCCAGGTGGTCGATATCGTCCACTTCGTCGTTACCGTTACGGATGTCGATCAGGCGCTTCATCACATCGACGATGTCGTCTTTGGTCAGAGTACCCACGCCGGTCTCGTCTTCACGAGCCAGACGGCGGTTGAACTTCATCCGACCTACGGTAGACAGGTCGTAACGCTCGGAAGAGAAGAACAGGTTCTCGAACAGCTGTTCTGCGGCTTCGCGAGTCGGCGGCTCACCCGGACGCATCATGCGATAGATTTCAACCAGAGCTTCCAGGCGGCTGGAGCTGGAGTCGATACGCAGGGTCTCGGACATGTAGGCACCGTGATCCAGTTCATTGGTGAACAGAACCTCGAAGTGCTTGAAGCCGGCTTGGGAGAGGTTGGCTACCGCTTCCAGGCTCAGCGCCTGGTTGGCAGTCACTACCATCTCGCCAGTTTGCGGATGTGCGTAGTCCTTGGCAGCAACTTTGCCAACAACATACTCAACCGGTACCTCAATCTGGGTAACGGAATCTTTTTCCAACTGACGGATGTGACGCGCAGTCACTCGACGACCGGTCTCAACCACCACGGCGCCATTGGCCACGATGTCAAAGGTCGCAGTTTCACCACGCAGGCGCTCCGGCACCAGATCCATCATCAACTTGCCATCTTTGACTTCGAAACCGATGGTCTCGAAGAAGGTGGCCAGAATCTGTTCGGAACTGAAATCCAGGGCACGCAGAATAATGGATGCCGGCAGTTTACGACGACGGTCGATACGGACAAACAGGTTGTCTTTCGCATCGAACTCGAAGTCCAGCCAGGAGCCACGGTAGGGAATAACGCGCGCGTTATACAGCACCTTACCGGATGAATGTGTTTTGCCTTTATCGTGGTCGAAGAAGACGCCCGGGCTACGATGCAGCTGGGAGACGATTACCCGCTCGGTACCATTGATAACAAAGGTGCCGTTCTCGGTCATGAGCGGAATTTCGCCCATGTATACTTCTTGTTCCTTGATGTCTTTGACGGTGCCGGCAGCTGCTTCACGGTCGTACAGAACCATACGAAGCTTGACACGCAGCGGCGCGGAGTAGGTCACTCCACGGATCTGGCATTCTTTTACGTCAAATACCGGCTCACCCAGGCGATAGCTGACATACTGAAGCTCAGCACTACCGGAGTAACTGGTGATCGGGAAAACGCTACGGAAAGCGGCCTCTAGGCCATATTCACCTTCCGGGTCAGCCTCGATGAACTGCTTGAAGGAGTCCAGCTGAATGGACAACAGATAAGGCGTGTCCAGTACCTGGTCTCGCTTACCGAAGTCCTTACGAATGCGTTTTTTTTCGGTATAAGAGTAAACCATAGGGTTCCTCAGCTCGCTGATAAGTGACCCACTCTGTCCCACGGGACAGCTCTGTCTCAACACCGTTTTGTGTTGGCCCGGACGAATGAAAACAGTCCGGATTGCTGGTGCACCGAGAGTCGTAAACGGTGTGAAATGCTCTCAGTCTACAGCGCAAAAAGGCTGGTGAACAAAAATTCACCAGCCCTAGCCTGTTTTATCAGGCTAATCTACATAAATGCAGATTATTTGATCTCAACAGAAGCACCGGCAGCTTCCAGCTCTTTCTTCAGAGCTTCAGCTTCGTCTTTGGAGACGGCTTCTTTCAGGTTAGCCGGAGCAGCTTCTACCAGGTCTTTGGCTTCTTTCAGGCCCAGACCGGTGGCGCCACGAACGGCTTTGATGACGGCAACTTTGTTGGCACCGGCAGCAGTCAGAACTACGTCGAACTCGGTCTTCTCTTCTACTGCTTCAGCAGCAGCCGGGCCGGCCATTACGGCAGCAGCGGCAGAAACACCGAACTTCTCTTCCATAGCTTCGATCAGCTCAACAACTTCCATTACGGACATGGAAGCAACAGCTTCGATGATTTGGTCTTTAGTGATAGACATGACAAAAATTCCTGATGTTGAATAAACTCAAACAGCCTAGATAGGCGAGAATCAAGCAGCAGCTTGTTTCTGGTCGCGAACAGCAGCGATAGTACGAACCAGCTTGCCAGCAGAGGCTTCCTTCATGGTAGCCATCAACTTCGCAATTGCTTCTTCGTAAGTCGGCAGCGTGGCCAGACGATCAATTTGTGCTGCGGCGATAAACTCACCGTTAAAAGCGCCAGCCTTGATTTCGAACTTTTGGTTCGCTTTGGCAAACTCTTTGAACAGACGAGCGGCAGCGCCCGGGTGTTCGTTAGAGAAAGCAATCAAGGTAGGACCGGTAAATGCGTTGTTCAGGCACTCGTATTCGGTACCTTCTACCGCGCGACGCAGCAGGGTGTTACGCACAACGCGCATGTACACACCGGCTTCACGAGCGGTTTTACGCAGGACGGTCATCTTGTCTACAGTCACGCCGCGAGAATCGGCAATCACTGCAGAAAGAGCGCCTTTGGCAGCTTCGTTGACTTCAGCAACAATTGCCTTTTTGTCTTCGAGTCCCAATGCCATTGGCTTAACTCCTGGATTGAATCCGGGTCAAATGACCCAGTACTGACACATCCCCCCTACCTTTACAACAGAGGGGAACGATGCGGTAGCAGGATTCCAGAAGAGAAAGAATCTTTCTCGCTGGGTTTCCGGCACCGTCTACGCAGGAAGTATTAAGGCCTTACAGCCTCCTGCGGTCTTGGACGGAG
This sequence comes from Aeromonas sp. DNRA1, assembly GCF_963888745.1. Lineage (NCBI taxonomy): Bacteria > Pseudomonadati > Pseudomonadota > Gammaproteobacteria > Aeromonadales > Aeromonadaceae > Aeromonas > Aeromonas sp. DNRA1. The sequence continues at coordinate 242,317 of NZ_CAWPKQ010000006.1, read as the reverse complement.
GTCGAAGCCCCCAACCAATCAAGGCGCAAAATTATAGATTAAATTTTGCGCCTTGTAAAATCCATCAATTAGGCCTGAGCTTCCAGAGAAGCTTGGTCTACGGCAACACCGGCACCCATGGTGGTGGAGATGCTGACTTTTTTGATGAATACACCCTTGGCGGAAGACGGCTTGGCCTTTTTCAGGGCAACCAGCAGAGCTTCCAAGTTTTCTTTCAGCTGAACTTCATTGAAAGAAACCTTGCCCAGGGTGGTGTGAATGATACCGTTCTTGTCATTACGGTAACGAACCTGACCAGCCTTGGCGTTCTTGACGGCTTCGGCAACGTTAGGAGTTACAGTACCAACTTTCGGGTTCGGCATCAGACCGCGCGGGCCCAGGATTTGACCCAGCTGACCAACAACGCGCATGGCATCCGGGGATGCGATAACTACGTCGAAGTTCATCTCACCTTTCTTGACCAGATCGGCCAGATCGTCCATACCAACCAGTTCAGCACCGGCAGCTTTGGCAGCTTCAGCGTTGGCACCTTGGGTGAATACGGCTACGCGCACTTCGCGACCGGTACCGTGCGGCAGTACAGTTGCACCACGTACGTTTTGGTCGGATTTACGAGCATCGATACCCAGGTTAACGGCAACGTCAACGCTTTCAACGAACTTGGCAGTAGCCAGTTCTTTCAGCAGGGCAATGGCTTCGTTGATGGAGTACTCTTTGGTACCGTCAACTTTTTCGCGAATAACGCGCATACGCTTGGAAAGTTTTGCCATTGTCTTAATCCTCCACTACCAGGCCCATGGAACGAGCGGAGCCGGCGATGCAACGTACTTTTGCATCCAGATCGGCACCGGTCATATCCGGCTCTTTGGTCTTGGCGATTTCTTGCAGCTGAGCCACAGTCACCTTACCAACCTTGTCTTTGTTCGGCTTGGCAGAACCAGACTGGATACCAGCAGCTTTCTTCAGCAGGAAGGCAGCGGGCGGAGTCTTGGTTTCGAAGGTGAAGGAACGGTCGCTGTAAACGGTGATCACGACCGGAGTCGGTGAGCCTTTTTCCAGCTTTTCTGTACGGGCGTTGAACGCCTTACAGAATTCCATGATGTTCACACCATGCTGACCCAGAGCAGGACCAACGGGAGGGCTGGGGTTAGCACTGCCAGCCTTAACTTGCAGCTTGATATAAGCTGTGACTTTCTTAGCCATTACAAAAATACCTCAGAAATGGGTTCTAACGCCTCGGAGACATGCTCCTGCAAACGGCTCCCCAACTAATAAAGGGGCAGCGAATTATAATGACATTCGCTGCCCCTGACAACCGTTAACGAACAGAGTTTAATCAGCCCTTTTCGACCTGACCAAAATCCAGCTCTACCGGTGTAGAACGACCGAAGATCAAAACGGAGACCTTCACGCGGCTCTTTTCGTAGTCCACCTCTTCAACGGTACCGTTGAAGTCAGCGAACGGACCATCGGCAACCCGCACCATTTCACCCGGTTCAAACAGGGTTTTCGGACGCGGCTTGTCGTGGGCATCTTGCAGACGATTGAGGATGGCATCCGCTTCTTTATCAGAGATAGGAGCAGGACGATCAGAGGTGCCACCAATGAAGCCCATGACGCGCGGTACGTTGCGTACCAAGTGCCACGTGGTCTCATCCATGATCATCTGAACCAGGACGTAGCCCGGGAAAAACTTGCGCTCACTCTTGCGCTTCTGGCCAGCGCGCATCTCGACCACTTCTTCGGTCGGGACCAGCACTTCACCGAACATGTCTTCCATGCCATGCATCTTGATATGTTCACGCAGGGATTTGGCAACACGGCCTTCATAGCCGGAAAACGCCTGCACCACATACCATCTCATACGTTGTTCACGTTGTTCAGTCATGGCTTATCCTTACACACCGGTAATCAGGTTGACCAACCAGACCAAGGCACCGTCCAGAATGAACAGCAACAGCCCCATCACGGCAGTCACCGCCAGCACAATCAGGGTTGTCTGAATGGCTTCCTGGCGGGTCGGCCATACGACCTTGCGGACTTCCAGGCGAGACTCACGGGCAAATGCCAGTGTCGCCTTTCCCTTGGTGGTTTGCAGGGCTACTGCACCGGCAGCAGCAATGACAACGACCACACCCAGGGCGCGGACGGCAGCGACGACATCGTTGAGCAGGTAATTACCCACTACAGCGGCCGCCAGGATAATGAAAACCAGGCCCCAAAGCAGGGTATCCTTGCTTCCGCCCTGGCTCTCAGAACTAACACTCATACAACCCACCTGTATCTGACGTAACCAAAGACACAAAAGCCCCGTACGAGACGAGGTATATGGCAGGGGCGGCAGGACTCGAACCCGCAACCATCGGTTTTGGAGACCGCTGTTCTACCAATTCGAACTACGCCCCTGCATAAGAAAGCCCCTATTATAGGGGCTTTGCTTTATTTATGTAAGCCAAAGATTAAGCGATAACTTTAGCTACAACACCAGCACCTACGGTACGGCCACCTTCACGGATGGCGAAACGCAGGCCGTCGTCCATCGCGATCGGCGCAATCAGGGTAACAACCATCTTGATGTTGTCGCCCGGCATTACCATCTCTACGCCTTCCGGCAGTTCGATGGTACCGGTCACGTCGGTAGTACGGAAGTAGAACTGCGGACGGTAGCCTTTGAAGAACGGGGTATGACGACCACCTTCTTCTTTGGACAGCACGTACACTTCAGATTCAAACTTGGTGTGCGGCTTGATGGTGCCCGGCTTGGCCAGTACCTGACCACGCTCTACGTCTTCACGCTTCACGCCACGCAGCAGTGCACCGATGTTCTCGCCTGCACGACCTTCGTCCAGCAGTTTGCGGAACATTTCAACGCCGGTACAGGTGGTCTTGGTGGTATCTTTGATACCAACGATTTCCACTTCTTCACCAACTTTGACGATACCGCGCTCTACACGACCAGTTACTACGGTACCACGGCCAGCGATGGAGAATACGTCTTCGATAGGCATCAGGAACGGCAGGTCGATGGCACGCTCCGGCTCCGGAATGTAGGTGTCCAGGTGGCCAGCCAGTTCCAGGATCTTCTCTTCCCACTGAGCTTCGCCTTCCAGCGCTTTCAGTGCGGAACCACGGACTACCGGCAGGTCATCACCCGGGAAGTCGTACTCGGACAGCAGTTCGCGAACTTCCATCTCGACCAGTTCCAGCAGCTCTTCGTCATCTACCATGTCACACTTGTTCATGAACACGATGATGTACGGAACGCCTACCTGACGACCCAGCAGGATGTGCTCACGAGTCTGCGGCATCGGGCCGTCAGTCGCTGCTACTACCAGGATCGCGCCGTCCATCTGGGCAGCACCGGTGATCATGTTTTTAACGTAGTCGGCGTGACCCGGGCAGTCTACGTGCGCGTAGTGACGGGTAGCGGTGTCGTATTCTACGTGGGAGGTGTTGATGGTGATACCACGCTCACGCTCTTCCGGTGCCTTGTCGATCTGGTCGAAGGCGAAAGCCTTACCACCGAAGTGCTTGGCCAGCACGTTGGTGATAGCGGCAGTCAGGGTGGTTTTACCGTGGTCAACGTGGCCGATGGTACCCACGTTAACGTGCGGTTTATTACGCTCAAATTTTTCTTTAGACATGATCGTCCCTCTAAACTAACGCTGAGTACGCGGTGGCAAGCTAACCACAGAACAGTTTATATGATGGATTTGAATCTGGTGGGGAAGAGAGGCTGGTGCTGACAGGCAGGTTCGATTGCCGAACTCACCCTAAGGTGTGGCTCTGCTATCGCCTGAGCCGTATCAGCATCTTGGAGCGGGCAGCGGGAATCGAACCCGCATCATCAGCTTGGAAGGCTGAGGTAATAGCCATTATACGATGCCCGCATTTCTCTAACCCAAAGAACTCAAACCGCAGAGAAATATGGTGGAGGGAGAAGGATTCGAACCTTCGAAGGCAGAGCCGTCAGATTTACAGTCTGATCCCTTTGGCCGCTCGGGAACCCCTCCAGTTGCATAAATGCCACAACGGTAATTCTGCTTGCACCCGTTGTTTTATCGCTTTTGCCGAGCAAATAGACGACAGACATCTAAGCGTCGCGCATTTTATGGTAAGCATTTTGGGGATGCAACCATTGCGCCTTGCAAAATGTGCATTATTGCCGGGAACCAGGCAAAAAAGGACTCACTCTCCGCTCGAAACCGTCGCTTCTCTTGTCGCTCCCCACCCCTTGGTGTATGGTCGCCCTGCCCAAGAAACAGTGATGACACCATGACGACAGAGCATAACCCCTATCTGCAATTCACCCGCGAACAATGGGCGTTATTGCGCGACTCGGTCCCTTTAACCCTGACCGAGCACGATCTGCAGACCCTGCGCGGGATCAATGAAAAGGTGTCATTGCAGGAGGTGGAAGAGATCTACCTGCCCCTCTCCCGCCTGCTCAATCTCTACGTCAAGGCCAAACAGCGCCGCAGCCGGGTACTGGAACAGTTTCTCGGTCAGTCCCGCGGCAAGGGTACCTACATCATCAGCATCGCCGGCAGCGTGGCGGGCGGCAAGAGCACCACGGCGCGCATCATGCAGGCATTGCTGGAGCGCTGGCCGGAACACCCGCGGGTGGAGCTGGTCACCACCGACGGCTTTCTCTATCCAAACAAGGTGCTGGAAGAGCGCGGCCTGATGCGCCGCAAGGGCTTCCCGGAGTCCTACGACATCCGTCATCTGGTGGAATTTGTCGCCAACATCCGCGCCGGCCACGAAAAGGTCGAAGCGCCCGTCTACTCCCACCTTATCTACGACATCATCCCTGATGAGAAGAAGGTGGTGGAGCAGCCGGACATCCTGATCCTCGAAGGACTCAATGTACTGCAGAGCGGCATGGATTATCCGCAAGAGCCTCACCGGGTCTTCGTCTCCGATTTCGTCGACTTCTCCATCTATGTGGATGCCGAGGCCGAGCTGCTGCGCACCTGGTATATCGAACGCTTCCTCAAGTTTCGCAGCGGTGCCTTCTCGGATCCCGACTCCTACTTCCACCACTACGCCAAACTGGCGGAGAGCGAAGCAACCAAGATCGCCAACAACATCTGGCAAGATATCAACTATCTGAATTTGAAAGAGAACATACTGCCGACCCGGGAGCGGGCCAACCTCATTCTGACCAAGGGCAACGAGCACGCCATCGAGCAGATCAAGCTGCGCAAGTAGCAGCTACCAACACGAATCAACATGAAGAGGGGGCCCGCAGGCCCCCTCTTCTATTCATGACGATCGCCACCGCCTTCAGTCGCCCCGGCGCAGGGAGATTTCGCCCCCAAGGTAGAACTTGATCCCCTCTGCGGTCTCCAGCCGCAGGGCGCCGCGATCATCGATGCCGCGCGCCACGCCGCGGATCTCCTGCTCGCCCATCAGCAGCCGCACCGGCCGGCCGGCGAAGTGGTCGAGCCGGTTCCAGTCCGCCACGAAGCTAGCGAGACCACTCTGCTCGAAGGTGAGCATGGCCTGCTGCAGGTGATCGAGCACCCTGCCGGCCAGCAGATTACGATCCACCAGTTCCGGCTGGATATGGCGCAGTTCGGACCAGGCCTGATCGATCCGCTCCCCCTCCCGGCTCGGCATCGCCAGATTGAGGCCGACCCCGATCACCAGATGGCAGCTGGCACCGGCACTGCCGCTCATCTCCACCAGAATGCCCGCCAGTTTGCGGCCCTGATAGTAGAGGTCATTGGGCCATTTCAGCTCCACCCCCGGATAACCGAGGGATTCCAGCGCCTGCACCACGGCCACGCCGACCGCCAGGCTCAGTCCCATGGCAGCGGCCATGCCCTGCTCGAGCCGCCAGTACATGCTGAGGATCAGCTGGCACCCGAAGGGGGAGACCCAAGGCTTGCCGCGCCGGCCACGACCGGCGGTCTGACACTCGGCCAGGCAGCTCTCGCCCGAGCTCAGCTGGTTGACCCGCTCCAGCAGGTACTGGTTGGTGGAGTCGATGACCGGAAAGCAGTGTACCGGCGCCATGGGCGCCAACGCCTGCAACTGCGCCTCGTCATAGAGCGCCATCGGCACCGCCAGCCGATAACCCTTGCCGGTCAGGCTGAACAAGTCCAGCCCCAGCTCCTTGAGCGCGGCCATGTGCTTGCTGACCGCCGCCCGGCTGATGCCAAGCTGCTCACCCAGCTGTTCACCGGAGTGAAACTGGCCGTCGCTGAGCAGGGTGATCAGGGTCTGTCTGATGGGGGTCAGGGTCATGAGAGCACCTCGTCGAGCCAGGTTTCACCGCTGCGCCCCATGAAGCGCACCTCGTGCTCCAGCAGCACGCCGAATTTCTGCTCCACGCTGTCGCGTACGTGAGCCGCCAGCGCGATCAGCTCCATGGCGCTGGCTCCGCCCAGGTTGACCAGCACCAGGGCCTGCTCCTGATGCACGGCGGCGCTGCCGATGGCAAAGCCCTTGAGGCCGCACTGATCGATGAGCCAGCCCGCGGCCAGCTTGGCCTGCCCGTCAGCGGTCGGGTAACAGGGAAGGTGCGGATATTGCTGCTTGAGCTGGTCGGCCTGCGCCGCCGTCACCACGGGGTTCTTGAAGAAGCTGCCGGCATTGCCGAGCACGGCCGGATCCGGCAGCTTGGCCATGCGGGTGGCACAGACGGTGTCGAAGATGGCCTGCGCCGTGGGCTGCTCACCGAGCGCGGCCAGCGGGCCATAACCCGCCACCGGCTGCCAGGCCTTGGCGAGGCGCAGCCCGACGGCGGTGATGAAGTGGCTGTCCTGACAGGCGTGCTTGAAGATGCTGTCGCGATAGCCGAACCCGCAGGCGGCCGCCTCGATGCGCTCCAGCTGGCCGCTCTGCCAGTTGAACGCCTCCACATAGGCGCAGACGCTGGCCAGCTCGACCCCGTAGGCGCCGATATTCTGCACCGGGGCAGCCCCGACCGTACCCGGGATCAGCGCCAGGTTCTCGAGCCCGAACCAACCCTGCTGCAGGGTATGACACACCAGCTCATGCCAGTTCTCGCCGGCCGCCACGTGCAGCAACCAGTGATCCCCCTCGTCGTGCAGCGTTATCCCCTTCAGACGGTTGAGCACTACAACACCGGCGAAGTCATCACAAAACAGCACGTTGCTGCCACCTCCCAGCACCAGCCGCGGCAAGTCGGCCAGCTCGAGGTCGGCTACCAGTTGCGGCAGATCGTCGATCCGTTCCACTTCGGCCAGCCAGCGGCAATGGGCATCGAGGGCGAGGGTGTTGAGCGTCAACAAGGAGGCGTAAGGGGTGAGTTTCATCTGCGTGTCCCGACAATGGCAAGCGGGCAGTCTACCTTATATTGCCGCCGGACGAAAAATCCGCCCCCCTTTTCGGACTCATGCCGCAGGAGTAGAGTATCCGGCTCCGACGCTTGAGGAAGTACTCATGAACAACCAATTTGCCGTCATCGGCCTGGGACTGTTTGGCAGCGCCCTGTGTGAAGAGCTGCAACGGCAGGATGCCGAGGTGCTGGCAATAGACATCGACGAGAGCAAGACCCGTCAGATAGCCACCCTCTGCAACCACGTCATCGTCGCCGATGCCACCGACGAGGCCACGGTAGCCGAGCTGGGGCTGGCCGACTTCGACATCGTCTTCGTCGCCATCGGTGACAACCTCGAGACCAGCATCCTCACCACCCTCGTCCTCAAGGAAGCCGGCGTGAAGAAGGTGTGGGTCAAGGCACGCGACAAGTTCCACGCCAAGATCCTGCAGAAGGTGGGGGCCGACAAGGTGATCAACCCGGAGTGGGACATGGGCCGCCGGGTCGCCCAGAGCATGCTGGACAACCGGCTGTTCGACTATCTGGAGCTGGGCCACGACATGGTGCTGACCGAATTCGTCATCGGTTTGCCGCAAAATGGCCGCTCCCTCGCTGACCTGCATCTGCTGCAACAGACCGAACTGCAACTGCTGGCCATCAAGCGCGGCCAGGTGCTGCACAACGTGCTGACCGGCAAGATGGAGCTGCAACTGGGTGACATCCTGATCCTGGCGGGCAACAAGCACGCCATCGACCACTGGCTGGAAACCCTATGACCCGCTGGCGTAGCAACTACGCCTTCGCCCTACACCGGGACGACGAGTCGCGCTGGAGCGAAGCCAAGCTGATCCTCGGCAGCTTCCTGATCATCCTGCTGGTCGGCACCCTGTTTCTGGTGCAGCCCTCCAGCCACAACGGCGAAGTGAGCTTCATCAACGCCCTGTTCACCGCCACCTCGGCCATCAGCGTGACCGGCCTCGGCGTAGTGGATACCGGCACCGCCTTCACCCTGCAGGGGCAGATCTTTTTGCTGATGCTGATGGAGATTGGCGGCCTCGGCCAGATGACCATGACCCTGCTGCTGATCGCCATGTTCAGCAAGCGGGTCGGTCTGCGCCAGCAGGTGCTGGCCAAGGAGGCGCTGGGCCAGGAGGGGTCGGTCAACATCATCCAGCTGGTGAAGCGGATCGTGCTGTTCGCCTTCATCGCCCAGCTCATCGGCACCGGCCTGATGGCCATCCGCTGGGTACCCGAGCTCGGCTGGGAGCGCGGCCTCTACGTCAGCTTCTTCCACGCGGTCTCGGCCTTCAACAACGCCGGCTTCTCGCTGTTCGCCAACAACCTGATGGACTACCGGGATGACCCCATCATCAGCCTGACCATAGCCGCGCTGATCATACTGGGGGGGATCGGCTTCACCGTCATCGTCGACCTGGTGCGCAACCGCCGCTGGCGCAAGCTCAAGCTGCACAGCAAGTTGATGCTGATCATGACCCCGGGCCTGCTGCTGCTGGGCACCCTGATGTTCTGGCTGCTGGAGCACAACAACCCGGGCACCCTCGGCAAGGCCTCCTTCGGCGGTCAGTGGCTGGCGGCTTTCTTCCAGTCCACCAGCGCCCGTACCGCCGGCTTCAACTCCATCGACATCGGCCAGATGGTGCCCGCCTCCCTGCTGTTCATGATGATGCTGATGTTTGTCGGGGCCGGCGCCACCTCCACCGGTGGCGGCATCAAGGTGACCACCTTCGCGGTAGTGCTGCTGGCGACCAAGGCGTTTCTGACCAAGCGCCCCCATGTCACCGCCTTCGGCCGCACCCTGTCACCCCAGATCGTGACCCGCTCGCTGGCCATCATCATCGTCAGCACCATGGTGCTGATGCTGGCCATGTTCCTGCTGATGCTCACCGAGCAGCAGTCCTTCGACAAGATCATGTTCGAGACCATCTCGGCATTTGCCACCGTGGGGCTCTCCACCGGCATCACCGCCGGTCTGAGTGAACCGGGCAAGCTGATCCTGGTGCTGGTGATGATCTGCGGCCGTCTCGGTCCGCTGACCCTAGCCTTCATGCTGGCCCGTCCGAGCGAGACCCGCATCAAGTATCCGGAAGAAGCCGTCTACACCGGCTGATGATACCGGGGCCGGCTGCGGCCCCGGTCATTCGCGCTGCCGCGTCTTGAGCCAGCGTCCCGGGCTCATGCCGAACTCCCGTTCAAACGCCCGCCCAAAGGCAGTTCCGCCGCTGTACCCCGCCCCCAGAGCCACCTGAGTGATGGACTCCCCTGCCAGCAGCTGCTGACTGGCCAGCAACATGCGCCAGCGCGTCAGATAGCCCAGTGGCGTCTGCCCGGTCAGCGCCTGGAAATGGGCAGCGAAGCGGGCGCGCGACATGCCCGCCTCCCGCGCCAGCGTCTCGACCGTCCAGGGCTCGTCTCCCCGCTGATGCATGACCGTGACTGCCCGAGCCAGACGCGGGTCGGAAAGCGCAGCCAGCATCCCCTGCCGGCAGTGCCCCTGTTCCACCAGATGGCGCAGCAGCAAGATCAGCAGCACCTCCAGCAGACGGGAGAGGATCGGTGGCTGGCCGTAACGGTCGGCGAAGGCCTCCTCGAACAGCAGGGTCAGCACCGGCGCCATGGCCGGGATCGTCTGCAGCGGCAGTACCAGCGTATCCGGCAGCGCCAGCTGCAATGGTGAGTCACCGGTCGGTCCGAACGACACGCTGGCGCACACCAGATCGCAGCCTGCCAGCTGACGCGGCTCGAGCCTGTGTCCCCGCGCACGGGGAAACAGGATCAGGGTCGGTTCAGTCAGCAGCAGGGGCTCTCCCCCCTCCTCGCGCAGCAGCAATTCGCCACGGCGCAGCAGGTGCAGGTGGCCACCATCCGGATAGTCATGGCTGTGGGAGTGCTGGCACAGATTGCCAGCAAAGAAGAGGTTGGCCCGGGGCGCGGCATGGGCCAGCAGTATCGAGAGTGGATCCATATTTGAGACGATAAGTCGCCAATGGTGGACTATGGGTGATAAACCGTATCACAGAAGCGGGCACACTGTCTCCTGAATCCCAACCCCTACAGGAGTACACCATGAGTCGCATTCACCCCGTGAGCCAGCCCAAACCGGCTGCCGCCCCCACCTTCGCCGCCCTCAAAAGCAGCCTTGGCAAGGTTCCCAACCTCTACGCCACCCTGGCCCATTCACCCGCGGTGCTCAACGGCCTGCTCGGTTTTGCCGATGCGCTGGGCAAAGGGCGACTCAGTGCCCGCCAGCGGGAGCTGCTGGCACTGGCCATCGGCCAGGCCAACGCCTGCCAATACTGCCTTTCGGCCCACACCCTGCTGGCTGGCCGGGCCGGTTTCGATGACGACGCCATTCGGGCTGCTCGTCTGGCCCAGGCGGCGGATCCACTCGATCACGCCCTGCTGCAGCTGGCAGTCGCCCTGGTTACCCAGCGCGGTGTCATCAGCGATCAACAACTGGCCGCAGCCCGTGCCGCGGGTGTGGATGATGAGCTGGCAATGGAGGTACTGGGGCAGGTGGTCATCAATACCCTGACCAACTACGGCAATCATCTGGCGGCAACCGACATCGACTTCCCGCCGGTCACTCTCACCCCCTAAAGGAGCATGAATGGAACGCCATGACCGAGGTTTTCTGATCGCCCTCGCCGGGGTGGTACTGACCCTGCTCTGGATCGGCGTGTTCAAGTTCACGCCGACCGAGGCGGCGGCCATCCGGCCGCTGGTGGCAAGCCATCCGCTGATGAGCTGGCTCTATGCCGTGCTCTCGGAGCAAACCGTCTCCAATCTGATCGGACTGGTCGAGATCCTGATCGCTGGCGGCCTGATTGCCGGCCTGTGGCGACCGCGCCTGGGCTACTGGAGCAGCCTGGGGGCCATCCTGACCTTCCTCGTGACCCTCAGCTTTCTGCTGACCCTGCCGGGCGTCTGGAAGCTGGTCGACGGAGTGCCGGTCACCGAGTTCTTCATCTTCAAGGATCTGGTACTGCTTGGCGTTGCCTGGCACTACCTCAATTTGAGTCGCGCCAGACTGGCCGACGCCTGACGACAATGCCTTTTTGCGCCCCGCCAGGGGCGCTTTTTTTATCAGGCAGCCTTGGCCGGCCGCTTGCTCCCCCGCTTGGCTGTCCCGGTCGAGCCACCAGCCGCCGTGCTGCGCTTGCGCTTGGTGAAGCGGCGCTTGTCGGCTCCGGGCGCTGCCTTGGGCAGGGCGCTGAAGCTCGCTCCCGAATCCTGTCTGGCGCCGTCGATCAGGCCGTTCAACTGCTCGGTCAGCGGCCCCATGAATTGCTGATAGCTCGTCTGCCGCTCGGCAATCCGGCCGAGATGCTGTTCCCATAGCGCCGTCATGTCAGGGGTGGTCGCCGTGGCAGGCAGCGCCTGAATGAGAGCCCGCCCGGTCGGGGTCGCCTTGATGCTCTTGCCCTGGCGCACCAGAAAACGGCGCTTGAACAGCAGATCGATGATGCCCGCCCGGGTCGCCTCGGTGCCGAGGCCGTCGGTCTCGCGCAGGGTCTTGCGGATCTCGGGATCCTGCACATAGCGGGCGATGCCGGTCATGGCCGCCAGCAGAGTGGCATCGGTGAACGACTTGGGCGGCTGGGTCATCTTCTCCTGCAGCTCCCCCCGCTCGCACAGCAGTTGTTCGCCCTTGCGCAGGGCCGGCAGGGTCCCCGCCTCCTCCTCATCATCTTCCTCCACCCCGAGCAGCGCCTTCCAGCCCGCCTTGAGGATCCGCCGCGCCTTGGCCTGGAACAGGCCGCCAGCGATGCGCAGCAGTACCTTGCTGTCGTTGTACTCGAACGGCGGGTAGAACTGCAGCAGGTACTGACGGGCAATCAGGCCGTAAAGCTTCGCCTCGTCAGCCCCCAGCGTGGCCGGGTTGCCCTGCTTCTCGGTGGGGATGATGGCGTGGTGGGCATCCACCTTGCCGTCGTTCCACGCCTTGCTGCGGATCTTGCCGTCCGCCTCGCTCACCGCCTTGGCCAGCGCCGGCGCCGTGCTGGCGATGGCCTCCCGCACCTGGCCGGCCCGGTTGAAGTGATCGCTCGGCAGATGACGGCTGTCGGATCGCGGGTAGGTAATCAGCTTGTGGCGCTCGTAGAGCCCCTGGCAGACGTCCAGCACCCGCTTGGCGTCCATGCCGAACCGCTTGGCGGCATCGATCTGCAGACTGGAGAGGTTGTAGGGCAGCGGCGCCGCCTGCTTGCGGGCCTGCTCCTCCACCTCCTCCACCAGTGCGGGTTGGCCCTGGATCCGCTCCACCACCTTGGCGGCCAGCGCCCGGTTGAGCACTCGCCCCTCCTCGTCCTGCCAGGGCAGACAGGCCTCAGAGGGCAGCCACTTGGCGCTGAAACGCTCGTGGCCTTCGGTCTGTAGATGGGCCAGCACCTCGAAGAAGGGCTTGGGCACGAAGGCTTCTATCTCGAGATCCCGCCGTACCACCAGCCCCAGCAGCGGCGTCTGCACCCGGCCGACCGACAGCAGCTCGCTGCACCCCCCCTTGCGGCCAAGCAGGGTATAGGCGCGGGTCATGTTGATGCCGTAGAGCCAGTCGGCCCGGCTGCGGGCCAGCGCCGACACCGCCAGCGGCACGAACTCCTTGTTGTCCCTGAGCTTGTCGAGGGCACGGCGCACCGCCGGCGGGTTGAGATCGCTGATGAGACAGCGCAGCACCGGCCTGGTTTTGCCGTAGCCGAGGAAGTCGATCACCTCGTCCACCAGCAGTTGCCCCTCCCGATCCGGGTCACCGGCGTTGACCACGCAGTCCGCTTGTTTGAGCAGGCGCTTGATGACGGTGAGCTGGGTCTTGGTCTTCGGCTTGGCCACCAGCTGCCACTGGGCCGGAACGATGGGCAGCGACTCCATGCGCCACTGCTTGTAGGCGGCGTCATAGGCATCGGGCTCGGCCTGCTCCAGCAGATGGCCGATGCACCAGGTCACCACATCCCCCTGCGCAGTTTCGATAAAACCGTCCCCCTTCTTGTGGGGCTTGGGCAGCACGTCGGCAATGGCACGTCCCAGACTGGGCTTCTCGGCGATGAAGAGTCGCATGGCAAACACCTGAATACTGTATATGTGAACAGTATATAACGGGCCCTGGGCAAAGCCCAAACCCTCCGCGGGTGCGAGGCGACAGGCCCTTGCCGAGGCAGGCTCGATGAGAGGGGGTAGCGGATGGGTACCCTGCACCGCCAAGCCGTGGATGGCAGGCCCAGGTTAGTCATGCCTCAAACGAGGACAAAAAAGACGGTAAAATCGCAGGAAGTTAAATTAAATTCAATTAAATGATAAATTACAAAATAATAAATGCATTTAAAATAACAATACAGAATATAAATCATGATAGAGGTCAATCAACTACCTCTCCATGAATACTACTATATTGGTAATATTTGATCGTAGGAAAACGCCGTCATGCTTGGAAAATTGTTGAGAAAAACCTGGTTCTGGCTACTGCTGCTCGGGGCCCTCTTGGGCGTTGCAGCGCTGGGGGTCACGGTGACCGTCATGCACAAGACCAGCTCCACCGAGTTCTGCGTCTCCTGTCACTCCATGCAGACCCCGCTGGCCGAGTATCAGGGCAGCGTCCACTTCCAGAACGTGAAGGGCATCCGCGCCGAGTGTGCCGACTGCCACATTCCGGGTGATCCCACCTCCTATCTGTGGACCAAGATCCGCGCCGTGAAGGACATCTATCACGAGGCGATCGGCACCCTCGACACCCCTGAGAAATACGAGGCCCACAAGCTGCGCATGGCGCAGTCGGTGTGGGACGAGCTGAAGGCCAACGACTCCGCCACCTGCCGCAGCTGCCACAGCTACGCAGCCATGGACATCCTGGCCCAGCGCCCCAACGCCCGCGCCGAACACCCGGTCGCCATCAAGGAGGGCCAGACCTGCATCGACTGCCACCGCGGCGTCGCCCACATCATGCCCGACATGAGCGGCCTGGCCGCCGCCGGTGCCAGCGAGCTGGCGCAGGCTGCCGCCCAGACCCCGACCAACGTCACCACCCGTTACGCCATCGCCACCACACCGCTCTATCTGGATGCCAGCGCCAAGACCGACGAAGGCACCCTGATGCCCTCCACCCAGGTGGAAGTACTGGCCAACGACAACGGTCGCGCCCAGGTGCGTATCGACGGTTGGCAGCAGGACGGAGTGAGCGAGGTGTTCTACGCCGCTCCCGGCAAGCGCATCCTGAGCACCCTGCTCGGCGACAAGGCCAAGGCGCAGCTCACCACCGGCAAGAGCGAAACCGACAGCGCCACCAACCTCACCTGGCATCAGGTCAGCCTGACCGCCTGGGTGGATCAGAGCCAACTCATCGGCGATCAGGGCAAGCTGTGGCAGTACGCCTCCACCCTGATGTCCAACAACTGTACCGGCTGCCACGGCCTCACCGCACTGGATCACTTCAACGCCAACCAGTGGATCGGCGTCATCAAGGGGATGGAATCACGCACCTCCCTGACCCCGGAACAGGCACGCATGTTGACCCAATACGTCCAGAAACATGCCAGTGACATGAACGCGGCGCACTAAGGCTGGCACAGAGGAAATCGTCATGACTTTTTTTACCGATAAGCAAACCAATCTCTCCCGCCGCAACCTGCTCAAGGGGCTGGGCGCCTGCGCCGCCCTGCCGCTGCTGGCCGGCGTCTTCCCGAAAAGCGCGCTGGCCCAGGCCATCAGCACGGCGCTTGAACAATTCCCGACCCTGGTGCCCGCCCAGAAAGGCATCCTGACCGGCGCCCACTGGGGAGCGTTCGAGGCCATCGTTGAAGAAGGCCGCATGGTGCGGGTCCAGCCGGTGGCCGATGATCCGGCCCCCAACGATCTCATCGACATGGCGCCGTTCCAGGTGCACGCCAAGAACCGCATCAAGTACCCCATGGTGCGCAAGAGCTGGCTAGAACAGGGCCCAGGCGCCAAACCCGAGCTGCGCGGCGCCGACGAGTGGGTGCGGGTGAGCTGGGAGAAAGCCATCGCCCTGGTGGCCGGCGAGATAGGCCGGGTGCAGAGCGACTTCGGCCCGCAGGCGATCCACGCCGGTTCCTACGGCTGGAAGAGCGTCGGCATGTTCCACAACAGCCGCACCCTGCTGCACCGCCTGATGAACCTGGCGGGCGGCTTCACCGGTTATGCCGGCGACTACTCCGCCGGCGCCGCCCAGGTGATCATGTCCCACGTGATGGGCTCCATTGAGGTGTATGAGCAGCAGACTGCCTGGCCCAACGTCATCGAGCACGCCGAACTGGTTGTGCTGTGGGGGGTCAACGCCCAGGTCACCCTGAAAAACAGCTGGAACATGCCGGATCACGAGGGTCAGGCCGGTTTCAAGGCGCTCAAGGAGAAGGGTACCCGCATCATCAGCATCGACCCTGTCTACAACGAAACCGCCAAGCAGGCCAATGCCGAGTGGATTGCACCGAACGCCTACACCGACGTGGCCATGATGCTGGGGGTGGCCCACACCCTCTACAGCGAGCAGAAGCACGATCAGGCCTTCCTCGATCGCTACACCACCGGCTTCGACAAGTTCCTCGCCTATCTGCTCGGCCAGGAAGACGGCCAGCCGAAGAGCGCCGAGTGGGCGAGCACCATCTGCGGCGTCGATGCCAAGGTGATCCGCCAGCTAGCCCTCGACATGGCATCCAAGCGCACCATGATCATGGCGGGCTGGGGCATGCAGCGGCAGCAGCACGGTGAGCAGCCGAACTGGATGCTGGTCACCCTGGCCGCCATGCTGGGCCAGATCGGCCTGCCGGGTGGCGGTTACGGCTTCAGCTACCACTACTCTTCCGGTGGCAGCCCCACCGCCAAGGGCGGCATCCTGGCGGGCATCTCCGCCGGCAATGCGCCGAAGAACGGGCCGGCGCCGATCCCGGTGGCCCGCATCGCCGACTGTCTGGCCAACCCCGGCAAGACCATCGACTTCAACGGCCGCAAGGTGACCTACCCGGACATCAAGCTGGTCTACGTGGCGGGCGGCAACCCCTTCCACCACCACCAGGACACCAACAACCTGGTCAAGGCCTGGCGCAAGCCGCAGACCGTGATCGTCCACGAGCCCTACTGGACCGCCACCGCCAAGCACGCTGACATCGTGCTGCCGGCCACCACCAGCTACGAGCGCAACGATCTGGAGATGGGCGGCGACTACTCACAGCGCTACGTCTTCCCGATGCACCAGTGCGTGCCGCCCCAGTTCGAGGCGCGCAACGACTTCGACATCTTCCGCGACGTGGCCGCCAAGCTGGGCCTGCAGGAGCAGTACACCGAAGGCAAGGACGAGATGCTGTGGCTCAAGCAGATGTACGACGGCATGGCCGCCCAGGCCCGTGGCGCCCGGGTTGCGCTGCCGCCATTCAACATGTTCTGGGAGTCCAACAACTACATCCGCTTCCCGGTGCCCGAGGCGAACCGCCAGTGGATCCGTCACGCCGACTTTCGCGAGAACCCGCTGCTCAACCCGCTCGGTACCCCGTCCGGCAAGATCGAGATCTTCTCCAGCACGGTGGCCGGCATGGGTTATGCCGACTGCGCCGGCCATCCCAAGTGGTATGAGCCCAAGGAGTGGATCAAGAGCAAGGAGGCAACCCGCTATCCGCTGTCGCTCAACACCTCCCACCCGACCCAGCGGCTGCACTCCCAGCTCGACAACACCCCGCTGCGGGACAAGTTCGCCGTCGCCGATCGCGAGGCGATCCTGATCCACCCGGACGACGCCAAGGCGCGCGGCATCCAGGATGGCGATCTGGTGCGGGCCTTCAACGACCGCGGCCAGATCCTGGTGGGGGCCCTGCTCTCGACCGACATCCGCCCGGGGGTGGTGCGGGTGTGCGAAGGGGCCTGGTTCGATCCGGCCAAACCGGGCGAGGCGGGGAGCCTGTGCAAGAACGGCAACGTCAACTGCCTCACCTTCGACGAAGGCACCTCCAGCCTAGCGCAGGGCAACTGCGGTCACATGGCCCAGTTGCAGATCGAGAAGTACCAGGGCCCGGCCCCGGTCAACACCGCCCATGCGGTGCCGACCAACGCCTGAGCAGAGGAGTGAGCAACAAAAACGGCGCCATCAAGGCGCCGTTTTCTTATCGCGGTTTGGGGTGTGGCTCAGAAGTCACCCTCAACCATCTACTCTTGCGGACACTCCACCCGCTTTGCAGCCAGAGCACGGACAAGGTGGCTTAGAAGTCCCCTTCCACCATGTACTCTTCCGCACACTCCACCAGCTGGGGCCAGAGTTCTTCCGGCACCCAGGCATCCGGGTCATCTTCATCCCCGTCGTATTGGCTCCAGAAATAGCGGCGCAGGCCGGAGGCGAAGTCATCGCTCAGCTCGGCCAGCTCGGAGAGCGGCCCCAGCCAGGCGATGCGGCGCAGGCCGGAGGCGAGATCGTTGATAGCGTCCATCAGGCCGCGATCGTCGAAGCTCTGCTCCACCAGCAGGGTGAAGCGCTCGCGCGCCCGCTCGGTCTGATCCTCATCCAGCTCGCCCACGTCGGCCAGCAGGTCGACGAAATCTTCCAGCAGGAAGGCAATCAGGCTGTCGCGATCCTCAAACCACTGGATCTGGGCCCCCTTGGTGCCCAGCACGGAGGCATCGAACGAATCGTCGAGGTGACACAGTGCCCATGGATCATCAGTCATGGTTCTCTTCCTCAGGCTAAAACAGGTGCCATATCTTATGCCTAGCTCTCTACTCTTGCCACCTTGGGCAGCGAGAGAGAAGCCGCCAGCCCGCCCAGTTCGGCGCGCCCCATGATGAGGCTGCCGCGGTAGGCTTCCGCCAGATCGGAGACGATGTTGAGGCCCAGACCCGAACCCGGCACCTTCTCGTCGAGCCGCACCCCGCGCAGCACCGCCTTGGCGATCTGATCCTCGCTCATGCCGGGGCCGTCATCCTCGATGCGCAGGGTGATCCAGCCCCCCAGCTCGGCGCTGGAGATGCGCAGCTGGCCGGCCGACCACTTGAAGGCGTTCTCCAGCAGGTTGCCCACCATCTCGTCGAAGTCCTGCTCCTCCACCCCGACCGCCAGGGTGGCCGGCACCTGCAGATCAACTTCCCGGCCCGGATAGAGGCGGGAGAAGGCGCGGCAGATGTACTCCACCCGCGCCCGCACCGGGGTCGACACCCCGAGGATCTTGGCGGCGCCGGTCACCCGCGCCTTGCCGAGGTGGTAGTCGATGTGGCGCTGGATCTGATCGAGCTGCTCGCCGAGGGCGGCCTGATCTTCCGGCGGCAGCTGGGCCACCTGGTTGCGCATGATGCTGAGCGGCGTCTTGAGGGCGTGGGCCAGGTTGCCAGTGTGGGAGCGGGCCCGCTGCAACAGCTCGCCGTAGTGGTGCAGCAGCCGGTTGATGTCCTCCACCAGCGGCTGGATCTCCAGCGGATAGCGCAGCCGGAACCCCTCCTGATGGCCCTGATGGACCCGGCTCAATTCGCGGCGCAACAGATGCAGCGGCCGCAGGCCGTAGACGATCTGGAACATGAAGCCGAGCACCAGCCCGGTCGCGGCAAAGCCGAGACCGAGGAACAGGCTGATGCGGGTCTTCTTCAGGGTCTGGGTCAAGGCGCTGCTGTCCTTGGCCATCACCAGGGTGAACACCCGATCCGAACCGGGCAGCAGCACGGTGCGGGTCATGATCAGCAGCGGCTCCTTGTTGGGCCCCTTGCCGACGAAGAGGTCCGGATCGCCGAAGGCCGACTTCAGGCCGTGCACGTCGAGGTGCACATCCCACAGGGAGCGGGAGCGGCTGACCACGCTCTCCCCCAGCTCCAGCTGCCAGTAGTAACCGGAGTAGGGCTGGCGAAAGCGGGGGTCGGCCATGGGTTCGGTGACCACCGGCAGGCCATCCGGCTGGATCTCGAGGCGGGAGAGCAGATCGTAGAGCTGCAGGCGCAGGCCGTCGGCCTCCGCCTCCTGCCAGTAGTTGCGCATCATGGTCTGCAGGCTGAAGCCGGTGGCGAACAGGAACAGGCCACACCAGACCATGGCGATGACCACCAGTCGCCCACGCAGGGTGCGCACCAGCCTCATTCAGCCGCTCCGGCGCACGAGGGCATCAAGATCCGGCTCATTCGTTGATCCGATAGCCGAGACCGCGCACCGTCTCGATGAGATCGGAGTGGGTCTTCTTGCGGATCCGGCCGATGAACACTTCCACCGTGTTGGAATCGCGGTCGAAATCCTGGGCATAGATATGGTCGATCAGTTCGCTGCGCGACACCACCTTGCCCCTGTGCTGCATCAGATAGCCAAGCACCCGGAACTCGTGGGCGGTCAGCTTGATGGGGGTGCCTTCGTACCACACCTGGGACGCTGCCATGTCGAGCCGCACCCCGCCGATCTCCAGTATCGAGCTGGCGTTGCCCGCCGCCCGTCGCACCAGGGCATGGACTCGGGCCACCAGCTCGGCCACCTGGAACGGCTTGGTGAGGTAGTCGTCGGCCCCGGCGTTGAGCCCCTCGATCTTCTCGTGCAGCTGGCCACGAGCGGTCAGCACCAGTACCGGGGTGTCGATCCCCTTGCTGCGCCACTCCTTCAGCACGCTCAGGCCATCGCGGCCCGGCAGACCGAGATCCAGAATGATGGCGTCATAGGGCTCGGTCTCGCCGAGAAAACCGGCCTCGTTGCCGTCGTGGCAGAGGTCGGTCACGAAACCGGACAGGCGCAGCTGTTCCGCCAGCTGGCCCGCCAGGGTCTTCTCATCTTCAACTATCAGAATTCGCATAAATGGGTATCCAAAGCAGGGTTGTGCCGGTACCGGCGGCGACTGGGGAACGAACCGGATGGCGGCGCGTTCGCGGACTCACTCCATCACTCCTCTTCCGGGGGCGGACGCGGAGCGAACAGCCGCTCCAGATGGTGGCCCTTGAGCCACACCATCTCCAGGTTGTCGGCCCGATAGCCCACCTTGATGACGCTGTTCTCGCTGTCGATCAGCTTGAGTTCGTACAGCCAGATGCCGTCCTCCTCCCCCAGATCGACCCGCAGCACCCGTACCGGCAGGCGGGAAGCCACCTCCATCACCTCATGAAAGGGGCGCACCCGTCCCTCGCTGACCGCCTGCTGCAGCAAGGCCTCGTTCGGCGTGGCCGCCTGTGCCAGTACCGGCAGCAGCAACCCAAGCAGAGACAGGGCTCTATTCATGGATGATTCATCTCCCAAAACCTAACATAATGCCGTTTATAGTCTGCCAGCCATGAATCCGGAATGAATATGATCCGACGCAGTTTCCTGCTGATCCTTTGCCTCTTCTCCACCCTCGGCTGGGCGGCCGAGAGCCGTCTCGACATGGCCGGGCTGGTCAAACTACTGGTGGCCCAAGGGTATCACGACATTCGGGAAGTGGAGCTGGAAGGGGACAAATTCGAGGTGGAAACCCTGGATGCCCAGGGGCAGCGGGTACGACTCCTGGTGGACGCCCATACGGGTGACATCAAAAAAGAGGCCGACTAGGCCTCTTTTTTATTTCAGGTTGCCGGGGCGGCGCACTGCCGGCCTCATGCCTCTCTCAGTTTCTGCGGCCGAAGCCGGCGCCAGGGGCGCAGCAGCTTGTCGCGGCGCGGCACCAGCAGGGCGCAGGCCAGCAGCAGGTAGATGAGCGGCTCTTGCCAGCCGCTCTTGAGCGACCACCAGTAGTGCACCGGCACCAGCAGGGCCACCGCGTAGATCCAGTTGTGCAGCTGCTGCCAGGCCGGCCCCATGCGCCGCAGCAGGGCCGGGATCGAGGTGAGGCTGAGCGCCAGCAGCAACAGCAGCGCCACCATGCCCACCACTATGTAGCTGCGCTTGACCAGCTCGCCGCCAATCAGCCCCCAGTCAAACTGCAGATCCAGCCCCAGCCAGACCATGAAATGCAGACCGGCCCAAGCGGCGCACCAGAGCCCGAGCGGGCGGCGCAGCTTGATGAGCTGCCCCTGCCGCCAGCGTTTGGCCAGCGGCGATACCAGCAGGGTGAGCAGCAGCAGATTGAGCGCCCCCTTGCCCAGATAGTGGGTCAGTCCCTGTACCGGATCCCCTCCCAGCAGGCCGCCGGGCACGGCCACCAGCAGCCAGAGCAGAAACCCCAGCGAGGCGAGGTGTACCAGCGCCCGCAACAGGGTGATGTGACGCGCCGTCAGTCGCAGAGTCATGGTGTCAGCTCCTCTCGTCTCAATACCACTTGCGCAGATCCATGCCCTGATAGAGGGACGCCACCTCGTCGGCATAGCCATTGAATGGCAAAGTCGGCTGGCGCTTGGCCCCGAAGATGCCCCCCTCGCCGATGAAACGCTCGCTGGCCTGACTCCAGCGCGGGTGATCCACCGCTGGATTGACGTTGGCGTAGAAGCCGTATTCGTTGGGGGCCAGCAGGTTCCAGGTGGTGGGCGGCATCTCCTCCACCAGCCGGATGGAGACGATGCTCTTGATGCTCTTGAAGCCGTACTTCCAGGGCACCACCAGCCGGATCGGCGCGCCGTTCTGGGCCGGCAGAGCCTTGCCGTAGAGCCCCATCGCCAGGAAGGAGAGCGGGTGCATCGCCTCGTCGATGCGCAGCCCCTCGACATAGGGGTAGTCGATGCCGCCACCGAGGGAGCGCGACGCCTGTCCTGGCAACTGTTCCGGATCATAGAGAGTCTCGAAGGCCACGAACTTGGCGCGGCTGGTGGGCTCGGCCCGGCGGATCAGATCCGCCAGCGCGATGCCGCTCCAGGGCAGCACCATGGACCAGGCCTCCACGCAGCGCAACCGGTAGATCCGCTCCTCCAGCGTGCTCTTGTTGATGAGATCCCACACGTCCAGGGTAAACGGCTTGGCCACCTCCCCTTCCACCTTCAGGGTCCAGGGCTCGGGCTTGAGGTAGTGGCCGTTGCGGGCCGGATCCCCCTTGTCGGTGCCGAGCTCGTAGAAGTTGTTGTGGGTAGTGGCCTTCTCCTCCGGCGTGAGGATCAGCCCCTCCGGCCGGGCGGCGGCGTGGATGTTGAGCGCCCGGGTGGCGACCGGCGCCGGCTTGTCGCCAGAGAAGAGATCGAGCACCCCGGCCTGGGTCGGAAACGCCAGGGTGGCGGCGCCGAGCCCCAGCCCTTTCAGGATCAGACGGCGATCCTGATAGACAGCTTCCGGCGTGACGTCCTGTTCGGTGAGGTGGTGGGCAGAGCGGCGCTTGAGCAACATGGAAAAACTCCCGGGGCGATGAGGGTAACAATCATAAGACCCGCCCCGGCCGAGTTTTATTTCACGGAAAATTACATGAATTGATAGAGGGGCAGTGCCTTGGCCATGGTTCCGACCAGAAACAGCACTACGAACACCAGCAGGGGAACGATCACATTTGGCACCATCAGACTCACTCCATGAGCAGGACAGGGCCTCTAACTATGGAGCAGGGGCCAGCGCCTCACCATGAAATATTTTCGCGAGCGCAAGCGTATTCCTGAGTTGAAATGAGTGATGCAGATCACACACAATCCCGCCCCTGCTTGCCGCCCCTCTTGCGCGGGGTAGGCTCCCTTTTTTCCGAATTTCACTACTGAAGAGTCACGCCATGAGCCCATTGATCGCCATCGCCATCACGACCGGGATCCTCTCCGCCGTCTGGGGCTGGGTCGCCGTTACCCTCGGCCTCGTCTCCTGGGTCGGCTTCCTCGGCTGCACCAGCTATTTTGCCTCCAGCGGCGGCTACAAGGCGCTGCTGCAGACCCTGCTGTGCAATGCCAGCGGCATGCTGTGGGCCCTGCTGCTGATCCATGGTGACGCCTGGTGGGGCGCCGGCGTGGCCGGCTACCTGATGACCGGGGTGGTGGCCACCCTGATGTGCGTGCAGGCCAAGCAGCAGTGGCTCGGCTACATTCCCGGTACCTTCGCCGGTTGCTGCGCCACCTTTGGTGCGGCGGGAGAGTGGCGCCTGATCCTGCCGTCGCTGGTAATTGGTGCGCTGTTTGGCTACCTGATGAAGGCGAGCGGCCTCTGGCTCTCCCGCAAAACCCAGAAAACCCAGGCCATCGCTGGCGTCACCGACCCGGCCTGATCCTGGCGATGTGGCGATCCGGCCTGAAACAAGAGGGGCGGTCCGTCATCGACGGGCCGCCCCTCTGTCATTTATCCCTTCGACTTGAAGTTCGCGGCTTCGATGCCGTGCCGATTCAACAGCTTGTAGAAATCGGTGCGGTTTCTGCCCGCCATGTTGGCCGCCAGGGTCACATTGCCCTCGGTGGTGCGCAGCAGCCGGATCAGATACTCCTTCTCGAACTCGGCCCGCGCCTCGTTGAACGAGGGGATGCCGCCACTGCCGCCGCTCAGGGCAGATTCCACCATGGCGGCACCGATCACCGGACTGCAGCAGAGGCTGGCCAGCTGCTCCACCACGCTGCAGAGCTGGCGCACGTTGCCGGGCCAACCCGCCGCCGCCAGCAGGGCCAGCGCCTCCGGCGAGAAGCCGAGGGCGGCGCAGTCACCGTGGCGGCTGCGATAGTCATCCAGCGCCTGCCTAGCCAGCAGCGGTATGTCTTCGCTGCGGGCGCTGAGGGGGGGCAAGGTGATGTTGGCCACGTTGAGCCGATAGAAGAGGTCTTCCCGAAAGCGCCCCTCCTCCATCGCCGCCACCAGATCCTGATGGCTGGAGCTGATGACCCGCACCTCGGGCGTGCCCTGGCCGTACTCCTGCAGCACCTGCAGCAGTTTGGCCTGCAGCGATTCCGACAGGTCCCCTATCTCGTCGAGGAACAGGGTCGCTCCCTTCGCCTGTTCAAACAGGCCGGACTGGCCATTCTCGCCGAACAGCTGCAGATCCAGTACCGCCCACGGCAGCGCGGCACAGTTGATGACATGCAGCGGCTTGTCACGCCGGCTGCTGGCCTGGTGCAGCGCCTGGGTCATGACGCCCTTGCCGGAGCCGGAAGGGCCCATGATCAGCACGGGCACTTCCATGGCGGCGATGCTGCCAGCCTGGATCAGCAACTGCTCCATCTGCGGGTTGCGGGTCAGGATCAGCGATTGCCAATCCTGTCGCTGCTTTGGGCGCGTCAGGCTCAACGCGTGCTCTATGGTGGCGAACAGCTCATCCTTGTCGATGGGCTTGGTGAGAAAGCTGAACACCCCGGAGCGGGTTGCCTGAATGGCATCGGGAATGGTGCCATGGGCGGTCATGATGATGACCGGCAGCCCCAGCCACTGGGACTGGATCCGCTCGAACAGCGCCAGCCCGTCCATGCCGGCCATGCGCAGATCGCTCAGCACCAGATCGGCCCGTTGCTGACGCAGCCGGTCCAGCGCCCCTTCGGCGCTGTCGGCGGTATCCACCTCATAGCCCTGGCTGCGCAGGCGCATGCTCATCAGCTTGAGCAGGCTGGCATCGTCATCGACCAGCAGGATGCGACTCATTTCAGCGCCTCGCCATTGCCGTTCAGCTTGCGCTGATTGAGTTGATCATCGATGGCGGAGAGTTGCTCGATCTGGCGGCGCAGACGCTGCACCTCCTGACTCTGATCGTCGCGCCGGCTGTCGCGGGCCAGCAGCTCCTCGCCGAGGGCTATCCAGCTGCGCAGGAAGGCCTGGGCATCCAGCCCCAGCTCCGGCAGCAGGCTCTTGAGCTTGTCCAGACCAGCTCGCCGGCTGGCCACCGACTCGGACGGGTGGGTGTTGACCATGGCCAGGCTGACCCGGCTCTCGATATCGGTCGCCCCCTTGAGACGCTGACGCTCCTGGGCCCGCTGCTGGGCATGGCTGGCCAGCAGCCAGTCCGAGTATTGCAGGCGCACCTGCATCTCCTTGTTGGCAAACTCCATCCGTTTGGCGAGGGCGAGATCCGGCGACGCCGCCGGGTCACGCGCTGGCAGCAGGGAACAGCCTGTGAGCAGGCTCATCATCAATACCGGAACAACACATTGTTTCATCTTGGGCTTCACTTCAACGTCAACCGGAAACAGACATCCGCCTGTTCATCTTCAACCAATACCAACTCGCCGCCAAGGCTCATCGCCGATTCCCGGGCGATGGAGAGCCCCATTCCGGAGCCTTTCAGCAGCCCCTGGCGCACAATACTGCCCTGCTCGAAGGGCTCGAAGATCCGCTCCCGCTCGGCCAGCGGAATCGCGGGCCCTTCGTTGGCCACCTCCAGCCAGCTGCCGTTGCCATCCTGCCCGGCGCGGATCCATATCTGCCCGCCGCTGGCGCCGTAGCTGACCGCATTGGAGAACAGATTATCGAGGATCAGCCGCAAGCGATATGGCTCGGCCTGCAGGGTGATCGGATCGGTCGGCAAGTGTACACTGATTTGTTTGGATTCCAGCGCCAGCCGGTACTCTGCAGACAATTCTGACAGCAGGGGCGCCAGCGCCACCGGGGTCAGGGTGAACACCTCCTGCTGGCTGAGCCGGTTGAAGTCGAGCAGCCGTTCGATCAGGGTCTGCAGCCGGCGGCTGTTCTCCTCCAGCATCTGGCAGATCTCCTGCTGATCCGGGGTGAGCGGCCCTACAAGCTGCTCGGAGAGCAGATCCGCCCCTTCCCGCAGCACCGCCAGCGGGGTCTTCAGCTCGTGGGAAACGTGACGCAGGAACTGGTATTTCTGCTGCTCCAGCTCCTTCAATTTATCGTGCAACCAGACGATCCGCTCCCCCAGCAATACCAGTTCGGCCGGCCCGTCCACCGGGCGTTTGTCCGGTTCCACGCCGGCACCCAGACTCAAGATCCGCGACTCAATCTGACGCACCGGGTGGATGATCAGATAGGTAAACAGCAGCACCAGCAGCAGGCTGAGCACCGCCACGAAACCGCTGACCCACCAGATCTCCGTCATCAGGGCGGCAATGGTCGCCCGCACCCGGCTGACATGCTCGTCTACCTGGCTGCGAGTGATAATCTCAAGCTGCTGATTAACCTGATTAAATTCATCAAATTTGGGGCTGTTTGACTCGGCCTTGGCACGGGCGAGATCCTGCAGGCTGTCGAGCCAGGCGAGCGCCTGCTCAAGGCCCGTGTAAGCCTCGGCATCCGGGATGGAACTCTGGTGAGCGGCCAGCAGGCTGCGATAACTCGCCAGCTGCTGCTGATAACTGGCCAGGATGCGCTCATCACCCAGCACCGCATAGCGACGAAGAGTACGTTCAAGATCAATGGCTTGGGTGGTCAGCAGCGTCGCTCGACGGGTGTCGCGCACCGCCCGTTCCAGCTCGTCGCTGGTCAACTGGCTGAGGTGTTCGAGGGACTGGCTGTCGTGCCAGATCATGCCGCCCAGAGGCATCAACACCAGAACAAACCCCATCAATACCACTTGCAGCAGGGAGCGTGGGCGTACCTTGGTCATCTTGGACTATCTCAATTCAGCAGGGGTGGGTCAGCATATCTGCACTCCCCCAAAAAGCAAAACCGGCCAAAGGGCCGGTTCATGCTGCAGCTTGGGTATCACGCCAGACCGACGGATGCCACACAGATAATCAGGATCATGGCCAACGCGCCAGATGCGGTCAGCAGTGCCCATTTCAGTTCCACGCTCATGCAAACCTCCTTTCTTGCCAAGATGATAGAGCCTGATCACAACAGACAAACCGATGTTAATGCATAGTTAACCCGATAACCGTGAGCTGTGTATGAATTTCAGATGAGCCCTACCCAAGGACCGGCGACATGTTCTATCTGTGTAGCATTGGATCGAATCTTGACCCCCATCAGCACGTCAGCCAGGCAGTCAGCGAGCTGCTCGTTCACTTTGGCCGCCTGCAGCTGAGCTCGGTGATCCAGACCAAACCGGTCGGGATGCACTCCAGCCATGATTTCCTCAACTGCCTGTTCGTCGCCGAGAGCGAGCTGGCTCCGCACCAGCTCAAGGCACACTTCGTCGCCATGGAGCTGGCCCACGGCCGGGATCGCAGCGATCCGCGCTGCAAGGTGCTGGACCGGCCGCTGGACATCGACATCCTGGCCAGCAGCCAGAGCGATGACTTCTCCACCGCCCGGGTCGACGCCTATCTCGACGAACTGCTGGCGGAGCTCTATGGCCGTGGCCAAGTGCATGATCGCAAGGTGACCCTGCCGCTGCACACCCGCTTGATGGCGGGCAAGGTGATCGAGGAGCGCCAGGTCGGCCTCGCCCCCATCGCCCTGCAACAGGAGATGGTGACCCCGGCCGCGCTCCTGCGCTGACCCTAGATAACGGCCAGACCGCGGCCGCCATCCACCCGGATGCTGGCCCCGGTCATGTAGTCGTTCTGCATCAACAGCTGAACCGCCTGCCAGATGGGCTCCAGCCCCCCTTCCCGCGCCAGCGGCGTCTTCGCCAGCACCTGCTGGCGCCACGCATCGCCATGCTCGTCGAGAAACAGGATGGGGCCCGGCTCTATGGTGTTGACCCGAACGGCCGGCGCCAGCTCGCGGGCAAAGCTCATGGCCAGCGAGTGAGCCCCCGCCTTGGTGGCCACATAGCTGGCAAACTGGGGCGCCGGCGCGTGGATATAGATGTCGGTGATGTGGATGATGCCGGCATTGGCGTTGCGCGCCAGCTGGGACGCCAACGCCCGGTTGAGCTGGAAGGGGGCCGCCATGTGCACCCGGTAGAACAGATCAAACTGGGCCAGTTGCGCCGCCGGATCCGCCGCCTGCGGCTCAAACGCCGAGGCGTTGTGGATCACCAGCGCCAGATCCTGATGAACGGCCAGCGCCTCGATCAGCTTGCCGACCTCCTCCTCGCGAGAAAAATCCGCCTGCACCAGTTCGACCCCGATCGCTCGCAGCCGCGCCAGCTCGGGTCGTTCGCTGCGATAGCTGCCCGTCACCTGCCAACCCGCCGCCACCAGCTGTTCGCACAGATAGAAACCAAGCCGGCGGCCACACCCCGTCACCAATGCACGCATACCCTCTCCTTGATTGTCCGGCCGGGGGATACCTATCGATCCCCACGGCACAAGCCATTGGCCGTGGCCGCCACCCGACGGGCATAGTGGCGCCATTGCCACCTTACGGAGCCACTTCCATGTTACAGATCCGCGATCACATGAGCCGTTCGACCCACTCCCTCACCCCGCAGCTCGGCTTGGCCGAGGCGCTGGACCGGCTGCATGACTCAGGTCTCAGCGGCCTGCCGGTGCTGGATCCGCAGCAGCGGCTGATCGG
The DNA here is from genome assembly GCF_963888745.1 of Aeromonas sp. DNRA1. Lineage (NCBI taxonomy): Bacteria > Pseudomonadati > Pseudomonadota > Gammaproteobacteria > Aeromonadales > Aeromonadaceae > Aeromonas > Aeromonas sp. DNRA1. Next base: position 213,911 of record NZ_CAWPKQ010000006.1, on the reverse strand, counting down.
TTTTCTCTCCGAGCAGGATTGTATCCCGAGCCTGCTCACCGGCAGCTATCACTGCGATACCCGCACCCGGGTCGAGGATCTGATGAGCCGGACACCTCTTTCGGTCAGCCCGGATGACAGCATACTGGATCTGGCCCGCCAGATGACCGAGGCCAGACCCAAGGTCTATCCGGTGCTGGAGGGGAACCGGGTTGTCGGCATCATCAGCCGCCGGCAGGTCATGCAGGCCCTCAACGCCCAGATGAAAGCCTGCCTGCCCACCTAGATCTGGTAGCGCCCCTTGTCGCCGATATCGAAGTGCAGTGGCATGCGCCACTTGGCCAGGGAGAGCAGGCAGAGCAGCAACCCGCACACCAGCGCCACCAGGGCGGCGGCCCAGCCGATGCCGGCCAGCTCCAGCAGCCACAACAGGGGCAGCAGCAAGGGGACCGCCCTGATCCCCGGAATGGCGAAGCAGAACTGCTCCTTGAAGGCCAGCCCCGCCAGCGTGGCCAACGCCGCCCCCAGCACCAGCACATCCGGCGCACCGCTCGCACTGAGCAGCAGGGCGCCCCAGCCCATTCCCTGCAGCACAAAGCGAATGCGCTTGTCATAAACATGCAGGCATAACCCGCATACCCCGCTGGCCACAGCCAGCGTCACCAGCCAGCTCGCCGGCGCCAAAAAATCCTGTCCGAGCAGCAGGCTTGCCCCTCGACACAGCAGCAGCAAGGCTGCCAGACTCAAGCCAAGGCGATAGAGGCAGACCGACACTCTGTCGATGCCGTCCAGCTCGCTTTCAATTTCAGGGTTTGCCATCGGCGGTCGCCTCTGTTGCAGGTAGGGGCCAATATACTTGAATTATGCCCGCGAGCGATTCCCTATTCCGTGCAGGAGATGTGGTTTGCGAAGATTCATTCTGCTCTGGCTGTTGTTCCCCCTCTGGCTGCAGGCCAAAGAGTTGATCATCGGCGGCACCCTGGAGCCGCCGCTGAAGTTTCTGGATGCGCAGGGCGTTCCCCATGGTCTGGACGTGGACGTGGTCAGCACCATCTTCGGCAAGCTGCGCATTCCCATCCGCATCGAGCTGACCGACTCCGGCGCCCGGCTGACCCGCAACGCCGAAACCGGGGTCTACGACCTGGTGATGACCCACTCCTACAAGCCGGAGCGGGAGCGCTATCTGCTCTACCCCCAGCAGGCCCACCTGCGCCACAGCTGGCACTTCTTCGTGCGCAAGGCCGATCTGCTGAAGATCCGCTACGACACGCTGGCGGACCTCAAACCCTGGCGCATCGGCATCACCAAGGATTTCTCCTATACCCCGGAGCTAACCGCCGCCCTCGCCGACCCGGCCTATCACTTCCAGGAGATCCCCATCAACCAGCTGCAACTGCGCAAGCTGATCGCCGGGCGCATCGACGTGGTGCCCATGCCGCTGGTCACCGCCTTCGCCCAGATCAAGGAGGAGGGGCTGGAGGGCAAGCTCGATTACCTGCCCAAGCCGCTCAAGGCCAGCCCTTACTACACCGTCTGGACCAAGGCCAGGGCCGATGCCACCACCCCGGCCCTGATGGCGGCCTACGACGCCGAGCTGCTGCGCATGAAGCGCGACGGCCGGCTCAAGGCCATCTACGACCAGTACGGCATCCCCTATATCGAGCCCTGATCCCGACCGTCAGGGCTGCACGTCTCGCAAGATCGGCTATGCAGTGAGATCAGGGTTTCGCCTGTGACATGGATCTCCTGCGTCCCTCAGTCCTTAAGGCTTCACATCCCGCAAGATCGGGTTTTGCAGCGAGATTAACGTCTCGGTGGACTGGATCTCGTCGATGGTCTGGATCTTGTGGATCAGCACCGTCTGCAACTCGTCGATGGAGCGGGTCATCACCTTCATGAAGATGCTGTAGTGGCCCGTGGTGTAGTAGGCCTCCACCACCTCGTCCAGCGCCTGCAGCTTGGCCAGCGCCGAGGGGTAATCCTTGGCGCTCTTCAGATTGATGCCGATGAAGCAGCAGACGTCGTAGCCCAGCTTCTTGGGGTTCACCTGCACCCGCGTTCCCTCGATGATGCCCGCCTGCTTCATCTTCTCCACCCGCACATGAATAGTGCCCGGGCTGACCAGCAGTTGTTTGGCAAGCTCGGCATAGGGAATGCGCGCATTCTCCATCAGGGCGGTGAGGATGGCCTGATCGAGATTATCGATCCGATAATTTTCCGGCACTTTTTTGCACTCCCTTTGATGATTCATCATTAATCATCGGTATATTTTGAAGAAAAAAATACACAAAGCCTATTTCCATTATTGAATATTGAATTTAGTTGGCAATCTGTTGAAGAATCCTCACATCCAACGGGTTCAAGACAGGTATTCAGCATGAAACAGCACTACATTCGCAGCCAGCAACAGATCAGCTTCGTCAAAGAGATGTTCTCCCGCCAACTCGCCCAGCAACTGGGTCTGATGGAGGTGCAAGCCCCCATCCTGAGCCGGGTCGGCGATGGCACTCAAGACAACCTCTCTGGCCACGAGAATGCGGTGCAGGTCAAGGTGAAGACCCTTCCTGAGCACAGCTATGAAGTGGTGCATTCACTGGCCAAATGGAAGCGCCAGACCCTGGGTCGCTTCGGTTTCGGCCCGGGCGAAGGCATCTACACCCACATGAAGGCGCTGCGTCCGGACGAGGATCGCCTCACCCCCATCCACTCCGTCTACGTGGATCAGTGGGACTGGGAGAAGGTGATGCCGAGCGAGCGCCGCGATCTGGCCTACCTGCAGGAAACCGTGCGCGGTATCTGGGCTGCCATCAAGGCCACCGAGCGCGCGGTCTGTGCCGAGCACGAGCTGACTCCCTTCCTGCCGGCCGAGATCCAGTTTCTGCACAGCGAAGAGCTGCTGACCCGCTACCCGGACCTCGATGCCAAGGGGCGCGAGCGCGCCATCGCCAAGGAGCTGGGTGCCGTGTTCCTGATCGGCATCGGCGGTGCCCTCTCCCACGGCGAGCGCCACGACGTGCGTGCCCCGGACTACGACGACTGGAGCAGCCACAGCGAGCTGGGGCTGGCCGGTCTGAACGGTGACATCCTGGTGTGGAACCCGGTGCTGCAGGACAGCTTCGAGATCTCCTCCATGGGGATCCGGGTCGACGCCGAGGCGCTGCGCCGCCAGCTGGCCATCACCGGCGACGAGGATCGCCTGCAGTACGACTGGCACCAGGATCTGCTGGCCGCTCGGATGCCGCAAACCATCGGCGGCGGCATCGGCCAATCCCGTCTGGCCATGCTGTTGCTGCAAAAAGAGCACATCGGCCAGGTCCAGGTCGGCGTCTGGCCGGCCGAGATGAAAGCCGCCGTACAAGGCATGCTGTAACGAATGAAGGCCATGCCGGCATCATCGCGCGGGCATGGCAACAGGCAGGTGGCCGTCGGGGTTGAGCGAGCGCATCCCCGGCAGGCTGTAAGAGGCGAGGCCAGCAGTGGCCGCGCTTCGCAATCGGGGGCTTGCCCCTGCGACCCGCTCAACCCACGTCAGGTCGCTTCACTACATTCCTCCCGGCAATCTTCGGATTGCCGTTTTTTTTACGCCGAAAAACTGTGCTCAAAACCCGCCCCAATCTGGCGCTGGCGTGGCAACCCCGCCTTTCTGCCGCCGGTGCAGTGGCAGGCAAACAGCTTCTCCACCGCCTCCTCCTGCAGATAGGCGCCAAGCGCCGCCGCCCGCTGCGAACCGGAAAACTTCAGGTGCAGACCGCCGATGACGGCGTGGATCCGCTCGTCACCACACACCTCCTTGGCCCGCTCGACGATGTTCTCGACCCCGGCGTGACCGCAGCCGACAAAGACGATAAGGCCCTTGGAGCTCTTATAAGCTAGCGCCGAGTCGTCGCTGATGAGGTCTTTCTCCACCCGCCCACCCCGCACTATGTAGCCGAGCAGCGAAGGCGCTGCCCGGTCGCGCCGCACAATGCTGCCAAGGAACACCAGATGATCCGAGAGCCACACCGGCTCGGACGAGCAGTGGGGAAGTAAGCCTCTGGCCGGCAGCGACTCCCGAGCCAGCGCCCCCGACAGGCGATAGAGGTTGCGCCGCCAGAAGGGCAGCGACAGGAAGTAGCCCCGCTCGCAGAACACGTCCGGACAGGCGATGAGCGGGATGGGTCTTGGATAGGCGGGCAGCGAGCCGACCCCGCCCACATGGTCGTAATGACCGTGAGAGAGCACCACATGGGTGAGAGAGGCGAGATCGATCCCCATCACGGCGGCGTTGTGGCACAGCGCCCGGCCACGGCCGCTGTCGAACAGCACCCTGAGGCCGTCACACTCCAGCAGCAGCGCCAACCCTCGCTCGGGCAGACAGCCAGGCAGATGAACGTCGTCATCCACCAGCACGGAAAACTTCAGCATCTCAATCCCTCAGAAAACAAAACGCAGGCACGAGGCCTGCGTTTTTCATCGACAATCCCATTACTGGGTCATGGTGAGGCCATTGCTGTCGGCCCCCAGCACCAGCTTTTTGCCCGGCACGATGCGACCGGAGAGCAGCGCCTGCGCCAGCGGGTTCTCCACCTTGTGCTGGATCGCCCGCTTGAGGGGACGCGCCCCGTAGACGGGATCGAACCCGGCGTGCACCAGCTTCTCGAGCAGCGCCTCGCTCACCTCCACCTCGTAACCCTGGGCCTCGAGTCGGCCCATCAGGCTCTTGAGCTGGATGCGGGCGATGGACTTGATGTGCTCCTCGCCGAGCGGGTGGAACACCACGGTCTCGTCGATCCGGTTGATGAACTCCGGCCGGAAGCTGCGGGTCAGCACCTCCATCAGCATGCCCTTCATCTCGTCGTAATCCTTCTCGGAGTGGTGCTCCTGAATGAGATCCGACCCCAGGTTGGAGGTCATGATCACCACCGAGTTGCGAAAATCGACGGTACGGCCCTGACCATCGGTCAGGCGGCCATCGTCCAGCACCTGCAGCAGGATGTTGAACACATCCGGGTGTGCCTTCTCCACTTCATCCAGCAGGATCACCGAGTAGGGGCGACGGCGTACCGCCTCGGTCAGATAACCGCCCTCCTCGTAACCCACGTAGCCCGGAGGCGCCCCCACCAGACGGGCCACGCTGTGTTTCTCCATGAACTCCGACATGTCGATCCGCACCATGGCGTCCTGGGTATCGAACAGGAACTCGGCCAGCGCCTTGCACAGCTCGGTCTTGCCCACCCCGGTGGGCCCCAGGAACAGGAAGGAGCCGATGGGGCGGTTCGGATCGGACAGCCCGGCACGGGAGCGGCGAATGGCGTTGGAAACCGCCTCGACCGCCTCTTCCTGGCCGATCACCCGGCTGTGCAGCTGATCTTCCATCCGCAGCAGCTTGTCGCGTTCCCCTTCCAGCATGCGAGCCACCGGAATACCGGTCCAGCGGGCCAAGACGTCGGCTATCTCCACGTCGGTGACCCGGTTGCGCAGCAGGCTGGTCTCCTGCATCTCGGCCTGGGTGGCGAGATCCAGCTGTTTCTCCAGCTCAGGAATGCGGCCGTACTGCAGCTCGGACATGCGACCCAGGTCGCCTGCGCGGCGCGCCACATCGAGATCCTGACGGGCCTGCTCGAGGGCCGCCTTGATGTGCTGGGTGCCGGCAAGCGCGGCCTTCTCGGCCTTCCACACCTCATCCAGCTCGTTGTATTCGCGATCTTTTTCGCTGATTTCCTGATTGATCAGCTCAAGCCGTTTGCGGCTGGCGTCATCGTCCTCCTTCATCAGCGCCTGCTGCTCCAGCTTGAGCTGGATGATGCGCCGCTCGAGCCGGTCGAGGGACTCGGGCTTGGAGTCGATCTGCAGCCGGATGCTGGCCGCCGCCTCGTCGATGAGGTCGATGGCCTTGTCCGGCAGCTGGCGATCCGCGATATAGCGGTGCGACAGCTGGGCCGCCGCCACGATGGCAGGGTCGGTGATCTGCACGTGGTGGTGCAGTTCGTAACGCTCTTTCAGGCCGCGCAGGATGGCGATGGTGTCCTCCACGCTCGGCTCCTCCACCAGCACCTTCTGGAAGCGGCGCTCCAGCGCGGCATCCTTCTCGATGTACTGGCGATACTCATCCAGAGTAGTGGCACCGACGCAGTGCAGGTCGCCACGGGCCAGCGCCGGTTTCAGCATATTGCCCGCATCCATGGCACCTTCACCCTTGCCGGCGCCGACCATGGTGTGCAGCTCGTCGATGAAGAGGATGACGTTGCCCTCCTCCTTGGCCAGATCGTTGAGCACGGCCTTGAGCCGCTCCTCGAACTCGCCACGATACTTGGCACCGGCCACCAGCGCCCCCATGTCGAGCGACAGCACCCGCTTGTTCTTGAGCCCCTCCGGCACCTCGCCATTGATGATGCGCTGGGCCAGCCCTTCGACGATGGCGGTCTTGCCGACGCCGGGGGCACCGATCAGCACCGGGTTGTTCTTGGTACGGCGTTGCAGCACCTGGATGGTGCGGCGGATCTCGTCATCGCGGCCGATCACCGGGTCGAGTTTGCCGATCTCGGCCCGCTCGGTCAGATCGATGGTGTATTTCTCCAGCGCCTGGCGATTCTCCTCGGCGTTGGCATCTTCCACCTTCTTGCCGCCACGCACCTTGTCGATGGCCGCTTCGAGCTTCTCTTTGGTCAGCCCCTGAGCGCGCAGCAGCTCGCCCAGCGTGCCCTTCTCGTCGAGGGCAGCCAGCACGAACAGCTCGGATGAGATGAACTGATCCTTGCGCTGCTGAGCCAGCTTGTCGCAGACGTTGAGCAGCCGGCCGAGGCCGTTGGAGAGCTGCACGTCCCCTTCCACGCCGCTGACGCGCGGCAGGCGATCCAGCTCCTCGCCGAGGCGGGAGCGCAGGGCATTGATATCCATCCCGGTCAGGGTGAGCAACGGACGGATGGAGCCGCCATCCTGATTGACCAGGGCGGTCATCAGGTGAACGGGTTCGATGAATTGGTGGTCACGACCCAGAGCCAAAGACTGGGCATCGGAAATAGCAATCTGGAATTTGCTGGTAAGGCGATCGAGGCGCATTGCACTCCCCCTTCAAACAGGCAGACGCCGCTTGCGCGGCAAACAACATAACTTTCTGAGATGAAAGATGAGGCCCGTACGGACTATTTCAAGGGGCAGGGCTGGTTATTTTTTCTGCAAAGCGGGAAGCAGGCAGGATCCCCGCCCTTGCCAGATGCAGGGCGGGGAGCGTCGTCAGGGCGCCAGCCAGATTATCGAAGCCATACGACCGGTCTGGCCGTTGCGACGATATGGGCAGTAGCACTGCTCGCTGTATGGGGGGACGCCCCCAGACACTTACTCAGCCAGCCAGATAATCGAGGCCATGCGACCGGTCTGGCCATTGCGACGATAAGAGTAGAACTGCTCACTGTCGCTGAAGGTGCAGTATTCGCCGCCATATACGGCGGTGACGCCGGCGCGAGCGAGGCGCAGCAAGGCCAGCTGATAGATATCCGCCAGCCATTTCCCTTCGCTGGACGAAGGGACGAACGCAGCCGCCGCCTCGGCCTGCTCGGCCATAAAGGCCTCGCGCACCTCGCCACCCACTTCAAACGCAGTGGGGCCGATGGCCGGACCCAGCCAGGCCAGGATCTCGTCCGGCTCGCAGCCCATGGCGGCGATGCTCGCCTCCAGTACGCCACCCAGCAGCCCGCGCCAACCGGCGTGAGCGGCGGCCACTACGGTGCCGGCCCGATTGCAGAACAGCACCGGCAGACAGTCGGCGGTCATCACGATGCAGGCCTGACCCGCCTCACGGGCACAGGCGGCATCCGCATCCGGTGCACAGTCATAATCGCGGCCGACGGGATACACCGCGGTGCCGTGCACCTGATTGAGCCAGTTGAGAGTGCCGGGGATCCCAGCTGCCTGCTGCAGCCGGGTCCGGTTGGCCTCGACCCGTGCCGGCACGTCCCCCACGTGGGCCCCCAGGTTGAGGCCGGCAAAGACCCCCTCGCTGATACCGCCGTCACGGGTGGTCGACAGGGCGCGGACCTTGGCCGGTGCCGGCCAGTCGGGTTCGATCCATTTCATCTGTGGCTCCTTTTCTTCATATAAAACGGGGCCCCTTGGCTGCAACCAGTCAAGGGGCCCCATATCAGGTCATGCAGGGCGGGTTACGGCAGGAATCGTCGCAGAGCCGCCCTCTTCATCAGTTCCAGACCAGATCGTCTGGATTGGCCAGGGTGATCTTGGTATGCAGCACTTCCATCAGCTCATCAATTCCAGACTAAATCGTCTGGATTGGCCAGGGTGATCTTGGTGTGCAGCACTGCCATCAGCTCATCAATTCCAGACTAAATCGTCCGGATTGGCCAGGGTATCCGCACGCAGCACTTCCATCAGGTCCAGCATGTCCTGCGGCGTGGGGGAGTGCCATTCCATCACTTCACCCGTGATGGGGTGCGCCAGCTTCAGCATGGTGGCGTGCAGTGCCTGACGATGGAAGCCACGCAGGGCCTCGGTCAGCTCGGGGGTGGCGTTGCGCAGCAGACGCAGACGGCCACCGTAAGCGGGATCCCCCACCAGCGGGTGCTTGATGTGGGCCATGTGGACGCGGATCTGGTGGGTACGACCGGTTTCCAGTCGCAGTCGCAGACGGGTGTGGCCACGGAACTTCTCGTGCACCCGGTAGTGGGTGACGGACTCGCGCCCATTGGGCACCACGGCCATGTGGGTGCGCTGGGTCGGGTGACGGCCGATGGGGGCATCGACGGTGCCACCTGCGGTCATGTGACCGATGGCGATGGCTTCGTACTCACGGGTAATCTGGCGCGCCTGCAGCGCTTCCACCAGATGGGTCTGGGCCGGAATGGTCTTGGCGACCACCATCAGACCCGTGGTGTCTTTATCCAGACGGTGCACGATACCGGCGCGAGGCACCTCGGCGATGGCGGGGTAGCGGTGCAACAGGGCGTTGAGAATGGTGCCATCCGGCGTGCCGGCACCCGGGTGAACCACCAGACCGGCCGGCTTGTCGATCACCAGAATGTGTTCATCTTCATAGACGATGTTGAGCTCGATGTTCTGGGCATCCCAACGGGTATCATCCGCCAGCTCGACATCCACATGTACCTTCTGCCCGGCCAGCACTTTCTCGCGCGGGGTATTGGCAACCTGACCATCCAGGGTCACTCTGTCCTGTAAAATCCACTCCTTGATGCGGGTGCGGGAGTAGTCTGGAAACAATTCGGCCAGGGCCTGGTCGAGTCTCTGCCCGAATTGGTGATCCTGGAATTCGCCTGTCAGTTCAATATGCTGGCTCATGTATGGTCTCTTGAGCGGGGGGTATCAATTCGAAATAATCCGGGTATTCTAGCTTTTCTTTTAGCCAAGCATAACGGATACTTTGCCAATTTCGTGGAAATGGACCGGATGTTGTTGATGGGAAAGAAGTCTCACCTGCTGATGTCGCTCGCCTTGGTCGCTACCTTGATCACAGGCTGTTCCAGCACCAAACCCAAGGTACCGGACGAACCGCCGGAGACCCTGTACCAGAAAGCACGCCTCAAGCTGGATGCCGGTAACTACCTGAATGCTATCGAGTTACTGGAAGCTTTGGACTCGCGCTATCCTTTCGGCGCCTACTCCAACCAGGTTCAGCTCGACCTCATTTACGCCTACTACAAGCAGGATGATACTGCCCAGGCGATCGCCAATATCGACCGTTTTATCCGCCTCAATCCGGCGCATAAAAATATCGACTACGTATTCTACATGCGCGGTCTGACCAACATGGCCGGCGATTACAACTTCTTCCAGGACTTCCTGGGCATCAATCGGGACGACAAAGACCCCTCCTATGCCCGTCAGGCCTTTCAGGACTTCAAGACCCTGTTGCAGAACTATCCCAACAGCGTCTATGCCGCCGATGCCCGTGCCCGCATGATCGGTCTGAAGAACCGGCTTGCCCGTTACGACCTGAGCGTGGCCGAGTACTACGTGAAGCGTGATGCGCTGATCGCCGCCGCCAACCGCGCCAAGCTGATCGTCGAGACCTATCCCGACACGGCCGAAACCGAGAAGGCGCTGGAGATCATGATCAACTCCTACGACAGCCTGAAGATGCCGACCCTGGCCCAGCATGCCCGCGAAGTGCTGGCCAAGAACTACCCGGACAATCGTCTCGGCCGCGGCTGACTCGCAGCAACGCAATGAAAAACCGGAGCCACTGGCTCCGGTTTTTTTATGGGCGCTTTTCATGGACGGCATGACCATCAGCCCCTTCCCCCCGTGCCGGCGGCATGGGGAGAGACGGCGCACATCAGCCACGCCGTCATGCCGTGCGTTACTTGGCGACGTTGCCCGCCACGTTGAGCACATCCCAGGTGCGGGAGAAGGGCGGCGCATAGGCAAAGTCCAGCATGCCGAGCTGCTCGGTGGTCACCCCCATGGTGATGGCGACCGCCAGCGCGTCGATGCGGTGTACCGCCCCCTTGCGACCGAGGATCTGGCCCCCCAGCAGCCGCTTGCTGCCTGCCTCATAGACCAGCTTGACGTGAATGTCGGACTGGCCCGGGCAGTAGTTGGTGTGGCACTTGTCCTTGATCACCACGGTGCGATAGTCGATGCCCATCGCCTTGGCTTCCTGCTCGGAGAGGCCGGTACGGCCCGCCTCCAGCCCCAGCACCTTGAGCGCGGCAGAACCCAGAGTGCCCGGGAACTCCTGCTCGGCACCGGCCAGGTTCTCACCCACCATGCGCCCCAGCTTGTTGGCGATGGTGGCGAGCGGCACATAGACCTGCTGCTGCTTCACACTGTGCCAGACGCTGGCACAGTCACCAGCCGACCAAACGTTGGCCAGCGAGCTGCGTCCCTGCCGATCCACCTTGATGGCACCGTTGCCGAGCCGCTCGATGCCGCTATCGGCCAGGAACTCGGTATTGGGTTTGACCCCGGTGCAGACCACCACTATGTCGGCCTCGTACTCGCCATGGCTGGTGCGCACGCCGGTCACCCGGCCCTCCCCCAGCAGCGCTTCAACTCGCTCGCCGAGATGAAGGGAGACCCCCTGTTCGCGCAGTTCGGTCTCGATGTGCTGGGTGATCTCGCCATCAAACGCATCGGGGATGACCCGCTCCGCCAGCTCGATCAGACGCACTTCTTTACCCTGATGCACCAGTGCCTCCACCACCTCCAGCCCGATAAAGCCGGAGCCGATCACCAGGGCACGGCTGTTGGCCTTGTCCTGCACGGCGGCCTTGAGGGCCAACCCGTCGGCCATCCGGCGCAGACCGAATACCCCTTCCTGCTGCAGGCCGGGGATGGGGGGCATTACTTCGCGGGCGCCGGTGGCGATCATCAGCCGATCGTAGCGATCGGTGAAGGTGTCACCCTTGTGCTCCACTGTCAGCGTCTGCGCGGCGGCATCCAGGCCCAGCACCCGGTGGCCGGTCTTGACCTCGATCCCCTTGGCCGCGAACTGCTCCGGGGTGAACTCGGCCATGTAGCCGGGCTCCTGAAACTCGTCGCCAACGAAATAGGGCAGACCACAGGCGCCGAAGGAGATCACCTCGGACGCCTCATACACCACTATCTCGGCCTCTTTGGCCAGCCGGCGCGCCTTGGCGGCCGCACTCATGCCGGCGGCTTCGCCACCGATGATCACGATTCTCATACTCGCTCCTTTCCAGGCAACGGGGAGGGCATACCCTCCCCGCTCTCTCTTGTTTGCTCGCCGGGGCAGGATCGGCTCCCCCGGACAGACGGATCAGATGGTGGACTCTTCGCCGTCCAGACACACCTCGTGCTCGCTGTTGAACACCGCCATGTCGGTCTCCCCCAGCAGACGACTGGTGACGGTACCGGCGGTGATGGAGCCGGAGACGTTCAGCGCAGTACGACCCATGTCGATCAGCGGCTCGATGGAGATCAGCAGACCGGCCAGCGCCACCGGGAAGTCCAGCGCGGAAAGCACGATCAAGGCGGCGAAGGTGGCACCGCCGCCAATGCCGGCTACCCCGAAGGAGCTGACGGTGATGATGGCAATCAGGGTCATGATGAAGCCCGGATCCATCGGGTTGACCCCGACAGTCGGCGCAATCATCACCGCCAGCATGGCCGGATAGATGCCGGCGCAGCCGTTCTGGCCGATGGTCGAACCGAACGAGGCGGCGAAGTTGGCGATCCCCTCAGGAATGCCGAGCGCCTTGGTCTGAGTCTGCACGTTCATCGGGATCGAACCCGCACTGGTGCGGGAGGTGAAGGCAAAGGCCAGCACCGGCATGATCTTCTTGAGGAAGCGGGCCGGGTTGATGCCCACCAGCGCCACCAGCAGCAGGTGCACGGCGAACATGATGGCGATGGCGCCGTAGGAGGCCAGCACGAAGTTGAGCAGGTTGATGATGTCGGCGTAGTTGGAGCCGGACACCACCTTGGTCATCAGCGCCAGCACACCGTAGGGGGTGAGGCGCAGCACCAGGGTCACCATCCGCATCACGATGACGTGGGCGACCTGCATGAAGTGACCGAAGCTCGCGAAGATCTCCGGCTTCTTGCGGGCGATACCAGTGGCTGACAAACCAATGAAGATGGAGAAGATCACCACGGCGATGGTGGAGGTCTTGCGCGCGCCCGTCATGTCGAGGAAGGGGTTGGCCGGGATGAACTCCAGCACCATCTTGGCAAAGGACATGCTCTCGACACTGCCGAGGGTGGTCTGCAGGGCCGCGCCACGGGCGGTCTCGGCAGCGCCAGCGGTGAGCCCCTCGGCAGTCAGGCCGAACAGGTTGGACATCAGGATGCCCGCCCCGGCGGCAATCATGGTGGTGAAGATCAGCACGCCTATGGTCATGGCGCTGATCTTGCCGAGTGCGGTGCCGCCGTTGAGCTTGAGGATGGCCCCGATGATGGAGACCATGATGAGCGGCGTGATGATCATCTGCAGCAGCTTCACGTAGCCGCTGCCGACGATATCCAGGTAGTCGCCGGTCTGTACCAGCACGTCGGAACCGGCGCCGTAGAGCAGCTGCAGGGCGGCGCCAAACAGGATGCCCAGCCCCAGCCCCGAGAAGACCCGGCGGGTGAAGCTGACGTGGGTTTGCTGCAACCGATAGAGAAACAGCAGCAACATGACCAGGATGGCCAGATTACCTATAACGCTAAGAGTCATGACGATATTCCCCAAATAATCGGGCCGGGCCCGAGGTGTACGGGCGAGTGCCCAGTGCGCACTCTCCCCTGAAACGTGCCGCATCGTGGCGGCCCGCCCCCCGGTGTGGCCGGGGTGGCGTCAACAGGCAGAAAAACGGAGGGTGGCCTGCGCCACCCTCTTGCATCACTCGGCCTTGCCTTGTTGCTTGGCCCGCATGATGTTGATGATCTCGATATCGGTATCCAGCATCCCCTGTTTGGAGAGGCGACCCAGGTTGGCGATGGTCTGATCCACGTCGTCGGAGACGATGCCTTCGCTCTGGGGCACGTGCAGGTTGTTGATGGCCATCAGCGACGATTTGACCGCCGCCGAGGTGGAGGTAGAGACCTTCATGGAACAGGCGCTGCCCGCGCCGTCGCAGATGATACCGGAAACGTCGCCGATCATGTTGTTGATGCAGTGACTAATTTGCTCGAACTGGCCGCCCAGCAGCCAGGTGATGGCGGCCCCCGCCCCCATGGCGGCGGTGCTGGCGGCACAAAGGGCCGACAGCTTGTTCTGGTAAGTCTTGATGTAGATGGCCACCAAGTGGCTCATCACCAGCGCCCGGGTCAGCTGCTCGTCGCTCGCCTGGAGGAAGCGGGCGGCCGCCACCACCGGCATGGTAGCGGCAATGCCCTGGTTGCCCGAGCCCGAATTGGACATGGCGGGCAGCATGGCGCCATCCATGCGCGCATCGGAGGCGGCAGACGACAAACGCATGGCCAGGGTCATCAGATCATCGGAGAGCAGCTTGCGCTCCACCTGCTCGGTGAGGATCTTGCCGATGCGCAGGCCATAGCCCTGCAACCCTTCATCTGCCAGCGCCTGGTTCATGGTGGCGGCCTCGCGGATAAAGTCGATCTCCGCCAGCGGTACCTGCAGGGCGAACTCGACAATCTCGCGCAGGGTCATGGCTGGTTTGCTGGAAGGGGCGGCCTGGATCTGCACGCCGGGGGCGCTGTCTTGCGCCATCAGCACCTCGCCGTCACGCTCCATCAGGATGATGCGGGTATGATCGGTACAGATCACCACCCGGGCGCTGTGCCCCTCCACCTGTGCCAGCACCTCGGCGTAGAGCACGTCCGGCACGTCCTTCACATCCACCTTGATGGCGGGCAACAAGCTTTTGGCCTCTTCCACCTGGGCCGGGGTCAGGGCCTTGAGCACCTCCAGCCCGGCATCCGGGTTACCACCGGTGATGCCGACGGCGGCCGCCACCGGCAGACCTATCATGCCGGTACCCGGCACGCCGACCCCCATGCCGTTCTTGAACAGGTTGCCGCTGACCCAGACGCTGACGCGGGTCGGCACCTGCCCCAGCAGCTTGCGGCAGTTGGCCGCCGCCAGCGCCACCGACATGGGTTCGGTGCAGCCAAGGGCCGGCACCACTTCACGCTTGAGCAGGGTAATAAAGTCGGTCCATTGTGCTTTCATTGCGATGTGTCTCATGTTCACGGTGCCCGATGCGGGCTTGTCATTGTGCTGTCCACCGCGCAGTGGCGGAGCGGCATATAACCAGTATGGCGGGAGATGCCGGGTCGGCTGCAGCGGTCGAGGGCCGAGCCGATGATCGGGGCCGTCTGAGTCGCTGGGCCATTCGATCAACTTTTGGTAACTCTAAAGCAATGGGACTCAAATAAATTTGAGCCGCTTCGCTTTTTGCGCAGGCATTATGCCCAACTGGCGGTGAAGTGCCACAAAATGTGAACAAGCGCACGACAGGTCGCTGCCGACCTGGTTCAGCCGGCAGCGGGGAAAGTCAGAGCCCGTAACGGGTCAGCAGGGACTGATATTCGGGGGTCTGTTTGAACGCCTTGAGGGCGAGGGAGAACTGATAGGCCAGCCGTTCATTGCCGGGCCTGTGAGTGAAGGCGAGGAAATTGCGGTTGCTCTCACTCACCAATTTTTCGCTGTGGCCGACCTGCTCCTGCAGCCCCTGCCCCTTGAGCAGGTAACGGCCCACCATCTGGTTCATCACGACGGCATCGAGCCGTCCCGCCATCATCAGGTGCAACTGCTTGATCATGTTGCTCTCTCCGGTCATGGCCACCCGGGTAAACAGGGACGAGGTGAGGAACTCCTCGCCATAGGCGTAGTCGGCCTGGGTACCGATACGCAGCCCCTTGAGGCTGGCCAGCCCCTGGAAGTCGACGGGCCTGGCGAACGGGAAGAAGAGCACCTCCCCGCTTTGGGAGAGGGGTTCATCAGGATAGTGCAACCACTCCAGCCGGCGCTCTTCGAAGAAGGCATCGACGATGGCATCGCCGCGCTGGAACCTGGCCTCCTGCAGCACCCGCTTCCAGGGCAGTACCTTGACCGTGGTCCGGTAACCCATCCGCTTGAGCACGGTGCGGGCCAGCTCCAGATCGGCACCGCCCAGGCTGCCGTCATCGAGCCGCATCACATAGGGCGGCCACAGCTCGGTCAGCAGGGTCAGGGTTGGTGGCTCGCTTGCCTGTGCCGCCCACCCCCACCAGAGGCAAAGCAGGATCCATCCTTTACGCCACACCATGCAGTGATCTCCTCTGTGTATTGGCTGAGGATATACCAAAAAGTGAGTAATAAAAAAGGAGGCCGAAGCCTCCTTTTTGCTGTCCTCTCCGGCGCTTACAGCGCTTTCAGGATAGCCTCGACACTGGCCTTGGCATCGCCAAACAGCATCTGTGTGTTCTCCTTGAAGAACAGCGGGTTCTGGACACCGGCGTAACCAGTGTTCATGGAGCGCTTGAAGCCGATGACGTTCTGCGCCTTCCACACTTCCAGCACCGGCATGCCGGCGATGGGGCTGCCCGGATCTTCCATGGCGGCCGGGTTGACGGTGTCGTTGGCACCGATCACCAATACGGTGTCGGTATCGCTGAAGTCTTCGTTGATCTCGTCCATTTCCAGCACGATGTCATACGGGACTTTCGCTTCCGCCAGCAGCACGTTCATGTGGCCTGGCAGACGACCGGCAACCGGGTGGATACCGAAGCGCACCTTGACGCCGCGATCACGCAGCTTCTGGGTGATTTCAGCCACCGGGTACTGGGCCTGCGCCACCGCCATGCCGTAGCCCGGGGTGATGATGACGGAGCTGGAGTTCTTCAGCAGGTCAGCCACATCTTCAGCGCTGGTTTCGCGGTATTCGCCCATCTCCTGGTCGGCCGTGGAGGCCACGCCGTCGGAGCCGAAGCCACCGGCGATCACCGAGATGAAGGAGCGGTTCATCGCCTTGCACATGATGTAAGAGAGGATCGCACCGGAGGAACCCACCAGCGCACCCACCACGATCAGCAGGTCATTGGAGAGCATGAAGCCCGCCGCCGCCGCCGCCCAACCGGAGTAGGAGTTCAGCATGGAGACCACCACCGGCATGTCGGCGCCACCGATGGAGGCCACCAGGTGCCAGCCGAAGGCGAAGGCGATCAGGGTCATTACCAGCAGGGCGAAGGTAGAACCGCCCGCGTTGACGAAGTAGACCATCAGCGCCAGCGAGGCGACCACGGCCAGCAGGTTCAGCTTGTGGCGGTGCGGCAGCATCAGCGGCTTGGAGGAGATGAGGCCACGCAGCTTGCCAAACGCCACCACGGAACCGGTGAAGGTCACAGCACCGATGAAGACGCCGAGGAAGATCTCGACCAGGTGGATGTTCAGCATGGCGCCGGAGAGGTGCTCGACCTGGGCTATGCTTGCCGCCTGCTCGAACGCCGCACGGGCGGCTGCCAGGGTGGCATCCAGGTTGGAACCGACGGACACCACCACTTCGGCAGGCGCAGAGGGGTGCAGATCGATGAAGCTGTTGAAGCCCACCAGCACGGCCGCCATACCCACGAAGCTGTGCAGCACGGCCACCAGCTCGGGCATCTCGGTCATCTCGACCTTGAGCGCCAGACGCACGCCGATGGCACCGCCGATCACCATGGCCAGAATGATCCAGTGCACGCCACTGGTTTCCGGGTTGAACACGGTCGCGAGCAGGGCGATGGCCATCCCCGCGATACCGAACAGGTTGCCATGCTTGGCCGTCTCTTGCTTCGACAGTCCCGCGAGACTGAGGATGAAGAGCACGGCGGCAACGATATAGGATGCTGTTACCAGTCCTTGAGACACGTTAAACCCCCTTAATCCTTACGGAACATCTTCAGCATGCGCTGAGTGACGGTGAAGCCACCGAAGATGTTGATACTGGCAATCAGCACGGCGACGAAGGCCAATGCGGTGACCAGGGTCGACCCTTGCCCAATCTGCAGCAGGGCACCGACCACGATAATGCCGGAGATGGCATTGGTGACCGACATCAGCGGCGTGTGCAGGGCGTGAGAGACGTTCCACACCACGTAGTAACCGACCACGCAGGCCAGGATGAATACGGTGAAGTGGGAGAGGAACGCCGCAGGCGCCACGGCAGCAACCCAACCGAAGGCGGCGATGCCGAGGGCACCGAACACGAACTTCTTGTTGGAGGGCTTGGCCGCTTCCTTCTTGGCGGCCGGTTTGGCGGCAGCCGGTTTTTGCGGGGCGGCAGAGACCGAGATGGCGGGCGGCGGGAAGGACACTTCACCGGCCTGGATCACCGTCATGTTGCGCTGCACCACGTCTTCGAAGTTGATGGCAACGTTGCCGTCCTTCTCCTTGCACATCAGCTTCATCAGGTTGACCAGGTTGGTACCGTAGAGCTGGGAGGATTGGGCAGGCAGACGGCCCGGCAGATCGGTGTAACCGATCACCTTGACGCCGTTGCCGGTGACATGCAGTTCACCCGGCACAGTGTATTCGCAGTTGCCGCCAGCCTGGGCAGCCATGTCCACGATCACCGAGCCCGGCTTCATGCTGTCCACCATCTCTTTGGTGATCAGCTTGGGTGCCGGCTTGCCCGGGATCAGGGCGGTGGTGATGATGATGTCCACTTCCTTGGCTTGCTGGGCAAACAGCGCCATCTCGGCCGCGATGAACTCCTCGCTCATCACCTTGGCGTAACCGTCGGAGGAGGAACCATCCTCGCCACCGAAGTCCAGCTTGAGGAACTCGCCACCCATGGACTCGATCTGCTCGGCCACTTCCAGACGGGTATCGAACGCACGCACGATGGCACCGAGGGAACCGGCAGTACCGATGGCGGCCAGACCGGCTACGCCGGCACCGATCACCAGTACCTTGGCGGGCGGCACCTTGCCGGCTGCGGTGATTTGGCCGGTGAAGAAGCGACCAAACTGGTGCGCGGCTTCCACCACGGCGCGATAGCCACCGATGTTGGCCATGGAGGAGAGGGCATCGAGGGACTGGGCACGGGAAATCCGCGGCACCATGTCCATCGCCATCACATTGATGTTGCGCGCGGACAGCTTCTTGACCAGCTCAGGGTTCTGGGCAGGCCAGATGAAGCTCACCAGGGTGGCACCATCTTTAATTTGTGCGATCTCGGCATCGGTCGGCGCATTGACCTTGAAGATGAGGTCGGCTTGCCAGACGCTCGGCACCACGTTGGCACCGGCAGCCTCGAAGGCGGCATCATCGAAGCTGGCCAGCAGGCCGGCACCTGCCTCGATGGCGACCTCGAAGCCGAGCTTTTTCAGCTGCTCAACGGTGGCCGGGGTCGCTGCGACCCGGGTCTCACCGGCGAGACTCTCTCTCGGTATTCCAATCTGCATGACTATTCCCTGATGGTTAATAAACAATCGCTGCCCAGTGTCGCATTTCTGGCGAAACAAGACATGACCAAAGTGCAGGTCACGGGCCCTTTGTTATGAAAATCAGTAGGCTTTACCTCAACCTCCTGTCATGGCCAGGCCCCCGCTTTTCAGGCGCGAAGGTGATTAGTATCAAATTTTGGAGTTTTATTACAACCGCAGTCCCGGCGGGGCGCGTACAGAATTCAGCCCGTCCCGGACCATGATTTAAAAAAACAAACCAAATTAGCGACTTATACCAGTAAAAAGCGCTGGAAAAAGTGATCCAACCAGTCAAAAAAAATGTTTTACCGGCCCTCTATCTTAGCGCTTTTTGTTCTTACGAAATCCGCACGGATCACAGATATCGGGCCGAAAACGAAAAAAGTAACTGTTTTGTAACAGACAAGGGGCCGGCTACCCGCCAAATGAGCGGATCCGGCCCCTGCTATTTAATCGTTTCGATGGTGACGGGCCAGTGCGCCCCGTTTACCAGGCCGCCTCATAAATATGCTGGCTCTGCACCAGGTCGATATCGCCGTGCTCGCCGATGGCGGTCATGCCGTGTTCCGCCAGCTTGCCGAGCATGGTATCAATTCCTGCGTCCGCCACGCCGTAATCCCGCAGCCGGGTCTTGACCCCCATTCGCTCGAAGAAGTCGCGGGTCGCGGCGATGGCATCGTCGATGCGCTCCGCTTCGCTGCCGCTGCGCAGATCCCACACTCGCTCGGCGTATTGCAGCAGCTTGGCGTGTTTCTGCTGGCGCTTGGCCTGCAGCAGGGCCGGCAGCACCACTGCCAGGGTCTGGGCGTGGTCGAGGCCGTGCAGGGCGGTGATCTCGTGGCCCAGCATGTGGGTCGCCCAGTCCTGCGGTACACCGGCCCCGATCAGGCCATTCAGCGCCAGGGTGGCGCTCCACATGATGTTGGCGCGCACCTCGTAGTTTTCCGGTTCCACCAGCGCCTTGGGGCCCTCTTCCAGCAGGGTCAGCAGCAAGCCTTCGGCGAAGCGGTCCTGCACCTTGGCGTTGACCGGATAGGTGAGGTACTGCTCCAGGATGTGGATGAAGGCATCCACCACCCCGTTGGCCACCTGACGGGCCGGCAGGGTGTAGGTCAGCACCGGATCGAGCACGGCGAAGCGCGGCATCACGAACGGTGAGAAGAAGTGCACCTTGTCGCCGCTGCTGCGACGGGTCACCACGGCGCCCATGTTCATCTCGGAACCGGTAGCCGGCAGGGTCAGCACGGCGCCGAGCGGGATGGCGGAGCGCACTTCGTTGCCCACGGTCTCGAGGATGTGCCAGGGATCCCGGGCCGGATCATAGTGGGCGGCCGCGGCGATGAACTTGGTGCCGTCGAGCACGGAGCCGCCGCCGACTGCCAGCAGGAAGTCGACCCGCTCGGCGCGGGCCAGCTCGACCGCTCCCATCAGGGTTTCATAGGTGGGGTTGGGCTCGATGCCACCGAATTCAAACAGGGTCATGCCGGCCAGCTCGCTGCGGATCTGGGCCAGCAGGCCGCTACGCACCACGCTGCCGCCGCCGTAGGTGATGAGGATGCGGGCATCGCGCGGCAGCTGTTCACGCAGCTGGGCGACCTGGCCCTTGCCGAACAGGATCTTGGTCGGGGTATGCAGGGTAAAGTTGTTCATCGACATTGCCTTTGTGAGTATCTGGCGGCTTGGCCGCAAAAATGTGATTGCATTTTTCTCCAGACAACCAATACCATCAAGGCAACATCCTGCTTTATTTTTGCCTATTCCTACAAAGCAGCCAAAACAGAACCCAAGAGTATCCCATGCAGACCCGCTACACCGATCTCGCCGCCAAGCTGGCCCGCCACGTCACCGCCCCAGGCATCACCCCCTCGCCGGTGGATCAGGTGAGCCTCATCTACACCACCGAATACCACGGCCGCACCCCGGTGCTCTATCAGCCGCGGATGATAGTGATCCTGCAGGGGCACAAGGTGGGCTATCTGGCGGACCAGGTGTTTCGCTACGACCCCAACCACTACCTGCTGATGACCCTGCCGCTGCCCTGCGAGTGCGAGTGCTTCGCCTCCCCCGAGCAGCCTCTCATCGGCTTCTCCCTCGAGATCAACCTGGTGACCCTGCAGGAGTTGCTGCTGGAGCTGGGGGATGCCCTGCCCGCACTTGCCCCGCAAAAGAGCGGCGTCCACTCAGTACCCCTGTCGGAGGCCATGTTCTGCGCCGCCGAGCGGCTGATCGATCTGATGGACAAGCCCCACCACGCCAGAGTGCTGGGGCCGCAGACGGTGCGGGAGATGCTGTTCTACGCCCTGCACGAGGGGGGCGGCCCGGCGTTGCAGGCGCTCGCCAATCGCCACAACCATGTGGGCCAGATTGCCCGGGTGCTGCGTATGATAGAGTCGCGTTACGCCGACAACCTGACCATGGAGGAGCTGGCGCGGGAGGTGAACATGAGCGTCTCCGCCTTCCACCACCACTTCAAGGCGGTCACCGCCACCTCGCCGCTGCAGTACATCAAGTCGTTTCGCCTCCACAAGGCGCGGATGATGATGCTGCACGACGGCATCAAGGCGGGGACCGCGGCGACCAGGGTCGGCTACGAGAGCAACTCCCAGTTCAGCCGGGAGTACAAGCGCTTCTTCGGCAGCACGCCGACGGATCAGGCCTCCCGCTTTAGGGAAGGCCAGCTGCGCATCATAGAGGGATAACCAGAGAGGAATTGTTCATGCGTGCACTGCTTTACCTGCTCACCGCCTGCCTGCTGACGGCCTGTACCGGCCTCGCTGACGGCATCCGCCCCGTTACCGGCTTCCAGCTCGATCGTTATCTTGGCACCTGGTACGAGATAGCCCGCCTCGACCACGGTTTCGAGCGCGGACTGGAGCAGGTGAGCGCCACCTACAGCCTGCGCGACGATGGCGGGGTCAAGGTGCTCAACCGCGGCCAGCAGAGCGACGGCAGCTGGCGCGAAGCCGAGGGCAAGGCCTACTTCGTCGACAAACCGGACGAAGCACGGCTCAAGGTGAGCTTCTTCGGCCCCTTCTACGGCGGCTACAACGTCATCGAGCTGGACCCCGATTACCAGCTCTCGCTGGTGACCAGCTACAACCACGATTATCTCTGGATCCTCGCCCGCTCACCCAATCCGCCCAAGGACAAAGTGGATGCCCTAGTCGCCAAGGCGGCATCGCTGGGCTTTGCCACCGATCAGCTGATCTGGGTCAAACAGACCCCTTGAGCCTGTCGTGAAATAAGAAAGGGCAGCCCGCGGGCTGCCCTTTTTCATGAACGTTCGAGTGATGATCAGAGCCTGAAGCGGCCGATCTCCAGCTCCAGCCGCTCGGTCAGCCCCTTCAGCTCGGCCGCCTGCGCAGCCTCCTGATTGGCCTGCTCGGCCAGCTCCTGGGAGACGTGACGGATGTTCTCGGTGTTGCGGCTAATCTCGCTGGTGACCGAGGTCTGCTCTTCGGCCGCCGCCGCAATCTGGGTCGCCATGTCGCTGATGGCGCCGATTGCCTCGTTGATCTGCCCCAGGCTCAGGTTGGCAGACTCTGCATCCTCCACGCTGGTACCTGCCAGCTGGCGGCTAGTCTCCATGCCGCTCACCGCCCGGCGGGTGGTCTGCTGCAGGGTCTCGATCATCTGCTGGATCTCGTCAGTGGAGTCGTGGGTGCGGCGTGACAGCACCCGCACCTCGTCCGCCACCACCGCAAAGCCGCGGCCCTGCTCGCCGGCCCGGGCGGCCTCGATGGCGGCGTTGAGCGCCAGCAGGTTGGTCTGCTCGGCGATGCCGCTGATGGTGGCCAGAATGCCGCTGATCTTCTGGGCGTGGGCATCCAGCTCCACAATGATCTGGCTGGCATCGGCCACTTCGTCAGCCAGCCCGGTGATGCTGCGCTGGCTCTGACCGACCTGTGACTGACCAGCGACCGCCAGCTTGACCGCATCGCCGGAGGTAGTGGCGGCAAACTCGGCGTTGCCGGCGATCTCCTGAGTGGCGGAGGCCATCTCGGTCACCGCGGTCGCCACCATCACGATCTCGTCCTGCTGCTGGCGCACCCGCTGGCTGCGGGACTGGGCGCCGGCCGCCTGGGCGCGGGACTGGGCCGCCAGCTCGACGGTGACGTCGCGCAGCCGGCTGACGATGCCATGCAGCCGCGCCACGAACTGGTTGAAGCTCTCCGCCAGCTGACCCACCTCATCCTTGCTGCGAGTGTTGATGTGCACCGTGAGGTCCCCCTCGCCGTGAGCGATGTCGTGCAGCGCACCGGCCACCCGGCCCAGATCGGCAAACAGATACTTGAACATGGCGGTGAGCAGGGCGCTGAACACCAGCATCAGCACCAGGGTCAGCCCCACCAGCTGCCACAGCAAGGAGGCG
This sequence comes from Aeromonas sp. DNRA1, assembly GCF_963888745.1. NCBI lineage: Bacteria > Pseudomonadati > Pseudomonadota > Gammaproteobacteria > Aeromonadales > Aeromonadaceae > Aeromonas > Aeromonas sp. DNRA1. The sequence continues at coordinate 190,756 of NZ_CAWPKQ010000006.1, read as the reverse complement.
AGCGGCGCCTCCAGCACGTCGCGATACATCACCATGGCCAGCAGCCAGTCGGTGCCCGGCACCGGCTGCACCGCCAGCAGCACGTCGCGCCCGTCCAGGGTGGCGGCGTGCAGTTCGTTGTTCTCGCGGCCCCACTGCTGGAAGGTGGCCGCCGACAGATCGGGAGAGAGCTCACCAATCTGCTTGAGCGCCAGCTCCTTGTTGGGGTGGCCGACGATGAGGCCGCTGCTGTCGAGCAGCATGGCGTACCCCTCGCCCTGCACCTGCATCGCCAGCACCTCGTCGATCAACTTGTCGAGCGCCAGGTTGGCCCCCACGGCGCCGACCAGTTCGCCCTGATGGAGCACCGGCTCGGAGAGAGTGACCACCAGCTTCTGCATGGTGACGCTGACATAGGGAGCGGTGACGATGAGCTGCCCCGCCTTCACCGCGTCCTGATACCAGGGGCGCTCGCGCGGGTCATAGTTGCCGGTGTTGAGGGAAGGATCCTGGCGGGTCATCACCCCCTGGGTCGAGCCAAAGTAGGTGAGCCCGAACCCGCCCGAGGTATAGGCCTGCTTCAGGTGCGGCACCAGCTCGGCCTGCGGGTTGTCGGCGATCAGATTCACCAGCGCGTGTACCGTGTTCTTGCGATCCGCCATCCAGTCGCCGATGGCGACCGAGTAGGCGTGACCATAGTTGACCGCCTCGCTCTGGATGGCGCTCATGGTGCGGGATTTGAGGGTGTGAAAGGCAACGATGCCGAGCAGTGAGGCCATCAGCAGCACCACCCCCAGACTGGTGGCCAGCAGCTTGCCGCGCAACGAAAGTGTCATGACTACGGATCCTTGTTGTTGTGACGGGCCAGGGAGAGACCCTTATTTAATCAAGGCTATCGGCCACATGCTGAACAGACTTTAGTGAATCCCAGTATTTTTACATCTATCAACAACAGAACCCGCTATCTGCATGAACAAGATCGCTATTCCATGCTACTGACCATCGCAACAACAAAGCAGCAGGCCGCCCGAAGGCGGCCTGTCACTTACCCCTGATATGCACCGGCGGAGTAGGTCAGCTCATAGCTGTGGCTGTAGATCTCGACGATGTTGCCGAAGGGGTCTTCCATGTAGACCATGCGGTAGGGCTTCTCGCCCGGATAGTATTCGCGCACCGGCATCCGCTGCTTGCCACCCGCTGCGACGATGCGCGCCGCCAGCCCCTCGACATCCGGATCCTGCACGCTGAAGTGGAACACTCCGGTCTTCCAGAATTCGAAGTTGTTTTCGCGCTGCTCGCTGTTGGGGAACTCGAACAGCTCGATGCCGATCTTGTCGCCGGTGGAGAGATGAGCGATGCGGAAAGAGCCCCAGCCCGGGCCAAATACGTCGTTGCACATCACGCCGATGGCGGAGTCATCCTCGCTGATGGTGGTCGCCGGCATGATGAGATACCAGCCCATCACCTTGGTATAGAACTCGACTGCCTTGTCGAGGTCAGTCACCGTGATGCCGATGTGGGAGAAGTTGCGCGGGTAAGTCATAAGTCACCTTGAAATTGTGTGTGGGAAACAGGTGACATGATAGGAAGAGACGCCATAATGAAAAATAAGGTCAAACTCATGGAATGCATAAATTAAATTTATGGTTAATCCACTCTGGCTCCACACCCTGGTGGTGGTGCATGAAACCGGCAGTTTTACCCGTGCCGCCGATCGGCTGGATCTCACTCAGGCCGCCGTCAGTCAGCATATCTCGCGCCTCGAGGCCGAATTCGGCCCCCTGCTGCTGCGCAAGCCCCGTCAGCTGGAGCTCACCCCGCGCGGACTGGTGCTGCTCGACTTCGCCCGCCAGCAGGCGCAGGCCGCCGAACAGCTTCGGGCCCGTCTCTCTGACGATGACCCTCACCGCGGCGCCATCACCCTCAGCACCCCCGGCAGCATTGGCCTGCTGCTCTATCCCCTGCTGCTCGACCAGCAACAGGAGCACCCCGGACTCACCATCCAGCACCGCTTTGCCCCCACCCCCGACATAGTGCAGGCGGTGCTGGCAGGGCGCAGCGATCTGGGACTGGTGGATCAACCGCCGGAGCACCCTAGCATCGCCGCCGAGCCCTTCGCCCGCGAACCCCTCTGTCTGGTGGTGCCCAATGACGGTGAGGAGCAGAGCTGGCAGCACCTCTGTCAGCTCGGCTTTATCGATCACCCGGATGGCCGCAGCATGGCTCAGCGCCTGCTGGGACGACGCTACCCCGGCCAGCGCTTTGACGAGATCCCGCTGCGCGGCTTTACCAACCAGATCGGCCTGATCCTGGAGCCGGTCGCCCGTGGCCTCGGATTTACCGTGCTGCCCCGCTTCGCCGTCACCGCCTTTGCCCAACAGGAGAAGATCCGGGTGCTCCAGAGCCGAATCGAGGTGATCGACACGCTCTGGCTTATCTACCGCGCCGAGTGGCCGCTTCCCGCCCGCCACCTGCGGTTGGTGGAGACTCTAAAAGAACAGGTTAAAACGATATAATTACCAACTGAGACATTTCATTCATGTTCTTGCGATTATGTTTATAAGGATGAACTAATAAGCCTAATCGCAACTTTATATTCATTTTTTAACGCATACGCTTCATAAATTTCTTTAACCCCTATTTCATTTGCTATAGCTAGCATTTCACTCTTATCTTCATCTGACATCTTATCACCAATAAAAATCCTTCTTATCGAACCTTCCCTATATCTTAAAAGCAATTCTTGCTTATGATAGTTAATATATCTTACTTCATTTTCATACCTCCACTCCTTGCTCTTTGAACACATCATACTACCCAGAATCATTCCCACATCAAATTTAGATGAGGCATCACCTGAGCAACTCATCCTCATTAGTTCAACTGGGTTTAGCATTAATGGTTTTTCTCGATACTCAACCTTAAAACTAAAAACATCATCGTCTCTGAAAATTAAAGGATTATTAGTCCCAAGCTCCATTTCGGCAGAGTCTAGCTCTAAAGCAAAACCTCTCAAGCCGTCACCATAATGCCCCCACATCAATGGTTCAGAAATAACATCGCACTCATCAGACTTGGTAATAAAGCAGCTAATGCCTGATTTTAAAAAATCCTGTCTTTGGTTTTCCAGAATATCCTTGGCAATGTTAACCAAGATAGTTTTAAGCTCATCATCACGCCCAAAATCAAAAACCTTCAGCATATATTCATCTATTGTTTCACACCCATTTCCGCGGCACATTGTTTTGAATGCGTTTTTATTCCATAGAGCAGTGACCAGCTCAATCAGTCCTTTACTATCAACAGGCTTAATTGATTCTTCATATAACCCTTCGAATGGATCATTAAACTTTATAGGAGAAGAAAACCACGAGGAGTAGTTAAGCAGTGCCCTTTTTGAATTTTCATTGCATGGCTGAAATTTAAATAAACTCACTAACTCCTCCAAAAAAATAAAGATGTATTACTGCTAATGTGGGAGCAAGTTATAAATAAAACAAGCTAAGAATTATAAAAAAGGCCGCCTCTAGGGCGGCCTTGTACTATCCAGTGACGGTACTACTTAACCCGGGCGATGGCGGTATTGAGCCGCATATTGGTCGCATCCAGCCCGGGGGTCTGGCCATGGAAGTCGAACTCCAGCCTGACCCCAGGACGGAACAGCAGACAGTGGGTAGAGCCGCCGAAGTGGAACATGCCGAGCGGATCTCCCTTCTGCACCCGATCCCCCGCCTGCACCGTGATCTCGCAGCTCGACACCTCGGCCATCCCCACCGGCACCACGCACATCAGGCCGATTTTGGGGTTGTCGGCCTCGATGAAGATGAGTGCCCGGGTTGCCACCGAGGTGAGGAACGGCTGGGAATTGTTGGGGGCGCTGGGATCCGCCCCCTGCGGGTCGGCAAAGCCTTCGAACTGGTTTTCCAGATAGTAGGTGCCGTTGACGATGCGCACCTTGCGGATGATGCCGCTCACCGGGCTGTGCCAACGATGGTAGCTGAGCGCGCTGAGGAAGGCCTGGTAGACGGTGCCGCCTTCGAAACGGGGCGCCAGATCGTCAAAATCGAGCATGTTGTCCAGCGAATAGGGCTGCCCCTTGAGCCAGAACTGATCGCTGCGGCTCACCTCCTTGCACACCTGCAGTGGCGCCGACTCGCAGGCGTTGACGATGACACTGTCATCCGTCGGCGCAGATACCGGCCGCACCCCGGCCCGAAAACGTCGGGTGAAGAAGTCGTCCCAGCAGCGGAACCCGTGGTATTCGGCTTCCGGCTCGCACTCGAAGATCTGCTCGAAGCTGCTCGGCGTGGGGTTGGGCCCCTCCCCGACCGCCTCGTTCGCCACCTTGACCATCTCGGCCTTGGCCACCTTGCCAAGCCAGGGCACCACCAGGGTCTCCTGATCCAGCCGGCTGACCGGCTCATTCAATACATAACGGGAAGCCGGGCTTTGCAGAAACTGGGCCCAGTAGTCGAGGATCTTTTTGAACTGCTGGTTGATCAGGGCGTTGGCAAAGAAGTGATAGCCGGCCTGGGTGGCCATGGGCCAGTCGAGCAGGGCATTGATGGGAAAACCGATGAGACCGGATGGCTCATGGCTGGGGATGTCCTGATACGCCTCGGGCGCCGTGGTCATGATGCCGTTGAGCAGCCCCAGGAACTCCTCGAACGAGCGTACCTCCGGCTGACCGAGCGGGGTCAGGTGCTTGTGGCGCCAGGCTTCCTTGAACATGGCTTCGGCCTGGGCATGCAGCGCAGGGTCGGCATGGACCAGATCCCGCAGCTCGGCGATAGGGGGCACCAGCACCAGCGCCCGCTGCTGCTGGGTCACGTAGTGCTTGATCCGCCGGATCCAGCGCTCGATATGGGCGCCATCGCGGGGGATCCAGCCACCGGGACGGGACTTGTTCAATCGGGTTTCCACTGCCTTGTTCATGGTTCGCTCTCCTCAGCTGATGTTCACGCCCACAATCCACGGCTTGAGCATTGAGTGCCGGCCTGCCAACGGCAGACCAGGGCACCGACCCTGTTATGTAGCACAGGGAGCGCGGCGGGACGATTGCCAGAAACGACAGGGCAAACCGGCGCAACAACGACTAGCGGTCGGGATGAACGAGTACAACGGGAGGGAGCGCCCTGCTACAGCAGGCGGGACAAGGGACGACGGGAAAAAACGGGAGACCCGGAAAAGCGAAAAGCCAGCTCAATGAGCTGGCTTCTCTGAAAAATGGCAGGGGCGGCAGGACTCGAACCCGCAACCATCGGTTTTGGAGACCGCTGTTCTACCAATTGGAACTACGCCCCTGCAACAAACGAGGCGAATTATACAAAGCCGGGATCAAAGGTAAAGGCTTTTTTCTCACTTTCGGTGCGATTGAACAAAGGACGAGCAGATCTCGTCACTTTTTACAGCCAAAGGGGGTAACTCGCTGTATTTACAGCCTTGTTTGGGTAGGAAAGCAGCGGCAATGGGGGTAGGGTGAAGAGGTGGCCAGGCAATGAGGAGGCTGCTCATGCTCAATTATCGGTTACTTCAACAACTTGCACCGCTCAACTTCCGGGATGAGAGCAAAACCGAGGCCCTGCCGGACTATCTGGCACGGGTCGCCCCGCTGGTGCCCTTCATTCCCGACAATGTGCTCTCCCAGTGGATTTACCGCCATTGGCGCGGTTTTGAATCCAACTGGAGCTTTATCGATCTCGCCCGCCACCAGTTCGAGTGTGAAAGCTGGCCCACCGCCAGGATCATCGAGCAGACCGGCTCCCGCCATATGGAGGTGGTCGAACGCTGGGGCGAGATGCTGAGACACAACCGTTACGTCCGTCGCTCCTGGCTCGGGGAGTACATGCTGAGTCAGGGTACCTGGTCCGAACCCATCATAGTGCTGGCATCGGCGGCGGGCAGCAGCTACCCGGACGGTCACCCGCTGCCACAACCCTATTGCCTGCTGGAGGGGCACCACAGACTCGCCTATCTGCGCAGCATGGCCGAAGATGCGCAGCCATTGCAGGCTGAACACCAGGTGTGGGTTTGCCGGCCAGTTCACGACAGTTAAACGTTTTTCAGTGCAAATCTTGCCTTTGAAATAAATTTTTGACAATTCAAAATGCGACTCTATAATCTGTCCGGTTTGAAAAAAGGTCAGGACAGGACGATGCAGTTTTTGCTGAAAAAGACAGCCTTGCAGACGGGTGGAGCGCACCAGAGCGGCCCCGTTGTTTCCGGTTCCCGACCCACAGATCCCCAATTGTTTTTAAAAAAAGCCCCTGTTTCAGGGGCTTTTTTTTGTGCCCGAAAAACCTTCATTGATGTCAAAGGGAATGCAGACGATGACCAATCCACTCTATAAGAAACATGTCATCTCCATTTCGGACCTGACCCGGCCCGACATGGAACTGGTGGTCGCAACCGCACAGCGGTTGAAGGCCGAGCCCGACACCCGCTTGCTGAAAGACAAGCTGGTTGCCAGCTGCTTCTTCGAAGCCTCCACCCGTACCCGCCTGTCGTTCGAGACCGCGGTCCAGCGCCTGGGCGGCAACATCATCGGCTTCGCCGACGGTGGCAACACCAGCGCCAAGAAGGGCGAGACCCTGGCCGACTCCATCAAGATCATCGGCTCCTACACCGATGCGGTGGTGATGCGTCATCCGAAAGAGGGGGCTGCCCGCCTCGCCTCCGAGTTCTCCCGCGTGCCGGTCATCAACGGCGGTGACGGTTCCAACCAGCATCCGACCCAGACCCTGCTCGACCTCTTCTCCATCCACGAGACGCAAGGCAAGCTGGACGGTCTCAACGTCGCCTTCGTCGGTGACCTCAAGTACGGCCGTACCGTGCACTCGCTGGCCCAGGCCCTCAGCCTGTTCAACTGCCGCTTCTTCTTCATCTCACCGGAAGCGCTGGCGATGCCGGATTACATCTGCGAGGAGCTGGAAGAGAAAGGCATCCAGTTCAGCGTGCACGAGACCATGGAAGAGGTAATGCCGGAGCTGGACATCCTCTACATGACCCGGGTTCAGAAAGAGCGCTTCGACGAGACCGAATACAAGCACATGGCCGCCAAGTTTGTGCTGGAAGTGGCCACCCTGGAAGGCGCCAAGCCCACCATGAAGATCCTGCACCCCCTGCCCCGCGTCGACGAGATCGACGTCGCGGTCGACAAGACGCCCCACGCCTACTACTTCCAGCAGGCGGAGAACGGGGTTTATGCACGCCAGGCGCTACTGGCTCTGGTACTGAACGAAACCGTCTAAGGGAAAGGGGTATATCATGTCCGAGAAGAACCAACTGCAAGTCGAAGCCATCCGTCACGGCTCCGTCATCGACCACGTCCCCGCCGGCCAGGGCATCAAGATCCTCAAGCTGTTCCAGCTGATCGAGACCCAGGAGCGCATCACCGTCGGTTTCAACCTGAAATCCGGCGCGCTGGGCAAGAAGGATCTCATCAAGATCGAGAACACCCGCCTGACCGAACAGCAGGCCAACCAGCTGGCGCTGTTCGCCCCCAAGGCGACCGTCAACATCATCGAAGACTTCGCCGTGGTGAAGAAACACCAGCTGGAGCTGCCGGAGTTCATCGCCGGGGTGTTCCACTGCCCCAACTCCAACTGCATCTCCCACAACGAGCCGGTGGACAGCTACTTCCGGGTGCGCGAGGTGAAAGGCGTGGTACGGATGAAGTGCAAGTACTGCGAGAAGTCCTTCACTCAGGACATCGTCAGCGAACGCTACTGATAGCCAGACTCAAAAGATATCCAGGTGGGCCCCAAGGGGCCCATTTTTGACCCCTGTCACATCACCAAATAACCAGTTGGTTATAATTTGCCATCCAAACAGAGCTATTCCCGCTCATTTCCTGCCAGTGCATTGATTGCCAGTATTTTTTGCTGATATTCAGCGAATGCGGCAGATATCGAGCGTTTACCGTCGGTCATCATCAAAGGAATTCGCCGTGGTCAAAACCCTCAGTCGTCCCGTGGAACAAGAGCCCGATCTGGCCCAGCTGGATGCCTGTCGCCAGATCATCGGCCAGCACTGCTACAGCACCCAGGAGGAGATCCGGCGCGAGCTGTCGGAGCGCGGTTTCGCCGACATCAGCCAGTCCACCATCTCCCGCCTGCTGCGCCGGCTCGGCGTGGCCAAGGCCCAGAACGCCAACGGCAAGAAGGTCTACACCCTGGTGGACGAGCAGCTGGAGCCCGCCGGCAGCACCCGCTCCATCCACGACATGGTGCGCGAAGTGGTGCACAACCAGCAGATGGTGCTGATCCACACCACCCCGGGTGCCGCCACCGTGGTGGCCCGCCTGCTGGATCGCAACGCCAATCCCGAGATCATGGGCGCCGTCGCCGGCAACGACGTGGTGCTGGTCGCCCCGCGCCACATCAGCCGCACCCGTCAGGCCCACGCTGCCGTGGTACGCACCCTGGCCCAAGCCCGCTAAGCCCTCTCCCACAAATAGCTCGAGGCGACCCGCGGGTCGCCTTTTTGTTGCCGCTGATATGCGCCAAAACGGTTCATCCGTATCCGTTCTCTCCTCTCCACGACTTGAATCGTCATGAGTCAGCCATAAAAAACGGGAGCCACCGGCTCCCGTTTTCAGCTTTCTCTTCGTTGTGAATCAGAGCACTGCCCCCAGGCTCAGGCAGACCACGATCAGCACGGTCAGCAGACCAAGCAGCGGGGCCACCCATTTCAGCCAGCGTACATAAGGCACCTTGGCAATCGCCAGGCCACCCATGACCACGGCGGAGGTCGGGGTCACCAGGTTCACCAGGCCGGAGGCGGACTGATAGGCGGTGACCACCAGCTCGCGACCCACGTTGGCGAAGTCGGCCAGCGGCGCCATGATCGGCATGGTCAGCACGGCCAGGCCAGAGGAGGACGGCACCAGGAAGGAGAGCACCACTTCCAGCACGAACATCACGTTGATGAACACCACGGTGGAGAGGCCGGTCACGATCCCTTCTGCGCTGTGCAGTATGGTGTGAGTGATCATGCCGTTGTCCATCACCACCACGATACCGCGGGCGATACCGATGATGAGGGCGACGCCGAGCAGGTCGCGGGCACCGTCGATGAAGTTGGAGGTCAGCTCCTCTTCACTCATGCGGGAGATGACACCGACGATGATGGCGGCGGCCAGGAACACGCCGGAGATCTGCGCCATCCACCAGCCCAGTACGGCCACCCCGTAGATCATCACGGCGAAGGCGGCGACGAAGATACCCAGCACGATTTTACGGGTCAGGGTGAACTCCAGCATCTGATCGCTCTTGTTGCCAAGGAAGTGGGCACGGTTCTCTTCCCACTTGTCAGCCACCAGGGATTTGCTCGGGTCATTGCGCACCATCTTGGCGTAACGCATCACATAGGCCACGCACAGCAGCCAGCCGGCAACCAGCATGGCGACGCGCAACCAGATGCCGTCGGTGAAGGAGATACCGGCCGCGTTGGCGGCAATCACGGTGGCGAACGGGTTGATGGTGGAGCCCAGGGTACCGATACCAGCCCCCAGCAACACGGTTGCGGCTGCCACGACCGGGTCAAAGCGAGCGGCCATCATCACCGGCACCAGCAGGGTGTAGAACGGCAGCGACTCTTCGGCCATGCCGTAGATGGTGCCGCCCGCGGCGAACAGCGCCATCAGGATCGGGATCATCCACTCTTCCCGGCCGCGCAGACGGTCGGTTACACGCTCGATACCGGCATCGATGGCACCTGTCTTGGTCACAATGCCAAGAAAACCACCGATGATCAGGATGAACAGGGAGACGTCGATAGCGCCTGCCTGATAGGTGTCATGGTTATAAAGACCGTCAATGGGTGCCAACAGCACGTCGACGATCCCCTGGGGATTGCCCTCCACCAGTTTGTAGGTACCCGCCACCGGCACTTCCTTGCCGAGGGCTTCGTTCATGGTCATTTCATATTTGCCGGCCGGCACTATCCAGCTCAGGGCGGCCACCAGGGCGATCAGCACGAACAGTATCGTGTAGGCTGACGGGAACTTGAATTTGGTCATGGTCCAGCTTCCTTCTGTGGGTGTGGTATCCATGCAGGCTGCGGGTCGTAGGGTTAGAGGTATTATGCCGCTGTCACATGGTCGAAAAGCCGGGGGTCACCCCCCGGCACCACTACTGCGACCTTAGTCGCCCAGCGTAGCAACCATCACTGCCTTGATGGTGTGCATCCGGTTTTCGGCCTCGTCGAACACGATGCTGTGCTCGGATTCGAACACATCCTCGGTCACTTCCAGACCTTTCATGCCATATTTGTCAGCCACTTCCTTGCCCATGGTGGTCTCGTCGTTGTGGAACGCCGGCAGGCAGTGCATGAACTTCACATCCGGGTTCTTGGTGGCGTTGATGACATCCATGTTGACCTGATACGGAGTCATCAGTTTGACGCGCTGATCCCAGGCTTCTTTCGCTTCACCCATGGATACCCAAACGTCGGTGTAGAGGAAGTCGGTGCCCAGCACACCCTCTTTGACATCTTCGGTCAGGGTGATGCGTGCGCCGGTCTCTTCGGCGATCAGGCGGCACTTGGCAACCAGCTCCTCTTCCGGCCAGAAGGCTTTCGGAGCGACCAGACGAATATCCATACCCATTTTGGCGGCGCCGACCATCAGGGAGTTACCCATGTTGTTGCGGGCATCACCCAGATAGGCGAACTTGATTTGATCCAGACGCTTGCCCTTGCCGTGCTCCAGCATGGTCATGAAGTCAGCCAGGATCTGGGTCGGGTGGAATTCGTTGGTCAGGCCGTTCCATACCGGTACACCGGCGTAGGCACCCAGCTCTTCCACGATCTCCTGACCGTAGCCACGGTATTCGATACCGTCATACATGCGACCCAGTACCCGGGCGGTGTCCTTCATGGACTCCTTGTGACCGATCTGGGAACCGCTTGGGCCAAGGTAGGAGACTTGCGCGCCTTGATCGAAGGCCGCCACTTCAAACGCACAACGGGTGCGGGTGGAGGTCTTCTCAAAAATCAGGGCGATGTTCTTGCCGACCAGATGCTTGCGCTCGTAGCCACCGTATTTGGCTTTCTTCAGGTCGATGGCCAGATCGATCATGTATTGGATTTCGCGCGGGGTGAAGTCCAGCAGTTTCAGGAAGTTACGGTTACGCAGATTAAAAGCCATGATGAGTTCTCTCTATATTTGTTCAGACCAATTTAGGCAGTAGTGTTGACTACGCATTCTTCAGTACAGATTTGTGCAGACCCCGGAGGGCCGAGTTTCAATTACGCATTCACGGTACGGGTGGCGACGATATTGGTACCGGCTTCACCCTTGAGGATGGCGAGGCCATCTTCCAGAGAGCCGATGCCGACCATGCCGCCGGTCGCTTTGACAAATTCACAGGAGGCTTCGACTTTCGGTCCCATGGAACCTGCGTCGAACTTGACCCCGGCCAGCTCGTCCGGGCTGGTGACTCGCAGCGGACGCTGGGTCGGTTTGCCCCAATCCAGATAGACGGCATCGGCATCGGTCAGGATCAGCAGGGCGTCGGCCTTGATCTGTTTGGCCAGATAGGCGGCAGACATGTCCTTGTCGATGACGGCTTCGATACCGGTCAGGCTCTGGCCATCCCAGGTCACGGGGATACCACCACCACCGGTACAGATGATGAGGTGGCCCTGGGCAATCAGGGTTTCGATGGCGTCGCCTTCGACGATGCGCTGGGGCAGCGGGGACGGCACTACGCGGCGGAAGAACTTGCCGTCAGCCTTGACCACCCAGTGCTTCTCTTCTGCCAGGGTGCGGGCTTCAGCCTCTTCGTAGACGGGGCCAATAAATTTGGTCGGGTTGGCGAATGCCGGATCCTTGGGATCGACCTGCACCTGAGTCAGCAGCGCGGTGACGTTGCGGCTCGGCATCAGGTTTTTCAGCTCCTGAATCAGCATGTAGCCGATCATGCCCTGGGACTCGGCACCCAGCACATCCAACGGATAAGGGGATACCTTGGTGTAGGCGCTGTTTTGCAGAGCCAGCAGGCCGACTTGCGGGCCGTTGCCATGCACCAGCACCACGTTGTACTCCTGAGCGATCAGAGCGATGGTCTTGGCGGCAGTTGCGATGTTCTTGCGCTGGATATCCGCTTCAAGGGGCTCACCACGACGGAGCAGAGCATTGCCACCCAGAGCGACGACGACAGTTGGTTTTTTCATAGTGGTTAATCTCGAGTTTGGTTCTGTGTGGCGCCAGCTTTTGCCGGCGCCACGCCGTCTTGTTAAATGCCGTCGCGTTCCATCGGGCAGCTCATGCAGCGGGCGCCGCCGCGACCACGTCCCAGCTCTTCACCCGGGATGGGCAGCACTGTGATGCCAGCCTTGTCGTACTTCTCGTTGGTGTAGGTATTGCGCTCGTAACCCACCACCACGCCGGGGCGCACGGTCAGCACGTTGTTAGCGTCGTTCCACTGCTCGCGCTCGGCCTCGAAGGTGTCACCACCAGTGGTGATGAGCTTGAGCTGATCGACACCCAGCGCCTTCTCGATGGCGGTGACGAAGTAACCCTCTTCCTTGATGTTCATGCCGGTAGCGCCGCCCGGAGTCAGGCTCCAGCAGTTCACATCCTTGCGGATGACTTCCGGATAGACGGAGAAGGTGTCGATGTCCATGTGGGTCATCACGGTATCCAGGTGCATACAGCTGCGGTGTTTCGGCAGTTGCATGGCGATAACCTGTTTGGCCTGCCCGTGTTTGAACAGCCCGCGAGCCAGATGCTCTACACCTTGCGGGGTGGTGCGCTCGGACATACCGATGAGCACGGAACCGCGGCCGATGACCAGCACGTCGCCACCCTCGATGGTGGAGTTGTCGTAGTCGCGATCTTCATCACCGAAGTATTTGATGAAGTCTTGGCCGGCGAACTGCGGGTGCCAGCGGTAGATGGCCTTCACATGGTTGGTCTCGCGACGACGGGCGGCCTTGGCCATGGGGTTGATGGAAACACCGCCATAGACCCAGCAGGAGGTGTCACGGGTAAAGAGGTGGTTGGGCAGCGGCTCGATGATGAAGTCAGTCGGGGCGTGCATGCCGACTACCATGTTGACGCCGCTGTAAGGCATCTCGGAGTAGGTCAGGCCGCCGGAGAGAATGCGGGCCAGTTCACGGTGCGGCATGTCTGCCAGGAAGCAGCGCACGTCGTTGGCAAAGGAGGTGCCGAGGCGATAGTCGGAGACCTGATGTTGCAGCAGCCAGGTTTTGGCTTCCGGCACGTCCAGGGTTTCGGCCAGCAGATTGGTCAGCAGGAAAACTTCGACATTCTGATCGCGCAGTACCTGAGCGAATTTGTCGTGCTCCTGACCGGCACGTTCAACCGACAGGACGTCATCAAACAGCAGATCCTGGCAGTTGGAAGGAGTCAGACGCTTCAGACTGAGGTTGGGGCGGTGCAACATGACACGGCGCAATTGGCCAACTTCAGAACCTACATAAAATTTGCTCATGATTATATTCCGTCTAGCAGTGGTCCCTGCGAGTGATTGAATAGATTCCTTCTATTCATGCTCGTGGCTAAGGCGGGATATTCTTTATGTAGGGTAATCGGCTTGTGTTCTATCCTGCCCTTGCCTTTCGAGACCGAGGTTAGACCTGCGAATCACACTAAACTTAGACATTGATCACATTCACTTATAACTGAATAAAATCACGGTTTATTCTTTGATAGGGATAACAGAACTGACAATCTCCCATTCATCACCTTCGTTTAAATACGCACTTTTCATCGTGAATTTTTCATATTTCTTCTTATTTCATTCATCCACTATATCTACTAAGGGATATATAGAAAAACAAAAAAACTTAAATTTCATAGAGATAAAAACAAAATCAACATTCATTGAATTTAATATGCAAAAAATTGAATTTTATGAGATTTCAAAGCGGTGATACGGGGAAATAAATAGTCATTACCTGCCTGCTCACTGAATAATCTGTTTGTTGTCCCAGATCATGGCATCTCGTCCAACCCGCTCGCGTAGGCCCACTGCGGCGCACCTGCCGGCTCATCATTTATATGGATATGCACCCAGTCCGCATCTTGGCCGCTCATTTTTCAGGACGCCTGCCATCGGCTCTTTTCAAACTTTTTTCATTAGTTGAATTTATTTCAGCACCTTGCGTCACCAACCACCTCGGCTTAACTCAGAAAGTGATCAGGATCACACCCGTTTTATCACCAAGGAGCTAACCATGAAGATCAAATCACTGCTGTTGTTTGCAAGCCTGCTGCTGCCCATGACCCCTGCACTGGTCAGTGCAGAAGGGGCGCCGGCCATGCCGCTGGTGGTATGCCAGGTCGATAAGGCTCCCCAGATGCTGGTGCCGGCCTATGTCTGTCAGTGGTATGGCGGCAGCCAGCATTACTGAGAGTGAGAGCCCAAGAGGAGGCCACCTCCTCTTGGCTTGTCATGGCCCGACCCCCTCCTATACTCAATGCAGCTGTTTTTCATAGGGATAGGAGACGGTCATGATCCTGCTGGTCGGTGGCGAAAAAGGGGGGAGCGGCAAGAGTTGCCTGGCCCAGAATCTGGCGGTTTACCTCAGGACCCAGTTTCATGGCGAGGTGTTGCTGGTCGATTGCGATCCACAGCGCACCACCTCGGACTGGATCCAGGAGCGCAATGACAATCCGGACCTGCCCCAGATAAATTGTGTTCAGCTCTACGGCAACATCCGCAACGACTTGCTCAGCCTGAAGAACCGCTATGACTATCTCATTGTCGATTGCGGCGGCCAGGACAACCGGGCATTGCGCTCCACCATGGCAGTTGCCACCCACGCCCTGATCCCGCTACGTCCCAAACGCCGCGACCTCAAGACCTTGCCGCACATGGAAGACCTCATCACCACCTGCAAGATGGTCAACCCCAGCCTGCGGGCGGCCGTGGTGCTGACCCAGTGCCCTGCCCTGCCCAACCAGGTGAAGCGGATCCTGGAGGCCAAGGAGGTGTGTTCTTCCTTCGGTGTCGACGTACTCAACTCCATTACCTATGGCCGCAATGTCTACGATGACAGCGAGGAGAAGGGGTTGTCGGTGATGGAAATAGAACCGGATGGCAAATCGGCCGAAGAGATCCGGGCCATCGCCAAGGAGTTTCTGGAGCTGGGGGTGTGAGATGGGCCTTGCCGACCTGAAGAAAAAACACAATCTGCATCATCAGAAGAAGTTCACCATTGACGAGTTCATCGAAGATGCTGACTTCTACGCCAAGGGCAAACCCAAAGTTGTCAGCCTGGAGCTGAATCTGCATCGGGAGGAAGCCCTCACTGCACTCGCCTTCATCGAAAACGGTGAACACCTAAAACCCAGCTACAAAAAAGCGACCTTTTCCCTGAGTACCACGGCCATCGATGAGCTTGGCAGCCTGACCCAGCAGGATGGCATGAACAAATCCCTGTTGCTGCGTCTGTTTACCCATTACTTCTCCTCCTTGAGCCCGGAAGAGCGCCAAACCATCTATGAACGGCTACAGGAACACAACTGACACGACAGTAGTGACACTTGTTATCGCCGCCAGCTCCCCGCGCTCTGCTCCCCTCATCCCTTTCTGAACCCCGGTTAAACTGCGTGTGAGACATTCGCCACTCACCTCGTGAGCAAAGCGCCAGAAAAGCTCTCGCGATAGTCGGAAGATGGGATCAAAAAACCTGAACGCAAATAAACCAAAACACTGATTTAAAATGAAATATATCGAAACAAGTTTCCTTCGTAACGAGATGCGTAAAAACGTTTTTCAATCTGCCGTTGTCGTACCCCGTGAAATCCTTATAGTTACTCCTGCACGGACGCAATGAAGTCGGTCAGGAAGACTGGCTGCCAGGGTTGGGCAAATGGACTCACCACAGGATGTGGTAAAGGACACCTCCCAGGACGGAGAAAGTGCGACGGGAATGGATGACTCGTCAGGCCATGGTGGCTAAAGGACACCCCAAAGGATTGGGAAGGGGAAACCTAAAGGAAGAGGTATAGTCAGGGATTGCAGGGAGCAACTTCGTTCAAGGACATGAGCGATAAGACTATCGGGGGCGACGCAAGTCGCCCCCATCTTTTTTGGCCATTTTTCTTCAGCGGCCAGCCTCCGACATCTACTCGAGCCGGAAGTGGCCCACGATCTCCCGCAGCCTGTCGTAGGTCTGCTGCATTGCGGCGGAGCTGGCTACCGTTTCCTCCCCGTTGTGAGTCAGCTGGCGGATCACCTCAGCAATCGCACTCATGTTGCGATTGATCTCCTCGGCTACTGCGCTCTGCTGCTCCGCCGCCGTGGCGATGTGGCTGATAAGATCGTTGATCTCCACCACCTCTCCCGCCATCAGATCCAGCGATTCATTGACCCGGGTGGTGTTCTCGGCGGCCCCCTGGCAACTCTGTTTGGTGTTGCTCATGGCATCCACCACCGTTTGGGTACCCCGCTGCAGACTGGCCAGCATGGTCTGGATCTCCGCCGTGCTCTGCTGGGTGCGAGCGGCGAGAGAACGCACCTCGTCCGCCACCACCGCAAAGCCGCGCCCCTGCTCGCCAGCCCGGGCAGCCTCGATAGCGGCGTTAAGGGCCAGCAGGTTGGTTTGTTCGGCAATACTGCCAATCACCCCCAGCACGGAGCCAATCTGCTGCACATCCTGCTGCATGGCTTCGATGGAGCGGGCAGTGGCTTCCACTTCGTCGACCAGCGCCATCACACTGGCCATGGCCTGATCCACCACCTGACGGGACTGGCTCGCCAGCTGCTGGCTCTGGCCGGTGAGCTGGGCGGTACTGGCCGCACTTTCAGAAACGGAGACCGCGGTGCGACTCATCTCATTGATGGCGGTCACCACCTGCTCGGTCTCCCGCACGTGATCCGCCAGCAGGGACTGGGCTGCACCGGTCTGGCTGGCCAGCCCCTCGATACCGCTGTTGAGCTGGCCGCTGGCCTGCCGTACCTCGTTCATCATCTCCTGCAGCCGCTCGATAAAGCGGTTGATACCGGCCGAAATCTGGCCCAGATCATCGGTACTGGTTACCGCCAGCCGGCGAGTCAGATCGCCGCTGCCACGGGAGAGCTCCAGCACCAGATCCCGCAGCGAAAGGATGGGGCGGTAGGCCAGATTGAGCGCCAGTACGGCGAGCACCATCACCACCACCGCCACCCCGAGCAACGCCATGATGATCTGGCCGTTGAGCGCCTGGGTCATGGTGCGGATGTAGTCGAGATCGATGTAGCCGGTCAGCGTCCAGCTGCTGCCACGGATATCCAGCGGATTGGGACGAGCTTCGTTCTCTCCCTGCGGCTTGCTGCTGTAGAGCACATTGCCCTGGCCATCGGCCAGCGAGAAGTAACGCCCCTCGCCGCTCACCTTCTCCAGCAGGTTCTTGAACTCGCTCATGTCGAGGTAATAAAGGTAGGCAGAGTCGGCCCCTCGCGGCACCAGAATGGAGATGACGGGTTTGCCATCCACCTGCTGCAGCGGGCTGACGGTGATCTGGTTGTTGGCGGCAGGGATCAGCTTGCGCAGCGCATCGACCTTGGCCGTGTCGTTGATAACCCCGCTCACGTCGAACGCCATGTCGCCGATCACCTTGACGATATTGTGAAAGCCGGTCTCTTCCAGCGTCTTCTTGACGTTGGTCACCCCGAAGTTGAGGTTGGCCGCCAGCAGGATTTTTTGATTGATGTCGCTGGCCAGCTTCTCTTTGACCAGAGTGATCTGTTCGTTGATGTTCTTGGTCGCCTGGGTGCGGATGTAGGCGCTGATGAAGTGATTGACGCTGAACCAAGCGGTACCTATGGTGACCAGAATGGCCAGCAGCAACAGGATGTAAATCTTGACCTTGAATGGCATGGGATCCCTCCAGAAGAGAGGGCTGGCACTGCCAACCCTCCCTGCCAATCGTTATTTCTTCTTGGCGTACTTCATGGAGTCCAATGCCACCGCCAGAATGATGATGCCGCCCTTGATGATGAACTGCCAGTAAGGGCTGACGCCGATATAGGTCAAACCATAGTTGATCAGGGTGAAGATAAGTACGCCGGTGATCACACCTGCGACAGTTCCCACCCCGCCGGCAAACGACACCCCGCCCACCACGCAGGCCGCGATGGCATCGAGCTCGTACATGAAGCCGAGGTTGTTGGTGGCGCTACCGATCCGGCCCGCCTCCAGCATGCCGCCGAAGGCGTAGAAGACTCCAGCCAGCGCATAGATCATCACCAGATTGACCGCCACGTTGACGCCGGAGACCTTGGCTGCTTCCGGGTTGCCGCCGATGGCGAAGATGTTCTTGCCAAAGCGGGTCTTGTTCCACAGCACCCAGACAAAGACGCTGGCGATGGCCGCGTAGAAGGTGAGGTACGAGAGCTTGAAGCCGCCGATCCGGATAAAGCCTTGGGCGAAGCTGGAGAAGCGGGGGTCAAACCCGGCCACCGGCGAGGCGCCCACCGAGTCGAAGTAGAGGGAGTTGATACCGTAGACGATGATCATGGTCCCCAAGGTGGTGATAAAGGGGGTCACGTTCAGATAGGCGACGATAAGACCGTTGACCAGGCCTATCAGGGCACCCACCACGCAGACCAGCAGGATCACCGCAGGAATGGGCACCTCCCCCAGCGTCGGGAACACCTTGTTGACGTTGGTCAGCGCCTGCAGCATGGTCGCAGCGATGAGTGCAGCCAGACCGACCTGACGACCGGCCGAGAGATCCGTACCCTGGGTGATGATGATACCTGCCACCCCCAGCGCTATGATGACCCGTACCGAAGACTGGGTCAGGATGTTGCTGAAGTTGGTGAGACTCAGGAAGGAGGGTTCCTTGATCACGATGATCATGAGCAGCACCAGCAGCACCACGTAGATGCCGTTCTCCTTGAGCGCCCGCATCAGATTGAAATTTTTAGCCGACTCCATAAATGTCTTCCTGTCTCTAGAGGTACAGAGATGCCAGGCGCAGTATCTCGCTCTGGTCAGTTTCTTTGGTATTGACGATCCCGGCGACCCGGCCATTGCTCATGACCATGATGCGATCCGTGATGCCGAGCAGTTCGGGCATTTCCGACGAGATGATGATGATGCCCTTGTCCTTCTTCGCCAGCTCCAGGATGAGCTGATAGATCTCGAACTTGGCCCCCACATCGATGCCACGAGTCGGTTCGTCCAGCATCAGGATCTCCGGCTGGGTCAGCAGCCAGCGGCCGATGATCACCTTCTGCTGGTTGCCTCCCGACAGGGAGCCGATCTGGGTCTGCTGGGTCGGTGTCTTGACCCGCATGGAGTCGATGACCCACTGGGTATCACTCTTCATCTTGTTGTCGCTGAGCAGCCCCATGGAGCCCTTGTAGTTGTCCATGTTGGCGATCAGGGAGTTGAAGGCGATATCGAGGCGCGAATAGATGCCGGTGGAGCGCCGCTCCTCGGTCACCAGTGCAAAACCGTTGCGGATCGCCTCGTGGGCATTGTGGTTCGCCACCGGCTGACCGTGCAGCTTGATGACACCTTCACTGCGATCGCGGATGCCGAACAGGGTCTCGACGATGTCGGTGCGCTTGGCCCCCACCAGTCCGGCAATGCCGAGGATCTCCCCCTTGTGCAGGTTGAAGGTGATGTCCTGAATGGAGGGTTGGTTCTTCGCCGTCAGGTGCTCGACTTCGAGGATCACCTCTTTCGGCTGGTTGGTCTTCTCCGGGAAGCGCTGGGTCAACTCACGGCCGACCATCATGCCGATGATCTGATCCATGGTCATGCCCTTGAGCGGCTGGGTCGCCACCCACTGGCCATCCCGCAATATGGTGATCTCGTCACACAGCTGGAAGATCTCTTCCATCTTGTGGGAGATGTAGACGATGCCGCAGCCCTTCTCCTTGAGCTTGTTGATGATCTTGAAGAGGTGGCTCACCTCTTTCTCGGTCAGCGAGGAGGTGGGCTCGTCCATGATGACGATCTTGGCGTCATAGGAGAACGCCTTGGCGATCTCGATCATCTGCATCTGGGAGACGGAGAGGGTGCCGACCTTGACCCTTGGGTCGATGTCGATGTCCAGCTCGTCGAAGATATGCTTGGTGTCCTGATACATCTTGCCGTGGTCGACGAACAGCCCCTTGGTGGGATAGCGACCGAGCCACATGTTGTCCATCACCGAGCGTTGCAGCACCAGGTTCAGCTCCTGATGCACCATGGAGACGCCATTCTCCAGCGCCTCTTTGGAGGAGGTGAAGTTGATCTCCTGCCCCTTGAAGAAGATCTTGCCCTGATCCTTCTCGTAAATGCCGAACAGGCACTTGAGCAACGTGGATTTTCCTGCCCCGTTCTCGCCCATCAACGCATGCACAGAATGAGGACGGACCCGTAAATTGACATTATCGAGTGCCTTGACGCCGGGAAAGCTTTTACTGACGTCAATCATCTCCAACAGCCATTCTGATTGTTGCTGTGTTGTCATATCAGCCATCACATCTGGTTGAAACTGAGGGCAAGGGGAGACCCCTTGCCCGGGAGGAGGGAATTATTCGAATTTGGACAGGTTGTCAGCATCGACACCAACGTAGGGAACGCGCACAACCTTGTTGACGATGTTCCACTTGGTGCCTTCACCGGCAGCTTTGCCTTCCGCCAGGTTCTTGGTCAGCTCGTAGGTCGCCTTGGCCTGGTTGGCGGCATCGTTCAGCACGGTACCGGCCATGGCACCGCTCTTGACCAGAGCCAGCGCTTCCGGCAGGGCATCAACCCCGAATACCGGGATGGCGGTCTTGCCCTGGGCCTTCAGCGACTCGACGGCCCCCATCGCCATGCCATCGTTGTTGGCGATGACCACTTCGATCTTGTTGGCGTTGGGGCCGGAGATCCAGGCGTCCATCTTGTCCTTGGCCATGGCGGTATCCCACATACCGGTATCCATGTGCAGCTGCTCGGTCTTGATGCCGCCGTCGTTCAGGGTCTTGATGACGTAGGTGGTACGGGCTTCGGCATCGGGGTGGCCCGGCTCCCCTTTCAGCAGCACGAACTGGATGACGCCATCCTTGTTCAGGTCCCAGGCCGGGTTGGCTTTCCAGTGCTTGGCGATCAGCTGACCCTGGATGATGCCTGACTCCTTGGAGTCGGTACCCACGTAGTAAGCCTTGTCATAGCTGGCGAGATCGGC
The DNA here is from genome assembly GCF_963888745.1 of Aeromonas sp. DNRA1. Lineage (NCBI taxonomy): Bacteria > Pseudomonadati > Pseudomonadota > Gammaproteobacteria > Aeromonadales > Aeromonadaceae > Aeromonas > Aeromonas sp. DNRA1. The sequence continues at coordinate 169,653 of NZ_CAWPKQ010000006.1, read as the reverse complement.
AGCGCTCGGCTCCTTGTTGTAGAACACCACGGGCACATCCTCGCCACGGGCCTTCTCGATCACGACCGGGGCCGCAGCCGGGTCAACCAGATTGATGGCCAGCGCCTTCACGCCTTTGGCCAGCAGTACGTCGACCTGATCGTTCTGCTTGGACTGGTCATTCTGGGAGTCATTCATCAGCAGCTCCACCCCCGGGTTGGCCGCCGCTTCCTTCTCGATTGCCTTGCGCACTACCGCCATGAAGTTGTCGTCGTATTTGTAGACGGTCACCCCGATGCGGGTTTCGGCATGAGCGGTGGCCCCAGCCATCAGGCTCATCAGTACGGCGGCAATGGTCGTGATCTTTTTCATTGTTATGCTCCGATCTCTCTATCTGTTTTTGTAGGGAATGCTGTACACCAAGTGAACTGGCGCCAGCCTAATGTAATCAGTTTGTTGTATGACAATCTGTGATCATGACAACAAAATGAAAACGTTTACACTCTGTTACATAGCAACAAATCAATTAAAAAATCATGCAGTTACATTTGATTACTGATGCTTGAGCCCTGAACGAGGCTCTTTCTTGTTAAGCAATCGCTCAGATTCAGCGTAGAACACAGTTCCAATAGTAGCCGCCCGGCTGCAACCAATATTCCGGCCGCACGCTCTGGCTCCAGGAATCATCGCCCCCAATCCCCATATGAAAGCCATCGAGACAGAGGTGCAGCCCTCCCTCGGCCACCAGATCGGTCTGGTGGCGGGCCTGTGCCAGCTGCTGCTGACTGAAGCGGCTCAAGCTGAAATGGAACAGCCCCTCGACCTCGATGCTACCCAGTTGCAGCTGGCGGGTGTCGCAGCGCAGCCCGTTGTCGGTCGGGAACACATACGCGGTGTGCAGCGCATCGAGCGACAACTGCCAACGACCGAGGTCAGCAGCCAGCAGGCGATCCGGATAGTTCTCGTGCGGACCGCGCCCCAGCCAACTCACCTCTCCTGCCGCCAGCACCTCGTCGGTCAGCCAGAGCCGGGCGCCGATGCGCGGCAGAGAGGGCATCTCAGCCGCCACCTGCACCTCGATGGCGAGGCGCATGGCCCCATCCTGATCGAACTCGTGGCGCCAACGGGTCAGCAGCTTGAGCACATCGCCGACGAAGTAACCGTGGCGTACCGTCACAACCCCTTGGTCAGGGCTCACTACCATATCGAGGCAGCGGTGCTGCAACTCATTGAGCCCGGCCTCCTGCCAGCGAGCGATCCAGGCGTTGGGATCGGCGTGATCCGCCTCGCTGGTGCCGATGTCGTTGTCGAGCGGTGCCCGGTAGAAGTGATCGGCGATCGCCTCTTTCAGTTGCTCGCGGCCCAGCTTGCACCAGCTTTGGACGCGGCCGCTGGCCTTGTCCAACCGCCACTCGCTGGCGGCCGCCCGGATCTGCCAGCCATCCGCCAGCTCGATAAAGGTGGCCGGCGTGCGGGTGGCGGGCAGTGCCAGCGGCGCAGGCAACATGCATTGCTGGCGCGCTACCTCGTGACCAGCCGCTGACCAGGGCGTGGCGGCGGGCTGCACGATGGCGAGATCCAGCCAGGCGAGCGCCCCCGGCGCAAAGGCCGGCAGCCGCTCCAGCAGAGTCAGCGTCACGCTTTCCTGCGGTGCCAGGGTGAGTGGGCATTCACCCTGGCTCACCACTACGCCGTCTTCGCACAGCCGCCACTGCAACCGCTCGTTGTCCGTCTCGCGAAACAGGTACTCGCTGCAGATCTCGATCGTCAGCGGTTGGCGCTCGAGCAGCCTCAACCCGAACGGCTGCTGGGCACGTTTTGCCTCAAACAGGGCGGGATGGGGGGTGCGGTTGGGAAACACCAGACCGTTGCAGCAGAATTGGCGATCATTCGGGGTATCGCCGAAATCACCGCCATAGGCCCAGAAATGGCGGCCGTCATCGGTCAGCTTGTCCAGCCCCTGATCGACCCAATCCCAGACGAAACCACCCTGCAACCGTGGATGATCGCGAAATGCCTGCCAGTAGTGGGCATAGCCCCCCAGGCTGTTGCCCATGGCGTGGGCGTATTCACACAGGATCAGCGGGCGAGTCTCTCCCGGCAGGCCGATCCACTTGGCCAGCGCCCACTTGGGCACCGCCGGGAAGGGCTGATCCTGATGGGTACGGGCATACATGGGGCAGATGATGTCGGTGGCCGGCGTATCGGCCCCACCCCCTTCGTATTGCACCGGACGGCTCGGATCCGCCCGCTTGACCCAGCCATACATGGCATCGTGGGCCGGGCCGTAACCCGACTCGTTGCCAAGGGACCAGATGATGATGCTGGGGTGGTTGAAGTCGCGGGCCACCATGCGGGTCACCCGCTCCAGGAAGGCGTTGCTCCAGGCGGGATCCCGCGCCAGCCGCCCCATGGGGGTCATGCCGTGGGTCTCCAGGTTCGCCTCGTCCACCACGTAGAGGCCGAGCCGGTCGCACAGCCGATAAAGCTCGGGGTGATTGGGGTAGTGAGAGCAGCGCACCGCGTTGAAGTTGTGCCGCTTCATCAACAGCAGATCCTGCTCGATGGCGGCGGGGGTCACCACATGGCCGCTGGCCGCATCGTGTTCGTGACGGTTGGCACCGCGAATGAGCAGCGGCTGGCCGTTGACCCGCAGCAGGCCGCCACGGATCTCCACCGCCCGAAAGCCCACGTCATAGGCTTCGCTCTCGATGGGCTCCCCCTGCTCGTCCAGCAGGGTCAGGGTGAGACGATAGAGGTGGGGGGTCTCGGCGCTCCACTTGCGCGGAGCCGCCACCTCGAGCCAGCACTCGGCACGATCGTCATATGCCCCTTTCTCGTCAATGGCTTGCGTGCCGATCGGTTGGCACAGGGTCGCCACCCGCTCACCGCCGTCATAGAGATTGGCCACCACCGACAGACCGGCCCCATTGACTGCCTGCAACGCGATCTTGAGTCGACCATCGCGATAGCAGGCGTCCAGCTCTGGGGTGACCCGGATGTCCATCAGATGACGGGCCGGTTTGTGCAGCAGGCTGACGGAGCGGAAGATGCCACTCATGCGCCACATGTCCTGATCTTCCAGATAGGAGCCGTCGGACCAGCGCAGCACCAGCACTGCCAGCCGGTTGTCACCGCAGCAGAGGAAAGAGGTCAGATCAAATTCGGCAGGCAGCCGGCTGTCCTGGGAGTAACCGACCCAGCGACCGTTGCAGAAGAGGTGAAAAGCGCTGTCCACCCCGTCGAAGATGATCCGGGTCTGGCCGCTGGCGAGCCAGTCGGCCGGCACGCTGAACTCGCGGGAGTAGCAGCCGGTGGGATTCTCGGCCGGCACCCGCGGTGGATCGCACGGGAAGGGATATTTGATGTTGGTGTAGATAGGCACGTCTGTCGCAGGCCGCAACCCTGGGTAGGCCGCATCCAGCTGCCAGTTGCCCGGTACCTTGATGGGACAAGCATCCGGCAGATCCTCAACCAGCCAGTGCTCCGGCACCAGCTCGGGCGCCGCGAAGAAGGAGAAACGCCACTCCCCATCCAGCAGGGTGCGCGATGGCGAGGCGAGATCATCCCGCGCCGCGGCTTCGCTGCGCCAGCTGAACAAGGGGGTATGGGCAGGCAACCGATTCACTGCGGTAATCGCCTGGGTCTGCCAGTCCTGACGGGCCACTATCTCCCTGAGCATTCTTCTCTCTCCCTGCATGAACGCCGAAAACGTATACAGTGTAGGGGAGTTTTGCCCGGTGATCGGCGATCTCGCTCACACAGATGTAAACGATTACACTGAATTTGTTAAGTAAAACAGGGTAAAAATGCGCTAAATGCAGGTAAAAGACCAAGGCTCCGGATCACGCGCCGCAAAAACGGCGATCCGGAGCGACAAACAGAGGTAAATGAAAGGGATCAGCTTCGAACGGGCGCCACCGAGTGGCGGTTGATCAGGGTCGGGGTGTAAATGCGGCTCTGTACCGCCTCGCTTTCACCCGCCGCCAGCTGCAGTGCCAGCTTGGCCGCCTGGGCAGCCATCAATTCAACCGGGTAGCGCATGGTGGAGAGCTTGGGGCGCAGGTATCTGGCATAGATGATGTCATCGAAGCCCACCACCGACACCTCCTCCGGCACCTTGAGGCCATTGTCCGCCAGCACCGAGATGGCCCCCGCCGCCATGGCATCGTTGTAGGCCACCACGGCCGTGATGGGCAGCCCCTTGGCCAGCAGGTTGAGCATGGCGCGCTCGCCGCCCTCCTCGTTGGGCATGCCGCTCTCCACCAGCTCAGGATCGGCGCGCAACCCCGCTTCGGCCAGCGCATCCTGATAGCCCTGCAGCCGCAGGATGGCATCTTCGATGGCGTGATCCGAACTGAGGAAGGCGATGTGGCGGTGGCCCAGCTCCAGCAGATGGCGGGTCGCCGTGGCGGCCCCCTGGCGGTTGTTGAGGGCAATGCAGCGCCCCTTGAGCGCCGGGATGTCGCGGTTGATCAGCACCATGCCGGGCACCCGCAGCGCGTAGTCGATCAGCTCCTCGTCGCTCAGCGCCTTGCTGTGCACCACCAGCGCCTCGCAGCGCTTGCCGATCAGCAGTTCGATGGATTCGCGCTCCTGCCGTGCCTTGTGAAAACCATTACCCATCAACAGGTGCAGGCCCTGTTCCACCGCCACCGCGGCCACCCCCTTGACCAGGGCGCCGAAGAAGGGATCCGCCACGTCGCCCACCAGCACCCCCATTGTGTCACAGGTCTGGCTGACCAGTGCCCGCGCGTTGGCATTGGGGGTGTAGCCCAGTTCGGCCATGGCCTTCTGCACCACCTCGCGGGAGGCGGCACTGGCCTTGGGTGAGTTGTTCATCACCCGTGAAACCGTTGCCACCGATACGTTGGCCAAACGGGCGACATCCTTGATGGTACTCATGCTGTTTTCACTTATTTCACGGCTCGGGATGGCGCCATTATACCGAGCAATGTCACTGATAACAGGGGGGAAAACCATATTGCTGAAATGATGACCATCAAAACAAGTGTAATCGTTTACACATATTTGTTAGCCAGTTCACAGTTTGCCCGCCGGCCCCTCGGCTAGACTCCTTCACAGGCTTTTTTCAGCGTGGAGATGAGGATGAAAGTACTGGTCACCGGCGGCTGCGGCTACATCGGCAGCCACACCTGCCTGGCACTGCAAGCGGCTGGCATGGAGCCCGTGGTGGTGGACAACCTCTGCAACAGCAAGGCGGGTGTACTGACTCGCATCGCCGCCATCAGCGGGCGCGAGCCCCGCTTCTATCAGGGGGACATCCGTGACCCGGCCCTGCTGGATCGCATCTTCAGCGAGCAACGGATCGACGCCGTGATCCATTTCGCCGCCCTCAAGGCGGTCGGCGAGTCCACCCGCCTCCCCCTCGCATACTACGAGAACAACCTGAGCGGTACCCTGGTATTGCTGCAGGCGATGCAGCGGGCCGGCGTCCATAACCTGGTGTTCAGCTCGTCGGCCACCGTCTACGGCGACCCGGCCAGCACCCCCATCCGGGAAGATTTCCCACGCAGCGCCACCAACCCCTACGGCCGATCCAAGCTGATCATCGAAGAGATCCTCGAGGATCTGCAGCGGGCCGAACCGCACTGGAGCATGACCCTGCTGCGCTACTTCAACCCGGTCGGCGCCCACCAGTCGGGCACCATGGGGGAAGATCCCCAGGGGATCCCCAACAACCTCATGCCGTTTTTGACCCAGGTCGCCATTGGCCGGCGCGATTGCCTTTCCGTCTTTGGTAACGATTACCCCACCGTCGACGGTACCGGCGTACGCGACTACATCCACGTGATGGATCTTGCCGAAGGACACGTCAAGGCGTTGCAGCACTGCGCCAGCAAGGGCGGCGTGCACACCTACAACCTGGGCACGGGCCAGGGCCAGAGCGTGCTGCAGATGGTCGCGGCGTTCGAGACGGCCAGCGGCCGCCCCTTGCCCTATCGCATCGAACCAAGACGCCCGGGCGACATCGCCGAATGCTGGGCCGATCCCGCCAAGGCCGAACGCGAGCTGGGCTGGCGTGCCCGGCGGGATCTGGCCACCATGTGCGCCGACAGCTGGCGCTGGCAATCCGCCAACCCCCAGGGGTATGAGGCGTGATATCCGTTTTGCACCCTTCTCCCGTCGCGGGAGAGGGGCCACAGATGAGCGGCGCACCCGCCCTCATCACTGCCCGCAATTCCTTTATTGAGCTTGAGGAGTGATGATGTTCAACCCGGTTGATCACCCCCACCGTCGTTTCAACCCGCTGACCGGCCAATACGTGCTGGTCTCCCCTCACAGAGCCAAGCGCCCCTGGCAGGGCCAGGTAGAGAAGGTGAGCCAGGCGCCGAGCCAGGCCCATGACCCCGACTGCTTCCTCTGTGCCGGCAACAAGCGCGTCACCGGCGACCAGAATCCCGACTATCGGGACACCTTCGTCTTTACCAACGACTTCGCCGCCCTGATGCAGGACACCCCGGCTGCCAGTGGCCAGCAGGATCCCCTGCTCAAGCTGGAAGCCGCCCGTGGCACCAGCCGGGTCATCTGCTTCTCGCCGGATCACGGCAAGACCCTGCCCGAACTGCCCCTGCCTGCCATCGAGCAGGTGATCACCACCTGGATGGAACAGGTGGCCGAGCTGTCGGCCCAGTGGGAGTGGGTGCAGGTGTTTGAAAACAAGGGCGCCGTCATGGGTTGCTCCAATCCTCACCCCCACGGTCAGCTGTGGGGCAGCGACTTCCTGCCCAATGAAATTGCCCGCGAAGAGCAGCACCAGCGCGACTGGCTGGCGGAGCACGGCCGCCCGCTGCTGGTCGACTACGTGGAGCGGGAGCTGCAGGATCGCTCCCGCATCGTGGTGGAGACAGCCCACTGGCTGGCGGTAGTCCCCTTCTGGGCGGCCTGGCCGTTCGAGACCCTGCTGCTGCCCAAGCGCCACGCTCCCTCTCTGCTCGACCTCACTCCCGAGCTGCAGCAGGATCTGGCCATCGCGCTCAAGGAGCTCACCAGCCGCTACGACAACCTGTTCGAGTGCAGCTTCCCCTACTCCATGGGCTGGCACTTTGCCCCGCCCCGCTCCGACTGCCCAGAGGCGTGGCAACTGCACGCCCACTTCTATCCGCCGCTGCTGCGCTCCGCCACGGTGCGCAAATTCATGGTGGGCTTCGAGATGCTGGCCGAGACCCAGCGTGACCTTACCCCGGAGCAAGCCGCGGAACGGCTGCGGGCACTTTCCCCCATTCATTACAACCAGACCAATCAGGCCAACGAGGAGGCCCTATGACCCCGAGTCAGCGCGTCAGCGCCGTGTTTGCCGAGCAGTTTGAGCAACAACCCGACCTGCTGGTGCGGGCCCCCGGCCGCGTCAACCTCATCGGCGAGCACACCGACTACAACGACGGCTTCGTGCTGCCTTGCGCCATCGACTACGAGACCTGCGTCGCCATCGGCCTGCGCGATGACAGCCTGGTGCACGTGATCGCCGCCGACTACGGCAACCAGCGCGACCTGTTCGATCTCGACCAGCCCATCGGCCACCATGCCGACCAGCGCTGGAGCGACTACATCCGCGGGGTGGTGAAATACCTGCAGGAGCGGGGCTATCCGCTGCGCGGCCTCAATCTGGTGGTCTCCGGCAACGTGCCGCAGGGAGCCGGCCTCTCCTCTTCCGCCTCGCTGGAAGTGGCCATCGGCCAGGCCTTCAAGGAGGCGCTGGGGCTCGCCATCACGCAGGCCGAGATTGCCCTCAACGGCCAGCAGGCAGAGAACCAGTTCGTCGGCTGCAACTGCGGCATCATGGACCAGATGATCTCCGCCAGCGGCAAACAGGATCACGCCCTGCTGCTCGACTGCCGCTCGCTGGAAACCCGACTCATCCCCATGCCCACCGATCTGGCGGTGCTGATCGTCAACTCCAACGTGCGCCGCGGCCTGGTGGACAGCGAATACAACACCCGCCGCCAGCAGTGCGAAGCAGCCGCCCGTCACTACGGGGTCAAGGCGCTGCGCGATCTGGATCTGGCGGCGCTGGAAGCGGGCAAGGCCGGGCTGGATGAGGTCTGCTATCGCCGTGCCCGTCACGTGGTGGGCGACAACAGCCGCACCCTGGCCGCCGCCGACGCGCTGGCGCAAGGGGATCTGGTGCGCCTCGGCGAGCTGATGGCCGACTCCCACGCCGCCATGCGCGATGACTTCGAAATTACCGTGCCCGCCATCGATGGTCTGGTGGAGATCATCAAGGCCAGGATCGGCACCGAGGGCGGCGTGCGGATGACCGGCGGCGGCTTCGGTGGCTGCGTGGTCGCCCTGCTGCACCCCGACAAGGTGGCCGAGGTGATCGCCGCGGTCGATGCCGACTACCCGGCCCGCTTCGGCCTCAAGGCCGACAGCTACGTCTGCCGCGCCAGCGCAGGAGCGGGAAGACTATGAGCCCATTGATGATGCAGGCCGACGGTGACGTCTGCCGGGTCGGCAACACAGGTGCAGGCAGACTATGAGCGATGCCATGATCCCGTTCGAGCTGGAAAACGAGGAGGGGCTGCGCCTGCGTGGCCTCGATTTCGGCGCCACCCTCACCTCCCTCACCCTGCCGGTGGCGGGCGGGCGCCGCGAAGTGCTGCTGGGCTGCGCCGATGAGGCCTACCCCGCCCAGCAGGTGTGGCTGGGGGCGGTGGCGGGGCGCTTTGCCAACCGCATCGGCAACGCCGAGCTGCTGCGCGACGGCCAGCGTTGGCCGCTGGATGCCAACCAGCCGCCCCACTGCCTGCACGGCGGGCGGGCGGGGTTTCATCACCAGCACTGGCAGATCAAGGAGCGGGAGGCGGACCGGGTCAGACTGACCCTGCTCTCCCGAGCGGGGGATCAGGGCTTTCCCGGCAACCTGCGGGTCACGCTGGAGTACCGGCTGGAGCAGTGCGATCTGGTGGTGGATTTCGTCGCCAGCACGGATGCCGCCACCCCGGTCAGCCTCACCAGCCACACCTACTTCAATCTCGATGGACAAGCCGCCGACGGCGATGTGCGCGGCCACCTCATCCGCCTCAATGCCGACCGTTTCCTGCCGACCGACCCAAGCGGGCTGCCACTCGCGCTCGCACCGGTGGAGGGGCCGTTTGATCTGCGCCGTGAGCGCCTTATCGGACAAGAGTGGCTGAGCCATCCCCAGCAGCAACAGGCCAAGGGGTATGACCACGCCTTCGTGCTCAACGGGCCGACCGCCGAGTGGGCGGCGCGGGTGGTCTCGGGGGATCGTCAGCTGGCCATGGAGGTCTACACCAACCAGCCCTCGCTGCAGTTCTACACCGGCAACTGGCTGGCCAATACACCAGCACGCGATGGCCAACTCCATCAGGATCACGCCGGCTTCTGTCTGGAGGCCCAGCAGCTGCCGGACAGTCCCAACCGGCCCGAGCTGGGGGATCCCTGGCTGTTGCCGGGGCAGACCTATCGTCACCAGACCCGTTATCGCTTTATCGCCGCCGGCTGACCCGGCGCCCTCCGCCAAGCCTGTGCTGACCACCGCAGGCGAGGCCGAGGCGGCGTCACCGTTTCGCGGCACTCTGGCCCTACTCTGGCCCCGCGCGCTCTGCTCCACGCCGACATGGCGGATGAAGAGGGCGCGGGGTCACCCGTCATATCCGCTCGCACACAAGTTCACGCAAGGAGTCGTTATGGATGATCACTACCTCGCCGCCCCCGACCGCTACCAGCGCCAGCCCTATCGACCCGCCGGTCGCCACGGCCTGCGTCTGCCCAGCATCGGTCTCGGCCTCTGGCACAACTTCGGCGCCGAGTGCGATCCCGCCACCGCGAAAGCCATGGTGCACCAGGCGTTCGATCTGGGCATCACCCACTTCGATCTGGCCAACAACTACGGGCCGCCGCCGGGGTCGGCCGAGATCACCTTCGGCAAGCTGCTCAAGGGGAGCCTGGCCCTCTATCGGGACGAGCTCATCATCGCCAGCAAGGCGGGATACATCATGTGGGATGGCCCCTATGGCGATGGCGGCAGCGCCAAATACCTGTTTGCCAGCCTGCACCAGAGCCTGCGCCGGCTCGGCCTCGACTATGTGGACATCTTCTATCACCACAGGCCGGATCCGCGCACCCCGCTGGAGGAGACCTGTCAGGCGCTGGCCCTGATGGTTCGTCAAGGCAAGGCGCTCTACGTCGGCCTCTCCAACTACCCGGCCCCGCTCGCCGCGCAGGCCGCCTCCCGGCTGGCGGAGCTGGGCACCCCCTGTCTGGTCAATCAGCTCAAATACTCCCTGTTCCAGCGCGATATTGAAGCCAACACCCTGCCGATCTGCCGCGAGCACGGCATGGGGGTGGTCGCCTTCTCTCCGCTGGCCGGCGGGCTGCTGAGCGATCGCTACCTGGCCGGCATTCCAGCGGATTCGCGCGCGGCCAGTGCCAGCCCCTTCCTCAAGCCCGAACAGATCACCGCCGGGAAGCTGGCCACCATCCGCGCCCTGCACGCGCTGGCGCAGCAGCGGGGCCAACCGCTGTCGCAACTGGCGCTGCAGTGGGTGCTGCGCGACTCTGTGGTGAGCTGCGCCCTGATCGGTGCCAGCAGCCCGCAGCAGATTGTCAGCGCTGTGGAAGCCCAGGCCCAGCCTCCGCTGGATGCAGCGCTGCTGCAGCAAATCGAGGGGATCCTGGCCAGCCAGGGTACCGCCTGATCGGGGCCGATGCCGACGGCGAACAAATCTGACCCGAACGAAAACCCATGGCCCCGCCGTCGATCCCGCCGGCGGGGCCTGCCACCGACACAATATTCACTGGTTGCCCGTCCGATTTTCCTCCATCATTGGTCGCCCCTGGCTCGGCTCGGGGCCGACTTCATCCGGACCAATAATCAAGAGATCTGAAACATGACAGAGTCTTACGCCCTGTTTGTCGCCTTCGTGCTGGGCATAGTGGAGGGCCTGACCGAGTTCCTCCCCGTCTCCTCCACCGGCCACATGATCATCGTCGGCCACCTGCTTGGCTTCGACGGCCCCAAGGCTGCCACCTTCGAAGTGGTGATCCAAATGGGCTCCATCCTGGCGGTGGTCGCCGTGTTCTGGCGCCGCCTGTTTGGCCTGATCGGCATCCACTTCGGCCAGAAACCGGCGCAGGGACACGCCACCCTCTCGCTGGTGCACATCATCCTCGGCATGCTGCCCGCCGTGATCATCGGCCTCGCCATCCACAGCTGGATCAAGGCCCATCTGTTCGGCCCACAGACCGTGATGTACGCCCTGGTGGCCGGCGGCATCCTGCTGATCATCGCCGAGAAGTTCCGCCCGGCGGTGCGCTCCGAAACCCTGGACGACATCAGCTACAAGCAGGCGCTCGGCATCGGTCTGTTCCAGTGTCTGGCGCTCTGGCCCGGTTTCTCCCGCTCCGGTGCCACCATCAGCGGCGGCATGCTGATGGGGATCAGCCGCCAGGCTGCGGCCGAGTTCTCCTTCATCCTAGCGGTGCCCATGATGGTGGCGGCCAGCGGGCTGGATCTCTACAAGAGCCGGGATCTGCTCTCCATGGCCGACTTCCCCATGTTTGCGGTGGGCTTCATCACCGCCTTCGTGGTAGCCATGATCGCCATCAAGACCTTCCTGGCGCTGATCCGTCGCCTCGACTTCATCCCGTTCGCCATCTACCGCTTCGTGGTGGCCTTCGCCGTCTATCTGGTGTTCGTCGCCTGATCCGGTCGCGACACCATGCAAAAAGGGACCTCGAGGGTCCCTTTTTTATTGCTGCCATGGCTCAGTAGAGGCGATGGCTGATGCCGTTGAGCAGCCGCGACAGCCCCTTGGTGAACTGCACCGGCGCGTCTTGCACCGTGTAGCAGAGGCAGCCGTCCGGGGTGTGCGGACTGTGGGCGTGGCTGGCATCGCGCCAGATGAAGTCCCCGGCCTGATAGCGAGTGTCGCCATCTTCGATGGTGCCTGCCAGCAGCAGGGTCAGCTCGTAGCCCTTGTGGGTGTGCTCCGGGATGCGACCGCCCGCCTCTATGTGCAGCAGGCTGGCGCGGGCCCCCTGCTCGTCGAGCGGCAGGCTCACCTGCCGGATGGCGCCGATGTGGCGCCAGCTGGGAGCTTGGTGACGAGCCAGCACCCGTGGCAACCGGTACGACTGGCCCGCCACCTGCAGCTCGGGCTGGACCGCCGCCGACTGACTCAACGCGGCCTCACTGGCCACCGGCTGCTGCAGGATACCAGCCAGCATGGCATCGAACGCCGCCGGCAAGGGCTCGCACTCTTCGGCCGGCGCCAGGTATTGCCGGGCAAGCTCCTCTTCGCAGGCCCGCAGCCGGGCCGCACAATAGGGGCAGAGCTCGCAGTGAGCGGAAACGCCGACGGCCAGCGGCAGGGGCAATTCGTCGGCGGCAAAGGCGCGCAACATGGCCTGAACGGGATGGGCTTTAATCATGGCCTTGCTCCACTTGTTCCTTCAATTTTTGTAATGCCAGTCTGAGGCGGGATTTGATGGTGCCGAGCGGCACACCGAGCCGGTCTGCCAGCTCCTGCTGGGAGAGCTCCTGCAGGTAGATGCCGCGCACCACCTGCTGCTGCGGTTCCGGCAGGGTGCCGACGTAATGGGCCATCTGGCGGGTCAGAACGGCGTCTTCGCCGCCGCTCAGGTGCTCCTCTTCCGCCCTGAACTCCAGCAGCGGCCAGATCTCCTCGGCGCAGAGCTCCTCCTTGCTGGCGCGGCGTCGGCGCAGCATGTCAAAGCTCTGGTTGCGCATCACGGTGTAGATCCAGGTGGTGGCAGCCCCCTTGTCGGGGTGATAGAGCCGGGCCTTCTGCCACACCAGCAGCATGGTCTCCTGTACCAGCTCCATGGCGTTGGCCTCGCTGCCGAGGTGGCGCAGCCCGTAGCTGCGGATGCGCGGGGCAAAGTGCTGGAACAGGGTGGCGAAGGCGGCCTTGTCACCATGCTCGGCCACCCGCACCAGCAGGGATTTCAGATCGCCGGCGGAGTCATCCATGGGGGGCGATATCCTGTGCGGAGTCAATTGTGATTGGCCAGTATATGCCATGGCGCCGTACCTTGAAGAGGGTGATGAGTGCCAATACGTGCGCCGCGGCAAAAGGATCACCGGCGCCGTATCAAAGAGGGCTCAATGGCTGGCGACCAGCAACCCGCTCAGCAGGGAGAGCGCCGGCTGGTTGTCTTCCGCCGCCACCAGCCACTGCTTCTGCTCCACCGGGATCGGCAGCACCTCCAGCCAGCGCTGGGCCACCCAGCTGGCATCGCCCCAGTCGGGGTTGCGATAGAGGGCCGCGTATTCCGGGTAGTCTTCGAACACCTCCTGCAACGCCCTGGCCAGCGAGTGCTGGTCGGCATTGAGCCGGCCGGTACGCCAGGGGGGCAGCTGCTCCACCTCCCCAATCCGCAAGCCGTCTGCCTCCTGCCACAGATCGGTGATCCTGACCCGCTCCATGCCAAGCACTGTGATGCCGAGCAGGCCGTCCGGCAGTTGATCGAAGTCGACGATCCGCACCCGGGTGGCGATGGGATACATGTTGCGCAGCGCATCGGGCTGGCGGGGATCCAGCATGCAGAGGGCGAAGCCCTGATCTCCCGCCTGGGCGATCATGCGCTGGTATCTGGGCTCGAAGATGCGCAGCGGCATGATGCCACCGGGCAACAGATGGGCCGAGAGGGGAAACAGCGCCAGTTTCATCGACAGATTCCTCGGTAAAAGGTCCCTGTTGATACGACCGTGCCGACGGGGCAGATCATTCAGAACGAGTTGGAATAAAAAACCCCTTAACAATCAGGGGAAAATAGCCTGGACAAGCCGCTTCGATATGCAGTAGAAATGGATAAGCACCACAATTTCCGTCCAATATTCTGGATTACGGTGCCAAATGCAGTGAAATATCCGCCCATCCAACTCCGGCGGGCCGTCCCTATAGTTTTCTCGGGCCGATGCGGGTAAAATTCACGCCCTTATATATCAGTCATTTTTCGACGCGCAACCTTGGTGGTCAGTTATGAAAGAGCATATTCATCATCTACTTGAACAAACGGTAGCCAATCTGAAGTCTGCGGGCGTCCTGCCGGCGGACCTGGAAGCCCGCGTGCAAGTAGACCGATGCAAGGAGAAGGCTCACGGCGACCTGGCCACCAACCTGGCCATGCTGCTGGCCAAACCGGCCCGCAAGAATCCCCGTGAGCTGGCCGCTGCCATCATCGAGCACCTGCCCGCCTCCGATCTGATCGCCAAGGTCGAGATCGCCGGCCCCGGCTTCATCAACTTCTTCTTCGACCCGAGCTGGCTGGCCGGCCAGGTGGAGGCCATGGTCGCCTCTGCCAACGCCAACGTGAAGCTGCCGGCGCCGCAGACCGTGGTGGTGGACTACTCCGCCCCCAACGTGGCCAAGGAGATGGCGGTGCACCACATCCGCTCCACCGTCCTCGGTGACGTGGCCGCCCGCGCGCTGGAGTTCCTCGGCCACAAGGTGGTGCGTGCCAACCACATCGGCGACTGGGGTACCCAGTTCGGCATGCTGATCGCCTATCTGGAGAAGATGGCCAACGAGCACGCCTCCGACATGGAGCTGCGCGATCTGGAAGCCTTCTACACCCAGGCCAAGCGCCACTACGACGAAGACGAAGCCTTCGCCGAGCGCGCGCGCAACTACGTGGTCAAGCTGCAGGGCGGCGATGAGTACTGCCGCACCATGTGGAAGAAGCTGGTCGACATGACCATGGAGCAGAACCAGCGCAACTACGACCGCCTGAATGTCTCCCTGACCAACAAGGACATCATGGGCGAGTCCATGTACAACGACATGCTGCCGGAGATCGTGGCCGATCTGAAAGCTCGCGGCCTGGCGGTCGAGAGCGAAGGCGCCACCGTCGTCTTCCTGGACGAGTACAAGAACAAGGATGGCGAGCCCATGGGCGTCATCATCCAGAAGAGCGATGGCGGCTTCCTCTACACCACCACCGACATCGCCTGTGCCAAATATCGTTACGAAACCCTGGGCGCCGACCGGGTGATGTACTTCATCGACTCCCGTCAGCACCAGCACCTGATGCAGGCCTGGACCATCACCCGCAAGGCGGGCTATGTGCCGGAATCCGTACCGCTCGAGCACCACGCCTTCGGCATGATGCTGGGCAAGGACGGCCGTCCCTACAAGACCCGTTCCGGCGGTACCGTCAAGCTGGTCGAACTGCTGAACGAAGCCGAAGAGCGCGCCAGCGCCCTGCTGGAGAGCCGCAACAGCGACCTCTCCGCCGAAGAGAAGGCCCAGGTGGTGCACGCCATCGCCATGGGTGCGGTCAAGTATGCGGATCTCTCCAAGAACCGTACCACCGACTACATCTTCGACTGGGACCTGATGCTCTCCTTTGAAGGCAACACGGCGCCGTACCTGCAGTACGCCTACACCCGTATCCAGTCCATCTTCCGCAGGGCCGGCGTCGATGCCGACACCCTGAGCGGTCATGTGATCCTGAACGAGGAAGCGGAAGAGGTGCTGGCCCAGAAGCTGATCCAGTTCTCCGACGCGGTCAACGGCGTGGCGGACAAGGGCATGCCGCACCTGCTCTGTACCTATCTGTACGAGCTGTCCGGCAACTTCATGACCTTCTACGAAGCCTGCCCGATCAACAAGGATGGCGTCGACGAAGCGACCCGTCAGAGCCGTCTGCTGCTGTGCGCCGCCACCGCCAAGGTCCTCAAGCTGGGTCTGGGCGTACTGGGCATCCACACCCTGGAGCGCATGTAATAGATGGCGACCCGGGATTATGTCGGCAGCCGCCCGCGACGTCGGGCGGGTGGTCGCAACACCAAGAAAGCGGCACCTCGCCGCTTTCCTGTTATCCCGGCCCTGCTGGCCGGGGCGCTGCTGGCTGGCTTTGGCGGCTTCCTCTACACCATCAGTGGCAAGGGTCATGATGCCCCGACCATCGAAGAGCAGGTGAAAGCCAACAAGCCCAAGGCACAGAACAACGGTCTGCCGCAGGAGAAGTGGAGCTATATCGAACGGCTGGAGAACAAGCAGGTCGATATCACCGAGCCGCCGCCCCAGCCGGGCGTGCTGCCACCACCGCCGGCGGAAACCATGACCCTGCAGCCGGAGAAGCTGCCGCAACCGGTGCCGACCGACATTCCCCAGCCGGGTACCCCCATCGGTCAGGTGCAGCCCTACAAGCCGCAACCGGTACAACCGGCCAAGCCGGCGACCGGCGCACCGGTGGCCAGTGCCCAGGAGCAGGTGATCGACCGCAAGGCCGAACGGGACCGGATGGAGCGGGAGCTGCGTGCCGAACTGGAGCGGGAACGGGCCGAGGCCGCCAAGGCCAAGGCGGCCACCCCGCCCGCGACGGCCGACAACGAACGCTACATGATGCAGTGCGCCGCGCTGCGCTCGCAGGATTCCGCCGAATCGCTCAAGGCGCGCATCGCCTTCACCGCCGGGCTCTCTTCCAGCCTGCAGGTGGTCAACGGGGCCGGTGGTGCCGTCTACAAAGTGATGGTCGGTCCCTTCAGCGGCAAGGCGGCGGCCGATGCGGCCAACCGCAAGCTGCAGGGCTCCGGCATCAGCGGCTGCATCCCCAAGAAGGGCTGATCGCCGCATGCATACCACAGGGCCGGGTGGCAACACCCGGCCCTGTTTCTTTTGGTGCCAGTTGCCACCGATCCTCTCCCACCCCGTTTGTCTCGCCAAACCGCAGGCTTGAAAAGCCGGTTTGCCATCCCCATCTTTCTTGCCATGCACAGTCAGGCCGTCATTCGGCTCAAGCGAGGTAAGTAAAGTGACTACCATAGTTTCAGTTCGCCGCAACGGTCAGGTCGTCATCGGTGGCGATGGCCAGGTTTCCCTTGGCAACACCGTCATGAAGGGCAATGCCCGCAAGGTTCATCGCCTCTATAACGGCAAGGTACTGGCTGGTTTCGCCGGCGGCACCGCCGACGCCTTCACCCTGCTCGAGCGCTTCGAAGCCAAACTGCAGGCCCATCAGGGCAACCTGGAGCGCGCCGCTGTGGCGCTGGCCAAGGACTGGCGCACCGATCGCGCCCTGCGCCGCCTCGAGGCCCTGCTGGCCGTCGCCGACGAGCACAAATCCTTCATCATCACCGGCAACGGTGACGTGGTGCAGCCGGAGCACGATCTCATCGCCATCGGCAGCGGCGGCAACTTTGCCCAGTCCGCCGCCATCGCCCTGCTGGAGAACACCGAGCTCGACGCCAAGAGCATCGTCGAGAAGGCGCTCAAGATCGCCGGCGACATCTGTGTGTTCACCAACGGCAACCACACCATCGAAGTGCTGGATTATTCAGCTAAATAAGTCGGCGAAATAGGACCGCCAAATAAGGCCGTCTTGCCAGACCCCCCATTTTCCAAGGGGTGGGCCCTACCCGCCCCGGATACAGGAACGCCATCATGTCCGAGATGACCCCGAGAGAAATCGTCCACGAGCTGGATCGTCACATCATCGGCCAGGCCGACGCCAAGCGCGCGGTCGCCGTCGCCCTGCGCAACCGTTGGCGCCGGATGCAGCTCGATGAAGAGATGCGCCATGAAGTGACCCCGAAAAACATCCTGATGATCGGCCCGACCGGTGTCGGCAAGACCGAGATCGCCCGTCGCCTGGCCAAGCTGGCCAACGCCCCCTTCATCAAGGTGGAAGCGACCAAGTTCACCGAAGTGGGCTATGTCGGCAAGGAAGTGGACAGCATCATCCGCGATCTGACCGATGCCGCCATCAAGCTGGTGCGCGAAACCGAGATGGAGAAGATGAAATACCGCGCCGAGGAAGCCGCCGAAGAGCGCATCCTCGACGCCCTGCTGCCCAACCCGCGCAACAGCTGGGGCGAGGAAGAGAAAGCCGACAACTCCAACACCCGCCAGATCTTCCGCAAGAAACTGCGGGAAGGTCAGCTGGATGACAAGGAGATCGAGCTGGAGCTCTCCGCCTCCCCGATGGGCGTCGAAATCATGACCCCGCCGGGCATGGAAGAAATGGCCAACCAGTTGCAGGGGCTGTTCCAGAACCTGGGCCAGAACCAGAAGAAGAAGCGCAAGATCA
Source organism: Aeromonas sp. DNRA1 (assembly GCF_963888745.1). Classification (NCBI taxonomy): domain Bacteria; kingdom Pseudomonadati; phylum Pseudomonadota; class Gammaproteobacteria; order Aeromonadales; family Aeromonadaceae; genus Aeromonas; species Aeromonas sp. DNRA1. The sequence goes on along the minus strand of NZ_CAWPKQ010000006.1, from coordinate 151,629 downwards.
AGGTCAAAGAGGCCATGAAGGCGCTGATCGAAGAGGAAGCGGCCCGCCTGGTCAACCCGGAAGAGCTGAAGCAGAAGGCCATCGCTGCGGTCGAGAACAACGGCATCGTCTTCCTCGACGAGATCGACAAGATCTGCAAGCGCGGCGAGAGCTCGGGCCCCGATGTCTCCCGTGAAGGGGTACAGCGCGACCTGCTGCCACTGGTCGAGGGCTGCACCGTCAACACCAAGCACGGCATGGTCAAGACCGACCACATCCTGTTTGTCGCCTCCGGCGCCTTCCAGATCGCCAAGCCGTCTGACCTCATCCCCGAGCTGCAGGGCCGCCTGCCGATCCGCGTCGAGCTGACCGCGCTGACCACCGATGACTTCGAGCGCATCCTGACCGAGCCGAACGCCTCGCTGACCGATCAGTACCAGGCGCTGATGGCCACCGAAGGGGTCAAGATCGAGTTCACCAAGGATGGCATCCGCCGTCTGGCCGAAGCGGCCTGGCAGGTCAACGAGCGCACCGAGAACATCGGTGCCCGTCGTCTGCACACCGTGATGGAGCGGCTGATGGAAGACATCTCCTATGACGCCTCCGAGAAGTCCGGCGAGACCTTCGTCATCAACACCGACTACGTCAACGCCCACCTCGGCAAGCTGATTGAAGACGAGGATCTGAGCCGCTTTATTCTGTAAGAGCGAGCAATGGACCTGAAAACGCCTCCCCTGTGGAGGCGTTTTTATTTCTCCACCACCAACCTCCATCGTCCGTATTCAGGCCCACACCTGCGGCAACCCGCTCAATCCCAAGCCGTTTCCAAACCTCTCCTTGCCAACGCCCGCCGTTTTTTCATCCCCGCTGAAATCTGCTCAAAAAAAGATCTTTCCTATTCTCGGCGGCTGATTTATACATACGTATAAATCAGATCAAAATCTGTGCAGCAGGAACCAGAAAAATGAATCCAACCCGTCAGAAACTGCTCGATACCGGCCTCGCCATCGCCACCGACAAGGGGCTGCGCGGCCTGACGGTGCGCGAGCTGGCGGCAACGGCAGAGGTGAACCTCGGCTCCTTCGTCTACCACTTCGGCAACCGCGACGCCTTTATCGACGAGCTGGTCGAGCTCTGGTACGCCCCCCTCTATGACGAGCTCAAGGCGGTGGCAGCCAAAGGCTCCTACCCCTCTGCCATCGCCATGTTCGAGGCGACCATGGAGGCGCTGATCGGGCTGGTGGCGCGCCAGCGCGGCTTTATCAACCACCTGTTTGGCGATGCGCTGGCAGGTGAAGGGGCGGCCCAGCGCTTTCTGCTCAGCCTGCCGCGCCGTCATCCCCTGCTGCTGATCGAGCAGGTACGGATGGCACAGGCGGAAGGGTCGCTGGTCGCGGGTCACCCGCTCCAGCTGATGATCTTCATCATGGGGTCGGTCGGCCTGCCGCTGGTGATCGCCGGCAGCGGTCGTCAGCTCGGCTGGCTGCCTGAACAGGCAGCCCCCTTTCTCAGCCAGATAGACAGCCCCGAGGCCGCCAGACAGCGGCTGGGATGGGCCCTGCGCGGCCTGCGCTCCACCGGCATCAAAGAAGGAGAAGCGGCATGAAACAACGCATCGCTATGGTAGCTCTGCTGCTGGCGGTTCTCAGTGGTTACCTCTGGCTGCAGAACCACCCTCAAGGAGAAGCGGTATGAAGCAACGCATTGCAATCGTAGCCCTGCTGCTAACCGTTATCGGTGGCTACCTCTGGTGGCAGGGGCGCCCGGCCGACGGCTCCATTCTCTACGGCAACGTCGATATTCGCGACGTCAATCTGGCCTTTCGGGTCGGCGGCCGCGTCGATCAGGTGCAGGTCGATGAGGGAGATAGCGTAAAAGCCGGTCAACTGCTGGCCCGCCTCGATCCGGTTCCCCTCACCCACAGCCGCGACCGCGCCCGCGCCAATCTGGCTGCGCTCACTGCCGCCAACGCCTTGATCCACAAAGGCTATCGCAGCGAAGAGACCGACCGCGCCCGGGCCGCACTGGCCGCCGCCGAGGCCGCTGCGCTGGAGGCCGACCAGCAGTGGCGCCGCCAGAGCGCATTGGCAGCCACCGGCGCCATCTCCCGCGGTCAGCTCGATACCGCCCGCTCCCAGCGGGATCAGACCCAGGCGCAGGTACGCTCGGCACGCGAACAGCTCGCCCAGCTCGAAACCGGCTACCGCCCGGAGGAAATCGCCCAGTCCGATGCCCAGCTGGAAGGGGCCAAAGCGGCGCTCGCCAGTGCCGAGCTGGCGCTGGCGGATGCCAGCCTGACCGCCCCCAGCGACGGCATCATCATCAGCCGCGCCATCGAGAACGGCAGCATGGTCCAGAGCGGAGCGACCGCCTTCAACCTCTCCCTGACCGCGCCAGTCTGGGTGCGCGCCTATGTGGAGGAGCCCTGGCTCGGTCACTTCCCGAGCGGCGCCAGGGTGATCCTCACCACCGACTCGCGGCCGGATCAGCCCTATCACGGGGTGGTGGGATTTGTCTCGCCCACCGCCGAGTTCACCCCGAAATCGGTGGAGACGCCGGATCTTCGCACTCACCTCGTCTACCGGCTGCGCATCGTGGTGCAGGACCCCGACCCGGCACTGCGCCAAGGAATGCCGGTCACCGTCAGGCTGGCGCCATGAGCTGCGCCATCTCCCTTGAGGGGCTCACCAAACGCTTTGGCGAGCGGGTCGCCCTCAACGCCATCTCGGCCACCATTCCGGCTGGCGGCATCACCGGGCTGGTCGGCCCCGACGGCGCGGGCAAGAGCACTTTGCTGCGCCTGTTGGCCGGTCTGCTGATCCCCGAAGCGGGCACCATCCGGGTGCTGGGGCTGGACCCGGTGAGCGAGGGAGATCTGCTGCGTCAGCGCCTCGGCTACATGCCCCAGCAGTTCGGCCTCTACGAGGATCTCAGCGTGCTGGAAAATCTCACCCTCTACGCTGACTTGCGCGGCGTACTGGAGCCCGAACGCACGCCCACCTTCGCGCGGCTGCTCGCCTTCACCGATCTCGCTCGCTTCACCGCACGACCGGCGGGCAAGCTCTCTGGCGGGATGAAGCAGAAACTCGGGCTGGCCTGCGCACTGCTCGGCACCCCGGATGTGCTGCTGCTCGACGAACCCGGGGTCGGGGTCGATCCCATCTCCCGCCGCGCCCTCTGGCAGATGGTGCGCGAGCTGGCCAAGGGGGGGATGACGGTGCTCTGGAGTACCGCCTATCTCGATGAGGCGGAGCTGTGCGACCACGTGCTGCTGATGGCGGATGGCGAGGTGCGCACCAGCGGCACGCCGGCCGATCTGATGGGGGCCATGGCCAGCCGCTGCTGGCTGCTGGAGGCGGGGCAACTGGATGGCCGCGAGCGGCGCGCCCTACTGCGCCGGGCACTGGCGCACCCCGCGGTGATGGATGGCGCCGTGGCGGGGGAGCGGGTTCGCCTGCTGCTGCACCCGGGCATGACGCCCCCGCCGCTGGCGGAGCTGCATCTCGCCAACGGCACCTTTCAACCGGCCCAGCCCCGGCTGGAGGATGCCTTTATCGACCTGCTCGGCGGCGGCCCCGGTGGGGAGTCGAGTCTGGCGGCCGGGATGCGGGAAGCCGAACTGCCGCAGGGGGTCTCCCCCGAGGCGGTGATCGAGGCGCGCCACCTCACCAAGCGCTTCGGCGATTTTGCCGCCACCGATGATGTCAGCTTTGCGGTGCGCCGCGGCGAGATCTTTGGCCTGCTCGGCCCCAACGGGGCGGGCAAGTCCACCACCTTCAAGATGGAGTGCGGACTGCTGCGCCCGAGCGAGGGGCAGGCGCTGGTGACCGGCATCGATCTGGCCCACAGCCCCTCGGCGGCACGCCAGCGCCTCGGTTACATGGCGCAGAAGTTCTCCCTCTACAAGCAGCTCACCGTGGCCCAGAACCTCTCCTTCTTCGCCGGTATCTACGGTTTGTTCGGCCGCCACCAGCAGACGCGGATCGACGCCATGGTGACCGCTTTTGCCCTCGCCCCCTGGCTCGATCAGAAGGCGGAATCCCTGCCGCTCGGCCTGCGCCAGCGCTTGTCGCTGGCCTGCGCCCTGCTGCACGAGCCGCCGCTGCTATTTCTCGACGAGCCCACCTCCGGGGTCGATCCGGTGACCCGGCGCGAGTTCTGGTCGCACATCAACGCGCTGGCCGACCACGGCGTCACCGTGCTGGTCACCACCCACTTTATGGATGAGGCGGAGTATTGCGACCGCATTGCCCTCATCTATCGCGGCAAGCTGCTGGCGCTCGGCACTCCGGACGATCTCAAGGGGCTGGCCGCCAAAGAGGAGGCGACCTCTTTGCCAACCGGCTCCTTGCCGACCATGGAAGAGGCCTTTATCACCCTGGTCGAGCGGGCCAGCGAGGAGGACGCATGAGCATCAACCGTCGGCGACTGCTGGCCCTCTGCCGCAAGGAGACGCTGCAAATCGTCCGTGACCCGAGCAGCATCCTCATCGCCTTCATCATGCCGGTGGTGCTGCTGGTGGTGATGGGTTACGCCATCAATCTGGATGTGGACCATCTGCGCCTCGGCATCTGGCGTACCGACAGCGGAGCCCCGGCGGTGCGGCTGGAGCAGGCCCTGCGCGGCTCAACCGCGCTGGAGATCCACAGCGGCCCGAGCAAGAAGTCCCTGCTCGCCACTCTGGCCCGTGGCGAGATCCGCGGCCTGCTGGTGATCGACGACGGCTTCTCCCGCGCCATGGCCGGTCAGGGCAATGGCACGCCGCAGGCGCTGCTGCTCACCGATGGCTCCGAGCCCAACACCGCCAACTTCGTCACCAACTATGTGCAGGGGATCTGGCAGGGGTGGCTCGCAGGCGAGGGGGTCGCCATGCCGGTGTCGATAGAGAGCCGCGCCTGGTTCAACCCGGCGCTGGTGAGCCGCAACTTTCTGGTGCCGGGCTCCATTGCGGTGGTAATGACCATCATAGGGGCCCTGCTCACCTCGCTGGTGGTGGCGCGGGAGTGGGAGCGCGGCACCATGGAGGCGCTGCTCGCCACCCCGGTCACCAAGGGGGAGCTGCTGCTCTCCAAGCTGCTGCCCTACTATGGCCTCGGCATCATCGCCATGCTGCTCTGCCTGCTCTTCTCGGTGGCGGTAATGGGCGTGCCGTGGCGCGGCTCCCTGCTGCTGCTCTTTCTGGTCACCAGCGTCTTTCTCGGCAGCGCCCTCGGACTCGGGCTGTTCCTCTCCACCGTGATGCGCAGCCAGTTCAACGCCGCGCAGGCAGCGCTGATCGCCGCCTTTCTGCCCGCCGTGATGCTGTCGGGCTTCGTGTTCGAGATCGCCAGCATGCCGCCGCTGCTGCGAGCCATCACCCACCTCATTCCGGCCCGCTACTTCGCCAGCTCCCTGCAGACCCTCTATCAGGCGGGCAGCGTCTTCTCGATCCTGCTGGTCAACGGTTTCTGTCTGCTGCTGCTGGCCGGTTTCTGGCTGGCCCTGACCGCCCGCAAGACGCGGCGCACTCTGGAGTAACCCATGCTGATCCGACTCTGGTGGCTGATCCGAAAAGAGCTGCAGGCCCTGCTGGGCAATACCCAGGGGCGCTTTCTGCTCATCATGCCGGTGCTGCTGCAAACCGCCCTCTTCCCGTTCGCCGCCACTCTGGAGGTGACCGGCAACACGCTGGCCATCTACAACCAGGATGGCGGAGCCCAGAGCCGCGAGCTGCTGGAGCGCCTCACCCATATGCCCGCCTTTACCACCATCATCCCGGTGCAGGGCGAGGCGGGCATGACCGAGGCCATCACCGGGCAGCAGGCACTGCTCGGGCTGATTATTCCGGGGGATTTCTCGCGTCGGCTGGCGCGGGGCGAACCGGCCAGGGTGCAGCTGATTATCGATGGCCGCCGCTCCAACGGCGGTCAGGTGGCGGCTGGCTACATCAGTCAGGTGATCGCCCGCTGGCAAAGTGAGGGCAAGGGGCAACCCGAGCTGGCGGTGCGCAACCTCTACAACCCCAACGTCGAATTCCACTGGCATATCCTGCCGGCGCTGGTGGCCATCATCACCACCACCGGCTGCCTGATTGTCACCGCCCTCTCGGTCGCGCGGGAGCGGGAAGAAGGCACCTTCGATCAGCTGCTGGTCTCCCCCCTCACCGCGGGCTGGATCATGGCGGGCAAGGCGGTGCCCGGCATCATGGTGGCGGTGGGGCAAGGGTGCATAGTCGCGCTGGCCGCCCGTTTTGTCTTTCACCTCCCCTTTGCCGGCAGCCTCAGCCTGCTGATGGCGGGCATGGTCTGCTACGGGCTGGCACTGGCCGGGATCGGGCTCTTCATCTCGTCGTTCTGCTCGACCCAGCAGCAGGCCTTTCTCGGGGTCTTCTCCTTCACCGTACCGGCGGTGATCCTCTCGGGCTACATCTCGCCGGTGGAGAACATGCCGCAGGTGTTCCAGTGGCTGGCGGCCATCGACCCCCTCACCCACTTCATCGTGCTGCTCAAGGGGGTCTTCCTCAAGGGGTTCGACTGGTCGGACGCCTGGCCCCTGCTCTGGCCGCTGCTCGCCATCGCCGGCGTCACCCTGTCGCTGGCGCTCGCCATGTTCCGCCGCCATATCGCCTGACGCGCCACCTTGTTCAGCTGATGCCGATCTCGCCCAGCGCGAGGCCGGCCATTTTCCGCCAGAAGTTTTCACTCCCCGGCCGTGGGTAAACCGGGCTTTCCCTCCACCACCCCTCACCCCGAGCTAGCCCAGAAATCATTAACTGGCATACCTATTTTTGTATAGTGTTGAATTTTCTCGAATTACCCCTGAGGAGATATATAAATAGACACTTGATTTGCATCAATCGCCCACCCCTGCCGACTGGGTAGCCTAGCCCCAGAATGATGTTTTATTACTCCAAACTTGAGGCAACTATGAGCAAAGTCAGACTGGTCGTTGTGGGCAACGGCATGGTGGGGCACCGCTTCATCGAAGAGCTGATCGAGCGGGCCGACCCGGGCCGCTACGAGATCACCGTCTTCGGTGCAGAACCCCGTCCCGCCTACGATCGCGTCCATCTCTCCTCCTACTTCTCCCATCACACCAGCGAAGATCTCTCCCTCGTCAAACCCGGCTTCTACGACAAGCACGGCATCCGCCTGCTGCTCGGCGAAGCGGTGAAAAAAATCGACAGGGCCAACCGCGAAGTGCACTCCAACAAGGGCACTGTGGTCGAGTACGACAAGCTGGTGCTGGCCACCGGCTCCTACCCCTGGGTGCCGCCCATTGCGGGCAGTCAGCACCACGAGTGCTTCGTCTACCGCACCATCGAGGATCTGAAAGCCATCCGCAGCGCCGCCAAGAGCGGCAAGAGCGGGGTGGTGATCGGGGGTGGCCTGCTTGGCCTCGAAGCCGCCGGCGCCCTCAAGGCGCTGGGTCTCGAGACCCACGTGGTGGAGTTTGCTCCGGTGCTGATGGCCGAGCAGCTCGATGGTCAGGGCGGCCAGCTGCTGCGCCGCAAGATTGAATCCATGGGCGTGCAGGTGCACACCAGCAAGAGCACCAGCGAGATCCTGATGCACGGCGGCCGCGACGCCCAGCACCGCCTCGCCTTCGCCGACGGCAGCCAGCTGGAAGTAGACGTGGTGGTCTTCTCCACCGGCATCCGCCCGCAGGATACCCTGGGCCGTTACTGTGAACTGGCCATTGCCGACCGTGGCGGCGTGCTGATCGACGATCACTGCCTCACCTCCGACCCCGACATCTACGCCATCGGCGAGTGTGCCGCCTGGCAGGGCCGCTTCTTCGGGCTGGTGGCACCGGGCTACAAGATGGCCCAGATCACCGTCGACCATCTGCTCGGCGGCGACAGCCGTTTCGAGGGGGCGGACATGAGCGCCAAGCTCAAGCTGCTCGGCGTCTCCGTCGGCTCCATCGGCGATGCCCACGGCCGCACCCCGGGCAGCCACAGCTATGTGTTCCAGGATGACCAGGCCGGCGTCTACAAGAAGATCGTGGTGAGCGAAGACAACAGCCGATTGCTCGGCGCCGTGCTGGTGGGTGACGTGGAAGATTACGGCAACCTGCTGCAGATGATGCTCAACGCCCTGCCGCTGCCGAGCCACCCGGACACCCTGATCCTGCCCGCCTACGCCGGGGCCAAGCCGACCCTGGGGGTGGATGCCCTGCCTGAGAGCGCCCAGATCTGCTCCTGCTTCGATGTCTCCAAGGGCGATATCGCCAAGGCGGTGGCCGAGGGTCACACCACCCTGGCCGCCATCAAGCAGCACACCAAGGCCGGTACCGGCTGTGGCGGCTGCGTGCCGCTCATCAGCCAGGTGCTCAACGCCGAGCTGGTGAAGCAGGGCATCGAGGTCAACAACCACCTTTGCGGCCACTTCCCCTACTCCCGTCAGGAGCTGTTCCACCTGGTCAAGGTGGAGGGGATCAAGAGCTTCGACGAGCTGCTGGCCAAGCACGGTCACGGCCATGGCTGCGAGGTGTGCAAACCGACCGTCGGCTCCATCCTCGCCTCCTGCTGGAGCGACTATGTGCTGAGCCCGCTCAATACCCAGCTGCAGGACACCAACGACATCTTCCTCGGCAACATGCAAAAGGACGGCAGCTACTCCGTCATCCCGCGCATGGCCGGCGGTGAAGTGACCCCGGAAGGGCTGCTGGCAGTGGCCGAAGTGGCCCGCGACTACAAGCTCTACACCAAGATCACCGGCGCCCAGCGCATCGGTCTGTTCGGAGCCCAGAAGGATGATCTGCCCGCCATCTGGCGCAAACTGCTGGCGGCCGGTTTCGAGACCGGTCAGGCCTACGCCAAGGCGCTGCGCATGGCCAAGACCTGCGTCGGCAGCACCTGGTGCCGTTTCGGCGTGCAGGACAGCGTCGGCCTCGGGGTCTTCCTCGAGAACCGCTACAAGGGTATTCGCACCCCCCACAAGATGAAGTTCGGCGTCTCCGGCTGTACCCGTGAATGTGCGGAAGCGCAGGGCAAGGACGTCGGCATCATCGCCACCGACGCGGGCTGGAACCTCTATGTAGGCGGCAACGGCGGCATGAAGCCGCGCCACGCCGACCTGCTGGCCTCCGATCTCGACCGCGAGACCCTGATCAAGCTGATCGACCGTTTCATGATGTTCTACGTCACCAGCGCCGACAAACTGCAGCGCACCTCGGTCTGGCTCGGCAATCTGGAAGGGGGCGTCGACTACCTGCGCGAGGTGATCGTCGACGACAAGCTGGGGCTGGCCGAGACGCTGGAGCGCGATATCCAACGCCTTATCGACAGCTACGAGTGCGAATGGTCGCGAACCCTTAATGAAGAGGAAGCGCTCAAACGCTTCAGCCACTTCATCAATAGCGACAAGCGCGACCCGGACGTTCAGTTCGTCAGCGAGCGCGACCAGCACCGACCGGCCACCCCGGCCGAGCGCATCCCTGTCTACCAGATCGAGGTGGAGACCAAATGATGAAATTAGCCTGCCAACTCAACGACATCCTGCCTGGCACCGGCGTCTGTGCTCTGCTCGAGGGGCGTCAAATTGCCCTGTTCCGCCCGAGCGCGGCGGCCGAGGTGTTCGCCATCGACAACCGGGATCCCTTCTTCGCCGCCAACGTGCTGTCGCGCGGCATCGTAGGTGAACATGAGGGTGAGCTCTGGGTCGCCAGCCCGCTCAAGAAGCAGCACTTCCGTCTGCGCGACGGCCACTGCCTCGAGAACGCCGCCATGTCGGTGCAAAGCTATCCCGTTGAAGTACGCGACCAGCAGGTCTGGGTCGCCGTCTAACGCCGATTTCACTCTCTTTCGGGCTGCCTGCAGGCAGCCCTTTCAAGGACTCACAAGATGTACACGGAAACCATTAACAAGTGCGCCGCCAACGCGGCCCGCATCAACCGCTTCGAGCGCAGCGACAAACTCGGCTTCTGGCTCAGCTCCGCCATGGCGGGGGCCTATGTGGGCCTCGGCATCATCCTCATATTCACCCTCGGCAATCTGGTGGATCCGAGCATCCGACCGCTAGTGATGGGGGCCACCTTCGGTATCGCCCTGACGCTGGTGATCATCGCCGGCTCCGAGCTGTTCACCGGCCACACCATGTTCCTCACCTTCGGGGTGAAGGCGGGCAAGATCACCATGGCCGACCTGCTGCGCATCCTGCCGCAGACCTGGGCCGGCAATCTGATTGGCTCCGTCGTGGTGGCGCTCATCTACTCCTACGGCGGCAGCCTGCTGCCGGACGCGGGCAGTCTGGCCCACAAGGTGGCGCTGGCCAAAACCCAGGCTCCGGCGCTGACCCTGTTTATGAAGGGGATCCTCTGCAACTGGCTGGTCTGCCTCGCCATCTGGATGGCGCTGCGCACCGAGGGTGCCGCCCGCTTCATCGCCATCTGGTGGTGCCTGCTGGCCTTCATCGCCTCCGGCTACGAGCACTCGGTCGCCAACATGACCCTGTTTGCCCTCTCCTGGTTTGGTGCCCATTCCGAGGCCTACACCCTGGGTGGCATCGGCCACAACCTGCTGTGGGTGACCCTGGGCAACACCGTCTCCGGCGCCCTCTTCATGGGCCTCGGCTACTGGTATGCCACCCCCAAGGCTGAGCGCCCGGTCGCTGTGAGCGAGACCGCCACCACTGCCAGCCAGACCCAAACCGCCTGATCCGGAGGCCCCATGGACTACTTGCCCATCTTTTGCCGACTCGACAACAAACCCGTGCTGCTGGTCGGCGGCGGCGAGGTAGCACAGCGCAAGGCGCGCCTGCTGCTGGATGCCGGTGCCCAGCTCACCGTGGTCGCGCCCGAGCTCGACCCCGAGCTGGCAGAGCTGGCTGCCAACGGCAGCATCGAGTGGCTGGCCGGTGAATTCGCGCCGGCACAACTGACGGGCAAGTGGCTGGTGGTGGCCGCCACCGATCGGCGCGAGGTGAACGCCCTGGTCTACCAGAGCGCCAATCAGGCGCGGATATTTGCCAACGTGGTGGATGACCCGAAACGCTCCAGCTTCATCATGCCGTCGATCATCGACCGCTCGCCGCTGATGGTGGCCATCTCCTCCGGCGGCAAGGCACCGGTGCTGGCCCGGCTGCTGCGGGAAAAACTCGAAGCCCTGCTGCCGCAACATCTGGGCGCCGTCGCGGCCTTCGCCGGCAGCCTGCGGGAGCGGGTCAAGGCCCGCTTCGCCAGCATGGGCGAGCGGCGCCGCTTCTGGGAACGGCTGCTCGGGGCGGACCGGCTCGGGCAGGCACTGGCACGGGGCGATAGCGCCTCTGCCAATCAACTGGCCGACAGCCTGTTTGCCGACGAAAGCCAGACCGGTGGCGAGGTGGTACTGGTGGGGGCAGGCCCCGGCGATCCGGGCCTGCTCACCCTGCACGCCCTGCGCCAGATGCAGCAGGCGGACGTGGTGGTCTATGACCGGCTGGTCTCCGACGAGGTGATGGCGCTGGTGCGCCGCGACGCCAAGCGCATCTTCGTCGGCAAGCAGGCGGGCAACCACTGCGTGCCGCAGGAGGGGATCAACCAGCTGTTGCTGGAGGAGGCGAAGAAGGGCCAGCGGGTGGTGCGGCTGAAGGGGGGCGACCCCTTCATCTTCGGCCGTGGCGGCGAGGAGCTGGAGACGCTGGTCGGCAGCGGCATCGGTTTTCAGGTGGTGCCGGGGATCACGGCGGCCAGCGGCTGCGCGGCCTACGCCGGCATTCCACTGACACACCGCGATCACGCCCAGAGCGTGCGCTTCGTCACCGCCCACGGCAAAGGGGGCGCCCAGGATCTCGACTGGCCGCTGCTGGCCAAAGACAAACAGACCCTGGTGTTCTACATGGGGCTCTCCTCCTGTGCTACCATCCGCGAGCAGTTGCTGACCCACGGCAAGGCAGGCGATACCCCGGTGGCGCTGATCGAGCGTGGCACCCAGCCAAGCCAGCGGGTCATTCGCGGCACCCTGGATCAGTTGCCCGCGCTGGCGGTGGGGGTCGAGAGTCCGGCCCTCATCATGGTGGGCTCTGTGGTGACCCTGGCGGACCAGCTCGCCTGGTTCGGGCAAGGAGGCACCGCAGACGCGGCCCTGGCCTCGGCCTGATCGCGGCTTCTAATCCAACGCCACCCTAGGGTGGCGTTTCTTTTTCTGCATTTACTGTCATAACCTCTTGTTTTGAGTCTGGTATCCTATGGGGTGTGTCAGCCGGACCACCGAATTCAGGAATTCTGCTTCATGTCCCTCCCCGCCAAGAACAGCGCCAAACAGCGTGAACAAGACAGATCACGTATTCTCACCCTGCTGCTGGCCGATGATGCCCTCACCGACAGCCTGCTCGACCCGCAAGGGGTGCAGGATGCCACCCTGCGGGATCAGACCAGCGAGCTCACCCGGCTGGTCAACAGCCTGCCCGCCGCCGATATCGCCGATGCGCTGGAATCCCTGCCGCCGGACGAGCGCCACGTGCTGTGGCAGCAGGTGGACGAGGAGAAGCACGGCCAGATCCTGGTCGAGGCGTCAGAGACGGTGTGGGACAGCCTGATCAGCGGCATGAGCGACAAGGAGCTGCTGCACGCCCTGAGCACCCTCGACATCGACGACCAGATCTACCTGGGCCAGCACCTGCCCCGCAACCTGATGGGGCGGCTGCTCACCTCCATGGCGCCGGTGGACAGGGACAAGGTGCGGGAGGTGATCCGCTACGGCAAGCACACGGTCGGCGCCATGATGGACTTCGAGCTCATCACGGTGCGGCCCGACGTGACCCTGGCCACCGTCCAGCGCTATCTGCGCCTGCGCGGCCAGATCCCCAAGAACACCGACAAGCTGTTCGTCACCGATCGGCGCAACCGGCTGCAGGGGGAGCTGCCCCTCACCGCCGTGCTGCTGCACAAGCCCGAAACCCTGGTGAGCGAAGCGATGGAGAAGGATCCGGTCACCTTCGATCCGGAAGACAACGACGAGGCCGCCGCCCGCACCTTCGAGCGGGACGACCTGGTCTCCGCCGCCGTGGTGGATGCCAGGGGCAAGCTGATGGGCCGGCTCACCGTCGCCGAGGTGGTGGACCTGGTCTATGAGGAGAGCGACACCGACCTGCGCCGCATGGGGGGGATCAGCGAGGAAGAAGACGTGTTCGCCCCCGTCTCCAAGGCGGTCAAGACCCGCTGGGCCTGGCTCGCCATCAACCTCTGCACCGCCTTCGTGGCATCGCGGGTGATCGGCCTGTTCGAGCACACCATCTCCCAGCTGGTGGCGCTGGCGGCCCTGATGCCCATCGTCGCCGGGATCGGCGGCAACACCGGCAACCAGACCATCACCATGATAGTGCGGGCGCTGGCGCTGCAGCATATCCAGACCGGCAACGTCTCCTTCCTGCTGTGGCGCGAGCTGGGGGTGGCCCTGATCAACGGCCTGGTGTGGGGCGGCACCATGGGGGTGGCCACCTACATCCTCTATCAGGATGCGGCGCTGGGCGCGGTGATGACGCTCGCCATGATGCTCAACCTGCTGGTGGCGGCGCTGATGGGGGTCATCATCCCCATGACCATGAGCCGACTGGGCCGCGACCCGGCGGTGGGTGCCAGCGTGATGATCACCGCCATCACCGACACCGGCGGCTTCTTCATCTTCTTGGGGCTGGCCACCCTGTTCCTGCTTTAATCCGCTTGGCAGTAAAAAGGGAGCCTTGATGGCTCCCTTTTTCATTCGGCGCGGCCGCTACACCCGGTATTTGGCCACCGCCTGGTTGAGCAGCTTGGCCTGCTCGGTCAGGCCGTGGCTCGACTTGGCGTTCTCCTCCGCCATCAGGCTCGACTCCTGGGCGATGTCGCGGATGTTGTTGACGTTGCGGTTCACCTCGTTGGCCACCAGGCTCTGCTGCTCGATCGCTGCCGCAATCTGGGTGCTCATGTCCATGATGTGGGTGACGTCCTGAGTGATCTGCTCCAGCAGTTCGCCCGCCATGCTGGCTTGCTCCGAGCTGCTGTTGCCCTGCTCGCGGCAGGTTGCCATCATGCCCACTATGTTGCCGGTCTGCTTCTGCAGCGAACTGATGATGCCGGCGATCTCCTGGGTCGACTTCTGGGTGCGGATGGCGAGGCTGCGCACCTCGTCCGCCACCACCGCAAAACCGCGCCCCTGATCCCCCGCCCGCGCCGCCTCGATGGCCGCGTTGAGCGCCAGCAGGTTGGTCTGCTCGGCGATGCCGCGGATCACGTCCAGCACAGAGCCGATGGTTTCGCTCTCCTGCTGCAGTTGGGCCACTTCGCGGGAGGAGTTCTCCAGGTTGTCGGCCAGGGAGCGGATCTGGCTGACGGTGTTCTCCACCGCACTGCGTCCCTCCATCGCCTTGTTGTTGGTGGTCTGGGCATTGTTGGCGGCCTGCTCGGTGTTGCGGGCGATCTCCTCTATGGTGGAGCCCATCTCGGTGGAGGCGGTCGCCACCATGTCGGTCTCCTGCAACTGGCGAGCGGCCCCCTCGCTGGTGCGGCGGACGTTGCCGGAGAGGTGATCCGCCGCCTCGGTCAGGGTGTGCACGCTCTGCTTAACGTCGCCGATGAGGTGGCGAAAGCCCCCCAGCATCACGTCCAGATTGCCTGCCAGCTGGGCCATCTCGTCCGCCCCCTGCAGCTCTATCTTGAGGCGCAGGTCATTATCCTGCCGGATGCGGTTGACGGTGTCGTTCACCCGCGAGATGGGGCGGTCGATGCTGCGCCCCAGCAGCATGCTCATGATGCCAATCAGCACTATGATGATGCCGCCACAGACCAGCATCAAGGTATTGAGGCGCGAGGTCTGCCGTACCAGCTCGTCGGCGACGTGCTTGCCGACGGCGGTAAAGCCCTGCTCGGTCTGATGCACCAGGCCCCGCATCTCATTGCGCAGCCCCTCATCTTCACTCAGTCCCAGCACTTGCATGCCCTGCACCAGCGCGACGAAGTCCTGTCGGTACTGCTCGCTGGCCTGCTCCAGCTTGCCGCGATCAGCCTCCGGCAAGGTTGCCAGCCGCTGCTGGAAATCCTTGTGCAGGGTCTGGAAGCGCTCCAGATACTGGATGTCGGAGCGCAGCATGAAGTCTTTCTCCGCCCGCCGCAGCTGCAACATGGTGATGAGCAGCCCCTGTTCATCCAGCTGCTTGAGCCCCTCTTCCACCTGATGCACTGCCGTTCTCAAACGCCCATAGAGGCCGTCTTCCGGCCCCAACCCGATGATCTGCTGCTGGGCCACCAGATCGTTGAAGGCCTTGCCATAGGCCCCCATCTGCTGATCCAGCCGGGTCAGTTCGCCCTGCACGGCACTGAGGTTGTCATCCTGACCCAAGGTCTGGTTGAGCTGGTGAAAATTGGCCAGCACCTCGTTGAAGCGGGTCACGAAGGCCGGATCCTTGCGGATCAGGAAATCCTTCTCGGCCCGTCGCAGGTTGAGCATGGCGATCTCGAGCCCGTCCACGTTGCGCTGGGCCTCGGTCAGATGGCGACTCACCTGGTTGGAGTAGAGAAACAGGCCGCTCAATACCAGCATGGCAACGGCGACCAGCGCGGTATTCAAGATCAATTTATGACGGATCAGCACGATGAACCTCTCACAAGCATGGGATGGACTGCATTGAGCTTATGCGGAAAACGTTATCCCCGTTGTTGTTCAAGGAATATTCATTGAAATGCCGGTCCCACTCCTTATACTGGATCCCACCTGTTTCCAGCGGTGGATTTGACACAATGGAATACAACACTTCAGAACTGTGCGACATCTATCAGGACATGGTGGATGTGCTCGAACCCATGCTCTGCTCCTTCGGCGGCCGTGCCTCGTTCGGCGGCGTCATCACCACAGTCAAATGCTTCGAATCAAACGGCCTGATCCGTGAACTCGTCAAAGAGAACGGCGTCGGTCGGGTGTTGCTGATCGATGGCGGTGGCTCCATGCGCCGCGCCCTGATCGACAGCGAGATCGCCACCACGGCGGCCGAGAACGAGTGGGAAGGGATCGTCTGCTACGGTTGCGTACGCGAGGTCGACATTCTGGAAGATCTGGATATCGGCATTCAGGCGCTGGCAGCCATTCCGGTGGGCGCCGACAGCAAGGACGTGGGCGAGACCGATCTACCGGTCAACTTCGGCGGCGTCACCTTCCTGCCGGACGACCATCTCTACGCCGATACCACAGGGGTGATCCTCTCCCCCGATGCGCTCGACATCGAGTAAGCAGAACAGAGTAAAAATGGGAGCCAAGGCTCCCATTTTTTATGCCCGTCGCTGGCCGAAAACACGCAAAAAAAGAGGGCCAGTAAAAACTGGCCCCTTAACTGGAAGCAATGTGAGCAATGTCGTGCCTTCACAAGAAGTCCATCACGTTGGAACGAATGAAGTCTTTCCCGGAAAACAAGTTAACAATAATCATTCTCATTTAACTTAGCAACCCTTATTTGCCAAAAATGCAAAAAAATTGACCACCCATGGGGTGGTCAATCTCATCAGGCTTGTCGCGTAGCAGCTTGCAGGCCAGCCAATCCGGCCTCCCCCACCAGCTTGCGGCTGAGATAGCGCAGCAGCACACCGTAGAGCGGCACAAACAACCCCAGACTTATCAGCAATTTGAATACGTAATCCACGGTCGCGATCTCGACCCAGTGCTCGGCCATGAAGGGGTCCGTGCTGCGCCAGAAGGCGATGGTGAAGAAAGCGATGGTATCTACCAGGTTGCCGAACAGGGTGGAGGCTGCCGGTGCCACCCACCAGGCTTTCAGCAGCCGCAGCCGGTTGAACACCACCACGTCCATGAACTGGCCCACCAGATAAGCCATAAAGCTGGCTAACGCGATCCGGGCAACAAAGAGATTGAACTCTGCCAGATTGCCGACCCCCTGGAAACTGCCCTCGAAGAACAGCACCGACAGGGCATAGGAGATGGCCAGCGCCGGCAGCATCACGGTCTGGATGATCTTGCGCGCCAGACCGGCACCGAAGATCCGCACCGTCAGGTCGGTGGCCAGAAAGATGAACGGGAAGCTGAAGGCACCCCAAGTGGTGTGGAAGCCGAAGATGGTGATCGGCAGCTGCACTAGGTAGTTGCTGCTGGCAATGATCAGGATGTGGAACAACGAGAGGCGCACCAGCGCCGTCTGGTGCTGAGCAGGGGTCAGATTCATATTGTGACCTTTTTGGTTAATGGGGTTAGGGAACCCATACCGCCACCATTGGCGATAATTGAGGGGCGATATTATACGCCCCCACACTGATAGTTCAATGTTTATGCGGTTGCTTGAGGCTGTTGTCCCCGCTCAACCCTGATGCTGACGGGCCAGCCAGAGCAGCACCTCGGCATCGGCCGGCTGCTCCACCGCCAGCCAGCAGCCGCTGTAGTGTTCGTATTCGAGCCGAAAGCGGCTCCCCTCGAACTCCAGCAACCAGCTGTGACGATCGGCGCCGCACTCCCGCTCGAGCGCCACCAGCTCCCACTCCTGCAACAGCGCCTCGGCCAGGGTCGGAAAACTGTCCCAGTCGAGTGCGGGGTTCACCAGCGTCACCACCCCGGCCTCCCTGTCTGTCTGCGCGATACGCCAGTTCATCTGCGGTTCCTCAACTGCTGCAAGAGAGCTCGCCACCGCAATACCATGCCGGTTGCGGAGTAGCGAGTTCCTCGTATTCGGGTTGCTCATCATAGGGGTGCTGCAAGGCCGCAAACAGCCGCTCGAACGGTGCCATGTCACCCTGCTCGGCGGCCTCGATCACCCGCTGGGCCAGCGCATTGCGCAGCACATACTTGGGGTTGACCGCATCCATCAGCCCCTTGCGCACGCCATCCTCACTCTCTTCCCGGTCGAGGCGCGCCCGATAGGCCTCAAGCCACCCTTGCCAGGCGGCAGGCTCCGGCAGCAGCGCCAGCAGGCTGGCGGGCCATGCCCCCTCTCCCGTCACCTCACCGAGACGGCGCAGGAACAGGTGGTAATCCACCCCGTGCGCCGCCAGCAGCTGGAACAACTCGCGAAACAGCGCCGGATCATCGTCTTCCCACACCGCCAGCCCCAGTTTGGCCCGCATCAGTTCGGAATAGTGCAGCATCAACTGGTGTTCGTACTGGGCCAGGGCCGCAGCCAGCGCGTCCCCATCGACGTGGTCGGCCAGCGCCTGCGCCAGCTTTTGCAGGTTCCAATAACCGACCGCGGGCTGCTGATCCAGCGCATAGCGACCGCCCGGATCCGAGTGGTTGCAGACAAAGTCCGGCACATAGGCATCGATAAAGCCGTATGGCCCGTAATCCAGCGTCAACCCGAGCAGCGACATGTTGTCGGTGTTCATCACCCCGTGGCAGAAGCCTGCCGCCTGCCACTTGGCGATGAGCCGCGCGGTGCGGCGCACCACTTCGGCAAACAGCTCGGCACCATCGGCCAGCTCGGGGAAATGGTGGCGCAGCAGATAATCGATAAGGGCCGGGA
The DNA here is from genome assembly GCF_963888745.1 of Aeromonas sp. DNRA1. NCBI lineage: Bacteria > Pseudomonadati > Pseudomonadota > Gammaproteobacteria > Aeromonadales > Aeromonadaceae > Aeromonas > Aeromonas sp. DNRA1. Next base: position 133,261 of record NZ_CAWPKQ010000006.1, on the reverse strand, counting down.
TCCGCTCCCCCTGCCCGCTCCAGGCGAAATACTCGACGTGGCCGAAGCGCAGATGGCTCGGGGCGGTACGCAGCACGGTCGCACCTGTCTCCACCTGCTCGCGGTAGACCGGCTCCTGGCTGCCCACCAGCACCAGGGCCCGGGTAGTGGGAATATCGAGGGCATGGAGCGCCTCGGAGGCCAAATACTCGCGAATGCTGGAGCGCAGCACGGCACGGCCATCGCCGAAGCGGGAAAATGGCGTCTTGCCCGCCCCTTTCAGGTGCAGGTCCCAGCGGCTGCCATTCGGCGCCTGCTGCTCCCCCAGCAGCAGGGCGCGGCCATCGCCAAGACGTGGGCTGTAGCCGCCGAACTGGTGGCCCGCATAGACCTGGGCTACCGGCTGCATGCCGGGCAAGAGCTGCCCATGGCCACAGCAGGCCAGCCAGTCGGTCTCGCTCACCGCCCCCAGCCCCAGCTCACCGAGCAGCGCACGGTTGAGGTGCAGCAGGCCGGGAGCATGCAATGGCTGGGGTGCGACGGGCTCACAGGCCCAGGGCAGTTCGGTGGCAAAAGTGTTGATCAGCTTCATGGTGGTGCGGTTCGTCCCTGCGTATGCTCGTGTCACTCTTTATACCGCCGTCGGCCAGCACTGGCTAACGGACGATGCGCTATTTCATTTCAAGGAGAAGAAGATGCAAAGATGGTTGGGCGCCCTGCCCCTGTTGCTGTTGTTATGGGGGCCGGCCCAGGCGGCCGATGTCGAGGCAGGCAAGGCCAAGGCCGCCGTTTGCGCCGCCTGTCACGGGGTTGAAGGCAAGGCTCTTATTCCCAGCTATCCCCATCTGGCGGGACAAAACGCCGCCTATCTGGTGAAACAGCTGAAGGCCTTCAAGGATGGCAGCCGCAAGGAGCCTTTGATGGTGCCCTTCATGGCGCCGCTCACCGATGCGGACATGGAGAATCTGGCGGCCTATTACTCCAGCCTCAAATAACCCGGCGCGCCCGGCAGACGGGCGCCTCCCATTGACGACGCACCCACTTCACCAACCTTTTACCGACGGCAGTAGTCGATGATCAGGTCCATAAAGGCTTCGCCAAAGCGTTCCAGCTTGCGGTGACCCACGCCGTTGACTGCCAGCATTTCCGCCTCGGTCATCGGCATCAGCTGCGCCATCTCGACCAGGGTGGCATCGTTGAACACCACGTAGGGCGGTACCTCTTCATCCTCGGCGATCTGCTTGCGCAGGGCGCGCAGCTCCTTGAACAGCCGCTTGTCGTAGTTGGCGTTGTCGAGCAGACCGTTGCGCTTCTCCTTGCGGCTGGAGATGGGCTGCAGGCGCGGCACCGCCAGATCCAGCTTCACCTCGCCGCGCAGCACGGGACGGGCGGCCTCGGTCAGCTGCAGCACAAGATTGCGGGTGATGTTCTGGGTCAGCAGCCCCTTGTGGATCAGCTGGCGGATCACGCTCATCCAGTACTCGTGGCTCTGATCCTTGCCGATGCCGTAGGTCGACAGCTTGTCGTGGCCGTGGTCCTTGATGCGCTGGTTCAGCGAACCGCGCAGCACCTCCACCACATAACCCACGCCGAAGTTCTGACCCACCCGCCAGACGCAGGAGAGCGCCTTCTGGGCATCTTCGGTGCCGTCATAGCTCTGGGGCGGGTCCAAGCAGATGTCACAGTTGCCGCACGGCTTGTCGTTGTACTCGCCGAAGTAGTTGAGCAGCACTTGACGGCGGCAGGTCTGCGCCTCGGCAAAGGCCGCCATCACGTTGAGCTTGTACTGCTCCACCTGCAGCTGCTGGGGATTCTCGATGTTGTCGAGCAGGCGGCGCACCCGACCGATATCGGCAGGATCGTAGAGCAGCAACGCCTCGGCCGGAGTGCCATCGCGCCCGGCGCGGCCGGTCTCCTGATAGTAGGATTCGATGTTCTTCGGGATGTCGTAGTGCACCACGAAGCGCACATTGGGCTTGTCGATGCCCATACCGAACGCCACCGTCGCCACCACTATCTCGATATCATCCTTGAGGAAGGCCTCCTGAGTCTGCTGACGCAGCTCGAGCGGCAGACCGGCATGATAGGGCGCCGCCTTACAACCGTGGCGGGATAGCCGCTCGGCCACCTCCTCCACCCGGTTGCGGCTGGAGCAGTAGACGATGCCGCAGTTGCCCTTCTGGCTCTGGACGTAACGCAGTAGCTGCTCGGCCGCCTTGAACTTCTCCACCAGGCTGTAGCGGATATTGGGGCGATCGAAGCTGGCAGTGTGGATAAAGGGATCGCTCAGCTCCAACCGGTGCAGCATATCGCTGCGGGTCGCCTCGTCGGCGGTGGCGGTCAACGCCACCACCGGCACCTGCGGGAACCACTGCTTGAGCCGGCCCAGCGCCGCATATTCCGGCCGGAAGTCATGGCCCCACTGGGAGACGCAGTGCGCCTCATCGATGGCGAACAGCCCGAGCGGCAGTTCGGCCAGCCGGTCCATGAACTCGTGCTGCAGCAGGCGTTCGGGGGAGACGTAGACGATTTTTATCTCGCCGCGCCGCATGGCGGCGAAGTTCTGGATCATCTCTTCCCGGCTCAGTGCCGAGTTGATGTAGACCGCCGCCACGCCGTTGGCGCGCAGGCTGTCCACCTGATCCTTCATCAGCGAAATGAGGGGAGAGACCACCACCCCGAGCCCGGGCCGCAACAGCGCAGGGATCTGGTAGCAGAGCGACTTGCCGCCACCGGTCGGCTTGAGCACCAGCGCATCGCGCCCCGCCACGATCTGCTCGATGATTTCGAGCTGGCCCGGCCGGAATTGCTGATAGCCGAACACCGCCTGCAGCAGGGCAAGCGGATTCTCTGGCTGGGGGTCAGGCAGGGTTTCGGCAATGGCGGTCATGGGCTCTCCTTTGGGGTCGCCATTCTAAAGCAGCCGCCGCCCACAATAAACCTGCCATTGCGACTGTTAAGGAAGTGTTGCAGACTGGCTGGAGTTTTTACTCGGTCGTACTGCCAGGGATCGGACTCAAGGAATGAAACAGATGCTCAAGAAGATGGCGCTCAGTGGCATTGCCAACCTGTTCGCCGAGAGGATGCCGTTCAATAAGCTGATCGGCATGCAGGTGACCCACTACGACTTCGACAAGGTGGAGCTGCGCATCAAGATGGAGGAGAAGCTGATCGGCAACCCCTTCCACAACATCCTGCACGGCGGCGTCACCGCCAGCCTGCTCGATGTGGCCGGCGGCATGATAGTCGCCGCCTCCTGCATCGACGAGCTGGAAGACTTCTCCCCCAGCCACCTCAAGGAGCGCTTCTCCCGCCTCGGTACCATCGATCTGCGGGTGGACTACCTGCGGCCGGGGCGTGGCAACGAGTTCATCGCCACCGCCCACATCATCCGGGCCGGCAGCAAGGTCGCGGTTGCCCGCATGGAACTGCACAACGAAGAAGGGACTCATATCGCCTTCGGTACCGGCACCTACCTGGTGGGCTGAGCCAGCCTATTGCATAAAAACCACGCTGCTAATCTAATTTTAATCATTAGAAACCTTACCCCCTCTGCCGCCACCAGGTTCATACTGAAAGTCGGGATTGTGTGCGGAGGGAGGATTGCAGGCGATGAGTGCGAAACTGGCCACCAAACCATCCAGAACCTTGTTGACACAGCTCGAGTCCATGCTCGACGAGGTGCAGACACCCGAGTGTCGCCACTGGCTGGAACAGGAGCTTGAGGGATACTCTCTCTGTTCGCCCCTGCCTTGGTATCGCATCATAGCCTGTCGGCAACGCGGTCACTTCTTGGATCTGAAGACGGGAAAATACCTGACTTGTCATATCAACAGTCAAACACTAAGCCAACGCGATCTGGCCCAAATTCAGTTCATCTATGCCCGTGAACCCGCCGCCCACTATTTGCTGCAACGCAATTCCGGTATTGAGCCCTGGCCAGAACAGCTGCAGGAAGATTATCAGGAGCAGCTGATCCCCGGCCATCTATGCCTGCAAGCCTGGCATGAGCCCGTGTCTTCATTACGTGAACAACTGATGGAGGGAATCGAACATTTCATTAGTGAGTACCCCAAGCACGCGGCCTTGCAACCTCAGCATGGCTTCAAGGCATTGCGGCATCAGCACTGGCATATCTAACAGGCGCCTGGCGCGCAAGGAGGGCACCATAGACAGAACCCAACCAGAGATTGCCACAATCTAGAGTGCCGGAGTCAGGATCAGACTCCACCCTGGGCCACCGAGCGGTGGCCCTTTTATTGCCCTGCGCCGGGCAACGGAACTGACGAGACGGATGAAACAGAGAGACAGAGAGACAGAGAGACAGAGAGACAGAGAGACAGAGAGACAGAGAGACAGAGAGACAGAGAGACAGAGAGACAGAGAGCATTGCAGTTGCCCTAGCAAGCCGCAAGCCTGAATATCGCCCTCCACTTGCGCAAACGCCAGATGCGAAAAGGCCGCTCTATTGAGCGGCCTTTTCTAATGTGGTCGGTGTGAGAGGATTCGAACCTCCGACCCCTTCGTCCCGAACGAAGTGCGCTACCAAGCTGCGCTACACACCGATGTCTGCGGGACGGGAATTTACCGAAAGCCCCGACTCGACACAAGCCTTTTTTACGTTTGGAAGGAAAAAAATGGCTGTTCGCTCAACTATTCGTCAGTTCCATCCGTCCTGAGCCGTCAGCGGCCAAAAAATGGCCTGGCAACGCTTATGACGATGCGAGCTGGAATTCGGCCGGGCCGAGCAAGCGGCGACGCCAGTCAGCGACCACACCATGCTCCAACCAGTCTGCCGCATGCTTGCGCCAGTTGGGCGAGAGGGCCGGATTTTCCAGCAGTAACAGCAGGTCCGCCTCGTTGCGCAGCTGGTTGAACAGGATGTCAGCGGTGCGCTTTACCGTCAGCTCAGGGTAGGGCCTGTCCACCAGCTCCAACCGCTCCTGCGGCATCACCATCCCCTCCTCCAGCACCCGCAGCAGCCAGCCACAACGGCCGCTGAGCTGCATCACCTGCGACATCTGGCCATAACCGAAACGCTGGTTGAGCTTGAAGCAGGGGGATCTGGGCTGACTTATCTGGATCAGCACCTCGCCGAGTCGATAGACATCGCCGATGCAGGCCTGCGCCTCGGTCAGCCCGATCCCGGAGAGGTTCTCGCCGAAGGCGGCCGGTTGCCAGGGAGTACGTGGGGCCGCCAGGCCCAGCGCCGTCTGCCAGTTGTGCCACCAGGGGTAGTGATCGGCGGGATAGTAGTGCAGCGCCCGATCCGGGCCGCCATGGTGGCGCTGGTCGCACTGTTCGTCGCCAGCCAGACCATTGGCACCGCACCAGAGCGGTATGGAGGTGGCTTGTTTGTGGATGGCGCTGACAAGGCCGGGAACCAGCTCGGAACCCTGGCCGCTAAAGATGGAGATCCGCATTCTCATCCTCCGGATTGACGAGAGAATGCGGATCTTAACACGAGGTCAGGCGACTGCCTGCATCTGGGTGGTCATGGCGATCTCGGCGCGGCGACGTTTCTCCGCCTTGGCCATCAGATACCAGCTGCCGAAGGTGAACAGCGACACCGACAGCAGGATCAGGCTGGCCACCGCGTTGATCTCGGGTTTCACCCCGAGCCGCACCGCCGAGAAGACCTCCATCGGCAGGGTGGTCGAGCCCGGGCCGGAGACGAAGCTCGCCAGCACCAGGTCATCCAGCGACAGGGCAAACGACATCATGCCACCCGCTGCCAGCGAGGGGGCGATCATCGGGATGGTGATCAGAAAGAACACCTTCCAGGGTTTGGCCCCCAGATCCATGGCCGCCTCCTCGATGGAGAGATCCAGCTCCCGCAGGCGGGCCGACACCACAATCGCCACATAGGCGGTACAGAAGGTGGTGTGCGCGATCCAGATGGTCACCATGCCCCGCTCGGCGGGCCAGCCCACCAGCTGGGCCATGGCCACGAACAGCAGCAGCAAGGAGAGACCGGTGATTACCTCGGGCATCACCAGCGGCGCCGTCACCATGCCGCCGAACAGGGTCCGGCCACGGAAGTGCGGGATCCGGGTCAGCACGAAGGCCGCCACCGTCCCCAGCGCCACCGCCGCAATCGCGGTATAGAAGGCGATCTCCAGCGAACGCAGTACCGAACCTATCAACTGCTTGTTGTCGAGCAGGCCGAAATACCACTTCAGCGACCAGCCGCCCCATACCGTCACCAGCTTGGAGGCGTTGAAGGAGTAGATCACCATGATGATCATCGGCAGGTAGATGAACAGCAGCCCCAGCCACAGCATCAGCTTGGCAAAACCAAAGCGCCTCATACTTTACCCTCCAGCTCTTTGGCCTGGTTGCGGTTGAACAGGATGATCGGAATGATCAGCACCGCCAGCATCACCACCGCCAGGGCGGACGCCACCGGCCAGTCACGGTTGTTGAAGAACTCCTGCCACAGCACCTTGCCGATCATCAGGGTCTCGGGGCCGCCCAGCAGCTCCGGAATGACGAACTCGCCTACCACCGGGATGAACACCAGCATGCAGCCGGCGATGATGCCGTTCTTGGAAAGCGGTACCGTGATCTGCCAGAACCGCGTCAGGTTGCGGGCGCCGAGGTCGGAGGCCGCCTCCAGCAGACTTTGGTCGTGCTTGACCAGATTGGCGTAGAGCGGCAGTACCATGAACGGCAGGTAGGAGTAAACGATGCCGATGTAGACCGCCAGGTTGGTGTTGAGGATCTGCAGCGGCTCGTTGATGAGGCCGATGCCCATCAACAGGCTGTTGAGCAGGCCGTTGTTGCTGAGAATGCCCATCCAGGCGTAGACCCGGATCAGGATCGCGGTCCAGGTCGGCATCATGATGAGCAGCAGCAGAACGGTCTGGGTCTCCTTGTTGGCCCGGGCGATGGAGTAGGCCATCGGATAGCCGATCAGCAGGCAGAGCACTGTGCTGATGAAGGCCATCTTGAGCGAACCGAGATAGGCCGCGATGTAGAGCTCATCCTCCTGCAGCAACAGGTAGTTGCCCATGTGCAGCAAGATGGTGAGCTGATCGTCGGCCCAGCTCACCACGTCGGTGTAGGGCGGGATCGCCACGTCCGCTTCGGCGAAGCTGATCTTCACCACTATGATGAAGGGCAGCAGGAAGAACAGGAACAGCCAGAAAAACGGGATGCCGATCACCAGCTGCCGCCCCCCCAGTGCCTTCAGTCGTCTCAATGCCATCATGATTGCAGCACCACGCCGCTGTCATCTTCCCAGTAGAGGAACACCTGGTCATCCCAGGTCGGCCGCTTGCCGTGGCGTTCGGCGTTGGCGATGAAAGCCTGAACGATTTTGCCCGAAGGCAACTGGATGTGATAAACCGAATGACCGCCCAGATAGGCGATGTCATAGACTTCGCCCTTGGTCCAGTTGAAGTCCGGATGCTCGATCTCCACCGGCTTTTGCAGGCTCATCAGCAGTTTCTCCGGCCGCAGGGCGTAGGTGACCTTCTTGTTCTCGGCGCGGGAGCTGATGCCGTGGCCCACATAGATGGGCTGCTCCAGATCGGCGCAGGCGATGGTGGCGTGGTCCTGCTCATCCTCCACCAGCAAGCCGTCAAACAGGTTGACGTTGCCGATGAACTCGCACACCAGCCGGCTGGCCGGGGTTTCATAGATGTCCATCGGGCTGCCGATCTGTTCAATGCAACCAAGGTGCATGATGGCGATCCGCTCGGCCATGGTCATCGCCTCTTCCTGATCGTGGGTCACCATGACGCAGGTTACCCCGACCCGTTCGATGATCTCGACCAGTTCGAGCTGCATCTGGGAACGCAGCTTCTTGTCCAGCGCCCCCATGGGCTCATCCAGCAACAGCAGCTTGGGCCGCTTGGCCAGCGAGCGCGCCAGTGCCACCCGCTGGCGCTGGCCACCGGAGAGCTGATGCGGCTTGCGGCGAGCATACTGGGTCATCTGCACCAGCTTGAGCATCTCCTCCACCCGGGCATCGACCTCCGCCTTGGGCAGGCCATCCTGCTTGAGGCCGAAGGCAATGTTCTGCGCCACCGTCATGTGGGGGAACAGGGCGTAGGACTGGAACATCATGTTGATGGGGCGCTCGTACGGCGGCATGTCGGTGATGTCGACTCCGTCGAGGAACAAGCGTCCCTCGGTGGGGCGCTCGAACCCCGCCAGCATCCGCAGCAGGGTCGACTTGCCGGAGCCGGACCCGCCCAGCAGGGCGAAGATCTCGCCCTTGTGGATGTTGAGGGACACGTTGTCGACCGCCAGCGTTTCATCGAACTGCTTGCTTACCCTGTCTATCTTGACCAGCACTTCTTTGCGTTGCTGGCTGCCCTCGAGGGCTTTCTTGTAGGCACTGGAGGCTATCGCCATTACCAAACTCCCAAAGGTAATACCGGCCGGGGCCGATCCGTAAAACAGTCTGGCGCCCCGGGATGGGCGCCAAGGTTAGGTTCCGGACTTGATCTTGGTCCAACTCCGGGTGATCAGGCGCTGCACCGCGCGGGGATGTGCCTGCTGCACATACAGCCGCTCCAGCACCGCCTGGGGTGGATAGACGGACTCGTCATTGCGCACGTGCTCCTCCATGAACTCCCCCGCCTTGGCGTTGGGGTTCGCGTAGCCCACATGATTGCTGATCTGGGCAATCACCTCGGGCTGCAGTACGTAGTTGATGAGGGCGTGCGCCTCTTTCACGTTGGTGGCATCGGCCGGGATCGCCATCATGTCGAACCAGAGGTTGCCCCCCTCCTTCGGTATGCTGTAGGCGATCTTGATCCCCTTGCCGGCTTCGTCGGCACGGGCCGCCGCCTGCAGGATGTCGCCGGAGAAACCGGCCGCCACGCAGATGTCGCCGTTGGCGAGATCGCCGATGTACTTGGAGGAGTGGAAATAGGCCACGTAAGGACGCACCTTGAGCAGCTGCTCCTCGGCGCGCTTGAGATCCGCCGGATCCTGGCTATTGGGGTTGAGCCCCAGATAGTTGAGCGCCGCCGGGATCATCTCGTCTGCCGAGTCGAGGAAGGCGACCCCGCAACGGGCCAGTTTCTGCATGTTTTCCGGTTCGAAGATCACGGCCCAGGAGTCAATCTTGTCGACCCCCAGCACGGCCTTGACCTTGTCGATGTTGTAACCGATGCCGTTGGTGCCCCACAGATAGGGCACGGCGTACTGATGATCCGGATCCACCTTGTCGAGCTGCTTGAGCAGCACGGGATCCAAGTTGGCCAGATTGGGCAGCAGGGCGGGATCCAGCTTCTGGAAGGCCCCCGCCTTGATCTGTTTGGCCAGGAAATTGTTGGAGGGCACCACCAGATCGTAACCGGTGCGTCCGGTCAGCAGCTTGCCTTCGAGGGTTTCGTTGGAATCAAACACGTCATAGACGGTCTGGATCCCGGTCGCCCGCTGAAAGTCGCTGAGGGTGGTCTCGCCGATATAGTCGGACCAGTTGTAAAAGTGGACCACAGGGGCTGCCTGAGCCACATTTGCCAACCCCAGAGCCAGGGCCATCGTCACTATCTTGGTTGTGTGCACTTACTCAGTCCTCTTAATGTGTGATTTGCCAGTCGCGCATCCTTACGCGCCGTCCAACCTGTCGGGTGGGTCACCTCCCTCCCGGCCGAACTGCGGACCGGGAGGGGCACTCGTCACTTACTTGCCTGACTTGATCTTGGTCCAGCTACGCGTCATCAGACGCTGCACCTTGGCCGGCAAATCCGGGAAGGTGTAGATCTTGGCCAGCGTCTCGTCGCTCGGGTAGATGCCCGGATCGTTGCGGATCTTCTCGGACACCAGCGGCACGGAGGCCTTGTTGCCGCTCGGGTAGCTGACGGCGTCGGAGATCTTGGCGATCACCTCCGGCTTCATCAGATAGTTCAGGAACACATGGGCCGCTTCCACGTTCTTGGCATCGGCCGGGATGGCCAGCATGTCGAAGAAGCTGCCCGCCCCCTCTTTCGGGATCACGTAGGTCAGGTTGACGCCGTTCTTGGCCTCGATCGCCCGTGACTTGGACTGCTGCAAGTCACCGGAGTAACCGACCGCCACGCACAGGTTGCCGTTGGCCAGATCCGAAATGTATTTGGAGGAGTGGAAGTAGGCGGTATAGGGACGGATAGAGAGGAACAGCTCCTCCGCCTTCTTCAGCTCGTCCGGCTTCTGGCTATCCGGCTTGAAGCCCAGGTATTGCAGGGCAGCCGGCAGCATTTCGGTCGGCGAGTCGAGGAAGGAGACACCGCACTCCTTCAATTTGGCCATGTTTTCCGGTTTGAACACCAGATCCCAGGAATCCACCGGCGCCTTGTCACCCAGCACGGCTTTCACCTTCTCCGGGTTGTAGGCATAACCGATGGTGCCCCACAGGTAAGGAATGGAGTACTGGTTACCCGGGTCGCTCGGTTCGAGCGCCTTGAGCAACGAGGTATCCAGGTTTTGCCAGTTGGAGAGCTTGGACTTGTCCAGCTTCTGGAACACGCCCGCCTTGATCTGCTTGGCCAGGAAGGGGTTGGACGGCACGACGATGTCATAGCCCGAACTGCCGGCCAGCAACTTGGCTTCCAGCACCTCGTTGCTGTCGAACACGTCGTAGACCACCTTGATGCCAGTCTCTTTCTGGAAGTCTTCCAGCGTGTTTGGCGCGATATAATCGCTCCAGTTGTAGACGTGCAACACCTTGTCCTCGGCCATCACCCCGGTACTCATCATGACCAGTGCCACAGAGGCTGCAATCATTCCCGTTTTGAAAGACATCGTCCTTGTCTCCTAAGCAAATTGTATGCGCAAGCCAACCTGCCCGGCGCCCGCCTATCCCCGCAGCTTTGCCGCCGTCAGATCGAGACTGAGCCTGGCCAGATTGACCAATTCATCCACCTGTTCCTCAGTGATCACCAAGGGGGGCGATATGATCATGGTATCGCCGACCGCCCTCATCACCAAGCCATTGTTAAAGCAGAACTCCCGACAGGTCATACCGGCCTGCAGCCCAGCCGGGAAGCGGCTGTTGGTCTGCTTGTCCTGCACTATTTCCAGCGCGGCCACCAGGCCTTTGCCACGGGTTTCGCCCACCAGCGGATGGTCCGCCAGCTCCGCCCAGCGGCGCTGCAAATAGGGGCCGATGGTATCATGAACTCGCTTAACTATGCTTTCGTTTTGCATAAGCGTAATGTTGGCAATCGCCACGGCGCAGGCCACCGGATGACCGGAGTAGGTGAAGCCATGGTTGAACTCGCCCCCCTCTTCCACCAGCACCTTGGCGACCCGGTCCCCCACCATCACGGCCCCCATCGGCAGATAGCCGGAGGTGATCCCCTTGGCCAGACACATGAGATCCGGCTTGATGCCGAAGCCTTCGCTGGCGAACCAGTGGCCAGTGCGACCAAAGCCGCAGATCACCTCGTCGGCGATCAGCAGGATGCCGTACTTGTCGCAGATGCGCTGGATCTCCGGCCAGTAGCTGTCGGGCGGGATGATGACGCCGCCTGCGCCCTGGATCGGCTCGCCGATGAAGGCGGCTACCTGGTCTACCCCCAGTTCCAGAATCTTCTCCTCCAGCTGACGGGCACGGGCCAGCCCGAATTCATGGGCGCTCATCCCCTGCCCCTCGCCGAAGTGATAGGGCTGGTCGATGTGCACGATACCGGGGATCGGCAACCCGCCCTGGGCGTGCATCCCCTTCATGCCACCCAGGCTGGCGCCCGCCACGGTGGAGCCGTGGTAGGCGTTGTGGCGGCTGATGATCACCTGCTTGTCCGGCTGCCCCTTGCTGGCCCAGTAGTGGCGCACCATGCGCAGCACGGTATCGTTGCACTCGGAGCCCGAGCCGGTGAAGAAGACGTGGTTGAGGTGTGGCGGCGTGATCTCGGCCAGCAGGGTCGCCAGCTCGGCAGCGGGCGGGTGGCTGGTCTGGAAGAAGAGGTTGTAGTAGGGCAGTTGCTGCATCTGGCGGGTGGCGGCGTCCACCAGCTCCTGGCGGCCATAGCCCAGGTTGACGCACCACAGGCCGGCCATGCCATCCAGAATGCGCTTGCCTTCGGAGTCTTCCAGATAGACGCCCTCGGCCCGGGTGATGATGCGGCTGCCTTTCTTGTTCAGCGCCTGAAAGTCGGTAAACGGATGCAGGTGATGGCTGGCTTCCAGTTGCTGCCACTCACGGGTGGTATGCTGCATTGCTTGCTCCTCGGTTCCTTCGATTTAAGCGATGTTTGTTGGTCAGTTGATGAGGGGCAGACAACTCCCCCGGTCACGGTGACTCACCGGGTGTCGTGCAGTGCTGCCTGCACCCCAACTGTCTCGATTCACGCGGGAGGGGCTGGCGGCCCCTCCGGGCAGGGTGATGCGCGGCCGGCGCGCATCCGGGTCAAACGTTCAGCAGCAGGAACTCCCGTTCCCAGCGGCTGATCACCCCGAAGTAGGTCTCATATTCCTTGCGTTTGACCGCCACGAAGGCGCGGGTAAAGCGCTCGCCCAGCATCTCCTTGATGGGGTCGCACTGCTCCAGGTGGCTCAACGCCTCCTCCAGCGAGCGGGGCAGGCTGTAGGGCAGCTCATAGGCGCTCGACTTCATCTCCGGCAGCGGTTCCAGCTTCTCCATCATGCCGAGGTAGCCGCAGGCCAGCGTGGCCGCCAGCGCCAGATAGGGGTTGGCATCGGCGCCGGCGAAGCGGTTCTCCACCCGGCGGGCACTGGCCTCGGAGAAGGGCACCCGCAGCCCGCAGGTACGGTTTTCCACCCCCCACTGCACGTTGCGCGGCGCGCTCTCGCCAAAGGTGAGGCGGCGGTAGGAGTTGACGTTGGGGGCCAGCAGCGCGGTCACCGCCGGCGTGTATTTCTGCAGGCCGGCGATGAAGTGCATGAACAGCTCGGAGTGGCCACCGTTCTCGGTGCCGAACAGGTTGTGGCCGTTCACATCTTCCAGACTCTGGTGAATGTGCATGGCGGAGCCAGGCTCGTCACTCATCGGCTTGGCCATGAAGGTGGCGTAAATCCCGTGGCGGTGGGCAGCTTCCCGCATGGTGCGCTTGAACAGAAACACCTGATCCGCCAGATCGACGGCGTCGCCGTGCAGGAAGTTGATCTCCATCTGGGCGGCGCCGGACTCGTGGATCAGGGTGTCCACCTCCAGCTCCTGCGCCTCGCAGTAGTCGTACATGTCTTCAAAGATGGGGTCGAATTCGTTGACCGCGTCGATGCTGAACGATTGGCGGGCCGTCTCGGGGCGGCCGTTGCGCCCCACTGGCGGCACCAGCGGATAGTCGGGGTCTTCGTTGCGCTTGACCAGGTAGAATTCAAGCTCGGGGGCCACCACCGGCTTCCAGCCCTGCTTCTCGTAAAATGACAGGACCCGACGCAGCACGGAGCGCGGCGCGATGTCGATCAGCTTGCCATTGATGTCGAAACAGTCGTGGATCACCTGGGCGGTCGGCTCCAGCGCCCAGGGTACGAAACGAATGGTGTTTGGATCGGGATAGAGCTGCATGTCCCGCTCCAGCGGGTCGATCATGCTGTCGTCATCCGGATACTCGCCGGTCACCGTCTGGGTGAAGATGACCTCGGGCAGCCGCATGCCCCCCTCGCGCAGAAACTTGTTGGCTGGAATGATCTTGCCTCGGGCATTGCCGGTGAAATCCGGAAACAGGCACTCCACTTCCGTGATGCGATTGCTCTCCATCCAGCCCTTGATACTGTCCATGTTAAACCCCGACTTTACGGTTGCCATTGGCAAGGGTGTCTAATATATGGAACACCCTTGTTATCAAATTGTAATCAACACCACCATAAAAGCCCGCCATCAGGGGCAATGTCAAGCGGTGGTGTTTAAAAAACTATAAATAACGGCGCATATAATGACCATCGCGGGGACAAATACTAAACACCCTGGCGTGATAACGACTCACTGCAAGCCCGGTGCCAACAAGCTTGCCGGATCCCCCATGTTCTCAGTCAGACCCTGTCTGAATCGGGTCATTTTTTTGCAAGGGCGCACAATACTTGTCCTCTTTGCTTTGCATGCCTGCATTTTTTTGGTACAAGGCCCGCCCTGATTTGCACTCTCCTGCTTGGATTTGGTGCAAATTCAGGACACAGGGCTTGGTCTGCAGGCAGACAGCCCCCATAAACAGGGATAATTGGGTTAGTAAACTGACTGGTAGTAAATCGTATGTGTGATTTCATGACTGAAGACCAACTGGCCTTTTACAAGGGACAGATCGAGCGCCAGATCCTCGAACTCGAAGATCGCCTCAACTCCCAGGCCAGCCAGGCCATCGCCACCGATACCAACGAGATGGCTGATGAAATTGACCGTGCCAGCATCGAGGAAGCCCGTCGTCTGGAGCTGAACCGCATCGAGCATGACAAGCTGCATCTGCGCAAGCTGCGTGGTGCCCTCAAGCGCATCAGCGAAGGGGATTTCGGTTACTGCGAATCCTGCGGTGACGAGATCTCCCTCAAGCGGCTGCAGGCTCGTCCCGAGTCCCGCTTCTGCGTTGAATGCCAGAGCACCAAGGAGTTCAACGATACCCACGTGTATCGTCGCGTCGCCTGACGCCTCGCTGCCTGCTCACTGTCGTGCGGCGAGCGTCGCCAGCGGGGTGGGCATGCAGGTGACAATGAGGACACCAGGCTGCTCACCCTGGCGGATCACGGCTACGCAGCAAGAGAGTGACAAGTTCTGTTAGACTCCGGGCAAGCCCGGAATCTACAGGAGAGCAGAGAGTGAAATGGTTCCTCAAACTGTGCTTGTGTCTGCCGTTGCTGGCACAAGCACAGACCCTCACGGTCAAGGTTCCCAGCCGGCCGATCAACGACCTCGACAAAGAGTACCAGCTCAAGCTGCTGGAACTGGCGCTGACCCATGCCGGCCAGCCGTTTCGCATCAAGCAGGTCGAACTCAACCTCAACCAGTACAGCCTGCAGCAACAGCTGAGCAAGGGCCAAACCATCAATGTGTTCTGGATGGGCACCTCCAGCGCCCTCGAATCCTCGCTCATTGCCGTGCCGATCCCGCTGTTTCGCGGTCTGGAAGGGCTGCGGCTCTCCTTCATCCACGCCGATGCCCAGGAGAAGTTCAACCAGATCAACTCGCTGGCCGATCTCAAGAAGCTGAAGGCGGCACAGGGGGTGGGCTGGGCCGACAACAAGATCCTGGAGAACGCCGGCATCCCCACCTACTCGGGGCGCTACAGCAACCTATTTCGGCTGATCAACGACGGCGACAAGCTGGACTTCTTCCCGCGCAACCTGGTGGAGATCTTTGCCGAGCGCAGCGAGCTGGTGGCGCAATATCCCAACCTGGTCATCGATCAGCACCTGCTGATCCGCTACCCCTTCGCCGAGTTCTTCTTCGTCAGCCCGGAATCCCCCAAGCTGGCCAAGGCGATCCAGACCGGGCTTGAGCGGGCCTATGCCGACGGCAGCTTCATGAAGTTCTTTCGGGAGAACCCCAAGATCCGCGAGGCCTTGGCCAGCGCCAATCTCGAGCGGCGGGTCACCATCTCCCTGCCCAATCCCGACATGACACCGTTGCTAAAATCCATTCCGGCCCAATATTGGGAGTATCCCCCGCAGGGATAAGAGTCGGCCACCTCAACCAGGGTGGTACCAACAGCGCGCCAGGGAGGTGCCATGAAGGGAATCGAGGAGTGGTTTGAACTGTACGGCCAGAGCCACCGGCACCCGGTCAATGTGGCGATCCACAAGCTGGCAGTGCCCGGCATCTATCTCTGCGCCCTGGCCCTGCTCTGGTGCCTGCCGACCGGACCGCTGCCGCCGTCGCTCAACTGGGCCGCGCTGGTCGCCATCCCGGTGCTGGCCTTCTATCTGCGGCTGTCGTTTGCGCTGTTTGTGGGCATGACGGTGCTGACCGCACTGGGGCTGGTCATTTGCCACAGCTGGCAAGGCCCCCAGCTGTGGCCGGCGCTGGCCGGGTTTGTGCTGCTCTGGATCGCCCAGTTCGTCGGCCACAAGATCGAGGGCAAGCGCCCCTCCTTCCTCACCGACCTGCAGTTTTTGCTGATCGGCCCCGCCTGGGTGCTGGCCAGCCTCTATCGTCGTTTGGGCATTCCCTACTGAGGGAAGCCAACAGGAGAGACCATGAGACATCCTCAGATCCTTGCTCGCACCCTGCCGCTGCTGCTGGGCGCACTGATTGCCGGCCCGGCGCTGGCCGACAAGGCCGACCCGGTCGGCGAGGTGAGCACCGCCTTCAAGCTGTTTGGCCCCAACCACAAGATCCTGGTGGAGGCGTTCGACGATCCCCGCATCGACGGCGTCGCCTGCTATCTGGCGCGCCCCAAGACCGGTGGCGTCAAGGGCGGACTCGGGCTGGCGGAAGATCCCTCCCACGCCTCCCTCTCATGCCACCAGATTGGCCCCATCACCCTGCCCGCCAAGTTGAAGGCGGGGGAAGAGGTGTTCGACGTCAGCACCTCGCTGGTGTTCAAGGAGCAGAAAGTGGTGCGTTTTTACGATCAAAAGCGCAACGCGCTGGTCTATCTGACTTACAGCACCAAGCTGGTGGATGGTTCTTACAAGAGTGCGGTCAGCGCCGTGCCCATCATGCCGTGGGGCTGAATTCCCACCATTTATCCCGTGATGACGACCCATATTTGTTGTAATTTAACTACATCATTATCTGCGGAGAGCGCACCATGAGAGTCGCCGTTTTCAGTACCAAGAGCTACGACAAAGAACACTTCAATCAGGCCAACAGCCAGTACGGTTATGAACTGGAGTTCTTCGACGTGCGGTTGGAGGCCAAGACTGCCCGGCTGGCCCACGGCTTCCCCGTGGTGTGCCTGTTTGTCAACGACGATGCCGACCGCGAGGTGCTGACCGAGCTGGCCACCAATGGCACCAGGGTGATCGCCCTGCGCTGCGCCGGCTACAACAACGTGGATCTGGCCGCCGCCAAGGAGCTGGGGCTGAAGGTGGTGCGAGTGCCAGCCTACTCCCCAGAAGCGGTCGCCGAGCACGCGGTGGGCCTCATGATGACTCTCAACCGTCGCATCCACAAAGCCTATCAGCGCACCCGTGACGCCAACTTCTCGCTGGAGGGGCTGGTCGGCTTCAACATGCACGGTCGCACCGCCGGCATCATCGGTACCGGCAAGATCGGCATCGCCACCCTGCGCATCCTCAAGGGCTTCGGCATGCGCCTGCTGGTGAGCGATCCCTATCCGAACCAGGCGGCCATCGATCTCGGCGCCGAGTACGTGGATCTCGATACCCTGTTCCGCCAGTCCGACGTCATCAGCCTGCACTGCCCGCTGTTCAAGGAGAACTACCACCTGCTGAACAAGGAGGCGTTCGCCAAGATGAAGGACGGGGTGATGATCATCAACACCAGCCGGGGCGGCCTCCTCGACTCCAACGCCGCCATCGAGGCGCTCAAGACCGCCCGCATCGGCGCGCTGGGGCTGGACGTCTACGAGGAAGAAGAGGATCTCTTCTTCGCCGACAAGTCCAACGAGGTGATCACCGATGACGTGTTCCGCCGCCTGTCGGCCTGCCACAACGTGCTGTTCACCGGTCACCAGGCCTTCCTGACCCGCGAGGCGCTGCACGCCATCGCCGACACCACCCTCAGCAACATCCGCGCCATCGACAGCCAGGGTCGCTGCGACAACGAGGTGGAGTAAACCACCGCGCAATAAGCGAGGCGCCGGGTTGTGAGACCCGGCGCCTTCGGGTAGGCTACCAGCCCTTTTTTGCTCAGGAGTCTGGCTGCCCATGTTTATCGGATTTGATTACGGTACCTCCAACTGTGCCGTCGCCGTGATGGAACAAGGCAGCCCCAGGCTGCTGAACCTGAGCGGTGCCCACTATCTTCCCTCCACCCTGCACGCCCCCCATCGGGATGCCATCGCCGGCCTGCTGGCCGAAGGGCTGGCCCCCGCCCAGCAGAGCGAGTACCTCAAGCTGCGCGGCCCCGTGGTGACCCGGGCCCAGGCGGTACGCCGCCAGATGCGCGAAGAGGGGCTGATCGACGAGCTCAGCTTCGGCGCCGCGGCGCTGGAGCGCTATCTGGAAGAGCCGGACGACGGTTACTACCTCAAGTCGCCAAAATCCTTCCTCGGCGCCTATGGCCTCAAGGCACCGCAGATCGCCCTGTTCGAAGACATCGTCTGCGCCATGATGCTGCACGTGCGGCGCGAGGCGGAGCAGCAGCTCGGCGCGCCGATCCGCCGGGCCGTGGTCGGTCGCCCGGTCAACTTCCAGGGACTGGCGGGGGAAGAGAGCAACCGTCAGGCCATCGCCATCCTGAGCGAGGCGGCCCGCCTCGCCGGGTTCGAACAGGTGGAGTTTCTCTATGAACCGGTAGCGGCGGGCTTCGAATTCGAGGCCCGCCTGACCGAGGATGCGGTGGTGCTGGTGGTGGACATCGGCGGCGGCACCACCGACTGCTCGGTGCTGCGGATGGGCCCGAGTCACCGCGACAGGCTCGATCGCGACGGCGATCTGCTCGGCCACAGCGGCCAGCGCATCGGCGGCAACGACTTCGACATCCGGCTGACGGTGGAGGGCATGATGCCCCTGCTCGGCATGCACGAGACCCTCAAGACCGGCAAGCCGCTCCCCCACCCGCTGTTTTGGGATGCCGCCGCCATCAACGACGTCAGCGCCCAGAGCCGCTTCTACAGTCTGGAGACCGCCCGCCAGCTGCAGGATCTGCAACTCGACAGCCAGCCCAGCAGCAAGCTGGGCCGCCTCGCCAGCCTGCGCGCTCACAAGCTGAGCC
The DNA here is from genome assembly GCF_963888745.1 of Aeromonas sp. DNRA1. Classification (NCBI taxonomy): domain Bacteria; kingdom Pseudomonadati; phylum Pseudomonadota; class Gammaproteobacteria; order Aeromonadales; family Aeromonadaceae; genus Aeromonas; species Aeromonas sp. DNRA1. The sequence goes on along the minus strand of NZ_CAWPKQ010000006.1, from coordinate 114,555 downwards.
ACCAGCTGGTGTGGCGTGCCGAGCAGGGCAAGATCGCCCTCTCGACGCAGGAGTCCAATCACCAATCGCTGAGCGAGCTGGAAAAAGGGCTGGAGGCGGAGCTGACCCGCGAACAGCTGGCCAATGCCTCTGCCCTGCTGCTGGAGAAGATTGGCGAGCTGATGGATGAGGCCATCGCCGCCGCCGGCGTGCAGCCGGATCGGGTCTTCATCACCGGCGGCAGCGCTCGCTCCCCGCTGATCCAGGCCTTCATCCGCCAGAAGCTGCCCCAGGTGCCGCTGGAAGGGGGTGATGACTTCGGCTCGGTCGCCTCCGGTCTGGCCCGTTACGCCGAGCGGCTGTTTGGCAACGGTCAACCCACCCCGATCTGACCCAAATGCAGCTAGGCATGGGGGCTGTGTTGCCATTTAACGACACAGGCCCCACCCACAGGGCGACAGAAGCAGTCGGGGGCGCTCCCCCTCGCCCTGCCTGAGGGCGCGCACAGAGGGTATGCTTGTCACTCCCACTACCGGAGCCCTTTCATGCCCAGATTCTTGCTACTGCTGCTCGCCCTGCTTCTGCTCAGCGCCTGCAGCAGTACTCCCCGCTTCGCCTCGCAAGACCTGCAGCACCACCACTGGGTGCTCGACAAGCTGGATGGCCAGCCCGTTGCCGCGCCGCGAGACAACCCACCCGATTTCGAGATAGGTGAGCACTTCACCGTCAACGGCATCGCCGGTTGCAATCGCTACTTCGGTCAGGGCCACCTTGAGGGGAACAAGTTCCGGGTGACCAGTCTGGGCAGCACCGAGATGGCCTGTCTGGCTCCGCTCGATGCGGTGGAGCAGGCAGTACTGACCACCCTCACCGAAGGGGCCACCCTGGACGGCACTACCCAGACCCTGATCCTGCAGGGCAAACGGCATCGTTTGGAATACACCCTGCGCGACTGGGTGCTCTAGGGCTCACAAACCGGCATCACAAACAGGAACATGTGCCCCGCCTGTGGCACAATATGAGGCAGTGCTCGCAATGGAGGCTGCCTCAGCCATGTCGATGGACCGTCTGTTTGACAAGATCAAACAACTCCCCACTATCCCGCAACTGCTTCATGAGTTGATGCAGAGCTTCAGCGATGAAAATGCCCGCATCGACGAGATTGCGGCCAAGATCGCCATGGATCAGGTGATCAGCGTCAAGGTGCTGAGAATGGCCAACTCGGCCGCCCTGCGCCGTGGCAACGAAGTCACTTCCATCGAACAGGCGGTGATCCGCCTCGGTTTCAACCGGCTGCGATCTGTGGTGGTCGCCTCCGGCATCATCGGTAGCTTCAAGGCGCCTCCCAGTTTCGACAAGAACAAGTTCTGGACCGAGACCTTCCAGGTCGCCACCATCGCCAAGACCCTGGCTCAGGAGGCCAAGGTGCTCGACCCCGAAACCGCCTTTACCTGCGCCCTCATCCACAATATCGGCGAACTGCTGATCCAGAGCACCTTGCCGGAAGAGGCGGAGCTCATCAATCTGGCGATCCAGAAAGGGAGCAGCCGGGTCGAGGCCCAACGCGAGATGCTGGGGTACGACTACGCTCAGCTCGGCGCCGAGCTGGCACGGCGCTGGAACCTCTCCGAGGCCTTCGTCGATGCCATCTCCCAGCAGCTGGATCCCCTCTCCCACGACCCGGTCAGCAAGGAGGCAGTGCTGATCCGCCTGGCGGTCTTCATCTCCTTCGCCTGGAACGCGGGAGTGCCGGCCCAGGCCATCATCGCCCGCTTTCCCAAGCCACTGGCCGACCAGCTGGGGCTGGATCCCAAGTCGCTCGCCGGCCAGCTCGAAACCTTGCATGAACAGGGCAATGCCCTCGCCGATCTTCTGACTCAATAAGCATCATGACCCATCCATTTCTGTTTCATCCCCAGGTGGCGCCCTGGTTCAAAGAGAGCGCCGATGCCCTGCAACTGACCCTGTTCAGCGAGCTGGATGCCCCGATCCGCGAGGTGTGGCTGCGCCACGAGCCGGACAACGAGGAGTACCTGATCCCGATGACGGCGGTCTCCACCCGCGACCGGCTGCAGGTATGGCAGGCGACCCTGCCGCTCATCAAGGGGCAGGACATTCACCTCTACTGCTTCAAGTGTCTCACCGATGAGGAGCAGTGGTGGCTGCACGGGGCCGGCGTCAGTGCCGCCATGCCGCCGCGCGAGCAGCATTTTCGCTTCAACAGCCTGCACCAGCCACCGGCCTGGGTGCAGGACCAGGTGTTCTACCAGATCTTCCCCGATCGCTTCTGCAACGGTGATCCGTCGCTCAGCGTCAAACATCACGAGTACGAGTACCGTGGCAAGGCGGTGATCAGCAAGGCGTGGGGCGAGCCGGTCAGCCGCCACGAAGAGGGCCACGGCGCCTGCGAATTCTACGGTGGCGACCTGGCGGGCATCGACGCCAAGCTGCACTACCTGCAATCTCTCGGGGTGACGGCGCTCTATCTCAACCCCATCTTCGATTCGCCGAGCAACCACAAGTACGACACCCAGGACTACTTCAAGGTGGATGCGCATCTGGGTACCAACGCCCAGTTTGCCGAGCTGACCCGCAACCTGCACCAGCGCGGCATGAAGATCATCCTGGATGCGGTGGTCAACCACACCTCCACCGAGCACCCCTGGTTCTGCCCTCCACTGGGTGCCCAGAGCAACCCGGACTCACCGTGGCGCAGCTTCTACACCTTTGACAACGAAGGGGATTATGTCAGCTGGAAGGGCATCCGCAGCCTGCCCAAGCTGGATTTCTCCTGCGAGAAGGTGCAGGACGCCGTCTATCGCGCCGACGATGCCATCCTGCGCTACTGGATGCGCGCCCCCTACCAGATCGACGGCTGGCGCTTTGACGTCATCCACATGCTGGGGGAGCGCGGCACCGCCGAGGGCAACCAAGGCCACGTGCGCGCCATTCGCGGCGCGGTGAAGCAGGAGAACCCGGACGCCTACGTGCTGGGCGAGCACTTCTTCGAGGCAAGCCAGTGGCTGCAGGGAGATCAGGAGGATGGCGCCATGAACTACTACGGCTTCGCCCATCCGATCCGAGCCTTCCTGGCCGGCAAGGATATCGCCTATCACCCCATCAAGATCAGCGCCGAAGAGCTGGATCGCTGGCTCAAGCTGGCGCGAGCCCACATCCCGTTCAAGAACCAGCTGGCCCAGTTCAACCTGCTGGACAGCCACGACACCGCCCGCTTCCTCCACCTGCTGGGGGAAGACAAGCAGCGGATGCGGCTCGCGGCCACCCTGCTGCTCACCTACATCGGCGTGCCGTCCATCTACTACGGCGACGAGGTGGGACTCTCCGGTGGCAACGATCCGGACTGCCGCCGCTGCTTCCCGTGGGAGACCACCGCCTGGGATCACGTGCTGCACGACCACTACCGCCGGTTGATCCAGATCCGCCGGCAACGTCCGGCCCTGCGCCGCGGCGACATCCAGACCCTCTATGCTGGCCCGCACAGCTATGTGTTCGCCCGCACCCTGCAAAGCGATCAGGTGGTGGTAGCCTGCAACCGTCACCCCAGCGAGCCGCGCACCATCAGCCTGCCCCTGTGGCAGACCGCCAGTCCCGCCAGCCGCTTCACCGACGCCTTCAACGGCGACAAGTTCGAAGTGGTGCAGGGCGAGGTACAGCTCACCATCCCCGCCAACTCGGCCAGAGTGTTGCTCTCCAGCTAGGCGTCAAAAAAGCGGAACCTTGTGTTCCGCTTTTTGTTAAAGCCCCCTATATCACATAAAGTTGTTTGAGCTGGGTTGGATTTCTCTATGAATCATCTAGTTAGTTCACTCAGAGTGGAATAAAACTGGCATCATACAAGGCCGCATCAGCCCCTTTTCGGCTAAACTGGCCCAAGGCACATAAATTGCTTGTCACTTGGCATCACTAGCGAGAATCCGTCATGTTCGACAATAAAACCCTATTGATTACCGGCGGCACTGGCTCGTTTGGCAAGATGCTGGTCAAAACAGTGCTGGAACGCTACAAGCCGAAACGGCTGATCATCTACTCCCGCGACGAGCTGAAACAGTTCGAGATGCAGCAGGTCTTCAATGCCCCCTGCATGCGCTATTTCATCGGCGACGTGCGGGACGCCAACCGGCTCACCATGGCGATGCGCGGGGTCGACTATGTGGTGCATGCGGCGGCGCTAAAGCAGGTGCCAGCCGCCGAATACAACCCCATGGAGTGCATCAAGACCAATATCCACGGGGCCGAGAACGTCATTCAGGCCGCCCTGCTCAATCAGGTCAAGAAGGTGATCGCCCTCTCCACCGACAAGGCCGCCAACCCCATCAACCTTTACGGCGCCACCAAACTGGCCTCCGACAAGTTGTTCGTCGCCGCCAACAACATCGCCGGTCAGGATCCGACCCGTTTTGCGGTGGTGCGCTACGGCAACGTGGTGGGCTCGCGCGGTTCTGTGGTGCCCTTCTTCCAGAAACGGATCGATCAGGGCGCCACCACCCTCCCCATCACCCACACCGAGATGACTCGTTTCTGGATCACCCTGCAGCAGGGGGTGGACTTCGTGATGAACAACTTTCCGCGCATGAAGGGGGGCGAAATTTTTGTGCCCAAGCTGCCCTCGGTGCGGATCATCGACCTGGCTACCGCCATGGCCCCTCAGCTGGACCAGGAGATCATCGGCATCCGCCCGGGTGAAAAACTGCATGAAGTGATGTGCCCGTGTGACGACTCCTACCACACTTTCGAGTTCGATGACTTCTTCATCATCGGACCGACCATCAACTTCAACAATCGCAACAATGACTTCTCTGTCACCGCCTCAGGTGAAAAGGGAACCATGGTGGCCCAGGGATTCGAGTACAACTCCCGTGACAACGATGATTTCCTGACGGTTGAACAGCTGAAAGCATTGAATAGCAAGGTGGTAATGGAATGATCCCGTACGGCAGACAGTCGATCAGCGAAGCGGATATCGAAGCCGTGGTCGAAGTATTGAGGTCCGATTTTCTGACCCAAGGGCCAGTGGTGCCCCGCTTCGAGCAGGCAGTGGCGGATTACTGCGGAGCCCGCTTCGGGGTGGCGGTCAACTCAGGTACAGCCGCCCTGCATATCGCCTGTCTGGCGCTGGGTGTCGGCCCGGGTGACTGGGTCTGGACCTCCCCCATCAGCTTTGTCGCCTCGGCCAACTGCGCTCTCTATTGCGGAGCCCAGGTCGATTTCGTCGACATCGAGCCCGATACCGGCAACATGTGCGTCATGGAGCTGGAGCGCAAGCTGGTAGCAGCCAAGGCGCAAGGATGTCTGCCCAAGGTGGTCATCCCGGTACACTTCGCAGGCCTGCCCTGCGACATGCAGGAGATCCATCGCCTGGGACAAGAGTACGGCTTTCGGATCATCGAGGATGCCTGCCACGCTCTCGGCGCCCGCTATCACGGCGAACCCACCGGCAACGGCCGCTACAGCGACATCACCGTCTTCAGCTTCCACCCGGTGAAAATCATCACCACCGGCGAAGGCGGCATGGCGATGACCAATGACCCTGCGCTCGCCAAAACCATGAGCATGTTGCGCAGCCACGGCATCACCCGGGATCCGGCCGACTTCATCAACGAACCGGACGGCCCCTGGTACTACGAGCAGCAAATGCTCGGTTTCAACTACCGGATGACCGACATCCAGGCTGCATTAGGGTTGAGTCAGATGGCTCGACTCGAGGAATTCTTGGTTAAACGACGGAAAATTGCTGCACGTTATCAGGCTGAATTACCACGCCTTGGCTTGGAAGTTTTATCAGACCGTAATAATCGACTCTCAGCTTGGCACCTGTTTGTTATCAAAGTCCAGACGGAAAACCGTAAGACTTGGTTTGAATTACTGAGATCATGTGGGCTTGGTGTAAACTTGCATTACGTACCTATTTACAACCAGCCTTATCATCATCAGGCTGAATGTATGCAGAAAATAGCAAGTATTTTTTCTGCTCAGAGTATATCGTTACCGATCTACCCAGATGTTGAACCATCGATAATAATAAACTCAATTAGTAACATTGAATTTGTAAACTAGATAATATGTAAAAAATATAAATAGATATTAACCTCTGCTGCTGCCTCATCTCTAGATAAAATTCACCCTATAAATAGCTCTCTCAAAATCATTATTTCATTGTAGTAACTTTAAGGAGCCGATAATGAAATCAAAGCAAGTTATAGTTACCGGTGCGACAGGATTTATAGGGCAGCATCTAATACCCCCTCTAATAGAACAGGGATATAGTGTAGTAGCAATCTCCCGAAACGTTAAAAAAGGGCATCAATTCGATTGGTTCGAAAAAGTACAATTTGTTTCAATGGACTATCATGAGGATGATTTCAATTTCACTCCAGAGGAAGGCTCAAGCCTTATTCACCTTGCTTGGCAAGGATTATCAAACTATATGTCGCTTTCTCATTTTGAAGAGGATCTTCCTAAAAGCTACAATTTCATTAAAAGATGCATATCATTGGGTGTTAAAAATGTCCTTATAACAGGAACATGCTATGAATATGGCATGCAACATGGGCAGTTATCAAGTTCGACCAAGACTGCCCCAGTCACTCCATATGGATTAGCAAAAGACTGCCTAAGACTATTCCTAGAAAATTTAAAACTGGAACACCCATTCACTCTACAATGGACTCGACTCTTTTATATATATGGTCATGGACAGAATAATAACTCTATAATTTCTCAACTAGATGCAGCAATTGAGAGAAACGATCCTATATTTTATATGAGCGGAGGAGAACAGCTAAGAGATTACCTACCAGTTGATGTAGCAATCATGCAGATTATGGAGATATTCGGTTCCGATCAAAATGGAATATTTAACATCTGTAGTGGCCAGCCGATTTCAATAAGAAGACTTGTAGAAAAAAGAATATTAGAAAAAGAGTCCAACATTTCTATATCGTTAGGCCACTTCCCATATAGAAGTTATGAACCAATGGCTTTCTGGGGTACCAAAGAATGAAGTTCGACATTAGGGAAATCACAGATAAAATATTAGATGATCTTTCTGAATACATGATCCAACAGTTAAGTTTTCTTTATCCAAGCACATCAATAAATGAAGATAAACTAGCAATCAAAAATAGCTTGCCATTAGCACTTATGAGAATAAAGGAAATAAAGAAAGTCGCCATGCCATATGATGAAAATATATTCTACACATACCATTCTATGGAATATAGTACTTTTCTTTATATCATAGCAAACACTATATACTTGACGAATGGGAGTATAGAACTATGTGATAGGCTTTTTCTCCTTAATAGGTCATTAAATTCAATTGATCTATTTTACAAAAACAATATGCCACCAATATTTATAATTGCCCATGGATTAGGCTGTGTAATAGGCAATGCAGAGTATGGAAATAATCTCATTTTCTTTCAAAATACAACCATTGGTAGAGTTGGAAATGACAGTCCAAAAATAGGAGATAATGTGATAATCTATCCAAACTGCGTTATTACAGGCAAGACTGTTATTGGTTCTAACTGTGTAATATCTGCTGGGACTGTAATACACAACAAAATAGTTCCTGATAATAGTCTCGTTAGATCTTCAGGTAATGAAATAAAATTCTCCACCTTAAAAAGGGATTACTTAGGATATTACTTCAGAGGAAAATAATTATATGTCAAAGAGTATTTTTGTTCCTGCGTTACCAAATAGTCCACTTATGTCAAAAAGTGATGAAGCTTTACATGGAGAGATACATCTTAGATTTAATCCGGAACTAGACTTTATTGAAAATTATGCCTTTGATCCAAAAAAAGCTGCATATGACAATAATTATCAGAACAGTCAAGCCCATTCAGATATATTCAATGCTCATATGAAAGGGATGTTTGGGATTATTAAGAAGTATATCCCCAAAGGAGGTTTAGTTGTAGAGGTTGGATGTGGCAAAGGGGATTTTGTTGAACTAATGGAATCTGATAGCTCATTCTCAGTAATTGGCTATGATGCAACCTATGATGGTGATAATCCTCTTATTGAAAAAAGATATCTATCATTTAACGATAAAATAGATGCTGACTTCGTTATTCTACGCCATGTTCTAGAGCATATTCAAAATCCACACGCCTTTTTGGTTCTTATGCAACATGTCTTCGGACATGTTAAAATATACATAGAAGTGCCTAATTATAGCTGGATTATAGAAAACCAAGCATTCTATGATATAACTTATGAGCATGTGAATTATTTCACACCATATTCTTTAGCATATCTCTTCGATCACCAAATACATAATTCAGGATTGTGCTTTAACAATCAATATCAGTTTTTAATAGCCGACCTTCAATTACTTTCCAATACTTACCAAGAGCAATATCTCAGTAATCAATGGATTGATATAGACTTTTATAAAACATTTCACATGCTCTCAGAAAAAATACTCCACATAGAGAAGAAGATAATAGAGAGTAATAAAATATATATCTGGGGTGCGTCCACCAAGGGTTGTATGTTCCTCGTACACTGCCTTGACCGTTCAAAGATAATAGATAACATTGGATTCGCCATAGACATTAATCCCAAAAAATGGGGGAAGTATCTACCTGGCTCACACGTTCCCATCCAATCAAAGGATGAATTTTTTCATACTGTTAGAGAAGAAGACATCTTGGTGATCGCAAACCCAAATTATAAAGACGAAATTATTTTCGAACTTACTTCACAAAAAATAAACAATCTAATTATAATCACATTATAATATTCTTAGAGAGGGGATTGCTGTGATGAATTTTGTGTTGAACTCTCGGAGATAATCTAATTGATTGATTATTTCATCTGAGATATTCCATGGTAATATCAGTACATAATCAGGAATCGACAAACATAAATCCTCAGGATGAAAAATTGGAATATGACTACCAGGTAAAAATAATCCCTGCTTTGACTTTGCTGCATCATATACACAAGGTAATAAATCCTTTCTAATACCAGCATAATTCAAAAGGGTATTACCTTTAGCTGCTGCACCATATGCAACCACAGTTTTACCTGCATGTTTCTGTAATAATAAAAATCCAAGTAGCTCATTCTTAATATTATTCACTTTCTCCTGAAAATCAGCATAAATATCTTTACTCTGTAAACCAAAATGCTCTTCTTCAGCTAGAACCTTACCAACCTCAGAACTAATACAGCGAGACTCCTCGGCATGACCCGCATATATACGCAAGCTACCTCCATGTGTAGGCAATCTCTCAACATTAAAAACTCTCAAACCTACAGAGTCGAGTATTCTCTTAACTACTTGTAATGAAAGGTAAGAGAAATGCTCATGATAAATAGTATCGAATTGTATTTTATTTAATAACTCCAACACATGAGGAAACTCTAGAGTGATAACTCCATCCCGCCTAAGCAAAATTTTCATACCAAGACAAAAATCATTTATATCGGGGACATGTGCTAGCACATTATTTCCGATTAATAGATCTGCACTTTTATTCTCTGCAACCAGATGACGAGCCAGTTCCGAACCAAAGAAGTGTCTAATTATCGGAATACCTATTTTTTCTGCAGCATCGGCTGTACAGTCCGTTGGCTCAATACCAAAACAAGGTATATCTGCTGCTACAAAATTTTTTAATAAATAACCATCATTAGCGGCTATTTCAACCACTAGACTTTTAGAATCCAAACTTTGCTCAGATATCATTTTTTTGCAATATCTAGCAGCATGTTCTAGCCAACTAACTGATGTACTAGAGAAATACGCATAATCGGCTTTGAATAATGACTTAGCATCAGTGAAGTCTTCTGTTTGAACCAGCCAACACTCATCACATACATGCAAGCGAAGAGGGTATGTTATTTCTGGAGCATTTAGATCATGGGTTTTTAAATACGCATTAGATGGAGGTGTAAAACCCAAATCTAGAAAGGGAAAATATTTCAATTGTTTATTACAATGTCGGCATTTCATGGCACTATAATTCCTTGGAAAGAAATATCTAATAGAGGGCGGATACGATCTCTTTCTGATATTTCAGAAGCAGCTAATGGCCACTTGATGTCAAGCTCAGGGTCAAATGGATTCAGCCCACCCTCAGCTTCAGCACGATATTCTGTAGAATGGCAGTATATCATCTCAACATCATCACATAGAGTCTGGAAGCCATGAGCAAATCCCTCTGGAATTAGTAGTGAATGATGCGTATCAGATGACAACTCTTCAACGTGATAACATAAAAAAGTGGGAGAATTAGCCCGAATATCTATAACCACATCCCATACCCGACCACGGATACAAGTGACTAATTTTTTTTCTGCATATGGTGAATGTTGAAAATGCATCCCTCGCAACGTTCCCTTCAGTAAAGTTCTCGTCATATTCATTTGTATGGCAGAAGAGTCCCACCCTAAAGCGGACATGTCATTTTCACAGAACAGCCTACTAAATTCACCGCGGTGATCAAGAAACACATTTCTTTGTAACAGTAAAACTCCAGGGAGAGGTTGCGCCAAAGTAGTGAACGAGCTCATCTTCCACCCTTTTCAAATAAATCAATTTGCTGTTGACATAACTCTCTAGCTTCACAACCATGATACCAATCTTTATACCATGTCATTGTTTGCTTGATAGCATCTAATAATGACCAGCGTGGTATGACGCCTAACCTAATATTGGCCTTGGTTGTTTCCAATGCCAAATATTCTGCCTCATAAGGCTCGTCACTGCTTCCACACCAAGTTACCTCACCTTTTCCGAATACATTTCTTGCCTCCATAATAACATCCTTAACACTCGCGAGTTCATGGCTATGTGGGCCAAAATTATACGCCCCCGAAAAAGCTGATGATTCATAAAGATGCTTTGCTAAAGTCAAGTATGCCGATATCGGCTCCAAAACATGTTGCCATGGTCGAATAGCCTCCGGGTTTCTGATCAACAGATTCCCACCCCCTTGCCAAGCACGTATAGCATCGGGAATTAAGCGATCCGCTGACCAATCCCCCCCGCCTATAACATTGCCAGCACGAGCAGATGCCAAAACGATTCCTTGTTCTGCCAAGAATGCATCTCTATAACTATTTATGACGAGCTCACAGGCAGCTTTACTAGCGCTATATGGATCATGACCTCCTAGAGTATCAGTCTCACGACAAGGCCATATTGATGATGCATTTGAATATACTTTATCTGTTGTCACCATTACCATACTCTTGACTGAGCTAACTCCACGAACGGCTTCAAGCAAGTGTACAGTTCCCATGATATTTGTTTCGAAAGTATTTACCGGGTTACGATAGCTCTCACGAACTAATGCCTGAGCAGCCAGATGAAATATAATATCGGGCTGAAATAAACGAACCAAAGATGCTAGGCTATATTTATCATTTATATTGCAAATGTGATGTTCACATAGCTCTGATATATTTGCAGCTTCAAATAGATTAGGAGAGGTCAATGGCGCTAAACCCACCCCCATGACAGAGGCCCCTAAATTATGCAGCCATAAAGTCAACCAACTACCTTTAAACCCAGTATGCCCTGTAACAAGGACTCTTTTACCTTTCCAAAAATAAGAATCATGCATTTTATCCATTACCAAACTTTCCATGGAGCTTGATTACTCATCCACAATTCTTCCAATTGATTTTTTTCTCGTAGAGTATCCATTGGTTGCCAGAAACCATGGTGTTCAAAAGAAACCAACTCCTTCATATTAGCTAATTCTATTAAAGGGTCACCTTCCCAGCTACACTGGTCACCATTCAACAACTTGAATACTGCTGGTGAAAGTACGAAAAAACCACCATTGATCAGACCACCATCTCCTCTTGGTTTTTCAGAAAAGCCTGTAACAACCTCCCCATCGCGAGTCAATGCACCATAACGCCCCGGAGGAGAGACAGCAGTAACGGTAGCAATTTTCCCATGAGATTTATGGAAGTCTATTAGCTCCTTAATATTAAGGTTACTGAGGCCATCACCGTAAGTAAAACAAAACTCTGACTCTCCCCTTAAATATTCTTCTACACGCTGTAGCCGCCCTCCAGTTAGAGTATTCTCCCCAGTATCTACTAATGTTACACGCCATGGCTCTACATGATTATGATGAACTTCCATTCTATTATTAAGCATGTCAAATGTCACATCAGACATATGCAAGAAATAATTTGCAAAGTATTCTTTTATTACATACCCTTTGTACCCTAGGCAAATAATAAAATCATTTACGCCATAATGTGAATATATTTTCATTATATGCCATAGAATTGGCTTACCACCAATTTCTATCATTGGTTTTGGACGAAGATGAGACTCCTCACTAATCCTAGTACCCAAGCCTCCAGCAAGAATAACTACTTTCATCCATCCTCCATTCTAGCTATATAGCTGTATAATAGTCACTTGTAATTTCCTCAACTCAGCTTCGCTACTCACCTCATGTGTAATATCAGTAGAAAACTCTTTAGAGGCAATAATGAAGCATGTAAATCCCAGCTCTATTGCATCGCTGACCCGAACAACAGGAACTGAAACGCCATCAAAGACCAATTCTTGACCAGACAGAGCCTTATCTGTAAATAATGATGCGGTTATACCATGGTCACTCATGCAATTATAAAGGCGACAACCTATATCACCAGCCCCACAGATGACAAATTTAGGCTGTATATCTTTATCATCCAACCTTATAACTTCAATAATTTGTGCTAGACGTTTGTCCCATTTGTCATGATTTAGCTGTGCTTTGAAACCTTTAATATTAAACTTTATCAGTTTATACAATAAATTGATCCATTCTATAACCCCTGCATCATTGACAATATTTATTGCTTTACGAGATGTCTTATGAAATGGGATGAAATAATCTAGCCAATTTTTTCTATAAAAAGCAAAAAGATTTCGTTTAGCACTTATTCCAAATGGACCAAATTTTACCCAACCTTGATTTGAACGATTTAATTTCCCTAATGAGGCAAGATGCATAACCAGCGTCCAATCATCACCATGGAAACCCTGCTGATATATTTCTGGCCATTTGATAACACTGGATCTTCTATGAAGTCCATAGAAATGGGAGTTAGCATGCCAACATGAAAAAAACTTCAACATTCGCAATGCAACTCTATCTTGATCAAGCATCCAATCCCCCATCATTTCATCAGGTACTTTCTTCCCATCAAAAATTGTAGGGGATGTAGAGGAGACATATGAAGGATTATTATCTAAAAAATTGACGTGAATAGCTAAAAAATCAGGAGATCGTATATCATCAACAGCGGCCCACATAAAATATTCTCCGATAGATTTCTCCATCAGAAATTTAAAGTTGAATGCAGTCCCCATATTTTCTTGATGTCTAATATATGTTACTCGCTTATCGTGAGACTCATACTCTCGACAGATTTGCTCAGTCTTATCATTTGATGCATTATCTGATATGATCAGTTCAAAATCAGTGAATGTTTGTTCAAGCATTGCATTGAGACACTGTCTAATGATCTTTTCACCATTATAAACAGGTACGCCAATAGTAACCTTTGGTTTCATTTTAGTCGTCTTATAAAAGTACTATCTAGATAAAATATTTAAACAGTATAAATTCGCAAATCACTGACTTCGTTATTAAACTTACTACGAATCTCTGACTCTATTTCATCCTTGTATACGTATGAAGCAATAATAAAAACATTACAACCATTGTCCACTGCGACATCAATAGATACTACATCAATATATTTGTCAACATATATAGAAGTTATATTTTTATCTGTAACATAGTCGAATTTTATATCTGCACTCTTAAGACTATTTATAACCTCCACTCCTACTTCTCCAGCCCCACATATTGCTACCGAGCCATTGTCACTATGACGCAACTGAGCAATAAGATCTGGAAACCCAATTGAAAGTAGAGGTGCATTGGCTAACTTTTCTATTACAATTTCAATCTCATAGCATCCTTTAGCATGCTCTGCATTAGATATAGAGTAATCAAATCCAGTATCATTCTCTTGTAAACTACGGATTCTATACGTATTTATATCTAATGCACTCTCAATATCAGCTATCAACTTTGCCGATGTATAAAACCGTAGATGTTCGCGGTTCCAGCGTGAAGGTAATGTCATTTTCCTTTCATAAAGAAATTGATGAGGAACAGTGATTATCAGATAACCCCCTATCTTAACCACCCGAAACCACTCCTTTAACGCCAATACCGGATCATCAACATGCTCAAGGCAATGACTGGAATGCACGGCATCTTGGCTAGATGTAGGAAAGGGTAATGTTAGGCCATCATAACCCGGAAAACCAATGTCGATAATAGTCGCATTGGGAACAACTGCAGGCCCTCTCCCCCCTCCAATATCAAGAATATGCCGTCCAGATAAATATTTTTTATAAAAACCCATTTTAAGACGCTCAGCATGGGTCTTGGATGGCTCTCCACCTGGAAGGAAGGTATTATCCATATTCATTGGTTATTACTCCTAAGATATTCAAAAAAAGTCAATACTTTCCGTATAACAGAGTCAACATTTATTAGGCTGATACAATGTACATCACTTGCTTGGCAACAATCAGAGCAACCATCTAAACCATATTCAGGTTGAATGCTGATGAATGGTACACCCCATGGGCCAAAGCGTTTAGGAGAGTTAGCATGCCAGATATAACCGCCTATAGGGTGCTTTGATATTTCTACCACAGGAGTTTTCGCTGCAGCAGAAATATGCATAAGACCACTGTCATTACCAATATATAACTCTGACTCAGAGATTATTTTTGCAGACTCAAATAAAGACAAGCTACCGACTAGATTAATAGAGTTTGTTGTTTCCTCAACATAGATAGCATCATCAACAACATCTTTACCCCCAAGCAAAAGGAACTCATAGGTCGGATAGTAATGGCTGAGCTTATTTATAAGTTTAGAATAGGACTCTTTTGGCCAACGTCGTTCTGGTGAGGCTGCCCCTAAGCCAATTACAAATCGCTGCTGTCTTGAGGCGTTCTGTTTAACAAAAGGAAGTTTTAGGCAGCTAAATTTTTTGCTTTCTAATCCTAGCTGCTCGATAAACCAAAGCATTCTTGCCGTCTCATGCACCTCAAAAGGAGGAGAAAGACAATCTGTCAACATTTGGTCATATAACAGATTGTATCTGTGACAAAATGGTTCACTTTGAAATCCTATGCGGACAGGTATATTAAGTAATACCGCAAGAAAGCGTGATACGTTAGTATCAATACAATATCTTGGGAATAATGCTATATCACAGTTAGGCAAATTGTTTTTTATTCTGTCTAGGTCTTCAGCTAAGACATGGCCATGTTCATGATTGAAACGAGAACGCTTGTGCTCAGTTGGTAAATAGACGATGCCAGAATAGCGATCGTCATGCTCAAAGATAGACCTCATTGCCTCAGTTGTAACAAGAAACACATTCCTCGCACCGCTACTTAGCACGGACTCAAAAAAAGGTGTAGTAGTGATGACATCACCAATACATTCAACTTTAAAGATGACAACATTCTTTCCTCTCAAGTCACGTATTATAGGGGCAGGAATAACTTGTGAGAAATTCCCCATATTTAAAATCATAGCTGTCATTATCGATAAGTAGCTATCGATTTCGTCTTTTTGCTCCAGAGATAAGTTACCACTTATTTTATAACTATTTATCATGTTCAATAGTGGTTGTGGGCTACTTATCATTTTAGAAAGCATCTGCTCAAACTTTTCAAAAAGATAAGCGACTAGAATTCGATTCTTTGAAACATGTATACCAGAGATTTGCCAAGGGTTAGGAAATACACTTTTTGGCTGTCGCATTACATAAATTTGCATACTACCTTCAATCGCCTGTAAGGCAACCAAATGAGCCAGCCATCTATTATTTGATTCAACAATAGATTCAATATAAAAATGGGCAAATCGTCCTGGAATAACTGCACTCGCCAGATAATTATCTGGCGTATCATAGTCATCTATTGAATATAACTTCCTTTTATCATAGCGTATCGATCCTGGATGGAAAATACCTATAGTATTTGGCATATTACTTAAGGCTTCCAACTCACTGTCTTGTGGCAAGACAATAGCTCCATCATCTGAACATACAATTATGAAATCATAACTCTCGGCTGCTATTAATAAATCCCTACTCAGATTATCAATGCTACATACCTGGCACCTAGTATTAAACTCATGATAAAGAAAATCGGATATGTAACTTTCTAATCCTGTCGGCGTTATCCAGTAATCCCATTCGCGAGGCCAAGTCGATAAAAGCTGATCGATGACATGAGGTTTATTATATGAACAATTAAGGATTATTAAATATGAGCCCATATTATTCCGCCTTACAATTAAGTAATTATAGACTCGGTAGGGAGAAGAGATTTAACACCATCAATGATCCTCATGACGACATCAGGCTGTCCAGCTGATACACGAACATGCTCCCACTCAGGATAATCAAGATGCCAGTTCTCTCCATCGGAAGGCACCCATACCACGCTCTTGATACCATAGCCTGCAGCTATATGAGCACTAGCTGAACGAGGGGTGAGAACTAATGCTGCATGGCGAATGATACTCAACATTGTGATTTCATCACCAAGATAGGATGAATCGGCACCTAGATGATTATTTTTATCTTTACAACCTATTTCAACCTCATCACTTATATTAGCTCTGGCATTTACGGGTATATATGAACCTGTGAGCACTACAGGAAGTGGACAATGCTGAATAATATTTCGAAGTTGAGCAGGAGTAAGATTTGGTTGTGCCCAATTTGCAGTAGGCTGTAAAGCAATATATTTCCCTGAAACCAGCCCCGGTAATAGTGGCATGTCCGGCAAGTCTATTTTTGGTAGCTCATCAAAGTCCATACCTAAACCAAGGTAATATGAACCAAGATAATTTCCAGCTGGTGATGACTCTTTCTCTCGATGAAAAAGAGCATAATTTTCTGGTAATGGGTAAGCACCCGAACCTAGATGAATAAGATGATCATTGTATGCGCGAACGATACTTGATAATGAATTATAGTAGACAGTGAGATTTGGATTCCTTCTTGCAAACTCTCTAGCAGCACTCAGAGCACATATCCTATCACCTAACCCCCACCCCGTCTCAACGATCACTTCCAATTTCATATTAACAACTGGATTGATATAATCAGGAACGTTAATACAACCAGGGCGTAGTTTGGCAATGTTTAGACAGTCTAACTCTTTTGATAACTCTTTTCTAAATACCCGATGAGAATATCCAGAACAAAGGTCTATTACCAAGAAATCATGTGGAGCAGACGTAAGTTCTAGAGTAATTTCACGATGATATTTAGTATTTGCCACTATAACTAAATCAGGTTTTATATCTTCCAATTCATCGTAGCTAAAAACTTGTAATCCATTACCAAACTTACCATGTTTTGCGCCGCTTTTATCTAAAGCCCCCAATACTTCAAAGCCAATAAAAAAGCCTCTATATACAAGATTAAAAACCAGTTCACAATGTGGAGCGAAAATGACTTTCTTATTCTGCCATTGAAACGGTTCAACTTGATCATGGTAGTTTTTCGAAACAATGGCTGGTAAAGGAGATAAGTATGTTTGTAACGTAAACGCCATGGGACCTCACATACCAACTAAAATTTACGATCAGAGCTTTTAATACTGTTGTTAAATCCTTATGGATAAATATGAAAATACACGAAAATCTTCACTGGCAGTGTATTCACTTTTTATATAAGACACGATTTCGTATGCATATGCTCGTGATGCAACCACAAAGCACTTTATATTTTGTAACTTTGCTTTTTCCAGTGTGATTACATCATGACCAGCAAGTTTGAAATTCGTTGTTATAGCCCTTCTATCAATTACACAGTTGATTCTGATACCATGGTTAACCAACAATTTATACACCGAAGACCCTAACTCACCGGCCCCATAAAGTGCTGTTTCTTTAATGCCGTGTTGCTGCAACTGTTGCAATAGATAAGGACCAACCTTCTCATCATCCTGACTAGACATCATTTCACCAATACTCTGAAGCTGACCAGGAAATGCAAGTGCTACCACACCAGGATACCACCAGCACTTACGTACAAGAGGAAATACCCCTTCACGCCCAATGTCAAACGCTCTAACACCACTATTGGTGATACTTAACAAGCCACTCACGTGTGCATCATCGATTAGGAACGCGTATTGGCCACCACTCAGAGGGACAGGCAAGGACTTCAGCATAGTCGCCTCCAACCAAGTCGGGTACTGCACTAACCGATAAAGTATCCCAAATAAATATTTACGTTCTAAAACATTTATACCATTTGATAACCAGTTATTATTTTTAGCTAAATGAGAGAATAATAACACAGCATCATGGAAACGCTCAAAATCCCTCCTCAGACCGACCTTAAATACTGGCTTTCTCACTGCAATCGGCAATATTTTTTCATTTTTAAATTTATAAGAACGCGTTGATGATAATAACCCATTCAGCAAAATTTCAGACAACTCAGGTGAATTCGCTATTACATCTGACCATGGTGAAGACGAACCAGGCTGAAACACATTTAGATGCTGAGACAATGAAAACTTCAATGCTCGCCTGCTGCTATAAAACATGAAATAATTTACATGATCAAGCGTAGCTATATTACATAAGTTGAATAGCAAGCTGCCACCACACCCCCAATCTAGAATTGCAGTTTCGGATGAGTTATCGACGCCTTGTTGTTCAAGATAGGCCTGTAACCATACGCGCTGTTGTTGAAGATGATTCTCGATATCTATCTGCTTATATATGATCCAAGAATAAATATCAGACCATAGCGGTAATTCAATCAATTCTGCTAGAGTTTGGCTAATTATTGTAAGCCACTTTTTAGGAGCATCCAACCCAACGTCTTCAAATAGTTCACCAAGAGTATATCCACGGCGTTGAGCTAATGTGTGAAGTATCTCTGGCGACCATTTATTCTGTGATGGTAAAAAACTAGAACGTCGTGAAACAGCTAGCGTTTTGACAACCAAGTTGTGACCGGGTACTAATTTAATTAAATTGGAAATTATCTCACCTTCACGGAGCAAACAGAATATTTTTTGAACGCCTAGTTGCTGACAGCGTATAACAACCCATCTCGCGAATGAAAATAATACCGGTCCATAGATTAATCCACCCAGGCGTGAAAATAGCGAATTATCCTTAGTATTCCATATCCATAGCTTTCTGAGATATTCTAACTCATGGATCTGCAATGAACATAATCGTTGCTCATATCTAATTTGAGAAACATAGTCGTCGCCTAATGAGGAATGAAAATACCGTACCCCTGCAGCAATAGCCATCTGCTCATCTGCAATCTTGTCATCACCAATGTGCAATATGGAATCTGCAGGGACTAACAGATGGTTCATGATATAAGGAAAAATATCTCCTCTACGTTTACTTAAGCCACGCTCACCAGAAACATAAATGGCCGAGATAGATAATTCAGGTTCATTTTCATGAAAGAACCGTAGAATTAATTCCGACTGCAAATACATATCAGATACAAGAATAAGCTCTCTATCGGGGTCCACGTACTGCAGTAACAACGCAATTAGAGAGCGATTCAAACGCCAATTTTTATATTCAAGGTCATTTTCTAACGCGAGCAATTTATCTGATGCAGCACTAGGCCAGCAAGCATAAATATCTGCCAGCATCACCTCTTGATGATGATAGCGTTTCATACTAACTTCTCTTGCTCTCTCTTCGGCCGCTTTGCGAAGAGCAACAAACGTCCAAAGATCATCATCAGGCCATAGTCCTTGTTGATGTGCTTGTCTTGCAAGAGATAGCCAGAATTGTTCGGGAGTCCCTGCAGCCCTGAAAATAAGAGTATCAAAGACATCACATGATATAATAGCAAGCCCTGGATGCTTCAAACATACTTCGAGCTCTCTCAAAAGCTCAGACTCTGTTGTCACCGGCATATCTCCAAACGTAGACATATTTTTTCGTAACAATACAGTGCATTCATAGCCGCATCATCCATATCAAAATAGCGGTATTCGGCAAGGCGCCCCAGGGCGATCAGTTGCGGGAACTGGACCAACTCATCACGGCACGCTTGATAATGCTGTTTGGCTGCATCGGTAAATAGTGGATAGTAAGGCTCGAGCCCCTGTTCCGGCTGATAGTCACAGGGATATTCGTAAACGATGCTAGTACCGGGATGTGCCTGCCCGCTGAAATGCTTGAACTCGGTGATCCGCGTGAAGGCTTCTTCATTTGGATAATTGACGGTGGTAACCGGTTGAAATTGTTCCTGCGCCAGATGGCGATGCTCAAAACGCAGTGAACGGTATGGCAGGTAATTCCCCTCTGCCGGCAGCAGATGATCCAGCATTCCGGTATAGACCAAGGGGCCATCAAATTGCTCGCCATCCAGCAACACCCGCTTCTGCTGCCATTCCAGCCTGACATGCTGTGCCATGGGAGTCGACAGCCTCACTTCAATCAGCGGGTGAGCAAGCATGCGCTCAAACATGGCTGTATAGCCTGCGGCCGGCACCGCCTGCCAGGGGTCGGTGAAGTAGCGATCATCCCGACTGACCACCACGGGTACCCGCGCCGTCACCTCGGGGGAGATCTGCTCGGGCGGTACTCCCCACTGTTTGCTGGTGTAGTTGACGAACGCCTTCTGATAGATGAAATCTGCCAGTTCGCCCAGCAGGGGATCCTGCTCCTTACGCAGCTCCAGAATCGGCACTCTGGCGCCATCCCCGAACCGGATGCGCAGGGCCTCAATCATGGCGCCGGCCTTGTCGGCGGGGAAACAGCGCTCAATACTGGTCAGGTTGAACGGGATAGGCACCAGTTGCCCATCGATGCGTGACAGCACGCGATGCTCGTAAGGCAACCATTCAGTAAACTGCGACAGGTAATCCCACACCTCCTTGCTGTCGGTATGAAAGAGGTGCGGCCCATAGCGATGGATCAGCACACCATGCTCGTCATACTCGTCGAAGCAGTTGCCCCCGATGTGATCGCGCTGTTCCAGCACCAACACCTTCCAGCCAAGCTGGCTGGCCATGCGTTCAGCCATGACTGCGCCCGAAAGCCCGGCGCCAATGACGATTGCCTGATAACTCACGCCGCTTCTCCAAACAGTTGTTGCACGACCCGGGCGGGATGGGCCCGCTGCGCCCACGCCAGCTGATGCCGCTCGTCGAAGAACCAGCCAGGGGCCAACTCCGCAACCTCTACCACCGACTGCTCGATGAGCTGCGTGAAGCGGGCGACGTCATCCTGCCGCAAAAAGTAGAGCGCGGCAGAGTAGTAGTGATGGGCACGCCCCTGGGCAATGATCACGGGATCAGCTCCGAATGCAGCCGCATTGTCACAGGCGCGCAGCATGTCGCGCAGCGACTGTTCACGCCGTTCTGCCGACTTGCGGGTCTGCCCGCCGAAGCTCTGGGTATGGAAGCGATAACGCCCCAGCAGCTCGGGGACGAAGTCCAGGGTGCCGGGGTTGAGGGAGAGATTCAGGATGTGCCAGGGGTAATCGAGAATGATCTTGCACCCTTCATCGACGGCCTCAGCCATGCCGTCATAGCGGCGGAACATGACGGAGCTGGCATTGACGAAGACCCCGAAGCGGATCAACGCCTCCCGCGTCATCACGGGTTCGAGGTAACGAGCGTTGTAGTAATCACGGGTGAAGAGCTTGATGCGCGCATCAGTCTCATCATCAAACATCTCCGCCTCGTGATAGCAAAGCGTGCAGCCGGGGTGCGCATCCAGATAGTCGGCCTGGCACTGCAGCTTGCCCGGCAAGGCCAGATCGTCGCCATCCACATAGGCAAGGTAGGCCCCTTTTGCTTCGCCAAGCAGCCGCTTCTGGGTTCTGGCCAGCCCCATGTTCTGTTCGTTTTGCAAGGCCCGCAGGGTCGGCCACTGCCGTGCCAGCCGCTGCATGATGGACCAGGAGTCATCACTCGAGCCGTCATCGATGGCGATCACCTCGAACTCGAAATCCGTCTGCTGCTCGAGCAGGCTGAGCAGGCAGGGTTCGATGAAGCGCGCCAGATTGTAGACGGGCACCAATACGCTGACTTTCATAGGGAAATCCAAGGGAAAATGAATAGAAAAGAAGCGGATGGGAGAAAATGGGCAAGGCTACCGCACGGTCCCTGTCAACCCTTCTCCCTCTCTGTCAGGTTTTACTGCAAGAGGTATGCCTGACCAAGCTAATCCATTGAAGCTGCTGGATTTATGTGAGCCACACCCGATTATTCGCGTCGGCCGAGGCCACGACTGCACAGTTGCAGCATGTCGATACCATCCCAGAGCCATTCGAATGCGAGTGCCTGTCCCGGCGCCACCACCCGGTCAATCCGGCAGGTGGGGGCAGTCGGCAGCGCCGCTTCGACCCCGGCCCTGTCACCGCCGACCCATACGCAGGTCTGCATGTCCCAGGGCTGTGCCAGCAGCTCATTCAGGGTATCGGCCATAAATTCGGCAACTGTACCTCCTCCGACGTGTGCGAGCCGCAGCGTGCTGGTCGGAGTCAATAAGGTGACGCCGGGCAAGCTGGTCACCTTCATTGCCCCCTGCTCGGCGGCATTTTGTTGACTGTGGATGAGCCTCTCCATCGCCAGGGCTGGATCGGTGGCAAAGGGGGCAAACAGGGCTTCCAGCAAGCGGCGGCGCAGCCCCTCATCGGGTTCGCCCAGCCAGCAGAGGGTGGTTGGCGAGGCGCAGGCCTGCTGGTTGAAACGGGTACAGTCCTGCTGCAAGGCATCCAGCGTCCGTTGCCACTCTTGCGGATCCAGTCCGGCCAGCCAGCGGCTGTCGAGCACCGCCATCGAGCGGCGATCCGGAAACACCACTTCCTGCGCCGTTGGTGCCAGGGGAATGGCCCGCACCTGGCGAATGGTCTCGTCGCCGCCCCAGATGATGCGCAGCCGGCAGCGCGCCGACAGCCAGGCGGTGATGCCCTCGTCGTGGTCATAGCGAATGAAGCGGGTACGGGCGGCGATCTCTTGCCATTCACCTAGGCTGAACAGTTCATTGAGGATCGCCAGCATGGCCTCCTGCTGCGGATCGCGGCGTGACGACAGCCGCACCACGCAGGGATTACCCATCAACAGAGCCACCAGCCAGGAGTAGAAGGCCACCGTCGGCACGTTGGAGGGCACCAGGTGAAAGGTGACCCCCAACGGCCCCCGTCCCTGCAAACGCTGCTGTTCTCTGGCCAGCTGGCGGGGCCGCAGCCAGAAACCGAACGCGGCCAGATCGGGATGACGACGCCCCTCCCGTTGCAGGCGGGTCGACAGCGCCGCCACGAAGTCACAGATGACGGGGGCAAAGCAGGGCAAGGGCTGCGGGCAGAAGGTCTGCCAGCCCGCCGCCGGGGCCACGAAGCTGACCGCCGGCCCCTCCTGCCAGAGCCCGGTGGTCGCCCCGGACGGGGTCATTGGAAGGTGTCGCTGCATCCCCTCACCTCGGCGCCGTGCTGGCGTCCCGCTACGTGAAAATAACGGCCATGGCGGCCACAAGGGCAGTCATCCTCCCCCAGCAGCACGCCGAGATCCTCGCTCAGCAGGCTGTGGCCGGGATAACTGCCGGGAATGGCGGAGAGCACCTGCAGCAGGCCTGGGCTGCCAATCCCGAGCGGCTGATGGGTGAGCGGATCACGCACCTGTACATCGGAAAACACGGGAGCATGCAGGTGACCCTGCTCGCACTCGACGAAGATGGAGCCCACCTGCTCCACCATGCCGTAGAAATTGTGCACCCGACCCAGTCCCAGCTGATCACGGCAGCGGGCCTTGAAGGCAGGATTGTCCACCGCCAGGTGTTGCAACTTCTTCCAGCCGCCGCTGTGAAACAAAATACCCTGCGTCAGCGGTAGTTGCAGGCCACGCTCGCGCAGCGGCTCCAGCAGGCATTGCCAAACCATGAAGGTGAAGCCGAACAGCAGCACCGGCTGGCCGGCATATTTGTCACAGAAGGCCTCGATGACGGGCCAATTGGGCCGCATCTGCTCGTCGAGGGCATAGGTATGGTCACGGCCGAGGAAAGAGAGCCCCAGCGCGCCCGCGCCGCGCGCCGAAAAGCCGCTGCGGTTCTGGATGAGAGCGGGCTGCTCCACCAGCAACATGGGCAGGCGCTGCTTGCCGACAAACTCCTGCAGGATCTTCACCAGCACCTTGCTCTGCAGGGCGGCGGTCTCCCTGTCCAGCACAATCCGTGATGGCGAGCCCGTGGTGCCCGACGAGGTGAGCACCTTGAACACCTCGCTCTGTGGCACGCTCTGCCATTGGGCCAGTTTGAACAGCCGGGCCGCCAGGTAGGGCAGCGCATCGTAATCGGTCGCCGCTGCCGTCCAGCCGAAGGCTTGCAGCACATTGTCATAGGCCGTGCAGTGCGCCCGATGATGCGCAGTCAGCGCGTTGAGCCGCGCCAGCAGCAACGCCTGTTTGGCAGCCTGGGGCAGCGCGAAGACCGGCGCGCTCAGCAAGTGCTCCATCACGCTTCCCCCGCCAGTCTGGCCAGAGCGGCGTAGTCAATCTTGTGATTGGCGGTGCGCGGCAGTTGTGTCACCTGCACCACCTGTACCGCCCGCGGCGGGGCTTGCAGCCACTGCGCCAGTTCGCGCTGCAAGCCGTCGGTCGTCAAGTCATCGCGGGGCTCGACGGCCACCAGCAAACAATCGTCACGCCCGCTGCAAGCCCCCGTCCAGCCCCAGCGATGGAGCTGGTTCTCGACCTCCGCCAGGCTGACCCGCTTGCCGAACAGCTTGAGAAAACGGCTGAGCCGGCCGCAGATGTAGTAGCGGCCCGCCTCGTCGCAACGGGCCAGGTCGCCGGTGGCCAGCTCCTGCAGCTGGGCGCCCCGCGCCAGATCCTCGGTCGTGCCGGCGTAGCCCAGCATGACGTTGTCACCGCGATAGACCAGCTCCCCCTCCCCGTTCTTGCCCCCTTCCAGTGCGCGCAAAGCGAACTGGCCGCCGGGAATGGCGCGGCCGATGGCATCGGGATGAGCGGCCACCTCGGGCGCCGCCAGCCAGGCCATGCGGGCGGTGGCCTCGGTCTGGCCGTACATGACGAAGAAGCGCCGCTCCAGCCGCAGGGCCTGCTCGGCAAACTGCTGTGCCAGCGCGGGCTCTAAACGCCCGCCCGCCTGGGTCAGGGTTTGCAACGAAGGGTAGCGGGCCCAGTCAAAGCGCAGCCTGGCCAGCATCTGATAGGTAAAGGGTACCCCGGCAAAGCTGCTCACGCCGTGCAGATCGACCTGCTGCCAGAAGTCGCGCTCCAGCACGCTCCCTTCGTGCTGCACCAGGGAGGCACCCACCAGCAGATGGCTGTTGAGCACCGACAAGCCATAGGAGTAGTACAGCGGCAGGCTGGTGATGGCCCGCTCGGCCGCCGTCAGCGCCAGATAATCGGCGATGGAGGCGGCGTTGGCAGCCAGATTGCGCCCCGACAGCCGCACCCACTTGGCGCTGCCGGTACTGCCCGAGGTCGGCAGCAATACTGACAGTTCCGGGTGCAGGGTGGGCGTCGTCGCGGCAAGCCGCTCCAGCTGGCCGGCGTCATTGACCCGCCAGCTCACGTCAAACTGCCGGCAGCTGGCATCGTGCTGGCTCGCTGGGAGGGCGGGGTCTGCCAGCATCACGACATGCCCCAGCTTGATTGCAGCCAGATAATGCAACAGGTGGGCGGTGCGGGTGAAAAAGGGCAGATAGACCAGGCTGCGCTCGTCCGGATAGCTGGCCGCCAGCCGCGCCACCCGCCGTGCCAGCTCACCATAGGAGAGCCAGCCCTCTTGCGGATCGCGCCAGGCCGGTGACGGGTTGTCTTCCCGCAGGTGGGCGAGCAGTGCGTGCGCGTGATCCATCAGACCGTCATGCCTCCATCCACGCCGATGACCTGACCGGTCACATAGCTTGCCAGGTCGGAGGCGAGAAACAGCGCCACCTTGGCCACTTCGTCCGGCGTACCGATGCGCCCCATGGCGATACTGGCGAGCCGCTCGGCGAACTTGTCGTCCGGGATGGCATGGGCCATCTCGGTGTCGATGAAGCCGGGGGCGATGGCATTGACCCGGATCTGGCTGGCGGCCAGCTCCTTGGCCAGCGACTGGGTGATGCCGATCACCGCCGCCTTGCTGCCGGCATAGCTGCAAAGGCCGGCGGCACCGACCCGCCCCATCAGGGAGGCCAAATTGATGATGCTGCCGCCACCGCTGCGCTGCATCAGGCGGGCGGCATACTGGCTGCAATAGACCACGCTGAAGGTATTGTGGCTGAAGGTCTGCTCCAGCTGGGCCTGATTGACCATACCGAGCAGCCCCTCTTCCAACATGCCGGCATTGTTGACCAGCACGTCCAGCGCTCTGGTCTGGGCAAACAGCTGCTGAAAGGCCTGCTTGACCGCCTGTGGCTGCGCCACGTCGACATAGAGCGGCTGGCAAGGCACGCCGAACTCGGCGCCGAGTTCATCAGCCAGCCGGCTCATGGCCGCCTCATCGCGTCCCGCCAGCCACAGTTCGGCCCCCTGCGCGGCAAACAGCCGGGCAATGGCGAGCCCGATGCCGCGCCCGGCGCCGGTGATCAACACCCGCTTGCCTTGCAGCAGCCCCTGCATCAGAGGGCGACCCCGTACTTGGCGAGGATCTCCCGCGCCTTGGCGACCGAGCTCATGTCGATGATGTCATCGGTATCGAGCAGCACGCCGTAGCAATCCTCCAGCTGGGCGATCAGGCCCATGTGGGCGACGGAGTCCCACTGGGGAATGCTGTTGTAGGCCAGCTGGTCGCTGACACTGCCGACATCGATGCCGAGGGCATCGGCAAACACCTGTTCCAACGCTGTAGTCATCTGAAAAATCTCCGTAGCCGTTCTCGGGCGGCATAATAGTCGGCGGGCTGCAGTTCGAGGGCGATGAAGTCGCCCTGTTGCCCCTGTTGGCGATAGCCGAGCTGTGCGTTGAGGCGCAGGGCGGCGTCGTTGCCGGTGCGCACCAGGGTGCGGATGCAGCCGAGCCCGAAGGTATCGAAGCCCTGATCGAGCTGTGACAGGGCGGCGGCGACGGCCAGCATGGGGTGACGCACACTGGAGCGGCCCAGATAGAGGCCGGCATCGGCCACCGGCTGCCCCTGCAGCGATTGCCGCGTCTCCCCTTTCAGGTTGACGTAGCCGGCCCGCAGGCCGCGGCACCAGAGCACCCAGTGCTGCTGGTCAGACCGTTCCAGGCTGCTGACGAACCACTGCCGCTGCTGGCGGGGGGAGATGAGCGTCTGCTCCACCATCTGCAACCGCACCTCGTCCAGGTTGCGCCAGCGTCGCAGGGTGGGCAGATCCCAGGGCTGGAGCGGGCGCAATTCGACACCATAACTCATGTTCAATACCAATGAGGTCCCATCACTTGCCCATGTTATCGACCATCACCGGGCAATTCCGTAGCAAAGCTCAATAATATAAGATGAAAACTCGGTATAATCTCAAAAATAATCAAAGAGTTGTCATCAATTATCCGGCTCGGCGACCACGTCGGGCTCCTCAGGGAGAGAGCATCATGGCCATCGCCATCATCCCGGCACGGGGCGGCAGCAAGCGCATTCCCCGCAAGAACATCCGTCCCTTTTGCGGCTTGCCCATGATTGCCTACGCCATTGAGGCGGCCAGAGACTCGGGCTGTTTCAGTCGGGTGGTGGTCTCCACCGATGACCCGGAGATCGCCGAGGTAGCCCGTCGCCTCGGGGCTGACGTGCCCTTCCTGCGGGGCGCCACGCTGGCCGATGACCATACCGGCACCACCCCGGTGGTGATCGACACCATCCAGCGGCTCGATCAGCTCGGCATCCAGGCAGAGCACTACTGCTGCATCTATGCCACCGTGCCGCTGATCCAGGCCGATGACCTGAAGGCCGCCTATCAGCGGTTGATCGCAAGCAAGGCACCATTTGTCTACACGGTGGCCGAATTCGGCTTCCCGATCCAGCGGGCGGTACGCATGGACGCGCAAGGCAGGGTCACCCCGTTCTGGCCGGAGCAGATGGCGAAACGCTCCCAGGATCTGGAGCCCGCCTATCAGGATGCCGGTCAGTTCTACTGGGGCAGCCGCGCGGCCTGGCTGGGGGGGATCAGCCCGGTGGGGGGAGAGGGGATCGGCCACATATTGCCAAGGCACAGGGTGGTCGACATCGACACGCCGGAAGATTGGCACCTGGCCGAACTGCTCTATCAAGTGCTGGCCCAAGATGACGTTTAAAGTTGCCTTCCGGCTCGACGCCGGCGCCGATATCGGCCTGGGCCACCTGATGCGCTGCCTGGCCATCGCCGATCGGCTGCACGCCGCCGGGGCCGAATGCCACTTCCTCTGCCACGATCTGCCGGCGCACCTGCTGGCGTTGCTGCGGCCCCATCACCATCATCCCCTGAGCACGCTCGATGACGCTGGCCCGTTGCCTGGCTTGCTGCCGGATTGGCTGGTGTTCGATCACTACCAGATTGACCAGCGGCTCGAAACCCAGCTGGCCGCCCACTGCAGCCGCATACTGGTGATCGATGATCTGGCCGACCGGCCGCACCACTGCCAGCTGCTGCTGGATCAGGGCCCCTTGCGCCGCGCCGCCGATTACCAGCCGCTCACCCCCGCCGATTGCCAGCTGCTGCTGGGTACCGACTATGCCCTGCTGCGCCCCGCCTATCGCCAGCTGGCGCGGCAACACGCCAGTCAGTGGCAACGGGGGCTTGTCTGCTTTGGCGGTGCCGACCCGGCGGGTGCCTGCCTCGTCACGCTCAACAGCCTGGCCCGGCTGCCCTGGGCCCGCACCATCCGCTGGACCCTGGTGGCGGGCGGCGCCAATCCCTTCTGGCCCGAGCTGGAGCAGAGAGTGGCCGAACTGGCCGACCTCAACCTGGTGCTGCTGCGTCAGAGCGACCAGATGGCCGACCTGATGAGCCGGCACGACTTCGCCATCGGCGCCGCCGGCGGCATGACTTGGGAGCGGGCCTGTCTCGGCCTGCCGACCCTGGCGGTGCCCATCGTCGACAACCAGCAGTTCAACGACCAGGTGATCGCCCGCTTTCGGCTGGCCGAGCGGCTGACCCTGAGCGAACTGGCCGAGCCTGAGCGGCTGATGCAGGCCCTGCAACGACTTGAATTGCAAGCAGATAACTATCGCTGCCGCGGCCAGCAACAGGTGGATGGGCTGGGGCTGGATCGGCTCACCGCCTGGCTGCTACCACAATCCGATTATCAACTGTTGCCAGATGGCCAACAGTGGCAACTACGCCATGATGACCAGCCGCAGCTCACCCTGACGCTGAACGGTCAGCAACTGACGTGGCAGGCCATCCGGCCACTGCAACCAGCGGACTGGCAAGAGCTGGCACATCGCTTGCAGACAATTTTCTCCCAATTTCCCCTCTATCTTGCCGAGCCACCGCAGATAGCGCCCCCTGCCCCTTGGCAGCCGGCGCCGCAAGGCTGGCAACTTGGCACAGGAGTCTGAACACAGATGCAGATCGCCCATCAATCCATCGGCCCGACGCAGGCTCCCTATGTGATCGCCGAGCTGTCGGCCAACCACAACGGCAACCTGGAGCGTGCACTGGCCATTATGACCGCCGCCAAGGAGACCGGGGCCAGTGCGGTCAAGCTGCAGACCTACCGGCCAGACACCATCACCCTCAACAGCGACAGGCCCGAGTTCCAGATCCATGGCGGCTTGTGGGATGGCCACAACCTCTATGACCTCTATGAGTGGGCGCACACCCCCTGGGAGTGGCACCAAGCGCTGTTTGCCAAGGGGCGCGAGCTGGGACTGACGGTCTTTAGCAGCCCATTCGACTTCAGTGCGGTGGATCTGCTGGAATCCCTCGACTGCCCGGCCTACAAGATCGCCTCCTTCGAGCTGGTGGACTTGCCCCTCATCCGCTACGCCGCCCAGACCGGCAAGCCACTCATCATGTCCACCGGCATGGCGAACGAGGCCGAGATCGCCGCCGCGGTCGAGATGGCGCTCAAGCACGGCAACGGCCAGCTGGCCCTGCTGCACTGCGTCAGCGGCTATCCGGCGCCGGCAGCCGAGTACAACCTGCGTACCATCCCTATGTTGCGCCAGCGCTTCGGGGTCGAGGTAGGGCTCTCCGATCACACCCTGGGATCGGCCACGGCCATCGCCGCCACCGCGCTCGGGGCTACCCTCATCGAGAAACACTTCACCCTGGCCCGCGCCGATGGCGGGCCGGATTGCGCCTTCTCCATGGAACCGGCCGAACTCACCGAGCTGGTGACCTCGGTCAATACCGCCCATGCCGCGCTCGGAGTGGCCGATTACCAGCTCACCGCCAGTGAACAGGGCAACCGCGCGTTTCGCCGCTCCCTCTATCTGGTCAAGGAGATAGCAGCCGGCGAGGTGCTCACCGCAGCGCACATCAAGTCGGTGCGCCCCGCCCTCGGCCTGCCCCCCGCCGATTACGATCGACTCATCGGCAAGCGGGTCAACCGCAGCTTGAGCGCCAATCAACCGCTGAGCTGGGAGTGGATAGATAACGATGAGTGATGATCTCTTCAACCAGCATGGCAGGCTCATCAGCCAGCGCTGGCCCGCCCTCTGGCCCCGCCTGCTGGCACAAGACGTTGAAAGCCAGCCGGTCGAGCTGACCGAGGGGCTCGGCTCCACCCTCAGCCTCCACGGCATCCAGCTCACCAGCCGGCACGACCGGGTGAAAGAAGCTGAACTGCAGGCCGCCAGCCTGCCCGAGCAGCCAGTGCTGCACCTCTACGGCACCGGGCTTGGCGATCTGCCGCGCGCCCTGCTGGGGCGCAGCAGCCTCAAGCGGCTGGAAGTGAAGATCATGAATGGCGCCCTGTTTGCCCTGGTGCTGCGGCTGCTGGACCAGCAAGATTGGCTGACGGATCCCAGGGTCGAGCTGATGATGGCCGGCGACGAAAGCGAGGTGCGGCTGCCCTTCTTCGCCCTGCCGCCCGAGCTGCTGCTGGTGGAAGATGCCGCCGCCCGCATCCGCGACCGGCTGGTGAGTGAAATAGACTTGCCGTTCGCCCGGGCCAGGTTCGATGCCGAGCACCCCGACGTCACTAGGCGGCTGGCCGAAAACCGCGATCTGCTGGCCAGCGACGGCGATGTGGCCTCCCTGTTTGGTCTGGCTCAGGGCAAGCAGGCCCTGATCGTGGCGAGCGGCCCGACCCTGCAGCACAACCTGACCACCCTGCAGGCCCAGTTGCAGCGCCGCCGGCAGGATTTCCTGCTGATCAGCGTCGATACCGCGCTGGCGTTTTTGCTTGGCCACGGCATCCGACCCGACATCGTCGTCACCATCGATGACGCCATCGACGGCAACCGGCTGCCCGCCGCCCAGTCGGCCCAGACCACCCTGGTCTATTACCCCACGGTTCCCACGGCAGCCCTGCTGGCCTGGCAGGGGCCGCGCAAGACCGCCTACTCCCGCAGCCCCATGTATCAGCAGCTGCGGCAGACGCTCCCCAAGGGCGTGCTGCACTCGGGCGGCAGCGTCATTCATCCCGCCGTGGATCTCGCCGTGCAGATGGGTTGCCACCAGGTCATCCTGCTGGGTACCGACTTCGCCTTTCCCGGCGAGCTCACCCACTCGGGCTGGGCCGACGGTGCCCTCGGTCCCAGCGCCGCGCTGGCACTCAGCTGGACCCTCGACGGTCATGGCCGGCGGGTCAAGACCAATCCGAACTTTTCCGCCTACCGCACCGAGCTCGAGCGCTACATAGCGCGCCACCCCGAGGTGCAGTTCTGGAACTGCAGCCGGGAAGGGGCGGAGATCGCCGGCTGCCGCTATCACCCGGAGTACGTGCAATGAAAAACGGCCAGATCACCCGCCTAACCGCCCTGGCACACCAGTTTCGGCTGGGGCAGTCGGTCGCCGCGAGTCAGGCATTGCCGGAACTGCTGCAAGAGGTGCTCACCGAGCAGGGCAACCTGCCACCCGGACTGGTAGCCGCCCTGCTGCAGTGCCAGGAGCGCCAGGACTGGCTGGGGCTGGCCGACTACCTCGAATATGAAGTGGTGCACTGCCTGTCGACCCCGACCGGCGACACCACCACAGGAGACCATTGATGATCAAGGCCATTTCCAACGCCTCCGAGCAGGAGCTGTCACGTCGCCAGACCTTCAGCGAGTTGCTGCACGCCAGCCCGCTGCCCGCGGCCGAGCTGCAGAACAACCTAGGCCTCTACCTCAAGCGCCAGTCGCTCTCCCGCATCCTGTTCATGCACGAGCTGTATCAGAAGATCGTACCGGTCCACGGCGTCATCATGGATTTCGGTACCCGCTGGGGTCAGAACCTGGCGCTCTTCTCCTCGTTTCGCGGCATGTATGAGCCCTACAACTACAACCGCAAGCTGGTGGGATTCGATACCTTCAGCGGCTTCCCTTCCCACGCTCCGCAAGATGGCAGCGATGCCGCCATCCAGCCCGGTGCCTACGGGGTGACGCCGGGCTATGAGCAGCATCTAGCCCAACTGCTCGCCGCCCATGAGGCGGAAAGCCCGCTGGACCACATCGTCAAGCATGAGCTGGTGAAGGGGGATGTGACCGAGACGCTGCCGGCCTATCTGGCTCGTCAGCCGGAGACCATGGTCGCGCTGGCCTATTTTGACTTTGATCTCTACGAGCCGACCCGCCGCTGCCTCGAGCTCATCAAACCGCACCTGACCAAGGGATCAGTGCTGGCATTCGATGAGCTCAACTGGCCCGCCTTTCCGGGGGAGACCCTGGCTCTCAAGGAGGTGCTGGGGCTGGATCGCTACGCTATCCGCCGCACCCCGCACAACCCGGGGCCAGCCTATCTGGTGATCGAGTAGTCCGGTTGCGGGCTGAGACGACGCAGCAGCCCAGCATCCAGCAACATCCGCGCCAGCGGCTCCACCCGCCAGAACGGCGCCCCTATGGTCTCGGCAATCTCGAACAGGGTCAGCCTGCCGTCGCTATAGGCCAGCAGATTCATCATCTCCCTCACCTGCCAGCCCGAATAGCGGGTCGACAAGTCCGGGTAGAGCCCTCGCTTGCCAAGCTGGGGCTCGCCCAGCACGGTGACCTCGCAGCGCTCGTCCAGCTCCAGACACTCGATGGCGCGGCGCAGCGCCAGGAAGCCGCCGGCCAGACCGGCCGGCGTTACCAGTGAGAGGTCATCGAGCGAGGTGTGGTACTCGGCATAACAGCCGTATCGGCTGCGCATCACCGAGGTAACCGGCAGATCGATGCCGGGCGCGCACAGCTGCCGCTCGTTGGAGCCCCGCTCCAGGAAGCTGTAAGCCTTGTAACCCGGCGCCAGATGACCCAGCACATGGCGACCGATGCGATCCGCCAGCGTGTTGCCTTGGCGTGAGGGCAGGAAGGAGTAGCTGCGATCATCGCCAAGGCAGGTCAGGTTGAAGCCGGCCAAGGTGCGCTGCTTGAGCTGGTCCAGATGGCGGGAGAGATAGACGATGGCCCCCAGAGTTTCAGGCACCAGCATCAGCCGGTAGCTGTAACGGCGTGTGGGCAGTGACGCCAGCCAGGCCATCAGGAAGACGCCGACACAGGGGCCGGAGAGCTCGTTGTTGGCCATGGAGGGGTGACAGGTGTAGCTCGACAGCAGGATCTCCTGCTCGCTCTCCCCCGGCAGCACCCAGTCACCATAGGTGAGCGAGCCCGGTGCCAGGGTGGCATCGATCACCACCTGATATTCCCCCTCCGGCAGCGCCTCACGCAGCCGATGGGGCAGACAGAAGCCCCAGCGACGCTTGTAGTAGGAGGTCACATAGGGAATGGCGTCCGGTTGCTCGGGCAGAGAGTGAAGATGGGGCTGCAGTTCGGCCAGCGAGAGGGTGCAGCGCACCGGCTCCGAGTAGCCGACCAGATGCAGGTTGTGGTCCTGGAAATCCGCCACCCTGCGTCCATCCGGCCCCACTATGTAGGCCTCCCGCACGTTCCACTCGTCAGGCACGGTCCAGTCGAAGCACTCGGTGCCGCTGGCCACTTCATGGATCTTCAGCTCGGGCAGACAGTGCTCGCGCCACAGGGCCAGCGACTGCCGTACCCCGTCCCCGGTCAGGCTGCGGTTGAGCGGAAACAGCAGGGTGAGCAGTCGATGCAGTTGCTCACCGACTTGTGCCTGGTCGTCCCAGTCAGTGGGCAGATAGCCACTCTTGGGTGAAAAACTCATGGGGTGGATGCCTCGATCAATTCGACAATGTGGCCAAGGGGGCTCAGGAAAAACTGGACGTGGGCGCCGCCAAAGGCGATGGCAGGCTGGCTGGGTCCGAGGGGCAGGTGGCGCTGTGTGCGCAGCCGTTCGGCGCTCTCCTGCAGATTGCTCACCCGATAGGCAAGGTGGTTGATGACGTTGCGCCGGGTCTTGAGCACCTGGGCGACCGGGCTCTCCTCGCAGGCCGGGGCGACCAGCTCGTAGCAGAGGCCATGGTCGTCATGCACGAACTGCACCCAGACCCGTTGCAGCGGATCTTCCACCGCAACCGAGCAGCGGCTCAGCCCCAGCACGTCGCGGCAATAGGCCACACCGCTAGCCAGGTCCGGCACCACCAGTCCGATGTGATCAAACTGCATGGGACTCTCCTCCCGCCCGGATCAGGGCGTATGGGGCCGTTGCCAGCAACTCGCTGGCAGCCAGGATGAAGTCGCGGCACGACACCGCCCAGACCGGCACCCGCTGGCACAACGTCTGGCGCCAGGCACCCCGCTCCTGCAGCAGGGCCACCAGCCGGGAGAGGTCGATTTCGCTGGCCAGCGACAGATCGCGCACATAGTAATCCGCCTGCCACTCCCGCACGCCGCCGTCTACGCACACCCGGCCAGCAAACATCTTGTGATAGCGGTAGGAGACGGCCAGCCGCTGCTCCACGTAGTGGGTGAAGGTGATGCGGTCGGGGTGGCAACCCAGCCCCAGCAGCCAACCATCCTGCTCAGCCAGCCAGCCGAACGGGCTCTCCTGACCGAAGCAGTCGTGACACTCCCGCGCCACCAGTGCAGGCCCCTGCGGGCCGCTGATCGCCATGCTGAAGACGGGATCCAGTGTGCGCACCACCCCTTCTCGCTGGCGGAACAGCTCCGTCATCAAGCCCACCTTGCTCGGGGTCTGCGCAGGGTCGAAGCACTCGTCCGCCATCGGGCTGTAGCTGAAAGTCGGCACCAGCAGGTGCCCGCCCAGCCACTGCTCGAGGCATGTCCAGAAGGCCGCGATACCCGCGGCGTTGCCCATGCCGGCAAACTGGGCCACCACCATGGCATCCGAGTGCACCATCAGAGCGCCGCCTCTGGGGATCCCCAGCTCGGTCAGCGCCTGCTCGAGTGCCTGTTTCACACGGCAACCCCTTTGCGCAGCAGGGCTTGCTGGATGTCGGTCAGGCTCTTCAACTCGGCCAGCTCGTGCGGCTCGAACCGCACGGCATAGTGCTGTTCGACCAGCAACAGCAGGTTGAAGTGACCCAGAGAATCCCACTCGGGACAACTGCCGAGGGCAGACTGTGCATTGACGCTGGCCTGGGGGAACTGCTGGTGTGCCAGCGCGATAAGGTCATTCATGGGCGTAGAACTCCAAAAACGGGAGAGAAAGAGAGCAGAGATCCAGACTGAGGAAAACCTCGTCCGCCAGCGGCAGCAACCCCGCTGGAGTGGTTATCGGCCGGGTTGGCAGGCTCGCCAGAAAATCCCGTGCCGGCTGGTTGCGGGTGGTGGCAACCAGGCTGATGACCAGCTCGGTCACGCCCTGTGCCCGCAGATGGTTTGCCAGTTGCGCCAGCAGCCAGTATTCAAAACCGCGCCCCAGCACCCGGCAGCTGATGGCCAGGGTATCCAGCAGCGCCCTGCCCTCATCGAGCGAGCGCACCACCAGCAGGGCCGTCATGCCGTGATCGGCGAACCTGTCTCGTAGGCTGGCCAGCCAGACGTCGCCTCCCTCGGCGGCCAGCCGGGCCAGCTCCGCCGCCTGATAGCGGCGGCCGGAGAGGTTGAACTGATTGGTCTTCTGGCTGAGCTGTTCGGCTCGCAACTGGTTGCCCGGGGAGAACGGCTGCCAGTCAGCCTGCAGCGCCAATTGTCGCAGGAAGGCGTGCTCGTCGCCCAGTTGCCGGCGCACCGCCTCGGCCTCGGCCTGGGCCTGATAGGAGTGCTGCCGCAGGCCGTCATCACGGCTCTGGTGGCGACTGCACAGGGCTGGCAGCGTCAGCAGGGCATCCGGCCAGCTCCAGAGATCGGCCGGCGGGGTCATCACCATCACCTCGGGGCAGTTGGCCCGCACCTCGGCCCGCTCCAGCTCGCTGTCATCCCAGAAGACCAGGCTGTCCAGCCCGACATTGAGGCGGGCGGCCAGCCGCCGCAACCCCTGGGATTTGGGCTCCCAGCCGATTTCGGCAGCGGCGATTTGCGCCCGTGTCAGCACCATGCCCGGATGCTCGTCAAACAGCCGCCACACATCGTCCGCCAGATTCTTGGAGCAGAGCGCCAGCACTATGCCCTGCCCGTGCCAGTGGCTGGCCGCCTGCTGGAAGGCCTGGTAGAGCCGGCCCATCCCGTCCTGTCCCAGCAGGACGCCGCCGACACCGTCTTCGCCGACCACGCCGCCCCACAGGGTATTGTCGCAGTCGAGCACCAGCACCTTGTGGGCGGGTTGCTGCAACCGCTGCAGCAAGGGAAGAATCCACTGCGCCAGGCTGGCCAGACCTGCCATGGAGAAGGGGCAGGACATCAGATAGAGGTTGCGCCGATCGAAGCAGTGCTGGCGGCCATGCTGTTGCAGCCAGAGCGGCAGGTGCAGGTCGTCCAGGCCCGGTTGCTGCAGGCGCAGGCGGGCCATCTGCTGCTCGAACGCACTGGCCAGCGCGGCGAGCACGGCAGGGGCCGGGCCATAGACACAGAGCGGCGCATGGCTGCAGGCCCCCACCAGCAGGTGATCCTGCGGGCGGCGCTGCAGATGCTGCAACAGAGGCAAGCAGAGCGCGTCGACAAAGGCGGCAACCGCCAGTTGCTGCTCGTCCTGCGCCAGACGGCCCCACTCCTGCAATGTCCGTGCAGGCACCAGATCTTCCCACAGCCAGATGATGATGTGGGTCCCGGCCGCGGCATCGGCGCTCTGGTGCATCAGGGTCTGCAACCACTGGCCATGGGGGGCCACCTGCACTTCGCCGTATTCAGCCAGGGGGCGCCAGGCGAGGTTGCCCGGCATCAAGAACGAACTGCCACTGAGATGAAGCATGGTCATGACCTTCCCCACTGCGCTACCGGAACCATCCCGGCGACCGACAAATGGGATGATCGTGTTTGATCTTCATGAAAAACAAAAGCTTTTTTGGCCGTATTCAGTAGTTGATGCTGACGTAGGGTACCTCGTCCACCTGCCACAACTGCTTGAGGTAGACGGTCAGCACGAAGAAGAAGTTGGCCAGCAGGTTGGCAAACCGATAGAGGATGGGGTCGAAGCGCACCCCGCTCTCTTCCAGCCGCACCAGCAGCCGTACCACCTTCTTGCTGCCGCAGCGGCACAGGTGCAGGGTAGGGATCGGCTGCGGCCCCTGCGGCAGCACGAAACCGTTGACCCGGCCGCGGCTCGCCTCGTTGTAGTGATCGTAACGCCCCTTCAGCCACGCCAGATCCTCCTCGAAGATGCCGAGCCTGCCGCGCACCGAGCCGTTGAGGTTGTAGATAAGCCGCTGCAGCGCCGCGAGATCCGCCTGCATGGGCGCAATCTCGGCCTCCGGAGCCAGGTGTGACAATACGGCG
Organism: Aeromonas sp. DNRA1; assembly: GCF_963888745.1. Classification (NCBI taxonomy): domain Bacteria; kingdom Pseudomonadati; phylum Pseudomonadota; class Gammaproteobacteria; order Aeromonadales; family Aeromonadaceae; genus Aeromonas; species Aeromonas sp. DNRA1. Next base: position 76,762 of record NZ_CAWPKQ010000006.1, on the reverse strand, counting down.
CCCACCTGGCAGCAGAGCTCGTCGGTGGCGATCTCGTAGTCACACTGGAACTGGGTTTCGAAGATGAAGGGGTAGCAAAGCTCGCGCTTGTCTCTGGGCTTTTTCGGGTTCATGGGCTGGCCGGATCGGGAAAAAGGCCAGTTTGCCAGCCCCCGCAGGAGCTGGCAAACGGCCGGTCATGGTCCTCGATTCGAAACGGTTCAGACGCTCTTGCTGCTGGCATCCGTCGCCGGCTGGAACTGGCCGATCATCCGCAGCGCATCCAGCATCCGCTGGTTGAAGCTGGTGAAGCTGCCCACCTGGGCCGGATCGCTCTGGCCACGAGCCGCCAGCACCGCCGGCGTCAGCGCCTGCTGCTGGGATGCCGGCAGCAGAGAATCCGCCTGCTGCTGCACCTGATCCAGCTTGGGCAGGTAGTCCGCCAGCGGCTTGAGCATCTCCTGCAGGGAGTGCGCCCCCTGATAGGTCTGGCTCAGCTTGAGACTCTGCTTGAGCTTGAGCGAATAGGAGGCCAGCTGGCTGTCATCCAGCTTCAGCTCGCCTGCCTTCTTCAACAGGTCGTCGAAATTGCCGGAGAAAAAGTTGCCGGCCAGATCATCGATCCCCTTGACCAGCTTGCCGATGGAGTCCATCTCCTCGCTGCTCAGGTTGCCCTCCAGCGAGAAGCTGAAGCTCTGGCTCGACTTGAGGCTGAACTGGCTGCCGCTGTCATCCTTCTGGGACTTGGTCTGCCAGCTGTCGTTGAAGCGCAGCACCACCTTGTCGCCATCCTTGGTCTGGATCTCCAACGAGCCCTGCTGGCGGCTGGCCATCTCGGCCTGGCCCATGTCGGTGGTGGAGACCTTGCCGAAGAACTCCTTCTCGAACTGGTCGAGCCCCTCCTGGATCAGCTTGTAGCTCTGATCCATGCCGGTCTTGATGTCTTCGTTGTCTGCCCAATCGCCGAGCTGCTTCCTGGCGTCGCCAAAGCCCTTGTCCACCCCCTTGCGGGCCTGCTCCATCATGCCGGTCAGGCTGTCATCCGACTTGCCGTCGGCCCGGGCAGACCCCAGCCGGCCGGTGACGAACTGCAGTACGTTGTCGGCCACCGACTGAAAGTCGAACAGGGTATTCGGGGTCACCGCCTCCGGCTGATCCTGCGCCTTGGGCGCCTTGTAACCCTGACCATTGATCTCCAGCGCGAACTGCAGCGCCTGCTGCACCAGCACCTGCGCCCATTTTGGCGCCTTGTGCAACGAGACTTCATCCCCGTTGCTTACCGGCTTCGAGTCCGCCTGCTGGGGCGATTTGGGAGCAACACCCACTCCCTTGGGTTGGGCCGCGCCCACTCCGTCGATCTGCATAATGTGTCCTCCCACCATGCCTGTAGATCAGCTATCGGCCTGACTGCACACTTCTTGACCACAAAATACTGGACAATCTGCGGCGGCCTTTTAAAATCGGGCCCCTTTGGGTGGCTGCAGGCTTCCCCCGATTTCGACCCGGCCAGACCGGTGTGCATGTGAGGTAAATCATGACCCAATCCCAGCAGGTTTCCGCCGACCCGGCGCCCCTTCGAACCCCGGCCGACTACCAGGCCCAGCTCGACGAGAAGCGCGAGCGCCTCTGCGGGTTGTTTGCCGACTTCACCCTGCCTGCGCTGGAAGTGCACGCCTCCCCCGCCGAACACTACCGGATGCGCGCCGAGTTTCGCATCTGGCACGACGGTGACGACCTGTACCACTGCATGTATGCGCCGGCCACCAAGGAGATCATCCGGGTTGACCAGTTCCCCACCGCCAGCCGTCTCATCAACCAGCTGATGCCGGTGCTGCTGGAAGGGCTGCGCCCGCACCCCGTGCTGCGCCGCAAGCTGTTCCAGATCGACTACCTCTCCACCCAGTCCGGCCAGATCTGCGTCAGCCTGCTCTACCATCGCAAGCTGGAGAGCGAGTGGCAGCAGGCTGCCGAAGCGCTGCAGGCCGACCTGCGGGCCAAGGGATTCGAGCTGCAGCTGATTGGCCGTGCCCACAAGCAGAAGATCTGCCTGGGGGAGGAGTTCGTCATCGAACGGTTGAATGTGCAGGGCCGCGAGCTGGTCTACAAGCAGGTGGAGAACAGCTTCACCCAGCCCAACGCCGCCATCAACGAACAGATGCTGGGCTGGGCGCTGGACGTGACCAAGGGGAGCGAGGGCGACCTGCTGGAGCTCTACTGCGGCAACGGCAACTTCTCCATCGCCCTGGCGCAGAACTTCCGCAAAGTGCTGGCCACCGAGATCGCCAAGCCGAGCGTGGACTCCGCCCAGTTCAACATCGCCGCCAACGGCGTCGACAACCTGATCATCCTGCGCATGTCGGCCGAGGAGTTCACCATGGCGATGCGCGGCGAGCGGGAGTTCAACCGCCTCAAGGAGGTGGATCTGGCCGCTTACCAGTGCAACACCATCTTCGTCGACCCGCCCCGGGCCGGCCTCGACGACGCCACCGTCAAGCTGGTGCAGGATTACGACAACATCCTCTACATCTCCTGCAACCCCGAGACCCTGCAGGCCAACATGGCGGTGCTCGGCGAAACCCACGAGATCGCCCGCTTCGCCCTGTTCGATCAGTTCCCCTGGACTCACCACATGGAAGCCGGGGTCTATCTCAAACGCAAGGCGGGTTGATGCCGCCGGGGCACGACGCCCCGCTCGACCAGCAAGACAGGGCCCGCGGGCCCTGTTTGATTATTTAACCCTGTGCATGGGGCGGCCGGAGCCGCTATGCTGGCGGCACGCGCATCCGCGCCACAGTCTGGGTGTCATGCCACCATGCAACGCATTCTTTTTGTTGAAGATGATCCCGAGATAGGCCAGCTCATCAGCAGCTGGCTGGCCCGCCACGACATGGAAGTGCTGCTGGAGCCGAGGGGCGATCTGGCACTGGCCAGGGTCGAGGCCGAGCAGCCGGACCTGGTGCTGCTCGACATCATGCTGCCTGGTCAGGATGGTCTCTCCCTGTGCCGGGATCTGCGCCCTCGCTTTGCCGGCCCCATCGTCATGCTCACTTCGCTGGACAGCGACATGAACCAGATCCTGAGCCTGGAGCTGGGCGCCAACGACTACATCCTCAAGACCACGCCGCCCCCCGTGCTGCTGGCCCGGCTGCGGGTCCAGTTCCGCCAGCAGGGGCAGCAGGCCCCGCAACCCGTGGTCGCCAGCACACCGCCCCAGCGCCTGCAGTTCGGCCGGCTGCAGATCGACGGCCCGGGCCGGGACGTGCGCCTTGACGGCGACAGCATTCCGCTCTCCACCGCCGATTTTGATCTCCTGTGGGAGCTGGCCTGCCACGCCGGCCAGATCCTGGGGCGGGAGGCGCTGTTTCGCAGCCTGCGCGGTCGCGACTACGACGGCCAGGATCGCAGCATGGACGTGGCCATCTCCCGCCTGCGCCGCAAGCTGGGGGACGACACCAGCAACCCGACCCGCATCAAGACAGTGCGCCAGAAGGGCTACCTGCTAATACCCCAGGCCTGGGAATAAGCCCCGCCGAATGACCTTGATGCTCTCTGCTCCCTTCTCCCCTTGCAGGAGAAGGGTTGGGGATGAGGGGGCAGCAAGGCAATGCCCAGACGTAATCCAGGCAAGAGGAGAGCCCCCATGCGCCGCCTGTTTATCCAGTTCTATCTGCTGCTGATCGGCTGTTTCACCCTGGCCATTCTGCTGGTCGGCATGGTCTATCAGGTCACCGCCGAACGGGCGGGAGATCGCTATCTGGAGCGGATGATGCAGGGCTCCCTCGGCCTGCTCACCGGCGAGCTGGCCCGCTTGCCGCCGGAGCACTGGCCCGCCCGCACGGCGGAGCAGAGCCGCCAGCTCACCCTGCCGCTGCAGATCGGCGCCCTCGCCAACCAGCCGCTGGCCAACGAGGATCAGGCCTTTCTGGAGGCCGGCAACATCGTCATCGTCGAGGAGGATGACACCTTCCTGCAGCGCATTCCGGGCACCGATCAGGTGCTGATCGTCGGCCCCGTGCCCTATCTCTCCTACCTGCACGAACTGCACTGGGTCGACGTGGGGCTGCTACTGGTCATCGGTCTCTCGCTGGGGCTGCCGATCCTGCTCTGGCTGCGCCCGCACTGGCGCGGCCTGCAACAGCTCGAACAGACCGCCCGCCGGGTCGGCGACGGCGATCTCTCCTGCCGCACCCGTTTGCCACCCGGCAGCAGCCTGGGCCGGGTCGGCCGCACCTTCGACCAGATGACCGAGCAGCTGCAGGCCATGCTGGCCAGCCGTAAGCAGCTGACCGATGCCATCGCCCACGAGCTGCGCACCCCGCTGGTGCGGCTGCGCTACCGGCTCGCCATGCTGGATCCGGCGCCCTCGGCCGAGGAGCAACAGGGGCTGGAGCGGGATCTTGGCGCGCTGGACGCCCTCATCGAGGAGATGCTCACCTACGCCAGGCTAGATCGCCCCGAGCTGCCGCTGCAATGCAGCGAGCTGGAGCTCGGCAGTTGGGCCGGCAGCCGCCTTGCCGACTGGCAGGCGCTGCGGCCGGACAAGCGGCTCGACTTCGTGCGCCCGGCCATGGCCCTGCCCTGGCGCGGCGATACTCGTCTGCTGGATCGGGCGCTGGAAAACCTCATCGGCAACGCCCTGCGCCACGCCGCCGGCCGGGTGACCCTCAGCATGGCGCGTCAGCAGGATCACTATCTGCTGGAGGTGGCCGACGACGGCGCCGGCATCGATCCCGCGCTGGCGCCGCAGATCTTCGAGCCCTTCGTGCGGCTGGATCAGAGCCGCGACCGACGCACCGGCGGCGCCGGGCTGGGGCTGGCCATCGTGCGCAGCATCGCCCGCCACCACGGCGGCGAAGTGCAGCTGCTGCCCAGCAGCAGCGGTGCCCGTTTCTGCCTGATGCTGCCTGTACATTTGGATACAAACCGTCACCAGTCACTCACTGAACCGCAGGTCGAACAGCCCTAGGATGAAGTCATGGAGAAACGCTCCATGTCATCAACCCGAATGAGGAACTGGAATATGAACAAGCTGATCCCCCTGAGCCTGGCTGCTGTCTTCGCCCTGACCTCCGGCTTCACCATGGCTGCCACCCCGACCAAGGCTGCCGCTCCCCAGGCTACCCAGACCAAGGTCGTGAAAAAACACCACAAGGCTGCCCACGCCAAGGCGCCGGCCGTCAAGGTTGCTCCCAAGACCAAGTAATCGACCAACAAGCTTCCCGTAATGAAAAGGGGCCCCGACATGGGGCCCCTTTTGTTTTCTGTGCGCGGGTGCAGTGATTCAACCCAGCATGTAGTCCGCCGGCAAGGCAACGCGGGCCACCCCGGACTCCACCGCCGCCAGTGCCACGGCACGGGCGACGCGCGGCAGCAGACGGGCATCCATCGGCTTGGGAATGACGTAGTCCTTGCCAAAGGCCAGCTCGCTGACGCCGGCGGCGGTCAGCACCTCGGCCGGTACCGGCTCTTTGGCCAGCGCGCGGATCGCCTCGACCGCGGCGATCTTCATGGCATCGTTGATGCGGCTGGCACGAGCGTCAAGGGCACCGCGGAAGATGAAGGGGAAGCAGAGCACGTTGTTGATCTGGTTCGGATAGTCGGAACGACCGGTGCCCATGATGAGGTCACCGCGCACTGCGTGAGCCAGCGCCGGCTTGATCTCGGGATCCGGGTTGGAGCAGGCGAAGATCACCGGGTTGGCGGCCATCAGGGCCACCGCCTCGGCGGGCAGCACATCCGGGCCGGAGACGCCGACGAACACGTCCGCCCCGTCGATCACCTCCATCAGGGTGCGCAGGGGGGTGTCGTTGGCGAAGCGCTGCTTGTACTGGTTCAGATCGGTGCGACCGCTGTGGATGACGCCCTGACGATCCAGCATGAAGATGTTGTGGGGCTTGGCGCCACACTTGATCAGCAGGTCCATGCAGGCGGTGGCAGCAGCCCCGGCACCCATGCAGACGATGCGGCTGTCGCTAATCTGCTTGCCCTGCACTTCCAGCGCGTTGAGCAGGCCGGCGGCGGTGACGATGGCGGTACCGTGCTGATCATCGTGGAACACCGGAATGTCGCAGCGCTCGATCAGCGCCTGTTCGATCTCGAAGCACTCGGGTGCCTTGATGTCTTCCAGGTTGATGCCGCCGAAGGTGTCGGCGATGGCGGCAACCGTGTCGATGAACTGCGCGCTGGTCTCGTGCTTCACTTCGATGTCGATGGCGTCGATGCCGGCAAAGCGCTTGAACAGCAGGGCCTTGCCCTCCATCACCGGCTTGGAGGCCAGCGGGCCCAGATTGCCCAGCCCCAGGATGGCAGTACCGTTGGAGATGACGGCCACCAGGTTGCCCTTGCCGGTGTAGCGGTAGGCATCGGCCGGGTTGGCGGCGATCTCGCGCACCGGCTCGGCAACGCCCGGGCTGTAGGCCAGCGCCAGATCGCGGGCGGTCTCGGCGGGCTTGGTGAGGGCGATGGCGATTTTGCCCGGCACGGGCTGGGCGTGGTAATCGAGTGCTTGTTGACGAAGATCGTGACGCTGATCGGACATGGGGGACCCCGATACGGTAGTGAATTGAGTGGTGCATTGGCTCGCCCACGGGCGAGGGCTGGGGATCATAAAGAAAACCATCGGGCTTTCACAGAGGAAAGTATCGTCACCCAGCCACTGACAAGCCAGTAATTAGCATGTCATGCCAACCACAAATACCCATTTAGTTATAGATATGGTTTCACCCCATCACCGGAATGCCGGCTTTCGCCTCCGCCTGTCTGGCGATCGCCTCCGTCATGCCCTGAAAGATGAAGAGGTGGAACGGCAGCATGGCGAGCCAGTAGGCCAGCCCCCAGGCCCCCTGCGGATGCCAGTGGGCAGTCACCTTGATGCGGGTCAGCCCCGACTCTTCCGGCAGTATGTTCAACTCCAGCCGGCCGACGCCGGGGGCCTTCATGTTGAACAGCAGATCGAGCCTGCTCCCCTCATCCACCCCGAGGATCTGCCAGGAGTCCAGCATGTCCCCCTTCACGAAGCGATCCGGATTGGTGCGACCACGGGTCAGCGCCGGGCCGCCAATCAGGTGATCCATCCATTCCCGCACCACCCACAGCTGGTTCATGTAGAAGTAGCGCTGCTCGCCCCCCAGTTGTTGCAGCACCTGCCACACCACCTCGGGCGAGGCGAGGCAGATGGCATCGCCGCTGGCGGTGCGGTCATAGAAGCCGTACTCGGGATGGCGCCAGCGCAGGCCGAGCGGGGTCTCCTCCCCCTGCTGCTCGGCGCCCAGCTTCTGCTCCAGCGCCAGACTCTCCGCCAGCGCCTCGTCGAAGCTAAGCAGGGTTTGCGGCAGCAGGGCCCGCAGCGGGCCGTCGTCGGCCGGGATGTCGTGCTTGAGGCCACCCACCAGCGCCTTGGCCACCGGCTGCGGCACCGAAGTGACAAACTGCAGCCACCAGGCGGAGAGGCGCGGACTGAGAAACGGCAGCGGGATGATGGGGCAACGCTTGCCGATGTGGGCGGCGAACTTCTGCAACTGCTGCTGATAGCTGAGCAGCTCGGGACCGGCGGCGTTGAAGATCTGGCCGTCCACCCCGTCGGCCTCCACCAGCCCGCCCAGATAGTGCAGCAGGTTGGAGAGCGCAATGGGCGGCGTACGCGAGCGCACCCACTTGGGCGTCACCATCATCGGCAGGTTGAACACCAGATCCCGCATCACCTCAAACGCCGCCGAGCCGGGCCCCACTATGATGCCGGCGCGCAGCTCTACCGTCGGTACGCCAGATTCGCGAAACAGCTCGCCGCAATAACGGCGGGAGTTGAGGTGGCGGCTGTTGCACTGCGCCGGCTGGATGGCGCCCAGATAGATGATGCGACGCACCCCGGCGGCGCGGGCGGCGGCGGCGAAGTTCTTCACCCCCTGCTGCTCCAGCCGGTGGAAGTCGGCCCCCGCTCCCATGGCGTGCACCAGATAGAAGACGGTGTCGATGCCTGCCAGCGCAGGCAGCAATGTGATCGGCTTGAGGCTGTCGGCAAGGCGAAACTCCACCCCGGGCGGCAGACGGCAGGGGCGCCGCGCCCCGGCAATCACCCGATAACCCAGTTCTTGCAGATGGGGCACCAGATAAGAACCTATGTAGCCCGCCGCCCCCATCACCAGACAATCACGCATCTGCCCACTCCCTGTCTTGCCCATGTTACCGCCCCTCATATCCGACCCCGCTCCCGCAAAGGGAGAAAGGAGAGTCCCACCATAGGGCAAAGCGGGCCGTTACAGAACGCCGACCAATAAAAAAGGCGCCCATTGGGCGCCTTTTTCAGAATTCTTCAGAAGTAGAATTACTTCTTGGTGGTCATCGCACCGAAACGCTTGTTGAACTTGTCTACGCGGCCGCCGCTAGAAACTTCTTTCTGCTTGCCGGTATAGAACGGGTGGCACTCGGAGCACACGTCCAGGTTCAGATCTTTACCCAGGGTAGAGAAGGTGTTGATGACGTTACCGCAAGAGCACTTGGCGGTGATGGCTACGTAGTCAGGATGGATACCAGCTTTCATGGACAACCTCAATTATCAGGCCGTGTCGCTATCCGATCTTCTGTCGGACACCACACGATTGTTGAACACAGTTTCAAAGGCTGCGAATAATATAGGAAATGCCTGAGTTCAGGCAAGTGGCTTCGCAGAAAAAATAGGCAATCTCTGGTGAATTCTTCCCAAACGCTGGATCTGGTTCGTGTGGCTGTACCGGTGCCGTTACGCCGTCACTTCGACTATCTCTCCCCCCTGCCTCTGCCTGCTCCCGGCTGCCGGGTCGAGATCCCGTTCGGCCCGCAAACCCTGGTCGGGCTGGTGGTGGATCACTCGGCCGACAGCCAGGTACCGCGCAATAAGCTCAAGCCGATCAAACGCGTGCTTGATGGCGCTCCCGTGCTGGGGCCCGACATTCTGGCGCTGATGAACTGGAGCGCCAGCTACTACCAGCACCCGCTGGGAGAGGTACTGCCTCACGCCCTGCCGGTGCTGGTGCGCAAGGGGGAGCCTGCCGCCTATCGCGAGCTGGAATTCTGGTTCGCCACCGAGGCCGGCATGGCGGTCGATCTCAACGAGCTCAAGCGAGCGGCCAAGCAGCAGCAGGCGCTCGCCCTGCTGCGCAAGGGGCCGCAGACCCCCTCCGCCCTCAAGCAGGAGGAGATCCAAAGTGCAGCACTCACCGCGCTGGAGAAGAAAGGGCTGCTGGAGAAGCGTTCGCTGGAGCCGAGCCATGACGGCGACTGGGTCGCCCGTTTTGAGCCGGGGGAGGGGCTGCGCCTCAACGGCGAGCAGGCGCTGGCGGTCTCTGCTGTCACCAGCCAGAGCGACAGGTTCGGCGCCTTCCTGCTGGACGGCATCACCGGCTCCGGCAAGACCGAGGTTTACCTGAGCATCCTCGAGCCCCTGCTCAAGGCGGGCAAACAGGCGCTGGTGATGGTGCCCGAGATAGGCCTCACTCCGCAGACCATCAACCGCTTTCGCCGCCGCTTCAACGTGCCGGTGGTGGCGATGAACTCGGCCATGAACGATCGGGAGCGGCTCGATGCCTGGCTGGCCTGCCGCGACGGTGGCGCCGCCATCCTGATCGGCACCCGCTCCGCGGTGTTCACCCCGTTTCACAACCTCGGCATCATCATCATCGACGAGGAGCACGACGGCTCTTTCAAGCAGCAGGACGGTTTTCGCTACCACGCGCGGGATCTGGCGGTGATGCGGGCCCATCGCGCCGGCATCCCCATCCTGCTCGGCTCGGCCACCCCGTCGCTGGAGACATTGCACAACGCCCGCACTGGCAAGTATCACCACCTCACTCTCACTCGCCGCGCCGGCAATGCCCAGACCGCCCGCCAGGTGATCCTGGACATCAAGAACGTGCGGCTGCAGGCCGGTCTCTCCCCTCAGCTGGAGCAGCTGATGGCGGAACATCTGGTGGCGGGCAACCAGGTGATGCTGTTTCTCAACCGTCGTGGCTATGCCCCGGCTCTGATTTGCCACCAATGCGGCTGGAGCGCCGCCTGCGAGCGCTGTGATGCCTGGTACACCTGGCATCAGGCCGGGCGACGGCTACACTGCCACCACTGCGACAGCGTGCGCCCGCTGCCCCATCACTGCCCCGAGTGTGGCAGCAACGAGCTGATCGGCTCCGGGGTGGGCACCGAACAGCTGGAGCAGCTGCTCGGCACCGTGTTCCCGCAATATCCGGTGGTGCGCATCGATCGGGACAACACCCGGCGCAAGGGGGAGCTGGAGACCCACCTCGGCGACATCAAAGCGGGCAAGTACAAGATCCTGATCGGCACCCAGATGCTGGCCAAGGGCCACCACTTCCCGGACGTGACGCTGGTCGGGCTGCTGGATGTGGATGGTGCCCTGTTCAGTGCCGATTTTCGCGCCGCCGAGAAGCTGGCCCAGCTCTACACCCAGGTGGCGGGCCGCGCCGGCCGCGCCAGCAAGCCGGGGTTGGTGGTGCTGCAGAGCCACCATCCGGAGCACGCCCTGCTGCAGGATCTGACCCAGAACGGCTATGGCCACTTCGCCGACACGGCGCTGAAAGAGCGCCGCCTGCTGGGGCTGCCACCGTTCAGCTATCAGGGGCTGTTTCGGGCCGAGGCCAACGGCCGCGACGAGGTGCAGCTGTTCCTCAGCCGCCTCGCCGATACCCTGCGCAGCGCCCGTTATCCCCATGTTCAGGTGCTGGGGCCCATCAGCGGCTTCATGGAGCGCAAGGCGGGCAAGTTTCGCATGCAGTTGCTGGTGCAGGGGCCCAACCGGGCGCCACTGGCCCAGTTGCTGGATTGGGCGGTGAAGGAGCTGGAGGGGTGGCCCGAGACCAAGCGGGTACGCTGGAGCCTCGACATCGACCCCACCGAGCTGAACTGAGTCAGGCTCTGGTCGCAGAGGGGGAAACGGCCGCCGACGTGCGGCGCCAGCGGCCGGGTTTGCCATGCGGGTGCCGGGTTCAGACCCGCAGGTCGACCTGCTGCACCCAGCCTCCCTTGCCCTGCTCGGTCACATAGAGACCGGACTGGCGCAACACCCCCTGATTGCCGCTTTCCCCCAGATGGTTGAAGGGGGTATCGAGAGGATGCAGCAGGATGGCGCCGATCCCCAGCTCCACCAGGGCGATGGGGGACTGTTCTGGCTGCCAGAACTGCAGCGCCGAGAACTGGCTGTCCCGCTCGTCCAGTACCCCGTTGCCATCCTCATCCAGGGTCGCCAGCTCGCCAAAACCGTTGCCGGAGCGGGCCCCGAACAGCTCGCCGCCGTCATCTATGGTGCCGTTGCCGTTGCGATCCAGCGCCACGAAGCCGCTCCCTTCACTCAGGCCGGGCAGACTGTCCGCCTTGCCATCCTGATCGATGTCGAAATTGACCCGGGCGTCGGTCAGACCGGCTATCTTGCCGTCCAGGCTGAGCACCAGCGGATCCTTGAGGGCATTGAGGGTGGTGCGACGCTGGCTGATGTCGAGCTGGCGCCAGTCCAGCACAAAACCCAGATCCAGCTGCAGGGTCTGGCCATCCTGGGTCTGCAAGTTCGCCGCCGCCACCACGTTGAGCTGCTCTTTTTGCAGCAGGCTGTCGGTCACCTCCACCAGCTGATCCGGCTCGGCGGCGGGCTGGGTCCCCTCGCCCGTCGGCGCGGAGACTCCCTCCGCGCTCTGCTCGGCCGGCTTTATCGGGTCCGGCAACTCTATCTCGTGGCCCAGCATCGCCTCGATCATCAGCTTGATGAGCCGCTGGCGGTTGTCGAGCCCGTCGTTGGGAATGCCATCCTGTTCGCCCTTGTCGGTCTCGGCAGGCTTGGCGGGTGCCGGTGTCGGGGCGGCTGGCACCGGGCCGGCAGCAGTACGGCTGGCCATCTGCAGCGTCAGCAGGCTGCTGCGGGTGAAGGTGAGCTGGCTGCCACCGCCGATCGCAGGCGTCGAGTCCGCCGGCACCGTGGCCTGGGACTGCACCTGGCTGGCTGCCGGCACGGGACCGAGCCGGCGCACCTTGCGGGACTGCGCCTGTTGCTGCTGGTATTGCACCTCCCCCTGGAGGTCGTAGTGATCGATGCGCATATCTTCGCCCTCGGCGCCATACATCTGGTCAGTTATCGACCAGCTGCCGGGGTGGCCTTAACACCGATTGGCTATATCAGGGGGTTGCTGCATCGGCCTCTGCGTATAACCGCTCCCGCTGGCGGCAATGAAAAGGGAGGCCTGAGCCTCCCTTGTCGTTCATGCTGTCACCGTGGTCATTGCGCCGCTTGGGAGACCCCTTCCAGCCGCACTTCCACCCGCCGATCTGGTGCCAGGCAGGCGATCAGCGCCGGTTTGGAGCCGCTGCTGCAGTTGTTGCCGGTGATCGGAGAAGACTTGCCGCGCCCCTCGACCCGCACCTTGTCGGCAAACAGTCCCTTGGCGATCAGATAGTCGGCGACGCTGCGAGCGCGCTGCTCGGAGAGCGCCTGGTTGTAGGCGTCGGAGCCGATGCGATCGGTGTGGCCGATCACGGTCGCCACCCCGTCTTTCGGATTGGCCGCCACTATCTGGCTGAACAGGTTGTCGAGCGCCTGGCTGGCAGCCGGCTTCAGGGTCGCCTTGTTGAACTCGAACAACACGTCCGAGCTCAGGCTGAAGGTCTTGGGCACCACCACCACGGCGGGAGCAGGCGCCGCAGCCGGGGCCGGGGCGGGCGCCGCCACTTCGCCGCCCTGCTGGCCGAAGCGATAGAGCATGGCGAAGGCCAGCATGCCGTTGTCCATCTCGATGCCGGCACGATCGAGGGAGGTATCCCCGAGCGGGGTGGTGTACTGGTATTCGAGGCGGGCGGCCCAGTCACGGTCGATGGCGTATTCGGCCCCCAGCGCCCCGACGAACACGGCGCCATGCTTGTTGCCGGTATCCTTGATGAAGTCGGTGGCTGTCTGGGCCGACAGTTCGCTGTTGGTCCAGGCGTAGCCACCGCCGATCCGGCCATAGAGATCCAGCGCATCGTTGACCGGGAACCCTATCTTCATGGTGGTCTGGATCATCTGGCTCTTGGCTTCCCCTTCCACCCTCACCCCGCTCAATTCGCCGGACGAGGTGTACTTGCCGAACCAGTCATAACCGAATTCGAAGCCCAGGTTGGGGTTGAGCTGATAACCGGCAAAGGCGCCCAGCCCGAGCGTATCCTTGCTGGTGCTGGTGTTCTGCAGCGCCCCCAGGGTGTCGGAGACGACCTGCTTCTGATCCACGTCGAAGAACTTGGACCAGCCGGCCTTGCCGCCGGCGTACCAGGTGTTGTCCTGAGCGGCAGCCTGCACGGCCCCGCTGACGAGCAGGCCGCTGACCAGCACGGCAAGTATCGATTTGTTCATGGTGAAAGCCTCTGCAATGAGTCGTGATGGGCGCTCTTGCGCCTCTCTTCCCTGATGGGGCAAACCCGGCCCCGTCCATCAGGTTATCCCATCTGTTGCCAGCCTCAAATGACTTGGGACTCAAGAGTGTGAAGCGCCCGGCATTCCCGGCAGGAAAAGGCCCCATGCAGGGGGTATCTGCGGATGTGCCGGCCAGCACCATGAAAGAGGGAGGCCGATGGCCTCCCTCATTGCTGCTTGCAACGCACCTAGCTGGCCAAAAACAGCCGGTAGGCGGGGTCATCGCTCACCTCTTTCCAGCCGTAGCCAATTTCGTGCAGGTAGTCGTGGAAGGCCGCCACGTCTTCATCAGGCAGCTCGAACGCACAGAGCACCCGGCCGTAGTCGGCGCCGTGGTTGCGGTAGTGGAACAGGCTGATGTTCCAGCGACAGCCCAGGGTCTCCAGAAAGCGCATCAGGGCACCAGGCTGCTCCGGAAACTTGAAGCTGTAGAGGCGTTCACCGAGGGGCCGGGCCGGGCGGCCGCCAATCATGTAACGCACGTGGTTCTTGGCCAGCTCGCTCTCGGTCATATTGACCACCGGATAGCCGTTGCCGCCCAGCTGATCGATGATCTGGCCCAGCTCCTCGTCACCGCCGGTGAGGCGCACCGAGACGAACAGCGACGCCTGCTCGGCATCCGCATAACGATAGTTGAACTCGGTCACCATGCGCGGCCCAAGTTGACGGCAGAAGTCGAGGAAGGCCCCCTTGCGCTCAGGGATGGTCACCGCCAGCATGCCCTCGCGCTTCTCGCCGATCTCGCAGCGCTCCGACACGTAACGCAGGCTGTGGAAGTTGACGTTGGCACCGGACAAAATGGCCGCCATCCGACCACCTTTGACCTGCTCCCGCTCGCTGTAGGCCTTGAGGCCCGCCAGCGACAGGGCCCCCGACGGCTCGGCGATGGCGCGGCAGTCATCGAAGATGTCTTTCAGTGCGGCGCAGATCTGGTCGTTGGAGACGGTCACCACTTCGTCCACATACTGGTTGCAGAGGCGGAAGGTCTCCTCGCCGATGCGCTTGACCGCCACCCCGTCCGCAAACAGCGAGACCCGCTCCAGATTGACCGGCTCACCGGCCGCCAGGGCGGCCTTGAGGCAGGCGGAGCCCTCCGCCTCCACCCCGATCACCTTCACATCCGGCAGCAGCTGCTTGATGTAGACCGCCACCCCGGCGGCCAGTCCGCCGCCACCCACCGGCACGAACACGTGGGTGAGGTGGGTATCCTGCTCCAGCAGCTCCTTGCCGATGGTGCCTTGGCCGGCGATCACCTCGACGTCGTCAAACGGCGGGATCAGGGTGTAGCCCTCCAACTCGGCGAGGCGGCGGCTCTCGCCGTAGGCCTCGTCGAAGCTGTTGCCAAACAGCATGACGTTACCGCCCTGACGGCGCACCGCGTCGATCTTGATGTCCGGCGTGGTCTTGGGCATCACTATGATCGCCTTGATACCGAGCTTGGCGGCCGACAGGGCGACCCCCTGGGCGTGGTTGCCGGCGGAGGCGGCGATGACGCCGCGCGCCTTCTGCTCCTCGGTCAGAGTGGCGATCTTGTGGTAGGCGCCGCGCAGCTTGAAGGAGTGGACCGGTTGCAGGTCCTCCCGCTTCAGGCTGACGTGGTTGCCGAGCCGCTCGGAGAGTTTCTTCAGGGTTTGCAGGGGGGTGACCCGCGCCGCCTCATAGACGGGGGAGAGCAACACCTTGCGTAGATAATCCGCTGCAGAGACCATGGTTTATTCCCCCAGCATCGAGCGATCGCGCACCGCGCCTTTATCTGCGCTGGTGGCGAACATGGCGTAGGCGCGCAGGGCAAAGGAGACCTGACGCTGGCGATCGAGCGGCTTCCAGCCACGGGCCTCGACGGCGACGCGGCGGGCGGCCAGCACGCTGTCGGCCACCTCCAGCACCATGCTGCGGGCCGGGATGTCGATGTTAATGATGTCGCCATCCTCCACCAAACCTATGGTGCCGCCGGAGGCCGCCTCCGGCGAGACGTGGCCGATGGAGAGACCCGAGGTACCGCCGGAGAAGCGGCCATCGGTGATCAGGGCACACGCCTTGCCCAATCCCATGGATTTCAGATAGGTGGTGGGGTAGAGCATCTCCTGCATGCCTGGACCCCCTTTCGGCCCTTCGTAGCGGATCACCACCACCTCACCGGCCTTGACGGTGCCATCCAGAATGCCGGCAACCGCCGTATCCTGGCTCTCGAATACCCGGGCCGGGCCACGGAAGGTGAGGTTCTCCTCATCCACCCCGGCGGTCTTGACGATGGCACCGTTCAGCGCCAGGTTGCCGGCGAGCACGGCCAGGCCCCCTTCCAGGCTGTAGGCGTTGTCCAGCGAGCGGATGCAGCCTTCGGCGCGGTCCAGATCCAGCTCCGGCCAGCGGCAATCCTGGCTGAACGCCTTGGTGGTGCGGATCCCGGCCGGCCCGGCGCGATAGAAGTCCACCACCTCCTGACTCGGCTGGCGGCTGACGTCGTATTCGGCCAGCAGCTCCACCAGCGAGGTGCCCAGCACGTTGCGGGTATCCCCGTGCACCAGGCCCGCTTTTTCCAGCTGCCCCAGGATGGCGACCACCCCGCCGGCGCGGTGCACGTCTTCCATGTGGTATTTCTGGGTGGAGGGCGCCACCTTGCAGAGCTGGGGCACCTTGCGCGACATGCGGTCGATGTCGGCCATGGTGAAGTCGACGCCCGCCTCCTGGGCCGCCGCCAGCAGGTGCAGCACGGTGTTGGTGGAGCCGCCCATGGCAATGTCGAGCGCCATGGCATTCTCGAACGCCGCCTTGGTGGCGATGTTGCGCGGCAGTGCCGAGGCATCGTCCTGCTCATACCAACGCTTGGCCAGGGTCACGATGCGCTGGCCCGCCAGCTTGAACAGCTGCTCGCGGTCACTGTGGGTTGCCAGCAGCGAACCGTTGCCAGGCTGGGACAGACCCAGCGCCTCGGTCAGGCAGTTCATGGAGTTGGCGGTGAACATGCCGGAGCAGGAGCCGCAGGTGGGACAGGCACTGCGCTCCACCTGTTCGCTCTGGGCGTCTGAAACCTTGGGGTCGGCGCCCTGGATCATGGCGTCCACCAGGTCCAGCTTGATGATCTGGTCGGAGAGCTTGGTCTTGCCCGCTTCCATCGGGCCGCCGGAGACGAAGATCACCGGTATGTTGATGCGCAGGGCAGCCATCAGCATCCCCGGGGTGATCTTGTCGCAGTTGGAGATACAGACCATAGCATCGGCGCAGTGGGCGTTGACCATGTACTCCACCGAGTCGGCAATCAGCTCGCGCGACGGCAGGGAGTAGAGCATGCCGCCGTGGCCCATGGCGATGCCGTCATCCACGGCGATGGTGTTGAACTCCTTGGCGACGCCGCCAGCGGCTTCAATCTCGCGCGCCACCAGCTGGCCCAGATCCTTGAGGTGGACGTGACCCGGCACAAACTGGGTGAAGGAGTTGACCACAGCGATGATGGGCTTGCCGAAATCCTGATCGGTCATTCCGGTGGCGCGCCACAGGGCGCGGGCCCCGGCCATGTTACGTCCGTGGGTGGTGGTGGCGGATCTCAACTTCGGCATGTCTCTACTCCCTGAATGCCCAGCGGGCTCATTATCTTTGGAAATGAAAAAGTGACTCTCGGATCGGGAATCGATCCTGGTGAGGGCACCGCGCAGAGCCCTGACCGGAAGCGACTCGGGGAGGCATGACGCCTCCCCTCTCTCATCAGTCGTTGACGGGGGTCAGCCAGCCCCACTTGTCCTCGGTCTGACCGTTGAACAGGCCGAAGAAGGCGTTTTGCAGCTGCTCGGTCACCGGGCCGCGACAGCCTGCGCCCACCTTCATCCGATCGACGGAACGCACCGGGGTCACCTCGGCGGCCGTGCCGGTCATGAAGATCTCGTCTGCGACATACAGGGCCTCGCGGGGCAGCGCCTGCTCGCGCACCTCGTAACCCAAGTCACGGGCCAGCGTCATGATGGTGTCACGGGTGATGCCGGGCAGGATGGCAGCGGTAGCGGGCGGGGTGAACAGCACGCAGTTCTTTACCAGGAACAGGTTCTCCCCCGCCCCTTCGCTCAGGTAGCCGTTCACGTCCAGCGCCAGCCCCTCGGCGAAGCCGTTGCGCTTGGCCTCGCGGCTGATCAGCTGGGAAGAAAGGTAGTTCCCGCCCGCCTTGGCGCCGGTGGGAATGGTGTTGGGAGCGAGCCGGTTCCAGGAGGTGACACAGACATCCACCCCGTTTTTAAGCCCCTCTTCCCCCAGATAGGCACCCCACGGCAGGGCGGCCACCATCAGGTCGGCCTTGGCATCCAGCGGCGGATGCAGCCCCAGCCCCACGTTGCCGACAAAGGCCAGCGGGCGCAGGTAGCCGCTCTTCAGGCCGTTCTCGCGCACCACGGTGCGGCAGGCTTCATTCACGTCGGCCTCGCTGTAGGGAACGTCCATCCAGTAGATTTTGGCGGAGTCGAACAGGCGGCGGGTGTGCTCCTGCAGGCGGAAGATGCAGGTCCCCTTGGGGGTATCGTAGGCGCGCACCCCTTCGAACACCGAGGAGCCATAGTGCAGGGCGTGACTCATCACGTGCACCTGGGCATCCTGCCAGGGCACCAGTTTGCCGTTGAACCAGATGTATTGGGGGTGAGTGGCGGATTGGGAAGGCTGTGACATTGGCTTGGCTCCTTAAGCTCTGATCCGGGGTTGCTGTTCCAGTGCATCGACCCGGGAGACGTCCACCAACTTCACCAGCTGGCTCCACAACTGCTGGATGGGACGCACCGACTCGACAGTAACCGTGATCCGCAGTTGTTGGCAATCCTGCTCCATGTTGAGGGCGCAGAGGTTGAAACCGCGGTGACGAACCACCCGCAGCACCCGCTCCATCACTTCTGGTCTGGGCTGGGCATGGATTTGCAAGGTATTGAACTGACTCATGGGCGTTGCTCCATCATCTGGTGGTTGGCGACTCCTGGCGGAACCAGGGGCCAGACGTTTTCTTCCTCTGAAATGGCCACATGCAGCAGGTAGGCACTCTCGCTGGCCAGCAGGCGATCGAGGGCGCCGGCTATCTGATCCTTGCATGTGATGGTTTCGCCGGGGATGCCGAAGGCGGCAGCCAGGGCGATGAAATCGGGGTTGTCGGAGAGGATGGTCTCGCTGTAGCGGCCGTCGAAGAACAGCTCCTGCCACTGGCGCACCATGCCGAGGCGCTGGTTGTCCAGCAGCACCATCTTCACCTTGAGCTGGGCCCGGCGGATGGTGCCGAGCTCCTGCACGTTCATCATGAAGGAGCCGTCACCGCTCACCAGCACCACTTCATCTTCGGGGCGCGACATCTTGGCGCCGATGGCGGCCGGCAGGCCGAAGCCCATGGTGCCGAGACCGGCGCTGGAGAGGTGGTTGCGCGGACTGGTGAAGCGCATGTGCTGGGCCACCCACATCTGGTGCTGACCCACGTCGCAGGCCACCACGCTGGTCTCCGGCAACCTGGCAGAGAGCTGCTTGAGCAGCGCCGGGGCATAGATGGGCTGACCGGGGTGGTCGTAGCGAAAGGCATACTCGCGGGCCATGTTCGCGCAATGCTCACGCCATGGGTCGATGGAGAGGGACATGGCGAGGCGCGGCAGCACCTGTTTGAGATCCTGAGTGATGCCCACCTCGGCGGCGCGGCGCTTGCCGAACTCGGCGGCATCCACATCGAGATGGATCACCTTGGCTTCGGGGGCGAACTCCTCCAGCTTGCCGGTCACCCGATCATCGAAACGGGCGCCCACCACCAGCAACAGGTCGCACTGCTGCACCGCGTAGTTGGCGGCCTTGGTGCCGTGCATGCCGAGCATGCCGAGATAAACGGGGCTGTCGGGGTCGAGCGCTCCTATCCCCTTGAGGGTGGTGACCGCAGGCATACCGGTGGCGGCGGCAAAATCGCGCAGCTGCTGCTCGGCATTGGCCATGCCCACCCCGCCACCGACGTAGAGCACCGGGCGCTCGGCGGAGGCCAGCAGGGTGCGGGCGGCCGTCAGTTCGGCCTGGCTCAGATGCTCGGGCTCTGCCACCGCAAACAGCGGGCTCTGGGCAGGCACCGCGGCCAGTTGCACATCCTTGGGCAGGTCGATCAGCACCGGGCCTGGGCGCCCTTCACTGGCGATGGCGAAGGCCTCGGTGATGACCCGCGGCAGATCGGCCACATCGGTCACCATGAAGGAGTGCTTGGTGCAGGAGAGAGACATGCCGAGCACGTCGACCTCCTGAAACGCATCGGTCCCGACGGCGGCACAGGGCACCTGACCGCTGATGGCCACCAGCGGCACCGAATCGAGCAGCGCCTCCGCGAGGCCAGTTACCAAGTTGGTGGCGCCGGGGCCGGAGGTGGCGATGCAGACCCCCACCTGACCGGAAGCGCGGGCATAACCTACCGCCGCCATGGCGGCACCCTGCTCATGGCGGCAGAGCTGATGGGCCAGGCCACCGTCATACAGGGCATCGTAGACCGGCATGATGGCCCCGCCCGGGTAACCAAACACCTGAGTCACACCCTGTTGTTTGAGAGCCTGTACCAAAAACTGCGCGCCGTTCATCTGCAAAATCCTGTCCTTTGGTCGAAAAAAAACCCCCGAGCTGTGAGGCTCGGGGGTCGCTTGTTTCGTTCTGTCCGGTGGTGGGTCTATCCCTTGTTCCGTGCAGCTAAACGAGCCCCGAGCGGTGAGATAATAATCACCACTAGGACCACAATAATGCTGACGAAACGGGAGGCCATGTTCATAGTTACAACCGGAAATCCTGTGAAATTGGGCGGTTTTTACCGCGAATGGCTATTAGAACTAGCACGGTGATTTTTATTGGGCAAGCGTTTTTTGCCTGACAAGACTCTGATTTTGACTGAGTCCGAACGCGTCGATTGGAACAAAAAACTAATAAAAAACGGTTAACCAGCACATACATCAAACCAAGGACGGGATTTATGTCATTAGCTGTGGTTTATAGCCGTGCCAGCTTAGGTGTTGCGGCCCCGCAAGTGACGGTGGAAGTCCATTTATCCAACGGGCTGCCCGCCTTCAACATGGTGGGCCTGCCGGAAACCTCGGTGAAAGAGTCGCGGGATCGGGTGCGCAGCGCCCTGCTAAACGGCAATTTCGAGTTCCCGAGCAAACACATCACGGTCAATCTGGCCCCCGCCGATCTGCCCAAGGAGGGGGGCCGCTTCGATCTGGCCATCGCCATCGGCATTCTCGCCGCTTCCAAGCAGATACCCGCCAAATACCTGCTCGATCACGAATTTTTAGGCGAGTTGGCCCTGACCGGCGAGATCCGTCCCGTGCTCGGGGTGCTGCCCGCCGTGCTCGCCTGCCGCGATGCGGGTCGCACCCTGCTGGTACCGCGAGAGAACGGCCCGGAAGCCTCCCTCATTCAGGACGCCGAAGTGCGCACCGCCCATCAGCTGCTGGCCGTCACCGCCTGGCTGGCGGGTCAATATGAGCTGCCGCAGCCGGATCCCCAGACCACGGAGGCCCTGCCCGATGTGCCGGACCTGCAGGACGTGATCGGCCAGTCCCAGGCCAAGCGAGCGCTGGAGATCGCCGCCGCCGGCAGCCACAACCTGCTGTTCATCGGCCCGCCCGGCACCGGCAAGAGCATGCTGGCCAGCCGATTGCCCGGCATCTTGCCGCCACTGAGCGAACAGGAGGCGCAGCAGACCGCCGCCATCCACTCCATCGGCGGCCTCACCCCGCGCGCCGGTCACTGGCACCACAGGCCCTACCGCACGCCGCACCACAGCGCCTCGGCAGTGGCGCTGGTGGGGGGTGGCAGTCACCCGCGGCCCGGTGAAATATCCCTGGCCCACAACGGGGTGCTGTTTCTGGATGAGTTACCCGAGTTCGAGCGCAAGGTGCTCGACTCCCTGCGTGAGCCGCTGGAGACGGGCCACATCACCATCAGCCGGGCCGCCCGCCAGGTGGATTTTCCCGCCCGCTTCCAGCTGGTGGGCGCCATGAACCCCAGCCCCTGCGGCCACTATGGCGATGGCCAGACCCGCTCCAGCCCGGATCAGATCCTGCGCTACCTTGGCAAGCTCTCCGGCCCCTTTCTCGACCGCTTCGACCTGACGGTGGAGGTGCCGCTGCTGCCCAAAGGCAGCCTGACCGGCAAGGCGGAGCGGGGGGAGTCGAGCCAGCAGATCCGCGAGCGGGTGCTGGGGGCGCGGGAGCGTATGCTGAGCCGTAACGGCAAGCTCAACAACCTGCTGGATAGCCGTGAGATAGATGATATTTGCCGACTATCACCGCAAGATGCCGAATTTTTGGAGAACGCCATCCAGAAGCTGGGGCTCAGCATCCGGGCCTGGCATCGCATCCTGCGGGTGTCGCGCACCATCGCGGATCTGGCAGGACGACAGGCCATCGAGAAGGAGCACCTGATCGAGGCGCTCGGCTACCGGGCCATGGACCGGCTGCTGTCGCGGCTGCGCAGCGGCTGATACAGGGCAGGAAGCGACCGCGATGGCCCCTCGCATGGTCTCGCGGGCCGTCGGCTGATATTATGGCCACAGATCTGACCACTTGATGGCCCCTTATCGACAGCAAGACGGACCCGACCCATGCCCAACAAGCTGATTGAGCGACTGCGCGGCAGCCTCTCGACCCTGCTCTATTTTCTCAACACCCTGTTCTGGTTTATCCCCATCCTCACGCTGGGCCTGCTCAAGCTGTTGCTGCCCCTCAAGGGGTGGCGCACCCTCTGCAACGCGCTGCTGGATGGCAGTGCCGGCTGCTGGATCGGTTTCAACAACCTGATCCAGAAAACCATCATCAGAACCCCTTTCGATGTGGTCGGAGTGGACAAAGGGCGCCGGAATGAGTGGTATATGGTGATTGCCAACCATCAATCCTGGGTCGACATACTGGTACTGCAGCGGATTTTTAATCAAAAAATCCCCTTCCTGAAGTTTTTCCTCAAGAAAGAACTGATTTGGGTACCTTTTCTCGGCCTGGCCTGGTGGGCGCTGGATTTCCCCTTCATGCGGCGATATTCGCGCAAGTTGCTGGAAAAGAAGCCGCATCTGAAGGGAAAAGATATAGAGACCACGCGCCAGGCCTGTGCCAAGTTCCGCCATATTCCGGTGAGTGTGATGAACTTCGTGGAGGGCACCCGCTTCACCGCCCGCAAACACGACAAACAGGCGGCACCCTATCGCCACCTGCTGCACCCGCGGGCTGGCGGCATCGCCTTCACTCTGGCGGCCATGGGTGATCAGCTGCACAAGCTGGTGGATGTGACCATCGCCTATCCGGACGGCATCCCCAGTTACTGGGACTTCATGTGCGGTCGGGTCAAGGAGATCAAGGTTCGAGTCCGCTTTTTGCCGATCGAACGCAATCTGGTGGGGGATTACTTCAATGACCCCGAGTTCCAACAAGAGTTTCAACAGTGGCTGAACGGGATCTGGCGCGAGAAGGACCAGACCCTGGACCAGCTGCTGGCGGACAAGACGCCCTCAACGACGCCATGCTAACCCTGCTCCCGGGTCCGCTGGTGCTGCTCATCAGCGCCGGCCTGACCATACTGTTTACCGCCCTGTGCGCCAGCCTGATCCTGCTGGTGTCACTGGCCAAGCTGCTGCTGCCGATCCCGGCCTTTGGCCGTGCCTGCAGTCGCCTCAACAACCGTTTCATGCGCCTGTGGCTGGCCTGCAACGCCCTGGTGATCCGCCTCACCACCCGCATCGACTGGCAGGTGGAGGATGACACCCGGCTGCGCAAGGATGGCTGGTATCTGATCATCAGCAACCACATGAGCTGGACCGATATCGTGGTGCTGGGTCATCTGTTTCGCGACCGGCTGCCGGTGCCCAAGTTCTTCATGAAGCACGAGCTCATCTACATCCCGCTACTGGGGCTCGCCTGCTGGGGGCTCGATATGCCCTTTATGCGTCGCTACTCACGGGAGTTTTTGCTGAGGAACCCGCACCTGCGGGGCAAGGACATCGAAACCACCCGCAACGCCTGCGAGAAGTTTCGCCACATCCCCACCACAGTCATCAATTTCGTGGAGGGGACCCGCTTCACCGAGGCGAAGCGCGACGCCTCCCGCTCCCGTTACCAGCACCTGATGTCGCCCAAGGCGGCCGGGCTGGCCTTCACCCTGGCGGCCATGGGAGAGCAGTTCGACAGCCTGATCAACGTCACCATCAGCTACCCGGACAACCCCGAAACCCCGTTCAAGGATTTCCTGATGGGACGGATGAAGCGCATCCGGGTACGGATCGAGGAGCTGCCGGTGGATGAGCAGCTGGTGGGGGATTATTTCAACGACAAGCAGTTCAAACGCGGCTTCCAGCAGTGGCTGAACCAGCGCTGGCAGGAGAAGGACACCGTGCTGGCGCAGTGGCAGGCAGCCGATGCGGCGGCTCAGGCCGAGCCGCGGGCAGCCAAGGCGAGCACCGAGGCCAGCTCGGGCAGCTGATCCTCGCTGAACACCAGGATGCCGTGGCGGCGCAACAGGGCCGTGGTCATGCCCTCGCCCGCCACAGAGACCCCCTCGAAGCGGCCGTTATAGATGCGGCCGCTGCCGCATGAGGGGCTCCCCTCCTTCAGCAGGGCGAAGCGAATGCCCTGAGCCTGGCAGAGTTGCAGCGCCAGCCGGGCGCCGTGATCGAACTCTGCCGTCACATCCAGTCCACCCTCGGTCAGCACCCGCTCGCCTTGCCGTTCGGCAGGGGGGCGCGGGGTCGGCAGGCCGCCCGCCACCTCAGGGCAAAACGCCAGCGCTCGTCCTTCAGCCCCCAGCTCGCGCAGCCAGTCGCTGACGATCCCCTTGCTCTGGCCGTCGTAGCGCACCGGCTGGCCCAGCAAACAGGCGCTGACCAGCACCTTGTGCACGCTGATCTCACTCACGCTTCCGCTCCGTTCATCACCTGATCGAACATCACGCAGCAGGGGCTCTCCATCCGGTAGAGGATGGCGGGGCGCTGCTTGCCGGTACGCTTGCGGCCGGTATCCAGCAGGATGCCGGCGCGGTGGATCCGCTTGCGAAAGGCCGCCGTGTTCATCGGCGTCTGCAGGATGATCTCGAAGGCCCGTTGCACCTCGGAGAGGGTGAACTCGGCCCCCAGCAGTTGCAGCGGCAAGGTGCTGTAGCGACTCTTGATCCGCAGCCGCTCCAGCCCCCGGGCGATCAGCTGGGTGTGGTCGAAGGCGAGGCTGAGCCCCGGCAGGTCACAGAGCGGGTGCCAGCAGCCGTGCACGACTTCGACCTCGGAGTCCACCAGACAGAGATAGACCAGGGTGGTGGACCAGCCACGGGGATCCCGCTCCAGATTGCCGAGGGTGCAGACCTGCTCGCTGTAGCAGTGACCCAGCCCCCACTCGGTCAGCAGGCGATGGCGAGCCGCGTCCAGATCCCGATCCCGGGTCTCGTCGATGCGCAGCGCCGGCAGTTGCCAGCAGTGGGCAAAGGGCGGGCGATCGCGGGTCTCAAGCAGCAGCTCGAGCCGCTCCTCGTTCAACCGCAGCACCACCATATCCAGACTCATTCTCAACATGCCGATCGCCCTGCTCGCCTTCGATTAATGTTTGGTAGATAATATCACACGAATAGTATGTGCAGGAGCCACTCCATGGGAACCGTCGCCAGCCTGGATATTGATGCGCAGAAGGGCTTTACCCCCCTCTGCCCGAACGAACTGCCCGTCGCGGGCGGGGATGATATTGTGGCTGCGCTCAACGCTCAGGCCACCCTCGCCAGCCTGCGGATCGGCAGCAAGGATTCGCATCCCGCCAACGCCGCCTGGGCCGTCAGCGATCCCGCCGGCATGTTGCTGCCGCTGGATTTGCCCAACGCCGACCTCACTTGGCCGGTGCACTGCGTGCCGGGTACCCGCGGCTTCGAACTGCTCGACGGCCTGCCGGCCCCGGTCGATTACGACTTCTTCGTCTGGAAGGGGGTCGAGCCGGATCTGCACCCCTACGGCACCTGCTTCCACGATCTGGCCGAGCGCCGCAGCACCGGACTCATCGAGTTTCTGCACGCCCGCGGCGTCACTACCGTACTGGCCGGCGGCCTTGCCACCGACTACTGCGTCAAGACCAGCGTGCTGCAACTGCGCCGCGCCGGCTTCCGGGTGATCGTCCATCTCGATGCCTGTCGTGGCATCGCCCCCGAGACGGTTGCCAGCGCCCACACCCAGATGATCGAGGCCGGCGCCGAACTCGCCCAGAGCCTGATCGATGTACAACGCCTGCTGGACGCCTAATATGCCCCTCATTCTCATCAGCCTGCCCGATACCGGCGTCTGCAATCTACAAAAGCGGCAGGGGAGCGCTCTTGCGTTCACCCGCCTGCGGGGAGTCTGATATGCCACCCATACTCAACAGCCTGCTCGATACAGATGCTTACAAGCTGCACATGCAGCAGGCGGTGTTTCATCGCTATCCGGATGCCGAGGTGGTGGCCGAGTTCCATAGCCGCAACGAAGAGGATCTGCTGCCCATGATGGGCCAGATCGAGGAGCAGCTTCACCTTGCCGGCTCTCTGCGGCTGACCAGGCCCGAGCTCAACTTCCTGGCCGAGCGCCCCTTCTTCACAGCCGATTACCTCGACCACCTGCGCCGCAAGCCTCTCGATGCCTCCCTGCTCAAGGTGTTCGAACAGGACGGTCGCATCAACGTGCGGGTCGAGGGCCCCTGGCAGGACGTGATCCTGTGGGAGATCCCGGTGCTCGCCATCATCAGCGAGATGCGCAACCGCTTCCGTTACCCCCAGTTTGGCGTCAGTCAGGCGCTGGAGCGGCTCGATCAGAAGATCGACAAGCTGGAGCGGGAGCTGAGCCGGGAGGAGATGAACGAATTCAACCTCATCGACTTCGGCACCCGGCGCCGCTTCTCCCTCGCGGTGCAGGATGCGGTGGTGGGTCGTCTCAAGGAGCGGCTGCCGGCGTTTCGCGGTACCAGCAACTACCTGCTGGCCCAGAAATACGGCCTGCCGGCGGTGGGTACCCAGGCCCACGAGTGGTTCCAGGCCCACCAGCAGCTCGGCTTCCCGCTCGAGCACAGCCAGCGGGCCGCCCTCACCAGCTGGCTCGATGAATTCACCAACCACCTCGGCATCGCGCTCACCGACTGCATCACCATGGATGCCTTCCTGCGCGACTTCGACTTCGAGCTGGCCAGCCGCTATCAGGGCTTGCGCCACGACTCCGGCGATCCCGTGGTGTGGGGCGAGAAGGCCATCAGCCACTATCAGCGGCTCGGCATCGACCCCACCGAGAAGACACTGGTGTTCTCCGATGGCCTCAATCTCGACAAGGCGGTCGAGTTGTTCCGCCACTTCCGTGGTCGCATCAACACCAGCTTCGGCATCGGCACCAAGCTCACCTGCGATCTGCCCGGCGTCAGCCCGATGAACATCGTCTTCAAGCTGATGGAGTGCAACGGCGGCCCGGTCGCCAAGATCTCCGACAGCCCCGGCAAGACCCTGTGCCGGGATGCGGACTTCATCCGCAACCTCAAGCAGGCGTTCCACGTCGGGGTCTGACTTGGGCCAATCTGATGGCAAACAAAAAGCCCGCCGGTTTGCACCGGCGGGCTTTTTTCATCGGGTCTGGCGGGATCAGTCTTTCTTGGCCAGCAGGAATTTCACCAGCTGGTTGAACTGTTCCTGGGAAGTAATGGATTCGATCTTCACCATGTACTTGCCGTTGACCAGGAAGGCCGGCACACCGCGGATGTTGTAGCTCTCGGTGTTGCGGTCAAACTGGGAGACCATGCCGGAGACGGCGAAACTGTCGACGGCACCGTCGAACTCCTCAGCCGGCACGCCGTTGTCCACGAAGATCTGCTTCACGTCGGCACGGCTCTGCGGGTACTGACGCTGGGTGTGGATCTTGTCGAAGATGGCCGGGGTCAGCTTGCCTTCAACGTTCAGCAGGCTGGCAACGGCGTAGGCACGCTGCATCTCCGGACCCATCTCGCGGCCTAGGAAGGCCACCGGGTTTTTCTTCATCGGCACGCCTTCCGGCAGGTTCTTCTTCAGATCCTCGGCAATCGGCTCGAACTTGGCGCAGTGGGGGCAGTAGTAGGAGAAGAACTCCAGCACTTCCGGTTGGGCGCTACCGGTCTGTTTGACCACATCGTAGTTGACGCCTTCCTTGAATTCGGGGGCGGCGTGAACCATGGGGATCATCAGCATGGCAGCAAGGAAAAATAGTACTTTTTTCATGACGTTTCCTGTTAAGGGATCACTGTGAGGCACGCCCGGCGAACCGAAGCAGTGCCAAGCCTATTGCGTCACCACTGCGCAGTCAATGGTCAAGCTGGGTACGCGAGTCCCGCCCGCCGCCCGCCCGCTCTCTTTCCCTCATCACCAGCCAGGCGTTAGCGTCAGGGGCGGTGCCTTGAGCGCTTCCAGCTGGTCGTGCAGGGTCGCGATCTGCTGGCGCCAGTAGTGATCGGTGTTGAACCAGGGGAAGTGGCGCGGGAAGGCGGGGTCTTCCCAGCGCCGGGCCAGCCAGGCCATGTAGTGGACGATGCGCATGGCCCGCAGCGGCTCGATCAGCGCCAGCTCGCGCGGGTCGAACTCCATGAATTCTTCATAGCCCACCAACAGGGTATCGAGCTGGATCAGCTGCTCGTGCCGCTCGCCGCTCAGCATCATCCAGAGATCCTGGATGGCGGGGCCGCTGCGACAGTCATCGAGATCGACGAACATGGGACCATCGCGCCAGAGGATGTTGCCCGGATGGCAGTCGCCATGCAGGGAGATCTGGGCCACGTCCAGGGTCATGGCGTCACTGACATGCTTGATCAGCTCGTCCAGCACCCCGAAGAAGGACTTGGCCAGCCCGCTCGGCAGCCACTCGCCGGACGCCAGCAGCTGACGCGGTTCGTGCAGCATGCTCTCCACATCGAGCCGGACTCGGTGGTGGAAGGGACGGCTGGCACCTATCTGGTGGATGCGGCCGAGATAGCGCCCCACCCACTCCAGCTGGTCGAGGTTGTCCACCTCGAACTGGCGACCCCCAACGCTCTGCCAGATGGCGAAGGGGTAGCCCTGATGCTCCAGCAGGGTCTCACCGGCAAAGGCGATGGGAGCGGCAACCGGGATCTCCGCCTCATTGAGGCGGGCGGCGAAGTCGTGCTCTTCGAGGATCTGGGCCCGGCTCCAGCGGCCGGGACGGTAGAACTTCACCACGTAGCGGCGACGATCTTCATCCTGGAACTGGTAGACCCGGTTTTCGTAGCTGTTGAGTTCGATGAGACCGGAGTCGATACGCAGGCCGCTGAGGTCCAGCGCATCCATGATGAGATCGGGATTGAGGTCGGAATAGTTGAAACGCATGTCATCCACCATGAGAAAGGGGCGCCGTTGCGCCCCATTCTATCACTACTGCTTATCATTGCCGCGCCCGATGACCGGCTAAAACCGGCCATGGTGGCGACGGTCACAGCCGGCTGATGAACTTGCTGGGCTGGCGCAGGATCCCCTTGCTGTCGTCTGCGGCCGCCCCTTCGCGTTTGAGCACGAAGCGAATGTCCAGGGTCGGTTTCTTCAGATTGAAGGGGTCGACCGCCACGCTCACCGGCAGGGTGAAGATTTCCCCTGATTTGAGAGTCACCTCGCGCGGGCCGAACCATTCGTGCTCCGGCAGCCCCTCCACATCCAGCTGATAGGTCTGGGGATGCAGGGTCTTGTTGAGGATCTTGAGGGTGTAGGTGTTCTCGATGAGCCCCTCGCTGTTCTCGCGGAACAGCTGGTTGCGATCCCGCAGGATATCGAGCCCCATCGGCATGATGGACATGGCGTTGTAGACGAACACCCCCAGCATCACCGCCATCACCAGGCCGTAACCAATCAGCTTGGGCCGCGCCACGTGGGTGGAGTCGTTGGCCAGCTTGTGCTCGGTGGTGTAGCTGATGAGCCCCTTCGGATAGCCCATCCGCTCCATGGTCTGATCGCAGGCATCGACGCAGGCACCGCAGTTGATGCACTCGTACTGCAGGCCGTCGCGGATATCGATGCCGGTCGGGCAGACCTGCACGCAGAGGTCGCAGTCGATGCAGTCCCCCAGCCCCAGCGCCTTGGGATCGGCCTTGCGGGCACGGGCGCCACGGGTTTCACCGCGCTTGGCGTCATAGCCGACGATGAAGGTGTCCTTGTCGAACATGGCGGACTGGAAGCGAGCATACGGGCACATGTGAATGCACATGATGGCGCGCATCCAGCCGGCGTTGCCGTAGGTACAGGCGGCGAACAACACCACCCAGAAGATGACCCAGCCGCTGGCCTGCAGGGTGAAGAAGTCCGGCACCAGCTGGAACACATCCTGGAAGTAGGCGACGAAGGTGAGGCCGGTACCCAGCGACAGCAGGATCCAGGCCAGATGCTTGGCCCCCTTGCGGGCCAGCTTCTCGGCGTTCCAAGGCGAGGCATCCAGCTTGCGGCGCTTGTTGGCTGCCCCTTCCAGCTTCTCTTCGAACCAGATGAACATGAAGGTCCACACCGTCTGCGGGCAGAGATAGCCACACCAGACCCGGCCGAGGAAGGTGGTCACGAAGAAGAGCCCGAAGGCGGCGATCATGAAGAGCCAGGCCAGCAAGGTCAGGTCCTGCGGCCAGATGGTGGCACCGAAGATGTGGAACTGCTGGTGACCGATGTCGAACAGCACGGCCTGGCGACCGTCATAGCGCAACCAGGGAATGGCGACGAAGAGCACCACGAAGAACCAGCCCATGGCCTTGCGCACCCGCTGCCAGTGGCCGGTCTGGGCCCTCACGTAGATGCGGTTGCCGGGATTGAACCTGTCATCGCTCGCTTTGAAGGTATTGGGGTTGTATGTCCCCGTTACATCGCCGGTGACATCCTTGATATCGATCTTGTCCTGGTCGGCCATTGCAACACTTCGCTCCACTCATTAATTGTTATGGAGCGGATTATATCTTAAACAGCCTGCTAATTGTGTGGGTAAAATGTATCTAATGTTCGAGTGGTGTCGCAATTTCAAGCAACAAAAAAGACGTATCGCCAGTTGACGAAACGCCTTTTTGAGAGATTCTTTTGAACACCAATAAAGGCTCCAGCTGGAGCAATCTTTACTTGATGCCACGGGCCTTGAGCAGGGCTTCCTTGAAGTCGGGCACGTGATCCTTGGCCAGGCCGGGGATCATCGCCTGCTTGTCGGATTCCCGCATCTTGAGGTGATAGATCAGCATGTCGTCGGTCAGCTCGGACAGAGGACCTTCAAATCCCGCTTCCTCGGCCAGTTTGGCAACAAACTGCACCAGGCTGAGATCCTGTTCCTTGATCCAGGCAGGCTGCAACAACTCCAGCAGCTCTTCGATACGATGACATTGCATAGACGACCTCTTTAATCTGTCTTGTGAAACTCAGGCAACCTTACCCATCAAGGCTACTTCGATACGATCCCGCCCATTATGCTTGGCCTGGTAGAGGGCCGCATCCGCTTTTTGAATCAGCTCGCTGATGGAGAGGCTCTGATCCGGCACCAGAGTCGCCACCCCGAAGCTGCAACTGACCCGCCCGGAAACCAGGGATTTCTGATGGGGAATGCTCAAATCCTTCAGCGCCACCCGCACGTTCTCGGCGATCTGCAACGCCCCCTGCATGCTGGTACAGGGCAACAGCAGGGCGAACTCCTCGCCGCCGTAGCGGGCGGCGAGATCGTCCTCGCGCCGCTGTACTTCAGCCAGCAGACCCGCCACCTGCTGCAGGCACTCGTCCCCCAGCTGATGGCCGTACAGGTCGTTGAATTGCTTGAAGTAGTCCACATCCACCAGCACCAGCGACAGCGGCGCCCGGGCCCGGTGACAGCGACGCCAGGCGCGCTCGAGGCAGTAGTCGAGGTGGGCCCGGTTGGCGATGCCGGTCAGCCCGTCCAAGCGGGAGGTGAGCTTGAGATGCTCGGAGACTGCCTTCAGCTCGGCCACCAGATCGGCGTTGGAGAAACGGTGGTAAAGCGAGGCCACCTGATCCCGCCGCAGGCGGCGCAGCAGGGTCGGCAGGAAGACGAACAGGTAGCCGGCCAGCATGCAGGAGACGATCCGCTCCTGCTCGTTGCCCGCCCCCAGCTCGAACAGCATGGCCAGCCCGAGTGGCAAGACGGCACCGTAGAGCGAGCGGCGGCTGCCGAACAGCATGATGGCGCTGCCGGTGAGGATCAGGCTGGAGAGCATCATCATGGCGGCACGATAAGTATCGGGCAGCTTGTCCATGTAGAGCAGCACGCCCAGCGCCCAGATGATGGAGGTGATGGTCACCCCGATGAAGAGCTCACGCTCCAGCACCGGCAGCGGGATCTGCGCCAGCCTGGGCTGACGCCAGCGCAGGTGCCAGCCTCGGCAGATCAGCAGCAGCAACACCCCGACCAGCCAGCCAAGCGCTTCGGCGGCGGGCAGGTAGTCGTGGAACAGCAGGCTCCAGCCAAGCGCCAGCAGACCCAGGCAAGGCAGGCTGAATGAGGCGTGGGTATAGAGCTGGGCCATGATGGCCTGCTTCACCTGACGTGTCACACTCTGGGTCAACTGCGTACTCCCTGTACAAGAGCCGCACAGTCTACCACTACCCCTTCGGAGCCAACAATAAAACGTCCGTTATTAAGCGGTTAGTCAGTCGATGATGCCAGGCCCCGGCCTGCCGGCAGAGACGGCTCAGCCGCGCTCCAGCTCGTCGAGGATCGGGCACTCGGGGTTTTCATCCCCGTGGCAGCAACCGACCAGCCCCTCGAGGGAGCTGAGCATGGCCTGCAAGCCGGCGATGCGGGCGCGCAGATCAACGATCTTCTCCTGCGCCAGCTTCTTCACCTGGGCGCTGGTTCTGTGCTCGTCCCGGTAGAGCGCCAGCAGCTCCTGGCACTCCTCCAGATTGAAGCCGGTCTCCCGCGCCCGCTTGACGAAGCGCAGCTCGCGCAGCGCCCCCTCGGTGTAACTGCGGTAGCCGTTGTCGCTGCGGACCGGCGCCGAGATGAGGCCGATGCTCTCGTAGTAGCGAATGGTCTTGGCGGTCAGTCCCGTCGCCTTGGCTACCTTGCTGATGTTCATGGATGACTCCTTAACGGTTCGATTCTGTGCTGAGATTGTGGCCGACCTGGGCAAGTGCTCGCGGCTGCCAACGCTTCAATAACAGGGAATTGCTCAATACTGTGATGCTGCTCAGGGCCATGGCCGCCCCCGCCAGCTCGGGGCTGAGGTAACCCAGCGCCGCCAGCGGAATGCCGATGATGTTGAACACGAAGGCCCAGAACAGGTTCTGCTGGATGGTGCGCCAGGTGGCCGCCGAGATGTCGATGGCATCGGCCACCAGCCGCGGGTCAGATCGCATCAGGGTGATGGAGGCGGTCTCCATCGCCACATCGGAGCCGGAGCCCATGGCGATGCCCACATCCGCTGCCGCCAGCGCCGGGGCGTCGTTCACCCCGTCCCCCACCATGGCGACCAGCCCGCGGGTTTGCGCCCGCAGCGCCTCCACTTTCTCCACCTTGCCGGCCGGCAGCACTGAGTCGAAGGCCCCGTCCAGCCCCAGCTTGGCGGCGATATGGGCCACCGGCGCCGGCGCATCACCGCTCACCAGCCAGCTGGCGATGCCGCGCTGGCGCAGGGTGGCGATGGCATCCGGGCTCTCGGGGCGCAGGGTATCGGCCAGTGCGGCTATGCCGGCCACCACGCCGTCGATGGCCACCCAGACCCGGGTCGCGCCATCGGCGGCTTGTTCATCCTGTTGTGGTACGTCGATGCCGAGCTGGTCCAGCAAAGAGCCATTGCCGATGGCGACCGTGTGGCCGGCGACCTGACCGACAATACCGGCACCTACCCGCACCTCCACCGCCTCCGGCTGGGGCAGCGCAGCCTCCTTGCCGACCGCCTCGCGCATGGCAAGCGCCAGCGGGTGTTCGCTCGCCTGCTGCAAGGCGGCGGCGAGGCGCAGTTGTTCGTCGTTGCCGCTCCAGCTGGCCAGTACCGGCCGGCCCTGGGTCAGGGTACCGGTCTTGTCGAAGATCAGCGCCTTGATGGCGTGGGCCTTCTGCAGGGTATCGACATCCTTAATCAGAATGCCGTGGCGCGCCGCCACCCCGGTACCGGTGACGATGGCCGCCGGCGTCGCCAGCCCCAGCGCACAGGGACAGGCGATCACCAGCACGGCCACCGCCGCCAGCAGCGCCTGACCGAAGTCGTTGCTGATGGCGTACCACACCAGCAGGGTGAACAGAGCGATGGCCATCACCACCGGCACGAACACGGCGGAGACCTTGTCCACCAGCTGCTGCAGCGGCGCCTTGCCCATCTGGGCATTCTCCACCAGTGCGATGATCTTGCTGAGGCTGGAATCCTCCCCCACCGTAGTGGCTTCAATTTCCAGCACACCGGAGCGGTTGATGGCTCCGCCCAGCACCTTGTCACCCTCACCGCGGGGCACCGGCAGGCTCTCGCCGGTGAGGATCGACTCGTCCAGCTCGCTCTCGCCGTTCACGATTCTGCCGTCCACCGGCACCCGCTCGCCCACCAGCACCCGCAGCCGATCGCCGCGCAGCACCTCGTCGATGGCCACGCTCTGCCAGCTCTCGCCACGCCAGACGGTGGCGGTTTCCGGCCGCAGCGCCATCAGTTCGCGAATGGCAGACTGGGTGCTGCGCCTGGCCCGTGCCTCCAGCAACTTGCCGAGAGAAATCAGGGTAATGATGATGGCGCTTGCCTCGAAATAGAGTTGGCCGCTGGCGGCCATCCCCAGGTTAAGCAGCAGATAGAGGCTGTAGAAGTAGGCAGCACTGGTACCGGTTGCCACCAGCACATCCATATTGGCGGAGCGGTTCTTGATGGCGAGCCAGGCGCCGCGATAGAAGCGGGCCCCGATCCAGAACTGCACCGGGGTGGCGAGCACCAGCTCCAGCCAGGCGGGCAGATGCCAGGGCAGCAGACCGGCCATGGCCAGCATGCCCGCCAGCAGCGGCAGGGTGAGCAGGGCCGAGACGATGACCCGGGTTTGCGCCTGACGGGCGCTGGCGGCCTCCTGCGCTTCCCGCTCCAGCAACTGCTGGCGGCGGCCGCTGGCCGAGCCCTGCGCCAGCTGGGCGCCAAAGCCGAGCGCCTCGATCTGCTCGCGCAGGCCAGCGGGCGTCTGCATCCCGGGTACCAGCACGATACGGGCCTGCTCGATGGAGAAGTTGACGTCGGCGGAGATGACGCCGGGCAGCGCCGCCAACATCTTGTTCAGGCGGGCCGAGCAACCAGCACAGGTCATGCCGGTGATCTGAAACAGGATGGTCTCGCTGCCGTAGTCGTAACCCTGCGCCTTGATGCTCTCCAACACCGCCGGCAAACGGTCGGGACTGGCAAGGTCGATGGCGGCCTGCTCCAGTGCGAAGTTGACGGTGGCCTCTACCCCCTCCAGCTTGTTGAGGGCGGTCGTGATGCGGCTGGCGCAGTTGGCGCAGCTCATGCCGCTGAGCGGTAACTGCAGATGAATCGGTGATTGAAGATGAGTGGTCATGTTGTTCCTCCCCGGAACCAGTCGGCCAGAATGAGCGCCGACCAACAAACCCTAACCTTTACTGCAAGGGTAAACTCAAGCCACATGATCCACTTTTTGCAGATGAAAAAACGGCGCCCGTTTGCTGCCAGAGAGCCAACGGGCGCCGCCTTCAACTATTGCGCGTAGTGAGCAGCGACTCAGATGCCGTACTGGGCGCGGTAAGCCTTCATGGCGGCCAGTTGCGCCGCCAGCTCCGGCTGCTCGGCCTGCTTCTCTTCCAGATAGGCGATGAGATCGCTCATATGG
Organism: Aeromonas sp. DNRA1; assembly: GCF_963888745.1. NCBI lineage: Bacteria > Pseudomonadati > Pseudomonadota > Gammaproteobacteria > Aeromonadales > Aeromonadaceae > Aeromonas > Aeromonas sp. DNRA1. The sequence goes on along the minus strand of NZ_CAWPKQ010000006.1, from coordinate 41,616 downwards.
ATGATGGCGATGATGTGGGCGCCGTAGTCACGCTCCACTTCCTGAATGGCGGAGAGCTCGCCCTTGCCCTTCTCCTGACGGTCCAGCGCGATCAGCACGCCGGCCAGGGAGGCACCGTTGGCCTGGATCAGATCCATGGATTCACGGATGGCGGTGCCAGCGGTGATGACGTCATCTACCAGCATGATGCGCCCCTTGAGCGGGCTGCCCACCAGATTGCCGCCCTCGCCGTGATCCTTGGCCTCCTTCCGGTTGAAACACCAGGGCACGTCCACGTCGTGCTGCTCAACCAGCTGCACCGCGGTGGCGGAAGCGATGGGGATCCCCTTGTAGGCCGGGCCAAACAACACATCGAACTCGATGCCGGCATCCATCAGGGCGGCGGCATAGAAGCGGCCGAGACGGGCCAGATCGCGGCCGCTGTTGAACAGGCCGGCGTTGAAGAAGTAGGGGCTTTTACGACCGGATTTCAGGGTAAATTCACCGAATTTGAGGACCTGCTTCTCCAGGGCGAACTCGATAAATTGACGCTGGTAGGCTTTCATTCTGGCTCCTTGCTTGGCTTGTCGTTTACTTTCGTGGGGTATAAAAAAACGCGGTCAATGCCGCGTTTTTAAAATCATGCAAGTGACTGCTTCTGCAGCGCAATGATGTCGGCGATGCCGCCCTTGGCGAGCGCCAGCATCTCCAGCAGCTCTTCGTGGGTGAAGGGTTCGGCCTCCGCGGTGCCCTGCACCTCGATGATGCGACCATCTTCGGTCATCACCACGTTCATGTCGGTCTCGGCGGCGGAGTCTTCGATGTACTCCAGATCGCAGATGGCTTCCCCTTCATACATACCGACGGAGACGGCGGCGATCATCTGCTTGAGTGGGCTCTGCTTGAGCATGCCCTTCTCGACCATCCAGTTCAGCGCATCCACCAGCGCCACGCAGGCACCTGTGATGGCGGCGGTGCGGGTGCCACCGTCGGCCTGCAGCACGTCGCAGTCAACTGTGATGGAGTGTTCGCCCAGCGCGGTCAGGTCTACCGCCGCGCGCAGGGAGCGGGCGATCAGCCGGGAGATCTCCAGAGTGCGGCCGCTCTGCTTGCCGGAGGCCGCTTCGCGGTTCATCCGGGAGTGGGTGGAGCGCGGCAGCATGCCGTACTCGGCGGTCACCCAGCCCTGATTCTTCCCTTTCAGGAAGCGTGGCACGCTGGTGTCGACGCTGGCGGTGCAGAGCACGCGGGTGTTGCCGAATTCCACCAGCACGGACCCTTCAGCATGCTTGGTGAAGTGGCGGGTAATGGTGACCGGACGAAGCTGCGCGGCAGTGCGATCGCTGGGACGTGACATGGGACGGACCTCTGGGCTGGCTGAATTGGCGCAGGAGTATAAGTGATCCCAGCCCAAATATCAGCCGCTAAAACCACGCTGTCGGCTGACGGAGCAGGGCTGGCTGAGTATACTGGCCCCACACTTCATCAAGCCCGGAACAATCAATGATTCACAGCATGACCGCCTACGCCCGCAAGGAACTCAAGGGCGACTGGGGCACAGCCGTTTGGGAAATTCGTTCGGTCAATCAGCGCTATCTGGAGACCTACATTCGCCTGCCGGAACAACTGCGCAGCCTGGAGCCGGTTCTGCGTGAGCGTTTCCGCGCCAAGCTGCAGCGCGGCAAGGTGGAGTGCAACCTGCGCTTTGAGGCCGCCCAAGCCGCTGCCAGCCAGCTGCACATCAATGAAGAGCTGGCCAAGCTCATCATCGACAGCGCCAACTGGGTGATGAAAGAGGCGGGCCAGGGCCAGCTCAACCCGGTCGACGTGCTGCGCTGGCCGGGCGTGATGGCTGCCGCCGAGCAGGACATGGATGCGGTCGCCACCGAGCTGCTCGGCGGGTTTGACCTGACCATGGAAGATTTCATCGCTTCCCGCGCCAGCGAAGGGGCCAACCTCAAGGCCCTGATCGAACAGCGTCTGGCCGGCATTCAGGTAGAAGTGAAGAAGGTGCGCGTGCACCTGCCGCAGATCATCGAGTGGCAGCGCCAGAAGCTCACCGACCGGCTGGCCGAAGCCAAGGTAGAGCTGGATCCGGCCCGCATCGAGCAGGAGATCGTGCTGCTGGCCCAGAAGATCGATGTGGCCGAAGAGCTGGATCGCCTGGAGATGCACATCAGCGAGACCAACAAGATCATGACGAAGGGTGGCGCCTGCGGCCGTCGTCTCGACTTCATGATGCAGGAGTTCAACCGCGAGTCGAACACCCTCGGTTCCAAGTCGATCAACGCCGAAGTGACCCAGTCCGCCGTCGAGTTGAAAGTGCTCATCGAGCAAATGCGCGAACAAATTCAGAACATCGAATGATACCGGTTAGATAGAATTAAAAAGCCATTGGAAACAATGGCTTTTTCTTTTTTAAGCGGTGCAGGCGAGCGCAACGGGCAGGCTGTCGCTGCATGCGGCCGCCGGGCCGAGATCCTGCACTATGTCATGGATCACCGCATCCAGCTGATGAAGGCTGTGATGATGAGGCAGGATGATGAGGTGGGAGTGCTCGCCCGAGGTCGCCAGGCAATGGGTCTTCCAGGTGCGCTCCGAGGGGCGTGGGAAGACCACGGTAATGGAGTGCGGATGCCGCCAGGCGGGCACCCCCTGCTGATTCAGCCGCTCTACCAGCTGCTGTGCCATGGCCAGGCAGCGCCTTGTCCGCTCACGCCACTGGGCCAGCGTCCGTCCCTTGATGGCGGCCCACATCAACAGGGGCGTGAAGCCGTTGCGCGATCCGCTGATGGTCTGATCGCTGGTCGAGATGTAGTCCACCTCCACGGCGATGCGATCCACGACGCGCCGCCTGGCCAGCACAATGCCGCACGGGATCGGCGAACCGATCATCTTGTGGCCCGAGACACTGATGGAATCGATGCCGTCGGCAAATGAAAAGGCCGGCGCATCGTCCAGAAATGGCAGGATCATGCCGCTCAGGGCCGCATCCGCATGCAGGTAGTAGTCCTGACGGGGGATGCCGATGGCCGACAGCCGTCGTTGAATGGCGCCGATGTCGTCGACCGCCCCCTTCATGGTGGTACCGATATTGGCAAATATGATGGGATGACGCTCGCCATCACCCACTATCTGCTCTGCCAACTTATCGCAGTCTATTTCCCCGGTAGGTAGTGTGGGAATTTCCTTGGCCTTGATTCGCAGCAACCTGATTATTTTGGCAACCGAATAGTGTGTCTCTTGTGAATAATAGAGGGTACCTTCAGGAAACAACTCTCTGGCAAGATAACAGCCAAACATATTGCCTTCGGTGCCGCCATTGGTCACATAGCCCCAGCTCTGCTCTGGCGGGATTGAAAATAGCGATGAGAAATAGTTCATGACCTCTCGCTCAAACTCGAAGGTATTGAGCAAATAATTTCCAGGCGCTTCCCAGTCGCCACAGTTATTGATAGAGAACTGTAAAAACTTGTGCAGCTGGGAATAATCAAAGTCGGCAGCCTCCGGATAACCGACATTGAAATACTGATGGGTAAGGCAGAACTGCCAAAACTGCTCGAGCCTGTGCTGATCTTCTGCTGACAGCGTCATGATGATATCCGTGGCGAGCGCCATGACCTGGCGCCGCCCTTGCTGAATGATAAGAGCAATACGTGAAATTAATTAAATATATACAGCTAGTTAGGCCGCTGCTGGGGGGCCGCTCAGGAGCTCCCACCAGGCAGACAGGGTGGGCCTGCGCGCCAGCTCGTCAAAGCCGACATTGACCCCCTGCGCCTTCAACTCTGCGGTAAAGCGCATGATGTTGAGGGAGTCCAGCCCATACAGCACCAGGCTCTCCTCCGGATCCAGCTCTCCCTCCTCCACCAAGCTCTGTACTCGTTCATTCAACCACTCACGGGTCATGAATGTAGGCCTGCTCATGTTATTTCCTCACTGTCTGTCATGGTTATTTAAAGTCGTGCCTGTTTAATAACCGTTCCCACCCAATTGCTGAAAACTGGATCGACGGTTGCCAAGAAAGAGGCGCCGTCATACCGCCCTGAAATACCGTTCAGGTTTATCTCTAGCCAGTCCTGATGCCAATTTAATTAAGCGACTTATCGATATAACCATATGGGTTGACGGATTAAATTGATCTTGAAATGAAAATCATTCTCACCTTTAAATATATAAACAACGAAACACGACAAGTTGTCAACGCCATGAATGAGATGAACGAACTGACCGCGATGCAGGCGGCTTGCTGGATGGGACGCAGCTCACATGCCCATCTGGGGGGCGTCAGTGCCCACCTCTATGCCGAGTTTGACGGCCCGGCCCTCGATCTGGTGCGCCTGCACGGTGCGCTGGAACGTCTCTATCAGGCGCACCCCATGTTGCGCCTCACCGTCACCCGGGAGGGAACCCAAGCGCTGGGTGATCCTGCCCCGGCCGTGTTGGAAATAGATGATTTCCGCTCCCTGAGCGGCAAGCCACTGGCCGATGCTCTGGCCCGCAAGCGGCAGGAATGGACCCACCAGCAACTCGATCTGAGCCGGGGCCAGGCAGCCCGCTTCTCCGTCACCCGACTGACAGAGCAGCGCCAGCGGCTGCACATCGACACCGACATGATGGCCATCGATCCTTCCAGCGTGCGGATCCTGCTCGCCGATTTGGCCCAGTGGTACGAAGAACCGGCGTGGGCACCGCCGCCGGCCCCCTCGTTTTTTGCCTGGCACGAGGCGGTGCAGACGCGCCTGCGCGAGCGTCGGGAACAGGATCGGCAGTGGTGGCGACAACAACTGCCAGCGTTGGCGCCGACGCCCACCCTGCCGACCGCTCCGAAGCAGACGCCCCCCGCCAGCGAGCGCCTCAGCGCAACCCTGGATGCCGCCACCTGCCAGGCCCTCACCACCCTGGCACGGCAACGGCGCCTGACCCTCTCCAGCCTGATGCTGGGCCTCTTCGCCCACTCGCTGGGCAAGGCCACCGGCGACAGGCGTTTTCGCCTCAATGCCCCCTTCTTCTGGCGCGAGCCCATACTCGGCAACGAGCAGCGGATCGTCGGCGAGTTCGCCAACCTCACTCTGGTGGACGTGGACCTAGACCAGGCCGGCACGCTGGATGCACTGTGTCGTCAGCTGGCCACCCAATGGCACGAGCGTCTCGGCCACGGCACCTATTCCGGCGTGGCGGTGATGCGCGACCTCTCCCGCCACCACGGCTCGGCCCAGCTGGCCCCTGTCGTCTTCACCGCAGCCCTGGATCTGGAAGGGGGCTCGCTGTTTGACGAACGGGTGCACAGGGTCTTCGGCGCCATGAACTGGGTCATCTCCCAGGGCCCCCAAGTGGCGCTGGATGCCCAGCTGGTACGCCTGCGCGGCGAACTGCTCATCAACTGGGACGTCCGCCTCGACGCGCTGCCGCTCCCCTGGATCACCGCACTGTTCGACGATCTGGTGGCACAGTTACGCCAGCTGGCACGGGATCCCGCCCTGCTCGACGCCCCGCTGCACCGCCGCCGCGAAACGCCCCTGACGCCACTCCAGCAGGCCTACCTGCTGGGGCGCACCACCCAGTTTCCGCTCGGGGGCGTCGCCATGCAGGAGTACCGGGAGTACCGCGGCAGGATGGACCCGGCGCTGCTGCGCGCCCGCCTGCGGGATATGGTGCTGCGCCACGATGCGCTGCGTACCCGCATCGATGCCGACCGCCTGGTGCAGATCGTCGATGACGAGGCGCGTCTCAATCTGCACGAGCAGGATCTGCGTCATCTGACGGAAGAGGAGGTGACACGCAGGCTCGCGCGCCACCGGGAGACATACAGTCATGCCCTGTTCGACCTGACGCAGGCACCCTGGGATCTGACCCTGCTGCACCTGCCGGGGGATGAACTGGTCGCCTTCGTGCGCATCGATGCCCTGATCCTGGATGGACACGCCATCGCTACCCTGATGCGCGAGCTGTTCGAAGGGATAATGGCCCCCGAGCTGCCCTCCCCGCCCGCTCACGAGCCCACGGCGGTCCAGCGGGAACAGGCCGGACGCTACTGGCGCAGCAAGCTGGCCAGACTGGAGGGGCCGCCGCGCCTGCCCTGGACGCAGCCGCTCGCAGGTCTGCGCAGTGCCCGCTACGCACGCCAGCAGCAACGCATTCCTGCCGGGCAGGCGGCCGCGTTCTACAAGCTTGGCGCCCGCCAGCACCTGTTCAAGAACACCACCCTGATGGCCGTCATCCTGGAGGTGCTCTCCCGCTGGCGCGACGAGGGGGATCTCTGTGTGGCCGTGCCGGTGGCCCCGCCTCCCGGCGGGCCGCTGACCAATCGCTCCAGTTTTATCGCCCTCACCTGGCAACTCGCAGAGGGCACCTTGCTGGAGCGGGCCCGCACCCTGCAGCAGGACGTCATGGAGGGGCTGGATCAGCTGGCTTTTTCCGGGGTCGATATTGCCCGCCAGCTGCTGGAAATCCATGGTAGCGGTCCCGCTCTGCCCGTGGTCATCACCAACGGACTGGCCTGGCCGGTGGCCACGTCAGAGAGCCCCATGCAGTGGCAAGGGGGCCTGACCCAGACGCCCCAGGTCGCCATGGATATCCGCATCAGCCAACAGGCCGACGGCACTCTGGTGCTCGACATCGACTACGCCAGCGAAGCCCTGGAGGCCGACCTGGTGAGCGATCTGCTCACCACCATGGCGCGTGCCGTCGCCCGGCTGGCAGAGGGGGATACGTTCCAGCTCCCCGACCTGGTTACCCCCACCCATGCCCGTCACAACAGCCTGCCAGACGCCGCCTGCCAGACGGACTTCTTGCATCGTATCGCCGATCGCCTGTTCCATCCGCAGCACGGCGCTGTGGCCCTGATCCAGGGGGAACGACAGCTCAGCTACCGGGAGCTTGGTCACGGCGTGGGGCGCGTGATGCATGCCCTGAGCGGGACCGGCATCAAGGCCGGGCAGGTCGTCGCCATCTGCCTGCCGCGCAGCCCCGAGCACACCATGGTGACCCTGGCCTGCGCTCTCAGCGGCATCATCTGGGTGCCTATCGATGCCGCCTCACCCGCCGATCGACGCCGTTATCTGCTCGAAAACTGCTGCCCCGACCTGGTGGTGGCAGAGTCCAGCGAAGAGACGAGCCACCCTACGCTGACCCCGGCCATCCTGCTGGCAGGCGCAGACACAGCCCCCCTCGGCACCCCCTGGGCGGGGCGCAGTGCTCACACCACGCCGGCCTACTACCTCTATACCTCAGGCACCACGGGGCGACCCAAGTGTGTGGTGCTGAGCAACCAGGCCACTGCCAACGTCATCGGCAGCACTCTGCAGCGCTGGGGCATCGCAGAGCAGGACAGATTTCTCTCCGTCACGCCGCTGCACCACGACATGTCGGTCTTCGATGTGCTGGGTTGCCTGACCGCCGGCGCCACCCTGGTGCTGCCGGAGCCCGGCGCTGACAAGGATGCTGTGCACTGGGGCCGGCTCATCGCGCGGCACGGCGTCACCCTCTGGTGTTCGGTGCCGGCCATGCTGGAGATGCTGCTCGCCTGCCACCCTTTCGACACGCTGCAGAGTCTGCGGCTCGTCGCGCAGGGGGGCGATTACATCAAGCCGGGCATCATCGAGCGCCTGCGCAACGGCCTGCCTGCCGCCCGCCTCTTCTCCCTCGGCGGGCCGACCGAAACCACTATCTGGAGTATCTGGCACGAGATAGCCGCGGACGACCGGCAGCGCATCCCCTATGGCACCCCCTTGCCGGGCAATGCCTACTGGCTGCTGGATGAGCGCGGCGAACACTGTCCGATCGGGGTAGCGGGCCGGATCCATACCAGCGGCGTCAACCTGGCCCTCGGCTACCTCGAACAGGGACAGCTGATCCAGACCGATTTCGTGACCATTTCGGATGAGCAAGGTCGACCGCTCCGGGCCTTTCGCACTGGTGATCGGGGCCGCTATCGCCGCGACAGCACTCTGTTGTTCGACAGCCGGGTCAACGGTTACATCAAGGTACGGGGAGTACGCGTCTCGCTACCCGATATCGAGAGTGCCCTCATCACCCATCCAGCCCTCGCCCAGGTGCTGGTGGTGGAGTACGGCGACGAGCAACAGGGGGAGCTGGGGATCGGGGTGCTCTACGTCTGCACCACCGACCGCCAGCTGGAGCCTGCCGCCCTGCGCGAGTTTGCCCGCGCGCAATTGCCGGCCTCCCACGTGCCGACCCGGGCCCTGGCCGTCGCACAATTGCCCCTTACCGCCAACGGCAAGCCGGACAAACCCGCCGCACGCACCCTGCTGGCGCAACCTGCTCCCCGTCGCGGGGTGCTCGACATCTATCTGGAGGTGCTGGGCGCGGCAGCGGGCAGTGCCGATAGCCGGCAGCCCTTTACCGCGCTGGGATTGCGGCCCCAACACCTGAAGACCATTTCGGCCCGGTTGCGCGAGCACTTTGCCGTGGAGCTGTCACCGGGCCAGCTGCTGGCCTGCCGCACGGCAGCCGACGTCGAGGGGCTGCTGGCCAGCTTTCCCGCCTGACTCTGCGCCCCGGCATGGCCGGGGCACATCCTGTTTCTTTTTGGAGTGTTTATGGAGATGACACACGTGGATATCGCCGGGGTCGGCATCGGCCCCTTCAACCTGGGACTGGCGGCCCTGCTGGACCGGCACCCCCAGCTGACCGGCGTGTTTCTGGATCGCAAACCGGCTTTCAGCTGGCATCAGGGGCTTCTGCTGCCGGGCACCACGCTGCAGGTGCCTTTCCTGGCCGATCTGGTCACCCTGGCCGACCCGACCCATCCGTTGAGCTACCTCAACTACCTGCACCGGCACGATCGGCTCTACCCCTTTTACTATTACGACCACTTCCAGATCCCGCGCCGCGAGTATGACCACTACTGCCGCTGGGCCGCCGAGCAGCTCCCCAGCTGCCGTTTTAGCGAAGAGGTGGTGGCGGTGCATTACGATGCGGGCAAGGAGCGTTTCTGCCTCGAGAGTCGCGATGCCGACGGCAGATCACGCCACTACCAGAGTCGCGATCTGGCCATCGGCATCGGCACCCGCCCGGCCCTGCCAATCTGGGCGCAGGGCATTGATCATCCGAATCTGCTGCACTCCGCCGACTTCCTGCACGCCAGGGAACGCCTAGCCGCCTGCCGCCGGGTGACCGTAGTCGGCTCGGGACAGAGTGCGGCCGAGTGCGTGCTGGCCCTGTTCCAGATGCTCACACCAGAGCAGGTGGCCGCCGGTGCCGCCATCCAGTGGGTCACCCGGGCGCACGGCTTCCATCCCATGGAGTACTCCAAGCTGGGGCAGGAGTGCTTCACCCCCGCGTACATGGACTATTTCCAGCGCATCCCGCGGGAGAAACGACGCGACATCGTGGCCGAACAAGGGTTGCTCTACAAAGGGATCAGCTTCTCCACCATCGGGGCCCTGTTCGACCTGCTCTACGAACGTTCCATCGGTGGCCAGGCACCCGGGCTCACCCTCTTCTCCAGCTGCAACGTGGAAGCGGCCGAGCCACTGGCTGACGGTGCACTGCGTCTTACCTGCCACCACACCCAGCTCGATCAGCGCTGCCTCATCGAGGCCGACGCCGTGGTCGCCGCCACCGGCTACACCCACACCTGGCCCGAGTGGTTCGCGCAACTCAAGGGCAAGGTGCTGGCCGTGGACGAGCAGGGGGACTGCATCGTGCAGGAGGACTTCACTGCCCGCCGTGCCGATCGGGGAACGGGCCGGGTCTTCATTCACAATGCCGACATCTTCCAGCAAGGAGTGGGCTCGCCGGATCTGGGGATCGGACCCAACCGCAATGCCCGCATTCTCAACCAGTTGCTGGGCTACGCCCACTACCACCTGCCCACCCGAACCAGCTTCCAGCACTACGGCCTGCCGACCGACTGAGCCAAACGGTGAGCCCCCTTGCGGGGGCTCACGACATCAATATCAGGGGGCCAATTCAGCCAGAGTGCATCTGGCATCCCCGGCCACCAATCGCTCCAGCAGTCGGCCGAGCAGGACACACAGCGCTCCTATCTGCTCACTGCTGTATCGCCCATCCCGGTAGGTGATGACCAGCCGCAGGCGCCGTTCATCGTCCAGCACATCCTCCATGATCTCGAACTGCAGGCCGAACATGGTTTCAGTCTTGTCCGCGTCGATCTGGCGATAACGCAACCCCTCGCCCGTCGGGGTCGGCAGCCGGCCGTTGAGGGCATTGCTGGCGTGGATCTGGATGTAGACATCAAACAGCAAGCCGTCGGCCGGTGTCATGCCGAGTCCCTGCTGGATCTGTTCAAGCGGCACGTCCGCCTGGCAGAGCGAGTCATTGATGGTGCGGGTCACCTGCCGCAGCAACTCGTCAAACCGGAGACTGGAGGCAAACGATACCCGGTGCGCCACCATGGTGGTGAAATAGCCCACCGAGTCGAAGAAGGCGGGATCGGTGCGCCCCGAGGTCGAGGTGCCGATCAGGATCTCCTCGGCCTGACCCAGCTGGTGCAAGGAGAGGGCGATGGCCGTGTACATCAGGGTAAATAAGGAGGCATCGTGGGCGCGAGCCAGCTCATAGAGCCGGGCCAGCGTCCCTTCAGCCGGCTGCCACTCGTGCCAGCGGGCTGCACTGGTGCTGCCCTGCAAGGGCATAACCGGCAAGGGAGGATGAGTTGAGGCCGGCACGGCGCCATGTAGTAAACGCGTCCAGTAGGCGAGGTGCGCCTCGTTGATGCCGGCCGCTGCCTGCCGACGGGCAAAATCGTGAAACGCCGGTGCCGGCACACTCCACCGGGGTACCACTCCGGCGGCACGGGCCAGATAGGCCTGAGCCAGCTCTTCCATCATCAGGTTGATGGACCACTCGTCCACCACCATGTGGTGCACCAGCAAGGAGAGCTGCTGCCGCCCTGTAGCCGGATCACGCAGGAAACGGATCCGCAGCGGCAGCTCCCGGGTCAAGTCAAAGCGATAGGCCGCCTCGCTCGCCAGCGTGGCTCCCCTGGCGTCATCACTGCCCCAGAACCAGCGATAGCCATCCAGCTGTTCGACCGGGAGGGCATGCTGTCGTACCTCGCCATCCTGCATCATGAACAGGGTCCGCAGACTGGCGTGACGCTCGACAATATCGGCAAAGGCTTGGGCAAACAGGGACTCGTCCACCTCATCGATAAAGTCGAGGGCAAAGGGAAGATTAAAAATGGTGCCAAAGTCGTGGGCTTCATAAGCCCGCCACAGAGAGGCCTGGGCCAGGGCGAGCGGTGCCGTCCCCGTATTATTTTGCGGGCGCAAGCCAGCGGCAGCAATCATGTCAGAACGCACGGCTTTACATGCCAGTGCATTCGCCGTCGGCGATTCGAAAAAGTCATTAAAACGGCATTCAATGCCATGTTCACTCAGTAATTTGCCAATAATTCGGGTCGCCAGCAGAGAGTGACCACCATGATCAAAAAAGTCATCGTCAAGCCCCATTTCGGGGGATGACAGAGCGCGGCGAAATTCCCCGAGAATAATCCATGAAATATCCTGCTGGGCAACCGGAGCAACCGGAGCAACCGGAGCAACCGGAGCAACCGGGGGAAGCATGTCCGAAGACAAGGGCGCCCGAGAAGCTGGCCTGGCCAGGCTGGCAGACAAACGACCGTAGTGCTTTTTCAAGGCCGTCATCAGGGTCTCTGGTGACCCGTGCATGTCTAACACCGGGTGCTGTATCAACACCAGCTCAACACCATGTTCTGTGTTGATAATCAATGCCTTGAGAGGGGGCTGCCGGACACTGTCCCAGGGCTCATACTGCAAGGCCCGGACGGCAGGTGTCACGTCCCTCGCCGCCATTCGCCGGAATTCCAGGCAGGGATACCATCCGTCCACACGAAATTTATACAGCTCCCCTTCTTCACTGAAACAATATCGGGCATTGAGATCAGGTTGTGCCCGGATTAATGATTCAAGACTCAGTGCCAACAGCGAAATATCAATTTCGTCGTCCAACTGCCATTGCGCCACGCGCTTTACGACTTGCTCAGGCTGCTGCTGTTGCAACAACCAGTATGTCTCTTCGTGCGGCGTGACAGGTAATTCTGGCAGCACCTCGGTATGGAATTGCAGCAAAAGCCATCTCCTTCTCTGTGGAAATATAACCCTGTGAATAACGTCTTTTTTATTTGAAATAACCACGGGCGCATGCCCTTCCCCCCTAATTGGCGGGGAAAGGCATTGCGATATATCGATGAACACGATACCTTGCAAATGATTACCATAATGATTTTCATTCTCAAATAAAAATAACACGAGGTTCAGGAGAGAAATCGTGGAAATGGGCACAGGCTCCTTCCAGACGCAGTTGCATCGTCTGTATCAGGAACATCACGGGTGGCTCTGCTCGCTGCTAAGACACAGGCTGGGCAATACCTGCGATGCCGCGGATCTGGCGCAAGATATTTACCTTCAGCTCATCAGGAAAGCGCATATTCCCTCGGCGGAGGAGTGTCGTCGCCACCTCATGCAGATCGCCAAGGGCAAGCTGATCGACCTTTATCGCCGGCGCGCGCTGGAGGCACGCTACCTCGAGCAGCAAACCCACCAGCCCAACCCGCAAGCCCCCTCGGAAGAGCTGCGTGCCATACAGCGCGAGGCACTGGGTGCGGTCGAGTCAGCCCTGCAGCGCCAACCCAGCAAGATTCGCCAGGCATTGCTGCTCTCACGCCTGGGCGGCATCGGCCATCAGGACATCGCCAGTCAGCTGCAGGTGTCCATCTCCTCCGTCGAGAAATATATCGCCCAGGGTGTGCAAAGTTGCCATCGCAGCCAGCGCGGCAACGACGCCTGACCCGGATGAGTGAGAAAAAAAGATTTATTTGAGGCTTTTCGTTCCCCGTACGGAGAACCACAAAGACCCGGTCGCCCGTCGTGGCGGCCATGACTTCACCATGGAGAGATACCCATGAAGGCAGACGATGTACAGCATCCCGAGCCCAGAGATGGCGGCCCCATCGCTCGCGTACTGGCCCCCATCCGTGGCCGCCTGATTGCCGCCGCCCTGCTGGCTGCCATCGGCGCCATGCTGACACTGGTCCCGCTAGCCGGGATCGCCCACCTGGCGGATCTGATGCTGGCCGATGCCACCGTGTCCGACACCGCTGTCGCCAGCGTGCTGGGGGGCAGCCTGGCCTGCCTGTTTGGCGGCATGGTCCTGCTCAGCGCCGGCGATCTGGTGGCCCACCTGGCCGACAACCGCATCACAGGCCATTTGCGACTGACCCTGACCCGACGGCTGGCGCGTGTCCCCCTCGGCTGGTTCAGCGCCCGCGCCTCAGGGGAGGTCAAGCAGGCGATGCAGGATGACATCGGCACCCTGCACACCCTGACGGCCCATTTCTATACCACGCTGGGGCGCTGCAGCGGGGCGGTGGCAATTTCCCTAGTCTATCTATTCGCCATGGACTGGCGGATGGCCCTCATATCTCTCTCCCCCTTCCCGCTCTTCTTCCTGTTTTCCGCTCGCGCCCATCGCGCCAGCGCCGCCAACATGCAGCAGTTCGGCGCTGGCATGGCCCGCATCAACAACGCCGTGGTGGAGTTCGTGAGCGGCATTCCGGTGGTCAAGGCCTTTGGCGTACAGGGCAGGCTGCATACCAGCTACCGGGATGCCATCGATGACTTTGCCCGCGCCTTCACCGACTTTACCCGTCCGCTGGTTGATGCCATGGCCAACGCCAACGCCATCATGGCCCCAGCCTCGGTCCTGGGGGTGGTGCTGGCCGGTGCCGTGGTGATGGTGCGAGCGGGCGCCATGGCTCCGGTGGAAGTACTGCCCTTTGTGCTGGTGGCGCCGGGGTTGTGCGCCCCCCTGATGCTGCTGAGTTACCTCAAGCACGATCTCGGCAGCGCCACCGCGGCGGCCGAACGGCTCCATGGCCTGCTCGCCACTCCGGTGCTGGCGGAGCCTGCCGCCGGAACCAGCCAGCAACCCGCCGACCACACCCTGCGTCTGGAAGGGGTCAGCTACCGCTACGATGACCAGACCCCGGTGCTCAGCGATCTGACCGTCACCCTGACGCCAGGTACGGTCACCGCCATCGTCGGCGCCTCCGGGGCCGGCAAGTCGACCCTGGCCAGACTGCTGCTGCGCTTCTTCGACCCGAGCGAGGGACGCATCACCCTGGGCGAGGTGGACCTGCGCGATCTCGAGAGCCGCGAACTCTATCGCCGCATCGGCTTCGTACTGCAGGAGGTACGACTGGTGCATGCCAGCCTGCACGACAACATTGCCCTCGGCCGTCCCGGCGCCAGCCGCCAGGAGGTCGAGCATGCAGCGCGTCTGGCCAATATCCACGACCGCATTCAGGCCTTGCCTAGGGGCTATGACGCCGTGGTCGGTGAAGACGCCAACCTCTCCGGCGGTGAGCTGCAACGGGTCAGCATCGCCCGCGCACTGCTGCTCGACCCGCCGGTGCTGGTACTCGACGAGGCCACCGCCGCCGCCGATGCCGACAACGAGGTGAAGCTGCAGCAGGCGCTCTCCACCTTCGCCCGCGGCCGCACTCTGGTCGTCATTGCCCATCGACTCGATACCGTGATGCACGCCGACCGGATCCTGGTGCTCGACAACGGCGTGTTGTGCGAGCAGGGGCGTCATGACGAACTGCTTGCCAAACGGGGCCGCTATGCCCGCCTGTGGGAGCAAGGGGGATACGACGCTCCCATTCGGGCCCACACCACTCACAAGGAGGCCGTCCCCTCATGCTGAACACCTTCCTGCGCCTGCTCGGCGGCGATGCCGTCCTGCTGCGCCGCTACGGCCTGCTGGCCCTGCTCTACGGCCTGCTCTGCGGCCTGACCCTGGTCTGCCTTGTACCGGTGCTCACCCATCTGCTGCGTGACGAGACCGACGCCGCCTCCGGCTGGCTGCTGGTCCAGCTGATCGGCGTGCTGCTCTGCTGGACCTTGCGACGCCGGGTGGAAAAAGCCGGCATCGCCGTGGGAATCGCGGTACTGCGTACCGGTCGCCACGCCCTGGGGGAGCATGTGGGCTGCCTGCCCATTGGCTGGTTCACCCCGGCCAACACCGCCCGCCTCAACCATCTGGCCTCGCAAGGCATGATGGAGCTGGCCCAGTTGCCGGCCCACGTTTTCACCCCTCTGCTCGGCGGGGTGGTCACGCCGCTGGTAGTACTGGTGGCCCTGTTTGCCCTCGATGTGCAACTCGGCCTCATCGCTCTGCTTGCCCTGCCGCTGCTGGTGGCGGTCTTTCTGCTCACCACCCGCCTCAACCAGCGGGCCGATGACACCTTCCACCAGCATGCCGCCGATACCAGCCAGCGCATGGTGGAGTTTGCCCAGGCCCAGTCGGTGCTGCGCGCCTTCAACGGCGAGCAGGGAGGCACCCGCTTCCTCGAGCATGCCATCGCCCAGCAGCAGGCCTCGGGCAAACGGCTGATCCAGCTCACTGCCCTCGCCTCCGGGCTCAATATCTGGGCGGTGCAGGCCTGCTTTGCCGTCCTGTTGCTGGCAGCCACCCAGAGCCTGAGCGGTGCCGACAATGAGAGCCTGGTGGCCACTCTGGTGACCCTGGTACTCATCAACCGCTTCATCGACCCGCTGCTCGACGTGGCCGGCTACAGTGACGTGCTGCGCGGTGCCCGCACCCAGCTGGCGGCCCTGCAAACCATGTTCGACTACCCGGCCCAGCCGCAGCCAACCAACCCGGCTACCCCGCATGATGGCTCAGTGGTACTGCGCGGGGTGCGCTTTGGCTATGACCCGGCTCAGCCAGAGGTGCTCAAAGGAGTGGACCTGACGGTGGCGCCCGGCAGCATGACGGCGCTGGTCGGCGCTTCGGGCTCGGGCAAGAGCACCGTGCTGCGGCTCATCGCCCGCTTCTTCGACGTCGGCGAGGGGACCGTACTGGTGGGAGGGGTGGACGTGCGCGCCATGCACGGTGAGACCCTGGCCCGCCACATCAGCCAGATCTTCCAGGATGCCTACCTGTTCCAGGGCACCATTGCCGACAACATCCGTATCGGCAAGCCCGAGGCCAGCGACGCCGAGCTGCTGCACGCCGCCCATCAGGCGGGGGTGAGCGAGATCGTCCAGCGCCTGCCGCTCGGGCTCGACACCCAAGTTGGCGAGGGTGGCGCACGTCTCTCGGGAGGCGAGCGCCAGCGGATCGCCATCGCCCGCGCCCTGCTCAAGGATGCCCCCATTCTGCTGGTGGATGAGGCCACGGCGGCGCTGGATGCAGAGAACCAGGCCGCCATCACCGACACCCTGACCCGGCTGCGAGGCAAACGCACCCTGATCGTCATCGCCCACCAGCTCTCCACCGTGGCCATGGCCGATCAGATAGTGGTACTCGACGATGGCATGGTGTGCGAACAGGGCCCCCACGATACCCTGAGCCGCCAGCCGGGGCGCTACGCCCACTTCCTGGCACAGCGCGCCAGCGCCAAGGGATGGCGCCTGACCGGTGCCGACGCGTGAAACGGATCCTGCTGCCGGTGACCCTGCTGGCATTGGCCGCGATCTCGCTGCTGATCGGGGCGCGCCCTCTCCCGCTGGCGGATCTCTTCGCCGGGGATGGCCTGCTCACCCTCACCGCCAGTCGCCTGCCGCGGCTGGCGGCTGTACTGTTGACCGGCGCCGGGCTGGCGGTGGCCGGCGTCATCCTGCAGCAGATAGTGCAGAACCGCTTTGTGGAGCCAGCCACTTCCGGTGGGCTCGACGCCGCCAAGCTCGGCATCCTGATCGCCCTGACCCAGCTGCCCGCCGCCGGCACGACGGGTCGCATGCTGGTGGCGCTCGCCTTCTGCTTTGCCGCCAGTCTGCTGTTCATCGTCATCGTGCGCCGCATCCGCTTCAAGAATACCGTACTGATCCCGGTGATCGGGCTCATGTATGGCAGCGTGCTGAGCGCCATCGCCGAGTTCTACGCCTACCAGCACAACATCCTGCAGAGCATCCAGGGCTGGATGCTGGGGGATTTTTCCAAGGTGGTCGAGGGCAACTACGAGATCATCTACCTCATCCTGCCCATCACGCTGCTGACCTATCTTTACGCCCACCGCTTCACCGTGCTGGGCATGGGGGAGGAAGCTGCCGCCAGCCTGGGGCTCGGTTACTCGGCCACCGCCACCCTGGGTCTGCTGCTGGTGGCAGTTACCGTGGCAGCCACCGTCATCACGGTCGGCGCCATCCCCTTCGTCGGGCTGGTTGTTCCCAATCTGGTGGTGCTGCGCCACGGCCAGCACCTGAGAAAGACTCTGCCGCTGGTGGCCCTCTACGGTGCCCTGCTGCTGCTGGCGTGCGACCTGCTGAGCCGGCTGCTGATCCATCCTTTCGAAGTGCCCATCGGCCTCACCGCCGGCAGCCTCGGCGGCGTGCTGTTTCTGCTGCTGATCCTCAGGAGGCGGCGATGAGAGAGACGCTGACGCGTTACGGGGTCTGGGGGCTGGTGATCCTGCTCGCCGCCACCTTTGTGCTGTTCGGGTCAGATCTCGACACCGGCTACATCATCCCCCAACGGCTGCTGCGCCTGGCCGCCATCACGCTGGCCGGTGTCTGCATCGCGGTCTCGGCCATCAGCTTCCAGACGCTGGCGGGCAATCGCATCCTGACCCCCGCCATCATGGGATATGAAGCTGTCTACTTGCTGCTGCAAGCCCTGCTGGTACTGCTGCTCGGTAGCCAGAGCCTGCTGTTGCTCGGGCGTGAAGAGAACGGCATGTTGTCGCTGCTGCTGATGCTGGGGTACTCGGCCATCATTCACCGCTGGTTGTTTCGGCCCGGACAGACCGACCTGTTCCAGCTGCTGCTGGCGGGGCTGGTCCTGACCATGGTGTTTGGCACCCTGATCCAGTTTGTCCAGCTCAAGACCAGCCCGGGGGAGTTCGCCATCCTGCAGGGGTTCAGTTACGCCTCGTTCAACCGGGCCCAGCCGCTGGAGCTGCTGATGGGGGGCGGCCTGGTCGCCCTGGTCTGTTTCGTCATCGCACGCCGCCAGGCCGAGCTCGACGTGCTGACGCTCGGGCGCGAGCAGGCCAGCTCGCTCGGCGTGGATTACCGGCGCGCGGTACGCCTGCACCTGGCGCTCATCGCCGTGCTGGTGGCAGTCTCCACCAGCCTGGTCGGCCCCACCGCCTTCATGGGGGTGTTCGTGGCCAACATCACCTATGTCCTGGCGCGCACCTTCCGCCACCGAATCATCCTGCCGCTCGGCTGCGCCATCGCCATCGCCATCTTCCTCCTGGCCCAGTTCCTGGTGGAGCAGATCTTCAACTACCGCACCACGGTCAGCATCCTCATCAACCTGGTGTGCGGCAGCTACTTCCTCGCCCTGATGGTCAAAACCAGAGGATCGCCATGATCTCCCTCGAACAGGTTCACCAGCGCTACGGCGATCGCGCCGTCCTGCGCGACATCACAGTCGATTTCCCGGCCGGCCGGGTCACCTCGCTGATCGGCCCCAACGGCGCAGGCAAGAGCACCCTGCTGATGGCGATGGCCCGCCTGCTGCCCATCAGCCAGGGGCGAATATGCCTGGGAGGTACCGACCTCCACCGCTTCACCGCCCGTGACTATGCCAAGCGGGTCGCCACCCTGCGCCAGTCGCCGGACGTGGGGTTGCGGCTGACAGTCGACGAACTGGTCGCCTTCGGCCGCTTCCCCTACAGTCAGGGCAACCTGACCCGGGACGACCGCATCGCGGTCGACGAGGCCATCGACTTTCTCTCCCTCGCCCCCCTGCGCAGGTCCTATCTAGACGAACTGAGCGGCGGGCAGCGGCAGCTGGCCTACCTCGCCATGACCATTGCCCAGCAGACCGACTGCCTGCTGCTCGACGAACCACTCAACAACCTCGACATGAAGCATGCGGTGCACCTGATGCAGGCAATCCGCCGTCTCTGCGACGAGCAGGGGTGCACCGTGATCCTGGTGGTCCACGACATCAACTTCGCCGCCAACTATTCCGATCACATCGTCGCCATGAAAGGAGGCGCGCTGGTGGACAGCGGCCCGGTAGCGCGGATGGTTACCCCGGCCCGGCTCGAGGCACTCTACGACCTTCGCTTTGACATCCTGCCGAGCGACCGCGGCCTGCTCTGCAACTACTTCAACCCAACCCCGTCTGGAGAATTGTTATGAGGATCAACACGCTCACCGCCGTACTGCTGGCCGCCATCACCGGCCTGACCGGGTGCGATACCCCTGAGGAGCAGGCCACCACCGGGGCCGCCGACACTGTGGTCACCGTGGCCCACCAGCTCGGCACCACCCGGGTCGTCACCCCCCTCAAGCGGGTGGTGGCCTTTGACATGAGCGAGCTTGATACCCTTGATCAGCTGCAGGCACCGGTGGCGGGCATCGCCAAAGATTATGTGGCTCACTTCCTGCAACGTTACCGGGACAATCCAGCCGTGATGGACGTGGGTACCACCATCCAGCCCAACCTGGAGCGACTGCACAAACTCAAGCCGGATCTTATCCTCATCTCCCCCCTGCAGGCTCAAAGCTACGAGGCACTGAGCCAGATAGCCCCGACCCTGCACTATGACATCGACATGACCAACCAAGACGGGCACACCCTGGAGACTGCCAAGGCCCACCTGCTCACCCTCGGCGCCCTGCTCGGCCAGGAGGCGCTGGCCAAAGAGAAGGTACAGCAGATGGACGCCAAGATCGCCGAGGTGCAGGCGCTGACGCGGGATCGCCCGGAAAAAGCGCTGATCGTGCTGCACAACAACGGCGCCTTTACCGCCTATGGCACCCACTCCCGCTACGGTTTCGTGTTCGACACCCTGGGGGTCAAACCAGCAGGCCCGGAGCGGGACACCGGCCTGCACGGCCAACCCATCTCCAACGAATTCATCCAGCAGGCCGACCCGGACATCCTGTTCGTCATCGACCGCACCGCCGTGATGGAGCGACGCACCGCCCTCGACGCGAGCACCCTGGACAACCCGCTGCTGCGCCAGACCAAGGCGTGGCGCAGCGACAAGGTGCGCTTCGTCGATCCTGAAACCTGGTATCTCTGCACCGCCAGCTTCACCTGCCTGAACCGCATCGCCGACGAGGTGATGGCCGCCTATCGCAGTTGATCCTCCATGCCCGGCCCGCGCCGGGCACAAACACGCAAATGAGAGTCATTTTTATTTGAGGATTTCAGAGGGTCATCCGGAAAGCATAAGGAGACAAAAACGCACTCCTCACCCTGAAAGGAATCCTGCATGCAGACATTGCCCTCATCCCCTCTCGCCGTGCCGCGCCACGGACTCTCTCGTCTGACGCTGGCCGTATTGGCCGCCCTGCCACTGGGCAGCGCCTGGGCCGCCCCGGCTCCCCGTGAAGACGCCGCCCCCCGTCCCGACGAGGTCGTCGTGGTGGAGGGTCGCAAGGCCTATGCTGGTGGCCAGGTCGCCGCCGACAACCGGGTCGGCCTACTCGGCAACAAACCCTTCCTGGAAACCCCGTTCAACACGGTGAGCTACACCGAGGAGTACATCGAAGATCGCCAGGCCCAGGATATCGGCGCAGTGGCCGGTGCCACCAACCCTTCCGTCTATGTGCCGAGCAAGCGCAGCGTGTTCGAAACCTTCTATATCCGCGGCTTCAACACCAATGCCAACGACATTACCTTCAACGGCCTGATCGGCATGGCGCCGAACATGCGCAGCTCCACCGAGATGGCCGAGCGGGTCGACGTTCTCAAAGGCCCCTCGGTGCTGCTCAACGGCATGCCGCCGGATGGCAGCGTGGGCGGCAACATCAATATCGTGCCCAAGCGCGCCGGCAAGACCCCGCTTGCCAAGGTGACCGCCGGTTACGAGTCGGACAGCCTTGGCGGCGTACACCTGGATCTGGGCCGCCGCTTCGGCGACGAACAACAATGGGGGGTGCGCTTCAACGGCGTCTACCGGGACGGGAATACTGCCGTCAACGACCAGCAACATGAGATGGAACTGACGTCAGTCGGCCTGGACTGGCGCGGTGAACGGGCCCGGACCTCGGTCGATCTCTATCGTCAACACGAGCGGGTGGACGGCGTGAACTACTTCGGCATCTTCTCGGTCTCCAGCCAGGTGACCGAACTGCCGATCCCCAAACGCGGTGACTACTCCCTGGCGCCAGCCTGGGCCTATACCGTCAATGACACCAAGGTCGTCGTACTGCGCACCGAGTATGACCTGACCGACAACCTCACCGCTTTTGCCGCCTGGGGCCAGCGTGACGGTGGCTACAGTGCCCTCATCACCCGCAACACTCTGCTCAACGACGCGGGCGACATCAATGCCATGGCAATCCGTTCCGAACGGGACGGCACCCAGCGCTCGGGCGAGGCGGGCCTGCGCGGCACCTTTGGCACAGGACCGGTCGATCACGCCTGGTCTCTGGCGGCGACACGTTACACCTCGGAGCTGAGCTTCAAGGACAAGATGTTCTTCAACCACGCCATGACCAACTACGACCGGCTGGACTTCGGGTCTGCCCCGGATCTCGCCGGGTACGGTGCCGTCACCTCGCGCAGCGAGGCGACCCTGGAGAGCCTGGCACTGGTCGATACCCTCTCCTTCCTGGATGGCGACCTGCAGTGGACCCTGGGGGCCCGTGGTCAGAGGGTCGAAAGCAGCAATCTCAACGGAGCGGGTGCCCAGACCGCCCACTATGACGAGAGCAGGCTCTCACCCGCCACCACCCTGATGGTCAAGGTGCGTGACGATCTCGCCCTCTACTCCAACTACATCGAAGGGCTGAGCCAGGGGGGGGCGGCACCCAACACCGCCAGCAATGCCGGCGAGATCATGAAGCCCTACCAGACCAAGCAGTATGAGGTTGGTGCCAAGCTGGATCTGGGCCACTTCGCCCATACCCTGAGCCTGTTCCAGATCGCCAAGCCGAGCGCCTACACAGACCCGACGTCAAACATCTACGGGGTCTACGGGGAGCAGCGCAACCGCGGCATCGAGTGGGATCTGTTCGGTGAACTCACCCCCGAGTTGCGCCTGCTGGGCGGGGCCTCCTACACCCAGGCTGAGCTGACCAAGGCGCTCAACGAAAGCAACGTCGGCCACCAGGCGACGGGAGTACCCAAGTGGATGGCCAAGCTCGGTGCCGAGTACGATCTGACCGCCGTGCCGGGGCTGACCCTGACCGGCAACACCCAGTTCATCGGCGAGCGCTTCGTTACCGACGACAACCGTCTCTCACTGCCCTCCTACACCACTTTCGACCTGGGGGCCCGCTACACCATGCGGATCGCCGATCACGCATTGACCGTGCGGGCTGCAGTCCAGAACCTCACCGGTCGCGACTACTGGATCGGTTCCTGGTCTGGTGGTGACGGCAGTGGCCTCTCCGGCGGCCTGGGGGCGCCACGCACCTTCCAGCTATCCACCTCCTTCACCTTCTAAACAGCAGAAAAGCCATTGTCACAATGGCTTTTCTTTTTATGCGTCCGTGATGTGGCGGGTTGCCGGCTTGCGCCAGATCGGATTTTCACGCCGCACCGACAGCATCTGACTCACTTGTGGGGTATGCTGTCACGCTGACGATCAACCATGACCTCTGTTGAGGCCTGCCTTATGAAATACCTTGTAGTTCAAACCAAACAGATAGGGGATGTGCTGATCTCCACCGCGCTGTGCAACAACCTCAAGCAGAATGACCCAAGCGGCGAGGTTCACTATCTGGTCATGGATTATTGCGCGGGTATGGCGCAGGGCAATCCCAATATCGATCGGCTCATCATCATCGAGAAGGCCAGGCGCAACGAGTGGCGCTACATGAAGGATCTGCTGCTGGCCATTCGCCGCGAACGCTACGATGTGGTGGTCAACAGCCAAGGCCAGATGATCGGCCTGCTCAGCTGCCTCTTCTCCGGCGCCCGCCTGCGCATCGGGTTTGACTCCTTCCCCTGGCGACTCGGCCACAACCGCATCGTGCGTTTTCGCAAGGACACGGAGTTCCAGGGCAACAGCACCCTGGTCGACGACCGCTTCTCGCTGCTCAAGCCGCTCAAGCTGACCAGCGAGGATCGCAACTACTACCTCTGGCTGAGTGAAGAAGAGAAGCAACAAGGAAGGGATGCCCTGCTGGCCGCCGGCGTCGACCTGAACCGCCCGCTGATCGCCATGGGCGTCAACTCGCTCGGGCACTACAAGCGCTGGCCCATCGACTGCTTCGCCAAGGTCGCCCAGTGGCTCATCGAGCAGCACAATGCCCAGATTTTGATCTACTGCGGGCCGGGGGAAGAGGACTACAACCGCGGCCTGAAACCGCTGCTGCCCACCGCCCTGCAGGCCAGCGTCTTCGACCACATCAAGACCCGCTCGGTACGAGAGCTGGTGGGGCTGTTCACCCACTGCCGGCTGTTTGTCGGCAATGACACCGGCCCCCGTCACATGGCGCAGGCCATCGACCTGCCCCTGCTGACCATAGTGGCCCCCGGTGGCGACAAGATCATCGCCAACCCGGTCAACCACCCCCGCTATCAGGCCATCGATGTGTTCGATGCCAAGGGGCCAGGCTTCCAGCTGCCGCAAAACGCAGAAAAAGACTTCATCGACGAAGCCCTGCTGCGCGCCATCACGCCCGAGCTGGTGATTGAACGGCTGACAGCGCTGCCTGGTTGGCAAGCAGCCACGCCCTGAAAGTACGCTCGAATTCGGCCATATCGAGGGAGTTGATATCCTGCTCCCGGGTATTGGTCGAGAACAGCACGGTGGCTGACGGGGAGTTGGGGTGCCACTCCAGGAAGTTTTCGTTGCCGCCACCTATGTCCGGGTTGTAGAGGCCAAGAATCGGCTTGTGCAACCCGGCGGCGATGTGCACCGTCGCCGTGTCCACCGAGATCAGCCCCTGACACTGACGCAGCTGGGCGAACAGCCCGGCCAGCGAAGGCGCATCCGGTGACAGCAGCAGGCGTTCCGGTTGGCTCAAGCCGGCCCGGATCCCGGCCACCTCCTCCTCCATACCCGGCGGATAGAGCAGACAGATGGCGCAAGAGCCAGCCGCCAGCATCTGCTCAATCATCTGGCTGATAAGCTCGGGCCGCAAACGGCGAGAGCTGCCACTGCCGTACGGGTTGAAACAGAGGACCGGCTCTGCCGGCCACCAGCTGGCCAGCGCCTCGGGCGGGCTCATGGTCGGAACTATGTATTGCTGGTCCGGATTGGTCACGCCGAGCCGTTGCAACAGCAGGGCAAACTTGTCGGAGAAGTGCATGCCGCCGGAGGCCTTGCCCAGCTTGAGGTTGACCGCCTGCAGAGCATCGTCCATGCCGGCGACCCAATCCGCCCTCACCTGACTGATGAAGTAGATGTCCTTCATTTTCAGCATCTTGCCAAAGTGCACCAGACACTCCACCTCCCCCAGCGAGTGTGCCAACCGCTTGAGCTGACCATAGCCAGGCCGCTTGGGCACCTCTATCACCTTGTCCATGCCGAAATGATCGCGAAACAGGGGAGCCATGGCCGCAGTCGTGACGATCCACACTTCCCGCTCCGGGCTGGCGCGCTTGATTTCACGGGCCACCCAGGACGAGACGATGGCATCCCCCAGCTTGGCATCCCAGCGCAGCAACACTATCTTCCCCTTTCGCTCATGCAGCGGGGCCGGCCGTTTGCGATCGAACAGCAGCTGCCCCAGCTTGCGCCGAAGAATGTCACGCTGGAGTTGCAGATCGTTGATTAATGACATGAATCCACCAGAAGGGCCGTTGAGTTGGAAAAAGGATGATAACAGGCTGACGGGACTAGAGCTCCATCAGGGCATCGACCTGGCGGCTGATCTCCGCCGGTGACAGGGCCGCCAGCTTGTCCGTGGTCGAGCGCAGGATGATATTGCGACCCGCCAGCGGAATGAAGGCATCGCGCCAGCGCTCGTTGTTCATCAGCACCAGGGTGGGCACCCCGAAGGAAGAGGAGATATGGATGATGGAGGTATCGGTCGAGATGACCCCTCGCGCATCCTTGATGATCTTGGCGGCATCGAGAATGGTGTCGGGAAACAGCACTCTCATGTCCTGCCGCGGGCATGCCACAGGTTGCCTGGAGAATACCAGGTAGGAGATCCCCTGATAGGTCGGCAACTGAGCCAAGATCCCGTCGATCTGCGCCTCCGTCATCGAGTTGCCGACCTGGCTGCCCGTCAGGTTGACCAGCAGATAGCGGCCATATACGCGGGTATCGAGCTGCTCATTGCAAGGTGACGGTACCGTGGCGGGCACGCCAGCCGCATCGCCTGCCATGCTGAGCATGCGATAGACGAAGTGATCCCTGACTGGGCGTGACGACACTATGGTGGCCTTCTGGTTGAACAGCGGCAGCAACTTCTGCTGCCCTTCACTCTTGAAGCGCAGGGGCAGCGACTGCAAGCGCCCGTTGGCCAGCAACAGCAACTTGGCCATGGCAATATCGTCGGGCTCGTCAAACAGATTGATCACCAGGTCATACTGCCGTTGCCTGAGTTCACGCAGCTTGCACCACATGCTCGCCGGCCACAGGGTGTCGTTCAGGGTGATCACGTGACACTCATCGATCCCGGCGACCGACGCAGCCAGTAGCTGGTTGCGCTGGCTGCACACCAGCTCGAGGCGCGCCGCGGGGTAGATCTCCCTGAGCCGGGCAATGGCGGGCAGGGTGAGAATGAAATCGCCGATGGCGTCATAACCGACCACCAGCACCCTCTTCACCTTCGCCCCGGCGGGGCATGGGGCGGCGTCAGGCGCTCTGCCGATCAGCCATCTGGCAATGGAGTGGGTAAGCAACTTCTTGAAATTCATGGGTTATCCAGCTTGTATGGCCCGCAGCGTCGGCAAGACTGACAGGGCTGACCAACAGCCACCATCGGCACGCCCTGCGCTATTTCAGATAGTGACCGTAGGCTCTGTCATCTATGGTGGTGGTGAACAGATCCACATCCAGACAGCAGGGCTCCACCCCGGAGGCAGACAGGCCGTTGAGCTGCAACCGGCCGGTCAGATAATCGGAGGGCATCCGCAGCGGGTAGGCGCACTGCAATAATTTTTTCGCCCCGGCTAGGGTCAGCACATACCCAGCGGTAGAGAGTACCCCTCGTTTGGAGGAGCGACTGGGCGTCAGGTACCTGGCAAGCCGGTAGCCACCGGGCAGGGATGACAGGAATGGCCAGCGCTTGGCTTTGCCATGATGCAGGAAGACGATCTCGGACTGGCAGGAGCGCACTATCGTCTCGATGATGGCCTTGCTGTGCATGTGCAGGTAGATGTCATCTTCGAGCACCACGCACCGCTCAATGCCTTCGGCGACGATGCGCTCATAAACTCGGATATGGCTCATGGCACAGCCAACCTCGCCAAAACTCAGTTCATGACCACACACCTCTTTGGCCAGCTCCAAATCCACCTTGGCCAGCTCGGCACTGCTCAGCGCCTTCCCGTCAGTTGCATCTACAAACTCGAAATCTATGCCCAGATGCGCCATCTGCTGGACAACCATCGCCCGTCGCTCAACGCTGCGAGCCAAACTGATGACAAAAACCGGAATCATGACGTGCAGGTATCCTTTTTAGACTCATGGACAAACCAGATGAAAACCAGGCTGAGTGTGTACAGATAGAGCACCCCTTGATGCTCAAACGGCACATCACTTAGGGAGTTAACTGCAAATGCGAGGGGAACCAGCACACCCGCAGAAATCCTGCTTATATTGTTCGCCGCCAGATAGAGCGGCGAAACCAGAAAAACCAGCAGCGCAACAAAACCGATGCCACCCCGGATCACCAAGTTCTGCATGTATTGGTTATGGGAGTGAGCCAGCGAAGGATGAAAAATCAGTTGGGAAATCTGATGTTCATTGACCTGTTTTCGTTTCAGTTCATCAAACCCATCGGTACCGACCCCGATGACAGGAGAATCCAGAAAACCCAGCCAGGCACTCTGCCAGGCAATCACGCGCAGCCCCCAAGATGATTCATAAGAGCCTTTTTCTGCCGAGTTGAGATCCGACACAGCTTCAGCAACCCGAACCTGAACCAGCTGGTTGGTCTGATAAATGGCGCCCGTCGTGGCCGTACACAATATGGCTACCGCGATGTATTTCCACGGTTTGAAGTAGGCCTTGTAACAGATGACATAGGCAAGAATAACCCCGAAAGCGAGCCAGACCCCCCTACTCTGGGAGAGATACAAAGCAAACAGGGACACACTCAAACCAGCCAAAGCACCACATCTCAACCAAGCCGAGAGGTGATTTTGCTGAAAGATAAACCAGTTGAGAATAACCAGAGCCAATGCGGCCTGCGAAAAGAGAATGGCATTAGTGAAACCTTCCACCCTGACAATCCCGTGATGATACTGCCAGAAACTGAGTAGTCCGATACCCATCCCACCCAACACGATGGCCAGATAACCCAGCATCAACAGGATCGGCTTGCGCGGCATCATCAGCGCAAAAACGACGACATAAAACAGCCCGCGCATGACTCCGTATTGATCACCGTGGATCAACCGGTTGACGAAGATCATCACGGCATAGACCAGCAGCCCCCAGAGAATGCGCCGGTCTTTGAGCCCCACATCCCGCTGTTTGCCGACAAAGTAATTCAACAAACCGAATATGCCGGTCACGGCCAGCAGATTGGATTGAATGCTCTGGCCGAAAGGGACCAGAAACAGGCCGCAAAAGGAGAATATAATGGTCAGCGCAAACAGGGCTGTGGTTGTTCTATCGAGCAAGGCAAGGCTTCTGCTGAGCATCAATCAAGACTTCCTGAAGACATAGTTACCCCGGATTTTGCGCCACAGGCCAAACACATCGGTACGCGGGAAAATGGCGATGCGGCGGATCCGGAAAGGGTCCTGGTGCATGGCTCTGGGCCCGCTGTTGGTGGCAACCGCAAAACGGTAGCCCGCCGCCATCGCCTGCGCCTTTGCACTCTCATCCATATCCCCATAAGGGTAGGCGAACGACAGCAGAGGGTGGCCGAGCAAAGCCTCAAGTTGCCGTTTATTTTCTCTTATTTCATGAGCTTGCTGCTCGGGTGCAAGCTTGCTCAACCTGGGGTGGGTCAGGGTATGCCCGCCGATCTCAACATGGCCGGAGGCCGTCAGCGCCTTGAGCTGCTCGCCATTCATCAAGTCCACCCTGGTGTCTGGATTGCTCGCATGCTCCACATCCCAACGGTTATAACCTTCCCCCGTGACCACGTATACCACGGCTTTGTAACCATATTTTTCCAGCAGCGGCAGCATGCGGGTCAGGTTGTCCTGATAGCCGTCGTCGGCGGTGATCATCAGGTATTTCTTGCCATACTGCAGCCGGTGAATGAAGCCCTTGTCCGCCAGATCGCGGAACGTCAGGGTCTCATAACCCAACCACTTCAGCAGGCGCAGGTGCTTCTCGAACATGGCGATCGGCATCCAGGTGCCGTGCACTCCCTTCTCGCTGTCATGCTCGATGAAGCGGTGATACATGATGACCGGCATCTCGCGGCGCAGGGTCTCGACCACGGCATCCTGATAAATGGATTCCAGGCCGGAGACGACCCCCGCCAAGCCATATTCGGCCTGAATGCGTTGACGAATTGTGTCTGAAACTGTGCCACTGGCCAGGGCCGGGGCAATCTGCGCCTTCAGTGCGGCAAAATCGATCGCCAGATCCTGGGGGCCGATATCGCCGAAATTGCTGGCCAGCGCCTCATCCAGATTGTGCTCGGTCACCAGCCCGATGGCCTTGGCTTCACCGATGGCAAAGGCGGGTCGGCCGCAGAGCAAGGCCTCCATCGCCACCCGACCGGCACCGATCACCAGATCACATTGCGCCATCAGCGCAGGGACATCCTCCACGTAGCCGACGAAATCGACCCGCTCCTGAAAACGCTGGAAACGCGCAGGCAGCTGGCTGCCGCTCACCACCTTCACCTGGCAGGCATCCAGATCCAGCACCTCATCCAGCAACCGATAGCAGAGCTCACCCTTGGGGCCGCTCAGCCGGCCTACGATGGCGATCACCGGCCTGGCATTGATCGGGGCATGCACAGGCTGGAACTTGTCGGTTTCGATGCCGTTGCGCAGCACCTGCACGATGGCCGGATCCACCCCCAGATTGTCGATGATCTGGTGGGCGATATCCTCGCACACCGCCACAGCTCGAAAGCCGAGAGCATGGAAGGCCTTGCGGGAGGCATGTACCGGCTGGCGGCCGTGCACCGTGGTGATCATGGGGGTGCCGGTCAGCTTGCAGGCCACATAGCTGCTCCAGCCAGAGGCGCGGGAGTGGGCATGCACCAGCTGGATATGGTGTCTCTTGATCAGATAGATGAGGTAGAAGACGTGCCAGAAGCGGCGCAGAATGCTGCGCTTGTTGAATCGCAGCTTGAACACCTCACCCAGAGTGGGCTTGGTCAGGGTGTCCGAGACATAGAAAACCTGGTGGCCACGCCGGGTCAGTTCGTTACCGACCGTGGTGGCATAGACCTCAGCGCCCGTCACTTCGAGCTGGGAGAGTGCCATCAATATGTTCATTGCGTGGTTACCCGGTAGAGACTGAGAAAAACCCTGACAAACAACAGAGCCGGAAGCAGGTATGGCCTGCTTCCGGCTTGTCTGCATATGGCGGTGTAAAGCTCACCCGTTAACGGTTGAGCCACGCCATATAGTCCGCGACCCCTTCGGCCACGGTTTTGAACTCGGCGTCATAACCGACGCCGCGCAGCTTGGTCATGTCTGCCTGGGTGAAGCTCTGATAGCGACCCTTGAGGTGATCCGGGAAGGGAATGTACTCAATAGAACCCTTTTGATGATGCTTGATCACCGCTTCGGCCACGTTCTGGAACGGTTCGGCCCGGCCGGTACCGCAGTTGAAGATGCCAGAGTGCTGCGGATTCTGCCAGAACCAGAGGTTCACCTTGCAGACGTCATCGACATAGATGAAATCGCGCATCTGACCGCCGTTGGGGAAACCGTCGCAGCCTTCGAACAGCTTGGGATTCTCGCCCTTCTTCACCTGGGTATTGAGGTGGAAGGCAACCGAGGCCATGGAGCCCTTGTGCTGCTCGCGCGGGCCATAGACGTTGAAGTACTTGAGGCCAACCACCTGGGAGTTGATCTCCGGCATCCAGCGACGCACGTACTGGTCGAACAGCTGCTTGGAGTAGCCGTAGACGTTGAGCGGTTGCTCGAACTTCGGATCTTCGATGAAGTTGTCGTTGCGGCCGCCATAGGTTGCGGCAGAAGAGGCATAGATGAACGGAATTTCCCGCTCGATGCAGTAGTGGAACAGATCCTTGGAGTACTCGTAGTTGACCTCCATGATGAACTTGCCGTTCCACTCTGTGGTGGCGGAGCAGGCACCTTCGTGGAAGATAACCTCGATGCCGCCATCCCACTCTTCAAATTCGTCGCCGGAAACGATCCGCGCCTGGAACTCATCCTTATCCATGTAATCGGCAATGGTCAGATCGACCAGATTGACGAACTTGGTGCCGTCGGTCAGGTCATCGATGACCACCACATCGGTCCGTCCTTGAGCGTTCAGCTGCTTGACCAGATTGCTGCCGATAAAGCCAGCACCGCCAGTTACTACGATCATGGAGTTTGCCTCGCGTACGTTGATGGCCACGTGTGACTGCCTGTTAAAGCTGTGTATAGTGAGCCAATTTGAAATTGCCGAAAAGTTTATCACGGGCCGCAAGGGGATTCGACCTTGACGATTTCACCGGCTAGGGGCCCGGCAGAGGGAACAGCGATGAAAACCAGAGACAGGATCATTCACAGCGCCACCGAGCTGTTCAACGATCAGGGTGAGCGCAACATCACCACCAACCACATTGCCGCCCATCTGGGCATCAGCCCGGGCAACCTCTATTACCACTTCCGTAATAAAGAAGACATCATCCACTCCATCTTCGACCAGTACGCCCGCCACCTGAGCGAGAGCTTCACCCCGGCGCGCAGCGACGAGATCAAGCTGGAAAACCTGATGGGCTATCTGGATGCCATCTTCTATCTGATGTGGCAGTTCCGCTTCTTCTACGCCAATCTGCCGGACATCCTCAGCCGCGATGAGCCGCTGCAGCAAAAATACCTCAAGGCCCAGGAGCAGTTGCGCGCCGCCGTGGTGGCACTGCTCAGAAGCCTGCGCGAGGGCGGCATCATAAATGTCAGCGACGAGGACCTGCCGGATCTGGGCCAGACCATCAAGATGGTGGTCACCTGCTGGATCCCGTTCCAGATTGCCCAGGCCCCCAATACCCGTATCACCAAGCCGTTGCTCTATCAGGGCGTCTTGCGGGTACTGTTCCTGCTGCGCCCCTATGTGCAGCCCCAGGTGGCCGACCAGATCCGCCAGCTGGAGCAGCACTATCGTCAACTGGCCCAACCAGCCGGGTGAGATCTGTTTCACAATTGTTGAATGTCAGCACAATCATTTGAATTCACCGCAACAGATTGCAGTAAAATACTGCCCATTGTTGATAATCAGCTGAAATAGCCAATAAGGATCGAGGATGTCTAACGGATTCTATCGTCACCTGACCGAGCAGCTTGAGCAGGTGCAGGCTGAAGGGTTGTACAAGCAGGAGCGCGTCATCACCTCGGCCCAGCAGGCCCGGATTGCGGTGGGTGGCGAGCAGGTGCTGAACTTCTGTGCCAACAACTATCTGGGGTTGGCCAACCACCCTGACCTGATCGCAGCGGCTCATCAGGGGCTGGACAGCCACGGCTTCGGCATGGCCTCAGTCCGTTTCATCTGCGGCACCCAGGATCAGCACAAGGAGCTGGAGCAGAAACTATCGGGTTTCCTCGGCACCGAAGACACCATTCTTTACTCCTCCTGCTTCGATGCCAATGGCGGTCTGTTCGAAACCCTGTTCGGTACCGAAGACGCCATCATCTCCGATGCTCTCAACCACGCCTCCATCATCGACGGGGTTCGGCTGTGCAAGGCCAAGCGTTATCGCTATGCCAACAACGACATGGCCGAGCTGGAAGCCCAGCTCAAGCAGGCTGACGCCGACGGCGCCCGCTTCAAGCTGATCGCCACCGACGGCGTCTTCTCCATGGATGGTGTCATTGCCGACCTCAAATCCATCTGCGATCTGGCCGACAAATACGACGCCCTGGTGATGGTGGACGACTCCCACGCCGTCGGCTTCATCGGCGAGAACGGTCGCGGCACCCACGAATACTGTGGCGTGATGGACAGGGTCGACATCATCACCGGCACCCTGGGCAAAGCGCTCGGCGGCGCCTCCGGTGGTTACACCTCCGGCAAGAAGGAGGTGATCGACTGGTTGCGCCAGCGTTCCCGCCCCTATCTCTTCTCCAACTCGCTGGCCCCCTCCATCGTCGCCGCCACCATCAAGGTGATCGACATGCTGGCCGAAGGGCATGCGCTGCGCTCCAGCCTCAAGGAGAACAGCCAATACTTCCGCGAGCGGATGAGCGCCGCCGGCTTCACCCTGGCCGGGGCCGATCACGCCATCATTCCGGTGATGCTGGGTGACGCCAAACTGGCCGCCGAGATGGCAAGCCGCATGCTGGCCGCCGGCATCTACGTGGTGGGCTTCTCCTTCCCGGTGGTGCCCAAGGGCCAGGCCCGCATCCGCACCCAGATGTCAGCCGCCCATACCCGTGAGCAACTGGACAAGGCCATCGATGCCTTCATTCGCATCGGCCGCGAACTCGACATCATCTGATTTGAATCAAGGGGCCTGGCGCCCCTTCTTTCTGCATTCATCGTGAAGGAACAACCATGAAAGCGCTCTCCAAACTGCACAAAGAAGTCGGCATCTGGATGACGGACGTACCGGCCCCCGAACTCGGCCACAACGACCTGCTGATCAAGATCCGCAAGACCGCCATCTGTGGCACCGACATCCATATCTACAGCTGGGACGAATGGTCACAGAAGACCATCCCGGTGCCCATGGTGGTCGGCCACGAATACGTCGGGGAAGTGGTCGCCATCGGCCAGGAAGTGCGCGGCTTCGCGGTCGGAGACCGGGTATCCGGTGAAGGCCACATCACTTGCGGCCACTGCCGCAACTGCCGTGCCGGCCGCACCCACCTGTGCCGCAACACCATAGGCGTGGGCGTCAACCGCCCCGGCGCCTTCGCCGAGTATCTGGTGATCCCGGCCTTCAACGCCTTCAAGCTGCCGGACAACGTCCCCGATGAACTGGCCGCCATCTTCGATCCGTTCGGCAACGCGGTGCACACCGCCCTCTCCTTCGACTTGGTCGGTGAAGACGTGCTGATCACCGGCGCCGGTCCCATCGGCATCATGGCCGCCGCCGTCTGCCGCCACGTGGGTGCCCGCCACGTGGTGATCACCGACGTCAACGAATACCGGCTCGAGCTGGCCCGCAAGATGGGCGCCACTCGCGCCGTCAACGTAGCCAAGGAACAGCTCAGCGACGTGATGAGCGAGCTTGGCATGACCGAAGGGTTCGACGTGGGGCTGGAGATGTCCGGCGTACCCAGCGCCTTCCAGGACATGATCGACAAGATGAACCACGGCGGCAAAATCGCCATGCTCGGCATCCCCCCTGCTACCATGGCCATCGACTGGGGCAAGGTGATCTTCAAGGGACTGTTTATCAAAGGGATCTATGGCCGTGAGATGTTCGAGACCTGGTACAAGATGGCGAGCCTCATCCAGTCCGGGCTGGATCTCTCCCCCATCATCACCCACCGCTTCCACATCGACGACTTCCAGCAAGGGTTCGATGCCATGCGCTCAGGCCAGTCCGGCAAGGTGATCCTCAGCTGGGATAAATAAGCCTTTCGGCCCGCCCATGAGATGAAACCCGGTGAAAACCGGGTTTCTTTTTTTCGGGCCAGCCTCGCCAGTTTGTGATCTGACGAAAAAACTTTGCACGCAGAGTGCTTAACACTTCACACACAAGCGTTTAAATGGCTGTAACTATTCGGTTATAATCCAGTCGTTTTCTAGGGATAATAAAAGCCTGCTGGGAGTACATGAGCGTGTTGAAAAAACTGAGCTATTTGCTGGCGGTCGGGATGACGGCCGCCAGTTTGTCCGGCGTGGTGCTTGCTGCCGATGATATGTCACCGGAGGCAATTGCCGAGCGGATCAAGCCTGTCGGTCAAGTCTATACCGCCAAGGATCTGGAAGGGATTGCGACCGCAGGCGCAGCCCCTGCGGCGGCAGCGGCATCTGGTCCGCGCGGCGGCGAAGCTGTGTTCAAGGGCGCCTGCTTCGCCTGCCACGATGCCGGCATTGCCGGTGCCCCCAAGCGTGGCGACAAGGCCGCCTGGGAACCGCGTATCGCCCAAGGCATTGAAACACTTAAGAAACACGCCATTGCCGGCTTCGCAGGCAAGACAGGTGTGATGCCACCACGAGGAACTTGCGCCACCTGTAGCGATGAAGAGATCGAAAACGCCATTCACTACATGATCGACAAGCTCTAAGTGTTTGAAAGGGCCGCATTTGCGGCCCTTTCAATCTGATGACTTCCGGCTACTCTTTGTAGGGTAGGCAAACCGGGAGTTACTCATGTCAGCGCAACCAATAGCACCCCATTACTCGACTCCCTTGCTGGCGTTAGTCTCCGCTATTATGGATTTCCCCGCCCCCTCCGCTGCCACTTCCAAAGATTACGACACCCTGATCCAGCAGCTGAACCAGCTCTGCCCGCTGCAGCATTTCGGCATGCTCGGCTTGTCGGAAGCCGGCCTGCAGTGGGTATGCGAATACCAGATCTCCGACAGCTTCAAGTTGCAGCTAGGGCTGGAAGAGTCGCGCATCACAGATCAACTGACCCAGCTCGATGAAGCCGATGGCTGGTGTTCGCTGCCGGTCGAGCATGGTCAGGTCCAGTGGCTGCTGGCCTGCTGTCAGCCCAAGGAGCTGCCAACCCTGCGCCTGTTGCTGGAGTGTCTGGCCAAGCGATTGAACGAGACCCAGGCAGGCTCCCAGCTGTCGGAGCTGGCCTCACCGCTCATCCGCAAAGACCCTGACTGGCAGAAGAAGATCGAGAGCATCAACCGCATCATCCGGCTGGCCAACACCCTGCCCAGTCAGGCGCTGTTCTCCCAGCTCGAGGCAGTCCTGCGCCAGATGCTGGCCATTCAGAACATGCTGCTGGTGCGCATCGACAGCCACCGGCTCGAGAAGATCTATCCGGAGCAGCCTCCCCACAGCGACGAGTTCATCACCGGGCTGTGCCACAGCACCAACAACATGGAACAGCACAAGGAGCAGCTCTACTGGTACAGCCAACCGCTGCGCCTGCAGCAGCAGTACTTCGCCCACTTTCTCATCAGCCTGCAGCACCCGCTGGAAACCGATGATCGGCTGTTTCTCGACTTCCTGCGCAGCCAGCTCACCCTGCTGCTGGAGCTGAGGCGGATCCGCCAGCAGCTGCACGACATCAATTCGGAAGATTCCATCAACCAGCGCCTGCAGCAGTTGCGTCAGACCAACCTCCGGCTACAGAAGCAGCTCAAGCAGCATCAGGAGCTGGAACGGCGGCTGCAGTTTGACGCCCTGCACGATCCGCTGACCCAGCTGCCCAACCGGGCCCTGCTGATGAATCACCTCAACCATGCCATGACCCACTTTCACCGCTACAAGTCGCCGGGTTTTTCGCTGATCTTCATCGATGTGGACCACTTCAAGCAGGTCAACGACACTCTGGGCCACAGCGCCGGTGACCAGTTGCTCAAGGAGATGAGCCGCCGCCTGCAGACCTGCATTCGGCAAAACGACATGGTGGCCAGGCTGGGCGGGGATGAATTCGTCATCTATCTGGACAACAGCAAGACCGAGGAGGATATCAGCCCGGTACTCAACCGCATCATCAGCCGCCTCTCCTATCCTTTTCGACTGATGGGCAACGAGCTGGGCATCACTGTCAGTCTGGGGGTGGCCAGCGTATCGGAACAGACCTCCGACATCAGCCAGCTGCTTCATCAGGCCGACTTGGCCATGTACCAGGCCAAACGCAACGGCCGCAGTCGTATCGTCAGCTATTCGGAAGAGTGCTCGGTCCAGACCTGGGCCTCGCCGGAAGAGATGCTGGCAAGAGCGCTACGCGAAGGGCGCATCGTCCCCTATTTCCAGCCGGTGATCCGGCTCAAGGACAGCCGGCTGACCGGGCTGGAGGTGATGGCCCGCTGGATCACCGAAGAGGGAGTGCTCAAGGATGCGTTCGACTTTATCCCGCTGGCGGAGCAGTGCGGTCTCATTCAGGAACTTGACTACCAGATCCTGAGCCACACCTGCCAACAATTGAAGGAGTGGCTGCCGCTGTCGGGCCAGAGCAAGTTCAAGGTGGCCATCAACTTGTCCGGCAAACATCTGGTCAGTCATGAGCAGATAATGAAGTTGGTTGAAATCATCGAATCCGAGGGGATAGCCCCCGGTTATCTGATCTTCGAGTTCAACGAGCGGGAGCTGTCACGGCAGGACTCCGATGCCCTCACCTCTTTGCACGAACTGAGAGCCAAGGGTATCCAGATAAGTCTGGATGACTTTGGGACCGGATTTTCTTCCCTCAACGCCCTGTTCCACTTCCCGGTGGACTACATCAAGGTGGATGACAGCTTCACCCATCGCATGCTGCAGTCACCCAAGGATCTCGCCCTCATTCGTGCCATGCGCGACATCTGCCAGGATCTGGACTTCACCCTGGTGGTGGAAGGCATCGAAAACCAGCAGCAACTGCAGAAACTGATCGATCTCGGTTGTCTGATGGGCCAGGGGCGCTATATCTCGCCGCCCATGCCCGGAGCCGATATCACCCCTCTGCTCACCCAGACCAAGAACGAGCGCGGCTAACCACCATTCAATCCTTCTTGAACAGCGCTCTCAGGTTGGCGACCCCAACCTGCCCCTTCTGCTGGCGCTCCTCGGCCGTCACCTTCTTCTGGTTTTCCCACTCCAGATCATCCTGCGGCAACTCCAGCAGGAAGCGGCTCGGTTCCGGCCGCACCGACTCGCCGTACTGGCGCCGCTCCTTGCAGAGGGTAAAAGTCAGTTCGGTCTGGGCCCGGGTGATGCCCACATAGGCGAGGCGCCGCTCCTCCTCCACGTTATCCTCGTCGATGCTGGTCTGGTGGGGCAGCAAGCCCTCCTCCATGCCCACCATGTAGACGTAGGGAAACTCCAGCCCCTTGGAGGCGTGCAGAGTCATCAGCTGCACCTGATCAGCCTCGTCCTCACCCTCGTTGCGTTCCATCATGTCACGCAGGGTGAGCCGGGTAACCACCTGAGCCAACGTCATCGCTTCCTCCAGCTCATCTCCCTCCAGCATCTCGGTGATCCAGCGGTAAAGGGTGGAGACGTTCTGCATCCGCATCTCTGCCGCCTTCGGGCTGGGAGAGGTCTCGTAGAGCCACTCCTCGTAGTGGATCTCCTTGATCATGTCCCGCACCGCCTCCACCGGATTGCCGCGCAGCGCCTGATCGCCAAGGCGTACCAGCCAGTTGGTGAAGGCCTGCAGGGCGGATAGACCGCGCCCGGAGAGGTGCTGCTCCAGCCCCAGCTCGAAGCTGGCTGCAAACAGACTTTTGCCGCGCTGGTTGGCGTATTGGCCCAGCTTCTCCAGCGTGGTGGGACCGATCTCGCGGCGCGGCAAGTTGACCACCCGCAGGAAGGCGGTGTCCTCATCCGGGTTCACCAGCAGCTTGAGATAGGCCATGATGTCCTTGATCTCGGTGCGGGAGAAAAACGAGGTGCCACCCGAGATACGGTAGGGAATGCGGTTGGTCATCAGCGCCTTCTCGAAGATGCGCGACTGATGGTTGCCCCGATAGAGGATCGCGTAGTCTTTGAACCGGGTGCGGTTCATGAACTTGTGGCCCATCAGCTCGGCGGCGATACGCTCCGCCTCGTGCTCCTCATTCTTGGCAAACAGCACCTTGAGCTTCACCCCCTCGTCCAGCTCGGAAAAGAGCGCCTTGTCGTAGACGTGGGGGTTGTTGGCGATCAGGATGTTGGCACACTTGAGGATGCGCCGCTTGGAGCGGTAGTTTTGCTCCAGCTTGATGAGCTTGAGGCTGGGAAAATCCTCGTTCAGCAGCACCAGGTTCTGCGGCTTGGCACCGCGCCAGGAGTAGATGGACTGGTCATCGTCCCCCACCACGGTAAAACGGGCCCGCTCGCCGACAATCTGCTTCACCAGTTCGTACTGGCTGGTATTGGTGTCCTGGTATTCATCGACCAGCAGGTAGCGGATCTTGTTCTGCCAGCGGGTGCGCACCTCCTCGTTGCTCTTGAGCAGCAGGGTCGGCATTACGATGAGGTCGTCGAAATCCAACGCGTTGTAGGCCACCATCTGGCGGTGATAGCGCTCATAGAGCTGGGCCATCAGCACCTCTTCCGGCCCGCGGGCGATGCGCATGGCACGAGCCGGCAGGATGAGATCGTTCTTCCAGTTGGAGATCTGGCTGATGAGGGCCGAGAGCTTGTCCTTGTCGTTGTCGAGCTCCACCTCGGTCAGCTCCTTCAGCAGCGCCAGCTGATCGGTGTCATCAAACAGGGAGAAGTTGGCCTTGAGATTCAGGCTCTTGTGCTCGCGGCGGATGATTTCAAGCCCCAGAGTGTGGAAGGTGGAGACCATCAGCCCCCGCGCCTCCTTGCGACCCAGGGTCTGACCGACCCGCTCCTTCATCTCCCGCGCCGCCTTGTTGGTAAAGGTGACCGCCGCTATGTTGCGTGCGTTGTAGCCGCACTGCTGTACCAGATAGGCAATCTTGTTGGTGATGACGCGGGTCTTGCCCGATCCGGCACCCGCCAGCACCAGGCAAGGGCCGGAGACAAACTTGACCGCTTCGTTCTGATTGGGGTTGAGCTTCATGGGCCGGATCTCTTGGCTTATGATGAGGGGCGGCATTGTAACAGAGATCCCGCAGGCAGCCGAAACCGCAGGCAATATCCCGCCACTGCGCCTTGTGTTTGACCGCCATTTTCCGGATCATGGCCGACTTTTCCAGCTGATATGAGGGGAGCATGAACCAGCAACAGCACGCCCGGCTGCGCAGCCAGTTTCCGGCCTTGGCACAAGAGGTCAACGGCCACCCTCTGGTCTATCTGGACAATGCCGCCACCACCCAGAAACCCCAGATGGTGCTGGATGCCATCGCGCACTATTATCGGGCCGACAATGCCAACGTGCACCGCGCCGCCCATGCCCTGAGCGGCCGGGCCACCCGCGCCTTCGAGGCCGCCCGCGAGACGGTTGCCCGCTTTATCAATGCACCCCGCAGCCACGAGGTGATCTGGACCCGTGGTACCACAGAAGCGATCAATCTGGTGGCCCAGAGCTGGGGAATGAGCGAGCTCAAGGCGGGGGAGGAAATCATCCTCAGCACCTTGGAGCACCACGCCAACATCGTCCCCTGGCAGCTGGTCGCCCAACGCACCGGCGCGGTGATCCGGGTCATCCCGCTCGATGAGCGGGGCGATCTCGATCTGGCCGCCTATCACGCCATGCTGGGGCCACGGACCCGACTGGTAAGCGTGGCCCACATCTCCAATGCCCTTGGCACCGTCAATCCAGTCAAAGAGATGGTGGCAGCGGCCAAGGCTGTCGGTGCCGTGACGCTGATCGACGGAGCCCAGGCGGTGGCTCATCTCGAGGTGGATGTGCAGGCCATAGGTTGCGACTTCTACGCCTTCTCCGGTCACAAGCTCTATGGCCCGACCGGCATCGGCGTATTGTGGGGCCGCACCGAACTACTGGAGCGGATGCCGCCCTGGCAAGCCGGTGGCGAGATGATCGATCGGGTCAGTTTCAGCGGCACAACCTTCAATACCCTGCCCTTCAAGTTCGAGGCGGGCACCCCTCATATCGCTGGCGCTATCGGCCTCGCCGCCGCCATCGACTTTGTGATGAAGCAAGATCGGCAATGGTTCGCCCAGCATGAGCAGACACTGACCGACTATCTGGTCGCTGGCCTGCAACAGGTGCCGGGGCTGCGTCTGATAGGCGAACCCGGCCAACGCGCCGGTGCGGTCTCTTTCCTGCTCGATGACATTCACCCGCAAGATGCCGCCACCCTGCTCGATATGCAGGGGATCGCCCTGCGAGTCGGCCATCACTGTGCCATGCCGTTGATGGAGAGCTTAGGGATCGGCGGTACCCTGCGCGCCTCGCTGGCCTGCTACAACAATCGGGATGATGTCGATGCCCTGCTGGCCGCCCTGCACAAACTCAGTGACTTCTTCTAAGGCAGACAACCGAATGAGTGACCTCGCAAGCTATACCCAGATTGGCCTTGAGCCCAACGCCGACACCATACGCCAGCAGTTTGCTGCCGCTCACGGCTGGGAGAACCAGTACCGGCTCATCATCCAGCTCGGCAAGCAGTTGCCAGCGCTACCCGGCGAATGGCAGCAGGAGGCATTTCGCCTCAAGGGATGTGAAAGCCAGGCCTGGCTGAAAGGGGAGAAAGGCGAGGATGGTAACTGGCACTTTGCCTGCGATTCCGATGCCCGCATCGTGCGGGGCCTTATCGTTATCGTGCTGGCGGCGCTCAACCACCAACCCGTAGCAGCGATCCAGTCCTTCGACATGGAGGGCTATTTCACCGAACTGGGACTTGAGAAACACTTGAGCCCGTCACGGGGCAACGGGCTCAGAGCTATCGTGTTGGCAATCCGGGAGCAGGCTGCCTAACCCACCTTGTACAGTGGTCGATCAGACTTCGCCAATCGACCCTGTGTCTTCATTTCCGGCCTCTTTCTCGGCGCGGGCTCCCCGCTCGGCAATCTTCTTCAATACCCGGGACGCGGCAACCAAGCCAAAGGTGGCCGTCACCGGCGTCACGGCACCGAAGCCGGAGGCGCAATCCATCTTCATATTGCCGTCGCTGGCCGCCTTGGCCTGGCAAGTGCCGCCATTACCATCCGGATAACTCAGCTGCTCGGTTGAGAAGACGCACTCCACCCCGAATTTGCGCGCCGGATTCTTGCTGAAGTTGTACAAGCGGCGCAGGTCGGAGCGCACCTTGGCGGCCAACGGGTCTTGAATAGTCTTGGCGAGATCCGCCACGGTGATCTGGGTCGGGTCCATCTGCCCGCCGGCACCGCCGGCCACGATTACCGGGATCTTGTTGCGCTTGCAGAAGGCAATCAGCGCCACCTTGGCCTTGACCGAGTCGATGGCATCCACCACATAGTCAAACTCCCGCTTGATATGCTCGCCTAGGTTGTCGGCGGTGACGAAGTCATCCACCTCGATCACCTCGCAATCCGGGTTGATGGCACGGATGCGCTCGGCCATCACCTCCGTCTTGAGACGGCCGACCGTGCCCTGCATGGCATGGATCTGACGATTGGTGTTGGTGATGCAGATGTCGTCCATGTCGATCAGGGTGATCTGGTTGATACCGGCCCGAGCCAACGCCTCGGCCGTCCAGGAGCCGACGCCACCGATCCCGACCACACAGACTTTCGCCTGGCTGAAGGAGCGCAGCGCACTCTGGCCATAAAGACGGGCTATGCCCCCGAATCGCTGTAGATACTCTGCTTTCATACCACCACCTTGCTTGAGGGCGGCCATTATAGCGGCAACCTCCGTCAGGGGCGATGATCGGATGATGGCGATGTTGATGTAAGGGGAAATGAGTACTGTGCCGGAAACGAAAAAAAGCCCAGTCGTTAGACTGGGCTTCTTGAGTAG
Source organism: Aeromonas sp. DNRA1 (assembly GCF_963888745.1). NCBI lineage: Bacteria > Pseudomonadati > Pseudomonadota > Gammaproteobacteria > Aeromonadales > Aeromonadaceae > Aeromonas > Aeromonas sp. DNRA1. The sequence goes on along the minus strand of NZ_CAWPKQ010000006.1, from coordinate 40 downwards.
TGGCGGAGCGGACGGGACTCGAACCCGCGACCCCCGGCGT
>NZ_CAWPKQ010000005.1:0-450360 GCF_963888745.1 Aeromonas sp. DNRA1 | reverse complement strand
TCTTCAATTTAAGTTTGGTTGCCTGTTAAGGCGGCTCAATGAATTGCTGAATTAACTGCTGCAACTAAAAGTTGCTTTGGTCACTTCATCAGACATTGATATCAAAAATTGTTTTTGATGCTCGATGCTGTGAGTGCCCACACAGATTGCTTGATTCAAATTGTTAAAGAGCGACGCAGCTTTTGCTGCTGCGGGAGTGGCATTCTACTCAACCGCCTTCTCGAGTCAAGCCTTATTTTCAAGGACTTTTCGAGGCTATCGACTCGGTTGTTTGCGTTGCCGCTTGCCGTGTCGATGGGGCGCATTATAGAGAGATTGATCACGCTGGCAAGGGGGCGAATGCAATAAAATTGCAAAAAAGCGCACTTTTTTAGTTATTCATATCCAAGCACAGCTTTTATACAAACTTATCCACAGATAGCGAGCAAAACAGGGAGATCCGAGTCTGCTTTTACCCTGTTTTCCATCCCCCCGCTTGAGCCAGCGCTCACGTTGACTTCCTATATAGGTATAACTTCAGCCAACCCGGCTTCTTTTACCCAGCGCGAGATCAGCTCATCAGCCGACCAGTCACGGCAACCAGAGACATTCTGGCCGGCCCAGAGCGGCGAGCACCCAGTGTCTCCCTGCTGTTCGGCCGCACTGCGCAGCGGTGCCAGGGCGCCACTGGCATGAGGAAATGCAGGCACATCTTCGGACAGTGGCCCCAATTCTCGCATCAGGCGATTGACGATGCCGCGAGCCGGGCGACCACTGAACAGGTTGGTCAGCGCCGTGTGTCGCCCTGCCGGCGAGAGCAGTGCCGTCCGGTGCAGGGCCGAGGTGGTCGCTTCATGGCAACAGAGAAAGGCGGTGCCCAGCTGTACGGCGCTGGCCCCCAACGCCAGTGCGGCGCGAATGCCGGCGCCATCGACAATGCCGCCAGCGGCGATGACCGGCAGCCTCACCACCTCTACTATCTGTGGCAACAGGCTAAAGGTGCCCTGCTGCAGACTGAGATCGTCTTCGAGGAAATGGCCGCGATGGCCGCCGGCCTCCAGCCCCTGGGCGATGATAGCATCGGCACCATGGGCGGCGAGCCAGCGGGCTTCAGCGATCGTGGTAGCGCTGGCCAATACCTTGGCCCCGCTGGCTTTCACCCTGGCCAGCAACTCGGGCTCGGGCAGTCCGAAATGAAAACTGACCACGGCCGGTTTGAACTCGGCTACCATGGCGGCATGCTCGGCATTGAACGGTGCCCGACTGGGAACCGCCGTGCCGACCGTATCACGCACGCCGTATTCGTCATAGTAAGGCGCCAGCCGCTGCAACCAGCGGGCCTGGGCGGCGGGATCCGGCGCCTCCTGCCGGTGGCAGAAGAAGTTGATGTTGAATGGCCCCCCGCTCGCCGCCAGCCGGGTCAGCTCTTCGCGCAAGGTGGCCAGGTTCAGCATGGCTGCAGGCAATGAGCCCAGCGCGCCGGCCCGAGTCACGGCCAGTGCCAGTGCGCTGTCCTGCACTCCGGCCATGGGGGCCTGAATGATGGGGTAGCGCAGCCCCAGTTCGGCAAACAGCGTCATGATGTCGCCTCTCGCGGCTCCGTAGATACGCCACCGACCTGGCTGCGTGCCAGGGCGATGGCCCCATCGATGGCCGCCCGGGCCTGCGGGCTGCTCTGCCAGCAGGTCGAGCCCAGCATGCTGGCCACCAGCTGCACGATATGGCCGGTGTCGGCCTCGGCCAATTGCGCCAGATTGTAGTAGCCAAGCTGTTCAAGCCGCCCGATGACGGTGGGCCCCACCCCTTTCACGCCGAGCAACAGTGCCCGTTCCTCGCCCGAAAATCCTTGCTTGCTCTTCATTGTTCAGACTCCTTTCCCATACCCTGATTGCACATCAGGCCCGCGAGGGGCCTGATGAAGATAAGTGGTCAACGTACGCTGCGCAGCAGGAAGTCCGGCTGACCGCAGGAGCGCAACTCGCGCTTTTGCATCTCGTTGGAACAGGTGACGGCTGCTGTCCCCTCCTTGTTGATGCAGATGTAGACCTCCCGCAGGAAGCGCCCACCGTCAGCGCAGGCCACCGTGATGTTGTCCGGTGCCAGCCAGTCGTTGACACTGGCCAGATCCGCCTTGAGCTGGAAACGGCTCTTGCGCAGCGGCTCGGCGGGAGACTGATAGGCCGCCGGGATCTTCACTTTCTGGCGCAGGTTGCTGGCCAGCTGATGAAAGTCGCGCTGGCTCAAGCCAGAGCAGGTACCGTGCTTCTCCCACTCATGGCGATAGAGAAAACGGCTGGGATAGAGCCCGGCAAATTGCTGCTCCATCGCCGGATCCAGCCGCTCGCGGCTACAGCTGCTCGGATAGCCGCGCTGATGCTGGGGCCAGAGCCCGTGCAGCACGAATCCCAGCTGGCGGGAACATTGGTCCCGGTCTGCCGGCTTGATGGCGCAATGCTCCGGTGACCAGGAGAGCGCCATGGCGTAATAGTCAAATTCACCGGCCTCCCCTTTGGCCTGCACGGCAGAGGAGAACCAGGGGGCCAGCAGCATGCCGAGCACCACAACAATCTTCTTCATCTTGGATATCCAGGGTTATGCACATAATGTCGAGCGGGCCGTTTCGCCCTCGAGAGCGGCCATGCTCCCATATTTTGCCCAGAGGGAACACCCTGCCGGGGCACCGGCCCATGTCGGGGTCAGACCAGTAAAGGGTTTCCCCTCCCGGCACCGAGGCGTAAGCTGACTCTCCGGCGGGCCCGCACGTCCGGCCTGTTTCCCGTCCGCTTTCCTCTTCAACAGGATGTAACATGATCCGCAAGAATCCCTCCGGCCATCTGCCGGTCATCGACGAGTCAGCCTATATCGACAAGACAGCCATCATCTGTGGCAAGGTGATCATCAAGGAGAACGTGTTTGTCGGCCCCTATGCGGTGATCCGCGCCGACGAGGTGGATGCCAGCGGCGACATGGAGCCCATCGTCATCGGCGCCAACTCCAACATTCAGGACGGGGTCGTCATCCACTCCAAGTCCGGCGCCGCCGTCACCATCGGCGAGTACACCTCCATCGCCCACCGCAGCATAGTCCACGGGCCGTGTGAAGTGGGCAACCGGGTGTTCATCGGCTTCAACAGCGTGCTGTTCAACTGCCACATCGGTGACGGTGCCGTGGTGCGCCACAACTCGGTGGTGGACGGCTGCGATCTGCCGCCGGAGTTCTACGTCCCCTCCACCACTCGCATCAACCAGCAGAGCGATCTGGACCACATCCCGCGAGTCTCGGTGGATGCCGCCGAGTTCTCCGAGGACGTAGCCCACACCAACATCGATCTGGTCAAGGGGTACAAGGCGCTCTCCAACGAGTTCTGAGTCCCGCGGTTGCCAGGATCCACAACGGGCGCCGAGGCGCCCGTTGTCACGACTGTAAAGAGGGTGAAAAGGGAGCGTAAAAGCCGTTGAGCTAGCGGCCCGCCTGGCGTTTCATGGGCCATCTTCCCTGGATGGAGTCATCCCCATGTCACGTTGCCCCCTCGCCCTCACCCTGCTGCTTGCCAGCCTGTCGGCTCAGGCCTGCGAGCTGCCACCCCCGCCAGCCAGTCGCCCCGACGTGCGCCCGCCGGCGTTGCCCGCTCCCCTCTATCACGCCAGCAAGCTGGGCCAGGATCCTCAGGCCACGGCCCAGGCGCTGTTCAAGAACATTCCGCCGGCCGAAGCCGACAAACGCTATGAAGTGGTTATCAGCGTGCGCGAGCTGCCACCCCAGCCCATTAGGCTCCAACCCACCACCGCCCCGCTCAAAGGGCAGTAAACCCCACAGCTGGACCAGCAATGAAAAGGGCGCCGCAGCGCCCTTGTCGTTGATGAAAGCCCCTGCTTAGGAGCACTTCTTCAGGCTGATATGCCAGTTGGCGCCGGATTGCACCTGATGCTTGGCGGCGAAGCTGTCCATGTTCAGCGCCACCGACACCTGCAGCAGGCTGTTGAGGTAGACCAGCGGCTGGCCTTCCGGCACATCGCCAAAGCTGCTGACATAGGGGGCCTTGCCCTCGTACTTCAGCGCATCCCCTTCGCTGATCTTGATGCAGGCGTTGTCGCCCTTGTTGATCCCCGCCTTGGTCAGCAGGCTGTCGTCGATGTTGGTCCAGACGTTGCCGTATTGCACATCCAGGATCGGAATGGTGCCTTTGAGGGTGCCATCCTGCTCGGCCACTGCCGGCTGATAGGGGATCTTCACCACCTCGGCAGGCAGTTTCGGGCCCACCTGCTCGTAGCTGATGGCGCCGGAGGCGAGCCGGGCACCGGTGTAGGCATAGACGTCGCGGCCGTGGAAGGTGTAGGACTTCTCGGAGCCCTTGAGGCGGTTGGTCTTCTCGTCAATCTGGCGCACCGTGTCGATGCCGAAGTGTTCGGCTACCAGGGTCAGGGTGCCGTTGTCCGGACTGACGATGTAGTGGCCGCTCTTGGTCTTGAGCACCACCGACTTGCGATCGGTGCCGACACCCGGATCCACCACGCTGACGAACACAGTGCCCTTGGGCCAGTACTGCAGAGTCTGATAGAGGCGATAGGAGGCTTCCCAGATGTTGTAGGCCGGGATCTCGTGGGTCAGGTCATAGAGCGGCAGGGTGCGGTCCACCCCGAAGGCGACCCCCTTCATGGCCGAGACGGCACCATCCTTGAGACCGAAGTCGGTCTGGATCACCAGTGCCTCGTTGGCGGTGGCAAGGCCGCTGGCCAGCAACAGGGCGAGCGCAAGTGCACGGGGGGCGGTACGAATATCCATATCTGAACTCCTGAAGGTAACGACGAAACAACCATCTAGACATCCAGAATGCCATCACTGTCACATATTGCAAGCCGTATTCCCCGGATGGGGGCGCCGAAAGCCCTCGCCAGCAGGTCGCGGCGGGTGTATGGATAGGGCTGAGTCGCGACCGCCACAAGGAGATCCCATGACCCGCAACCAGACCGCCATCCTGCTCAGCCTGGGGGAGCACAGCAGCCAGCTGCAGCTGACCCGGGCCGACGGCACCCACTTCACCCGCGACTTGGGCTTCGGCCTCGAGGCCATGACACCGGGCCCGTTTCGCCGGGATCCGCCGAGCGTGCTGGAGCTGGAGCAGGCCATCATGGTGGTGGAGGACGTGCTGATGCCGCTGGCCGCCGAGGTACCGCCCCATGAGGTGGTGACCCTGCAGGCGCCGCTGCCGCTGGCCGAGGTGCTCGGCAGTCGTGAATTGAGCCGGGAGAGCCTGGAACAGCTGTTCAGCCAGTTGGCCGCCATGGTGGAGGGTGACCCGCTGGCCGCCGCCAACCTGCCCAAGACCCGGCGCTTTGCCGCCGCCCTGTTGATCCTGCGCGAATGGATGCACCATCTGTCGGCCGAGCGAGTAGTGCTGGCCGACTGAGTCACACTAGCCTGCCCAAGACCCGGCGCTTTGCCACCGCCCTGCTGATCCTGCGCGAGTGGATGCACCATCTGTCGGCCGAGCGAGTCGTGCTGGCCGACTGAGTCACATCAACCAGCCCAAGACCCGGCGCTTTGCCGCCGCCCTGCTGATCCTGCGCGAGTGGATGCAATATTTGTCGGCCGAGCAGGTGGTGCTGGCCGCCTGAGTCATGCTAGCCGGCAGCCGGCTCGAAGCGGGTGCGCCAGGTCGCCCAGGCCAGCCCCAGGCTGATCAGCACGCTGCCGACGGTGAGCAGATCCACCGCCGCCTGCACGCCGGCCCCGTCGCTGACCCAGCCCAGCAGCACCGGCACCCAGTTCGCCACATAGGCGATCACGTAGAAGAGCGACACCAGCCGGGCGTGGCTGGCAGCTGGCGCGATGCGGTTGACCAAGGTCGCACTGCCGACGAACACCGCGCCCTGGGCGTAACCGGCCACCAGCAAGCCGAGCACCGCCAGCCACCACGACTGGGCATGCACGGCGCCGGCAAACAGCAGCATGCAGAGCGCCAGCGCCAGGGCACCGCTTTGCAGGGTGTGACGGGCATCGAGCCGGCGGGCCCAGAGCTGGCACAGGCCGGAGAGCACCATGTAGGCCGCGATGAGATAGCCGAACAGGCCGAGATCCCACAGCCCCAGCAACTGACTCGCCACCTTGGGACCGATGGCCAGCAGGCTGGCCGCCACCGCCCAGGCGGTAAACAGCGCCAGTGCACAAATAAAGAAGGCCGCCCCGGTGGCCTTGAGCCCCTCCCCCAGCGATCCCCTGCCCTGCTGCGTTGCCGCAGCCGGCGCCCCTTGCGCGCGGGCGGGCCAGCTCAACGCCACCCCCACCATGGCGCAGGCCGCCAGCCCCATGATGAGCAGGAAGGGCAGTTGGGTCGGATAGCACTCCAGCTGCAACGCCAACCCGCTGAACACCGGGCCTAGCGCCAGCCCGGCGGTGAAGGAGAGGGTCGCGCTGAGGGCGGCCCGCTTGCCGCCATCGCGCGGACCGAAGCGCAGCAGGGCCACATTGGCGGCGCCGGTCAGGGCGCCGGTGCCGATCCCGGCCAGCACCCGCGCCAGCAATAGCGACCAGAAGGAGTCCGCGAGAGAGAACAGCAGGGCGCCCCCCAGTACCGCCAGCAGAGCTGGCAGGATCATGGCGCGCAGATCGCTCACCCGGCCCGCCAGATTGCCCACCCCGAACAGGGAGATCAGCACCCCGCCCGCATAGCCGCCGTAGATGAGGGTGAGGCTGACATCGCTCAGGGCCAGCGCCTGCTGATAGTGGGGATAAAGGGGGGTGGGCACGCTGCTGTTGAGCAGCGCCGACATCAGCGCCAGCGGCAGAAACAGCAGGATGGCGCGATGGGAGGTAGCCGCCGCAGAGGGGGCGGCGGCGCAAAGAGATGATGACATGCAAGGCTCCGATGAGGCGGGCAAGGCCGCTGACGAGAGGCGCCATGATAGCGCCCGCCGCGGCCACTCGACAGCGACACAAATGCATCAGCCTGCTTCAATAATGCATGTCAGTGGTATCTATCTGCATGTCGACAAGGACACTCTCGCCTTGTGATCGCGCCAGCACTGGCTTCTAATGGGCACGCCCCGCCGGGGCACTTTGAGTGGGAGGCTCGATGATCAACTGGGACGACGCGCGGTTTTTTCTGGCATTGGCACGGCAGGGTACCCTGCGCGGTGCCGCCGGTGTACTGGGGGTCGATCAGGCCACCGTGGGGCGCCGCATCACGGCGCTGGAGCAGAACCTCGGCTCCAAGCTCTTTATCCGCACCCCCAAGCTCTATGATCTCAGCCCCCTCGGCGAGGCCATGCTGGCGGATGCCAGCGCCATGGAGCAGGCCATCAAGGCCATCGAACGCAAGGCGAGCGCCGGCGATCAGAGCCTGTGCGGCGAGGTGCGCATCGCCACCACCGACACCCTGGCCCAGGCCTTCGTGCTGCCCGCCCTCACCCTGCTGCGCGAGCGCCACCCCGGCATCCGGCTCAGCCTGCAGACCGCGGTGAACGTCAGCGACATCGCCTACCGGGAGGCCGACCTCGCCATCCGCGGGCTGCGCCCGGACAACGACGAGCTGGTGATCAAGCGCCTCACCACCATAGAGATGGGGCTCTATGCCTCCCGCGACTATCTGGCCCGCCACGGCACGCCCAAAAGCGGCCACGCTCTCAGCCAGCACGCCCTGCTGCTGTTTGCCAGGGAGCTGGTCTCCCGCCACTGGCACAGCCTGTGCGGGGAGCCGCTGCACGAGCCCAACGTGGTGCTGCAGTGCAACGCCCAGCTGCTGTTGCTGGCGGCGGCTCGCCAGGGGCTCGGCATCGCCCTGCTCTCCACCTTTCTGGCAGACAAGGAGCCGGAACTGGTGCGCGTGCTACCCACCCTGTGTGATCCGGTCGACATCTGGCTGGTGCTCCACCCCGACCTGCAAAAAGCCAGCCGGGTGCGCGCCGTGGTGGATGCGCTGGAGGAGGTGTTTCAGCCCCTGCTACAGACCCGGCCCCTCACCACATCCCGTCAAACGTACAGGGATTGAGCCGACATGCTCAACGGCATCCTCCACAGCCCTGCTCACCGACATACCAGACCCGATAAGGCTCGCCGTCACTGAACACACAAGAGGGCACAGTGCCCTCTTGTTTTCTTCACCACGCCTTTCCCTGCCTGCCATCGAATGCCGCATCATCGTCTATCGTTCTGATATTGTTGGTTCATCTTTGCGCATGCCGGATGAGGTTCCATCAGCTTCATCTGGTGATGCCCGGCAAAATCAGTTACAAAAATGATCTCTGTCGCCACGGGAGCGTTCATCGCATGGCTGGATCACTGAGGCATATCGTCCCCCGCTCGTGGCTGAATCGGTTGGGGTTGCTTGGCCTGGCGATAGCGGGATTGGGGCTGGTATCCAACTACACCTACCTCCGTATCCGGCACGACATGCAGCTCATCACCGCCAAGCAGCCCAACCTGTTCGAGGTGTTCTATCAGCGGGCCCGCATCCTGGCGCCAGAGAAACTGGCAGCCTTCATCGACAACAGCAGCATCAAGATGCCCATCTTCAACGAGAGCGGGGATGCGGCGACCTATGCCTATGGCTATGATCTCCCTACCCTGAAGCGTCTGGCGGTCATTCCCGTGTTGCCCCCGGCCAACCAGATGCTCCTGGCCTACCAGTACGTCATCTCCAACCCCGAGGTCCTCAACCTCTACGCCTTCTATGACGATCGCCGCCTGCTCGGCATGGTCGCCAACCAGCGGATGCTGCCGAGCCAGTTGCTACCGGTCAACACCAACCTCAATGACATCGAGCCCTGGACCCACTATTTCGGCTGCGCCTTCTTCGCCTCCACCCATGTTCCTTGCAGCACGGATGAGGCCTGGGTCTCAGGTCTCTATATCGATACCTTCACTGGATTGCAGGCCATCACCCTCTACTTCCCCTTCGTCTATTACGAGCCAGCCATCAAGGACTACCGCTATGGGCTCATGGGCATCGACATCGCCGTCGACCGGGCGTTCAAGGAGGTGCTGCAGCCCTTCCAGAACCTCAATCCCACTCGAGCCATCCTCTCCTTCGAAGAAGTCGAGCCCTGCCGCCCGTTCCACCTCTGCCTGAGCACGCCACTGATGCGCACCAAGGCGGGCAGCGACCTCTATCTCAAGTGGTCATACAGCTACGGCGATTTTGCCCGGGCCGTGCTCTATGGGCCGGCCTTCAAGATCTATCTCATCGCCCTGCTGCTGCTGATGCTGACGGGGCGAAGCATTATCACTCGAGTACGCACTCAGGCACAGACCGACGCACTGACCCGGCTGCCGCGCCGTGACATCCTCAATCAGGCCCTGCTGCGAGAACATGACTACCTGATGATCCTCGACATCGACAACTTCAAATCCGTCAACGACACCCATGGGCACGGGGTGGGTGACCAGGCTCTCGTCGCCTTCGCCAATCACCTCAAGACCAATATCCGCAGGGGAGATGTCGCCATTCGCTGGGGTGGAGAAGAGTTCATCGTGCTGTTCAAGGGGATGGACGATGACAAAATGATGCATCACTCCGCCGCCCGTCTGCTGGAGCGGCCATTGCGCATCCCCGAGCTGCCCGCTCCCATCACCTTCTCCGCCGGGGTGACCCGCATTCGCGATTACCTGACGGTGACCGAGGCAGTGCAACTGGCCGACGATCTGCTCTACCACGTCAAACAACACGGCAAGCGCAATATCGCCTATTACCAGGGGCAGACCATCTGCTTTGTCCGCGATCCGGGCGCCGATTAGGCTCCCTGAGCGCCCCTGCTTCTGCCGGCCTTCCTCTATCTGTTACCATGCCGGCCATCAAGACTGTTTCCAGCGCGGCGTGGCCGCGCTCATCCCGACGGGTACCCTTATGTCCATTGCCTCCTTCGCCGACCTGGCACTCTCTCCCCGCTTGCAGCAGACCCTGACCGAGCTTGGCTACGCCGCACCGACCCCGGTGCAGGCCAGCGCCATTCCCGTCATTCTGGCGGGGCGCGATCTGATGGCGGGCGCCCAGACCGGCACCGGCAAGACCGCCGCCTTCGTGCTGCCGCTGCTGGAGCTGTTGCTGCAAAACCCGACGAACGATGCCCGCCCCATCCGCGCCCTGGTGCTGGTGCCGACCCGCGAACTGGCGGCACAGGTACATGAGAGTGTCACGCGCTACGCCAAGGGCACCGACCTCACCAGCACGCTGGTCTACGGCGGGGTGAGTATCGCGGCGCAGGTGGAGGCGCTGAAAGCCGGGGTGGATGTCCTGATCGCCACCCCGGGCCGGCTGCTCGACCATCTGCGGCAGGGGGCCTTGAGTCTGGCGGCACTGCGCCATCTGGTGTTTGACGAGGCGGATCGCATGCTCGACATGGGCTTTATGGACGAGATCAAGGCGCTGCTCAAACAGATCCCGGCGGATCGCCAGACCCTGCTCTTCTCCGCCACCTGCGACGACAACCTGTTTGCCTTGAGCAAAGTGCTGCTGCGCGACCCGGCGCTTATCGAGGTGGCGCCGCGCAACACCACGGCAGCCGAGGTGGAGCAGCGGGTTTATACCGTGGACAGCGATCGCAAGCTGGCGCTGGTCGAACACATGCTGAAAGTGAAAGGCTGGGCACCGGCCCTGATCTTCAGCCGCACCCGCCAAGGGGCTGACCAGCTGGCCCAGCAGCTCGGCAAGGCCGGCATCAACGCGCTGGCTTTCCACGGTGACCTGTCACAAGGGGCGCGGGAGAAGGTGCTGCTGGAGTTTCGCGCCGGCACCCTGCAGGCGCTGGTCGCCACCGACGTGGCGGCCCGCGGCCTCGATATCACGGATCTCAACTACGTGATCAATATGGAATTCCCGTTTGTGGCAGAGGATTACGTGCACCGCATCGGCCGCACCGGTCGCGCCGGCAACAAGGGGCTCGCCATCACCCTGTTCAGCCCGGAAGATGCGCCGCTGTTGGAGAAGGTGGAAGCGGTGCTCGACACCCGTTTGCCCCAGCAGTGGTTCCCGGCCTTTGAGCCGGATCTGACCCGCTTCGAGCCCGAGCCACGCCGCAGCAGCAAGGCAGCCCAGAAGCAGCGTGCCCGAAAGCAGGCTCTGGCTGGCAACAAGGGTGGCAAGGGCCGACGCTAAGCCGCCCCGGCACCGCCATAAAAAAACGCCCAGTCGGGCGTTTTTTGTTATCCGATACACACCTGCTCCACTCCTAAGGCGCAGCCGCCAGTTCCGGCGGCAGGGCCCGCAGGATGCGCTGCTCGGCCAGGGTGGAGAGCACGAACATCACCAGATAACCGAGGCCCAGCGCAACGATAATGGCCACCACGTTGGTGGTGAAGCGGGCCACCAGGTAGTAGGCCGCCACCAGTGCCACTATGCCCACCGCCCGGATCAGCAGGCTCTGGGTAAAGTGGCCGTGGGCCTTGATGTAGGCGAGCTGGTAGCCGTTGAGCATCATGAAGATGAAGAAGAGGGAGAAATGCAGCAGCACCGGCACGGCCCCCAGATAATCAGCCGGGAACAGCAGCGACACCAGCGGCTTGCCCGCCAGCAGCATCACCAGGAAGAACACCAGGCTGACGATGACGCTGAGGCGGAAGATCCAGCGCCGGATCAGGCGGATCTGGCGGTGATCGCCGCTGCGCAGATTGACCGCCAGCTCAGGCAGCACGAAACGGTAGATGGGGAAGACGAACAGGGTGGTCATGTAGGTGAAGATGGGACGCACCACCACCTGAAAATCCCCCAGCTCGTCGAGGCTGAAGTGACGAATGGTGAGCAGTACCGTGATGTAGATCATCAGGATGCTGGCCCCCGCCTCCAGCGAGGCGGTAAAACTCTTCTTCACATAACTGCGCATCTCGGGGCCAAGCTCGACCTTGGCCAGCGGCCGGGTGGCGATGGCCCGACGCCGGTGCAGATACATGTAGCCGGCGATGGCGAGCGAGGAGAAGGTCAGCCCGTAGAAGAGCGAAGGGAGCGCAGCCATCCCGAGCCCGAAATAGCAGGCCATAAACAGCAGGCCATTGGCCAGCGGTTCCAGCCAGGTGACCCGGTTGGAGATCCCGTACATCCGGTACATGGCCACCAGATTGGTGAAGTAGACCTTGAGCCCCAGCCCGAAGATGACCCCTACCAGTTGCAGATATTCGGCCCGGATATGGAGCCCGTGCTTGATGTAGGGGATCACCAGCCCCCAGGTGAGCAGTACCATGCCAATGAGGAAGTAGCGGAAGATATTGATGATGTCCCGATCGTTTTTGGTCTGGGAGTAGCTCACCACCATGGAGGAGCGAAAGCCGGTCATCAGGATCAAGGAGAGGGAGATCAAATCCACCACGCTGTTGAACAGCGCCAGATCCCCCTTGGCCACCCACTGCGCCAGCCACACCTTGAAGGCGAAGCCGATGATGATGCTGGCAAGGGACGCCCACATGCCGGTGATAAAAGCCTGCTTGAGGCGGCCAAGTGAATCGGGTTGTTCGTCTTGAATGGCGTGCATCACGAAAGGCCCGCTAACTGCGTGAAGAGAGGCCCATCTTATGAAAGGGGGGCGCCCTTGAACAGCCCGAAACAGGGGGCAAGGACATCCCCCTGCCAGCAACGCCCGGCCAGGCGTCTCTTTTATCGTGCATCCAGCGCGTCATTCGGCTGCCGCCGCGCCGGCTTATGACTGGGGCGCGGCCTTGATCAGCGCCTCGTATTGATCGATAAGCTCGGGGCCGTGCAGCGGCGAGTCGTGACCGCCCACCACCGTCTTGATCGGCAGCTTCATCGCCTTGAGCCGCTCGATGGTCTGTGGATAGGCCTTCACATTGGCAAAGCTCAGGTTGCCCAGCTTCTCCTTGAGGATGCAGTTGCCATAGAGCACCTGCTCGTCGGGGAAGTAGACAAAGATACCGTCCGGCGTGTGGGCCGGGCCCGCGTAGAAGGCGCGCAGCTTGCCCTCTTGCAGGGTGAAGTCGCCATCGTGCACCACGTTCGGCAGCACCAGCGGCAAGTCCGGGTACTCCGGCAGCCCCTTGCGGGTAAAGGAGACAATCTCGGCCCAGTCGCTCTTCATCAGATCCCGGGTCTGACGGGTCGATACCACCTTGGCGCCGATGGACTTCCAGTAGGCGTTACCGCCTGCCCGGTCGGTGTGGTAGTTGGTGTTGATCACCTCCAGCACCGGCTTGCGGCTGACCCGTTTGATCAGCTTGTGCAGCTCGCGGGCGGTATCCGGCGTCCAGGTCGCCCCCACCACCGTCACTCCCTTGGCCCCGAAATAGACCATGGAATTTTCCTGCACGTAGTAGTTGTCCTCCACCACATAGACGGGGCCGCTCACCTGTGTCAGCGACATCCCCGCCGCCCGCACGCTGCCACCCCAGAAACTCGCCATCAGCACCAGGGCCCCGGCCAATCCGCACTTTATCCAACCTTTCATCATCTTGCTCCCTCGAACCAACCGGCCCCTCGCCCCCCCTGTGACAAGCCGGGCCCATTTATCAGTGGGCAGAAAATACGGGGTATTTGTGAGGGGAAAATGAGGTTGTGTGAAGAGAAGGTGAAGTCTGGGGGAAGTCAGGGGGAAGTCAGAAAAAATCAGGGGGAATCGGCGACGAGCCACGACCAATATGGCGATCGACGGTACGGGAAGTGGAGAGAGGTAAAGGCTCAAAACGAAACGACAACACAGATAGCAGTCCCTCACCCTAGCCCTCTCCCGAGGGAGAGGGGATGGCACATGCCAATTCCAAACTCCCATCCCCACCCGTACCTCGCACGTAAAGCACAATCAGCGGAGCCTATTTTCCCCCTTCTCCCCTTGCGGGAGAAGGGCCGGGGATGAGGGGAGGTAACAATAGCCCCATCATGTAGGGTCGATTAGCGCAGCGTAATCGTCCGTTTACCTCGAATATCCTGATAGCAAGAGAAGCAGGAAACCCTGAACATCAGCGTCACCTCACCCCCCTTACTTTCGCGATCGTCCGAATACGCTTCGCTATTCTAACCGACAGCCCTCTTGCCCTAACCCCAACAATACCTCATTATGGCTACAACGCTCATTTGAATATCGATACAGGAGTATTGTTAATGTACAGACATCAAATATTTCTGGAAAAGCTAGGTGTCATATCAAAACTTTCTGATTCTATTATTAGTTGAATTTTTCAATAGAAATAATATTTAGCTGTTCCTTAGAGGGTGCAGAAGTTACTTAGGTAGACTGGACAGATTAATTACTGAAAAGCTAAGACTGGCTCTTAATTTATATATCTAATGCTGAATGGATTAGTTTTATGCAAACAGAAAACCCATACAAAAATAACATTTGCCTAAAAATAGACTTTCAAAAAAACTCTGAAAAGCCTCAGCGTGTTTTTGACTCGATGAGCCTGCTAATTAGTAGCGTTGAAGAGTTTCACGAAAGTGTCTTGCAAGCTGTAGATACAGAAATTCGACCATTTCTCCTACTATCTGATATTAATGAAGGGTCCATAAAATCATGGCTCACTATCAACATAGATGGTGACATACCAAACGAAAAACAAAGTAAATTCATTGATTTCATGAACTATTGCACAGAACGACTAATCGACTTCATAAAAGACAAAGATACTATAAAAAATGTAGATGAATTAGACCCTCTTATAGATGAACTTCATTGGAAGGCCGATGAACTTAATTTGGAAGAGTTTCCAAATGTCTTCGACCTTAATAGATATAGATTGTTAAAAGCTTATACTTCCATCAGTGATGCATCAGAAAAATTAAATGCCAAAGATAATATATATGTTTTAACAAATGAGCACACTGTAAAGCTAAATAAGATGTTTAAACTTACAAAAGATGACATCGACCTATTAATAGTGGATTCAACTAGAAGTAATATAACAAAAGAAACGCTGATTATTAAAAAAGCCGACTTTATTGGCAATTCCATGTGGGATTTCATTAAGGGAAAAACAAAAATATCAGCTAAGATGCGTGTTCCTGAATGGTTAACTGAATTTCATAATCGGAAAGTATTAGTGGCACCCGGAGATGGTTTGTTATGTGACTTAGTTACCATTGTTTTCTATGACAAATATGATAAACCAATAGAGACAAAGTATGAAGTCATCAAAGTACATAACCCTGTAGAAATGCGTTTTTATAAGCAGGGGAACTTTGACTATGAAGAATAACGTCTACTCAAATGCAAGAATAACATTGCTCTCTGAGTATTTGTTTATACTTTTGCCATTTATTGTTATTGGGATGGTAAAATTATACAAATCAAGCATGGGGGATTTTTTTGCTGCCGCAGACTGGAGCTTTGCATCAGCTATTTTATTTGGTCAGGCAATAGTAAAAATTGTTAGCGCCGGCGTAATCAACAAAAACTCTGCATCACCTAAAATAGTCTTGATAGTTACACTGCTTTTTATCATGGGAGTTTCCCCATGCTTAATTCTTATTGCTATCATTTTATTAAACGATGCCAACTCAATTTATATTATGGCTATCCAAGTCATTCTGTACATTGTTGCAACATCAATATTCTTTTGGATTGGTTCCGCTGCACATGTAATGATCGATGAAGTAGTTTATCAGAAGAAAGAAAACCCACCCGCATAACGGATGGGTTTGCTTTTCTTATTGCCGGTAAATCCTAAGAAATTTAACTCACAACACAAATCAAACCAACGGCGGTGTCCGTGGCGGCACCATACGCTTGCTGCCGGTGGACTCGAAGGCCGAGGCGAAGCGCAGCAGGTTGTTGTCGTCATAGGCGCGACCGGCGAAGGTCAGGCCCACCGGCATACCGATATCGGCCATCACGCCCATGGGGACGGTGACGGTCGGCACGCCGAGGTGGCGAATGGCGAGGTTGCCGTTGGCAACCCAGATGCCGTTGCTCCAGGCGATATCGGCGGAGGCCGGATTCACATCCGCATCAGCCGGGGCGACGTCGGCGACGGTCGGGAACAGCACGGCGTCGAGCTTGAGCCCGTCCATCCAGTCCTCCAGATCCAGCTTGCGAGTCTTCTCCAACCCGCGCAGGCCGTCCGGCACTGTGGGGATCTCGTCAAAGCGCTTGAGGCCGCGCTTGGCCATATTGACGTACTCGTCCATGCCCGCCGCCAGATCGCCCTCGCGGTTCGGCAGGGTGCCCGGATCGTGGGGGAAGATCTTCGGCCCATCGACATCGGCCAGCTTGTTCAACTTGGGATCGCCGTTGGCGCGCAGGAAGTCGTCGAACGCCCAGCCGGAAAGCTCCCACAGCTCGTCGTTGAGAAACTCCGGGCTCACGATGCCGCGATTGAACACGGTCGGCGCGCCGGGTCGGTCCCCTTCGCAGTTGGAGACCAGCGGGAAGTCCACTTCGATGACTTCGGCGCCAGCAGCTTCCAGCGCCTTGCGCGCATCTTCCCAGAGGGCGATCACGGTCTCGCGGGTATGGATGCGCTGACCGGTCGGGCCGCCGATGCCGGGGTTTTCGCTGGTGCCGGCCAGTTCATCCTTGTTGATAAACATGCGCGGCACGCCGAGGCGCTTGCCCTTGAGGGCATCGGGCTTGGCAGCCAGATCCAGATAGGAAGCCGGACGCACTTCAGAGGCCTTGGGCAGCTGCACCCAAGGTTGCAGGCGCCACAGATCGCCACGGGTATCGGCATCGTCGGCGACCACTACATCGAGCACTTCCAAGAGGTCATTCATGGTGCGGGCATAGGGCACCACCACATCCATGGTCGGAGTCAGCGGCCAGTTGCCGCGCACCGAGATGACGCCACGGGACGGGGTGTAGGCGCAGAGACCGTTGTTGGAAGCAGGGCCACGGCCGCTCGACCAAGTCTCTTCCGCCAGACCAAAGGCGGAGAAGCTGGCGGCGGTGGCGGTACCGGCGCCGTTGGAGGAGCCGGAGGCAAACGGTGCGGTCAGGTAGTCGGCGTTGTAGGGGCTCTCGGCACGGCCATAGACGCCGCGCTGCATGCCGCCATTGGCCATCGGCGGCATATTGGTTTTGCCAAGGCAGATGGCACCGGCGGCGCGCAGGCGCTCAACGGTAAAGGCATCGCGCTGGGCCACCAGATCCTTGAAGGCCGGGCTGCCGGAGGCGGCGGTCAGCCCCTTGACCAGATAGCTGTCTTTGGCGGTGTAGGGGATGCCGTCGAGCGGGCTCAGGGTCTCGCCACGGGCGCGGCGGGCATCGGAAGCCTCGGCCTCTTTCAGCGCATCGGGATTGGCGACCACCACGGCATTGAGTTTGGTGGCAGTCTCGGGGCCGTTGTAGGCCTCGATCCGGGCCAGATAGGCCTTGACCAGTTCGACCGCTGTGGTGCGGCCTGCTTCGAGCGCACCGCGTAACTCGGCAATGGAAACCTCGGTCACTTCGATCATTTGGATCTCCTGTAAAGGGTGACGGTGTGCGATATCGGCTAACGCAGCAATATCGCAGCGAATCGCTTCAGGGTGGTCGCAGCCGCTACAACTCCCGACCCCCGTATATCAAGAGACAAAACCCCACGATGTGGGGTTTTGTCGAGTTAGTCGAGCCTGCTGCTTATTTCCCAGAAGGGATTTGCTGGGTAATGCAGTGGATATTGCCACCGCCCAGCAGGATCTCGCGGGCCGGCACGCCGACCACAGTGTGCTCCGGGAAGATCTCTTCCAGAATGCGCTGGGCTTCGCCATCGGTGGCGGCATCCAGCAGCGGGTAGACGATGCGATCGTTGGTGATGAGGAAGTTCACATAGGAACCGGCCAGACGGCCTTCTGCCTCACGCGGCACACCGGTACCGCTCTCGACGCCGGCAGACTCCTCTTCAGTGCAGAACAGCGGGCCCGGCTGGGGCAGCTTCCACACTTTCAGCTTGCGACCCTTGGCATCGACCGCCGCTTCCAGCACCTTGAGGGCGGCCACGGAGCGGGCGTACTGGGGATCGTTCTGGTCATCAGTCCAGTGCAGGGCCACTTCACCCGGACGCACGAAGCAGCACATGTTGTCGATGTGGCCATCGGTTTCATCCATGTAGACGCCTTCGTCCAGCCAGATAAAGCTGGTGACGCCCAGATAGTCGCGCAGGTAAGCTTCGATCTGCTCTTTGGTCAGGTGCGGGTTGCGGTTTTCGTTGAGCAGGCACTCGGCGGTGGTCAGGCAGGTGCCTTCGCCGTCGACGTGGATGGAGCCCCCTTCCAGAATGAGCGGCGCATCGTAACGATCCATGCCGTGCTGTGCCAGCATCTGGGCCGCCACTTGCTCGTCTTGATCCCAGGGGTAGTAGAGACCGCCCTTGTGGCCGCCCCAGGCGTTGAAGCCCCAATCCACCCCACGGCACTCGCCGGCTGCGTTGGTGACGATGGTCGGGCCGCTGTCGCGGGCCCAGCAGTCATCGCTGTTCATCTCGACCAGGGTGACGTGGCTGGGCATGATGGCGCGGGCCTGCTCCATAAACTGGGCCGGCACCCCCATAAAGACCGGGGTGGCTTGCCCAATGGCATCCGCCACCTTGGCAAAGGTGGCTTGCGCGAAGCGACCGGCCTCACGCCAGTTGTCCGGGCGAAACGGCCAGATCATCCAGACGGCCTGCTGGTGTGCCCACTCGGCGGGCATGGTGAAGCCGTCAGCGGCCGGCGTGGTGTTCATGGTCTTGATGCTCATCGCAAGGCTCCTTGCATGGATTGAGACCCCGCAGGCGTGAAAACGCGGCGCGGGGATCCTGGAAAAATAACAGTGGTCGCAGTGTAAGAAGTTGCGCTCACATCCATCAAATGAATAGGATGGATTGTCCCATAAGCCTGGCAAATAATCTTGATGAAACTGCACCAGCTCGACCTCAACCTGCTGCTCGCCTTTGACGCCCTGATGGCGCAGGGCAGCGTCACCCGCGCCGCCGAAACGCTCTTTATCAGCCAGCCCGCCATGAGCCACTCCCTTAACCGGCTGCGCACCTTCTTTGGCGATCCGCTCTTGGTGCGTACCCCGCAAGGAATGCTGCCGACCCCGCGCGCCCAGCGGCTGCATCTGGGGGTACAGCAGGCGCTGCGACTGCTGGAGCAGCAGCTCAGCGACGAGGAGGTGTTCGAACCGAGCCAGTCGAAACGCCGCTTCGTGCTCTGCACCACGGATTACGTGGAGTGCGTGCTGATCCCGCCGCTTATCCAGCGCCTCAGACGGCTGGCGCCGGGGGTCACCATCGAGATCCGCATCCTGCGCGACACCCTGCCCGAAGCCGAGCTGGCGAGCGGCGAGATAGACCTGGTGCTGGGCTTTGACGAATACATGCAGGTGCCGGGGTATCTCGGCAAGGAGACCTGGCTCACCGAGCCGCTGGCCGGACTGGTGCGCGCCGATCTGCCGATGGCCGCCCCGGCGATCGCAGAGAGTGGGGATGACCCGGCGCTGCAGGGCGAGCGCATCAGCTTGGCGCAACTTATCGAAATGCCCCACGTGTTCCATTCGCCACTTGGCACCTCGGAGGCTAGCCTGGATCGCTATCTGAAGACGCTGGGGTTCAGTCGCACCATCTCGGTCAACAGCCAGAGCTATATGTCCGCCGCCGCCATCGTCAGCCAGAGCGATCATCTGCTGGTGCTGCCCAGCATGGTGGCCGAGCTGCTCGCCAGCCACTGGCCGCTGAAAAGCCTGCCGCTGCCCGAAGATGTGCCGGATTATCACCTCAACTGTGTCTGGCATCCGGTGCATGCGCAGCAACCCGCCCTGATCTGGCTGAAAGACCTGATGAAGGAGTTGGTCAGTCCGGCGTAAACCCGCTGCGTCTGGCATACCAAAGCAGCATGCGCAGCAACCGGCCCTGGTATGGCTCAAGAATCTAATGAAAGAGCTGGTGACTCCTGAATAACCCGACGGCGTGTGCCCCCCTCATCCCCAACCCTTCTCCCGCAAGGGGAGAAGGGAGCAGATCTGCGCCACTGGCAGCATCGCAAACAACCTGTCTGCTAGGGCGAAATACATCCCACCAGCACATCGACCTGTCGATTCATCAGTTCATCAGTTCATCAGTTCATCAGTTCATCAGTTCACGATGGCCCCGAGATGACCAACAAGATGACAACTGTTACTCGATCTGTCCCCTCTCCCTCTGGGAGAGGGCCAGGGTGAGGGGAAGCAACCCACTCAGTCACCAGACCGGGGAATGGCTATATCTAATAGGGTCAAATAGCTCTGGATAGGCACCATGAGAACCCATCCGTTTGCCAAGCGCATGAGGCGAGAAGCCACCCTTGCCGAACAGAAGCTGTGGCTGCAATTGCGCGACCGCCGTCTGGCCGGGGTGAAATTCCGTCGCCAGATGCCCATCGGGCCCTACATTGTCGATTTCATCTCTCTTGAGCAGAGGCTGATCATCGAGGTAGACGGGTCACAGCACAACGAACCGGCAGGGCGGCAATATGATGGAGCAAGAACGGCCTACCTCAATCAGCAAGGCTTTCGGGTGATCAGGGTGTGGAATAACGATGTGTTGAGTCGGATGGAT
The DNA here is from genome assembly GCF_963888745.1 of Aeromonas sp. DNRA1. NCBI lineage: Bacteria > Pseudomonadati > Pseudomonadota > Gammaproteobacteria > Aeromonadales > Aeromonadaceae > Aeromonas > Aeromonas sp. DNRA1. The sequence continues at coordinate 429,960 of NZ_CAWPKQ010000005.1, read as the reverse complement.
GTCGTACTGGCCCATATTTGGCTCTCATTGCGCTGAGCAGAGTCCTCCCCCCTCATCCCCAACCCTTCTCCCGCAAGGGGAGAAGGGAGCAAACAACCCGGTGGCGTGTGGCATCCCCAGAAACAACCATGACTCCCACAAGGGGAGAAGGGAGCGAACAACTTGGCGGCGTGTGACCTCCCCAGAAACAACCATGGCTCCCGCGGGAGCCATGGTTGTTTCTGGGGGGCGCATTATGCCCGCAGGGCCGTCATCAACTGGATGACCACGCCGCCCAGCAGGGCGGGATCGGGGCGGCACTGGGCGAAGGTGACCAGGCCCTGGATGTTGATGAGCAGGAAGGCGGTCAGGGTCGGAATGTCGCGCCCGGCCGCCAGCTCGCCGCGCTCGAGGGCCAGCGTCAGCACCGCCGCCAGATCCGCATCCAGCTCGCCATAGATGGCCTTGAGCTTCAGGTGCAGCTCTTCGTCCTGCTCTGCCAGCTCCATCAGGGTGCGGGTCACCAGACAGGTGCCGCAGAGGGCGTCGTTCACCACCTGCTCGAGGTAGGCCTGCACCCCCGCCAGCGGGCTAGCGGCGGCGAAGAAGCTGCGCCGCAGGGTGCTCTTCTCCTGCACATAGTGGTCAACCGCCGCCAGCAGCAGGCCGCGCTTGTTGCCAAACGCCGCGTAGAGGCTGCCCGGATGCAACCCGGTCGCCGCCACCAGCTCCTGCATGGTGGTCTTGGCGTAACCCTTGGCCCGAAATGCCTCCATGGCATTTCGCAAGACGTCGTCCCGGTTGAACTCGGCGCTGCGCATGGTTTCTCCGTTGAAAAAGCGGATTCACCGGCCAGGGGCCGGCGGGGGGAAATAAGAGGGCGGCAAGTTTACCCCAGCGGGACGGCAACACCAACCCATGTTGAATGCTCGTTCAAAAAAGACTTGCACACAAAACAAAAAACGTCTTGAATGCACGTTCAAGAATCACTCCCTCAGGACAGACGATCATGAATACCCTGTTTCAGCCCTATCGCCTCAACGACACCCTCACCCTGGCCAACCGTTTCATGATGGCTCCCCTCACCCGCTGCATGGCAGGCCCGGGCCTGGTGCCGACCGAGCAGATGGCCGCCTATTACGCGCGCCGCGCCGACATCGGCCTCATCATCTCCGAAGCCACCATCATCCGGCCGGACGGACAGGGCTACCCCAATACCCCGGGGCTCTACAGCGCCGAGCAGATCGCCGGCTGGAAGAAAGTGACCAGCGCCGTGCATGCCAACGGCGGCAAGATCTTCGCCCAGCTGTGGCACGTGGGTCGTCTCTCCCACCCCTTCTTCCACCACGCCGAAGTGCTGGCCCCCTCTGCCGTCGCCCATGAGGGCACTGTGCCCCGCATGCGCGAGCTGGTCTATCAGGTGCCGCGCGCCCTGACCGAGAGCGAAATCGCCCAGCTGGTCGAGGATTACGCCCAGGCCGCCGCCAACGCCATCGAAGCGGGCTTTGACGGGGTGGAGATCCACGGTGCCAACGGCTACCTCATCGATCAGTTCTTGCACCACGCCAGCAACCTGCGCACCGACAACTACGGCGGCAGCCCCGAGAACATGAGCCGCTTCGCACTGGAGGTGGTGGATGCCATCAATGCCCGCATCGGCGGGGATCGGGTGGGCCTGCGCCTCTCCCCCGGTGCCTATGTACACCTTGAAGGGGATGCGCGGGATCGCGCCGTGTTCGACCACCTGCTGGCCGAGCTGAACCAGCGCAACCTGGCCTATGTGCATCTGGGCATCTTCGATGACAGCCTCACCTTCGACTACCTGGACGGCCGCGCCTCCGACTACCTGCGCGCCCGCTACGACGGTCATCTGGTGGGGGTGGGCAACTACAGCGCCGAGACCGCAGCCGAGGCCATCAAGGCCGACCGCTTCGACCTCGTCGCCATCGGTCGCCCGCTTATCGCCAACCCGGATTACCTTGCCAAAGTGAAACAGGGCGACGCCCTGGTGCCCTATGCCGACACCATGCTGGCCGAGCTGGTCTAACGCTCGCCGGCGCCTTGCCTGACCAAGGATGGGATCCGCGCCCTCGCGCGGGTTTCCAATGTTTGGGCCCCCTCCCGGGCCCTTTTTTGTACCCGCTTGTCATGTCCGCCGTTTCCCAACCCTCGCCAGTGCAATAAAAAAGTTGCTAGTAACAACTAGTTGGCTATATTGGTTGTTGACGACAACCAAATAGGAAGCCCTGATATGGATCCCCGCCCCCTGCGCGCCCTGTCGCGCGATCTGGTTCGCGAACTCGGCATGCTCTCCCAACAGTGCGGCGAACTGGCGCTCAGCCCGCTCGAAGCCCATCTGCTGATCGAGCTGGAGAGCGGCCCCGCCACCAACCAGCAACTGGCCGAACGGCTGCGCATCGACAAGTCCAACGCCAGCCGCCCGCTGGCCCGCCTGGCCGAGCGCGAGCTCATCAGCTGGCACCCCCATCCGTCCGATGGCCGCAGCAAGGAGGCGCGCCTCACCATCGCCGGCCAGGCCCAGCTGCTGGATCTGCATCAGGAGATGGACAGCGCCATGGAGGAGACCCTGGCCCAGCTCACCCTCGCCGAGCGCGAGCAGCTGTGGACCGGCCTGCGCCTCTATCGCAGCGCCCTCTCCCGCGCCCGTCGCCAGCAGGGTTACCGCATTCGCCCGATCCGGGCGGCCGACAACGGCCAGATTGCCGCCGTGATCCGCGCCGTCTCCGCCGAATACGGGCTCACCGCCGACAAGGGCTACGGGGTGGCCGACCCCAATCTGGATCGGCTGCATGAGACCTATCAGGGCGCGCAGAGCCGCTACTGGGTGATCGAGGGGCCGGACGGCGCCATTCTCGGCGGAGGCGGCATAGCGCCGCTGGCGGGGGAAGAGGGGCAAGTCTGCGAGCTGCAAAAGATGTACTTCATGCCCTCCCTGCGCGGGCTGGGGCTGGGACGCCGGCTGGTGCTGCAGGCGCTGGACGAGGCGCGCGCACTCGGGTATCAGCGCTGCTACCTGGAGACCACCGCCGTGCTGCGCGAGGCCACCGCGCTCTACGAATCCCTGGGCTTCGAACACCTGCCGGGCCCGCTCGGCAGCACCGGGCACGATGCCTGCGAGATCTGCATGGTGTTGGCGCTTGGTGTCGACGATGGTCAGCGACCGGCCTGAGTGATCAGCTCAGGATAAAAGGGCGGCAGCGATGCCGCCCTTTTGTTTGGCTGCCGCTCAGAGCTGGGCGGCGGGCGGCACGAAACGCAGCGCAACCCCGAGCCGGTTCCAGCTGTTGATGGTGGCCACCGTCACCGACAGCTGCACTATCTGGGCCTCGCTGAAGTGCTCGCGCAGCTCGCCATAGAGTGCGTCGGGCACACCGTCCGGCGGCAGCCGGGTCAGGCTTTCGGTCCAGGCCAGGGCCGCCCGCTCCGGGGCGCTGAACACGGTGGCATCGCGCCAGGCCGCCAGCTGATCCAGCTTGGCCTGTCCCACCCCGCTGCGACGGGCGATGTTCAGGTGATACTGCAGGCAGAAGCTGCAACCGTTGAGCTGGGAGGCGCGCAGCTTCACCAGCTCGCTCAGGTTCTTGTCGAGGCCAGCCTCGTCCACCGCCTTGCCGGCGGCGATCAGGGCGTCGTGAGCCGCCGGCAGCAGCTGGCGAAAGTCGGGGTAATCGATGCGGGTGCTCATTCTGGTGTTCTCCTTGGGCATGATTTAATATCAGGGCACGAACAACATATCAGCACCCTGACATGATAAACAAGCCCCCCTTGAGTACAGAGTTGCCCATCCCCCTGCCCGCCCCCGGCGAGGGCAAGCGCGGCGAAGCGGGCCACCTCGGTTATCTGCTGCGCCAGGCCGCGGCCGCCCAGCGCCTGCGCATGGAGCGGGCGCTGGCGGACCTGCCCATCACGGCGCCCCAGTTTGCCCTGCTCACCATGCTGGATGCCTACCCCGGCAGCTCCAACGCCGAGCTCGCCCGCCTCACCCTGCTCACCCCCCAGACGGTGAGCCCCATGGTGACCAGCCTGGAGCGCATCGGCCTGCTGGCCCGCACCCCACACCTACAGCATGGCCGCATCCAGCAGCTCAGCCTGAGCCCGGCGGGCGCCGCGCTGCTGGCCGAGGCCAAGGCCAGGGTCACCCGGCTGGAGCAGGAGCTGGCCGCCCCGCTGGCCGAGGAGGAGTTGCGGCTGGTCAAACGCTGGTTGGCGAACCTCGCCAGCGGCATGGAGGGCGAGGCCTGACGCCAGCCGGCGTTAGCGGACGGGGTTTGCAGTCAGGCCAAGGCAGACAGGGGCGCCGGGCGCCTTTCAGGTGGGGAAGTAGAACCAGGCCGTCTTGATAAGGCCGACCTCCACTTCGAAGACCGCCATGCTCTCCAGCGGCTCGGGGGAGAGGCCATAGATCAACTCGTGATCAAACACCTTGTTGCCGATGACGGTTCTCGACAGCAGCTCGGCCCTGAGCTGCGGGTTATTGAATCTGTGCTCGGCATAGAAGGCTCTGAGCGCCCCCTTGCCCACAGTGCTCGGGCTCTCCGTCGGCATCCGGTATCCCTTGAACGCCTCGCAGAAGCAGGCTAGGAAGGCCTCGAGATCATGGGCGTTGTAAGCGTTAAATTGTGCCTCGACGGGCAGTTCGACCGACATGCATCACTCCCTGAATCATGTAACAGCCTCCTTTATAGGGGGCATTGCCCCCCTTGTCGACGGATGACGGCAGCTCAGCCCCCATCTGCGCCTTGATCGCCATGCAAAAAAAGACCCCGCCTGGGCGGGGTCTTTTTTTATCTTGTCTGCCTAGCGGGCAAGCCCTTATCAGTGCTCGCGGGTCTGGCGGAACTGGACGTCCGGGTGACGCTCCTGGGCCAGGCGCAGGTTGACCATGGTCGGCGCGATGTAGGTGAGGTTGTCACCGCCATCAAGTGCCAGGTTGACCTCGTTCTTGCGCTTGAACTCCTCGAACTTCTTGACGTCGGTCCCTTCCACCCAGCGGGCGGTGGAGACGTTGACCGCCTCGTACAACGCCTCGACGTTGTATTCGCTCTTGAGGCGCGATACCACCACGTCGAACTGCAGCACACCGACCGCACCAACGATCAGATCGTTGCTGATGAGCGGACGGAACACCTGCACCGCACCCTCTTCCGAGAGCTGCACCAGCCCCTTGAGCAGTTGCTTCTGCTTGAGCGGGTCGCGCAGGCGGATGCGGCGGAACAATTCCGGCGCGAAGTTCGGGATACCGGTGAACTTGAGATCTTCACCCTGGGTGAAGGTGTCGCCGATCTGGATGGTGCCGTGGTTGTGCAGACCGATGATGTCGCCAGCGAAGGCGTCTTCCGCCTGCTCGCGGTCACCGGCCATGAAGGTCACGGCGTCGGAGATGTTCACGTCCTTGCCGATGCGCACGTGGCGCATCTTCATGCCCTTGGAGTAGGTGCCTGACACGATGCGCATAAAGGCGATGCGGTCGCGGTGTTTCGGGTCCATGTTCGCCTGGATCTTGAACACGAAGCCGGAGAACTTCTCCTCGGTGGCGGCCACTTCACGGCTCTCGGCCTTGCGCGGCATGGGAGACGGAGCCCAGTCGGTCAGGCCGTCCAGCATGTGGTCAACACCGAAGTTGCCGAGTGCAGTACCGAAGAAGACCGGGGTCATCTCGCCGGCGATAAAGGCATCGTGATCGAACTCGGGAGAGGCACCCTGCACCAGCTCCAGCTCGCCACGCAATTGGGCCGCCAGATCTTCACCGATGGCGGCGTCCAGCTCGGGATTGTTCAACCCCTTGACCACCCGCTTCTCCTGGATGGTGTGGCCCTGACCGCTCTGATAGAGATAGGTCTCGTCCTTGTAGAGGTGGTAGACACCCTTGAAGGATTTGCCGCAGCCGATGGGCCAGGTGATGGGGGCGCACATGATGTTGAGCTCGCGCTCCACCTCGTCCATCACCTCCATCGGATCGCGCACTTCGCGGTCCAGCTTGTTCATGAAGGTGAGGATGGGGGTGTCGCGCAGCCGGGTCACTTCCATCAGCTTGCGGGTCCGGTCTTCAACACCCTTGGCGGCGTCGATGACCATCAGACAGCAGTCGACCGCGGTCAGGGTACGGTAGGTATCTTCGGAGAAGTCCTCGTGACCTGGGGTGTCGAGCAGGTTGACCAGACAATCGGCATAGGGGAACTGCATCACCGAGGTAGTGATGGAGATACCACGCTGCTTCTCCATCTCCATCCAGTCGGATTTGGCATGCTGGCCCGAGCCACGGCCCTTGACGGTACCGGCGCGCTGAATGGCCTGTCCGAACAGCAGGACTTTTTCGGTGATGGTGGTTTTACCCGCATCCGGGTGCGAGATGATCGCAAAAGTGCGTCTCTTGGAGACTTCACTCAGAAATTCAGCTGACATAATTCAACGTTCTTCTATTGGGCGGCGGCCTTAAGCCACCGTGGGATAATTCCGGAGTGCCGCATTGACTCACGGTCCGGCATGGATACGCAACGAGCCACACCAAGCTGGCATCAGACCAACCGGTGGAGAGAGGAAGAGGGTTGCGTTACATGGGTCTTCTCACCTGAGCCAAAGCAAAATTGCGCGACATTATACCCGCGCGAGTGAAAAATACCCAGCCCGGCTTTGCAGACGAGCAGGGCGGCCTGCGCGCCCTACTCGGCCCGCATCACCTGGTTGCGGCCCGCCTGCTTGGCCCGGTACATGGCCTCGTCGGCCCGCTGCACCAGATCGCCGAAGCTCTCGTCGAGGGGGCTGTACTGGGCACAGCCGATGCTGACGTGCACCGGCTGCCCCTCCGGCATCCCGTCGATGCGCAGCTGGGCGACCCGATGGCGGATCCGCTCCGCCACCTCGACCGCCTCGTCGAGGCAGGTGTCGGGCAGCAGCACCAGAAACTCCTCGCCACCGTTGCGCCCCACCCGATCGAGGGAGCGCAGCTGGGCGGCGACACAGCTCGCCACCTCGGCCAGCACCTTGTCCCCCATGTGGTGGCCCAGGGTGTCGTTGACCTGCTTGAAGTGATCGATGTCGAGCTGCAGCACCGACAAGGTCCGGCCATGCTCTCGCGCCTGCTTGAACCAGGCCTGCCCCTTGGCCTGGATCTGGCGGCGATTGTGCAGCCCGGTCAGGTCGTCGGTCATGGCGAGCCGGCGCATCTTGCGGGAGCGGTTGAACTGATGCAGCGCCAGCATGCCCATCACCACCAGCAACAGAATGACCACTGCATATTGCCAGTGGCGCCGCTCCTGCAGCTGCTTGAGCTTGGCCTCCTGCAGCAGCTGCTTGGTCTTGAGGGCCTGGTTCTCCAGCTCCTTGCGGGCCAGGTCGAACTCGAAGCGCATCTGCAACGAGCGCTGCTCCCTGAGTACCCGCTCCAGAGAGTGCTTGGTCTCGACGTACTTTTTGAGGCTGGCCAGTGCCCCGTTGATCTGGCCCTGCTGCTCCAGGATCCGGGCCCGCACCTCGTAGACCCGTGCCAGGAAGCGCTGGTTATTCTCCTTGACGAAGATGGGCTCGGCCTGCGCCAGGTAGTAGAGCGCCTTGGTCGGGTTGCTCTGCGCCGCCTTCGCCATCCCCATCACCAGTTGCCAGTGGCCCAGGGTCACGCTGTCGGAGCTCTCGCCACCACGCAGGATGGCATCTGCCTGCTGCAACTTGCCCACCGCCTCGGCCACCTTGTTCTGGTTGAGCAGGATGGTGGCGATCTCGATCTGGATCCAGGCCAGCTGCCCCTCCTTCTGCTGGGAGCGGTAGAGCTGCTCGGCCTGGATCATCAGCGGCAGAGCCCGTTCATACTCCCCCATCTCGGCATAGAGCAGCCCCTGCTGGGAGCGGATGTCCACCAGCCGCTCCTGATCCCCCAGGTTGCCGTAGTCGTGCTCCAGCTCCTTGAAGTAGCCCTCGGCCCGCTCGTAGAGCCCCATTCGCCGGTAGGCGTTGGCGATCTGGGCCAGCACCTCCCGCGCCTTGCCGTCCTGCTCGAGCGACTCGAAGCGCTTGTGCGCCTCGATAAGCTCCATCAGCCCCTCCGCCAGCTCCCCCTGATAGGCGTACATGTCGCCGCGAAAGCTGAGGATGTCGGCCTCCTGCAGCCGATCGCCGAGCCGGCGGGCCAGCACCAGCGCCTGCTGATAGTCGGCCTTGGCCTGGTCCATGTTGCCGAGCAGCTGCTGGTGAAAACCACGACAGGTGAGCAGGCCGGTCTCGGTGATCCTGTCCTTGCGGGCCCGGGCGATAGCCAACTCCTGATCGGCAAAGGCCACCACGGCGCGATACTCGCTGTCCCACTCGGCGGGCATGGCCCAGCACTGCAGGCGCACGATGCGCCCCTGCACATCGAGGGGATACTCTTCCTTGCTCGCCACCAGCGCGGCGATGCGCAGCCGGAATATGCGGTCGGGCTGGAAGCCCTCTTCCAGCAGTTGCAGCTCGCGGGAGAGCTGGGGTTCGGTCAGCGGCGCCCGGGCCGCCCAGGCGAGGGGCGTGCACAATCCCGTCAGCAGGATCAGGGTCATGATGCGTTTCATGCCGGTTCGGTTTCCCCTCTGGTGGTGCAGCTAGGCAGGTGTGTTCACTATGACCATCATATCCTGCCTTGTTCAAGCACACAGCCATCTGGGAGAAAGAGAGAAAATCAGCCAGATCTGGCTGGCTCTCACACTGACTCCTCGTGCCTCTTTACAGATGGAAAATCAGCATCGACTATAAGCGCCATCCACTACAGGGAAGCGCGGGTTGATGACATACCAGGAGCTGCAGGCGGCCTACGACAAGCTGCTGCAGGAGAACGAACGGCTCAAGCGGGTCGCCGACGATGCGCGGGAGAAACTGGAAGCCGCCATGGACGGCACCGGCCTGTGCATCTGGCAGAACCATGTGCCCACCGGCAAGCTCATTATCTTCAACCGCCGCTGGGGCGCCATGCTCGGCTACCAGCCCAAGGAGCTGTCGGCCCACTTCGACGTCTGGCGCGAGCACCTGCACCCGGAAGACAGGGAGCGGGTGCTGCAGGCCTTCTTCGATCACCTGAGCGGCAAGAGCCCGTTTTATCAGGTGATGCACCGGATGATCGCCAAGGACGGCAAGACCACCTGGGTGCTGGACCGGGGCCGGGTGGTGGAGCGGGACGCACAGGGCAACCCCATCCGGGTGATGGGCACCCACATCGACATTACCCACGAGAAGGAGTACGAGCAGCAGCTGGCCCAGCTGGCCCACCGGGATCCCCTCACCGGTCTGCTCAACCGCACCGCACTGCAGCGCCAGTTCCCGCAGGAGTACCAGGCGATCTGCTTCATCGATCTCGACGACTTCAAGCAGGTCAACGACAACCTGGGCCACCGCGCCGGCGACGAGCTGCTGATCGCCCTCACCCGCCGGCTGCGCGACTGCTGCGAGGAGGGGGTGAAGATAGGCCGGCTCGGCGGCGACGAATTCGTGCTGCTGCTGCCCTGGACCTGCGACGATCCCCGCACCAGCCACCTGGCCCGCCAGTGCATCAATGCCATCTCCACCCCGTTCGAGCTGCCCAACGGCGACGCCTCGGTGGGATTGAGCATGGGGATTGCGGCGATCCGGCCACAGGATGATTTCAGCACGGCGCTGGCCCGCGCCGATCAGGCCATGTATCGGGTCAAGCGCAGCGGCAAGCGGGGTTTTTACGTCTCCCAGCCAAGCGGCCAGCCGCTGCTGGATCAGGAGCAGGTCAACGAACGGGGACTCGGCCACCAGCCTCGCTGCTGACGACCAGGCTCAGCTGCGCTGCCAGCGCCGCAGCAGGCGCCCGCGCAGGCCGCAATCGAGCAACCAGCTGTTGTCGAACACCCGCAGCAGCGCCGGTTTGGCGTGGCGGGACATGGCCACCGCGTGAAAGCGGGTCTGCTGCTTGCGCTGGCGATTCATCCGATCCAGCAGGCTGTGAGGCAGGCTCTGGGCGATGAAGTCGGAGATCACCAGCACGTCCGCCTTGGCAAAGGCGGGGTCATCCAGCTTGATCAGGGCCTTCTCGAGGCAGGGCACCAGATCAGTGCCGCCGTGAAAACTCATGGAGAGGAAACGCTCCGCCTTGTCGAGCCCGGTGTCGGCGGTGATCTCCAGGGTCGCCACCTCGGTGGAGAAGAGCATCAGGTAGCAGCCCCGCTTCTCGTCCATCGCCACCTTGAGCAGCGCCAGAAACAACGCCTTGGCGCACTCCTCCGGGTATCCCCCCATGGAGCCCGAGGTGTCGATGCAGACGATGAAGGGCCCCCGTTGCTGCAGCTGGCGTCCGCCGAGTTCCGGGGTGCGCAGCATGATGCGCTGGCGCGGCAGGGTGCCACGCGACTGGTAGCTGAGCAGGCGCCGCTCCAGATAGCGGCGGTAGAACTCCAGTTCCAGCTCCGGCAGCGCCAGCATCACCGCCTCGCTCGGCAACAGTCGCATCAGATCGCTGGCCGGGTGAATGCCCACCAGATCGTCCGGCACGTCGTCGGTCTGCACCTCCTCCAGCTCATGCACCTGCACCGGCGGCACCGGCGAATCGTTGGCCCGGTTGTCCTGCTCGCTGCGCCCCAGCAGGTTGGCGATCTCCGCCAGCAGCGGCTCGCGCTGCAGCATGCGGGCGTACTGCTTGACCAGCACCAGGCTGCGCTTGTGCCAGCTGCCTTGCGCCAGATCCCACAGCCCGCCAGCGGAGATCTGGTTGGGATCGAGCGCATCGGCCAGGGTACGGCTCGCCAGCAGCTGATCTTCTATCTCCTGGCGCTGCTTCTCCCGCTCCGCCTCGGCGATCTGCTGCTGCAGCTGCAGCAGGCTGCCCACCAGGCTGGTGCGCCACTTCTCGATCAGCAGCTGGCGCTGGCTGTCGGTGGGGTGGGCCATCAGCTGGCGCACCAGGCTGCGCGCCTCGCCGGCGAAGGGACTGTACTGTTCCAGCCCGTCCAGCAGGGCCGGCAGACGCCCCATCAGCTCGGCCAGCGGCAACCCCTTGTGGGCCTGATAGAGGCGATACTCCTGCTCCAGCGCCACCGGCACCGGCTTGTGGCGCATCTCCTCCCCCAGCTGTTCGCTCCAGCGGCGGATGCGCTTTTGCAACAATTTGCCCTGCAGCGGGGAGCGCTTGATGAACTCGGAGATCTTGGGAGTGGAGGCCAACAGCAGTGCCATCTCGCCCGCCAGCTCCCCCTCGCCGATAAGCAGCCCCAGATCCATCATGCCGATCTCAAGCATGGCGACCTCCGCCGACCGGGCTCACCACAGTCCCTTTCGCGCTCGCCATGGTTCAGGCGTCCAGCTGCGGCAGCCGGTCGTGCCAGTGGCTGAGGTCGGTGCGCAGCTGGTCCAGATCCCGGTTCAGCACGAAGAAGCTGTCCTCCACCTGCTGCAGCCAGTGGCGGCCGATGAAGAGGTGCTGCTGATGGCGCTCGAACAGGTTGCGCTGGCGCTTGAGCTCCTGCGCCAGCACGCCGGCTTCTGCCAGCAGCCCGGTCAGGGCGGCCTGCCAGGGGGCGATCACCACCTCGGGGATGGGGTTGCGCTCCACCAGCACCAGGGGGATCTGCTGGCGCTGCAAGTCCAGCACGTGCAGCCGCAGTTCGTCGTCCAGCACCAGCTCGTAGTGGCCCTCCTTGGGGTTGCCGAGCGGCCAGCCCACCAGCGCCTCGCCGGTGGGATGCCAGTGGGAGAGCAGGGTGCGGTCGAACACCAGCGTCTCCACCAGCCGCTCCGGATCGTCGCCATCCAGCGCCGCCGGGGTGAGCAGGTGGAAGTGCGCCAGCTTGCCGAACGGGCGGGCGTTGGCCAGCGGGATCTGGATGCCGCGGGCGCGGCGTCCGAACCACTGCTGGCGCTTTCTGGCCTTGCAACACAGGCGCTGGGCCACGCTCTGTTTGAGCTGCTTGAACTGCTCCCGTAGCCCCATCAGCTGACGAGTCATGGCCAGCTGCTGATAGCCGTAGAGACGGGAGAACTCGGTCATCATCTCCAGCAGGGCGGTGCGCGAGGCCTCGTCATGCCAGAGGCAATCCTTGAACAGCAGCAGATCGAGCGGGGCCACCTCGTCGCGGCCGTTGAAAAAGGCGCTCGCCTTGATGAGCCTGACGGCCTTCTTCCAGCGCCGATCCGACACGTAGCAGCTGTGGGCCAGCTGGCTGTCGAGCTGCTGGCGCAGCTGATAGATGAGCTCGAAGCAGTCGTCCGGCAACCGGATCCGGTCGATCTGCTCCTGCCACTCCAGGTACTCCTCGCCGTGGATCTGCACCGAGGGCGGCAGATTCTGGTGGGACTGACCGTCGCTGGCCAGCATGGCCTGGAAGTTGGCCTTCTCCTGCACCCGGTCCATCCAGATCCGCACCAGCATCCGGTCGTAGAGCGCTTCCAACCCGCTGTCGGGGGCCGGTAGCTCGTTGGAGGCGGTCACCAGCAGCCGCATGGGGATGGGGTGCTGGCTGTCGCCGTTGCGAAACTGCCGCTCGTTGATGGCGGTGAGCAGGGTGTTGAGGATGGCGGGGCCCGCCTTCCAGATCTCGTCGAGGAACACCACCTCGGCCTCCGGCAGGTAGCCGGCGGTGAGCCGCAGATACTTGCCATCCTCCTTCAGCGCCTGAATGGAGAGCGGGCCGAACACCTCCTCCGGCGTGCTGAAGCGGGTCATCAGGTATTCGAAGTGGCGGGCATCGAAGAAGGCCAGCTTGAGGCGCCGCGCGATCAGGCTCTTGGCGATGCCGGGCGGGCCCAGCAGGAACACGCTCTCGCCGCACAGGGCCGCCAGCAGGCCGAGCCGCAGGGCATCCTGGCGCTCGTAGAGCCCCTCGCCGAGGGCCGACAGCAGGCGTGGCAGGCGCTCGTGAATGGGGGCGAGACGAAGATTCTGTGATGCTAAAGGTGGCATAGGCACACTTCCGATACTGGGGTTGTCTGGAACCGGCACACCCGCGACGCGATCGAAGGTTCCCTGTCCTGCTTGTTGGATTGTCGGGAGGCCGCCTGTGGCTCGCTCCAGCCGGTTGCCGAGCGCCGGGCCGCCTCACCTGGCTAAAACATACCGCAAAAGATGCAGCAAAACGCGTTCGAGTGTACCCTGCGCAGAGCTTTTTTCATCAATGCAGATCAAGACTGAGTCATCGCCCATGCAAGATCCAGTGCAGCTGACCACGTCGCGGGAGCCCGCCCCCGCGCAACCTGACCAGGCATCCGGTCGCCTGCGGCAACACCTGCTGGCCCGGATGGGCATTCCGAGCTGGCAACTGCGCCGGCCAGCCCTGCTGGCGGGCCATCAGGTTGCGCCCACGCCGGCCAATGAGATCCCGGCAAGCGAGCAGGCGGCTGCCCCCGCCTCGGCCGTGCCGAGCGAGCCACCAAGCGGCAAGCTCTGGATCCTGGCGAGCCGGCTGCCCGCCCCCAGCCTGCTGGCGGATCTCTGCCAGCTGCTCGGCATCGGCAGCGACGAGGTCAGCCTGCTAAGCAGCCTGCCCGTTGGCCACACTCCGCCCCTGCTCTGGCTGGAGGCGGCCGATCCCGCTTGGCCAGAGGCCCTGATCTGCCCGCTCGCGCCCAGCCCGGCCCAGAAACGGGCGCTGTGGCAGCAGCTCAAGGGGCGCCTCGGCTGAGTGCCAGGCCCCACCCTCTCTTCGTTCAGCCGCCCCGACCCGGAGCCATCATGGTGCAATTTCGTCCCCTGCTCGAGACCGACTTCGAGCTCATCTACCCCATTGAACAGGCTGCCCACAAGGAGCCCTGGAGCCAGGCCAACCTGCTCTCCTGCTTCGGGCCGCGCTACCTCAACGGTCTGCTGCTGGTCGACAGCCAGCCGGCCGGTTTCTACATCTCGGATCTGGTGGCGGGTGACAGCTCGCTGATGAACATCTGCGTGCACCCCGACTTTCAGGGCAAGGGGCTGGGGCGGGCGCTGCTCAGGGAGTACCTCACCCGCAGCAAGGCCAACAAGGCCGAGGCCTGGTTCCTCGAAGTGCGGGCCGGCAACAGCACCGCCATCAGCCTCTACGAGAGCGAAGGGTTTGCCGAGTACTGCCGGCGCGCCGACTACTATGGCACCGGCCAGGATCGGGAAGATGCCGTGCTGATGTCCCGCCTGTTCGACTTCGGCTAAGCCGCCGCGCTACATCTGCAGCACTACAGCAGCGGTGCGTTGTCGAGGGCCGGATCCTGCAGGCTCTGAGTGGTGTGCAGCACCGCCTCGAACCCGGCGGCAGAGAGCGGCATGAAGAAACCGCGCTGCCAGGTCACCCCGGGCATCCAGATCTGCTGGATATCCACCACTATCTTGATGGGCTTGAGCGGCTCGTCCGGCTGCTGCACATAGATGCCTGGCGGCGTTGCCACCTGCGGAAAGCGGCGCAGAATGTGCTCGCTGCCATCCCCCGCATCCGGGTTGAGGCGCACCTTCACCAGCCGGGCCAGCACCGGGGCCATCTCCTCTGATTGCCACAGGCTGGTATCCAGCAGCTTGCAGCGCCGGCATTTGGCGCGCTCGATCACGTAGAGCAGCGGATAACCCTTTTGCAGGGCCAGCTGCTGCGCCTGCGCGTAACCCTCGGCGCCGCTCAGCCAGGGGTTGTCCTCCTCACTCCCTGAGCCTCCCAGCGTAAACCAGAGCCCGCCGGCTCCCGCCAATAACAGCAATACCCCGGTCACCACCCCCTTGATACCGACACTCATTGTTCACCCTCCCTGAATGGCTCCACATGTCAGCCCCCATCATGCCTCAAGCTCACCCTAATTGACGACTTTGTGATCCAAGACAAACGGCGAACACTTGTAAGCTGTAATCTTAGAGTTTAAACTCCAGCGCGATTTTCAGTGCCCCTTAGGGCGTACAACTGTTACTTGAGGATGTCTGACTGATGCCGAAACACCACCTGGTTCGACTGATGCGGGAGCGTATCGCCCGGCTTGGCAACAAGGCCGCCCTGCGCGTACAACAGGATGGCCAGTGGCGTGCCATCGGCTGGCGTACTCTGGGACAGGCCATGGACTACTGTGCCCAGGCGCTGATCCGCGCCGGCCACCAGCCCACCGAGATGGTCGGCATCTATGCCCGCAACATGCCGGAGTGGACCCAGGCCGATCTCGGCATCCTGGCCGCCCGCGGCGTCAGCGTCCCCATCTACCCCACCAGCACCCTGGATCAGCTGCGCTACATCGTCAAAGACGCCGGCATCAAGGTGCTGTTCGTCGGCGAACAGCCTCAGTTCGACCAGGCGCTGCAACTCATTGAAAGCGGCGAGATTCGCCAGCTGGTCGCCCTCGACGGCAGCGTCAACCTGCGCGGCTGCCCGCAGGCGAGCCACTTCCAGACGTTTCTGGTCTCCGGCAATCACCAGCCCAGCGAACAGGCACTGCGCGAGCGCGAGAGCCAGTACCGGATGGACGACCTGCTGACCCTGATCTACACCTCGGGCACCACGGGTGAGCCCAAGGGGGTCATGCTCGATTTCGCCAACATCGCCGCCTGCTTCGAGATGCACAACAGCCGTCTCGATCTGAACGAGCAGGATGTGTCGCTCTGCATGCTGCCGCTCAGCCACGTGTTCGAGCGGGCCTGGAGCTACTACGTGCTCTATTGCGGCGCCGAGAACGTCTACATCCGCGATCCGCAGAAGGTGATGGATGTCATCGGCGAGGTGCAGCCGACCGTGATGTGCGCCGTACCGCGCCTCTACGAGAAAGCCTACGCCATGATCCAGGCCAGGGTGGCCCAGGCGCCGCGTCTGCGCCAGGCCCTGTTCGGCTGGGCCACCAAAGTGGGTAAGCAGATGGTCGCCACCCGCCAGGCGGGCAAAACCGCCTCGCCGCTGCTCTACGGCCAGCTCTGGCTCGCCGAGCGGCTGGTATTTCGCAAGCTGCGCGCCCGCTTTGGCGGCCGCACCCGCTTCCTGCCGGTGGCCGGCGCCCGCCTCGCCGACGAGGTGAACTTCTTCTTCCAGGCCATGGGGCTCAATCTCAAGTACGGCTACGGCATGACCGAGACCACCGCCACCGTCTGCTGCTACGAAGACAGCCAGTTCAAGCTGGGCTCCATCGGCACGGCGCTCTGCGGCATCGAGGTGAAACTGGGTGAGAACAACGAGCTGCTGGTGCGCTCCCCGACCGTGATGCGCGGCTACTACAACAAGCCGGAAGCGACCGCCGAGGTGATGACCGAGGATGGTTTCCTGCGTACCGGCGATGCGGGTGAGCTCGACAGCGAAGGCAACATCTACTTCACCGAGCGCCTCAAGGAGCTGATGAAGACTTCCAACGGCAAGTACGTGGCCCCGCAACTGGTGGAAGGCACCATCGGCAAGGATCGCTTCATCGAGCAGATCGCCATTGTCGCCGATGCTCGCCACTTCGTCTCGGCGCTGATCGTGCCCTGCTTCGAGTCGCTGGAAGAGTACGCCCGCTCCATCAACCTGCAGTACCAATGCAAGACCGAGCTGCTGCGCCACTCCAAGGTGGTGGAGTTCTTCGAGGCGCGCATTCAAGATCTGCAAAAAGAGCTGGCCAAGTTCGAGCAGGTGAAGAAGTTCACCCTGCTGCCGAGCGCCTTCTCCATGGAGCTGGGGGAGCTGACCCCCACCATGAAGCTGCGTCGCAAGATCATCGAGTCCAAGTACCAGAGCGAGATCGAGGCCATGTATAACCATGTCTGAGTACAACCACGTCTAAGACCGCTCGGGTTCAGGGAAATAAAAAAGCCGCTTCAAGAGCGGCTTTTTGCTGTTTGTCCGTTGCTTACGGCAGCTTGACCAGCGGCTGGTCACGCAGTTCGGTGGGACGACCGGCCTGGATCTGTTCCACTCTGGCCAGAGCCTGCTTCACCTCGTCGGCATTCTGCAGCAGGCGGTAGGTCAGATCGAAGGTCTTGGTCTCCCCCGGCTGAATTTTGGGGACCAACCCCAGCGGGCGCTGGTACTTGGTGCTGTAGGCATAGCTGGTGCCGGGTTCGATGCCGGTCACATAGCCCTGAGCCCGGGTGTCGGTGTTCTTCCACAGGGTCAGCACCGGCAACTGCCTGGTGTTGTAACCCACCGCCACCCCGGCGCTGCCTGCCCGGTTGTTCAGCACCGCCAGGGTGTTGCCCTCGGCGTCGCTGTAGGGCACCAGGTTGAACACCATCTCGTCGAAACCCTTGGTCGGCCCCAGATAGGTTTGCCAGCTCTTCAGCCCCCCCTTGGCGTAGTCGTTGAACGGGGAGATTTGCTTCACCGGGGTGCTGACTCGCGCGCCCTCCTCCAGAATGGGAGCCCCGAAGTTGCCGTGGTAGATGATCTGGTACTCGTTCTCGTAGTCGGCGTGATTGGTCAGCTTGTCCTGCAGGGCAAACTCCGCCTGACCCGGCACCACGCTGAGCTGGGTCCAGGTGACCAGCTCGCTCATCTTGAAGGTGCGCTCATCCACCCGGCCCAGCACGTGAATGGCGTAGGGTGGCTCCTCGTCTATGGTCACGCTGACCACGGAGGCCGGAATGTTCTGCACCCGGCCATGCAGACTCTTGAGGCGGCCGTCGTCATCCACGCCCGGGTGACCGGTCCACTCGTAGCCACAGCGCACCAGCATCTCGTTGAAGCCATCGAGCCAGCCGAGCCCGGCGCGGCTCTCCAGATCGATGAAGGCCGGATTGACCACCTCCTTGACCGGCGAATCCCAGCCGAGACGCAGATCGGCGGCTCTGACCTCCTTGATCCCCATGCCACGGGTCGGGATCAGAGTTATCTTCATCACCCCGTTGTCGACAATCAGCAGGTCCACCCCCTCCTGACGCCCACCATGCAGCCGTTTCTTCTCGATGCTGAACGGTGCCGGACTCTTGATCCCCAGCTTGTCGCTAGTGATCTTCCAGTCCCCCACATCCAGCCCCTGCTGGGAATCGGTCAGCAGGAATTCGGCAGCCTGGCCCGAGCTGGCGCCCAGCGCGAACAGTACGGCAATGGAAAGTCTCTTCAACATGGATTTATCCTCATGTCTCTTGTTTTTGTTTAAGCTGAATCGTTTCAGTTTTCGAGAAATTAGGCGGCAAGCCCATCAGACTCAAGCTGCAAAAGAGGAAAATGTGAGCCGATTGACAATAAAACCGCCCATCACGCTGCTGAAGTGAAGGCTGACTCACAGTTATTTTCGGGCCCGTGACGGGCCGGCGCCCACTGGAGACCGCCCATAAAAAAGCCGCTCCGAAGAGCGGCTTGCAGCAGAAGTGGATCCCGTCAGGCCGGGGTCTTGCTGGTCCCGAAGTAGTCGGCCAGGAAGTCGTCGAACGACAGGCTGTCGCTACGCTCGCGTTCCCGCTGCTTGGCCAGCGAGTCGCGGGCCTCACCGGCAAAATAGGCTTCATCCCAGTACTGCAGCTCACCGGCCAGCATCTCTTCCCGGTAGCGACTCGCCAGCTCGTCACCGAAGCAGCCGTTGTCCTGGCCGCTCTCCAGCAACTGCTTGAGCAGGCGGGCGGAGTAGGTGAGATCGGGGTTGAGCAGCTTCTCGCGGTGCATCGCCAAGGTCTCGCGGTAGCGGTTGCGACCGCAGCATCGATCCAGCAGCGCGGCGACCTCGGCCAGCTCGTCGAACAGCTTGAGGCCGTACTCCTTGAGGCCGATGGCATGGCCCTGCTCGTCTTCCAGCTCAAGACCGGGACGACGCCCTTCCAGCACCACCTTGGTCTGGTTGCGGCGATTGCGGGCAATCTCCTCGTCGCCCAGCACCGGGGACGGGCGCAGCAGACACCAGACCAGGAACAGGTCGAAGAAGCGGATCTGATCCACCTCGATGCCGTACGGGGTAAAGGGGTTCACGTCCACGGTGCGCAGCTCGATGTATTCGATGCCGCGCTGCTCCAGCGCGTCCGACGGCTTCTCGCCGCTGCGCGGGGTACGCTTGGGCCGGATCGGGGCGTACAGCTCGTTCTCCAGCTGCAGCACATTGTCGTTGAGCTGGCGGTATTCACCGTTCACCTTGACGCCGATCTTGGCGAAGTCGGGATCATGAGTGTTGATGGCGCGACGCAGGCTGCTCACATAGGCCGGCAGGCTGTCGTGGCTGATCTTGAGCCCCGCCTGGGCGCTGTTGGTGTAGCCCAGATCCGACAGCCGCAGCGCGGTGGCATAGGGCAGGTAGAGGGTGCCCTTGCCGGTCTTCTGGAACGGCAGATTGCTCTTGCGCCCCTTCAGGAAGGAGTCGCAGATGGCCGGCGAGGCGCCGAACAGATAGGGCACCAGCCAGCCGAAGCGGTAGACGTTGCGAATCAGCCCCATGTACTTGTCGGAGATGAAGCGCTGGCTGCAGCACCCCTCGCACACCAGCTCCTGCCACTCGCACCAGAAGCTGTCCGGCATGGAGAAGTTGAAGTGCACCCCGGCGATCACCTGCATCAGGCTGCCGTAGCGGTTCTTCAACCCCTGCCGGTAGAGGGTCTTCATCCGGCCGATGTTGGAGCTGCCGTACTGGGCCAGCCGGATGTTCTCCTCGTCGCCGACGAAGCAGGGCATGGAGAGCGGCCAGATCCGCTCATCACCGAGATGGTGAATGGTGTGACGGTGAATGTCGCCAAGCTGTTCCATCAGGCTGTCGATGGAGTCGGTGGCCGGCGTGATGAACTCCAGCAGGCTCTCCGAGTAGTCGGTGGTGATGTTGGCATGGGTCAGCGCCGAGCCCAGACTGCGGGGGTGATCGGTCTGGGCCAGGGTTCCTTCCGGGGTGATGCGCAGACATTCACGTTCGATCCCGCGCCGGATCCCCTTGAGGGCGGTCAGCCGTTCCGGCGAACCCAGGGCGGTCAACAACTCGGTGAGTGACAAGCTTGTCGTAGTCATATTCACGGCTCATGTGTGGCCGCCCCACAGGGGGGCGGCACTCTTTATTATGTAGCGCCCTCAGGGCAGCTGCAGCGGATAGATGGGAAGATGAAGCTCCTTCAAGGGTTTTTCAAGCTTTTGCTTGTCCCCCACCACCACAATCACCATCTCGGCCGGGTCAAGCCAGCGTGCCGCACTGGCCTTGAGCGTCTCGGCCGACACCGTCTTGATCAGGTTGTTCTGGGCCTGCACATAGTCCGGCTTCAGGTCGTACATGATCATCTGCAGCAAGAAGCCCGCCTTCTGGCCCAGGGTCTCGTAGGAGAGGGCATCCTGCTGGGAGACGGCGCTGCGCATGTAAGCGAGTTCCACCGAGGTCGGCCCGTTCTTGCGGTAGTTGTCCATCTCCTTGAGGAACTGGCGGATGGCATCCACGGTCGCATCGGCCCGCACGTTGGCACCGGTGGCGAAGGTACCCGCCTCGCGGTTGGCGGAGAAGCCCGAGCTGGCACCATAGGTGTAGCCCTTGTCTTCGCGCAGGTTGAGGTTGATGCGACTGTTGAAGTTGCCGCCCAGGTTGAAGTTCATCAGCCCGGCGGTGAAGTAGTCACCCGTGGTATCGAACGGCATGGCACGGCGACCGATGCGGATCACCGACTGGGGCGCCCCCGGCTTGTCCACCAGATAGATGCCCGGCTTGGCCTGCTCACCTGCCGGCTTGAGGCTGCCCAGAGAGGGTTCGGCCCCCTTCCACTGGGTCAGGAAGGCAAGTTGATCCTCCACCTGGGACTGGGTCACGTCACCCACCACCACCACCTTGGCGTTGGTCGGGTTGTAGTAGTTCTGGTAGAAGCGCTTCACGTCCGCCAGGGTCAGCTTCTCGACATCGGCCAGCACGCCGTCACCCGGCTGACCGAGGCGGTTCTGCTTGCCGTAGACCAGCTCGCGGAATGCCTGACCCGCCAGCCACTCCGGCTGCTGCTCGCTCTGCTTCATCCCTTGCAGCATCTGCGCCTTGACTCGCTCGAAGTCGGCTTCGCGCATGCCGGGCCGCTCAAACACCTCACGCACCAGTGCCAGGGTCTGCGGCAGCTTGTCGGTCAGGCTGCTGATGGTGACCAGGTTGTTGTACTGGGCGCTGGAGACGCTGACGCTGGAGCCGAGCTTTTGCAGCTCGTCGCTGAGCTGGGCCTCGGTCAGGCGCACCGAGCCCTGTCCCATCATGCTGGCGGTGAGGCTGGCCAGCCCCAGTTCGCCCTTGCCCTCGGCCCGCATGCCACCCGGCAGCGCGACCATGATGGAGACCGCGGGGATTTCGTCGCTCTGGGTGCCGATGATCTCGATCCCCTTGTCGAGCTTGCCGTGCCAGATGGCCGGCACCTTGACGCTCACCGCATCGGCCGCCTTGGGCTGCACGCTGCGATCAAAATCGTCTTTCACCGGTCGCTCGGCCAGCACCTTGTCATGCTTGCTGTAATCCGGCAGCTCGCGCTTGGCCGGGGTGAAGTTGGGCTTGGCAGCCTGCCAGTCGCTCTTGCCCTTGGGCACCACGCTCAGCACCACCGCCGGCTTGTTCAGGATGAACTTGTCGTAGGCGGTCTTGACCTGCTCCGGGGTCACCTTGCCGATGGCATCCAGGCTCTTGAACACATAGTTGGGATCCTGGGCGAACACCTGGCCCATGGCGAGCTGGCTCACCTTGCCGGAGACGCTGTCCAGGCCCCAGATGGCCGAGGCGCGATAGCTGTTGATCGCCTTCTCCAGATCCTCCGGCTTGAGGCCGCGACCGGCAAACTCGCCGATCACCTTGTCCACCTCGCTCTTGAGGGTCTTCAGGCTGCCGTCCACCGCCGGGTTGGGATAGGCGTAGACGGTCAGGGTACAGGCCAGCTCCTCGCAGTAGTGGGAGGCGCCCGCATCAATAGCCTTGCCGCTCTTGACCAGCGACTGGTAGAGCATGGAGCTGGCGGAGCCGCCAAGCACGTCGGCAAACATGTCGAGCGCCGGCTCCTGCGGATCGCCAAGGGACACGGTCGGATAGCTGATGTAGAGCAGCGGCAGGTGCACCTTGTCCTCAAGCGTCACGTAACGGGTCTCGGGCAGGGTGACGGGCGCAGGAGTCGGCTCGGCCACGTCCGGGCCGCGCGGGATGGAGCCGAAATACTGCTCAATCCAGGCCAGCGCCTGCTTGGTGTCGAAGTCGCCGCCCAGGGTCAGGGTGGCATTGTTGGGGCCGTACCAGCGCAGGAAGAACTGCTTGAGGTCGTTGACGTCGACCCGATCGAGATCCTCCACATAGCCGATGGGCTGCCAGGAGTAGGGGTGGGTGCGCGGGTAGAGCGCCTCCCCCACCTTCTCGCTCACCAGGCCGTAAGGCTGGTTGTCGATGCGCTGGGCCCGCTCGTTCTTGACGGTGGCGCGCTGGATCTCGAACTTCTTCTGGCTCACCGCGTCGAGCAAGAAGCCCATGCGGTCGGCCTCCAGCCACAGCACCTTCTCCAGCTGGTTGGCCGGCACGGTCTCGTAGTAGTTGGTGCGGTCCTTGTTGGTGGTGCCGTTCATGTCACCGCCAGCTTCGTTGATGATCCGCATGTGCTCCTGATCCCCCACATGCTTGGAGCCCTGGAACATCATGTGCTCGAAGAAGTGGGCGAAACCGGACTTGCCCACCTGCTCGCGGGCCGAGCCCACGTGGTAGGTGACGTCCAGGTGCACCAAGGGATCGGATTTGTCGGGCGCCAGAATGACGGTCAGGCCGTTGTCCAGCTTGTACATCTGATAGGGAATGCCGAGCTTGCCCTCTTCCTTGACCTGTTCCGACACCAGGGTGGGTGCCGCCAGCACGGGCAGGGAGAAGCCCAGAAGCATGCTTAATGGAATGAGTTTGTTCACGGTTACCTCGTGAGTGAAGCTAGAAGATCTGCCTGGCCAGCAGAAAGACCAGGGCATAACGCAACAATTTGCCGAGCCCGATGAGAATGAGAGAGCGCCAGAAGGAGAGGCGCAGCCAGCCGGCCAGCAGACAGAGACCATCGCCGATCACCGGCGTCCAGGCCAGCAGCAGACACCAGTGGCCATGTTGTTTGAGCCAGCCGAGGGCTTTTTGTTCCCCACGGCCTTGAAAATCTTCCGGTTTTTTCTTGAAAGTGGCGAGCCAGCCGAGCCACCAGGTGGTCATGGAGCCGAGGGTGTTGCCCAGCGTCGCCCACAGCAGCAGGCTGGCCATGCTCCACTCCCCCTTGGCCGCCATGGCACCCAGCAGCACTTCCGAGCTGCCGGGCAGCAGGGTGGCGGAGGTAAAGGCGCTCAGAAACAGCCAGCCGAGCCCCAGCTCGGTGATGCCGTTCATCCGGCCAGACCGTCCGCGGCGGGCATGCGCAGCAACAGCTTGCCACGCACGTGGCCCTGCTCGATGGCTTGATGGGCCAGCGCCCCCTCGGCCAGGGCATACTCCCCGGCGACCGTGACCTGAACCTCGCCCTGGCGCAGCAGGGTCAGCATCTGGCTCAGCTGCTGACGGTCGGGGTGCACCAGCATGCCGAGCACCTCGATGGCGCTGCCGGCCGCGGCATCCTTGATCTGCTGGGCACTGATGGTGGGTACCGTCACCAGCCGGCCACCGGGCTTGACGCAGGCGAGCGCCGCCTTGCCGCTCTCGCCCCCCACCAGATCCAGCACCAGATCGACCTGACCCACCTGGGCGACCCAGTCTGCGTCATGGTAATCCACCATCCGGCGCGCCCCCAGAGCGTGCAGGAAGCTGTGGTTGTCGCGACTCGCCGTCGCCACTACCTCGGCGCCATAGGCGCTGGCAAACTGCACCGCCAGGTGGCCGACACCGCCGGCACCGGCCAGGATCAGCACCCGTTGCCCCGCCTTGAGGGCGCCGTGTTCAAACAGCCCCTGCCAGGCGGTGAGGCCCGCCAGCGGCAGCGACGCCCCTTGCCTGAGGCCAATATCCTCCAGCCTGACCAGCTCCTCCTCGCGTGCCACCACGGACTCGCCGTAGCCACCGGCCGCGAGGGGAAAGCCCACCATGCCGCACACTCGATCCCCCTCGGCCAGCGCGGTGACGCCGGGGCCGACCTTCTCCACCACCCCGGCCACGTCATAGCCCGGTGTCCAGGGCAGCTTGTCCTTGTTCTGGGCCGCCGCCCAGCCGAGGCCGGCCCGGGTCTTGGCATCGATGGGGTTGACCCCCGCAAAACAGATGCGCACCCGCACTTCGCCGTCGGCTGGCACCTTGTCCAGGGAAGGGTTGAGCCGAAGTACCGAGGGGTCGCCGAATGCGGTAATCTGTAGCTGCGTCATTGCACAATCCATCCTGTTGATTGATCAAGGGTCAACAGAATAACAGCGAGGACACCATGGCTCGAATGTTTCTTATTCCTCTGTTGCTGGCCCTGGGGTGGTGGGCGTTTCTGCTCTACTTCCGCATCCCGCTCAAACAGGGGGCCAAGGGCTTTTACTGGATCATCGGCATCGGCGGCGGGCTGGCCGCCTTCCTCAGCCTGATGATGGTGCTGACCCACTAGCACAGCCCCGCGCGGCAATAAAAAGGCCACCCTACGGTGGCCTGATGATCAACTCCCCTGCGAACTGAGATGGTAGTGACGGTTGCTGCCCTGCCCCAGCACCCCCTGCGCCAGCAGATGCTGGAACACCCGGTCCACCTCCTCCAGCGACAGTGACAGCGCCTCTGCGACCCGCCGCTTGCTGCACTTGAGCTCGCCGCTCTCCAGCGCGCTGCGCACCTGAGCCACCACCTCTGGCTCGGGTTCCGGTCTGGCCACCACGGCGGGCACCATGGCCGCCGCTTCCGCCTGGCGGGCCAGGGTCTGCTCCCTGGCCTGCTGCCACAGCCAGCTGCGGCGAAAGCGGTTCTCCTCGCCGATCAGGCTGACGAAGAAGGCGCCGAACACGTCGAGCAGCACGGAGAGGAAGCAGACCAGCAGAAACTGCACCTGGCTGATGCTCATCCCCACCCCGTCCGCCAGGCTGCTCATCAGCCCCAGCATGGAGGATTGCTCGTTGATGGGCTTGGCGTCGCGCTCCTGGCGCAGCTCGTCCTGGCGCAGCCTGAGCTTGGTGTTGGCCTGCTGCAATCCGCTGACGCCGCTGGAGATACGCGCCATCTCGATATACTTGCGGGCCGCCTCCTCGTTGAGCTGGATCTGCCGCTCTATGCTGGCGATCTGCTCATCGAAGCGGGCGATCTCCCGCTCATGGCGCGCCTGCTGGTTGAGGATGGTGTTGGTGGCGCTGTTGATGCCACCGATGCTGCCACCGATGGAGATGGCGGCCAGCACGCTGTAGAACAGCAGTGACCAGAAGGCCCCGCTCAACTCCCGCCGCGCCTTGCACTCGCCGTACTCGTACCAGACGTAGAACTTGCCCAGCTCGAAGATGATAGCCAGGCCGCCAAACAGCCACTTCATCAGGGGATTCTCGTCGATGGAGAGAAACAGCAGCAGGGAGAAGACGATGGAGGCCAGAATGGCCAGCCCGGTAAAACTGTACACCGTGGTCAAGGCGAACCACCCCTTGGGGTAGCGCAGCACGGTAGAAGCCTGTGTAGTCATGATGAAGGGGGTGCGATATGCAGGAAAAGTTGGCTGCCGATTATAGTCAGCCGAGCCACAGAATGAAGGCTAATCATTTGAATTGACTCAGATACCTTCACAAACGGACAGGCTGCGACCAGATTGGGCAAATTGTCGGCGCCTCCCCGTTGTCCACCGCTACAACCCCCGCTAGCCTAATCTCCTGCCCACCCGCGGCAAGCCGGCATGACATGCCCGCCCACTGACGTCGTGCCCAGTTCCGGCCCGGTTAAGGCGTCAGCTTCTACACTGAGACCAATCCTTCCGCACTCGAGATCATCATGCACAAATCCATACTGCTGCTCTCCCTGCTGCTCGTCCAAGCCGTGGCCATGGCGGCGCCCCCCTCCAAGAACAACGATGGCGTCAAACTCTCCACCGACGACATCAAGCTGGACATCAACTGGGATCAGAAAGAGTACGACTGGTGGCAGAGCAACTGCCTGGATCTCGGCATCGGCGACAGCCGCATTCAGCTCAACTGCGACAAGATGGACGGCAAATACCGGGACCACTACAACCGCAGCATCCACAGCGGCAACAACCCGGGCCAGGGCCACAACAAGCAGAAAGGCAACGGCAAGAAGAATTGATCGTCATCCTCGTCACCCTGACACAGGGGCCGAAGCCCCTGTGTGCATTTCTCTACCAGTAGTTCTCCGCACTGATGTTGCCGGGCGCCCGCCGCAGGTTCTTGGCCAGTCCCAATGACAGCAGGGTCTGCTGGGTCTCCTTCACCATGGCCGGGTTGCCGCAGATCAGCACCTGACTCAGCTCGGGGGCAAATTCCAGCCCGACCCGCGCCTGCAGCCGACCGTCGGCAATAGCTGCCGGGATCCGCCCTGCCATCGCCTCGGGCCATTCCTCCCGGCTGACGAAAGGCACATAGCGAAAACGCTCGCCGTGGCGGGCGGCAAAACCTGCGATAAGCTCCCGGTAGCTCAGCTCTTCCCCCTTGCGCACACCGTGCACCAGCACCAGATTCTCGAAACGGGCGAAAGCTTCCCCGTCAGCCAGCATGGAGAGGAAGGGGCCGATGGCGGTGCCGGTGGAGAGCAGCCAGAGATCGCGCCCGGCCGGTACCTCGTCCAAAGTCAGAAAGCCGGTCGCCAGGGATTGCACCAGCAGGCTGTCGCCCGCTTGCAGGGAACCGAGGGAGGGAGTCAGTTCCCCATCGGGGATCTCGACGAAATAGAACTCGTGATAGGGGGCTGACGGGGGGTTGACGAAGGAGTAGGCCCGCTGGACGCGGCGTTCGCCCTGCTCGAGGGCCAGTTTGGTGAATTGCCCCGCCTTGTAGGGGGCCAGCTCGGCCGCCACACGCAGGGAGAACAGGGTGGGCGTCCACTCGATACGCTCAAGGACGCGACCTTCGACCCAGGCCATAGGGATCTCCTCCAGAAGAACGGATCCTTACTCTAACCCTGGGCCTGAAAATAAAAAACCCGCGCAAGTGCGCGGGTTTTTTCTGCAAAAGCGAATAGCTATTACAGGGCAACAACCTGGATCTGTACGGTTGCTTTGACGTCAGCGTGCAGCTGAACAACAACTTCGTAGTCACCGGTGTTACGCAGAACGTTGCCCATGCGGACTTCGCTCTTGGCAACGGCTACGCCGGCAGCAGTGATGGCTTCAGCCACGTCACGGGTACCGATGGAACCGAACAGCTTGCCTTCGTCGCCAGACTTGGAGGCGATAACAACGGCAGCCAGTTCGGCCAGCTTGGCAGCGCGCTCTTCAGCGGCAGCTTTACCGGCAGCCAGTTTGGCTTCCAGTTCAGCACGGCGAGCATCGAAGGTCTCGATGTTGGCCTTGGTAGCCATAACAGCTTTACCTTGCGGGATCAGGTAGTTACGGGCATAACCAGCTTTCACGGAAACTTGGTCACCCAGACCGCCCAGTTTGGCGATTTTGTCGAGCAGGATAACTTGCATTACCTTTCCTCTATAAATTTCGTTGAGTTAGGCTTAAGCGCCGGACCGATTCTTACTTGTTGTGCAGATCGGTGTACGGCAGCAGAGCCAGGTAACGAGCACGCTTGATGGCGCGTGCCAGCTGACGCTGATATTTGGCGCGGGTACCGGTGATACGGCTCGGTACGATCTTGCCAGATTCAGTGATGTAGTTTTTCAGAGTAACGATATCTTTGTAGTCGATCTCGGTAACGTTCTCGGCGGTGAAGCGGCAGAACTTACGACGACGGAAATAACGTGCCATGGCCTTTATCCTCTAGTCAGTGATCCAGAATTACTCTTCGGAAGCAGCTTCAGTAGCTTCTTCGCGGCGCTCGTCGTCACGACGGGTGAAGCGCTCTTCCTTGGCCTTGGCCATCGGAGAAACTTCAGTCACGGCGTGCTTGGTGCGCATGATCATGTTGCGGATAACGGCATCGTTGAAGCGGAAGTTGGTTTCCAGCTCATCGATAACGGCTTGCTCTGCTTCTACGTTCATCAGAACGTAGTGGGCTTTGTGCAGTTTGTCGATCGGGTAAGCCAGCTGACGACGGCCCCAATCTTCCAGGCGATGAATGGTACCACCGGAGGTGGTGATGGCGCCGGTGTAACGCTCGATCATGCCAGGTACTTGCTCGCTCTGGTCCGGATGAACCATGAAGACGATTTCGTAATGACGCATTTTAGCTCCTTACGGATTAATTCAGCCTCCGCCCAGGTGCAGCCAGACCTCGGAGGCAAGGAACATAATGGTGTTTAGACGCTGCTTTTCTAGGGCGGCGTATTGTACGAAATCCAATCCCTCACTGCAACCAGCCGCCACCGATGTTTTTATCTATGGGAACAATACAAAACTTCAATTGATAATAATTATCATTTAGATCTATTCTATCTCCATGCACTTATGGAGGCTGATACCATGCAACCCGCGCTGACCACGGCCATCCCGGCCCGCAAATTCAAGCTGACCCTGCTCGGGCCGGCCTTTATCGCCGCTATCGGCTACATAGATCCGGGCAACTTCGCCACCAACATTCAGGCCGGATCCACCTTCGGCTACCAACTGCTGTGGGTAGTGGTATGGGCCAACCTGATGGCCATGCTGGTGCAGACCCTCTCGGCCAAGCTCGGCATCGTCACCGGCAAGAACCTGGCGGAGCACATTCGCGACCGGCTTCCCAAGCCGGCGGTCTGGGCCTACTGGGTACAGGCGGAGATCATCGCCATGGCCACCGATCTGGCCGAATTCATCGGTGCGGCCGTGGGCTTCAAGCTGCTGCTCGGGGTCACCCTGCTGGAAGGGGCCGGCATCACCGCCGTGGTCACCTGGGGCATTCTGATGCTGCAGTCCCGCGGCCAGAAACCGCTGGAGTTCGTGGTGGGCGGCCTGCTGCTGTTCGTGGCGGCGGCCTACATCGTCGAGCTGGTGTTCTCCCGCCCCCATCTGCCTAGCCTGCTGGAGGGCGCCCTCTTCCCCGGCCTGCCCAACAGCGACGCCGTCTATCTGGCGGCAGGCGTGCTCGGCGCCACCGTGATGCCCCACGTCATCTACCTGCACTCGGCACTGACCCAGCACACCCAGGATCAGGGCTCGGTCCCCCAGCGGCTGCACACCACCCGGGTCGACGTGGCCATCGCCATGACCATCGCCGGCTTCGTCAACCTGGCCATGATGGCGATGGCGGCGGCCGCCTTCCACAGCTCCGGCAACCAGCAGGTGGCCGAGCTGGAGTCGGCCTACCAGACCCTGACCCCGCTGCTGGGGCAGGCGGCCGCCACCCTGTTCGGCCTCTCGCTGGTCGCCTCCGGCATCAGCTCTACCGTGGTGGGCACGCTGGCCGGCCAAGTGGTGATGCAGGGCTTCGTGCGCTTCACCATCCCGCTCTGGCTGCGCCGCGCCATCACCATGGCTCCCGCCTTCGTGGTGATCGCCATGGGCCTCAACACCACCGAAATCCTGGTGCTGAGCCAGGTGGTGCTGAGCTTCGGCATCGCGCTGGCACTCATCCCGCTGCTGATATTGACCGGCGATCGCGCCCTGATGGGGGAGTATCGCAACCACCCGGTGACCCAGGCGGTCGGCCGCCTCATCGTCGCCCTGGTGATCGGGCTCAACGCCTACCTGCTGGTCGCCATGATCTAGCCCACCAATCCACTCCCAAGGCCGGCTCGTTAACCGAGGTTAATGAGCCGGCCTGCGCTTTGGCGTATGCTGGCGGCTCTCTTCCTCTTCGATTTGCGGGAGCCATCCATGCCACATACCCGAGCCAGCTTCGTGCTGGGCCACCATCAGGAGCAGGCCAGCGTCATCTGCTGCCAGAGCGGCGACACCAGCCTGCTGGTCACCGACCTCACTCCCTTTCATCCCCAGAGCCACCTCTGGCCCGATCAGCCGGGTGACGTGGGTACCGTGCATTGGGAGGGTGGCGAAGCGGTCGTCGGCCCCTGCCGCATGGGGGCTATCAGCCCGGATGGGGAGCTGTTCGTCGACCAGGCGATCCCGGTCAAGCGGGGCGCAGAAGGGTGGCGCTTCGTGGTAGTGCACCCGCTGGCCGGTCACTGTGCGCTGCCAGTGGGCAGTCAGGTGACACTGCGGGTGGATGCCGAGGCCCGCCACGCCCTGAGCCTGGGCCACAGCGGCTGTCATCTGGCGGCACTGGCGCTCAACCGGGCGCTGATGCCTTACTGGCGCAAGGAGGTCAGCGAGCGGGACGCGCTGGACCAACCGGACTTCGATCGCCTCGCCATCCAGACCTCGCGGGTCGAGCCCATGGGTTCGCGCGAGCAGTACCGGATCGGCAAGAGCCTGCGCAAGAAAGGGGTAAACAGCGAGGCGCTGCTGGCAGATCTGGCGCAGATTGAAGTGCAGGTCAACCGCCAGCTCGCCGGCTGGGTAGCAAGCGGAGCTGACATTCGCCGCAGCCGGGCCGGCGAGGCGATCATCGACTCCCGTTACTGGCACTGCTCGCTGGAAGGCCGGGAGGTCACCATCCCCTGTGGCGGCACCCATGCGGGCAGCCTGGCCGAACTGGGGCAGGTTCAGGTGCAACTGGCCACCTGTGAGGAGGGGTTCACCCTCACTACCCGGGTCACTCCCTGACCGGCCGGCCCGGATGCCTTAAGCCACCTCCCCCTAGCCGAGGCGGATCAGCAGGATCCCGCCCAGGATCACCAGGGCGGCCAGCAACCGGACCCGCCCCAGCGCCTCCCCCAACCAACCCCAGGAGAGCAGCACCGCAAACAGCACGCTGCTCTCGCGCAGGGCCGCCACCAAGCCGATGGGCGCCTTGGTCATGGCCCAGATGACGATCCCGTAGGCCAACAGCGACAGGGCGCCCCCGATGGCGCCGCTGCGCCACGCCGCAGGCCCCAGCTCGCGCCAGGCGGTGCGACTCTGCCAGCGCATCAGCAGCGGCATCATCAGCGCGGTGAGGGCGAACAGCCAGAGGGTGTAACGTATCGGCTCACCGGCCGAGCGGGCTCCCGCCCCATCGGACAAGGTGTAGGAGGCGGTAAACAGCGCCGTGATGAGTACCGCCTGCAGCGCGGCCGGCGCCAGCCGCAGGCCACCTCGCCACGCCATCAGCAGCACGCCGCTCACCAGCACCACGGCCCCCGTCACCGCCACCATTCCCGGCACCTCCCCCAGCAGCAGGGCACCGAACAGCAGGGTCACCAGAGGGGCACTGCCCCGGGCCAGCGGATAGATCTGGCCAAACTCACCCAGCCGGTAGGCTCGGCCGAGAAACAGGCAGTAGCCGCAGTGCAGCAGGATGGAGAGCGCCAGCCAGGGATATTCGGCCGCCACCGGCCAGCCCACCAAGGGCAGCAAGGGAGCGGCAAACAGGCCGGAGCAGAGGGAGACCAGCAAAACGCTGACTCGCCCCTCGGCCTGGCGTTTGGCCAGCGCATTCCAAAGCGCGTGCAGCAGGGCAGCCAACAGGATGGCAGCAAAGATGGTAGGGGTCACGACAGGGTTCCGATAACAACAGGCCGCCCAGCATAGCCGGTTTGCCCGGCCATGACAGAGAGCGGCCTCATAAGATGCCGGCTTTTCTCACCCATCGGCCTGCTGCCGATGGGGATGTCATCAGCGCAATCGGCGCTGCCAGTGAATGGCCAGCAGGATGAAACTCACCCCGACCCAGAGGTTCCACGCCGGGATCTCGCCAAACAGCCAGACACCCAGCAGCACCACGAACATCAGGCCCGAGTACTCGGTCGCCGCGATGCGGTTGGCCTCCACCTGACGATAGGCGTAGAAGCAGCTGGCATGATAGAGCAGCTGCATGACGCCGCTGCCGCCGATCAGCACCAGCAGTCGCCAGTCCACCGGCTGCCATTGATGTACCGCCAGCCCGGCGGTCAACGGCAGAGCCAGCAGATTGGCCCAGAACAGGGTCGCCACCACCGAGATCCCGGCTGGCAACTTGCGACCCGTGATGTTGAACAGCGCCAGGGTGAAGGCGGTCACCAGGGCGCCCAGCCCAGCCAGATGGAAATCCCCCGGCCGCAGCACGAACACCACCC
The DNA here is from genome assembly GCF_963888745.1 of Aeromonas sp. DNRA1. Classification (NCBI taxonomy): domain Bacteria; kingdom Pseudomonadati; phylum Pseudomonadota; class Gammaproteobacteria; order Aeromonadales; family Aeromonadaceae; genus Aeromonas; species Aeromonas sp. DNRA1. The sequence goes on along the minus strand of NZ_CAWPKQ010000005.1, from coordinate 398,106 downwards.
CAAGCAGCCCCATGCCTCCCAGCAACCAGACGCGGGAATTGATTTTCTCCTTGAGCAGCCAGGCCGCCAGCGGCAGCGTCAGCAACGGGGAGACATAGAAGATGGCGTTGGCCGTGGCCAGCGGCAGCTGGGTCAGGGCCAGCATCATGCCACCCCCACCGAGCAGGCAGAGGTGGCCGCGCAGCAGGTGCCACTTCCAGGCACCCAACCCCCAAGCCGAGCGCGGTACCCGCAGCATAAAGGGCAGCAGTACCAGCAGGGTCAGCAGCTGGCGCAGGAACATGTATTGGAAGGGGCTGAAGCCGGGGCCGATCAGCTTGACCAGCACGTCGGAGAAGGCCTGGGCCAGATTGCCCAGCACCAGGGTGATGATGGCGAAGGTTTGCAGGTCCAGTGCGAACCGCTTGCGCAACAACTCCATCAGCGACAGCCGCTCGAGTGGCGAACGCTAATAAAATGGCTCAACGGCTCAATCGCTGAATCTTGTTCTGAATTAATGGGGTAAAAGACCATTTTTAAAACCTATCCATCAACTGTTGCCGATTAATCACTCAGAGGGTACCCACTAACATGGCGCCGAGCACCCGTTTTCTTTACTACCTCAAGACATAATAATTTCATTGTTATGCTTAAAAGGTATTAAGAGGAGCTCATGCCGATATGGGGAATGTCATCCTCCAGATAGGGTTCACCCACGGCGGTGAAGCCGTGACGGCCGTAGAAACCTTGCAGGTGTGCCTGGGCCCCGAGATAGATGCTGACCCCTGGCCACAGCCGCGCACACTCCTGCAGCGCCTGCTGCATCAGCCGGTGGCCCAGACCATCACCTCTCGCCTCGGGCGCCGTCACCACCCGACCGATCACCACCTGCTGCGCCTTGGCCACACCGGGTGCCATCAGCCTGGCGTAGGCCACCAGAGCCCCATCCTGCCAGCCGAGCAGGTGCAGCACGTCGGGGCGCTTGTCGACGCCGTCCAGATCGAGAAAGACGCAGGTCTGCTCCACCACGAAGACCCGGGATCTCAGGGTGAGCAGTTCATAGAGTTCGTTGACGTCGAGTTGTTCAAAAGACTTGAGAGACCAGTTCATGGAGGTTCCTTGCTCATGATGAGAAGGGCAGCATAGCCAGCCACACGCGGGTCGGCATTAACCTTTGTTAAGATCCTTCAGCCGTTTGCGAATGCGGCTCAGGCTGATGGGGGTGATGCCGAGGTAGGCGGCAATCTGGTGATCGGGTACCCTGGCCTCCAGCGCGGGAAAACTGCGCAGAAAGTGCTGATAGCGGGCCTGCGGGCTTTCGGTCAGGAGCAGCAGCTCCTTCTCCTCCTTGATGCGCAGTTGCACCGCCAGCAGATGCTGATACCAGGCGGGCCAGCAGGAGAGCGTGTGCAGGTCGGCCAGATTGAACAGCAAGAGCCGACAGGGCTCCAGCGCCTCCACGCTGTAGCGGGCCGGCTCGCCACTGAGCAGGTGGTGGAAGTCGAGAAACTCGTCCCCCTCCCAGTAGAACTCCTTGATGTACTCGCGGCCATCCGCCAACACCACCTTGGCCCGCAGCAGCCCCTGCTCCACCATCACCAGCAGATCAGGTCGATCCCCAGCATGCCAGAGGCAGGCACGGGGGCTCAGGGTCAGCGGACGGGCAAAAGAGAGGAGGCGCGCGGCCTCCTGCTCATCTGTGACCCGATCCCGGCAAAACGGGGGTCTGTCCATTCAGCTCGCCTCAGACACGACGCTGGCGCACGGCTTCAAACAGGCAGACGCCGGTCGCGACCGAGACGTTGAGGCTGGATACCGCCCCTGCCATCGGGATGCTCACCAGCTCGTCGCAGTGCTCGCGAGTGAGGCGACGCATCCCCTTGCCCTCTGCCCCCATCACCAGCGCCATGGGGCCGGTGAGTTTGGCCTGGAACACGTCGTGATCCGCCTCGCCGGCGGTACCAACGATCCACACGCCACGCTCCTGCAGCTCGCGCAGGCTACGGGCCAGGTTGGTAACCTGAATGAGCGGCACCACTTCGGCGGCGCCACAGGCGACCTTGCGCACGATCGGCGTCAGACCGGTGGCCTTGTCGCGCGGCACGATCACCGCATGGACGCCGGCCGCATCGGCGCTGCGCAGGCAGGCGCCCAGATTGTGCGGATCGGTCACCCCGTCCAGCACCAGCAGGAAGGGCTGAGTCTGTTGCTCGGCCAACTTGTCCAGCAGGCTGGCCAGATCGTGCTCGGCGAGCTTGGGCGCCTCTTTCACCCGGGCCATGATGCCCTGGTGATTGTTGCCCTCTGCCTTGTCGTCGAGCGTCTTGCGGTTCACGCTCTGCACCTTGAGGCCGAGCGCATCCAGCTCGGCCAGCAGGGGTTGCAGCCGGTCGTCATCGCGCCCCTTGAGGGCCCACACTTCGATGAAACGCTCCGGGGTGCGCTCCAGCAGCGCGGATACAGCGTGAATGCCGTAGATCAGTTCAGTACTCATTTAGTGCTCTTGGCCTTGTCGCGAGCTTTTTTGCTCGGTCGTCTGTTGCTGGGTTTGGCACGGCCACCCTTGTCGGATTTGCCGTGGTCCTTGCCCTCTTTACGTTTTTCGTGACGCTGTGCGCTCTTGGCCTTCTCTTTCTTGATCTCGGCCTGCTTGCGCGCCATCTCTTTGGCGTTCTTGCCGGTTGCCTTGAGGGGCTCTTCCACCATAACGAAGTCGATCTTGCGATCGTCCAGGTTCACGCCCATCACCTTGACCCGCACCTTGTCGCCCAGACGGTAGCGGCGGCGGAAGTTCTCGCCGATCAGCTGCTGGTGCAGCGGGTCAAACTGGTAGTAGTCGTTGGTGAGGGTGCTGACGTGCACCAGACCGTCGATGTGGATCTCGGCCAGGCGCACGAAGAAGCCAAAGCCGGTGACGCTGGCGATGACGCCGTCAAACTCGTCACCCACGTGATCCAGCATGTACTCGCACTTGAGCCAGTCTGCCACGTCACGGGTGGCGTCGTCGGCGCGGCGCTCGGTCATGGAGCAGTGCTCGCCCATCGGGTCCACTTCTTCCAACTGGTAGTGGTAACCACCGCTCGGGGTCCACTTGTGGCGCAGGTTGGCCTGCTGCTCCTTGGCGGTCTGATACTTGATCGCGCGGTGCAGGATGAGGTCGGGGTAACGACGGATCGGCGAGGTGAAGTGCGCGTAGGACTTCAGCGCCAGACCGAAGTGACCGATGTTGTCAGCCTGATAGATGGCCTGACGCATGGAGCGCAGCAGCATGGTGGAGAGCAGCTCCGCATCCGGGCGCCCTTCGAACTTGGCGGCCAGGTCGGCGAAATCCTTCGGCTCGGGCTCGAGACCCCCTTTGAGCTCCAGGCCCAGTTCGGCCAGGAAGTCACGGAAGCCGGTCAGGCGCTCTTCGCCCGGGCGGTCGTGCACCCGGAACAGGGCGGCAGCCTCGTTCTTCTCGATGTAGCGGGCCGCGGCCACGTTCGCCTGGATCATGCACTCTTCGATGATCTTGTGGGCGTCGTTGCGCACCAGCGGTACAATGCGGTCGATCTTGCGCTGGGCGTTGAAGATGAAGCGGGTCTCTTCGCTCTCGAACTCCACCGCACCGCGCTGATGGCGGGCATGCTTGAGCGCCTTGTAGAGGTTGTTGAGCTCCTCGATGTGGCCCACCAGCGGCTCGTACTGCTGGCGCAGCTTGGGATCGCCATCCAGGATCGCCGCCACCTTGGTGTAGGTCATACGGGCGTGGGAGTTCATCACCGCTTCGTAGAACTTGTAGCCGGACATGCGGCCGGCGGCGGAGATGGTCATCTCGCACACCATGCAGAGCCGGTCAACCTGCGGGTTGAGCGAGCAGAGGCCGTTGGAGAGCACCTCTGGCAGCATGGGCACCACGAACTCGGGGAAGTAGACCGAGTTGCCGCGCTGATAGGCTTCGGTGTCGAGGGCGGTGCCCGGCTTCACGTAGGCGGAGACGTCGGCAATGGCAACCCACAGGCGCCAGCCGCCGCCGCGCTTGGCTTCACAGAAGACGGCGTCGTCAAAATCGCGGGCATCTTCCCCGTCGATGGTGACCAGCGGCAGGGCACGCAGGTCGATGCGACCCTCTTTGGCCTTCTCCGGCACCTGCTCACCCAGACCGGCGACCTCCTTGGTCACCTCTTCCGGCCAGGTATGCGGAATGCCGTGGGTACGCAGGGCGATTTCAATCTCCATGCCGGGCGCCATGTTTTCACCCAGCACTTCCAGCACGGTGCCGACCGCATTGAAGCGAGCGGTGGCGCGCTGATTGATGCGCACGACCACTACCTGGCTCTGGCGAGCCCCCTTGTTCTCCCCTTCCGGAATGATGATGTCCTGGCCGATGCGGCTGTCATCCGGCACCACGAAGCCGACGCCGTTCTCGACGAAGTAGCGGCCGACGATGTCCGCTTCACGGGATTTGAGCAGGCGTACCAGACGCGCCTCCTGGCGCCCCTTGCGGTCGATCTCGGTAGGCTGCACCAGGGCGTAGTCGCCGTGCATCAGGCGCTGCATCTCACGGTTGTTCAGGAACAGATCCGGGCCACCACCCTCGGGGCGCAGAAAACCGAAGCCATCTTTGTGGCCGAGCACGTAGCCTTTCACCAGATTCAGGCGATCTGGCAGGGCGTAACACTGGTTGCGAGTGAATACCAGCTGACCATCACGCTCCATGGCGCGCAGACGACGGCGCAGGGCTTCCAGCGGCTCTTCTTCGGTCAGCTTGAGGACCTTTGCCAGCTCTTCACGGGACATGGGCTTTTCATGGCCCTTGATGAGGTCGAGGATCATCTCGCGACTGGCGATGGGGTTCTCGTATTTTTCGGCCTCGCGTTCGAGGAAAGGATCTTTTTGAGACATAAGCAGGCCTTAGGGTAGGTGGTAACGGTGCCATTATATCGGAGGGGGGGGCGAATGGCATCCATCGACTGCCTTTTGGCCAATCTCTCTGTCATACTATGCACAGTTTGCAGGCATGATGAGACATGGAACTCATGAGCAAGGACTCGTTCGCCCAATCCGCCGCCTATCTCAAGCAGGCGGTTCCCCTGATGATCAAGTATCAAATCCCCACCACGCCGGATAATTACACCCTTTGGTATAACTACGTGGCGGCCAGCATGCCCGAGCTCAATCAGGCCATCGATCAGGCCATCAAGCTGCAGGGAACCTGCTCTCTCACCACCTGTGAACGCCTCTATCACCAGCACCTCGCCGCGCAAGATGAGCAGCAGATGGAAACCATGAAGCTCAACCTGGCCGCCATGGCCAACGAGCTTGGTCACACCATGCAGGATGCCCTCTCCGACACCGGTATGTTTCAGGACATGCTCGACAAGAGCTTCGACCGACTGAGCCTCATCGACGACGAGGGGCTAAGCCTGGAAGACACCATGGGGATCCTGCGGGATCTGGTGCGCGAGTCACGGGACGTGCGCATGTCCACCATGCACTTTCGCAACCAACTCAGCAGCGCCGAGAAGGAGATCAAGGAGCTGCGCGAGGCGCTCAACGAGACTCGCAAACTGGCCAACGAGGATGCCCTCACCAGCCTGCTCAACCGGCGTGCCTTCGATCTGGAGATAGAGAGCCTGATCCGCAGCAAGCAGCCCTTCTCCCTGATCCTGTCGGACATAGACCGCTTCAAGAGCTTCAACGACGAATATGGCCATCTGCTGGGGGATCAAGTGCTGCGAGCCTTCAGCAAGCGGCTGCGGGAAACCTGCAAGGAGGGCGTCACAGCCTACCGCCTTGGCGGCGAGGAGTTTGCTCTGCTGGTCCCCATGCGCAGTCTGGCGCTGAGCCGTCAGATGGCGGAAAGCCTGCGCCGGGCCATCGAAAAGATGTCGATCCTGGATCGCAAGTCGGGCCGGCGTATCGACCACATCACCGCCTCGTTCGGGGTGGGTGAATACAATGGCCAGGAGACGGGCGACAGCCTGGTCGAACGCACCGACAAGCTGCTCTACAAAGCCAAGGAGCTGGGCCGCAACCGGGTGATGCCGCTGCCATCCTGATTTCGTCAGCACACAAAAAGGCCGGTCAATGACCGGCCTTTTTCATGTTTACTACCCTAGGAATCAGAGGCTTTTCAGCTTCTCTTCCGGCAGGGCCAGCTCGTCATTGCGGTTGACGCCGATGCCGCGCTCCAGCACGTGGCGAGCGATGGCATGAGCCTCTTCCAGCGAGTGCATGCTGTAGGTACCACACTGATACTCGTTCAGCTCGGGGATCTTGCCCTGCTCCTGCACGGTCAGCACGTCGCTCATGGCGGCCTGCCAGGCGGCGCCAACCCGGGCCTCGTCCGGCGCACCGATCAGGCTCATGTAGAAGCCGGTCCGGCAGCCCATGGGGGAGATGTCGATGATCTCCACCCCGTTGCCGTTCAGGTGATCACGCATGAAACCGGCAAACAGATGCTCGAGGGTGTGGATGCCGCGCTCGGAGAGGATCTCCTGGTTCGGCACGCAGAAACGCAGGTCGAACACGGTAATGGTGTCCTTGTTCGGGGTCTGCATGGTCTTGGCCACACGCACCGCCGGCGCAGCCATGCGGGTGTGGTCAACGGTAAAACTGTCCAATAACGGCATTTCTGACTCCTGATTTGGTTACCAGAACCAGCCCCCGCTGGAGAGCTGATCCTTGCATTGTCGATACTGGGCGCCGTAGCGCTGGGCGCGGGCCTCCACCTTGCGGGATGTCTTCATCAGCCATCCCTTGCTGCGGTAGCTGCCACGCCGATAGCCACCCCACCCTTCGTGATAGTTGAGATACTGGCCATACGCATCCCACTTGGAGGTGCCGTTCAGCCGCTGGGCCTTGTGAGTGTACCAGCCCATGAAGTCGATGGCGTCGGCAAAGTCGTCGCGATCGCTCCAGCCGTTGCCGGTTTCCCGCTGGTAGTCGGCCCAGGTTTCATCTTTGACCTGGGCATAGCCGTAGGCCGAACTAGCCCGCCCGGTCGGGATGAAGAGGAAATACTGCATCGGCGGCTGAGCATCGTGCACGAAGGAGGATTCCTGATACATCATGGCCATCACCACGTGGATCGGGGTTCCCCACTTCTCGTTCATCTTGAGCGCCGCCTTGTGCCAGTCCGGTTTCTCACGAAAGATCTGGCACAGGTTTTCCGGCTGGGCCGGCGGCCGGGTACTACAGGCGGTCAGACCGGCCAGCAGGCCGGCCGCCGCAACGAGGCGCATCCAGGACATCAGCAGGATCGAGTCTCCATTCGTTGTCTTATCACGAGGCACAGCCATCTCATCAAATGGCGTCTTCGTTCTCTTCGCCAGTACGGATACGAATGACGCGCTCCACCTCACAAACGAAGATCTTGCCGTCACCAATCTTGCCAGTGCGGGCGGTGTTCTGGATCGCTTCCAGGCAGGCATCCAGATCCTCGTCCTGCACCACCAGCTCCACCTTCACCTTGGGCAGGAAGTCGACCATGTACTCGGCACCGCGATAGAGCTCGGTGTGGCCTTTCTGACGGCCGAAGCCCTTGACCTCGGACACTGTCATGCCGTTGATGCCGATCTCGGCCAGGGCCTCGCGCACATCGTCCAGCTTGAACGGTTTGATGATGGCTTCAATCTTCTTCATGGTGACTCCTTACCAGTTCTGTTTGCCAAACCCGGACGTGATGGGGTAACGGCGATCCTTACCAAAGTTGCGGGCCGTGATGCGGGGCCCGACCGCCGCCTGACGGCGCTTGTATTCGTTGAGATCCACCAGCCGGATCACCTTGCGCACCACCGCCTCCTCGAAGCCTTCCGCCACCATGTCGGCTACGGAGGCATCCTCTTCCACGTAGCGCTTGAGGATGGCATCCAGGATGTCATAGGGGGGCAGGCTGTCCTGATCCACCTGGTCCGGTGCCAATTCTGCCGAAGGAGGACGGTCGATGACCCGCTGCGGGATCACATAATCGACGGAATTGCGGTATTCGCACAGCTTGAAGACCAGCGTCTTGGGGACGTCCTTGAGCACGTCGAAACCACCGGCCATGTCGCCGTACAGGGTGGCATAGCCCACCGCCATCTCACTCTTGTTGCCGGTGGTCAGCACGATGCGGCGACGCTTGTTGGAGAGCGCCATCAACAGCACGCCACGGCAGCGCGCCTGCAAGTTCTCTTCGGTGGTGTCGCGAGCGGTACCTTCAAACAGCGGTGCCAGCTGGGCCATAAAGCCCTCGAACATGGGCTCGATGGAGATGATATTGAACTCCACCCCCATCCGCTCGGCCTGCTCCTTGGCATCTTCCACGCTCATCTGGGCGGTGTAGCGGAACGGCATCATCACCGCCTGCACCTTGTCGGCGCCGATGGCATCGGCCGCGATGGCCAGGGTCAGTGCCGAGTCGATACCGCCGGAGAGGCCCAGCACGGCGCCGTGGAACCCATTCTTGGTGACGTAGTCGCGCACCGCCAGTACCAGCGCCTGATAGGTCTCTGCCAAGGGTTCCAGCGGCGCTGCGGGTTCCCGCTCTTTCACTGGCTGGCCATCGGCAAAGCGCACCAGCGCCAGCTCTTCGGCAAACGGAGCCAGCTTGTGGGTCAGCTCGCCCTGGCTGTTGAACACCTTGGAGCAACCGTCGAAGATCAACTCGTCCTGACCACATACCTGATTGAGGTAGACCAGCGGCAGACCCGTCTGATCGCAGCGCTCGGCCATCAGCTCGCGGCGGATCCAGGGTTTCTCCTGATCATAGGGTGAGGCATTGATGGTGAGCAGCAGCTCGGCCCCCGCGGCCTTGGCGGCCAGCGCCGGCCCCGGCTGCCAGAGGTCTTCGCAGATGAGCAGTCCCAGCTGATGACCACGGAAGGGGACCACACAGGTCTCGGTTGCCGCGGTGAAGTAGCGCTTCTCGTCGAATACCCCGTAGTTGGGCAAGTCCTGCTTGAAGTAGCGTGCGACCAGCTTGCCTTGCTCGTAGAGGGAGGCGGCGTTGTAGAGTGCCTCCCCGTCGCGCCAGGGGTGACCCACCAGAATGGCGCAGTTACCCTGCCATGCCGCGATGCGGGCCAGGCCGGCCTCCACCCGGATCATCAGGTCGGCGCGCAGCAGCAGATCTTCCGGTGGATAGCCGGTCAGAGCCAGTTCGGAGCAGACCAGCAGATCGGCGCCTTGCCGGTCGGCTTCGGCGGCTGCCGCCAACACCTTGTCACAGTTATCTTCGATGGCGCCTACCGTCAGATTCAACTGGGCAAGCATCAGAGAGAGGGCTTTTGCCATGGCGATGCATCTTGAATTCGAAAATGATGGGGAATGATAAAGAAAAGGAGAAGACTCTGCCAGTTCAAGACGGGAGCTCTAATGTGACAGTCCTTCACTGGCAGTGATAAGCTGTAAGAAGTCAAGGAACGACATATTCAGGGCTATATGAAAAACCATGGATTTACCCTACTGGAGCTGATGGTTACTGTCTCACTGCTGGTCATTCTGTTAGGGGTCGGCTTACCCTCCTTAAAAGAACTTATCAGTAGCAACAGCCTGTCATTCCAGTCAGAAATGATTCTGAAGCTTATTCGCTTTGCCAGAACACAAGCCATTGATAATCAACAAAATGTAACTGCCTGCCTTGCTGATGCATCTGATAAATGTGTGCAAAATAGTCCAGACCATTTTCTTGTCTTCATCGACGATAACAGCAATAGCGAGCTCAGCACAGGTGAAACACTGCTGGCTCGCAGTCAATCTCTATCAGATGGGATTGTTGTGACGGCAAATAGAATTTCAACCATATATAGTTCGGATGGTACCAGCATTGGCACAAATGCAACCCTCACTCTATGTGAATCAGGTCAACCTCAAGTCAATCTAGTCATAGCCCAATCAGGTCGCAGTACAAATACTCCGCAGGCCAATATATGTCCATGACGATTATCTCGGCTGACTTAACTCCTGCTTTTTAGCCGATTCAAGATTGAATTCTCGATTAACATCAGCACACTCAATAATGTTTTTGACTTTGCTTACTCTCCCTTGATATTCGAAGCCTTTCTTGGTGAAGGCTCTGTGAATACTGTCTTGGCTATTATCGGATAATGAAGTCTGCAAGATCACCTTTTGGCCATTCTCTAGTTCAACATAGCATTTTATATCAGCAGCCACAGCCACACTCGAAAGCAAAAAAAACAACATAGAAAATGAATATATAAATTTCATTACTGAACTCCTTCATAGAGGTATATCTTTTTGGGAGACATGTCCATTTCTGCTTCATCTGCGCCCTGAGAACATTCTCCCTCGGTGGTGCAACGCTCAGGCTCACCCTGACCTTCATTCTTGAGAATCACCTCTTCCCCTGGTGCGCCACCAATAATACGGATCTTGGAGTCATCCCCAGCATGAACAACAAGGTCATCAGCAACTTTGTTGTTCACATCAACATATCGGATAGGACTCTCATTGCCATCTTGATCTATAACATATCGAAATGTCGTACCATAGTGCATATCAATCATATATTGGCGCATTGCACCAATCGATTGAATGGTACACTCCTGAAAAGACTGAACTTGAGGCAAAAATGAGGTGAAATATAGCTTTCCTTGCAATACGACACCAGCCCCCATCGATTTCTCCCCTGGTTCATTTAACCAGTATACCCATCCCTTCTTACTTGTTATTGCAGCCCTCACATTCAAGATATCGGCATCGGTAGTTTTGCCAATGAGAGGATCACTGGTCACATCATACAGATCTGAGACTAGCAATGGAGTGGGTGTATTGGTTTGATAATTTTTGGCGATGACATTGTAATCTCTCAACATGAAATAGGCATTTTTTACCGTAGACTCAGATGATGGTCTATTACGGTCACCACTTCCGATCAGCACAGCATCAAATGGACGCTCTTTATAGGTATATTGATCTTTTCCATTTACAGTGGTTCTAGTCACTTCCTTATTAATTGTCCTGACAATGACAGGTTGAGTAAAGAAGCGTCGATCAGCACTTTGTACAGAATCAGACCCCAGGTTGGCGAACTTATAAATACTCCACTCTGTTTTATTGGTTGATGGAAGGTCCATTCTCCATATATTCCCCCCCGTATCACCTGCATAAACTCTATCTATTTTTCCATCACCATCACTATCCAAGGTGGCAACAGTCCCCGGCATGCTATCCGTCATACCAGGCACGCTGAGATTTGATGAAGAAGCAACTGCAGGTGTAGCACTGAAAATCAACGCCCCGGTGTTAGCATTAATGAAATAAATCCCGGCACCTGAGCTATCTCCAGCACCGATACCGGCATTACTTTTGTTCAAATCATAACCACCAGCGAAAACTAATACCGGATCGGTTACCCCCGGAATAAAAGCAACTTCAGGTACAGACCATGTCTGCCCCAACTGAGAAAAACCTGTGGTTTGATTGCTGATATTCCATTTCAGTGCAGGCGCATCAGGATTGGAAATATTGAATGCATAATAACTCTTACCACCCCCTCTCAATCCTATAAACAGCCATGCAAAGTCTCCTTCTGAAGACTTGATAACACCATTTCGGTTAGCATCTTTGATCAATGCAACAGGAGATGAGTCAACTCCGTAGATATGTGTCGAAGACTCTACATTTTCTCGAAGCGCCTTTTGGTTTGCCATAAATTCGTATGGGATAATAGCCCAGCTTTCATCAATACTGGAACCTAAGTCCTTAAACATATGGAGAAAACCAGCATTTGTTCCCATGATAATCCGAAGGTCTGGCGCGTCATTAGCGTTGCCGGAGGGTGGCCCATAATTTATGACTAATGGTCTTGAGTGGAGTGGATCACCGAGAATGAATTGTCTGGTAGATGTCGTAGCATCAAAGTCTTCATCATCAACATCTACACCACGTGTCCAGTTTATCAGTGAGTCCGCCGCGGCAGAATCGGTGACCTGTAGATCGCTAATTAAAGTAGAGGCACTACCCGCTATGCTTTCCAGATTGGATCTGGTGAAGTTATCCAAACGTGACTGGGCTTTATTGATCACATAAATGCTACGTGAAGCTTTTTCTGCCAGCATTGCTTGGGCACCACCTTTCACAACAATATTTCCATCACGCTCACCAGACCAATATGTCTGTGCATTTTCTATAATCGAACCATCCGTTTTTATCGCTGGCAAGTCATTAACATCTGCCACATAGCCTTTGCTAGAAAAAATCAATTTCTTCAGATTGCCTTTCCAACGCGGGCCTGAGTCAGGTTCAAACATTGCGTAATATATATTATTGAGGCTACGAGTGCGATCAAAGTTATTAGTTGCAATTGCCGGCGAGACTAGAGATGTGTTAATTTTCAGTATCGCCAACAAAGAGGACTTCAGCGCCTGAGTCAGAGCTGTTGCATCTGTTGCTGGATAATACGTCCCTCCACCACGACGAGCCGTCTCCGCCAACAAATTACCGGCCCCGGTTACCGCATCATCCCCAAACCCAACAGTGAATGTTGTCACAGTCTGCACACCAGGTGAGCCACTATTCACATCTTTATGTTTCATATAACCAGCAAGCGCGGCAAGATAACTTTTACTACCACTGGTGCCATAACCAACCGTTGTACCATAAGCAGCTTTTTCATCCGCGCTAAGATTATTAATAAGCCCTTGGACCAAGGTGTTAGCAGCTATATCTTGAGTGGGTTCACCGTCTGTTATATAAATAACATAACCATTGTTTGAACAATTGTCATAAGGCGACTTATAAGTTCCAACGGGATTTTCTGCCAAAGTGTCTCTTGCTGGCACTCTCGTACTATCATCATCACCATAATACACACTTTGCCCACCAAAAAAACGATAAGCCTCATACAGAGTTTCACACAATGGCGTATTGGTTTCGGCACTTAAGCTATCAATTGTTGACAACAAATTTTGTTCTGCCGTTACTCCACCTCCCATATTTTCATCATTACTTAAAATTCGTCTAACTATACGCCCGCCGTTTCTGCCACCATTACTGTCATTGTAATTATAAACAGCCAACCCAAAATCCACACCTGGAGTTGAAGAGACCAATCCTTTGACTGCATCCTTGGCAATTTTCAGTCTTGACTGAACGCTATAACCAGTAGGGCCATAGTACCAACGAATGTAATTTGCTGAATATAGTGTAACACTAGTATTACTGCCCGTTACTGCATTGGCTATATTTGAAGTGTAATACCAAGAGCCTGAATTATTGGATGTTTTATTGATAGGATATCCTGCAGTCACACTTCCGACAGGAACGGTACCACTGAAAGGGTTTGCGGTATTTTTCGCTGTAATATCTTGCTTGCAATCAACTAAGTAAATCTCACTCTCTACATATGGAGAAACTGATGTCCACGAACCTTGCCGAGGAACTCCGCTGTTATTAAAACTAGAGTATAGATAACTCCATACTTGTGATTGAAAATATCCTACGTTGCTTAATGGTGTTTTTGAAGAGGCACATGCATTAACTTTATCCGAAAAACGTTTGGTACTAGTAATGGTCGGCACGCTACCATCTGTTGAATAGTATATATATTTTTTACTATTACCAGTATCAGGGTCTTTGTTTAAAGCAGCATATGTTGTAGATGGATTATATTCTTCTTTAACAACATCCATTGTCTCACTCATGCTACCAGAGTTATCGAAAACAATTAATATTTTCGGTCTAAAATCCCCAGCTTTAGAGAAATCATAGACAAATAGTTCAGTATCATCTGAGTAACTATTGGTTGCCATCGCTGGCATGACAGTAACCAGCATGAGTAACAACAATTTTAGATAATCAAGCATATCCTATGCCCCTCATTCAGATTTGAGCAATGGTTGCTCGACACCTGCAGTCCAGTTTAATGGACGTGAGTTTTTTCCATAATTTACTCCTGCCTGCATTTCTACATAGCGGCAGGAAGGGATAACATTTTGACTACTTGCATTGAACTTTCTTTTACATATCGTCTCTGCTCGACGTGTCATGCTAACTGATGTTGTGATATTATTTCCCGATATACTTAATGCTGCACTTGTGCCCATCGTTGCAATGCGAGTTGAAAGACCACTCTGTTGCAATGCACTCTCGAGCACACCTTCAACTTGATGCTCTGCTTGCTGGATACTTGCTGAAGCTCCCGCCATACGCAGATCAATTCCACTTGACTGCATCACGATGACCGCAATTAAAGTCAAGGGAACTAAAATAATAAGAGCAATGATCAAGGCAACTCCTCGTATGCGCATCACTTGCCTCCTGTAGCGATCATTGCAGGATTACGAATAGCAACACTGCTTTCCAATAACAAGCGTCTAAATCCATCACCATTGCCAGACACTGAGATATTACCAACCTGATATACATTATTGTTTTTGTATTTCGCAGATGCCTGTAAGGAACGAACCAGAATAAATACCCTGGCTGAAACAACTCGGCCCTCATTCCATTCCTGTGATGAAACATTGACACTGCCAACATATTTATCGATAACGCCATCTGGCACGGGAGTGGTATCCACTCCATAAAGAACAACAATACTTTCAATACCGTCAGCCATCGACCCCGTTATCAGAAAAGAACCGCCATTTGCAGTTAACATTCTTTTTCTCAACTCAGGAATGCCTGATGAACCTGATGCGAGGTAGTAAATATAATGTTGATATTCCCATATTTGCCGTGCTGGCATTGCTGTGTCGGTCGGTGCAACTTCATTACCACGAAAAATATATGCAGCTTGAGTCGTTGTCGCCATATAGAACCGATTACTATCGAGACTACCAGTGAGAGGTCGTCCAATCAGCCGTTTTATACTGATGACATCTGAATTCGCTATTCTGGACGAGGACGTAATACAAGAAAAACCTGTCATATTTTTACTGGCATCGACTCTGGCGACCCAAAGTGCCCGCGTGACTGTTGTTGAGGATGGAAAACTACCCTCTCCTCTTTCATCGATGCAATCATTGCTACCAGAAATAACGGCTCCACTACTTAAACTAACACCAGCATCTTTTTGCATCGGCATTCCGGTATAGTCACCCCAAAAACCGGCCCATCGCAGGTCTTGAGTAATCATCCGCATGGCCAGGCGACCATTTTCTTGCAGTTCACTTTGATCAAAAACATCTTCCGTTGTGGCACGGGAAGCCACATAAATGCTTAGTACCCCCCCCAGTAGAAATACGCCAATAACCATGGCAATAAGCCATTCGATAAGCGTAAAGCCTTTGGTTTTCATAACGTTGTTGCCAGCATATAGTAACGCCTTGACTGGAGCGTTCCGTTGCCAAAACCACACAGGTTGCGGATATTATTCGATATGGCCGATGTACCGTCAGAAATGCTCTCTCGCCCCTGCCAGGTAACAATGACTGTCATAGCATTGGCATTTCCTCGAATAATACAGCCGGATGGATTCTGTAGTACTGAGGAGGCACCTGATACTGCAACGCCCAACAAGGACTGCTGCCAACTGAACATATCCAAAGCGAGCAGATCGTTTGCACTGCAACTGGTCATGGTGCCATCCTCGTTACCACAGCTTGGCTTGCTGATGGAAGAACCCGAACTGACAGTCCAAGCCTGTGCAGTCTGAAGCTCCCATATAGAACGATTGATTCTGGCACGTTCAACGATGTCAGTTGCCAACCAGCTTGCAATCGTTCTTTGTCTGGCCTCATAGCCAGATAGCTTGGATGTCACCTGCATTCCCACCAATCCCAGTAATCCAAAAGACAGCACGACAGCCGCAATCATTACTTCCAGTAGACTGAACCCTTTCATTGAACTCAAGATGGGCCATTTCATGGACTAGTCCCAGCAATCATTGTTGACAGTATTGCCAACATTGAAGGCACTTTTAGTGCCATTTTGGTCGATTGAATAGATGACACAGTCCTCATCAGAGCCCTGTGAACCTGATGCTGTGGCGGACAAGACATACGTATTAGTACCGGCAGATATCACCAGATGGTACAAACCCGCATCGGAATTCTCGGAAATATTGAGTGCAGCAGCCGAAGATGCATATCGATTGAAATCCATAAAATAGGTTTCTTGCCGGTTGGCGGCATCCAACAGCATTTTTTTTGCATCGACACGATGGCTGGTCAGCAGATATCGCTGATAGGAGGGGTAAGCAATTGAGCCAAGAATTGCCACAATGGCAACAACAATCATCAGCTCGACTAGAGAAAAGCCTCGAAAGAACCCAATCATATCCCATCCTTGGTGTGATTGACGGCTTTATAAGTTTAACGCCGAGCCTGTCACTAGAACAAACTCGGCGTCAATATCATTGCACTTTATTCTTAAGCCTTCCTGGCTTCGCTCAAATAATTCTAAGTTCCGGCGGCACCTCAAACACCACGTTCTCTTCACGACCGGGATGCTCGGCCACCACCTTGCCACCCAGCTCGCGCAGGCGCGTGATGACCGACTGCACCAGCACCTCGGGGGCGGAAGCACCGGCGGTGACACCGATCGCCTCTACTCCCGCCAGCCAGTCGGCCTCGATCATGGAGGCATCGTCGATGAGATAGGCCTTGGCACCCACCTTCTCGGCAAGCTCCCGCAAGCGGTTAGAGTTGGAGGAGTTGCGCGACCCCACCACCAGCATGGCGTCCACCAGCCCTGCCATCTCCCGCACCGCGTCCTGGCGGTTCTGGGTGGCGTAGCAGATGTCGTCCTTGCGCGGCCCCTGGATCTTGGGGAAGTGGGCACGCAAGGCATCGATGACATCCGAGGTCTCGTCCACGCTGAGGGTGGTCTGGGTGACGAAGCAGAGGTCATCCGGGTTCTTCACCTTGAGCTTGGCCACATCTTCCGGCGTCTCCACCAGATACATGCCCCCCTCGCGATTCTCGTACTGACCCATAGTGCCGATCACCTCGGGGTGACCGGCATGACCGATGAGCACGGCCTCGGAGCCCTTGCGACTGGCGCGATGGACCTCCATGTGCACCTTGGTCACCAGCGGACAAGTCGCATCGAACACCTTGAGGGCACGGGACTTGGCCATCTCGCGCACCGCTTTGGAGACGCCGTGGGCGGAGAAGATGACGATGCTGTCATCCGGCACCTCATCCAGCTCTTCGACGAAAACGGCGCCCGCCTCCTTGAGCTTGTTCACCACGTAGCGGTTGTGCACCACCTCGTGACGGACATAGATGGGGGCGCCAAACTTCTCCAGTGCGCTCTCGACAATGCTGATCGCCCGGTCGACACCGGCACAAAAACCACGGGGATTGGCCAGAAGAATATTCATCAGTGAACCGCTTCCTCGTCATCAACCCCCAGGATCTCCACCTCGAACGTGACGGTGTGACCGGCCAGGGGATGGTTGAAATCGACCGTCACCGACATCCCTGCCACCGCCCGGATGATACCCGGCAGCTCACTGCCGTTGGGCTGGTCGAACAGGATGATGGTGCCGACCTTGGGTTCTACATCGGCACCGAACTTGGCGCGGTCCAGATGATAGATGTTGTCGGGATTGGAGAGGCCGAACGCCTCTTCCGGCGCCAGCGTGAAGCTCTTGCTCTCCCCTTCGCGCAGCCCCAGCAGGCACTGCTCGAAACTGGAGGTCAGGCTGCCATCGCCCATCCGCAGGCGGGCAGGCTTGCCTTGCAGCGCAGTGCTGTCGGCCACCGAGCCATCTTCCAGCTTGATGGCGAAGTGGAACAGCACGCTGCTGTCTACCGCAATCGGCTGGCTCATGGCGTCACGTCCTTCTTCTTCTCACTGCGAAAACCGTCCAACACTATCATGGCGGCGCCGATGAAGATGAAGCTGTCCGCCAGGTTGAACGCCGGCCAGTGGGCACGCTGCCAGTAGAAATCGAGGAAGTCGACCACGTGGCCCAACACCAGCCGGTCAAACACGTTGCCGAGCGCCCCGCCGATGATCAGCGAGTAGGCGATGCCGCTCCAGCGCTGAGCGACGGACTGCTTGCGCAGCCAGTGGATCAGCAAGCCGCAGATGGCAAACGCCAGCACCGCGAAGAACCAGCGCTGCCAGCCGCCCTGATCAGCCAGGAAGCTGAAAGCCGCCCCCTTGTTGTAGACATGGACCAGGTTGAAGAAGGGGGTGATCTCCACCCCCGGGTAGCCAAATGGCAGCAGCTTGACCACGGCGAGCTTGCTCGCCTGGTCCAGTACAAAGGCCAGCACTGCCAGCCACAGCCAACGCAGGCCGCTTTTATGGTGAGTCATGTTCATCAGGCAAATTGACGAGTTTCGCCGTCACCCTCGACGTTGGTGACGCAGCGGCCACAGATCTCTTCGTGACCAGCGATGGTGCCCACGTCTTCCACATGGTGCCAGCAGCGGTCGCACTTGGCGGCAGCAGACTGGGCCACACTCAGCCACAGGTCATCGCGCTCGGTCGCCACGGCATCTGCCGGAGCGGCATCGACGCTGACAACCTTGGCCTTGGAGGTGAGCAGCACGAAGCGCAGCTCATCGGCCAGGGCGTTCAGACGCGCAGCCAGTGCCGGCTTGGCGAACAGGGTCAGCTCGGCCTGCAGGGAGCCACCGATGCGTTTCTCGCCACGAGCCACTTCCAGTGCCTTGTTTACTTCACCACGCACGGTGAGGATCTCGGCCCAGAAATCGTCGTTGAGGGCTTCACCCGCTTCCAGCCCGAACAGGCCGTCGTACCACTCCTCAGTGAACACGAACTCGCCGCGCTCACCCGGCAGCAGCGCCCAGATCTCGTCGGCGGTGAAGCTCATGATCGGCGCCATCCAGCGCACCATGGCTTCGGCGATGTGATACAGGGCGGTCTGGCAGGAGCGACGGGCCAGGCTGTCAGCCTTGGCGGTGTACTGACGGTCCTTGATGACGTCCAGGTAGAAGGAGCCCATCTCGATGGAGCAGAACTGCATCAGCTTCTGGGTCACACCGTGGAAGTTGTACTCGTCGAACGCCGCCATGATCTCGGCCTGTACCGCTTTGGCACGACCTACAGCCCAGCGATCCACCACCACCATGTCGGCAGGCGCCACCATGTCGGTCGCCGGATTGAAGCCGTTCAGGTTGGCCAGCAGGAAGCGGGCAGTGTTGCGGATGCGGCGATAGGCGTCGGCAGAGCGCTTGAGGATCTCGTCGGAGACAGTCATCTCGCCGGTGTAGTCAGTGCTCGCTACCCACAGACGCAGGATATCGGCACCCAGCTTGTTCATCACGTCCTGCGGGCTCACCACGTTGCCGATAGACTTGGACATCTTGCGACCCTGGCCATCCACGGTGAAGCCGTGAGTCAGCACCTGGTTGTAGGGAGCCTTGTCTTTCATGGCCACGCCGATCATCAGGGAGGACATGAACCAGCCGCGGTGCTGGTCAGAGCCTTCCAGATACATGTCGGCCGGATTGCCGTTGAACTCGGGACGGGCGTCGACCACGGAGGAGTGGGTCGAACCTGAGTCAAACCAGACGTCCAGGGTGTCGGGCACCTTGTCGTACAGGTCGGCGTCGCTGCCCAGCAGCTCGGCCTTGTCCAGATCCCACCAGGCCTGGATGCCGGACTGCTCGACCCGCTTGGCCACTTCGTGCATCAGGCGCACGGATTCCGGGTGCAGCTCCTGGGTCTCCTTGTGGACGAACAGAGAGATGGGCACGCCCCAGGTACGCTGGCGGGAGATACACCAGTCAGGACGGTTCTCGACCATCGCCTGAATGCGGTTTTTCCCCCAGGCCGGCACCCAGCCGCTCTGGCCATGCTGTTTGATGCCGTCTTGCTCGATGCGTTCGATCTCCTCCAGCGCACGCTTGCGCAGACCCTTCTGCTCCATGCTGATGAACCACTGCGGGGTGGCACGGAAGATGATCGGGGTCTTGTGACGCCAGCAATGCGGGTAGGAGTGGTTGAATACCTTGTGATGCAGCAGGGCGCCGCGCTCGGTCAGCACCTCGACCACGGAGGCGTTGGCCTTGAACACGTGCTGGCCGGCAAACAGTTCGGTATCCGGCAGGTACACGCCGTTGCTGCCAACCGGGTTGGCGACTTCCAGACCGTACTTCTGACCGACCACGAAGTCTTCCTGACCGTGACCAGGCGCAGTGTGTACGGCGCCGGTACCAGCATCCAGGGTGACGTGGTCACCCAGCACTACCGGCACGTCGAAGCTGTAGAAGGGGTGGTTGAAGCGCAGCAGCTCGAGCGCAGCGCCCTTGGCGTAGCCCAGGTTGTGGAACTGCTCGATACCGGCGCGGTCCATCACGTCCTTGACCAGCTCGGCGGCCAGGATCAGGCGCTCGGGATGCTCCCCTTCAACCTGCACCAGTGCGTAGTCCAGGTCGGCGTGCATGGCGATGCCGCGGTTGGCGGGCAGAGTCCAGGGGGTGGTGGTCCAGATCACGGCAGAGATCGGGCCCTTGCCGGTGTGGCCTTCGGCGCAGTCAAACTTGGCGGCAACGCCCGCCTCGTCAACGGCCTTGAAGCGCACATCGATGGAGGGGGAGTTCTTGTCGTAGTACTCCACTTCGGCTTCAGCCAGCGCGGAGCCACAGTCGGTACACCAGTGCACCGGCTTGGAGCCTTTGTGCAGGTGACCGTTTTCAACGATCTTGGCCATGGAGCGGATGATGTTGGCTTCGGTGCCAAAGTCCATGGTCAGGTAGGGGTGTTCCCAGTCACCCAGCACGCCCAGCCGGATGAAGTCGGTCTTCTGCGCTTCGATCTGGGTCTTGGCGTATTTGCGGCACTCGGCGCGGAACTCGGCGGCGGAGACCTTCTCGCCCGGCTTGCCGACCATGCCTTCTACTTTCAGTTCGATGGGCAGACCGTGGCAATCCCAGCCCGGCACATAGGGGGAGTCGAAGCCGGAGAGGCCCTTGGACTTGATGATGATGTCTTTGAGGATCTTGTTGACCGAGTGACCGATGTGAATGCTGCCGTTCGCATAGGGGGGGCCATCGTGCAGAATGAACGAAGGCTTGCCCGCTTTGGCGCGGCGAATGGCGCCGTAAAGATCCTGATCGTACCAACGTTTCAGCATGTTGGGTTCGCGCTTGGCCAGATCGCCACGCATCGGAAACTCGGTTTCCGGAAGATTCAGGGTGTGTTTATAGTCGCTCATCAGTCCTGGGTTCCCTTCTTTTCTAAAAGAGTGCTGGGTAAATGGAGTAGTGGCAGCCCGAACCAGGCTCGGGCCGCCAGGGCATCTCGTTCGATCTGCTCTTTCAAGGCGGTGAAAGAGGCAAACTTCTGCTCTTCGCGCAGCTTGTGGCGAAGCAGCACCTTGACCTGTTGACCATATAGGTCGCCAGAAAAATCAAATAGATGTACTTCCAATCTGGCTTGTGTACCGCTCAAGGTCGGCCGTACACCCACATTGGCGACACCGGGGAAGGTCTTGCCGGAACATAACACTTCCACCGCGAACACGCCACCGACCGGGATCACCTGGCGCTTGAGGGCCAGATTGGCGGTGGGAAAACCTATGGTGCGGCCCAGCTTGTCGCCGTGGGCCACCCGGCCGCTGATGGTATAGGGACGGCCGAGCATCAGCTCCACCTCCGCCATGCGACCGGCCGCGAGGGCCTCGCGCACTAGCGTGCTGCTGACCCGCTGACGGGACAACTGGAAACTCTGGGTGCTGATCACCTCGAAACCGAAGCGCCGGCCAGCCTCTTCCAGCAGGTGGAAGTCCCCTTCTCGCCCCTTGCCGAAACGAAAATCGTCGCCCACCACCAGATAGTGCACACCGAGTTTCTCCACCAGCAGTTGCTCGATGAAGGTAGTGGCGGACTGCTCGGCGAAGCGATGGTTGAAGCGCACGCAGAGCATGCGATCAATCTGCATCCCCTTGAGCGCTTCATACTTCTCCCGCAGGCGGCTGAGGCGAGCCGGCGCCGCGGCCCCAGCAAACAGCTCCAGCGGCTGCGGTTCAAACAGCATGACGCAGGCCGGCAGGCCCAGTTGGGCTGCTTTTTCCTGCAGGCGAGACAGCACGGCATGATGACCCTGATGAACCCCATCAAAGTTGCCAATGGTCAATACACACCCCCGGTGACGGGGCTTGATATTGTGAATACCGCGGATAAGCTCCATCAATGCCTTGTGCGTCGCTGCTATGAAAATCGCCGGATTATATATCAGGCGGCACTCTGGGTCAGCCCTGTTGCTGACCCGATTTCAGCCATCCAGCCCTGATTGCTGGCTCAGGCGGGACTTCCGCCATAGTGCGCCGACTCAATCATCCCGCCCTGCTCTCAGATCTTTTGGCCGAATGCCCAGCGCCAGCAAGACACCGGCATAGATGGCGCCCCCCAGCACCAGCAGCATGGTCAACTGCATGCTCGCCTTGCTCATGTGCCAGGCGCCCCATTGGGCCAGATCCGGCGAGAGGTAGAGGAGCACGCCCCCCATCAGCAGACTTGCGGTCAGCAGCTTGAGGCAGAATACCCCGGTGTGGCGGGAGGGCCGGTAGACGTTCTGCTGATGGAGCCCCTTGAACAACAGGGCCGCGTTCAGCGTGCCCGAGCAGGCAGTCGACAGCGCCAGCCCCACGTAACCGAGCGGATAGATGAAGATGAGGTTGCAGGCCATGTTGGCCGCCATCGACATCATCCCGATCCGCACCGGAGTGCGGGTATCCTGGCGGGCGTAGTAGCCAGGGGCCAGCACCTTGATCAGCATCAGCGACAGCAGGCCCGTGGTGGATGCCAGCAGGCTGGCGCTGGACATGCTCACCTCGTGCAAGCCGAACTCGCCGCGCATGAACAGCACCCGCAGAATGGGTTCGCGCAGCACGGCGATGCCCACCATGGCCGGCAGGCCGAGCAGCATCACCATCCGAACCCCCCAGTCCATGGTGCGGGAGAAGTCGGCCGGATCTGCATCCACGTGTTTTTTGGCCAGCGCCGGCAGGATGACGGTACTGATGGCGACACCGAACATGCCGAGCGGGAACTCCAGCAGTCGGTCCGAGTAATAGAGATAGCTGATGGCGCCGGTCGCCAGAAACGAGGCGAGCATGGTGTTGACCAGCAGGTTGATCTGGCTGACCGACACCCCGAACAGCGCCGGGATCATCAGGGTGCGGATCTTCACCACCCCTGGATGGTGCCAACCCCACTTGGGCCACACCAGCATGTTGATCTGGCGCAGGAACGGGAACTGGAACAGGAACTGCACCAGACCGCCGAGGAAGACGCCGATGGCCAGCGCCAGTTCGGGGTCGTCCAGCCAGGGCGAGATCCACCAGGCGGCGGCGATCATGGTGATGTTGAGAAAGATAGGCGTGAAGGAGGAGACCCCGAAGCGGCCGAAGGTATTGAGGATGGCCCCCGCCATGGCGGTAAAGGTGATGAACCAGAGATAGGGGAAGGTGATCTTGAGCATCAGGCTCGCCATCTCGAACTTCTCGGCCGCCGGCCCGCCATGCAACCAGTCCCAGAACCAGCCCCAGCCGAACAGGGCGGTCAACACCCCAGAGCCCAACACCCCGAGCAGGGTGACCACGGTGACGATCCCCCCGAGGGTGCCCGCCACCGCGGCCAGCAACTCGCGCACTTCGCTCTCGTCGCCCTTTTTCTTGTACTCCGTCATCACGGGAACAAAGGCCTGGTTGAAGGCACCTTCGGCGAACAGGCGACGCAGAAAGTTGGGAATGCGGTTGGCAAAGAAGAAGACGTCTGCGGCCACCCCGGCACCGAGCAGATTTGCGATGACCACATCGCGCACCAAGCCCATCACGCGGGACGCCAACGTCATTCCGGACACTATCATGCCGGATTTGATCAATTTCTTACTCAAGACGAGGCCTCTGGAACTGTCGGAAAGAAAAGAATGCTGTTAGAATCGGCCGACAGTTTAACCGTCTCCCATCTGACACACCACCGGGGGGCGGTGTTTATTTGCACAAATCATTTGACAATATGTGGTTGAGAAGGCATATTTCCGGGCCTTTTCAATACACTCGCTAAGACAGTTTTAGGAGTTTTACCTTGGCTAACATCAAATCTGCTAAGAAGCGCGCTCTTCAGTCAGAGAAACGTCGTCAGCACAACGCCAGCCGTCGTTCCATGACCCGTACCTACCTGAAGAAAGTCATCGCTGCCATCGCCTCCGGCGACAAGGCCGCCGCGACTGCCGCTTTCGCTGTTGCTCAGCCGATCATGGATCGTATGGCGACCAAAGGCCTGATCCACAAGAACAAAGCTGCTCGTCACAAGAGCCGCCTGTCTGCCCAGATCAAAGCTATGGCTTAATTCAGCATCTGCTGAACAAAGCTAAAAAAACCGGCCTTCGTGCCGGTTTTTTATTTCTGTTCGCTGCAGTACAACTTGTGCAGCAATCCTATCATCTCACGCACCTCATGGCTGCGCAGCGAATAGTAGACCGTCTGGGCCTCCTTGCGCGTCTCCACCAGCTCATCCCGCCGCAACACAGCCAGATGCTGTGACAACGCCGACTGGCTCAAACCAAGCCGCTCGTTTAGCTCGCCCACCGACAGCTCCCGCTCCAGCAGCTGACACAGGATAAACAAGCGCCGCTCGTTGGCCAGCGCCTTGAGCAGAGCGACCGCCCGGCTTGCATTTGCCTCCATCTCTTCCAGTTGCATCTCATTCCCTCTCGTTCGAGGCAAGAATCATACTCTGTGGCCCGTCGATTTAAAATGACAGGGTTGCCGGTTGAATCGTAGTGAAATCCTCCTGACCGGCAAACAGAAAGGAGAAATCGCTCTCGCATACCCGTTTGACCGCCGGATGCTGGATCATCCGTTCGGCGAAGATGACGTAATACTCCTCCATCAGATCCTGGGTCTCCCCCAGCAGCATCACCTCCTCCCCTTCCAGGATCTCCTCCCGATAGATGGTGGGAGCCATGAAGATACCCTGGTTGAAGAAGCCGAACGCCTTCATCAGGGCCGCATCGTCAAACTCGCCGAGGATGCTGGGCGATACCCCTTGCTGCTCGAACCACTGGGTCAGCTGGCGCCCCATGGCAGTGCGCCGGCCCGGGATCAGCAGCTTTCGCTCCTCCAGACAGGCGGGAAAAGGGAGCGATGGCAGCGGCGCCTTGCAGAAGAAGCTGACCCCGCAACCACCGAGCCGCTTGGAGAGCAGGCCGGCGTGCTGGCTGGAGTCCACCGGGCAGTCGGAGAGGATCATGTCGAGCTTGTGCTCGCTCAGCTGTTCCAGCAGCAACTCATGGGTCGATTCGAAGCAACGCAGGTGGATGGAGCCATCGTTCGGAATAACGGAGAGCAGTACCCGGCTGGCAAGGCGTTTAGAGAGTGCATCGGCGATGCCGACGTCGAACAGGATCTGGCTCTCCTTGCGGTAGTTGACGATATCCAGCATCTCGTAGGAGAGGCTGAACATCTTGTCGGCATAGCGAAACACCAGCTGACCCAGCTCGGTCGCCTCGAGGGAGCGCCCTTTGCGCATCAACAGCTTGCCGCCCAGGCGCTGCTCCAGCAGCTTGATCTGGCCGGTCACGGTCTGCGGCGTCAAGAAGAGGGCTTCCGCCGCTTGCGTGACGGAGCCCTTCTTCTGAGTCATCCAAAAATAGTAGAGATGGTTGTAGTTAAGGTGTGACATCCGATGGGGTTCCCGCGCTGCGCGGACTCCGGTAGCAACTGAGTTCAGCCGCCAGAATGTCATACATGTCGCTGATCGAGTCAACCTTGTTCGCGTCGAACTGCGCCTGCAGATGGGCCTTGAGGCGGGCCGGATCCGGCATCCGCTCCCCGCAGTAACGCTTGTTGGACTGTTTGACCCGCTCGCCGGCCCGGCTGCTCAGCGCCCGTTCGGCGAAGGTCTCGCCAAACTGGGCCTTGGCCTGCTTGTCTCCCAGCATCAGGGCGCTGTCGACCACCCCGTTGAGGTAGGCCGAGCAGCCGGCCGAGGCCGCATCCTGCTGGCAATCCTGCAGACTGCCGGCCCAGGCCGTCTGGCTCAGCGCCAGCAAGGCCAGCCATCCTAGTCTTTTCATAACCCCTCCGTGCTTTGGTCGGCCTCCCGGTTCGGGAGCGCCATGCGCAGGGCGAGATAACCGACGATCGCCGCCAGGGTCGATCCCACCAGGATCCCGAGGCGCGAATAGCTGCCGTAATCCAATCCGCCGTGCTCGAAGGCCAGCGAGGCGATGAACATCGACATGGTAAAGCCGATGCCGCACAGGATGCTGACCGCGAAGATCTGTTTGAAGTTGACCCCGTTGGGCAATTGGGCAATGCCGAGCTTCACCGCCAGCCAGCTGATGGTGAACACCCCGAGCGGCTTGCCGATGAACAGCCCCAGCATGATGCCGAGCGGCACCGGGCTCAGCAGGGCGGAGAGACCGATCCCCTCCAGC
The DNA here is from genome assembly GCF_963888745.1 of Aeromonas sp. DNRA1. Taxonomy (NCBI): domain Bacteria; kingdom Pseudomonadati; phylum Pseudomonadota; class Gammaproteobacteria; order Aeromonadales; family Aeromonadaceae; genus Aeromonas; species Aeromonas sp. DNRA1. The sequence continues at coordinate 371,832 of NZ_CAWPKQ010000005.1, read as the reverse complement.
GATACCCCGGCATTGGCAAAGGCGAACAGCGGCAGGATCAGGTAGGCACTCCAAGGGTGCAGGGCATGCTCCAGTTGCTTGAGCGGCGAGGCATAGCGCTTGCCGTTGAGGGGGATCATGAAGCCCACGATGACCCCGGCCAGGGTCGCATGGACGCCCGATTTCAGCACCGCCACCCAGAGCACCAGCCCCACCAGCATGTAGAGGCTGATCCGATCCTCGCCGCGGCGGTTCATCCACAGCAGGGTCAGGGTCGCCAGAATGCCGATCGCCAGCGCCGTCAGCGACAGCTGCTGGGTGTAGAACAGCGCGATGATGATGATCACGCCCAGGTCATCCATGATGGCCAGCGCCAGCAGGAACACCTTGAGGCTGACCGGCACCCGCTTGCCCAGCAGCGCCATCACCCCGAGGGCGAAAGCGATGTCGGTGGCGGCGGGAATGGCCCAACCGGCGCGCGCCACTTCATCCGAGTAGTTGAAGAAGGCATAGATGAGCGCAGGAGCCAGCATGCCGCCCACCGCGGCGATGGCCGGGAAGGTGGCCTGCACCCGGGAAGAGAGGGCCCCTTCCAGCATCTCGCGCTTCACCTCGAGGCCGACCAGCAGGAAGAAGACGGCCATGAAGCCATCGTTGATCCAGAGCAGCAGCGGCTTGTTGATGTCGAGGGCGGCGATGCGCACCTGCACCTGGGTATCGAGGAAGGCCTGATAGCTGCCGGCCAGGCCACTGTTGGCCAGGATCATCGCCAGCATGGCCGCCATGATCAGAATTATTCCGGAGGCGGCCTCCAGCTTGAGGAACTTTTTGATTACGTCGCTCATGGTTAAATTATCCACAGTATTACTTTGTTTTGAGTCTATATCCCATAACAATTAATGGAAAATCGTTTCTTACTGCGAAATACAACGAGAAAACCGAAGGCAAAATCAAACATGCCTGCTATAGGCAGGTTTTCTCCCACACGGATTTCACTCGAAGCCCAGTCATCAGAGTGAATATTCTGTGGTTTTTATGCATAAAAAAGGCGCCTCATGGGCGCCTTTCACATCAGATGGCGACAGGCGCCTTGATGCCGGGATGGGGGTCGTAACCCTCTATCTCGAAATCCTCGAACCTGTAATCGAAGATGGAGTCTGGCTTGCGTTTGATCACCAGGGTCGGCAGCGGGCGCGGCTCGCGGGAGAGCTGCAGTGCGGTCTGCTCCATGTGGTTGGAGTAGAGGTGCACGTCACCACCGGTCCAGACGAAGTCGCCCACTTCCAGGTCACACTGCTGGGCCATCATATGGGTCAGCAAAGCATAGCTGGCGATGTTGAACGGCAGGCCGAGGAACACGTCACAGCTGCGCTGGTAGAGCTGGCAGGAGAGCTTGCCGTCGGCCACATAGAACTGGAAGAAGGCATGGCAGGGTGCCAGCGCCATCTTGTCCAGTTCGCCCACGTTCCAGGCGGAGACGATGATGCGGCGCGAATCCGGATTGTGCTTGATGTCATCCACCGCCTTCTGGATCTGATCGATGACAGACCCGTCAGCCGCCGGCCAGGAGCGCCACTGGGCGCCATATACCGGCCCCAGATCGCCGTTCTCGTCGGCCCACTCGTCCCAGATGCTGACGCCGTGCTCTTTCAGGTAGGCGGTGTTGGTATCGCCATTGAGGAACCACAGCAGCTCGTGAATGATGGAGCGCAGGTGGCACTTCTTGGTGGTAACCAGCGGAAAGCCTTCCGCCAGATTGAAGCGCATCTGATGGCCGAACAGGGAGACGGTGCCGGTACCGGTACGGTCGGATTTCACGGTCCCCTCATCGAGGATCTTCTGCATCAGGTCGAGATAGGCTCTCATTGCTTTGCCTCCTTGACGCTGTTACCGAACAGCTGTGGCCGCTTGTAGGCAACCCAGATCATCAGGGCTCCGATGATGATCATCGGGGTGGAGAGGATCTGGCCCATGCTGATCTCCTGGAAGTAGAGACCGAGCTGGCTGTCCGGCTGGCGCACGAATTCCACCAGGAAGCGGAACAGGCCGTAGAACAGCAGGAACATGCCGGAGATGGCGCCACGGGGTGGGTTCTTGCGCCAGAACAGGTTGAGAATGATGAACAGCACCACCCCTTCCAGTGCGAACTGATAGAGCTGGGACGGATGGCGCGGCTCGGGGCCCGCCTCCGGGAAGATGATGGCCCAGGGCACATCGGTGACCCGGCCCCACAGCTCGCCGTTGAGGAAGTTGCCGATGCGACCGACGCCGAGGCCGAACGGAATGAGCGGTGCCACGAAGTCAGCCACGGTGAAGAAGTGGCGGTTGGTCTTGTGGGCAAACCAGACCATGGCGGTAATGACCCCGATCAGGCCGCCGTGGAACGACATGCCACCGGTCCAGATCTTGAACAGGTAGAGAGGATCGGCCAGGAACAGGTCGAAGTTGTAGAACAGCACGTAACCGACCCGACCACCCAGGATCACCCCGAGGAAGCCGTAAAACAGCAGGTCCGAGACCTCGTTGCGGGTCCAGCCACTGTTCGGCGCATCCGCGCGGCGCCCCGCCAGCCACATGGCAAAGGCGAAACCAAACAGGTACATGAGACCATACCAGCGTACCGATAGTGGTCCCAAACTGAATGCTACGGGATCAATCTGCGAGAAAACCCAATATCCATCGTGCTGCATAAGCGGCCCCAGTCATAAGAAAAGCCGCATTTTCCGATCATTCGTCAGCAGGGACAAGGCATGATTATCAATCAGTCTGTTTCGTTTTGTGACCGGCGCGCAGCAAACCGCCCAGGCCGTGCTCTTCCAGATAGCGGGCAAACAGGCCGCGCAGCACGTGCGGGTTGTCGTGCTTGAGGCCATCCGTCAGCAGCACCGTCAGTTCGCTCAGGGTGGACTGACACAGCACGTACTTGATGCGGGCGATGTTGTGGGTGTTCATGCTGAAGCGGCGATAGCCCATGGCCAACAGCAGCAGCACCCCGACCGGATCACCGGCCAGCTCACCACACACCGACACCGGCTTCTGGTAACGATGGGAGGCATCGACCAGCAGTTGCAGGGCGCGGATCACCGCCGGATGGAAAGCATCGTAGATATTGGCGACCCTGGCGTTGTTGCGATCTACCGCCAGCAGGTACTGGGTCAGATCATTGCTGCCCACCGACCAGAAATCGATGAGTGGCGCCATTTCGGGCAGGATGTAGAGTGCGGAAGGCACCTCGATCATCACCCCCAGGCTCGGATAGCGGATCACCGCCTCCCGGCTGGCCGCCTCTTCCGACACTTCTCGCCAGGCCTGATCCAGCAGGCGGCGGGAAGCCTTGATTTCGCTGACGCTGCTGATCATCGGCAGCATGATGGCCAGATTGTCCAGCCCTTCGCTGGCCCGCAGCATCGCCTTGAGCTGCACCAGGAACAGTTCGGGGTGATCCAGGGTGAGCCGGATCCCCCGCCAGCCAAGGAAGGGATTTTCCTCGACGATGGGGAAATAGGGCAGCTGCTTGTCGCCGCCCACATCCAGGGTTCGCATGCAGACCGGCCGGTTGCGGTAGGTCTCCAGAATGCCGCGATAACGGGCGGTCTGCTCCCACTCGGAGGGGAAGCTGTCCTGCAGCATGAAGGGAATTTCGGTGCGATAGAGGCCGACCCCGTCCGCCAGCTGATTGAGGGATATTTCGGTGTCGGCACTGAGCCCGGCGTTGAGCAGCAGGGAAACAGGCACGCCGTCGGCCGTCTCGGAGGGCTGGTTGTCGACGCTGCGCACCAGGGTATCGAGCGCCCGCTCCTCGCTCAGCAGCTGGCGGTACTCGGTCAGGATCACCTGGTTGGGTTCGATGAAGAGATCGCCGCTGTAGCCATCGACCACCAACATGCGACCACCGATGTCGCCGAGCGGCAGATCCACCCCCATGATGGCCGCCACCCCCATGGCGCGAGCCAGAATGGCGGCGTGGGAGTTGGTGCCCCCCTTGAGCGACACCACCCCGGTCAGAAACTCGCGGGGGACTTCAGCCAGGATGGTGGCGGTCACCTCGTCGGCAACCAGCACCACCGGCTCGCCGATGGCGATATGCTCTGGCTCGTTTTGCACCAGCCGGCTGATGAGCCGCTGGGCGATGTCCTTCACATCGGTGGAGCGCTCCTGCAGATAGGGATCCTTCATCCCCTTGAACTGATCGATCAGCCGGTCACTGATGAGCTTGACCGCCGATACCGCCGTCCAGTGCTCCTTGCTCACCTTGTTGCGAATGGGCTTGATGTAGCCCGGATCGTTCAGCAGATGCAGATAAATGTCGAAGATGGCGACCGAGTCCTGGCTGTAGCTCTCGCGAAACCGCAGTGCCAGGCTCTCCAGATCGTGGCGCACCTCCTCCACCGCCACATTCAGCCGCTCCAGCTGTCTGGCGTGATCCTCATCTTTGCGCGGGGTGATGGAGTTGAGCTCCTTGCGCGGCCGCCACACCCAGGCCTTGGCCATGGCGATGCCGCTGGCACCGGCAATGCCGCGCAACGGCTTGCTCCAGTCGGTCTTCTGCAGCCAGCCCTTGGCTTGGGCCTGGGCGATCCGGGCCGCCAGCTGGGCCGCCAGGGTCACCATGAAGGACTCTTCCCCCTCATCGAAGAGGCGGCTCTCCTTCTGCTGCACCACCAGAATGCCCACCACCTGACGCTGATGCATGATGGGGGCGCCGAGGAAGGAGCGAAACGCCTCTTCAGCCACATCGGGCAGGAACTTGAAGCTGGGATGGGAGGGTGCATCGGCCAAGTTGATCAGCTCTTCCCGCTGACCCACCAGACCGACGATGCCCTGCTCGAACGGCAGGGTGGCCTTGCCCACCGCCGACTCGGCTAGACCATCGGTCGCGGCCAGTCGGTAGCGGCGCATCTCGGGTTCTGAGACATAAACGGAACAGCAGTCCACCATCATGGCCAGCCGGGTCTGGCTGACCAGTGCCTGCAAGGCCAGCTCGAGGGTATTGGCCTCGGCCATGCTTTCGACGATGCGTCTGAGTTCCGTTAACAACTAATCTGTGCTCCTTAACGGGGGCGATTGCGCCGCCCATCCTTCTTGTTGACCTGAACTGCCGGCACCGGCATCGCCAGCGGGGCAAACTCCTTCATTACCCGTCGATAGACTTCCCGCTTGAAGGAGACGACCTGACGGACCGGATACCAGAAGCTGACCCAACGCCAGTCATCAAACTCGGGATGACCATGACAGCCGAACTGGATCCTGGACTCCCTGCCCGGATCCAGCTGCAGCAAGAACCATTTTTGTTTTTGGCCAATACAGACCGGTGAACTGTCCCAACGAACGAGGCGTTTGGGCAAGCGGTACTTCAGCCAGTTGCGACTGGTGGCCATGATGGTCACATCTTCGGGCTTGAGGCCTATCTCCTCATATAGCTCACGATACATGGCCTGCTCCGGCGTCTCACCATCATCAACCCCTCCCTGCGGAAACTGCCAGGAGTGCTGCCCATAGCGCTTAGCCCACAATACTTGTCCGTCACGGTTACAGATCACGATTCCGACATTGGGACGAAACCCGTCGCCATCTATCACGTGATCACCTTATAAAGGCTGAATCTATAAGGGGATTGTTCCACATTCACCTCGTGGCAGCAAACAGGGACTGCGATCCCCCACTCATGAATAACTTTCAATTTCAAGCCGACTTATAAACAAATCCAAGGATCAACCGAGCCAAGTTGCCCACCCAGACTGTGCATAAGCCTGTGAGCAAGCAGGTATATACAGTAGTTTCATTTATCTGATCCAAACCAGGCGACAGCATACCCCATGTTGATAAAAACAAAATATGTATTTAAATACATGATGTTAAACAATCAATGCTGGATCAAGATCCATGTCTTTCACGGCCAGCGATCCGGGATCTCGATTGTGAACAAGTTCGACTGTTCAAAGATCCGCCACGGCTATTTTATCCACAGGAGTGGCACACTATCTGCTCTGGAATCGCCGTTGAAATCGGTGCTGTTTCACATTTTTTTGTAACAATGAGCCAACTATTAGCACTTGCCGGCAGTTATCCAAGATTTCTGTGGATAACTGTGTGCAACAGCGCAAGCAAACCCTTGGACAACTATTTTGTGCCTGGATCCTGCTGGTCAATGACCGAGGGCATAGAGACAAATTTGTTTAAAATCATTATGATAAGTACTTACTCACAAAACAGCCCCCCCTGTGCATACCCCTGCCAGGATCGGTTATAAAAACAGCGATCCTCAGCGAGGATCAGAGTTGCTAGAATAATTCCCCTTTGCAGGAGTGACCCATGCCCACCAACCCCCAGTCCGAGCAGGAATTGCTGGCCCGCGCCTATGCCATGGCGGGCTTCACGCTGGCCCAGCTGGCCGCCACGGCCGGCATCGCCGTGCCGGCGGATCTGCGTCGTGACAAGGGCTGGGTTGGTCAGCTGATCGAGTGGCAGCTGGGGGCCAGCGCTGGCAGCAAGCCCGAACAGGACTTCCCGGATCTTGGCATCGAACTCAAGACGATCCCCATCGATCCTCAGGGCAAACCACTGGAGACGACCTTCGTCTGCGTGGCACCGCTGATCGGTGTCAGCGGCCAGCAGTGGGAACAGTCCAATGTGCGCAACAAGCTCTCTCACGTGCTCTGGATCCCGGTGGAGGGCAGCCGCGAGATCCCCATCGGTGAGCGCCGGATCGGCATGCCGCTGTTGTGGAGTCCTAATGAAGAGGAGGAGCGGCTGCTACGCCAGGACTGGGAAGAGCTGATGGACATGATAGTGCTGGGAGAGGTGGAGCAGATCAGCGCCCGCCACGGCCAGGTGCTGCAACTGCGCCCCAAGGCGGCCAACAACAAGGCACTGACCCGGGCCATCGGCCGCAACGGTCAGCCGATCATGACCCTGCCGCGCGGCTTTTACCTCAAGATAGGCTTTACCCACGGGCTGCTGCAGCGCCACTTTGCCCTGCCCGCTTGATCTCGGTTATCAACATCCTTGTCATAAAGTGATATAAAAATAGCCAGCAGCTATTTCTTCGCAATCAGGACAAGGAGGCGTCATGCCGATCAACAAGCAATTTCTCAAGTCCCGCCCCGAGGTCAAGGTGACCTTTGCCGTGGAAAAAGAGGCAGCAGGAGAGGCCGAGCAGGTGCTGTTGCTGGGGGAGTTCAGCCAGTGGCAACCCATCGAGCTCAAGCGGATGAAGAGCGGTGAGTTCAAGACAACCCTCAATCTGCCGACCGACGGTCCCGCTCATTTCGAGTATTGCTACCAGCTGGTGCAACCCAATGGGGAGACCCACTACGACAATGACTGGGCGGCGGATGACTACGTGCCAGGTCCTTTTGGACGCGACAACTCGGTGGTGCGGGTCAGCCAGCCAGGTTGAGCCGGAACACCCAAAAGCGGATACAAAAAAGGCTCGCCATTGGCGAGCCTTTTCACTACCTGTCGAGCTTTTCGCCGACATACCGACACCAATTCGAATCGAATTAGTTGAGCTTCTCTTTGATACGAGCAGCTTTGCCGGACAGGTTGCGCAGGTAGTACAGTTTGGCGCGGCGAACATCACCACGACGCTTCAGTTCTACACTGTGGATCAGCGGAGAGTGAGTCTGGAATACACGCTCAACACCTTCGCCGTTGGAGATCTTGCGAACGGTGAAAGCAGAGTGCAGACCGCGGTTACGCTTGGCAATAACGATGCCTTCGAAAGCCTGCAGACGCTCTTTACCACCTTCTTTAACACGAACTTGAACACGTACGGTGTCGCCCTGGGCAAAAGCCGGGATGTCGGTACGCAGTTGCTCTTGTTCAAGCTGCTGAATAATCTTGCTCATTGTCTTTCCTTACCTAGGATAAACTGAAAACTCTACTTAACGCTGTCACGCACTTCGCGGACATACTCGGCAAGAAGTGATTCTTGCTCGTCAGTCAGAGCTAGGTTGTTAATAAGTTCCGGCCTTCTCTGCCAGGTTCGTCCGAGCGATTGCTTGAGCCGCCAGCGCCGAATCACTTCGTGATTGCCGCTTGTCAGCGCCTCTGGCACCGCCAATCCATCCAACAACTCCGGCCGAGTGTAGTGGGGATGATCCAGCAGGCCATCCGTGAAGGAGTCCTGCTCGGCACTGGCCTGATCGCCCAAAACCCCAGGGACCAGACGCGAAACCGCATCGATCAGGGTCATGGCAGGCAACTCGCCACCACTTAACACGTAATCCCCGATAGACCACTCTTCGTCGACTTCGGTTTGTATCACGCGTTCATCGATACCTTCGTATCGACCGGCGACCAGAATCAGTTTCTGATTCGTCGCCAACTCGGTCACGCCAGCTTGAGTCAGCTTGCGTCCCTGAGGAGAGAGATAAATGACTTTCGCCCCGTCTCCCGCCGCTTGCTTGGCTGCATGAATCGCGTCACGCAGCGGCTGAACCATCATTAACATGCCGGGCCCACCACCATAAGGACGATCATCGACCGTACGGTGTTTGTCGTGGGTAAAGTCCCGGGGGTTCCAGCACTCAATCTGCAGCAGGCCACTCTTGACGGCCCGACCCGTTACCCCGTGCTCGGTAATGGCTCGGAACATTTCAGGGAAGAGGCTAATCACCCCAATCCACATAAGAAACCTCCGGCACCCGTGTTAGCGCGGGAAACTAGAAACCAGGATCCCAATCAACTTCGATTGTTCGAGCAGTCAGATCAATGTTCTTGATCACCTGCTCTTCCAGGAACGGAATCAACCGCTCCTTCGCACCAAAGGCATCTTTTACATTGGCCTCAACCACCAACACATCGTTGGAGCCGGTTTCCATCAATTCGGTCACCTTGCCCAGGTCGTATCCCTTGGTGGTCACTACCGAGCAACCAATCAGGTCACGCCAGTAGAACTCGCCCTCAGGCAACGCAGGCAACAGATCGGCGGCTACGCCAATCTCGACATTGGTCAATGCCAGGGCATCCTCGCGCACGTCGATACCATCGAGTTTGCAGATCAGACCCTTGTTGTGACGCTTCCAGGATGAAACCTGAATTTCACGCCACACCCCGTTCTGATTGATCAGCCAGGGGTTGTAATCGAAAATCGCTTCGGCAACATCGGTGAAGGAGTTCACTTTAAGCCAGCCCTTGATGCCGTAAACGGTACCCAGAGTGCCCAGAACTACAGGTTTTTCCACCTTAACTCCTTACCGTTTGGCTGATTAAGCAGCTTTGGCAGCGTCTTTGATCAGCTTGGCAACGCGGTCAGAAACAGCGGCACCAGTACCAACCCAATGCTCGATGCGAGCCAGGTCCAGGTTCAGCTTTTCAGCGTTACCAGAAGCAACCGGGTTGAAGAAACCAACGCGCTCGATAAAACGACCGTCACGGGCGTTACGGCTGTCAGCAACTACTACCTGGTAGAACGGACGCTTTTTCGCGCCACCACGTTGTAAACGAATGGTTACCATATCGTCCTCATTAACATCTAATGAACAAGGCCCGCAAACACGCGGACCCTAGCTTAAAATAAGCCGCGTAATTCTACTTGGATTCGTAATAATTGCAACCAAGCCAGCCATTTTTTGCACAAGCGGCCCCATGAAAAGGGCCCACCCATGGTGAGCCCTCGACGTGTGCATGACGACCCGGCAATCAGAAGGGGCCGCGGCCACCACCGAATCCCGGCGGCAGCATGTTCTTCATCTGCCCCATCATCTTGCGCATGCCGCCCTTGCCGGACATCTTCTTCATCATCCGCTGCATCTCGGTGAACTGCTTGAGCAGCTTGTTCACATCCTGCACCTGCATGCCGGAACCCGCGGCGATACGACGCTTGCGAGAGCCCTTGATGAGGTCGGGATGGGCACGCTCCTTGGGCGTCATGGAGCTGATGATGGCCTCCATCCGCACGGTGAGCTTGTCATCCATCTGATCCTTGATGTTGTCCGGCAGGCCGGACATGCCTGGCAGCTTGTCGAGCATGCCCATCATGCCGCCCATGTTGCGCATCTGGGCCAGCTGCTCGCGGAAATCTTCCAGATCGAAGCCCTTGCCGCTCTTGACCTTGCTGGCCAGCTTGGCCGCCTTCTCTTTATCGACGTTGCGCTCCACCTCTTCGATCAGAGAGAGCACGTCGCCCATGCCGAGGATGCGGGAGGCCAGACGATCCGGGTGGAACGGCTCCAGCGCATCGGTCTTCTCGCCCATACCGATGAACTTGACCGGTTTGCCGGTGATGTGGCGCACCGACAGAGCGGCACCACCGCGGGCATCGCCGTCCGCTTTGGTGAGGATCACGCCGGTCAGCGGCAGCGCCTCGTTGAAGGCCTTGGCGGTGTTGGCGGCATCCTGACCGGTCATGGCATCCACCACGAACAAGGTCTCGACCGGCTTGATGGTAGCGTGGAGATGCTTGATCTCGTCCATCATGTCGCTGTCGACGTGCAGGCGGCCGGCGGTATCGACGATCACCACGTCATAGAACTTCTTGCGCGCCTGATCGATGGCTGCATTGGCGATGTCGACCGGCTTCTGGCTGGCATCACTCGGGAAGAAGTCGACACCGATGTCATTGGCCAGGGTTTCCAGCTGTTTGATCGCCGCCGGACGATAGACGTCGGCACTGACCACCAGCACCTTCTTCTTGCTGCGCTCTTTGAGCAGCTTGGCCAGCTTGCCGACCGTGGTGGTTTTACCGGCACCCTGCAGACCCGCCATCAGGATGATGGCCGGTGGCTGGGCTGCCAGGTTGAGCTGCTCGTTGGCCTCCCCCATCACGGAGACCAGTTCGCCATGCACAATCTTGATGAAGGCCTGGCCCGGGCTCAGGGACTTGGCCACTTCCTGGCCAACCGCCCGCTCCTTGACGCGAGCCACGAAGTCACGCACCACCGGCAGGGCGACGTCCGCCTCGAGCAGCGCCATGCGAACTTCGCGCAAGGTCTCTTTGATGTTCTCTTCGGTCAGACGACCACGGCCGCTGACATTGCGCAGGGTGCGCGAGAGTCGTTCAGTCAAATTCTCAAACATGACGCATTCCGGTTTTTGGCGTAACAAATGGGGGCATTATACCTCAGCCGGCGCAATGAGGACGATTATTCGCCGCACACGACGGTGACCTGCCCTCAAAAGGGCAGGCACAATGAACCCAGGCTGGTATTTCGGCCGGTGCCGGTGCGCCTTCTGGTGCACGCCGCAGCGGCAGACTGCTGTCTATATATGGGCGGATCGGCGGCAGCACAACTGGCGAGCACATCTTGTGCAAGGTATACTGCCCTTCCTGTTCCCAATCGCTTGCTCGACAACGACCCGGTTATGATCGTGATCTCTGTTCTGGCCCTGGCGTTCTATCTGCTGGCCATCATCGCCTCTCTGCACCTGCTGCTCAGTGCCAAACCAGTGGGACAAGCCCCCCTGTTTGCCTGTATCGGACTGGCCCTGATCGCCCATGGCACCGCCGTGGCTAGCGAAGTGCTGGTGACACACTCCGGCCAGAATCTGAGCATGCTCAACGTGGCCTCCCTGGTCAGTCTCATCATCAGCTGCTTCATGACTTGCGTCACTCGCCGCTTCAACGGCTGGATCCTGCTGCCGGTGGTCTACAGCTTCTCGGCCCTGCTGCTGGCCGCCAGCGCCCTCATTCCCGGCCGCTACATCACCCATCTGGAGGCCCATCCCCAGTTGCTGCTCCACATTGGTCTCGCGCTGATGGCTTACTCGGTATTGATGATCGCCTGCCTGTTTGCGCTGCAGCTAGCCTGTCTGGACCGGCAGCTGAAGTCGCGCAAGATCAGCCAGCTGCCCGCCATGCCCCCCCTGATGACGGTAGAGAAGCGGCTGTTCCAGCTCATCTCGGCAGGTCTGTTCCTGCTGACCCTATCCATTGCCTCCGGCCTGTTCTTCCTCGAAGACATGTTCGCCCAGGGCAAGTCCCACAAGGCTATCCTCTCGATCCTGGCCTGGTGCGTCTATGTGCTGCTGCTGTGGGGCCACCATACCCGTGGCTGGCGCGGTCGCAAGGTCATCACCCTGAGTCTGATCGGCAGCTTCATCCTGACTCTGGCCTATTTTGGCAGCCGCTTCGTCAAAGAAGTCTTGTTGAGCTGACCGCCACCCTTTTTATCACCCACTCCCACAGGAGCCCTTCTTGGACAGTATCTCAACGAGTACATTACTGATTGTTCTCGTTATCTTGATCCTCTTGTCTGCTTTTTTCTCCAGTTCCGAAACCGGCATGATGTCCCTCAACCGTTACAAGTTGCGGCATCTGGCCCAGACCAAACACAAGGCTGCCCGCCGGGTAGAAAAGCTGCTATCCCGCCCGGATCGCCTGCTGGGGCTGATCCTGATCGGCAACAACCTGGTCAACATCCTCGCCTCGGCCATCGCCACCATCGTCTGCATCCGCATCTTCGGCGATCTGGGGGTGGCCATCGCTACCTTCGGCCTGACCCTGATCGTGCTGGTGTTTGGTGAAGTAACCCCCAAGACTCTGGCTGCCATGTTCCCGGAGAAGATTGCCTACCCAGCCTCCTGGGTGCTCAAGGGGCTGATGGTACCGCTCTCGCCGCTGGTCTGGCTGATCAACGGCATCACCACCGGCCTGCTCAAGCTACTGCGGCTCAACCCCAGCAAGGATGACTCCCTCAATACCGAGGAGCTGCGCACCATCGTCAACGAGGCCGGCAGCCTCATCCCCCAGCGCCATCAGGAGATGCTGCTCAGCATTCTGGATCTGGACAAGATGACGGTGGAGAACATCATGGTGCCGCGCAGCGAGATCTACGCCATCGACATCAACGACGACTGGAAAACCATACTGCGCCAGCTGGCCCACTGTGCCCACACCAAGATCCTGCTCTATCGCGACAACATCGACGACGTGGTGGGCTTTCTGCACGCCCGCGACGCACTGCGGCTGATGGCCAGGGATCAGTTCAACAAGTCGAGCCTGCTGCGGGAGGTGGACGAGATCTACTTCATTCCGGAAGGTACGCCGCTCAACGTGCAGCTGGCCAAATTCCAGCGCAACAAGGAACGAATTGGCCTGATCGTCGACGAATATGGCGACATTCAGGGACTGATCACCCTGGACGACATTCTAGAAGAGATAGTGGGCGACTTCACCACCTCCATGACCCCCGCTCCCAGCGACGAGATCCACCCCCAGCCGGACGGCTCCTTCCTGGTGGAGGGCTCGGCCAGCATCCGCGAGCTGAACAAGGAGATGAGCTGGCAACTGCCCATCGACGGGCCCAGAACGCTCAATGGCGCCATCCTGGAATACCTGGAGGAGATCCCCCAGCCCAACATCAGCCTGCGGCTGGCCGGCTACCCCATCGAGATCCTGGAAGTGGAGAACAACATGGTGAAGATGGCGCGGATCATGCCCGATTTATACCGTAACGAGTCTGGTTTTGAGGATTGAAAAAAGGCTGCCACTGGCAGCCTTTTTTCTTGCTCACTCGCTCTCCTCGTCCGGCTCCGGCTCCAGCACCAGGGTCGGAATCAATTCGCTAAATACCTTCTGCAGCTCGTCGCGATTGGCCAGCAGGTCTTGCAGGGTATAGCTGTCCATCACCGCCAGAAAGGCGTTCATCGCCTCCTTCAGGGCATTCTTCAGCAGGCAGACCGAGACGATATGACAGGCCGGCGAATTGCAGTCGATACCGTCAAGATTGCCTTCCAGCGCCCGGATCACCTGACCGATATTGACGGTCTCCGGCGCGCAGGCCATGCGGATCCCGCCATTCTTGCCGCGCTGGGACTGCAGATAGCCCAGTTTCACCAGCTGGTTCACCACCTTCACCATGTGATTGCGGGAGACGTCATACAAGGCGGAAACCTTGGCCACGCTCGACAATTCGCCCTCCGGCAGGGTCGCCAGATAGAGCAGGGCTCTCAATCCAAAATCGGTATAGCTAGTTAGTCTCATAGTGCCTGTGGCGCATCGCGCGGAAATTGATTATTGATTCAGATCAAATAAACATCTAGGATGCAGCTTATTAAGTAACATTTTAGATGTTCAATTAGCAAGGACCTCCTATGTTAGACCAAGCCACCATCGCCGTCATCAAAAGCACCATCCCTTTGCTCGAATCGGCGGGCCCCGCGCTCACCCAGCACTTCTACCAGCGCATGTTCAGCCATAACCCGGAACTGAAAGACATTTTCAACCTGGCGCACCAGCGTAGTGGCGGCCAGCCGCTGGCGCTGTTCAATGCGGTAGCGGCCTATGCCAAGAACATCGACAACCTGGGGGCACTGGCCGGGGCCGTGGAGCGTATCGCCCACAAGCACACGGGTTTCCTGATCCAGCCAGAACAATATCACATTGTAGGTAGTCATCTCTTGGCCACGCTCAAAGAATTGGGTGGAAGTGCGGTAACCGACGAGGTGCTGGATGCCTGGGGCAAGGCGTATGGCGTGCTCGCCAGCATCTTCATCGGCCGCGAGAGCGAGATTTATCAGGAGAAGGCAAGCCAGGCAGGTGGCTGGCAGGGTTCCCGCCCCTTCCTGATCAAGGAGAAGCGGGTCGAGAGCGAACTCATCACCTCCTTCCTGCTGGCGCCGGTGGATGGCAAGCCGGTACTGGACTTCAAACCGGGCCAGTACCTCAGCATCAAGCTGATCCACCCCGAGCTGGAATATCAGGAGATCCGCCAGTACTCCCTCTCAGATGCGCCCAACGGCCAGCACTACCGCATCAGCGTCAAGCGCGAGCCGCAGGGTCAGGTTTCCAACCTGCTGCACGATCATCTGCAGGAAGGTGACCAGATTGAGGTGATGCCACCCACCGGCGACTTCTACCTGAAAGCCGATGGTCATACCCCGGTGGTGTTGCTCTCGGCCGGTGTGGGTGTCACGCCGATGATGAGCATGCTCAACCAGCTGCTGGCGAACGGCCATCAAGCCGACATCACCTGGCTGCACGCCTGCGAACAGGGTGCCGTACATGCCTTCAGGGAGGATATTCAGCAAAAATCCCGCCAACACGCCAACCTGCTGAGCCAGGTCTGGTATCGGGAGCCGCAGGCCAGTGATGTGCAGGGCGAAGATTACGACTTTGCCGGTACGATGGATCTGAGTGCAGTGAAGGAGCGCATCACGCCGCAGGCCCACTACTACTTCTGTGGCCCCGTCGGCTTCATGCAGGCAGTCAAGCGGCAGCTGATCGCGGCAGGCATTCCAGCCGGCCAGCTCCATTACGAAGTTTTTGGTCCCCACCAAGATCTGTAAGGCGGGCTAATCACTATAACCAGATGAGGAGCCAGCCTGTCACGGCACGGCGGCCGGCTCCTCCCGGCCCACGGATGCAGATCCGTGGGTCATTTTTTTGGGTCAGTGCATCGCCTTGGCACGGGCGATGGCATTGGCCGGCATCCGGTTGCCAAGCCGGCTCAGCAGGCTGGTCGCCTTCTGGTGCAGCGCCTTGTCGCCGATCACAGTGCTGTGCAACCAGTGGTAGGCCTCTTCATAGTCGAGCGGGCTGCCCATTCCCTGCAGCAGCATCTCCACCCACTCTATCTGCGCCCGCTGGAAGCCCAGGCTGGCGGCCTCCCGCATCAGGGTCTCGGCCTTGAGCAGATCCTTTTGCACCAGCGTACCCTTCCAGTAGTAGCGGCCCAGCTGTTCCAGTGCCGGCGCCAACCCCTGATTGGCAGCATCCCACATGAATTTGACCCCCAGCTCCGCATTGGGCTTGGTACAGACCCCCCAAGCCAGCATGTCCCCCCACAGAAATTGATAAGACGGGATCTTCATCACCTCGGCCCGCACCTCGATATCCTGGGTAAGCTGGCACCTGTCCTGCTTCACCTGCTGCAGGTGACGTCCCTGTTCAATCCAGTTGAGCAGCTCGTCCTGGCGATAAAGCGGTACCGCCTGCAGCGTGCCACTGTCCACATTCAGGCCACTACTGCTGGTCGGTGTGCTGGTCATGGGACGATTGTTCGGCGAGCGATCGCCCTCAGCGGCGACAGGCGTGGGGATGGGGGCTGCCGCAGGTGCAGAAGCTGAGGATGTTGAGCTCTCTGCCACTACCGGCGCAGAGGGGGTGACCGGACTGACAGCTGGCGTTGCCGTGGTTTGCACGGCCGCCGATGCAGGTGCCGCAGCAGAGGACGAGGCAGCAGTGGAAGCCTGAGTGGCAACCTCTGGCTGCGCCGGCGTACTGGCCGGTGCGGAGGCGGCCACGGCCCCGCTCGTCGCGGCGGCGGCAGAGGCGGAAGGCTCGGCCCCCTGCGCTTGGCTCGTCAGCAGTGGGGGCGTCAGCAAACAGAGAAGGCCGACAAGGGTAATGGGTTTCATCATAAGGATCTCCTGCAGCACCCTGTTATCGGCAGCCAGTGACATCCCCTTAGGCCGGCACCGCCTGCATCCGTCACCATAACGACAAAGGGGAGCCGAAGCTCCCCTTGCTGTCCATCCGGACAACTTACTTGACGAAGTCGACACCCAGCTGGATATCGGCTTTCAGAGTGGCCAGCATGCCATCCATCGCCTCTTGTTCGAAGGCGCTCAGCTTGCCGTAGTCCAGCACGGTTTCGACACCGTTCTTGCCAAGCAGGATGGGCTGCGCGAAGAAGGTGGCGTGTTTGCCGTCGCCTTCCACGTAGGCGCACTCGATGACGTTGGCTTCACCCTGCAAACCCTTGATGAGCGACAGGCCGAAACGGCAGGCAGCCTGACCCATGGAGAGGGTAGCGGAACCGCCACCAGCCTTGGCTTCCACCACTTCGGTACCGGCGTTCTGGATCCGCTTGGTCATGGCGGCCACTTCGTCGGCGGTAAAGCTGGCACCTTCGATCTGGGAGAGCAGCGGCAGAATGGTCACGCCACTGTGGCCACCGATCACGTTGACGCGCACCTTGTCGACGTTCAGACCCTTGGCGTCGGCCACGAAGGTCTCGGCACGGATCACGTCCAGGGTGGTGACGCCGAACAGGCGACGCTTGTCATAGACACCGGCTTTCTTCAGCACTTCGGCAGCGATGGCGACCGTGGTGTTGACCGGGTTGGTGATGATGCCGATCAGCGCTTTCGGGCAGGAGGCAGCGCACTTTTCCACCAGATTCTTGACGATGCCGGCATTGATGTTGAACAGGTCGGAACGATCCATACCGGGCTTGCGAGCCACGCCGGCGGAGATCAGCACGACATCGGCGCCGACCAGAGCCGGGCTCGGATCTTCACCGCAGAAACCTTTTACTTTCACGTCAGTCGGGATATGGCTCAGATCGACCGCCACGCCCGGGGTCACCGGAGCGATGTCATACAGGCTCAATTCGGAACCAGCAGGCAGACGGTTTTTCAACAGCAGAGCGAGGGCTTGGCCGATGCCACCGGCGGCACCCAGAACGGCAACTTTCATGATCAACTCCATGTTTAAGCGTAGGTTTAAGGTTGTTTCTTGTTGTGCGCCCAACCTTAAAGGATCCCCCCCTAAAAAACAATCTGATAACAGTTGTAATCACAGGTTCTGTGAGCCAATAAACAGGCGGCGAATAAAAATGGGGGAAAATGCAAAAAATTGGAGGGGAAGCACAGATTTCCTGCACTTCCACTCACCATTAATAGGTAGATCTACCAGCTTCAGCCCTGGAAGGCCAACGCCCGGCGTTCACACCAACGAAAACCAATTGTTAACAATCCGTTCATGGTCAGGTAGAGGGCACCGGCCACGGTGAACACCGCCAGGGTGTCATAGGTCTGGGCATTGAGGCGCTGGGCCAGCCCCATCACATCCATGATGGTGATGGTACTGGCGAGCGAACTCCCCTTGAGCACCAGGATCACCTCGTTGGAATAGGCGGGCACCAGTCGCCGGGCGGCGTGACGCACCTTCATCCACAGAGTCTGGCCGGCGGAGAAACCGAGTGCGCGGCAGGCCTCTACCTCACCGGCCGGAATCGCATCGAGCGCCCCTTTGAACAACCGGGTAGAGTAGGCGGCGGTATTGAAGCCGAGCGCCAGCACGGCGCAGAACCAGGGCTGCTTGAGCAGCGGCCAGAGCGGCCCCTCTTTGAGCCAGGCAAACTGGCCCGGCCCGTAGTAGATGAGGAAGATCTGGATCAGCAGCGGCGTGCCGGTGAAGATCAGCACCCACAGCTGTACCAGCTGGGTCGCTACCGGAATGCGGCGCTCCAGCACCCAGGTCATGGCAGCCGCCATCAGCACGCCGAGCAGCAAGCTGAATGCCGTGAGTTGCAGGGTAATCGCCAGGCCACCCAGCAGGGTCATCAGGTAATCCTGCATGATCAGCCTCCGTAACGACGGGTGTAACGGGACGCCTGCTTCAAGCCAAACTCACTCACCAGGCTGATGGCCAGGTAGATGAGGGCCGCCGCGGCATACCAGGTGAAGGGTTGATAGGTGCTGGCCGAAGCCATCTGGGCCTGGCGCATCATCTCGTTCACCCCGATGAGGGAGACCAGTGCGGTGTCCTTGAGCAGCACCAGCCACTGGTTGCCGAGCCCCGGCAGGGCGTGCCGCCACGCCTGGGGCAGCACGATGCGAAAGAAGATGTGACGCTTGCCAAGACCGAGCGCCAGCGCCGCCAGCCGCTGCCCGGCAGGCACCGCATTGAGGGCGGCCCGCAGGGTCTGGGTGGCGTAGCTGGCGAACAGCAGGGAGAGCGCCAGCACACCGCAGGCGAACGGGCTGAACTCCACGTACTCGCCGGTGATGAGGAACAGCACCTGGGTCGAGCCGAAGTAGATGAACAGCACCACCAGCAGCTCGGGCAACCCGCGAATAAGCGTGGTCAGGGTAGCCACCGGCCACACCAGAGCGCGCTGCTTGCTCAGTTCGGCAGCGCTGAACGCCAGCGCCAGCACCATGCCTCCGACCAGGGATGCCAAGGCCAGCCCGAGGGTCATCCAGGCTGCATCCAACAACAGGCTCAACATGACTTAGTGCGCGAAATATTTGTCGTAGATCTTCTGATAGGTGCCGTTGGCCTTGATGTCGGCCAGCCCCTTGTTCAGCTGAATCAGCAGCTCCTGATTGCCCTTGGCCACCGCGATGCCAAAACCGGTACCGAAGTACTTGGCGTCAGTCACCGGCGTGCCGATCACGGCATACTCCTTGTGCTGCTTGAGCCAGTCGGCGGCGACCGCGGTATCGGCAAACACGCCGTCGGTGCGGCCGTTCATCATGTCGAGGAAGGCGCTCTGGTAGCTGGCGTAGGGCACGGTCAGCAGACCCTTGCTCACCCAGTTGTCCACCAGATAGGACTGATGGGAAGTGCCGTTCTGCACGCCGACGGTCTTGTCCACCAGCTCTTCCGGCCCCTTGAAGGCGCCCTTCTTGGTCACGAACACCGCGGAGTTCTGGTAATAAATGTCGGAGAAATCGACCTGGGCGGCCCGCTCCGGGGTCACGTCCATGGCGGCGATGGCGGCGTCATAGCGACGGAATTTCAGGCTTGGGATCAGGCTGTCGAAGGCCTGGTTGTGGAAGCTGCACTCCAGCTTGGCCTGTTCACAGATGGCGCGGGCCAGATCGATGTCAAAACCCTGGAACTCGTTCTTGTCGTCCAGGTATTCGAACGGCGCGTAGGTGGCCTCGGTGGCGAACTTGATCTCCTTGGCCAGCACCGAGGTGCTCAGCAGGCCCATGGCGGCGACCAGCAACAGACTCTTTTTCATGACAGCTTCCTTATCGATTTGAATATCAATGCATCAAGAATTCGGCAAACCGGCTGGTTTGCGGGGCTTGGAAAATGGCGGCGGAGCCGGCTTCGATGATCCGCCCCTTCTCCAGATAGATCACCTGGCTGGCCACCTTGCGGGCGAACTCCACTTCGTGGGTCACCACCACCTGGGTAATGCCGGTCTGGCCCAGGTTGCGGATGATCTCCGCCACTTCCTTGGTGATCTCGGGGTCGAGGGCCGCCGTCGGCTCGTCAAACAGCAGCACCTGGGGGTCCATCATCAGGGTACGGGCGATGGCCACCCGCTGCTGCTGACCGCCAGACAGTCGCGCAGGCCAGGCGTCGCGCTTGTCGGCCAGTTGCAGCTGGGCCAGCAGATAGCCCCCCTTCTCCATGGCCGCCGCCTTGCTCATGCCGAGCAGCTTGACCGGCGCCTCGATGAGATTTTCCATCACGGTGAGATGGGGCCAGAGATTGTACTGCTGGAACACCATGCCCACCTTGCGCCGCAGCGCCTGGGTCTGGCGGTTGAACTCGGCGGTGGAGAGGCTGGACGGGAAAGAAAATTCACTTTCACCGATGCGCAGAACACCGGCATCCGGGGTGTCCAGCAGGTTCATCATGCGCAGCAGAGAACTCTTGCCGGCACCGCTCGGGCCCAGCAGCACCAAGGTTTCACCGGGAGCGGTCCGAAAGCTGACCTGTTGCAGTACCGGCACCTTGTGCCAGGATTTTTCGATACCGATTAATTCAATACCCATACAGCCCAATTGAATAAGTTTTCAAAATTTCGTCCTGATTCTAACGCTGGCATGGGTGGATGCAAGCTATATTTGAATCAATATGCAGAACAAGCGCCGCTTCCTTGCAAAAATAGGCATATGAATGCAAAATGGGCACGCTGTTCATATCTGCCGCCTGAGCGTGACAGGCAGCCAAACCTCCTCATTCGTGAGTCCAAGATGAAGCATAACGACAAGCAAGAAAAACTGGCCAAGGCCTTTAAAGCCTTGCTGAAAGAAGAACGATTTGGCTCCCAGGCAGAGATAGTGACTGCCCTGCAAGAGATGGGCTTCGAAAACATCAACCAATCCAAGGTATCGCGCATGCTGAGCCGCTTCGGCGCCGTTCGCACCCGCAATGCCAAGATGGAGATGGTCTACTGCCTGCCGGTGGAACTGGGCGTGCCCACCACCTCCAGCCCGCTCAAGAATCTGGTGCTGGATGTCGACCACAACGGTGCTCTGGTGGTGATCCACACCAGCCCGGGTGCGGCCCAGTTGATCGCCCGCCTGCTCGACTCCCTCGGCAAGGCCGAAGGGATCCTCGGCACCATCGCCGGTGACGACACCATCTTCATCACCCCGACCAGCGACACCGACATCGAAGAGCTCTACCTCTCCGCCCTCGAGCTGTTCGAACAGACGCCGTAATGGTGAGCGCCGCGTCATCGCGGTCCCGCCAAAACGCAAAATCCCGGCCAAGGCCGGGATTTTTGTTATCTACGGGTGGGCGAGCCTTATTTGCCCTGCGCCACCAGAAAATCTTCTGAAGGGGCGAAGAAGGCTGCGCCGGTCACCGCCTTGGTGAAGCGCAGCAGGTGATCGAAGTGACTGCCCTCCCCCTTGTACATGCTGGCCAGCATGGCGTTGAAGTGCAGCGGGGTGCGGCAGCAGGAGATGAAGTAGAGCCCCTGCTCGGTCATGGTGCCCCAGGGCATGCTCTGGCGCAGGATCTCCATGGACTCCCCCTTCGGCGTCTTGAGGTTGACCCGCTTGATGTGGGCGGTCAGCGGCTTGTCGGCCGACTCGTACTCGATGTTGTCGACCTTGGTGCGACCGATAATGTCTTCCTGCTCCTTCAGTGCCAGCTTCTCCCAATCGCTCATGGCGTGGACCCAGCGCTGCACGTGGATGTAGGAGCCGCCGGCAAACTCGCCGCCATCCAGCAGCGCCACTCCGGCGCGGTGCTCATCTTGCGGGTTCTCGGTGCCATCGACGAAACCGGTCAGATCGCGGCAGTCGAGGTTGCGAAAACCGCGCACCTCTTCCGCCAGCTCCACCAACCCGGCCAGCAGAGCCATGACGCGCTGACCGGCGTGATGCAACACATCCACCCGATCGGCGCGCAGTTGCACGAACAGATCGAACGGGGTGTTGGGGGCCTCCTGACCGTTGGCGGATTGCGCCATGAAGCTGCGGAACTGGGGCGGACGGGCGGCAGGATAGAGGCCATCCCAGGCATCGGCACCGACGGCGACCAGACCGCTGAAGCCGGCAGCGGGGAAATCGGCGGCCACCGCCTCCCACAGGGCCGGTAACTTGGCCAAACGGGCCACCAGCTCGGCGGCGTCACCGGTGCGGTTGAACATCAGATAGAGGGCGTGCAGATTGGGCTCTGCGCAGATCCCGGCTTGGGCTTTCATATATCTCTCCCCTGAACAGACATTGGCGATATGGGCGGTTAGCGTTGCGCGATTATAAACCAGCGCGGTTCCAGTTCATTGATTTCACGACGATATCACGCGTTCAGGGTAAAGGGTCAAACAACACCAGCGCGTGAGGCGTCACCCTGACCCGCGCCCGCGCCCCCTCCAGCGGCTCGCCAATGCTCGCCTCCAGCCGCAGCTCGCCGCTCTCGAACAGCACCCGGCAGTGATGGCCGAGGAACTGCTGCTCCACCACCTTGAGCTCGCCATCCGCGGCGCTCTCCAGCAGCAGCTGCTGGGGCCTGAGCATCAGTTGCAGCAGCTCACCCGCGGCCCTGCCATGGGGCTCGTTGCCGCAGATGACCCCGAGCGCCGTGCGCACGCAGTGGCTGTCCACTACCTCGGCAGTCAGATAGTTGACCCCGCCGAGAAACTCCGCCACGAAGCGATTCTGCGGGCGGCGATAGAGCTGCTCCGGCTGACCCACCTGCTCGATGTGACCCGCGCGAAACAGCGCTAGCCGATCGGCGAAGGCAAAGGCCTCTTCCTTGCTGTGACTGACGAAGATGGCGCCGATCCCCTGCTGCTTGAGCAGGGCGCGGATCTCCAGGATCAACTTCATCCGCACCTGGGTGTCGATGTTGGAGAAGGGCTCGTCCAGCAGCATCAGCCGCGGCTTGCACACCAGCGCCCGGGCGATGGCCACCCGCTGCTGCTGGCCACCGGAGAGCTGGTGCGGATAGCGATCCCCCAACCCCTGCAGATTGACCAGCGCCAGCGCCTCGTCCACCTGCTGCTGGCGGGCACGGCGATCGAGTTTGGTCAGGCCGAAGCCGACGTTGTCGGCCACCGCCAGGTGGGGAAAGAGGGCGTAATCCTGAAAGATCATGCCGATGTTGCGCGCCTCGGGCGGCACGCTGGTATCTGGCCCGTCGAGCAGGGTATCGCCGAGGCGGATCGTGCCCTCCGCCAGCGGCAGCAGGCCGGCGATGGCCTTGAGCAGCGTGGTCTTGCCACAGCCGCTCGCTCCCAGCAGGCAGACGATCTCGTTGTCTGTCACCGTCAGGGAGAGCTGCTCCAGCACATTGCGGCCGTTGTAACGGCAGCTGACATTTTCAACCTGCAAACAGGACAAGGCTGACTTCCTCATATTCTTTTGAACCAGACCGACCGGCGGCCGGACAACATTCCAGGGTAGGCGAACTCAGTGCCTCGCCCCATCCAGGTTGCGGTTGACCCAGATCAGCGGCAACAGCCCCACCAGCACGATGACGATGGCGCCGAGCGCACCGCGCTCCAGCATCTCGTCCGACACGAACTGGTAGACGTGAGTCGCCAGGGTATCGAAGTTGAACGGCCGCAGCAGCAGGGCGGCGGGCAGCTCCTTCATGGATTCGATGAACACCAGCATGGCGCCGGCAAACAGGCCGCGCCGCACCAGCGGCAGGTGCACCCGCCGCAGCATGGCGCCACCCCCCTGCCCCAGGGAGCGGGCCGCCATGTCGAGGCTGGGGGAGATCTTGCCCATGCTGCTCTCCACCGAGCCGATGGCGATAGCCACGAAGCGCACCAGATAGCCGAACACGATGGCGGTGATGGTGCCGGTCAGCAGCAGCCCCGGCCCCTGACGCCCCAGCCACTCGGCCAGATCGTTGATGGCAAAGTCGAGGGCGGTGAGCGGCACCAGCACCCCGATGGCCAGCACGGTACCCGGCATGGCGTAGCCCATGGCGGCGATGCGCAGGGGCAACAGGCTCTTGACTCCGCCATCGAGGCGGCGGAAGAAGCCGAGCAGCAGGGCGATGCCCATGGCCAGCAGGGCGGTCAGCGCCGAGATAGCCAAGCTGTTGCCGGCGAAGCGGACAAACTCCGGCGTCCACGACAATTCGAAGTAGCGCACGCCGTAATCGAGCAGGATGGCGAACGGCAGACCGAAGCCGGCCAATACCAGTCCCCAGCACCAGAGCCCGGCCAGAGCGCGGCGAATCCCCTTGAGCGGGTAGCGCAGCGGCTGTTCGTGGCCCATCGACTTCTGGAACACCTGCTGCTGACTGCGCGAGCGGCGCTCCAGCGCGATCAACAGCACCACTGCCAGCAGCATCAGGCAGGAGAGTTTGGCAGCAGTGGCCAGACTGCCGTAACCGAGCCAGGTGTCGTAGACCGCCGTGGTCAGGGTGTTGATGGCAAAGAAGTGGACGGTGGCAAAGTCAGCCAACGTCTCCATCGCCACCAGCGATACCGCCACCATGATGGCGGGACGCGCCAGCGGCAGGCTGAGGCGGCGAAAGCTCTGCCACGGGGTACAGCCGAGCAGGCGGCTGGAGTGGATGAGGCTGACCGACTGCTCCAGAAAAGAGGCGCGGGTCAGCAGATAGACATAGGGGAACAGCACCAGCGCCAGCACCCAGGCGGCGCCGCCGAGGGAGCGAATAGCCGGAAACCAGTAATCGGCCGGACTGTTCCAGCCAAAGAGCGCTCGCAACCCGGCTTGTAGCGGGCCCGAGTAGTCGAGCAGATCGGTATAGACGTAGGCGACGATATAGGAGGGCATGGCCATCGGCAGCATCAGCGCCCACTGCAGGGCGCGCCGCCCTGGCACCTGGCACATGGCCACCAGCCAGGCGGTCGGCACCCCGAACAGCAGGCTGAGCAGCACGACACCGACCACCAGCCCCAGGGTATTGGCCAGATAGTCGAACAACACGGTATCGGCGAGGTGGCCAAACAGATCTCCGTCGGCCGACAAGGCTGAGAAGACCAGAGCAAGCACCGGCAAAGCCAGCAGCAGGGCGCTGGCCCAGCTGCCGGTAATCCATCCAAAATTTTTCATGAGACCACAGAGGTTGATGGGGCCATTGGCCCCATCTGATTACAAGTCGAATTTCACTTCATCCAGCAGTTGCAAGGCGTCCTTGCGGTGCTTGGCGTAATCGCTGACCGGTAGCGCATCAGACTTGAAACTGCCCCAGGACTTGACCATGGCGGAAGGCTCGACCCCGGCCTTGACCGGATACTCGGCGTTCACGTCCGCATACATGTGCTGGGCGGTGTCGCCGGCCAGGAACTCCATCAGCTGCTGGGCCTCGGCCTTGTTCTTGGCGTACTTGGTCATGGCCACGCCGCTCACGTTGACGTGGGCGCCGCGGTCAGCCTGGTTCGGGAAGTTGATGTAGACGGCATCGGCCCAGGCTTTCTGCGCCGGGTCCTTCAGCATGGCACCCAGGTAGTAGCTGTTGCCGAGCGACAGGTCACAGATACCATCCTTGATCGCCTTGACCTGATCCCGGTCGTTGCCCTGCGGCTTGCGCGCCAGGTTGGCCTTGACCCCTTCCAGCCAGCTCTTGGTCTCGGCCATGCCGTGATGAGCGATCATGGAGGAGACCAGCGCCACATTGTACTCATGCTTGCCGCTACGGGTGCAGATTTTTCCTTTGAATTCAGGCTTGGCCAGATCTTCGTAGCTGATGGTATCGAGCTTGCCGAGACGATCCTTGCTGGAATAGATGGCACGCACCCGGGTTGTCAGCGCGAACCAGCGGTTGTCCGGATCGCGATAGATGGCGGGGATGTTCTCCTGCAAGATCTTGCTGTCCACCGGCTGCACCAGCCCCTTGTCCACCAGATCGGTCAGCCGGCTGATGTCGACGGTCAGCATCAGGTCAGCCGGGGAGAGCTTGCCTTCCCGCTCCAGACGCTCGTTCAGCCCCTCTTTGGCGAACACCACGTTGACCTTGATGCCCGATTCCTTTTCGAACTGCTGGATGATGGGCTTGATCAGCTCATCCTGCCGGTTGGAGTAGACATTCACCTCCCCTGCCGCCAATGCCGACTGAGCCGCCAACGCAGAGAAAGCCAGTGCCAACATCTTCATTTTCATCATCCATTCCTTGAGTTGCTATATCGAGTGAGAACCATTGCTGTTTGCATTTTGCATTGAGCTCGACAGCCGGATCAAGAAATCCTGATGTGGCGGGATCACATATTTAAACCCTGTTCAAACAAAGGAGCCGGATAGAATCCTATCCGGCCCCACCATGGAGTCAATCAGCGACAAAGTACCGATCATTCGCCCCATCCAGCGCGATCAGAGCGCCTCGTCGTCGCTCTCACCGGTCCGAATGCGCACGGCCTGCAGCAGGTCGTAGACGAAGATCTTGCCGTCACCGATCTTGCCGGTATAGGCGGCCTTGCAGATCGCCTCGATCACCCCTTCGACGTTGTCGTCGGCCGTCGCTATCTCCAGCTTTACCTTGGGCAGGAAGTCGACCTGATACTCGGCTCCCCGGTATAATTCGGTGTGCCCCTTCTGGCGGCCAAACCCTTTGACCTCAGACACGGTCAGACCCTCGACCCCCAGGTTGGCGATGGCCTCGCGCACGTCGTCCAACTTGAAGGGTTTGATAATCGCAGTAATCAGCTTCATCTGGTTGCTCCCAATCCATGGTATGTCATGAATGGGGAATCAATTCTTGTGCCAAGTCTTTTTATTGTTTAATTTCAAAAAGATAGCATTCAGGCCTGGAGCAGGACTCTCCCGGCATCACCAAGGGAGCGCATCTCGCCCCATTATGAGGCACCAAGCTGAGCCAGCCACAGCCGATGCACCAAACAAGAGCACCGCAGTATGTTAGTCATCTCCAACAGCGTTACCCTGCCCTGGCATGAACTGCAATTCCAGACCATGCGGGCGCAGGGCAACGGTGGCCAGCACGTCAACAAGACCGACTCCGCCGTCTGGTTGCGCTTCGATTACCGCAACTCCCCCAGCCTCACCCCGCTCTACAAGGAGGGGCTCGACAAGCTGAGCGACAGCCGGGTTCACGACGGCTTCATCATGATCCGGGTCGAGACCCACCGCAGCCAGGACATGAACCGCAAGGAGGCGATGAACCGTCTGGTGGAGCTGCTGAAGAAAGCGGCCTGGCGCCCCAAGGCCCGCCACGCCACCAAGCCGACCCGCAGCTCCCAGCGCAAGCGGGTCGATGCCAAGAAGCGCAAGGGGGAGATAAAATCGACCCGCGGCAAGCCGGTAGTGGACTAGCCGGGCCCTTGCCCAACGCCCGAGGATGACAGAATGAAATTCAGTTTTTGCGACAGCGTCCACGGCCCCCTGCTCATCGCCATCGACCGGGACGGGCTGCGCTATGTGGAGTTCGTGCTAGGCGAGCAGCCGGTGACCCCGACCGACGAGTGGCAGCGCGACGATCAGGCGCTGGCCCCCTTCGTCGAACAGTTCGCTGCCTACTTCGCCGGTCGCCTGCGCCGCTTCGATTTGCCGCTCGCCGCCCGAGGCACCCCTTTTCAGCAATCGGTGTGGCGCGCCCTGGGCGATATTCCCTATGGCGAGACCGTCAGCTACCTCGAGATTGCCCAGGCCATCGGCAATCCCAAGGCAGTGCGGGCGGTCGGTGCCGCCAACGGGCGCAATCCGCTCAGCATCATAGTGCCCTGTCACCGGGTGATCGGCCGCAGCGGCGAGCTGACCGGTTATGCCGGCGGCATTCCCATCAAACGTTGGTTGCTGGCGCTGGAACAGCAGACTGCCGATCACTTTGTGCTGACTCCCTGACCAACCAGAGGCACCCTGTTAACAACACGGGGCAGACACCGGCGCCGCAGCCCCACTGACGACGTCGTGCTGACCCCTGACCAGCCAGCGGCATCCCGTTCACAACGCTGGCTGCCAGCGCTGGAGCAACAGACCGCCGACAACTTCGCGCTGACCCCTGAGCCTCTAACCAGTCAGTCCCATTGCGTTTAGCAAAATGAACATAGTATGAAGAATCGCCTCAGAAGGGCTTCAGACAGCATCAGGCATCATGGCTTCACACTTGGATTGCATGGCTCATCCCTCATTCAAGTGGCACCCATGTGACGCTTCCAATCTGTCTTTTTCCCCGCGCCTCCCTGAGGCGCTTTTTTTTGCCGGCAAGCGGCCACAAAAAAGCCCGCCGAAGCGGGCTCTGACCGGAAGGTGCTAGCTTCAGGGTCAATCAGAGGGCGAGGAACAAGCCTGCCAGCGAGGCACTCATCAGGTTCGCCAGCACACCCGCCAGGATGGCGCGCATGCCGTAACGGGCGATGAAGGATTTGCGCTCCGGCACCATGGCGCCCAAGCCACCGATCAGGATTGCCATGGAGGAGATGTTGGCGAAACCACACAGGGCGAAGGTAACGATGGCCTTGCTCGACTCGCTCAGGGTCTGATCCTGCACCAGGGCGATGAAGGCGACGAACTCGTTCACCACTATCTTGGCCCCGATCAGGGCGCCGGCGGCCTGAGCCTGCTCCCAGGGAATGCCGATCAGCCAGGAGACGGGTGCAAACAGCCAGCCCAGGATGATCTGGAAGCTCAGCTCCAGCCCCACCAGGTCGCCGGCCCAGCCCAGCAGGCCGTTGAGCATGGCGATCACCCCGACGAACGCCAGCAGGGTGGCACCCACGGCAACCGCGATGTTGAGGCCGGACATGGCGCCATCGGCGGCCGCTTCAATCACGTTGGTGGCGCGCGGGATCACTACGTCCTGATGGTGGTCCTGCTCTTCGGCGGCAGGCGGCACCAGGATCTTGGCCATGGCCAGACCAGCCGGTGCCGACATGAAGGCCGCCGCGATCAGGTATTTCAGCTCGACCCCGATGCTGGCGTACCCCACCAGGGTACCACCGGCCACAGAGGCGAGGCCGCAGCTCATCACCGCGAAGAACTGGGAGTCGGACATCTTGGAGAGATAGGGTTTGACCACCAGCGGCGCCTCCACCATGCCGACGAAGATGTTGGCGGTGGCGGAGAGGCTCTCGGCGCGGCCGGTGCCCAGCAGCTTCTGCAGGCCGCCGCCGAGCAGGGCGATCACTTTCGGCATCAGGCCGATGTGGTAGAGGATGGCGATCACCGCAGAGAAGAAGATGATGACCGGCAGCACGTTGAAGGCAAAGATGAAGCCTAGCTTGAACTTGGCCAGATCGCCAAACAGGAAGGCGATCCCCTCCTGACCGTAACCGATCACGCTGCTGACGCTTTCGCTCACCCCGTTCAGTACATGCTGACCGGCGGGCAGCCAGAGCACCAGGCCGGCGAAGAGGATCTGCAGGCAGAGGGCCAGGCCCACTGTTCGCAACGGGATACGACGACGATTATCAGAGCAGAGCGTGGCCACGGCCAGAATGCTCAGGATGCCGAGCAGGGCAATCATAGGGACTCCATCAGGTGGGGCGAAAGATGGGCGCGGATTCTGCGCTCCCGGCCTCGCCACTGCAAGTCCACTTGGTTACAGCCCTGTTAGAAAAAACGTTTGCACGATACCGGTTGCGGCAACTGGCTGATTTGACTCGATTTTGGTTTCAAGCGAAAGCCAGTGTTCTTATATGGAAACGATTATTCCTCCGTGCCGGACAATTTGCCGCCGAGCCAGGGGGCCAGCCGCTGCTCCCAGTAGGGATTCGGGCCGAAGCTCTCCTTGAGGAAATCGATGAACAGCCGGATCTTGGGATCCAGGTGCTCGCGTCTGGCATAGACGGCGTGCACCGCCATCTTCTGGTTCGGCCGCCACTGGGGCAGCAGCGGGATCAGCTGGCCGGACTGCAACTCCTTGTCCAGCAGGTAGTTGGCCACGTAGGCGATGCCGAGCCCGGCCAGGGCGGCGTCGCGCACCGCCTCCGCCAGATCCACTCGGTAGTTGCCGGCCACCTGCACCGTCTGGCGCTCCTTGCCCTGGCGAAACGACCACTCGTGGTAGCGCCGCTCCCGGCTCTGGTAGGTGATGCAGTTGTGCTGGGCCAGGTCTCTGGGGTGCAGCGGGGTGCCGTGGCTCAGCAGATAGTCCGGCGAGGCCACCAGCACGAAGTGAATGTCCGCCAGCCGCTGCCCCACCAGGGCCTCGGGTTTGTCCTCGTAGGTGGTGATCCAGAGATCCAGCCCCTCATCCACCAGGTTGGTACGGTGATCGAACAGCGAGACCTCCAGCTCCAGCTCGGGGTAGCGATCCTGAAACGCCTTGAGGCGCGGGATCACGTGCAGCCGGCCGAAAGACTGGCCAACCCCCAGATGCAGGATACCGCTCACCTTGCCGCGCCGCTCCGCCACCATGGAGTCCGCCTCCAGTGCCACCGCCACCAGGGCGCGGCAGTGGCGGGCATACTCCTGACCAAGCTCGGTGAGGGAGAAGCGGCGAGTGGTGCGCTGCACCAGCTGGGCACCGAGTTCGGTCTCCAGCTGGGCCAGCTGCTTGCTGATGTGGGATTTGGAGACCCCAAGCCGCCGGGCGGCCGCCGAGATGCCCTGTTCACGGACCAGGGCATCGAAGATCACCATTTGGGGCAGACGTTGCAGCACGGGATTACCAGAGAGAAGAGCGGGCCCCCATTATTCCAGAGCCGCCCGCCGCGGGGTAGCGCTAAAGGCCGAGCGCCCGTTTGACCTCTTTTTGCAGGGGATCGTCCGCCGGATTCTGGTTCGCCCCATAACTCGCGACCAGCTTGCCGTCACGCCCGATCAGATACTTGTGAAAGTTCCAGCCCGGCGCTTCGCCTGCCGCCGTGGCCAACCCCCGGTAAAGCGGGCTGGCATCGGCCCCGCGCACGGCAATCCGGTTGAACATGGGGAAGGTGACCCCGTAATCGCGTCGGCAGACCGAGGCTGTCTTGCCCTCCTCCCCCGCCTCCTGCCAGAAGTCGTTGGAGGGGAAGCCGAGCACCACCAATCCCTTCTCCTTGTAGGTCTGGTAGAGCGTCTCCAGATCCCGGAACTGGCCGCGATAGCCGCAGTAGGAGGCGGTATTGACCACCAGTACCACCTTGCCCTCGGTCAGCTGGCAGAGGTTGTGGCGCTGGGTGCTGTTGAGCTCCCGCATCTCCACGTTGAAGTAGTCCGGGCAGGAGGCGACGGCCACCCCGGCCCCGAGTGTCAGCAACAACATGATCCATTTCATCGAGCGACTCCTGTCAGACAGATGAGTGACATACGCGCGGGCACGCCGGCCGGTTCACCCGCTCAATAGAGGGGGATGCCGGTGAGCATGCCGTGCCCCCAGAAGATCAACAGGGCGGTGAGCGCCAGCCCGGCCCCCACGCTGAGCCCGGTGCCGTACCAGTTGGCCACCGGACGGGGATGGCGCTGCCAGTCCCGCACCGAAATCCAGACGATGCTCACCAGCGCCCACAGGCCGATGCCGCCAAACAGCACCAGGGAGCGGGCCTCGCTGTTGACTGCCAGATGAGCGCCAGCCCAGAGCAGGGTGCCGAGCAGCTGGGGATGCACCAGCCAGCGCCGCAGGTGGTTGGGCCCCTGACCGGAGCAGAACAGGATCAGGGCGATGGGCATGACCGCCATCATCAGGGTCGGTCCCCAGGCGGGCAGAAAATAGAGCGGCAGCGGGCTGGCGGTACGCCAGCCGGCGATGATGCAGGCGATGGCGATGAACACCAGCAACGAGAAGAGTCCCTTGTAGCGATTCTCCCCCAGCCGCTCGCGCAAGCGGGCCCGATGGGCACCTGCGAAGCAGGGATAGAGGTGGATCAGGGTAAACAGCAGTACCCCCAGGGTCAGCAAGATCATGGGTTGCTCCTTGTACTATGGGGGATCACTATGCCGCAAAGTCGGCGGCCAGAATACAGAAACCGCAGAAAAGCACTGGCTATACAGCAGGATAATGAAAAAAGCCGATCATCTGATCGGCAAGGTGTTTCGGGCAGACCTGCTGCGGGGCAGGTCGTCACCGCGACACGGGGCTAGGTTGGCCGGCGCCATGCACCGGCCAGAAGAGAGTCAGGGTCGCAGCAGATAAAGCGCCGCCACGTTGCGGGCCGTGAGCTGCAGGTTGGTGGTGGCGGTGGCCAGCGCCTCCGGCAGCGACATGGCACGGTTGACCACGGCGAACACCGCATCCAGCCCGTGCTCGTGCTCGTGCACCACACCGTAATCGTCGGTCAGGCAGCCCGCAATGCCGATCACCGGCTTGCCGAACTGCTTGGCGCAGCGTGCGACACCGATTGGCGTCTTGCCGTGGATGGTCTGGCTATCGATGCGTCCCTCACCAGTGATGACCAGATCCGCGTCGGCCACCGCCTCGGCCAGTTTCAGCGCCTCGATGACGATCTGGATGCCGGGTTTCAGTTCGGCGCCGAGCAGACCCACCAGGGCCGCGCCCATGCCACCGGCGGCGCCCGCCCCCGCAATCTCCTTCACCTTCTTGCCAAGCGCCTGCTCGATGCAGTCGGCGTAGTGGGCCAGGTTGGCGTCCAGCTGCGCCACCATAGCGGGGGTCGCCCCCTTCTGCGGACCAAACACGGCGGAGGCCCCTTTCGGCCCGCACAGCGGGTTGTCCACGTCGCAGGCCACTTCAATGGTGATCTTGGCGAGGCGCGAATCGAGCCCGCTCAGATCGATGGTGGCCAGCTCGGCCAGACCGGCGCCGCCCGGCGCGATGGGAGTGCCGTCGCGCTTGAGCAGTTTGCCACCAAGCGCCTGGATCATGCCGGCACCGCCGTCATTGGTGGCACTGCCGCCGATGCCGAGGATCAGATGCTTCACCCCCATGTCGAGGGCCGCCAGGATCAGCTCGCCGGTGCCGCTGCTAGAGGTGTGCAGCGGATTGCGCAGCTCAGGCGCCACCAGATGCAGGCCGGAGGCCGCCGCCATCTCGATGACGGCGCGCTCGCCATCCCCCAGCAGACCGACGAAGCCCTGTACCTTGTTGCCAAGGGGAGCGGTCACATAGAAGGGCAGAATGCGGCCACCGGTGGCGTCCACCAGGGACTGCACCGTCCCCTCGCCGCCATCGGCCATCGGCAATTTGACGTAGGTGGCATCCGGCAACACCTGCTTGAAGCCGGCCTCGATGGCATCGGCCACCGCCATGGCGCTGAGGCTCTCCTTGAATGAATCGGGGGCGATAACAATTTTCATATCAATTCCTTAGGCGAGGCCAAACACGCCAAACATCAGGGTGGAGACGGCGGCAATGGTCAGACCGACCGCGGTTTCGTAGGGGATGAGCTTGAGCCGCTCACCCACGCCCATGTGGACGCTGCCGCCGGTGGCATGGAAGAAGGAGCCGTGGGGCATGTGGTCGAACACGGTGGCACCGGCGTGGATCATGGCGGCCCCCGCCAGGCTGCTGATGCCGAGCTCGAGCAGGGTGGAGCTGAACACGTTGGAGGCCACCACGGTACCGGCGGTGGTCGAGGCGGTTGCCAGCGACATCAGGGCACCGGAGATGGGAGCCAGCAGATAGGAGGGCAGGCCGGAGGCGGTCAGGCCGCTGATCAGCACATCCTTGAGACCGGAGTTGGCGATGATACCCGCCAGGGTACCGGTACCCAGCAGCATGATGGCCACCGGCGCCATGCGGGCGAGACCCGAGACCGCAAACTGGTTCACCTTGCTGAACTTGCCCATCATCAGGGCACCGACCAGGCCGCCGAGGGGCAGAGCGATGAGCGGATCCACCACGATGCCGGCGATGGGGCGCAGGGCCAGCAGCAGGATGGCTACCAGCGGCGCACTGATGGCGGCGGCAAAGCCCGGCAGCTTGCTGCCATTGAAGCTCACCACCTCGTCGGCGGCGACCTTGCTGCCCTTGTGGTTGAGGCGTTTGGCCAGCCAGTAGGCCATCACCAGCCCGAACAGGCCCGGGATGATGCCGGCCGCCATCACCGAGGTGAGCGGCAGATGGAAGGCATCGGCTGCAGCGATGGCGTTGGGGTTGGGAGACATGACGTTGCCCGCCTTGCCGCCGCCGATCATCGCCAGCAGGATGGCAGCCTTGGAGAGGTCGGCACGGCGGGCGATGGCCAGCGCGATGGGGGCGACCGTGATGACGGCCACGTCCACGAACACGCCGACCGCGGTCAGAATCAGGGTGGCCAGCGCCAGCGCCAGCAGGGCGCGGGTCTCGCCCAGCTTCTTGACGATGGTCTCGGCGATGGTGGTGGCGGCGCCCGATTCGATCAGCACGCCGGCCAGCACGCCCGCCGCCAGGATCCGCATCACCGCCGTGGTGATCCCCTGGGCGCCGCCGATCATCAGGGCGACGGTCTGGGTCAGATCGGCGCCGCCGATCAGGCCGCCGGCCAGGGCGCCGACGATCATGCCGTAAGCGGGCGGCACCTTCTTCAGGATCAGGAAGATGGCGATGGAGAGCGCGGCGAGAGCGCCGAGCGCGGATACAGGGATCATGACGGGCACCTTTCAAATGAGTGAGTGGTGGCCATTATGGTGATCCGGGATCGGAATGCTTTGGTCAAAAAACCAAATATCAGCGTTTTATAACGCAACTTTTTGTATTAATGAACAAATCAGCTGTCGAGGTTGAGCCCGAGATAGAGCAGAAACTTGTCATCTAACTTGTTGAAATTCAACCCGGTTATCTGCTCAATCCGGGTCAGCCGATAGCGCAGGGTATTGGGGTGGATGAACAGGGCTTCGGCGCAGGGATGCAGATCACAATCCTGCAAGAAATATTGGCGCAGCGTCTTCTGCAGCGTTCCCTTTGTGTCCTCCTGTGCCAGCTTGTGCAGCGGGGCCCGCAGCTGATCCGCCTGCCAGGAGTCCGCCAGACTGCCGAGCAGCACCGGCAGCCGGTAATCCTCGAAGAAATAGACCTGTTTGCGCGGCGCCTGTCGCATGCCGCGGCGCAAGGTGTCCCGCGCCGTCTGGTAGGAACGCGCCAGCCCGCCGGTGCCGGCGAAGTAATCACCCACCCCGATGCGCACCCGAAAGTGGGGGATGCGGGCCAGCAGCTGCTTGATGCGACTGCGCTCCTGCGCCGACTGCCAGATGCCGTCGCTGAGCTGGGCCGGCTTGAGCACCACTATCTCGTCCAGGCCGTTGATGGCCACCAGGTTGTCCCGCTCCGGGTTTTCCAGCAGATGCACCAGCTCCCGCAGCCGGGCCGGGTCGGCCTCCTCCAGCGCCAGCACCGCCACCACCCGCGGCTGGGCCAGATCCAGCCCAAGGAAACGGGCCGCCTGCTGCAGCTGATCTTCCCGCCCTTCACCACGGATCAGCTGCAGCACCAGCTCCTCCTTGTGGCGCTTGTCCCACTGCAGCTGTTCGGTGAGCGCCGCCTGCTCCAGAATGAGCTCGGCGGTCATGCGCACCAGTTCGGCGTAAGCACGAACTTCGTCCGGATCGCCCGAGATGCCGATGACCCCGAGCAGCTCCCCCTGATAGGCGATGGGGAGGTTGATGCCGGGGCGTACCCCCTTGAGCTCGCGGGCAGTCGCTTCGCTGATCTCCACCACCCGGTTTTCGGTCAATGCCAGCACGGCCCCTTCGTGACGCTGATGGAGCCGCTCCGGGTTACCGGACGCGATGATCAGGCCGTGCTCGTCCATCACGTTGACCGAGAACGACAGGATCTTCATCGCCCGGCTGACAATCTGCCGTGCGAGCGTGTCATTGAGCTGCATAGATACTCCGCTGAATGAACCGGGAATAGCCTGAGGCGATGATGAGTCTCTGTGGCTCGTCCATCATGTTGGCCGAGCACGAACGGATCCTTACCGCCCGACTGACTATCTGGCGCTGGCGCGCGAGGGTATCGTTTAGCTGCATCACATCTCCAAAGCGGGGGCCGGACCGGCCACAAAGCGCCGGTAGCGGGGCAAAGATGCCACATCTTCAAGACAAGCGAGGGGGGGCTCGCTAGAATAGGCCACTTTACGCTATATGCGCCCCGCCATGGAGCAGGATTTGCCCTGCCCATGACGACTCACTCTTCCGCTATGGACTGAACTATGGATTATGAATTTCGCCGCGATCCGTTCGGCGGTTATCGCGCCCGGTTCTCCATGGGCCATGAGGCCATCGGCCAGTGGCTGATCGACGAAGTGGGCAAGGACGAGGAGAAACTCGACGAGCTGTTCGCCATCATCGATCAGCTCTCCAGCCGGACTCGTATCGAATACCGGCTGCTGGGCGGCGACTACTCCCTGCTGCTGACCCACGAGGAGGCCGAGGTGAAAGCCAACGTCCTCAATATCGAGCAGGATGAGGATCTCGACGATCTCGCCTACTACGATGATGAACAGCTGGCCATGTGCGGGCTGGAAGATTTTGCCCAGGTGCTAGGCTCCTGGCGCGCCTTTATCCGCAACGAGGATATGGGCTGATCGACCCCTCTGAAAAACGACATCGGGCAACCATGCCCCATTGCCTAACCAACAGGATTGACTATGTCTATTTACGATTTTGATGACGAGCTGCCGGAAGACGAGCAGGAACAACCGAAAAAAGCCGCCCCTGCCAAGAAGAAAGGCAAGCAGGTGCTGAACACCCAGGTCAACCTGAGCCCGCGCGATGCCAGCCGTCTGAACGGTATGCACGTCGAAGCCATCGCCACCCTGGACGACGTCAGCCTGCCGAAGAATGTGATTTTCAAGGCTGGCTTGATCGCCCTGGGTGAGCTGGAAGCCAGCAAGCGTGCCGACATCATTGCCCGGGTGATCGCCGAATCCGGCCGCTGAGACGCCTTGTCACCCTTGCCAAAACCGGAGCCCAGCTCCGGTTTTTTTATGGCCGCGCACCCTGGCTGCCAGCCGAACACGGGATCCGACCAGCTTATTAAGCCTTGTCTCATGGCATGTCCCATTGTTAAGGTGCGGGACTTTCATCGGCCTTGGAGACTCAATGTTACCTCTACCTGATTCACTCATCTGGGGAGCACTGGCGCTGGCCATCTTGCTCTGTCTGGCACGGCAACGACTGCCCGGCTTCATCATGCTGGCCGTCGCCCTGCTGGCGGCCCTCGGCCTCGGCCACCTGAGCCCAATCGCCCTGCTGGCCAGCGCGGCGGGCCTGCTGCTGGCCTGGCGCACCCCCTCCCTGCCCCAGCCCTGGCGCTCCGTCGCCCTGGGCGCCGTGCTGCTGTGGGCGGTGGCGCTGATGCTGCACCTCATCCCCGGCTTCACCAACCTGAAGGTGCTGGACCAAGTGCAGGCCGGCCCCGCCAGCGTGCCGTTCAACATGTACCTCAACCTGGACAAGCCGCTGATCTTCTTCGGCCTGCTGCTGGCCTGGCCCGCCCTGCTGGGCCCGGGCGGCACAGTTCAGTGGCGCAGATTGGCACTGCTGCTGGTGCCGCTGGCAGCCCTGCTGATCGCCGCCTGGCAGCTGGGGGCCCTCAAGCCCGAGGTGGGCCTGCCCGGCTGGTGGTGGCTGTTTGCCCTCAACAACCTGCTGTTCACCTGCGTGGCGGAAGAGGCGCTGTTTCGCGGCTTCCTGCAGCAGGGGATCGCCGCACACAGCCGGCGCTGGCTTGGGGTACTGGTAGCCAGCCTGCTGTTCGGCGCCGCCCACCTGGCTGGTGGCCCGCTGCTGGTACTGTTCGCCGCACTGGCAGGCGCCTGCTATGGCCTAGCGTTCCTGCTGAGCGGGCGCCTCGGCGTTGCCATCGCGATCCACTTCCTGTTCAACTTCGCCCACCTGGCCCTCTTTACCTACCCGCTGGCCAGCCGCTGATCCCGGGCGCCCCCTGCGGGGCGCCTGCAACCTCCACTCCCCCTTGGTGCACACCAACACTCCCTTTGCCATCCGCCTGCACAGATGCACCTTTCATTTGCCCTATTTAGCTAAGCGAGAGTGGCGATTAATTGACCCAAGCCAAGATAGCGCGCTTGCTGCCCCCTAGAATGGGCCGGTAACAATCACAAAAAATAAAAATAAATCTATCAGTTACTTGGCTCAATCAGGATGCACTCATGACCACAACCCAACGGGAGGGGGAGATACGTTTCCCCGACCACCTGTCACTGATCTCGACGACCGACCCCGCCAGCCACATCACCTACGCCAACCAGCACTTCTGTGACGTGGCCGGTTATCACCCCGCCGAAATGGAGGGGGTACCCCACAATCTGGTACGCCACCCCGACATGCCCAAGGCCGCCTTCGCCGACATGTGGCAGCGACTGCGCCAGGGCAAAAGCTGGATGGGGCTGGTGAAGAACCGCGCCAAGAGCGGCAAGTTCTACTGGGTCAACGCCTATGTCACCCCCATCCTCAACGAACAGCGACAGATCATCGAGTACCAGTCGGTGCGCACCCGCCCCAGCGAACACGACATCGCCTGGGCGGAGCAGCTCTACGCCCGCATCCGGGCGGGCAAGGCACTGCCCTGGCTGAGCCGGCTCGCCCTCGAACCCGGTCTGCTCACCCTGCTGCTCTCGGGCGGCGCCCTGCTCACCCTGCTGGCGGCCATCATCAGCGGCAATCCGCTGTGGGGAGCGCCAGGCGCACTGGCCCTGCTGGCCCAGATGCTGCACGGCTGGCGCCTGCAGCAGCGGCTCAACCGGCTGGCCCGCACGGCCGGCGAGGAGATGGGCACCCCGCTTTGCCAGGTGCTCTACACCAGGCGGCGGGACACCCTGGCGGCCCTGGAGCTGGCGCTTCGCATGAAGCGAGCCGAGCTCAAGGCGGTGGTGGGGCGCAGCGCCGACACCAACCAGCAGATCCTGCAGGCTGCCGAGGATGACAGGGGCAATATCCAGACCATCGACATCCACCTGCAGCAGCAGCGGGCCCAGAGCGAGCAGCTGGCCGCCGCCATCACCGAGCTCAGCCACTCCATTCGCGACGTGGCGAGCAACGCCCATCAGGCCAGCGAACTGGTGGGCGAGGTGCAGCAGGTCTCCGCCGAGGGGTTGCGGGCGCTGGCCACCACCCAGTCCTCGGTCGATCAGCTCCATCACGAGCTCGACGCCAACCACGCCGTGCTGGCCCGGCTGACCGGCGACAGCCAGAAGATCAGCGGGATCCTGGAGGTGATCAGCCAGATCGCCGATCAGACCAACCTGCTCTCCCTCAACGCGGCCATCGAGGCGGCGCGGGCCGGCGAGCAGGGACGTGGCTTTGCGGTGGTGGCCGACGAGATCCGGGCGCTGGCCCAGAAGACCCGCAGCTCCACCGGCGAGATCAACGAGATGATCCAGGCGCTGCAGCAGACAACCCGTCAGCTGGCCGACGGCATGAGCCAGGGCGCCCAGACTTCGGATCGCTGCCAGCAGCACGTGGGGACTACCGCCGAGGTGCTCAACCAGATCAACCGCATGCTGGCCCGGGTCACCCATACCAGCGACGAGATTGCCCAGGCCGTCAGCCAGCAGGCGAACGTCACCAGCACTCTGGACAAGGGCATCCACCAGATCCATCAACTGGCCAGCCACACCGCCGACAACAGCCGCCAGGCCCTCGACGGCATCACCCTGCTGGTGGAGCGGCTGCATGCCCTCTCCCGCCTGATCAATCAGTTCCAGCACTGACCGCCTTGCAGGGGCGTGCCGCCCGGCACGCCCGCTTCACCTCGTTCGCCTGACCTCCCCTGTCCCTTTGGCAGCTGCCAACCCCATGGGTTAACACCTCCCCATATGGGGCCTTTCATTTATTTGTAACAAAAATGTAAATGAAATGACCTCTGTGCCCGCCATAACAGTCACTTTCCAGCGTGCCTCGACCAAAAGGACTTCATGATGCACAAACCCCTCAGTTATGCCGCCCTGCTGCTGGCAAGCCAGTTTCCGCTGCAGGCGCTGGCCGACACCGACGTTTACCTCACCAACAACAGCCCGGATCCGGTCCAGCTGGAGATCCGCCAGAGCGGCTCCGGCCAGCTGCAGGCCGGCAGCCAGTGGCTTCAGCACAGAACCGAGCTGGGCCCCTGGGAGAGCGCCATGGTGCTCAGTTTCAATCGCTACGAGGGGGTGAAGGCGGGCAAGAGCTATCTGTTCGAAACCCGGGTCACCACTCCCGGCGGCGACACCTATCGCCTCAACCAGAAGATGGAGGGCACCTGGTGGAACAGCACCCTGCAACACGGTGGCGAGACGCCGGCAGACAACTCCGGCTGGCAGAGCGATCGCACCATCCACCGCCTGAGCGGGCCACAGGAGCTGGCCTTTGCTGCCAAGTTCACCGGCCGCTACGACGATCTGCACTATATGCTCACTCCGCCACAAAAGCGGGAGCAACCGGAACCGGCGGAGAGCAAACTCAAGGTGGCCAGCTACAACGTCTGGGCGCTGCCGGTGATCGCCTCCAGCATCGGCGAGCGGCTGGCGCTGCTGCCCGAATACCTCAAGGGTTATGACGCCCTGCTGTTGCAGGAGGTGTTCGATGGCCGCCGCGAGGGCTTCCTGCAGGCACTGGCCAAGGAGTATCCGTACCAGACCAGGGTGCTCGACAAGCCGGGGGTCAACATCCACGATGGCGGCGTGGTGATCGTCAGCCGCTATCCCATAGTGCGCGAGGCCCAGCTGGTCTATCCCCAGTGCACCGGCACCGACTGCTTCGCCGACAAGGGGGTAATGTATGCGGAGGTGATCAAGGGGGGCAAGGCCTGGCACCTGTTCGCCACCCACACCGCCAGCTTCGACACCGACGAGGCGCGCAAGCTGCGCCAGATCCAGTTCGGCCAGATCCGCACCCTGGCCGCCAGCCTGAAGATCCCTGCCAGCGACACCGTCATCTACGGCGGCGACTTCAACGTCAACAAGCGCAAGTTTGCCGACGACTACGCCGGCATGCTGGCCAACCTCAACGCCGATGAGCCGGCCTACGGCGGCTACACCGAGGCCACCTTCGATCCCAGGATCAACCCCTATGCCGGCGGCCCGCTCTCCGGCGGTGCCAACGTGGAGTACCTCGACTATCTGGTGGTGAGCCGGGAATACGGCGCCGTGCGCCACAACCTCAACAGCGTCTGGATCCCGCGCAGCAGCGATGGCAGCCTCTGGCCCGCCAGCAACCTCTCCGATCACTTCCCGGTCAAGGGAGAGATCAGCCGATGAAGCGCCGCTACGGCGTGCTGGCACTGGCGGTGCTGGCCTTGTTGCTGCTCAACCTAAGCTGGCAGGAGGTGCCAACGCGGCCGGCACACACAGGTCAGAGCGCTCAGCCAGCCGCTGCAGCGTCGCCGCAGACACAGCCGCCATTGACCCCCGCGACCGGCCCGGTTGCCACCACCGCCGTGCCAGCCGGCCCAGCGCCTGCGCCTGCCAGCTGGCGCGACTTGCCGGACGAGATGAACCGGCAGCTCGCCAGCGAGGTGAGCGACAGCGAGCAGCCGCTGGCAGAGCGGCTGGCCAATCTGGAAGCGATAGAGGCCCAATGGCTGAGCGAGGGGGAGAGCCTGTTTCGGCTGCAGGGGCGCTACGCCCTGGCACTCGAGCAGCTGGCGCAGGAGCACGAGCAACTGCCGCTGGCCGAGCGACTGGCCGCACTCACCCGCCTGCAGGATGAGTGGGCGGCGGATCATCCGGATCTGGCGGCTGAGCTGTTCAACCCGGCAGCCCGCTTGCAGCAGGCGCGCCAGCTGTGGGGGGACGAGGAGCTGACGACCCTCGCCCATCACTTCCTGCCGGCCGGGCAGGCCGAAGCAACCGTGCAGTTTGCCGCCAACCGACAGCAACAGCTGGCGCAGCGCAGCCACTACCAGCAGCAGCTGACCGAGCTGGAGCAGCAGCTGGCGGCCAGCCGGGGCAACATGGACGAGGCAAGTTGGCAGCAGCACAGGGAAGCGGTACTCGGCCAGTTTCGGCGCGACTTCTTCGCCCAGACGCTGGACCAACCCTGAGCAGGCAACGACTAGGGGCATCTGATCTCCACAAGAAAAAGGGCCCGTCAGGGCCCTTCGAATTTTCCCGCCATCAGGCCAGCGGGTAGCTGGCCGCCAGCCCGTTCTCGCAGTGCCAGTTGGCCCACAGCTTGTTGTCTGTGCCCATCAGCAGGGTGGCGAAGTTGCGGGTACGCAGGTAGACGGGGGCGCCGAACGGCTTGATAAGCTCAGCGCGGATCAGCCGGTTCTCGTCGAGGTATTCGGCATCGTCGTTGGTCATGGCGAGGATCCCCATCCACTGGAACTGGGTGGGACAGGGGTGGACGATACCGGAGGAGACCAGCTGGTGCACGTTGAGCACCCCCTCCCGCTTGTCCTGGATCACCCCGAGGCAGCCCACGTGCACGTCGCCGGAGAGGATCAGGGTCTTGCAGCCAGCATCCTGCTGGCGCCGGAGCTTGGCATTGTCCAGCAGCCGCATGATGAGGCGGGCCCGCTCCCCCTGATGATCCTTGGCCCGCCAGTGATCCTTGAGATCGTCGGTCAGCTCCTCCTCCCAGGGGGTAGCGTCCAGCGCCGCCTCGGTGAAGGAGAAGTCACGATAGACCACGGGCACCCCCGCCAGCACCAGCAGGTGGCCCGCGTCGCAGGCGGCCAGCGCGTCGTTGATCTGATCCCACTGGGACTGGCTCATCACCTGGGCGCGAGTCCGGTTGGCCCGGTTGTCCAGCGCCAGGATCTGGTAGCCCCTAAAACTCAGCCGCCAGGAGTGGTGGCCCAGCTTGACCGGATCCAGCAGGGAGACGTTGGCAACGGAGCGCAGCTGGAACAGCCGGAAATAGCGGGACGCGGCAGCATAGATGACCCGATAGACGTCGCAGCCCTGCAGATTGTCTGGCGACTCGGGATAGCTGCCCCAGCCATCGAAGATGTCGTGGTCATCCCACATCATGGCGCTCGGGATCCGGGCCAGCAGGCGCGCCACCTCGGGCCTCCCCCACTGTTTGCAGTAGAGATCGCAGTAGAAGCGATCGAGCTGCTCCTCCATGGTGCGAGTGGCCTTGCGTTTGACCTTCTCCGCCATGTCCAGCTCGTTCCAGGCCTTGAGGCTGGGCACCGTGGTCCAGAGGGAGTCGGCATAGACCTGATCGCCCCCCATCAGCAGCAACGAGAAGGGGTGCGTGGTGTGCTCGGCAGCCAGCTTGTCCCACATCACATAGGGCAGCGGCGTGGAGGTGAGCAGCTTGAAGTCGGAAAAACCGTTGCAGGAGGCGTACCCAATGCGCACCCGCTCCGCCGACCCAGGCAGATGAAACTGCCAACGATCCTCACCGGCCAGATCCCGGGCAGGCTCCCCATCCAGCAGGATCTGGTACTCCACGCTCGAGCCTGCCTCGGCCGGAGTCGCCGTCCAGCTGACCCGCCAGAAGCCGCCCCTGGGGGTATCCGCCTGTTTGCCGGCGGCCAACAGGCTGCCGTTGATCCTGACCCCGGCGCCCTTGCAGTCAGGCCCCGCCAAAAAACAGATGCTGTATTGCGTCTCCGCTTCAAGCCCCAGCAGGGGCCCCATCACCAGACTCGCCATCGTCTATCCCTCCGTGGTTGAACCCATGGAGCATAGTAAAACGGGCGTCCTTTGGTACTGCCCAAGCGGGCAGGTCAGGCCTTGCCCTTGAACTGTTTGACGCTGCGTTTGGCCTGGGTGCGACGATTGGCCTGCTTGTCACGGGGGGCTCGCTTGCCCTCCCCGCTGGCTGGCTGATCGGTGACCGGGAAGCCGGCGAGCGAAGCCAGCGGCAGCTCGCGGCCGGTGAGGGTGCGGATCGCCGCCAGGGTGTCGGCCTCGCCATGGCAGGTGAGCGAGATGGCGAGCCCGCAGCGTCCGGCCCGGGCGGTACGGCCGATGCGGTGCACGTAGACGGGGGCGCTGGCGGGCAGATCCAGGTTGATCATCAGTGGCAGCGCCTCCACGTGAATGCCGCGCGCCATCAGATCGGTGGCCACCAGCACTCGCACCTTGCCTGCCTTGAAGTCGCCGAGCGCCTGCTCGCGCACCGCCTGTTCCTTCTCGCCGTGCAGCGCCGCCACCGCAATGCCCGCCTTGGCCAGCTTGCGGGCCACCCCGTCTGCGTCGTCCCGTGCGCTGATGAAGACCAGCACCTGCGGCCACTCGTGGGCCTTGAGCAGGCTGATGAGCGCCGGTACCTTGCTGCTCTTGTTGACCAGATAGAGGCGCTCCTCGATGTCGTCGGCCACGCTGTTGCGGGGATCTGCCTCCACCCGCACCGGCTCGGTCAGCAGACCGGTCGCCAACGCATCCAGCTCGGCCGGCAGGGTGGCCGAGAACAGCAGGGTCTGACGCTCGACCGGCATGGCATTCAGCAGCCACTGGATGTCGGGCCAGAAGCCCATCTCCAGCAGCCGGTCCGCCTCGTCCAGCACCAGATGGCGCAGCTGGCTCAGACCCAGCAGTTGCTGGGCCAGCAGATCCCGCAGCCGCCCCGGGGTCGCCACCAGCAGTTGCGGCCCCAGCGCCAGTTCGGCCTGTTGCAGCGCCTGCGCCACCCCGCCGCACAGGGTCACCAGCCGCAGACCCAGC
This sequence comes from Aeromonas sp. DNRA1, assembly GCF_963888745.1. Classification (NCBI taxonomy): domain Bacteria; kingdom Pseudomonadati; phylum Pseudomonadota; class Gammaproteobacteria; order Aeromonadales; family Aeromonadaceae; genus Aeromonas; species Aeromonas sp. DNRA1. The sequence continues at coordinate 327,631 of NZ_CAWPKQ010000005.1, read as the reverse complement.
CCGGCGGCCGGCCCTTGCAACGCCTCGCTCACCTGCACTGCCAGCTCGCGGGTCGGCACCAGCACCAGCCCCTGCACCCGATCGCAGGCCGGATCGAGCCGCTGCAGCAGCGGCAAGCCGAATGCCAGGGTCTTGCCGCTGCCGGTGCGGGCCAGCGCCAGCAGATCCCGACCCGCCAGCGCGGCGGGAATGGCCAGTTGCTGCACCCGGGTCGGGTGCTTGAGGTCGGCGGGCAGGGTCGCCAGCAGGGCGGGGGCGAGGGCAAGTTCATCAAAAGTCATGGGGCTACGCAGCTATCGACAGAATATGGAAGTGGGGGCGAAGTCTAGTGAGCGGCCGACCATAAGTAAAATTCCATCCATCGCGGCCACGGGCCCACTCCCGGCTCGCCATGCGCAAAGCGGGCCTGACTACACTTCATGGAACCTCCCCCGGGGACGTGACCAGACCATGACCAGACATCCCTCTCTGCTGCTGTTGCTGCTGTGCCTGACGGGGCTGACCAGCCTCAGCCTCTCCCGCGCCGACACGGCTGCCGCTCCCGCCGCCAAACCGGTACGCATCCTCAACGCCCACCTCGGCGAGTTGCCGGGGCTCATCAACGCCGACAAGACCGGCCCCTTCGTCGATCTGGTGCGCGCCATCGATGATCTCTACCCCGAGGTGAGCATCCGGATCACCATCTATCCCCTCGCCCGTGCCATGGCCGGGGTGATCGCCGGCACCGCCGACTTCAGCCTGCCCGCCATCCGCAATCTGCAGGATGCCGACCTGTTGCCCTATCGCTTCAGCACCCGCAGCTTCGGCAAGGTCACCCACGTGCTCTACAGCAATACCGACCACCTCATCACCCCCGACATGGCCTACGGCATAGTGCCCACCAAACGGGATCTGCTGATCGAGGCGACCCCCGGCTTTCTGCCCATTCCGCTGCAACGGTCGATGAGCATAGAGCAGTCCCTGCGCAAGCTCTCGCGCGGACGCATCGACGCCTTCATCTGGGCCCAGGAGGAGGCCGACCTGATGCTGCGCCAGCTCAAGCTGACCAACATTCACCGGGAACACCTGGGGGATTTCGAGGATGTCTTCATCATTGCCAAGGGGCCTGCCGGGGATGAAACGGATCGTTTCCTCGGCGAGGCGATCGACCGGCTCGCCGCCTCCGGCAAACTGGCAGAGATCTACTCAAGGCTGCACTGCCCCTATGTCGAGTGGCAACCCCACCCCGAGCCACTACCCGCCAAAGACGTGACCAAATCCCCCTGACTGTTCCATAAAAAAATCCCGCCGGGGCCATGCCCCGGCGGGATTTATGTCAGCCTGCCTGCTTACAGTACGGCCAGGGCGGCGGCGTAGTTCGGCTCGTCAGCGACTTCGGCCACCAGCTCGCTGTGCAGCACCTTGTTCTCTTCATCCAGCACCACGATGGCACGGGCAGCCAGACCCACCAGCGGGCCGGAGGAGAAGGCCACGCCGTAGTCCTGCAGGAAGGCGGCACCACGCAGGGTGGAGAGGGTCACTACCTTGTCCAGCCCCTCGGCGCCGCAGAAGCGGGACTGGGCGAACGGCAGGTCGGCGGAGATGCACAGCACCACGGCGTTGTTCAGTGCGCTGGCCTGCTCGTTGAACTTGCGCACGGAAGTGGCGCAGGTCGGGGTATCAACGCTCGGGAAGATGTTCAGGATCTTGCGCTGACCGGCGAAGCTCGCCAGGGTCAGATCGGAGAGATCCTTGGCCACCAGGGAGAACGGCTTGGCCTGCTCGCCGGCAACCGGGAAGTGACCGGCGACGGAGACGGGGTTGCCTTGCAGGGTAACGGAATTGCTCATGTTATGTCCTTGATTATCGAGGGAGGATCAGGCCCTCCAGTATAGGCCCGCCGGGCGGGGACAAACACCCGCCAACCACAGGGATATCACCTCTGCCGGCAGCCTGCGGCAAGGAGAGGGAGAAAGGGGCTTGACCTTGGACTTAACACCAAGGTTTACACTCGGCTCAGTTATCGAAGATCTCGCACCGGCGGGATCCATCCAAGAGGGACTCATCATGAGCAAATCCTGCTGCAGCCATCAACACGCCGCCACCCCCATCAAGGCCGTCAGCAAGAGCGCGGCCCCCCAGGCCGAGCACCAGCACGACAGCCACTGCTGCGACCAGGCCGCACCGGTCAGCTGCTGCGCGAATCAGGCCCCCCATGATCATCAGGATCATGCCGCCAGCGACGCTCCCGAGGGGGAAGAACCCCCCAGAGGGGGTTGTTGCGCCACTCCGCCGCCCGCCCATACCCAGCATGCCCATGACGGGGAGCACGACCACCATGAGCATGCCGCCGTGGCAGAGCCTCCGCTGGACGCCCCTGAGCAAAACAGCCGCCGCCACAGCTGGCAGGTGCTGGGGATGGACTGCCCCAGCTGCGCCCGCAAGATAGAGACCGCCGTCAGCCGGGTGAGCGGCGTGCAACAGGCCCGCGTGCTGTTTGCCACCGAGAAGCTGGTGGTGGATCTGGCCCCCGGCCTCTCCCCCGATCCTGTCACCGCCGCCGTGCTGGCCGCCGGCTTCCAGCTCAAGGGCGAGCGCAGCGGCAAGCAGGAGCCCGGCCGCGAGCGCGGCCCGCTGCAGACCCTGCTCACCAAGTATTGGCAACCGCTGTCGCTGGCCGGACTGATGCTGATGGCGGCCCTGCTGCCGAGCCAGATCGGTCAGCCGCTGTTTACCCTGGCCACCCTCTGGGGGCTGTGGCCCATCTCCCGCAAGGCCTGGGCGCTGACCAAGAGCGGCTCCCCCTTCGCCATCGAGACCCTGATGACGGTCGCCGCCGTGGGCGCCCTGTTCCTCGGCGAAACCGCCGAAGCGGCCATGGTGCTGCTGCTGTTCATGCTGGGGGAACATCTGGAGGCCTACGCCGCCGGCCGCGCCCGCGCCGGGGTCACCGCCTTGATGGCGCTGGTGCCCGACAAGGCGCTGCGCATCCGCACCACTGCCGAGGGCGAAGTGCGGGAAGAGGTCGCTGCCGACCAACTGCGCCCCGGTGACATCATCGAAATCGCCCCGGGCGCCCGCCTGGCCGCCGATGCCCGCCTGCTCGACGCCCTCGGCGCCTTTGACGAGAGCGCCCTGACCGGCGAATCGATCCCGGTGGAGCGCCGTCAGGGTGACAAAGTCCCCGCCGGCAGTCTGGCGGCTGATCGGGTGCTGCGCCTCGAGGTGGTGTCCGAGCCCGGCAACAACGCCATCGACCGTATCCTGCATCTCATCGAAGAGGCCGAGACCCAGCGCGCCCCCATCGAGCGCTTCATCGACCGCTTCAGCCGCTGGTATACCCCGGCCATGATGCTGGTCGCCCTGCTGGTGGTGCTGGTACCGCCGCTCGCCTTCGGCCAGAGCTGGGACGAGTGGGTCTATCGCGGGCTGGCGCTGCTGCTGATCGGTTGCCCCTGCGCCCTGGTCATCTCCACCCCGGCGGCGGTCACCTCGGCGCTGGCGGCAGCCACCCGGCAGGGTGCCCTCATCAAGGGGGGCGCTGCGCTGGAGCGCCTCGCCCACATCGATACCCTGGCCTTCGACAAGACCGGCACCCTGACCCTGGGCAAGCCGCAGCTGACCGAACTGGTGAGCCTCAATGGCCAGCCTGAGGCCGAACTGCTGGCACTGGCGGCGGCCATCGAGCAGGGCTCCCACCACCCGCTGGCCCGCGCCGTGGTGACGGCGGCCAGCGAACGGGGCCTCAGCCTCGCCGCCGCCCAGGAGCTGCGCGCCCTGCCTGGCATGGGCGTGGAAGGTCGCATCGACGGCGCCCTCTGGCAGCTGCTGGCACCGAGCCGGGTCGCCACCCTGGATGCCGCGATGCAGGCCCGGGTCGCCACCCTGGAGCAGCAAGGCAAGACGGTGGTGGTGCTCGGTCAGCCTGACGCCGCCCCGGCCGCCCTGCTGGCCCTGCGCGACCAGATCCGGCCGGAAGCGGCTGCGGCGCTGCAAGAGCTCAACCAGCTCGGCCTGCAGAGCATCATGCTGACCGGCGACAACCCCCGCGCCGCCGAGGCCATCGCCGGCGAGCTCGGCATGGGCTGGCGCGCCGGCCTGCTGCCGGAGGGCAAGGTCGATGAAATCGCCAAGCTCGGTCTGACGCAAAAGGTCGCGATGATCGGCGACGGCATCAACGACGCGCCGGCCATGAAGCGGGCCAGCATCGGCATCGCCATGGGAGGCGGTACCGACGTGGCGCTGGAAACCGCCGATGCGGCGCTGACCCACAACCAGCTCGGCGGGGTCGCCGCCATGATCCGGCTCTCCCGTGCGGCACTAGCCAACATCCACCAGAACATAGCGCTGGCGCTGGGGCTCAAGGCCATCTTCCTGGTCACCAGCCTGCTCGGCATCACCGGCCTGTGGATTGCGGTGCTGGCCGACACCGGCGCCACCGCACTGGTCACCGCCAACGCCCTGCGCCTGCTGCGCAAGCGCTAAGCCGGCCATAAATGGCACAACCAACAGCCGCCCCAACGGGGCGGCTTTTTTATTGCCTCGCCCACGAGCAAAGAAAAAGCGCGGCTGCCGGTCGGCAGTCGCGCTTTGCTTACTCTCTCGGAGTTATCCCACCCTTGGCGAGGTGGAATTCAACCCTGGGGTGCCGAGCCAGCCCCGGGCTCAATGGGAATGACTACTTGACGCTGCACTCCTGGATCACCGCGGTACCGGCCTTGGTACCGGCCGGGTCAACCTTCACCAGCACACTCCACAGGCCCTGCGGCAAGGTGATGCTGTTGTTGGCACTGCCCGGCTGGGAGAAGCCGATGGCATAACCCGTCTCCGCCGTCACCGCGCCGCCACCGTTGAGCAGGTACTCCTTGCTCCAGTCCTCGTTGGCGACCTTGAACTCGGTGCTGCCAGCGTAGTTGAACGCCGCCTGATAGATGGCGAGATCGCCGTCCATCCCCTTGTAGCTCAGCTGGTACTGGGGCTGGGCTCCCCAGCCGGAGAGCTCACCCTTGACGAACAGGTTGTAGCCGAGCGGATTGCCCGCCACCGTATCCAGCACCTTGCAGCTCTGCACCGGCTCGGTGAAGCTGACGCTCAGGGTAGGCTTGTCCTTGTTCATGGCGGTAAACACGAACTTGTAGCTGCCCGCCTTGGCCAGATCGAGCCCGATGTTGCCGGTATCGCCACCCTTGCAAAGGGTCAGCGGGGTGCCAACCACCAGCTTGTCACCCGCATTGCAGCTGCCGTAGTTGAGGGGACCCCAGCTGGCATCCGCGATCTTGACGTTGGTGGTGCCCAGCTTGTCGCTGCTCACCTCGGTGGTGAACTCGTACATGAAGTTGCTGCTGAAAGTCATCTGGTTGGTGTTGCCCCACTCATTGAGGAACCCCTTCAGATAGACGGCGGTGTCACCAAACGGCGGTACCGTGCTCAGATCAGTCTTCTTGCCGACCGGCAGGCCAGTGCCCTGGGCACCGCTCTGCGGCTTGACGAACACCGCCGCCGACCAGGCCCCCAGGGTCAGGGTACCGCCATTGACGGCCGCATCGCGGGCGATGCTCTCGCCGCCGTGGTGGGCCGGGCTCAGCTGCAGGCTGGTCAGGTCGATGGGCTGATCGTTGCCGTCACGGAAGTCGCTGATGCTCTGGGGAGCATTGGTGGCGTTGATCATCACCACCAGACCGTCGATGGCCGGATCCAGATCCGCCCCCGCATTGATGCCGTCATCCACCGTCATGACGATGAGTCCGGGCTCCTGATCCGGGCCGGTATTGCGGAAGTCGACCCGCTTGATCACCTCGGCGCCGCTGCCCAGACGCAGCAGACGGGAGGATTGACGCAGCTCGGCCAGCTCCTGATAGAAGCCCACCATGGTCGCCATGTCGGCACCGCTCGGCTTGACGTGCTTGCCGAGAACTTTCTCGATCAGCGGATAGTTGTCGCCATCCTTGTCCTTGCGCGGCAGCCCCTTGTCGAAGTTGTTGTCGGCCAGGGTGTAGTCGACCCGGTTGTACCAGTCACCCGAGTCGTAGCTGTCCCGCTCCATGGACTTGGAGCGCAGCAGCTCGACACCGGCGTGGGTGAAGGGAATGCCCTGCCCCAGCATGGCGGTGGCGAGCGATACCCCCTGCATCCGCACCAGATCAGCCCCTTGCGGCGCCTTGTAGATCAGGTTGTCGAACAGGGTCTGGTTGTCGTGCTTGTCGACGTAGTTCTGGATTTCGGTCGGATCCTGGGCGTAGCCCGCCGGTTGACCGTTGTAGTCGATGTCGGAGCCCTTCTTCGGCATCCCGTCCTTGTCGGTCAGGATGAAGTCCTTGAGGTTGCCGGCCATGCCGAGGCGCACCAGATCGGCCTGATGCAGGGCAGTGGCGCGATCGACGCCGTCCATCTCGTTGGCATCCACCAGGGCGCCGTTGCCAAAGCCCTGGGTCTTGCGAATGGTGTCGCCGCCGTCGAACGGACTGCCACCGCGCACCGCATCCCGCAGCCGGTCGGAGAAAGAGCCGATACCGGTGCCAGCCAGGTGTTTCTGGGTCGCCTGCACGAAGCGCTTGTCATCCTGCACCTCGCCGAAGTTCCAGCCCTCGCCGTAGAAGTACATCTCCGGGTTGACCTTCTTCACCGCGGCCAGCGCCTGCACCATCTGATCTTTTGGGTGGTGGCCCATCAGGTCGAAGCGGAAGGCGTCGATCTTGTAGTCGCGTGCCCAGGTGACCAGGGAGTCATCCATCAGCTTGGCGAACATGGCGTGCTCCGGCGCCGTGTTGGAGCAGCAGGTGGAATTCTCCACCGAGCCGGTCTCCGGATTGAGGCGCTGATAGTACCAGGGCACTATCTTGTCGAGCACCGACTTGGGCCCCAGGCCCGCCTCGTTGGTGTGGTTGTAGACCACATCCATCACCACGTTCATGCCGATGTTCTGCTTGATGGCCTTGACCATTTCGCGGAACTCCAGGATGCGCTGGCTGCCCTCGGCGTTGGTGGCGTAGGAGCCTTCCGGGGTGGTGTAGTGGTAGGGGTCATAACCCCAGTTGAAGGAGTCGACACCGCGCAGATAGCCGTAGAGCTCCTGCACCTGCGGGTTCTCCTTGCTGTCGCCCCCTTGCAGGTCGCCTAGCACGGCTTCGATGGTCTGGCCGCTGCTGCAGTAGCCGGCGAACTTGGAGTTCTGCACCTCGGGATTGACCTGGCACAGCTTGCCGAAGTCGTCGCTGATGTTGGCGACCTTGGCCGGATCCTCGTTGACGGTGGCGATGTCGAACACCGGCAGCAGGTGCAGGTGGCTGACGCCGCTCTTGGCCAGCGCCTGCAGGTGCTTGACCGGTGCCGTGTCGGTATCGGTCAGGCCAAGAAACTTGCCGCGGTGCTCGGCCGGGGTGGAATCATCGTTGCCGGTCAGATCGCGGACATGGGCCTCATAGATGGTGATGTCGGCCGGGTTCTGCTGGCTGTGGGGCGCCTTGAGGCTGTCCCACCCTTCCGGCTTGAGGGCCGGATCATTGAGATCCACCACCTGGCTGAACTCGGAGTTCATCGCCAGGCTCAGGGAGTAGGGGTCGGTCACCTGATAGGATTCCAGCTTGCGGCTGACCGGGTGATAGACCTGGATGTCGTAGCGGTAGAACTTGCCCACCAGCTCGCTGCCACCCTGCACGCTCCAGCTGCCGCTGGCCTCGTCCAGGGTCATGGTGCGCTCGCCGAGCGGCTTGTGCTGCTCGTCGAACAGCGCCAGCTTGACCGATCTTGCGGTCGGCGCCCACAGCCGGAAGGTGACATTGCCCCCCTCCACCACGGCGCCATAGGTCAGCTTGGTGGCGGCCTCGCTGTAGAGGGCATCGAGGGCGCCGGCGCTCTGCACCAGGGTCGCCCCCTGCAGGATACCGTCGGCATCGGTGCCGATGGCCACCAGCTCACCCTTGAGCAGCGGCTTGAGATCCTTGCCAGCCGGCAGGGCGAAGGCGGCGGCATCCTTCAGATGCGGATACTTGGCCTGCTGCTCGGCGGTCAGGCTGGTCGGGGTCAGGGTGATGTAGGGGAAGTCGAACACCCCTTCCGCATTGGCCTTGATGGTGCCGGACTCGGTGTAATAGAGGCGCACATGGGGCTTGTCCTTGCCCCCCTTCCAAATCAGGGTGTTGCCGTCAATCAGGTGGGCACTGGCGCCCGCCACGCCGAAGGCGGCGGTGAAGGCCTCGGCGCGGCTGCCGAAGATCTCGTTCTTGCCAGCGACGATGGCCACGGTGCGATCCGGGTGATCGCTGAAGACCACCTTCATGTCGCTGCCGGTCAGGTTGGCCAGATCGCCGTTGCGGGCGATGAAGTTGATGCAGCCTTCCAGCTTGCTGAGGGGCACCACCCAGCTTGGGCCAAAGCCGTCGGCCGCGGCCGGGGTGTTGACCTTGTCGTCCCAGCTTGCGTTGAGGCCGCTCTCGGCGGTGGCGCTGCAGGCGTCGTTGTTCCACAGGTGCAGGCTGTAGTTGGCGAAGGGGCCAGTGACCCCGCGGGCCGCACTGGTCTGGGTATCCACCAGGGCGATCACCGCCTGATCGGGCCCGGCCACCAGTTGCTCGGCAGGGGGTTGCACATTGGGCAGACGGGCGACGGGGCCGTCCGTGGGGTCAGGGGTGGAGGGGGAGGAGCTGTTGTCATTGCAGCCGGACAAAAGCGCGAGCAGTGAGGCTGTTACCAGCGCCACTTTGGTCTTTTTCATATCCATTTTTTTATAATTCCCGCTGTAGTTAGTCTCGATATCCGAGTACCCGGTCATTGCCGAGCGGTGCCATATTAATCAGCAGAAATCGTTTCAAATGTGAGCAGGGGGGCAAAAAAGTTAACCGCTTTCAACAAGATAACGTTTTCATAACGAAAATCGGATCGGGCTCACAGACCTGCCGCCCGATTCGGCACATACCTGCGGTCAGAGCCATGATGTCTGGAAAAATTGATTTCCGATCAAATGGATAAGTGGATACGGCAAGAGAGAGGGAGCCACGACAGATGAAGCGGATTGAGGAGCAGGCCAGGCGGCTGGACCAGGAGTATCAAGAGATTGCCCAGCTGTTTGACCAATTTTGTCAGCAGGCGGGGACGCTCGCCGAGCAGTACCACTTCTTCAACTGGCCGGATTATGAGGATACCCCGCCCCTCGCCCGCGCCTTCACCCTGCTGGGGGAGCCACGGGAGCTGCGGCTGCGCTGCCAGCCGGGGGAGCGCGGCAGTTTGAGCGGGCTGATCCAGGTGTGCGGCGAGGAGGGCACCATCCATGCCAGCCTCGGCTTTCGGGCCGACGGTCACCTGCTGCTGGAGTCGGGTCGACTGCTGGACAACCCGCCCGAGCTGCTGCTCAAGCTGCTGCTCGGCGCCGTCTGGCAGCACAAACCGGAGGATGTGCAGGGCCAGCCGCACTGAGCCAGAAAAACAGGAAGGGGCCTTGGCCCCTTCCTGCTGTTGCGAGCGGCCAACCGGCTAGGATCAGGAGGCGCTCACCTCGATGGTGACGTGCACCAGCTCCTCGTGGATGGCGAGCCGCGCGCGGATCTCGCTGGCGGAGACCGGCGCCGCCATCAGCAGGGAGAGCACGCAGGCATACTGCTGCTGCCCCACCCGCCAGACGTGCAGATCGCGCACTTCGGCGTCCGGCAACTCGGCGATCACCTCTCGGATCTCCGCCACCAGCGGCGCATCCATCTCGGCATCCAGCAGCACCCGGCCAGAGTCGCGCAGCAGCCCCCAGGCCCACACCGCCACCAGTCCGGCACCCACTATGCCCATCAGGGGATCCAGCCAGTCGGCCCCCCACAGCATGCCCCCCACCAGCGCCAGAATGGCCAGCACCGAGGTGGCCGCATCCGCCAGCACGTGGATGTAGGCGGCGCGCAGGTTGAGATCTTGATGACCGTGATGCTGGCCATGATCGTGTGGGTGAGCGTGGTCGTGATGATCATGATGGTGGTCGTGGCCGTGCCCATGGTGATGACCGTGATCATCCTTGAGCAGCCAGGCGCAGGCCAGGTTCACCAGCAGGCCGACGATGGCGATGACGATGGCCTGCTGGTAGTGGATCGGGCTGGGATCCAGCAGCCGGAACACCGACTCGAACAGCATCATGCCGGCCACCCCCACCAGCAAGAGGGCGCTGGTAAAGCCCCCCAGCACCTCGATCTTCCAGGTACCGAAGCTGAATCTGTGGTCGCGGGCGAAGTGGCGGGCGGCGCGGTAGGCCAGCACCGACAGGCCGAGCGCCAGCGCATGGGAGCTCATGTGCCAGCCGTCGGCCAGCAGCGCCATGGAGTTGTAGAACCAACCGCCGCCGATCTCCGCCACCATCATGATGACTGTCAGCAGCACGGCCCAGCGGGTCTTCTGTTCGGCCAGCGGATTCCCTTCGTGGACGACGGGTTGGTGGCAGTGGGATGAGGCGAGGGATGACATGGATTTCTCCTGAGGACGACAATGCAATATACTATACCCCAGTATAGTTTTATTGATCGAGAGGATCCTGCATGTCACACACCATTCACGGCAAGAAGAAGCTGCTGGCGCGGGTGCGCCGCATCAAGGGGCAGGCAGGGGCACTGGAGAGCGCGCTGGAGCAGGAGAGCGACTGCGCCGCAATCTTGCAGCAGATCGCCGCCATTCGCGGCGCCGTCAACGGCCTGATGCTGGAGGTGCTGGAGGGCCACATGCGCGAGCACCTCGGCGCCGAAGAGGCGACCCCGGCCGAGCGGCTGGAGGATCTGGATCAGGTGGTGCGGGTATTGCGATCCTATCTGAAGTAAAGCCGGTGGATGGGGCCATGCGTAGCCCCGCATCATCCCGTTTACGGCTGGGCGGCGTCGGCCCCACGGCCCCCGCCCCTTTCAGACTTGAGCCCTCGCCGGCTTTACGCCATGATGACCGCCGATCATTGATCGCCATACCCTGGATTCCATTTCGCAAGGACCCCCCATGTTTGAACACGTCGATGCCTATGCTGGCGACCCCATCCTGACCCTGGTCGAGACCTTCCACAAAGACACCCGCGAGCAGAAGGTGAACCTGGGGATCGGCCTCTATTACGACGAGCAGGGCCGCATTCCGCTGCTGGCCTCGGTACAGCAGGCCGAAGCCCAGCGCGCCGCCGCTCCGGCCCCGCGCCCCTACCAGCCGATGGAAGGCGCCGCCAACTACCGCACCGCGGTACAACACCTGCTGTTTGGCGCCGACCACGAAGCGGTCAAGGCGGGTCGCATCGCCACCATCCAGACCATCGGCGGCTCGGGCGCCCTGAAGATCGGCGCCGATCTGCTCAAGCGCTACTTCCCGACCTCCGAGGTGTGGGTCAGCAATCCCACCTGGGACAACCACAAGGCGATGTTCGAGGGCGCCGGCATCAAGGTGCACGACTACCCCTACTACGATGCGGCCACCGGCGGCGTGCAGTTTGACGCCATGATCGACTGCCTGAGCAGCCTGCCGGCGAAAAGCATCGTGCTGCTGCACCCCTGCTGCCACAACCCGACCGGGGTGGATCTCTCCCGCGCCCAGTGGGACCAGGTGATAGCGCTGGTGGTCGAGAAGAACCTGATCCCCTTTATGGACATCGCCTATCAAGGCTTCGGCGACGGGCTGGAAGAGGATGCCTACGCCATTCGCGCCATGGTGGCCGCCGGCGTCAGCTTCTTCGTCAGCAACTCCTTCTCCAAGAACCTCTCCTTCTACGGCGAGCGTTGCGGCGGTCTGTCGGTCATCTGCCAGGATGCCGAAGAGGCGAGCCGGGTGCTGGGCCAGATGAAGGCCACCGTGCGCCGCAACTACTCCAGCCCCCCCACCCACGGCGGCCAGATCACTGCTGCGGTGATGAACGATGCCAGCCTGCACGCCCTCTGGGTCGATGAAGTGACCGAGATGCGCACCCGCATCAAGGCGATGCGCGAGAAGCTGTTCGAGGTGCTGAGCGCCAAGGTGCCGGGCCGTGACTTCAGCTACTTCATCAACCAGCGCGGCATGTTCAGCTACACCGGCTTCACCCCGGAGCAGGTGGATCGCCTGCGCGAGGAGTTCGCCGTCTACCTGGTGCGCTCAGGTCGCATGTGCGTAGCAGGCCTCAACAGCCGCAATGTCGACTACGTGGCGGACGCCATGGCCGCCGTGCTCAAGGGCTGATCCCCGCAAGCCCCGCTCAGGCGGGGCTTTTTGTTTGTCCCGTTTGCTTGTGGAACCGTTATGGATCTCATTGCCCTCTCCCGCCTCGGCGGCCGTCATCTGGTTACCCTGCACCTGCTGCTCGACAGCCAGAGCGTCACCCGCACCGCCGAGCGGCTCTGCACCACCCCCTCCACCGTCAGCAAGACCCTCAACCAGTTGCGGGATCTGCTCGGCGATCAACTGCTCTACCGCCAGGGCAACCAGCTGTTGCTGACCCCGTTCGCCGAGCGGCTCGGCCCTACCCTGCACCGGCTGCTGAGCGAGCTGAACGGCCTCACCGGCCAGGGAGGGTTCGATCCCGCCAGCTGGCAGGGGCAGCTGAAATTCGCCCTGCGTGAAAGCGGCATGGTCTGGCCCATGGGGCCCATCCTGGCGCAGCTGATGCGCGAGGTGCCGGGCCTGGTGCCCGACATTCGCAACAAGGATGAGCAGGGGCTAGCGGCGCTGGCGGCGGGCAAGCTGGACTTCGTGATCCTGCCCCACGACCAGAGCCAGCCCCTGCCCCGCCAGCAAGGGCTGGTGTGGGAGACCCTGCGCGAGGACAAGCTGGTCTGCCTGCTGCGCGCGGATCACCCGGCGCTGGCGCGATCCTGGGATCTCGATGCCTACCTGAGCTGGCGCCATATCGCCATTCGCGATCAGGAGCTGGCCAACCCCTTCTTTGAACAGAGCCTGGCCCAGTTGCAGGTGCGCCGGCAGATCGCCGCCATCCTGCCGGATTTTGGCAGTGCGGCAGCCCTGCTGCGCCAGAGCGACCTGATCCTCACCGCCATCGGTGGCTGGGCCGAACAGGCGGCCCCCCACGCTCTGGTGAGCAGGCCGGTCCCCTTCGATTACGGCGCCGTCACCCACAGCCTGGTGTGGTACGGCCCGGCCGGAGAAGAGCCGGCCCGGCGCTGGTTTCGCCAGCGCATCCTGCAACTGGCCCGCGAGCTGGGATGAAGGCGACCATGCCCGGCACACGCCGGCCGGGCATGGCGGGAGTCAGGGTTTCTTGGTGTAGATGGGGCTGGGGAAGGGAGAGACGTTGTTGCCCAGTTCGGTGATGCGGGCGGCCCCCTGCTTGCGCACCTGATCGACCCGCAGCACGTGGTGCATGGGGATCATGGTGCGATTGACGTCGGCAAATTCACTCTTCAACTTCTCGTGGCTGGGGTCGACGATGAGCGCCGTGTGGTTGTCCCACACGAAGTTGGCGATCTCGATGAAGCCGAACAGCTGACCCTGGCTCACTTCCCTGACATAGACTTCGTAACGCTCGTTGTGACAAATGAACTGCACTCGATATAAGGCGTTGGATTCACTCATGTTCGTCTGTTGATGGTGGGCGATTGACCCATTCTAGCCGCCACCTCGCAGAGCTCAAATAGACAGCAATCACAGTTACGTCATCTCAAGACTCAGGCAGCAAAAAAGCCACGCCGAACCGCTCGGTTCGCCGTCCAATCTTGCCTTGTAGTATCAAATCCCTTTGCGATCAGTTGATTAGCATCCGGCTACTCAGAGCAGTGGCGGCAGGCTGACCGGGCCGAGCCCGGCCACCGCCAGCGCAGCGGCCAGTTGCTCCAGCTCCTCACGCGTCGCCTCTGGCCAGTCCTGCACCGCCCCGCGCACCCCGTGATGGCGAAAACCGTTGAGGCGGATGGGAACGGACCCAAGGGCGCGCAAGAAGGTGGCGAGCCCGCCCTCCAGCGTGCCGTCGGCGGCGAGATAATCGCTCTGCCCCGGCACCTGCAGCAGGCGCACCTCCGCCAGCTTGCCCGCCTGCGCCAGCAGTTGCAGCGAGGCCAGCACCCGCTCGCGGCCATAGCCGGTCAGCTTATGATGCACAGAGTCGCGCCACCCCTTGAGATCGATCATGGCGCCGTCCAGCACCGGCAGCAGCCGCTGCCAGCCAGCCTCGGCGAGTGAACCGTTGCTGTCGAGCAGGCAGTCGAGATGGGCCAGATCCGCCGCCCCCTTGATGACGGTGAACAGCGCGATCACGAACGGCAGCTGGGTGGTAGCCTCACCGCCGGAGACGGTAATGCCGGTCAGCAGCGGGCCGTAGCGGCGTAGCAGGGCCAGCACCTCGGCCACCGTCATGGTGGCGGTCTTGGGGCTGGCGCTGCGGGGGCAGGCATCGAGACAGGCATCGCAGTCGGTGCAGCGTGCCGCCTGCCAGCTCACCCGCCCCTCGTGCAGGGTCAGCGCCCCGCTCGGGCAGCCGGGCACGCAGTCACCGCAGTGATCGCAGAGGCCGATGGTGTGCGGGTTATGACAGCCGGGGCAGGCGAAGTTGCAGCCCTGCAGAAACAGCACCAGCCGGTTGCCGGGGCCGTCCACGCAGGAGAAGGGCAGCCAGCGGCTCACCGTCGCGCTGCGCGCCGCCCCTGCCCGCCTGCCGCACTCAGTAGTCACACAGGGTCGCCTCGCGCCCCACCACCCGCGGTGCACGCTGGCGGATCCCGGTCAGCTCGCTCGCCTCGGCGCCGAGGCAGGTGGTCTGCAGCCGTGAGCCCTCGGCCGCGAAGCGGGCCACGTCGCTCTTGCGGATCATGTAGCCGGTCACCCGCACCAGGTCGCTGTCGGCCACGTTGGCGGTGAACTCGCGCATGCCGATGGCGAGCGCCCCCTTGCAGAGTTGCAGTAGCGCTTGCGGGTTCTGGCGGATGGTGGGATCCAGGGTGAGGATCTCGCTGATCCCGGAGTGATAGAAGCCGTGGTGGGGTGCCAGTGCCAGCACGTGGCTGGCGGGATCCGGCTCCTCGCCATAGGGGATGCGTACCCCGGGGGTCACCCCGCGATCCACGCTGAGCCCGCCCTGGGAGTGGAGCAGGGCGCGACCGCCCCAGGCGTTGCGCTGCGGCGTTTCGCTCACGTGGCGGGCGAGCTGGGCCGAGATACGGTAGCCCAGCTGGTTCGCCTCCTCGTCACGGCCGTAGCGCTCCGGCAGATTCTCCTTGTCCATCAGAATGTTGACCGCCTCGGCCATGCCGTAGATGCCGAACATGGGCACGAAGCGATCCTCTTCCAGCAGCCCCTCCTGCACCAGGAAACTGTCGAAGAAGCCGGACTCCTGGTGCAGGAAGGCGGCACGCGCCTCGATCAGGCGGGAGGCGAGGCGGCAGTAGTGGGGCAACAGGCAGCCCAGGAAGTCGTCGATGCCGTGGGCCTGCTCGGCCACCCGCTTGAGGGAGAGCCGCACCAGGGTGTTGGCGCCACCCGCCTGGGGCAGGGCGTTGTAGCAGCTGACGATACCGAAGCCGCGCTCATCGAAGGTGTTGCGATGCAGCGGGTAGTTGGCGATGTGGGGCTTGCTGCAAGCCGCGATGTTCTTCACCCCCAGCAGCAGCAGGCTGTCCGGGGTCTGCGCCGGATCGTGGAACAGGGTGAGGTTGGGAGCCACCTGCTTGAGATCGCCGTCGATGCGCAGGATCAGGCGGCAGAGCCGGTTGTCATCCGGACCTATGTTGACGTGCATGAAGGCATCCGGCAGCACCCGGTCCAGGTAGATCCAGAACCCTTTCAGCTTGCGATAGAGGGCCTCGTCATCCAGCTCACCGACGAAGGGCAGCAGCAGGTGGTCGAGTCGGCCCAGCCAGACCGGCATGCCGGTGACGGAGGGCACGTGGTGGTAGAGGATGCGCAGGGCATCGAGTGCCTCGTCGAAATCCTGCGGCGGTGCCAGTTCCAGCCAGGCTGAGCCCTGGCGCAGGAACTTCTCGTAATCCGGCAGCACATAGCGCGGCTTGTAGGGGGCGTGCCCCTCGAACATGTCGCAGACAAAGCCCTTGGCCATCGCCTCGCTCACCTCGGCGGGCAGCTCGGGATAGGGCAGCGCATTCTCGGCGGCCAGCGCCAGGGCATGGCTCTTCTGGGCCGGTGACAGCAGGGGATCGCGCACGATGCGCTGACAGGTTTCGGTGAAGGACATGACTCGCTCCTCGACGGATGGGAGCTAAATCCTCACACTTGAGAGGTGTTTTTTGAAGTGACATTCACAACATGGCGGATATCCAATATAGATATCCGCCATGCAAGATCACGGGCCTAGCCCAGCCAGGGCAACAGCTGGGCCACGCCCCCCTGCCAGCGCAGCAGGAAGAAGCCCCCCATGCCGACCACCACCACCAGCAGGGTCGGTAGCCGCAGCAGGGTCAGCGCCGTCACCAGCAGGGTGGCGACCAGGTAGTCCGGATCCCAGCTCAGCCCAGTGCCAGGCTGGTAGCTGAAGACGATGGGCAACCAGATGGCGGTCAGCACCGACTGGGCCGAGAAGCTGAGGAAGGCCCCCATCTCGGCGCCCGGCTGATAGCGGGTCAGCCGCGAGAAGAAGGCGAAGCGGTTGAAGAAGGTGATCAGGGCCAGCAGGCCTATCATTAGCCAGCTCATGATTACCTCCTCATCCGGTGCAGCACATAACCCACCAGCATGCCGGAGAGCGCCGAGATGATGATGTAGACCTCCGCCAGCAGCGGCTTGGTTAGCAGCGCCATGGCACCGCTCACCAGGGTGGCCGCCACCATGGGCAGGTTCTTCATGGCGGGAATGGTCATGGCGATGAAGGTGGCGGCAATGGCGAAGTCCAGCCCCATCTGCTCCAGTCCGTCGATGTACTGGCCGGCGGCGATGCCGAGCAGGGTCGCCACATTCCAGAACAGATAGAAGACGAAGCCGGCAATGAGCGCATAGGCCGGATCGAAACGGCCGCTGCGCTCCCGGTCTTTGAGCGTCACCGCGAACATCTCGTCGGTCAGGAAGAAGGCCAGACTGGCGCGCCAGCGCAGGGAGAGCGGCAGCACGTCGCGGCGAAAGGTGAAGCCGTAGAGCAGGTGCTGAGAGGTGATGACGAAGGTGGAGCCCATGATGGGCAGCAGCGGCGTGCCTGCCCCGAACAGAGTGGTGGCCGAGAGCTGGGCGGCGCCGGCATAGACCAGCAGCGACATCAGCTGGGCCTGCAGCGGGCTCAGCCCCACCTGCAGCGCCAGGGCGCCGCACAGGATCCCCCAGGGGATCACCGAGACGGAGAGCGGCAGAATATCGATGGAGGCGCGCCACCAGAGCGCGCGGGTACTCTCTGCCCCTACGGGCCGGGAGCGGGTTGCTGACGGCATGGGATCATCCTTGTTGCGTCCACGGCGAGCCGGAAAAACTAGCACAGCACGGGGACGGATACCAAGAGGCTGCGGGTAAAGAGAGGGAGCCAAAAAACAGAACGCCACCCGGAGGTGGCGCGCTGTTGAGGGTCAGGGCTGAATGATGATGGGGGTGCCGGGTTCGATGGCGTTCCACACTTCGTCCAGATCCTTGTTGAGCATGGCGATGCAGCCATTGGTCCAGTTGGACGGCTGCAGGCGGGTGTTGCCTATGCTGTTGCGCTGACCGTGGATCATGATCATGCCGCCCGGTCGCACACCCATCTCGTTGGCCGCCTTGATGTCGTCCAGATTCGGGTAGTTGATGTGGATGGCCTTGTAATAGTTGGAGTTGGTCTTCTTGTAGTCGAGGATGTAACGGCCTTCCGGCGTGCGCTGATCCCCTTCCCGCTGCTTGTGCCCCTTGGGAGCCGGACCCAGAGCGATCCAGTAGCGTTTGACCTCCTTGCCATCCTTCATCAGGGTCAGGCTATAACTCGATTTCTTCACCACCACCATATCGGCGGACAGGGTGGCAAAACTCAATGCGGGCCACAGCCCCAGCAAACACAGTAATACGGCTCTCATTCCATCCCTCGGCAAGCCTCTGGTAAGGGCTTTTCTGTTACCAAATCATCTGAACTGCACCGCCTCGAGTGGCGGGCGAGCGCCATCATATTGGATCGCCATCAATACTCAATATATCCAGAGAAACATATCCCGCGCCATCTTTTATAGATTGTTACAATTAACTGCCAAAACAACGGGATAACCCCCCTATCTCGGGATAGTCCCGGGCGGGACATTGGGGGAAGATAAGGCGCTTTTCACCTCTCAGGAACCTCACGATGCGATACCGACTCTCACTGCTGCTCCTGCTGCTCTGCTCCTCCCTGCAGGCGGCCGAGCCGCTCTGGCTACGCGAGCCCGCCCTCTCCCCCGACGGCAAGCAGCTTGCCTTCACCTGGCAGGGCCGCGTCTACCTGAGCGCGGGGGATGGCGGCCCCGCCGTGCCCCTCACCGATGGCAACTACCTGAGCCAGCGCCCGCTCTGGTCGCCGGATGGCAAACTGATCGCCTTTGCCGCCAACCTCTACGGCAACGAAGACGTGTTCGTGGTGCCGAGCCGCGGCGGCGAGATGGTGCGGCTGACCCGGGATTCGCGCCCCGACCTGCCCCAGGCCTTCAGCGCCGACGGCAAGCAGCTGCTGCTGAGCAGCCAGCGCCTGACCGACCCCGACGCCGATCACTTCGTGGCGGAGGGGTATCAGGCCGGCAACCTCTACTGGACGCCGGTTGCCGGCGGCCCGCTGACCCCAGCCCAGCCCCTGCCCGCCACCCTGGCCCGCCCCCACGGCAACCAGCTGGCCTACCAGATGCCGGGCATGGATCAGCCGTTTCGCAAGCACCAGCACTCGTTCGCCGTCTCCCGTCTGTGGTTGTTCGACGGCCAGCAGCATCGCCAGCTGACCGAAGACAGGGTGGCCGCCAGCGATCCGGTCTGGGACGAGCAGGGCAAGCAGCTCTACTACCTGAGCGAGCGCAGCGGCGATTTCAACGTCTGGCTACGGGATCTGGCCAGCGGCCAGGATCGCCAGCTCACCCACTTCAAGGACCACCCGGTGCGCGGCCTATCAGCCTCCCGCCAGGGGGATCTGGTCTGGTCCTGGCAGGGGGAGCTCTACCGCCTCGATGCTGGCAGCGAGACCCCGCGCAAGCTCGTCATCCAGCCGTTGTTCGCCAAGGTGCCGGCCGAGCAGAGCTGGCAACCCGGCCCCGTCGACGAGGCCATTGCCCGCCAGGACGGGGAAGAGGTGATCCTGGTCAGCCAGGGGGATCTCTACGCGGTCGATACCCGCCGCGAGCGGGTACGCCAGCTCACCCGCCATCCCAGCGAACAGTCGGCGCCACGCTATCTGGATAAAGAGCAGACACTCCTCTACCTCTCCGAACAGGAGGGGCCGGCGGCGTTGTACCGTCTCAAGAAGGCTCAACCGGACAAGCTGTTCAGCGACCCGGGCACCCTGACCGAGGAGAAACTGCTGGCCATCCCGGGCGCCGCCATCAGCGTGCCGACCCTCTCCCCCGACGGCAAACAGCTCGCCTTCGTGGTGGACGGCCAGGCCGTCCATCTGCTGGATCTGGCCAGCGGCAAGCAGCGCCAGCTGGTCGCGGCCGAGTTCAACCCCTCCCGTCACGCGGTGGAGCTGGCCTTTGCCCCCGATTCGCGCCACCTGGCGCTGACCATCCAGCCTGACTCCGCCCAGCAGGAGATCGCCGTCATCGACACCCGGGATGCCAAGGCCAAACCGGTCAACGTCAGTCTCAACGGCTATCGGGATGGCGAGCCTGCCTGGAGTCAGGACGGCGGCATCCTCTACTGGCAATCCACCAAGTACGGTGTGCTGGGTGCCGATGGCGAGCCCCTCGGTGGCAGCCTGCTCGGCCTCTACAGCAGCCGCGCCGCCAAGAGCGACTTCATCGCCGAGCAGGCGCCGCCCAAGGCCGGTTACGGCTTCGAGGCCAACCGGCTGGCACATCGGGAGGCGCTCCAGCTGCAGCCAGAGGGCCCCATCCTCGCCAGTCGCATCGTCGACGATCATCTGATCTATCTGGTGGAGGTGATGGACGCCAACGGCGAGAGCGAGATCAAGGGCTACGCCCAGGATCTGCGCAAGGGGGAAACCAAGCTGCTGTTTGCCGAGCAGCCGGGGCCGGCGCTGGCCAGCCTCAACCAGGATGCCAGCCTCGCCACCCTGGTACGGGAGGGGGAAATCGCCCTCATCGATACCCGCTCCGGCGAGGCCAGCAGCCACCCCTTCAATCTGCTGATCACCGCCAGCTGGCAGGATCGGATGAGCGCTGCCTTCGATCAGATCACCCGCCTCACCCGGGACGAGTTCTACCGGGCCGACATGAACGGGGTGGACTGGGATGGCTATGTGGCCGCCTATCGCCGCCTGCTGCCCGGCATCAACAACGATCGTGACTTCGGCAACCTGCTGGCGGAGCTGGCCGGCGAGCTCAATGTCTCCCACACCTGGGGCAGCGGCCCGGCCCCCTCCCTGCGCATGCCGGACGACACCGCCAGCCTCGGCGGCTACTGGCACGAGCGGCAGGGGGGGGTCGAGCTCGACGCCCTGCTGGCCGGCGGCCCGCTGGAGCAGGAGACAGATCTGGCGCCGGGAGCCCGCCTGCTGGCCGTCAACGGTACCGAACTGCACAGCCTCAACGAACTGGATGCTCTGCTCAACCACCAGGCCGGCCAGCGGCTGGCGCTCACTGTGCTGTCCAAGGGAGCCAAGGAGCCCAGCCAGCTGGAGGTCACCGCCATCGATCTGCAGCAGGAGTATCAGTTGCAGCTCGACGGCTGGATCGCCAAGCGCCGCAGCCAGGTGGAGCAGTTGAGTCAGGGGCGGGTCGGCTATGTCTATCTGCCGGAGATGAGCAGCGCCGTCTATGAGGAGGTGGTGGCTGACGCCCTCGGTCGCCAGCGCAACCGCGAGGCGCTGATCGTCGACGTGCGCTTCAACAAGGGGGGCTATCTGGCCAACACCCTGGTGGAGTTCCTGACCGGCAGCGGCAGCGCCCAGGGCATGGCCCGCAGCTGGCCACGCCTTGGCAAGGGGGAGACGGACGCCGCTACCCGCCAATGGACCAAGCCCTCGGTGGTGCTGGTCAATGCGGGCAGCTACTCGGAAGGCTCGGCCTTTCCCCAGTACTACCGCACCCTCAAGGTGGGCCCCATCGTCGGTGAGCCGGTGCCGGGCACCGGCACCATGGTGTACGGCCACACCTCCAAGCTGATCCCGGGTATCGCCTACGGCATCCCGACCCTGGGGCTGCGCAACCCCGACGGCACCCTGTACGAGAACCAGGAGCTGATCCCGGACGTGCAGGTGGCGCTGACCCCGGCCGACATGCTGGCGGGGCGCGATCCCCAGCTGGCAGCCGCGGTGCAGGCCGCCCTCACCCAGTTGACGACGAACGCGAAACCCGCAGCCAAACGGGCGGACTGACGCAGGCCTGCAAAATAAGGAGCCGGCCGGGCTTGCCCGGTCGGCTCCTCTGGACAGACATCAAGGGCGCCCCGCCTGTTGCGGGGCGCCCTTGATGCATCAGGCCGGCTGCGTCTCGGCCGGCTGGCGGGCCAGCGCCAGCTGATACCTATGCTCGGCCAGCTCCAGCTCGCGGCGCGCCTCGTCCACCTTGCCATCGGCACTCTTCACCGCAGCCACCAGCTGGTCGTAGCGATCCCAGCTGCCGTTGTACTCGTTCACCTCGGCCTGGTAGCGCTGGCTGATCTCGTTGGACTGGCGAACGATGGCGTTGTTCTCATCGTGCAGCTGATCGATGCGGGCACTCAGGTTCGCCTGGATGGCGCGGATCCGGCGATACTCTTCCGGGCCGTAGCTGCCGTTGTAGCTGTTGTGCTCGCGCACCAGCCGGTTGATCTCCTGCACCATCTGGCGGTTGCGCTGGTTCAGCTGGCTCAGCTCGCGCTGGTAGCGATCAAAGTTGCCCTTGAGCGTCTGCTGGCGATCCTGCAGGGCGGTTCTGGCCGCCACCTGCTGGCGGTAGTGCTCCTGAGCCGTCGCCAGGTCCTGGCGCCGGGTCTCGAGGGAGCGCTCCAGCTCACCCAGATCCGGCAGCGCTTCCGTCACCATGGTGGGATAAAAGGCAGCGATCTGCGGCGTCGTCACCTTCAACGCCCGCACCGCATCGGCACCGTTGGCCTGGTCCCGGTAATCCACGCCACACGGCTGCCCCTTGCAGACCAGATCCGGGCTGGAGAACTTGTACTCGTGGCTGTAGACCCCGAAGCTGGAGGGATAAGCCATCACGGTGGCGAAGGAACCCCGCACCCCGTGCCCCAACGCATAGTGATAAGTGCCCCCCGTGCCATCCTGCAGGCGGGAGTGGTTGAGCCCCATGTTGTGACCCAGCTCGTGCGCCAGCACCACATCACCACAGCCGGTGGCCGTGACATGGCTGAACATGCTGCCGGCATCCTGGGAGACATCCCCGTCGGCATACGCCTTGCGGCCATCGGCATAGGTAGCAGAACCGCCAACCCAGGCCAGCCCGCAGCTGCCGTGGTCACCGGTCTGGGGGCGCATCAGCACCACCATGTCGGCGCCATAACGGGTGCGCAGGGTCGGTACCTGCTTGAAAGCCGGATCCTGCTGGTAGGTCACCGCGTTGAGCGCGGATTTGTCGGTGCCGCCATCCGGGTAATTGACCTGCTGGTCGTGCACGGCCCGCACCGTCAGATCCAGGCCGCTGGCGGCATAGATCTGGTTGGTGACGTTGATCATGTGCTGGATCCGGGTCTGCGCATCCCCCTGATAGCGGGCCGCCAGCCCAGGACTGTGCAGCACCATCAGGTCGATGGTTTCCGCCAGCACCGGGGTAGCCCCGAGCAATCCCGCAATCATGATCCCCAAGGTGGTTTTCTGCATGTGATCTTCCTTTTCGGTTGTTATTGGTGAGTCGGGATCAGGGCGTCATCGCCGCCATGACCCAGATCCAGCGGCGGGTTCTTGTAAACCCAGCCCTTGCCTCCCAGGGTCTCGACGGAGTAACTGCCTTGCGGCGTGCCGATGAACCCGAAAGTCGCTTGCTTGCCGACGGTGAAATTGACCGGATAGCTGTCACCGTCGACCCGAATTTCCCCCTGCCAGTTGCGCTCCCCACCCCGCTGCAGTTCGACCTTGGTCACCCTGGCCTGCAAGGTGCTGCCGTCCGGCATCGGCAACGCCACGCTGTCACCCACCTGGGCCCGCTCCAGATCGCTGCCCTGCAGGGCGATCGGCTGGGGTTGCTCGACCGCATCACCGGGCTCCGCCAGCGGAAAGTCCGCATCCACCTCTGCCGCCTGCCAGGGGGTCTCCAGCTGCTGGCAGCCATCTTCCCGCAGCCGATCCGGCTTGGCGGGGGTTCCGGAAGGTGCCGGCTTGAGCACTGGGACAGGCATGGCGGCGAGTGGCGTGAGCTCCGCCAGCGGGCCGCTATCCGCCGCGCTCTCCTTACCCCCTGCCGCCTGACCGGGCGTCACCGCGTGCGGCCACAGGTACCAGCCGCTCACCCCGGCCAAGAGGGCGCACAACCCCAGCCAAGGCTTCCATTTCGCTCTCTTCATACTGATACTCCAATCAAAAACAATCCTTATAAAACAATGAATTGCATTCAAAGCGAGCAGGCATGCTAGAAACCGTCAAGCAGGCTGACACCCCCCTATATGGGGCGTCGAAAAAATGGGCATTGGAGGTTCACACCCGCACGACGAGTCGCACAAGCCAGTGCTGGCGGGGGCTTAGAGAGGGTTCGAATGATGCTTTTTTGCCACATGAAAATGGCTCCAAAGAGAGCTTGAATGAGGCCATTCACCCCATATGGGTTAAGCAGATTTGGCTGTACCGGGGGGCGGACGTCGGCGTACCCTGATGGCATCAATCAGGTCAAGGATGTTGCATGAACGGTTTGCCGATACGGGCGCCAGCACTGGGCTGGCTGTTGATTTCACTGCTGGCGGCGCCGCTGGCCGCCGCCCCCCTGACGCTGCAGGGCGAGACCCACAGTTACCACATCGATCCCGATACCCTGGCCATCTCGGTCAACCAGATCCCGGTCAGCGCGGGCCAGCCCGCCCGCCAGGTCGATCAGTTGCAACAAGGGGAGCAACAGGCCAGCTGGCACTGGCCCGCCCAGGACGCCAGGGTGGAGGTCAAGCTGGATGGCGACGACCTCTTGCTGACGCTGGTCAGCGACAGTCCCCGTCAGCTGGCCTGGTTCAGCCTGCCGAAAAACCAGACCCACCTCTCCCTGGCCTTCGGCGAGGGCAGCCGCTTCTCGGTGCGCGACAGCGACTGGCTCGGCTATGTCGGCGACGAGCTGGCCGAGCTCAACACCCACTACGACCTCAAGCTGCCGCTCTGGAGCCAGGATGCCGGCAAGCAGACCTACAGCTGGATCCTGCAGACCCCCTACGACAACCGGCTTCGCTTCAGCCGCCAGGGAGGCCGACTGCAACTGAGCGCCAGCCATGAATTCAGCAGCTTCAACCAGCAGGCGCCTATGGTGGTGCGGCTGAGCGTGGGAGATGACTGGCTGGCCGGCGCCCGCCGCTACCGGGCGTGGCTGCAGAGCGAGGGGGCCTGGCAGTCTCTGGCCGACAAGGTCGCCCGCATCCCCGCCGGGCGACGGTTGATCGGCGCCAGCCATGTCTACCTGTGGGGCGATGATCTGCTCGATCGGCAAGATGTGACCAATTGGCCCGCGCTGCAGGCCAGGCTCCGGCAAAAGCCGGAGTGGCTGCAAGGCTTCAACAACGAGGAGCAGGAGGCGCTGGCCGCCGCCCATCCCGAAATCTGGCAGCAGAACCTGATCATGGTCGGCCTCAACCGGCTGATTGCCAACCAGCTGCCGCTGCCTGCCCAGCAGGGTCCGCAGGCCCAGAGCAAGGTGCTGGCCCTGCGCCAGCAGTGGGTCAAGAGCCAGTTCGGCGAACAACTGGTGGCGCAGGAGCGCTGGGGCCAGGGGCTGTCGCTGCCGGTGATCGAGGCGCTGCAGCAGGCGGGACTGCGCAAGCTGTGGCTCGGCACCCCACAATGGACGGCGGCCCTGCAACAGAGCTATGCCCTCATCGCAGCCCAGCGTCAGGGCTATCTGGTGGGCAGCTATGACTCCTACGATACCGCCATCGCGCCCCGCACCAACGACAGCTGGCTCACCGCCCAGCTGCCGCCGGAGATCGGCAAGCGCTGCGCCATCATCGAGGCCAACGGCAAGCCCAAGCCGGGCTTTGGTGGCGAGGGGGTCTATCTCAACCCGGGCTGCACCCTGCCGTTTGCCAAGAGCCGCATGAGCGAGCTGGCCAAGGCCAGCGGCATCAACAGCCTGTTCCTCGACGTGGACGGCACCGCCATGGCCTCCAACGATTACAACCCGGCCCACCAGCAGGGCAGCCAGGCGATGATCGCCGACCGCAACGCCCGCATGAGCTGGGTAGGAGAGCGGCTCGGGCTGGTGCTGGGCTCGGAGGATGGCAACGCCCTCACCAGCAAGCCGCTGCTGTTTGCCCACGGCATCCAGAGCTGGGGCTTTGGCTGGACCGATGCCGCCATGCGCAAGCAGGCCAAGTCCCCCTACTACCTCGGCAAGTGGTGGCCGGACGAAGCGCCGCAAGTCTTCTTCCAGCCCGCCCGGCTCAAGCCACGCTACCTGAAGACGGTGTTCAACCCGGCAGATCGGCTGCCCCTCTATCAGGCGGTGTTCCACGACTCCGTGCTCAACAGCCACCACTGGCTGTTGGACAACCTGAAATTCCCGGGCATCAAGGAGGAGCGCGCCCTGCTCGGCCTGCTCTACAACACGCCGCCGCTGGTCAATCTGAGTCGCAGCACGCTGGCGAGCCGGCTGCCGGAGCTGGTGAGGCTAGACCGCCAGTTCGGCCCGCTGCACGAGGCGCTGTGGGACAAGGCACTGGTGGGCTTTCGCTGGCGTGACGGGGTAGGCCGGGTGCAGGAGACCCGCTTCTCGGACGGCAGCCGGCTGGTGGCCAACTTCGGCCACAGCTCCATCATGATCGACGGCCACAAGCTGCCGGGGCGCCAGCTGCTGGTGGCGCTCAAAGACAAACCGGTCAGCGTGCTGAAGATCCAGGGCTGAGCCCGGGCAGGCATCAGGAGGAGGTCGCCCCGCTGGCCGGGGCGGGCGGCAATGCATGGAGGTTGAGCCAGCGCTGGCGCAACGCCTCCAGCGAGCCATCCTGGCGCATCTGGTCGAGGGCCCGCTGCAGGGCCTGCACCTTGGCCGGCTCCGTCGCCAGGTTGAGGGCAAAGTAGTACTGCTCGCCGTCGTCATGGACGAACAACGGGGTGAGTGCTTCCAAACCGTGTCCCAGCTGGTGCATGTGAAAGGCGGCTCCCAGATCCAGCGCCGTCACCAGATCCACCCGGCCGCGCAGCAGCATGCGAAACTTGTCCTCCTCGCTGTTGACGCTGACCGGCGCCAACCCCTGGCGGATCAACTGCTGGGCCGAGGCCGAGTTGCGCACTACGGCGATCCGGTAGTGGCTCGCCTCCTGCAGGCTGCGGGGCTGGATGTCGGTGCGCGAGCTCAGCCGCCATACCCTGATGGTGCGCGGCCCGACCGGCCCCACCCACTGGAACTGCGGCTCCCGCTCCGGGGTGCGCGCCACCGAGAAGAGGATGCTGCCCGCCTGATAGCGGGCATTCTGATAAGCCCGCGCCCAGGGCCGCAGCTGGATGTCTCCGCGCAGCGCAAGGCCGCTGCGCGCCAGCAGGGCATGCAGCAGATCCACCGAGAAACCGCTCACCGGCTGACCAGCCAGCTGATAGTTGTAAGGGGGCATCTGCTCGGTCAGCGCCTGCAGTGCCCGGGCCGGCTGCGCCTGCCCTCCCGTCAGCAGCAGCGTGGCCAGAAGCCACCGCCACCGCGTTGTTGTTCCCACCCTTGACTCCTTCCCATGAAAACAGACCCCTGCCGCAGCAGGGGTCTGACATAACGCATGTTCACCGGCTTGCGCCTCAGTGGCTGGTCACCGCCTCCTGGTAGTGGTCGCGGATCCAGCGCTCAAAATCGGCCAGCATGGCCGCTTCGGAACCGCTATTGTCGGCGATAAGCTGGTCGCCGTGAACCACCCGGATGCGGGCATTGAGCGGCTCACCCTCGCCGACCGGCGGACGCTGGCGAGCCGCCGCCATGCAGGCTTCTGCCTGCTGCCACGCCTCGGCCACGCTCTGGTTGCAGGCCCGGGCCAGCGGACCGGCGCTGAAGCCCTTGCCGGTCAGGCTCCTGAGCGTCTCGTCATGGGTCATGCCGTTACCCGGCCCCCAGTAGTGGGCGGCCAGATCCGGTCCGATGCGCGGGTTGTCGGTGAGGTAGCCATCGCGTTTGAGGAAGTAGGCGCGGGTCTGCTCCACCGCCATCAGCGCCAGCAGATAGCCGTGATAGGCGCAGGCCGACTCCTGGTTGAGCAGGTGCGGGATGGCCAGCAGCGGGCGCGGACTCTCCACTCCCAGGATCTTGCGCTCCCAGCGGCGGGCCAGTGCCAGCACGGCAGCCGGGGTGCGCTCGGCCTCGTCCATGGCGTAGAGATCCCGCTCGAAGTAGGCCACCAGCGCGATCTGACGCTCGTTGAAGGCGCGAAACGGCTGGCGTGCCTCGATCATCGCCTTGATCAGCGCATCGGGGATCGGCTCCCCCGCCGCGTTTCTGGCGTAGCGCTTGAGCCAGTCCGCATCGTCCAGCAGGCTGTCGCAGAACATCGACTGGGTCTCGGCGTAGGCCATGGAGGTGGGCGGGAACTCCTGGGAGAAGCAGGGAGCGTTGCCGGTGACATTGGCAAAGTGCGCCGCGTGGCCGCCCTCGTGGAACAGGGTGTTGAGCCCGCTCCAGCCGCTGCCCACCTGGGCCGGATTGGCCAGACTGGTGAAGTTGACCACCGCCGGCACCCACTCCCCCTCCTGCCAGAAGCTCGGCACCGGGCCGTGGCAGAAGCCGTTCTCGTATTTCCCCTCACGGGTCAGCAGATCCAGGGTGAGGGTTGCGCCGCGGTACTGGATGCCGAGCCGGCGAAAGCTCTCGACCCAATCCTGCAGCGCCCGGGAGAAGGGCACGTAAGGGTCGAGCTGGCGGGTCACGTCGCCACTCACGCTGTAGCGCAGGTTGTGGGGCAGCAGGGCCGCCTCCCCCTTGGCCGCTTTCAGCTCGGCCAGGCTCTGGTGCAGCCGCTGCTCGGTACCGGCGATGAAGTCGTCGAGAATGGCGAACAGCTGCGCCGGGCTCATCTGCTCGTTCTTGTGCACCTTGTAGTCGAAGTAGTCGCGATAACCCATGGCGCGGGCGAAGCGGTTGCGCAGCGCGACGATGGCCAGATAGCCGTTGTCGACCACCCACTGCTCCAGGGTGTGGAACATGGCGAGCGC
This sequence comes from Aeromonas sp. DNRA1, assembly GCF_963888745.1. Lineage (NCBI taxonomy): Bacteria > Pseudomonadati > Pseudomonadota > Gammaproteobacteria > Aeromonadales > Aeromonadaceae > Aeromonas > Aeromonas sp. DNRA1. The sequence continues at coordinate 299,397 of NZ_CAWPKQ010000005.1, read as the reverse complement.
ACTTTGGCGCACCGCCTCGTCGCTACTGGCGGCCAGCGCCGTGCTGGCGGCGGGCAGGCTGCCGGCCACCTGCCGGCCCTGCTCGTCCAGCAAGGTCAGCTTCAGCTCCCGGCGGCGGGCAAACAGCGCCGCCTCGGCGGCCACCAATTCGTCCATCAGGGCGGCGGCCTGAGGATCTTCGATGACGTTGCACTCGAAGAAGGCGATCCAGCCCCCCAGACCGCGCTTGAGCTCGGTCTCCTCAGCCTGGGCCTGCATCTGCCGCAGTACCGGCAGGCGCGCCGGATCGGCGCAGAACGCCTTGTAGGCCTGCTCGGCGGCGGTGAAGCCGGCCTGATCGTCGCTGGTGCCCATGTAGGTGGACCAGAACAGATCCTCCTTGCGCTTGTGTACCTGCAGGTAGTCGGCGTTGAGCTGATTAAGATAATTCCTGGCAATGGAACTCATAACTTCCCTCTTGTTATGGGGCGGCCGCGAGGGCGCCCACTCCTTTTTGGTGAAATGCCAACTCATTCACATTTTCTGCAAATTGAGCAGACAAATAGTGCGCCGGGATGCGCGCCATCACGCTATCAAAAGCGAGGGTTTCTGTCTGCTGGCTATACTGATTGTCAAACTGCTCAATTGGCGTTTTATAGCCCCAAGCCATTGAAAGTTAATTAAATGTTAATAACAAAATAATCAGGGCCAGCCGACGGACTGGCCACCACCAGACCCGCACGGGAAAGTTAAGGAAGAGACTATGTTCAAGCTCGGTGATATTGCCGTGAGCCGCAAACTGATGCTGTTGCTCTCACTGGCGCTGATCGGTTTCATCGCACTGCTGCTCATCTCGGCCAGTGCCCTGCATCGCAACCTGATGAGTGAACGGGAAGCCAGGCTGCAGGCTGTGCTGGACCTGGCCATGAGCCGGATCCAGACGCTGGCTGCCACCCTGCCTGCCCCCCAGGCCCAGGCCGAAGCCAAGGCCATGCTCAACAGCATGCGCTTTGACGGCGACAACTACCTGTTCGTGCTGGACGAGAACCGCCGGATGGTGGTGCACCCCGTCAGGCCCGAGCTGGTCGGCCAGCAGATGGGCGAGAGCGGCACCGCCACCGCCGGCGTCCACTGGCAGCAGATGGTGGATCTCGGCAAGGGGGGCCACAGCGGCCGGCTGGAATACCAGTGGATCTCCCCCTCCGGCGAGGCGGCCCAGAAGATGTCGCTGGTGGCCGGTTATCAGCCCTGGGGCTGGATCCTCGGCTCCGGTGTGTTGCTGCAGGACATCCAGGCCACCATCTGGTCCCAGTATCAGCTGATGGGGGGCGCTACCTTGCTGGTTACCCTGCTGATGGGGCTGCTGGGCTTTGCCATCAGCCGCTCCATCGTCAATCCGCTGGCCGAGATCAACCGGGCCATGCAACAGGTGGCCGCCGGCGATCTGGTGGTGAGCATCCCGGTGCACGGCAAGGATGAGCTGGGCGCCGTCGCCAGCTGCACCAATCAGGGGCTCAACGCCATTCGCCGTGCTCTGCTGGAGGCGAGCCAGGGGGCCCGCAACGTGGCGGATGCAGCCCTGCGCATCGCCGCCTCCGCCGAGCAGACCAACCAAGCGGTCAACAGCCAGCGAGATCAGCTGGCCCAGCTCGCCACCGCCATGAACGAGATGAGCGCCACCATCTCAGACGTGGCAGGGCACGCCGAGAACACCGCCCGCGACACCCAGGACGCCACCAGCGAGGCCGGCCTTGGCAACCGTGACGTGCACGCCAGCGTGCACGGCATCCAGGCGCTGGCCACCGAGGTGGAGCAGGCTACCCTGCAGGTCAACCAGCTCAAGGAGGGGGTGATGCAGATAAGCGAGGTGACGGCGGTCATCAGCGCCATCTCGGAGCAGACCAACCTGCTGGCCCTCAACGCCGCCATCGAGGCGGCCCGTGCCGGCGAGCAGGGCCGCGGTTTTGCCGTGGTGGCCGACGAGGTGCGCCAGCTGGCCAGCCGCACCCGCCAGTCCACAGAGGAGATCCAGAGCACCATCGCCCAGCTGCAACAGCGGGCGGTGACCGCCGCCAGCGCCATGGACGCCAGCCGCAAGCTGGCGGAGAGCAGTGTCAGCCAGTCGGAGAAGGCAGGCCAGGATCTCTCCCTCATCGTCAACCATATCCAGCACGTCAGCGACATGGCGACCCAGATAGCGACCGCGGCGGAGCAGCAGAGCATGGTGGCGGAGGACATGAACCGCAATGTCAGCGGCATCAACGACTCGGCGCTGGAGATGTCCCAGTCTGCCTCCCAGCTGGCCCAGGAGAGCGAGCTGCTGGCCGGACTTTCGCGCAGCCTGGACGAGCGGCTGGCGGTATTCAAACTCGGCAGCGCCATCGACCAGCAGCTTGAGCAGCGGCTCGCCCCTCTGCATCGGCAGGTGAGCCCGGCCGAACGCCCTCGCGCTCGCCACTGATCCGTCCTGCCCTGTCGCAACACACGCCCCCGTCAGCCCGGCTGACGGGGGCGTTCTTCATTGATGAAAAATGCCGATTTTTTGCATCTTGTCGGCCTGTTCGACGACATTAATATGGCAATGCTCAGTTATCATCCATTTAAAAACAAATAGTTAAGTGTTTGCTCTACTCCGATGAGGTCAAGCTGTAAAGATTTACACTTAATTATTTAATCAAAAATAGTCATGATGGGTTGTCGCCAAGCGCGACACCATGACCCTTCAATAGTCATTTGGCAAACTGGTCGAAAGGCCAGGACGCAAAGCCTCCGGTCTAAAGACATCTCGTCAAAGATAGCGGGGCTGCAACAGAGTGTTTCGGGGGAAACCCCTGCCAAGTTGACTGCCCACATCTGTCGAACAGAGGAATGTATGGCAGCAAAAATCCAACTCAATCACGTCGCTGCAACGCTGGCCTTGCTGGTCAGTGGCAGCGTGTTCGCCCACGGCTATATCAGCCAGCCGGAATCGCGCAACTACCTGTGCAAGACCGGCGGCAACAGCCAGTGCGGCGCGGTGCAATGGGAGCCCCAGAGCGTGGAAGGCCCCTCGGGCTTCCCGAATGGTGGGCCTGCCGACGGCCAGATCGCCTCGGCTGGCAGCGCCAGCTGGGGCGAGCTGAACGCCCAGACCAGCGACCGCTGGACCCGCCGCGAGGTACAGGCCGGCCCCTTCTCCATCAGCTGGACCTTCACCGCCAACCACGTCACCCGCAACTGGCGCTACTACCTCACCAAACAGGACTGGAACCCGAATCAGCCGCTGACCCGCGCCGCCTTCGAGCTCACCCCCTTCTGCGTGGTGGACGGTAACATGACCCAGCCGCCCAAGCAGGTCACCCACCAGTGCAACCTGCCCCAGCGCACCGGCTATCAGGTGATCCTGGGGGTGTGGGAAGTGGGGGACACCAGCAACAGCTTCTATAACGTGATCGATGCCAACTTCAAGGGCGGCACCCAGCCGCCGCTGGCCTGGAGCCAGGGCGGCACCATCTACCCTTCCACCGAGCTGGTGGTCGGCGACAAGGCCAGAACCCTGGTGTTCGATGCCAATGGCGTACGCCCTGATCTGCAGACCGAGCTGACCATCGCCAGCCCGGAGCAGGGCCAGAAGAACAACTGGCCCCACGCCCTGGCTAGCAAGATCAATGCAGAGCAGAGCCTGATCCGGGCCGGCCAGCAGAGCGGCGAAGGCCAGTTCAACCCCGTCTACGGCCAGAACCCGGTCTACTTCAAGGCGGGCAGCGCACTGGAGCGGGTCGAGATCCAGCTCGAGCAACAGCAGCCGCCGGTGAGCAACGGCGTCAGCGTGAGCGGCCTGGAGAGCGACTACCTGCTCGACGAGGGCAAACTCACCCTCAACTTTACCGTGGCCGCCGAGGGCGATCTGACCGTCACCAACACCCTGTATGATCACGGTGGGGCCGCCAAGGGGCAGACCAGCGCCGACATCAAGGACAGCACTCACAGCTTCACCATGCCGCTGACCGGGCTCAGCGCCGGTCACCACCAGCTGGTGATCGAGGGCAAACCCAAGGCCGGTGGCGATGCGGTGCAGCAGACTCTGGATCTGATGCTCAAGGATCCGGCCGCCGGCGGTGACTACCAGTTCACCTTCCCGGACGGGCTCAAGTCCTACACCGACGGCACCAAGGTGCTGCAGCCCAAGAACGGCAAGGTCTACCAGTGCAAGCCCTTCCCCTATCGCGGCTGGTGCAGCCAGTGGTCGGCCAGTGCCACCCAGTATGAACCCGGGGTCGGCACCAATTGGCATGATGCCTGGATCCTGGTGAACTGAGCCGCAGGCACAGCATCACACCATCAACAAAACGGGGAGCCACAGGCTCCCCGTTTTTTCTGGTGCACCACCTCAGATCTGGAAATCGATGGCCGCCTCGCTGCCCATGGCGCGGGCCTGAATGTCCGCCAGCGCCAGCTCCGGGTTGCAAAGCTGGATGAACTGCCAGGCGAAGTTGTGCTGGAACTGCCCCTGCTTGAGACCGATCCAGGCGGTGTGGGACGCGAACAGCCGGCTGCCGTCCAGCTGCACCAGTCCCTTGTCGCGCTGAGTGTCAAACGCCATGTCCGCCAGTATGCCCACCCCCATCTCCAGCTCGACATAGGTCTTGATGACGTCGGAGTCCTGCGCGGTCAGCAGGATCTGCGGAGCGATGCCCGCCTCGGCAAACGCCTCATCCACCCGCGCCCGCCCGGTCAGGCCGGCCTGGTAGGTGATGATGGGCCAGTGTGCAAGCGCCGCCAGGGTCAGCTCCCGCTCCGCGGTGAGCGGATGCTGCTCCGGCACCACTATGTTGTGGTGCCAGCGGTAGTAGGGAAACGCCACCACCCCTTCGCTCTTGTCGAGCTGCTCGCTGCTGATGCCGATGTCCACCTCGCCGGTCTGCACCAGCCGCACTATCTCCTCCGGGCTGCCCTGGCGCAGCTCCAGCTGTACCAGCGGGAACTGCTCGCGAAACGCCTTCACCACTCGTGGCAGGGCATAGCGGGCCTGGGTATGGGTGGTCGCCACCAGCAACCGGCCCGACTCGCGGTTGGCGAAGGTGCTGGCCAGCTTGCGGATGTTGTTGGCGTCGTTGAGGATGCGCTCGGCGATCACCAGCAGCTCCTTGCCCGGCTCGGTCATGCCGAGCAGCCGCTTGCCGTAGCGGATGAACAGCTCGATCCCCAGCTCCTCTTCCAGCTCGCGGATATGGCGGCTGACCCCGGACTGGGAGGTAAACAGGGCATTGGCCACCTCGGTCAGGTTGTAATCCCGCCGTGCCGCCTCCCGGATAATTCGCAACTGCTGAAAATTCACGTCATCGCCTCCTGCGCTGACCGGCAGGTCGGGGTTCTCCCCGCCGCCTTGTTGTTATATTGTCTGGCCGCCCGAGCCTGAACTCTGACCGCCATACTGACCCTGTTGTATCCCAGGCGGGCAGATCCCGCCATGGTCACGCTGCCTGCGCGGCCCGCCAGGGGCCTGCCACTTAAATCTGGTAATCCGGGTAGAGCTGGGCCTGTTTGGCCACCAGCCGCACCCCCTGGCCCGGGCTGAAGGCGCGGGCCGCCTCCTTGCTCAGCTCGGCTTCGAAGTGTGCACCGTTTGTATCCCCATTGCCACGCAGTTCCACCCGGATGCGCGGCCCCATGGGCAGCAGGCGTGTGATGGTGGCGCTGATGCCGCCCGGCGCATCCGCCGGCAGTATCTCCAGCTCGTGGGGCCGTACATAGGCGACGGCCGCGCTGCCCTCCGCCAGCTGGGAGCTGATGGGCCCGCCCAGCAGCTGCTCGCCGATACCGAGCCCCTGCCCGGCCACCCGGCCGCGAAACAGGTTCACGCTGCCGAGGAAGCTGTGCACGAAGGAGCTGGCAGGCTGGTCGTAGACCTCGGCCGGAGTGCCGATCTGCTCGACCTTGCCGGCATTCATCAGCACCACCCGATCCGCCACCTCCAGCGCCTCCTCCTGATCGTGGGTGACGAACAGGCTGGTGACGTGCAGCTCGTCGTGCAGCTCGCGCAGCCAGCGGCGCAGCTCCTTGCGCACCTGGGCGTCGAGGGCGCCGAAGGGCTCGTCCAGCAGCAGCACCTTGGGCTGCACCGCCAGCGCACGGGCCAGCGCGACCCGCTGACGCTGACCGCCGGAGAGCTGGGTCGGGTAGCGCGCAGCCACGTGGCTGAGCTGCACCAGATCCAGCAGCTCTTTGACCCGGGCGCGGATCGCCGCCTCGGCCGGTCGCTCGCTGCGCGGCTTGACCCTCAGGCCAAACGCCACGTTCTCGAACACCGTCATATGGCGAAACAGGGCGTAGTGCTGGAACACGAAACCGACATTGCGCTCGCGCACGTGCAGATCCGAGGCATCCTCGCCGCGGATGATCACGCTGCCGCTGTCGGCCTGCTCCAGCCCAGCGATGATCCGCAGCAGGGTGGTCTTGCCGCAGCCGGAAGGGCCGAGCAGCGCCACCAGCTCACCGTCGTGAAAGTCGAGGTTGATGTCGGCCAGCGCCGCGTACTGGTTGAAATGCTTGTTGAGTCCTTGTACCTGAATGCTCATGGCAGCCTCTTGAATTCGGTGATCAGTGAGAGTGAGTGGGCTGGGCACGCAGCCGGGCCAGCAGGGTTTCCCCCAGCAGGGTGAAGATCCCGAACAGGGCCAACAGGCTGGCTACCGCGAAGGCGGCGCCGGTCTGGTACTCGTTGTAGAGGATCTCGATGTGCAGCGGCAGGGTGTTGGTCTGGCCACGAATGTGGCCGGAAACTACCGACACCGCGCCAAACTCCCCCACCGCCCGGGCGGTACAGAGCAGCAGGCCGTACATCAGGCTCCAGCGGATGCCAGGTAGAGTGACCCGCCAGAACATCTGCAGGCCGCTCGCCCCCAGCATGATGGCCGCCTCTTCCTCTTCCGGGCCACGCGCCTCCATCTGGGGCAGCAACTCGCGCACCACGAAGGGCACGGTGATGAAGGTGGTGGCCAGGATGATGCCTGGGGTGGCGAAGATCACCTTGATATCGTGCTCGCTCAGCCATTCGCCGAACCAGCCGCGACTGCCGAACATCAGCACGAACATCAGCCCAGCGATCACCGGTGACACCGAGAACGGTAGATCGATGATGGTGATCAGCAGTTGCCGGCCCGGGAAGCGGAAGCGGGCGATGGCCCAGGCTGCGGCGACCCCGAACAGCAGGTTGAGGGGCACCGAGCAGAGGGTCACCAGGGCGGTGAGGCCGAGGGCACTGAGGGCGTCCGGCTCACTGATGGCGTGCCAGAAGAAGGCTAAACCAGGGCTCAGCGCCTGGATAAAGACGGTGGCCAGCGGCAGCAGCAGCAGGGCGGCAAACCAGCCGAGGCCGACCGTGATCAGCAACCATTTGACCCAGACCGGCTCGCGGATGACGGGTGGCTGGCGCACCGAGGTGGTCGGCGCCGCCTCGCCCGTTGCCAGCGCCAGGCTTGCGTTGGATGCGTTCATATCCGGCTCCCTCCGATACGGGCCCAGCTCCAGGCCTGCAACTTGTTGATAAGCAGTAACAAAATGAAAGAGATCAGCAGCATGACCACGGCGATGGCGGAGGCGCCGGCGTAGTCGTACTCCTCCAGGTGGCTCATGATCATCAGCGGCGCAATTTCCGACACCATCGGCAGGTTGCCGGCGATGAAGATGACGGAGCCGTACTCCCCTACCGCCCGCGCGAAGGCCAGGGCAAAACCGGTCAGCAGGGCCGGTACCAGGGTTGGCCACAGCACCCGGATGAAGGTCTGCCAGCGATCGGCACCCAGACTGGCGGCGGCCTCCTCCTGCTCGGTCTCGGCTTCCCGCAGCACCGGCTGCAGGGTGCGCACCACGAACGGCAGCCCGATGAAGGTGAGCGCAATCACCACACCGATGGGGTTGTAGGCAAGCTCGATGCCAAACGGGGCGACCCACTGCCCGATCCAGCCATTGGGGGCGAAGATGGCGCACAGGGCGATGCCGGAGACGGCGGTGGGCATGGCGAACGGCAGGTCGATCAGGGCATCCACCAGTCGGCGGCCGGGGAAGGTGTAGCGCACCAGCACCCAGGCCAGGATCAGGCCGAACAGGGCGTTGAGCAGCGCCGCCACCAGGGCGGCCCCGAAGCTCAGACGAAAGGAGGAGAGCACCCGCGGCGAACCTATCACCTGCCAGAACTCGGCCAGGGTCAGATTGTTCACCGCGAACAGCACCAGCGCCGAAAGTGGCAGCAGCACCAGCACGCCCAGATAGAGCAGGCTGAAGCCGAGGGTCGGGCCGAAGCCCGGCAGCACGGAGTAAGAACCAAATCGCATAACGCATCCGTTTGTTATGAAAAACATTAGATACAGCGATTCTGCGCATTCCTGTTTGGGGCAACAAACACCAATAACGCCTTTGCTAAGCACTTTTTTGTCTAACAACGGCGGACAAGGCTTTTAGAGCCATAAAATGAAAAAAAGGTCTTTTATATAAATAAAAGACCTAAAAATGGAGCGTCGTGCAATGTACCAAGCTATCCAAATCAGACTGTCGTGGTGTCGGGTGCCTGCCCTCCTTCTCTATCTCTAACCTGTGTGATCAACGCTCGCGGCTCAGCGAAAACTCAAGGCCGCCCGCCTCTCCCACACCGCCGGCGTCGGCTCCACCACCATCTCGGCCCGCCGATAGAGGGTGCCGAGCAGGTTGAGCCCCTGGTTCCACTCGCCGTGGCCAGACTGGGCATTGATGTGGCCCACCTCGCCGGCATCGAACAGCGGCACCTGCCACTGGCGGCTCCAGTACTCGGCCCGCTCAAAGCTCATCCAAGGATCGTTGCGGCTGGCCACCAGCTGGGCCGACACCTTGAGCGACCCTGCCAGCAGTTCGTCTGGCAAGCCGAAGCGGGCCGGATCCGCCGGGGCCACGATGAACAGCGAGGCCACCTTGTCAGGCTGCTGGCGCGCCGCCGTGATGGCCGCCAGCGCCCCGAAGGAGTGAGCCACCAGGTGAGCCCGGCCGCGCCGGCTGCGCAGCTTGCTCGCCAGCTTGGCGCTCCAGACCGTGAGGTCAGGCCGATCCCACGGCAACCCCACCATCCGCTGCCAGTGGGGGAAGTATTGGTGCCAGCGGCTCTGCCAGTGATCCGGCCCACTGTTGTGCAGACCGGGAACCAGGAGGATCTTGTTCATCTTGGTGCTCCTATCAGCTGGCACAGGGGCCAGTTAAGTTGGCGATGGCCGGCCGCTTAGCGACCCGGCTGGTAGATCTGGTCAAACAGGGCGCCCTGGGCGAAGTGCTTCTTTTGCGCCTTGTCCCAATCCCCTTCCAGATCCTTGACGGTGAACAGCGCCAGTTGCGGGAACTGGGCCGCAGTCTCCTTCTGGATCGCCGGGTTGCTGGGGCGATAGTGATATTTGGCGATGATGCGCTGCCCCTCGTCGGAGTAGAGGTAGTCGAGGTAAGCCTTGGCGACCGCCTCGGTGCCGTGCTTCTTGGCCACCTTGTCCACCACCGCCACCGGCGGTTCGGCCAGGATGGAGACCGACGGCACCACCAGCTCGAACTTGTCGCTATTGCCGGGTTGACCGAGCACCAGCAGGGCTTCGTTCTCCCAGGCCAGCAGCACGTCGCCGAGGCCGCGCTCGATGAAACTGGTCGTGGCGCCGCGGGCGCCGGAGTCCAGCACCTTCACGTTCTTGTAGAGATCGCCGACGAACTGCTTGGCCCCCTCCTCGCTGCCGCTCTTCTTCAGGGCATAGCCCCAGGCAGCCAGATAGTTCCAGCGCGCCCCGCCGGAGGTCTTGGGGTTGGGAGTGACGATGGCCACGTCCTTGCGTACCAGATCATCCCAATCCTTGATCTGCTTGGGATTGTCCTTGCGCACCAGGAACACGATGGTGGAGGTGTAGGGCGCTGCATTGTTGGCAAGCCGGCTCTGCCAGTCGGCGGCGGTCAGCCCCTGCTTGGCCACGGCATCGACGTCGTAGGCCAGCGCCAGCGACACCACGTCCGCCTCCAGCCCGTCCACCACGGCGCGCGCCTGCTTGCCGGAGCCGCCATGGGACTGGCTGACCACCACGTCGTCGCCGGTCTTCGCCTTCCACTCCTTGGCGAAGGCGCCGTTGTACTCCTGGAACAGTTCGCGGGTCGGATCGTAGGAGACGTTGAGCAGGCGGATCTCGGCGGCATTGGCCTGACCGAGGGCCAGCAGGGAGAGCAGGGTCAGGGCGGTCATTCGCAGTTTCATGGGGATACTCCATATCTCGTTGGGTTGAATGCAGCATGCCGCGGGCTTGTTATGCCGAGAACCAAGAAATAACGCTTTGCTTATCTCATTTGCTCATATCAGGAGGCCATAGGCGCCATTCGCGCACTCTGTGAGCCAGGCCGCGCTGGCCCGGTGCCGGCTGTGCCATCATGGAAACAAGGCAGGCAGATGACGAAAAGGAAGTCGTTATGTGGATCAATGCAGAACCCGTCAATGGCGCCCTGGTGTCGCTGGCCATCGGCCTCATCATCGGACTGGAGCGGGGCTGGCAGGTGCGCCAGCTGGGGGACAACCAACGCATCGCCGGGATGCGCACCTACGGCCTCATCGGCCTGCTCGGAGGGGTCTGCGCCCTGCTGCTGCCCACCCTCGGCCCCTGGCTGCCGCTGCTCGGCCTGCTGGCGGTGGTGACGGGTTGCGGCCTCTCGGTCTGGCTGGCCCAGCGCTGGCAGGGGGAGTTCGGTCTCACCAGCTCGGTGGCCATGCTGCTCACCTATCTGCTGGGGCTGATGTCGGTGCTGCTTAGCCCGAGCGAGGCGGTGGCCTGCGCCGTGCTGGCGGCCCTCTTGATGGGGCTCAAGGGCAAGATCCAGCAGGGGATGCTGTTTCTGAGCGAGACCGAATTTCACGCCACACTGCGCTTTTTGCTCATATCGCTGGTGCTGCTGCCGGTGCTGCCCAACGAGGAGATAGGGCCGCTCGATGCCTTCAACCCCTTCAAGATCTGGCTGATGGTGGTGGTGATCGCCGGCATTTCGTTCTGCGGCCACTTCGCTGTACGCCTGCTCGGCACCCGCGCCGGGCTGGTGCTCACCAGCATACTGGCGGGGCTTGCCTCCTCCACCGCCCTCACCCTGCAGTTTGCCCGCCTCAACAAGGAGCAGGGCGGGCTGGAGCGACTGCTGGCCACCGGCATCTTGCTGGCGGGGGCCACCATGTGGCTGCGGCTGCTGGTGCTGGTACTGCTCATTCACAGCGAGCTGGCGATGCGCCTGGCGGCGCCCCTGCTGCTGCTGGCGGCTACCGTCTACGGCTTTGCCTTCTGGTTCTGGCGCCAACGCGAGGAGCTGCCCGACGGCCCGGTGCAACCGGAAACCAGCAACCCGCTCGATCTGGCCACCGCCATCAAGTTCGGCCTGCTGCTGGCGCTGATCGGCTTCATGGCCACCCTGCTGCAGAGCAAGGTGGGCAACTCCGGGGTCTATCTGCTGTCGCTGGTCTCCGGCATCACCGACGTGGACGCCATCACCTTGTCGCTCTCCCAGCTCTCCCACAAGGAGCTGGCGCTGGAGGTGGCGGCCCGCGGCATCCTGCTGGCCGGGCTGGTCAACTCGTTGGTGAAGGGGCTGCTGGCCCTGGGGATCGGCGGTCGCCGGCTGGGGCTGCGGGTGCTGCTGCCCTACTTCGTCTCGGCCCTGCTGATCCTGCCGCTGATCTGGCCCGGCGCCTGAGGTTGCAGCAAGTGACAGCCTGACGCCACCAAAGTGCTCGCGTATACTGGCTCCTCTTGGCACATGAGAGGAGCTGTAGCATGGCAAGCGATTGGGACAAGGTACTGGCGGGCGGCGCCCTGGACAGCCAGAGCGAGGAGATAGCGAACGACCGGATCCGCGGTCAGGCGCTGCTGGCACAACTCAACGCCTCTCCGGCCGGTGACGAAGCCCTGCGCCAGCGCCTGTGCGGCGAGCTGTTCGGCCACTGCCCCGACTCCTGCTGGATCAGCACGCCCTTCACCTGCGAATTCGGCCGCAACATCCACATCGGCGAAAAGACCTTCTTCAACTTCAACATCACCATTCTCGACGTGGGCGAGGTGCATATAGGCAGCCATGTGCTGCTGGCCCCCAACGTGCAGATCTACACCGCCACCCACACCATGGACTATCTGGAGCGACGCAACTGGACCGCCTACAACAAGCCGGTGCGGATCGGCGATGACTGCTGGATTGGCGGCGGCGCCATCATCTGCCCCGGCGTCACCATAGGGCCGCGCTCCATCATAGGTGCCGGCGCCGTGGTCACCCGCGACATCCCGGCCGACTCGGTGGCGGTGGGCAACCCGGCGCGCGTGATCCGCAGCCTGAGCCCGGACGCCCCCCGTGGCTGGGAGCTGGCCCTGTGATCTGGCTCGCCCTGCTTCCCCTGCTGTGGACCGCCTGGCTCGGCCTGGCCGACACCAACTGGTGGCCCCTCGCCATCGTCACCACCATGAGCCTGCTGACGGTGCTGGCCTACGCCCACGACAAGCGCCAGGTCATTCGCGGTGGCTGGCGCATCCCCGAATCCCGGCTCCACCTGCTGGAACTGTTCGGTGGCTGGCCTGGCGCCCTGGTGGCCCGTCACTGGTTGCGCCACAAGACCCAGAAGGGCAGCTACCGCAGGGTGTTCTGGTTCATCGTGCTGCTGCACCTCACCCTGTGGGGACTCTGGCTCGGCCGTCCGCTCTGGCAGACGATCTGACGCGGGTCGCAGTGCTCGGTTGCCGGCCATTGCAGCCGGCAATCGGGTATGAGACAACAGAAGGCAATCAGGCTGTTTTCTCGTTTGTTCATCGGCAAGGAGTCACTCATGACCATGTGGACCGGTATCGTGCTGATCGTCTTCATCAGCGCACTGTTCGGTTTTCTCAGCAAGCGGGCCCGCTACCAGCTGGGGGATATTCGCATCACCGACCGCCTCGGCAAACAGGACGTGCTCATCAACCAGCTACAGGAGCGCATCGCCAATCTGGAGGCCATCGTCATCGAGGAGGAGAAGCGCCGCCCGTTCAAGGAGCTCTGATCCGGCAAGCCGGGCGGCAAACCGGCCAGCCCCCGGGCTGCAAGGGTTTGCCGCCGCTCCCCTCCCGCGCTCACCCGCCTCCTGCCAGGTAAAAACTAAATTCACAGCAGGATCAGTCCCCTGCCATTTTTAGGCTGAATTTTCGCCAAGCTGGCCCATTCCCTGCTCCGTCATGACATCAGTCGTACGGAGAGTGACATCATGATCGCCATCAGCACCCTGCTTCCCCTCGCCTCCCTTGCCCTCAAGCTCGGCAGCAAGCTGCTCGGCGATGGTACGCCACAGGCCAAGGCCGAGACTCCCGTGCAGGAAGAGCGGCTCGCCCCCACGGTGCAGAGCCTGTTCCAGCGGCTGGGCATCAAGGATGCCGGCAGCGAGCAGAACCGCCCCGCCATCAACCACTTCATGGGGGCGCTGATGCAGACCCTGGGTCAGGAATCCTCGGGCCAATCGCTGCCCCAGGCCATCGACGCCGCCCGCACCCAGCTGGCCGACGGCACCCAGAGCACCCGCCTCGATGCGCTGCAGAGCGAACTCGACACCCTCAAGGGCTCCCTGGGCAACAGCGACCTCAACCTTGATCAGCTGCTCTACGCCTTCAAGCAAACCCTGCCCAATGGCAAGGGGGAAGGTGTCGGCAAACTGCTCAATGCCAGCGCGTGAACGGGAGTGGAACCATGAAAAACGGCAACCATTAGGTTGCCGTTTTTGTCGGGCAGCGCCCTGGGTGCCACGCTAGGGCTGTGAAGGGGGCGGGTTCAGCATGGCGCCGGCCAGCGCGGTCTGCCCGCGATCCTGCAAGGTATTGGCCGCTCCCAGGCGATCCGCCGCCTCCTTGTTCTGACCCAGCTTGAACTTGCCGACCAGCCGCTCAACCTCGATCTCTATGCCCACCACAGCCTGCACCATGGCCTCGAGATAGTCTCTCGGTGCATCCGCCATCTTCCAGGGAATGGACTCTCCCGCCTCGTGAGTACGGGTCAGGGTCGCGAGCAAGCGACGCACGAAGCGGGCATCGTCCCTCACCCGGATACGGCCATGGGCGTGAACCACGCAGTAGTTCCATGTCGGCACCTGCTGATGATGCTCATGCTTGCCCGGATACCAGTTGGGGGAGATATAACCCTCGGCGGCGCGGAAGATCACCAGCACTTCATCGCCGTCTTTCACCTCCTGCCAGAGCGGGTTGTTGCGGGCCACATGGGCCCGCAGCACACCGTGGGCCCCCTGCTCCCCATCGAACTCGAACGGCAGGTGGTTGGCATCCAGCCCCCCTTCACCACAGGTGATCAGGGCCCCCAGAGGGTGCGCCTGCATCAGCTGGTGCAGCGCCTCGGGGTCGGTAACGGCGAAATGGGGTGGCAGGTACATGGGAACTCCTTGATCCGGTTGACGCGTCCATACGCATTGCAGCGGGATCATGCCCTGCCCGGCGCGGGCCGTCACCCCGAATGTGCCCACTGAGCCAGTTCATTGCCGCAGGTGGCCGCAATTCCACATCATCATCCACAAACGCGATATAACACCCTATGTTCACGATGCGAATATCACTTTCACAGCCAAAGTGAATGGAAAAACAACATCAATGACAAAGATAATTCCAATTTACACCCCGCCCCCCTTCGCCAGATAGCCGATACGGTAGATCTCGCCCCCGCCAGGCAAGGGCGATGAGAGGGACGGGAGAAAATCCGCCTCCAGCCATTCCCATCGGGTGAGATCCCAGCCGCTCACCATGGCCTCGCCGTGCAGGTCGGCCAGCTGGTCGTGGGAAGCGACCTTGGTGCGCCGCAGCCTGGCCATGCAAGCCCCGTCGAGGGAGGCCGGATCCGGCGACCGCAGCAGATGCCAGGTCTCGATGCGGGGCCAGCCGAAATGCCGGGTGAGTGCCGCGAATCCCTCGCTTGCCAGGAATCGGTGCATCGCCTCGGCGCTGTGCCACACATAGAAGGGGGCATAGCGGTTCTCCTGCCCCGGCAGGGCCCCATCGTCCTGACGGCTGTAGAGATAGGCCTTGAACAACAGACCGGGAAAGCCGTCCAGTCTGGCGCCATTGCTGGCGATCCGCTGCTCGATCAGCGCCATGTCGTAGTCTGCGGGCAGGGTGAATCGGTAGTGCATGGCGATCATGAGGCCACCTCCTGTCTGAACATCCGGCCCTGGCCGAAACTCCACGCCTCGGTATCGGTCTGCTGGATCACCACCATGAGGTTGTCGGGATGGATCCCAAGCTCGGCCTCAAGGCGCTCGGCGAGACGTGCATAAAGCCGCTCCCTGGTCGCGGTGCTGCGCACCTTGCCCGCCAGGATCTGGAAGAGGATGAAACCTTGGTCCCGGCGGCCGGTCTGGTAATGGGGGTCATAGATGAGCGCACTGGCAGGCAAGATCTCGAGGATCTGGAATTTATCCTTCGGCGGCACCTCGAACACCTCCACCAGGGTCTGGTGGTAGAGGGCGCTGAGTTGCTGCAGGTGTGCGTCGCTCATCCCCTCGCACAGGGTGATGCGGGTCAGCGGCATGGGGTCACCTCCTCGCGGGGGGGCAGATAGCCCACGGCCGTCACTGCGGCGGGCAAACCGGCGTAGAAGGCAAGATGGGTGAACAGCTCTTCCAGCTCATCCCGGGACAGGCCGTTTTGCCGGGCGAATGCAATATGCCAGGGCAGTTGTTGCACCCGGCCCAGTGACGCCAGGATGGCCAGGGTGATCAGGCTGCGCTCGCGTGCCGAGAGGGTGGGGCGCAGCCAGATATCGCCAAACAGCGTCTCTTCCGCCAGTCGGGCGAGTCGGGGGGCAAGCTGCGCCAGGGTGGCGCGATCGGGAACATCGGGTGTCATGGCAATCTCCTTGGTAGATGAAGCCACTCTCCCTCACTGCTACAATTTAAAAAATCGAAATATTCAAGACCAATCATCCTGATTATAAGGATAGTTATGTCACCCCTTCCCCCTAGCCTGGATCTCGATGCCCTGCGCAGCTACGTGCTGGGACTGGAGTGCGGCAGCTTTGCGCTGGCGGCGCAGCGGCTGTGCCGCTCCACCTCGGCGGTCAGCGCCCAGTTGAAAAAACTCGAACAGCAGTGCGGCACCGATCTGGTCATGAAGCAGGGACGTCACCTGGTGCCGACGGCCAGCGGTGAGCGCCTGCTGGGCTACGCCAAGCGGCTGCTGGAGCTCAATGACGAAGCCGTGCTCGCCCTCAAAGGGGAATTGCTGCAAGGGGAGATCCGGCTCGGGGTGCAGGAGGACTTCGGTGAATCTTTGCTCCCCGCCGTGCTGGGACCCCTCTGTCGCCAGCACCCGGCCCTGCGCATGACGACCCGCATCGATCGCAACGGGGCCCTGGTGCAGGGGATCAGGGAAGGCACCCTCGACATGGCTCTCGCCTGGCAGCCACAGGGAGAGCGGGAGGATCTTTCCCTCATCGAGGTGGTGCAACTGGCCTGGATTGCCCACCCCGAGTGGGACCCCGCCCCTTTGCTCGCGCGCGGGGAGCCCCTGCCCCTGGTGCTCTTCGATGCCCCCTGCCTGATGCGGGCACGGGCCATCCGCGCCCTCGACGATGCAGGGATCCCCTGGCGGATCGCCTTCACCAGCCAGAGCCTGGGCGGGATCTGGGCCGCCGTACAGGCCGGGCTCGGGATCACGGTGCGTTCCGCCATCGGCATGCCGGCCAGTCTCGCCACCCTCGGCAGCGTGCTGCCCTCACCGGGCACCCTGGGGGTGGTGCTACTCGCCGCCAGCCATGAAACCGACGAGGCCAGGAGCCAGTTGCAACGACTGCTCACGGACGCCGTACATCATGCCAGCGCCGGACACAGGGGCTGAACAGCGCTTGGTTAACGCGCCCCACGGCACCGAGGTGTACCCATAAAAAAAACGGCAACCCTGAGGTTGCCGTTCTGCCTTCTAATTCCAATGGCGAGCCGGTTGGCTTAACCCGCCCGTTTGGCCAGCCAGGCCTCGGCGGCGGTGAGGGCTGCCTCTATCTGCTCGCGAGCGACACCGCCTTTGGCGACCCGCTTGGCCAGGGTCGCTTCCAGCTCCAGATTGGGGTAGACGTCGAACTCGATCACCGGGCTGAAGCGCTGGAACTCGCCGATGGTCAGCTCTTCCAGCGGCTTCTTCACCTGAATCGCGTAGACCACGGTCTCGCCGACGATATGGTGCGCCTCACGGAACGGAATCCCCTTGGCCACCAGATAATCCGCCAGCTCGGTGGCGTTGGCGTAGCCGCCCTGGGCCGCTGCCATGGTGCGCTCGCCATTGACCTTCAGATCGATCAGCACCAGCGCCGCCATGTCGAGGCAGTCGTGCCAGGTATCGAGGGCATCGAACAGCCCCTCTTTGTCTTCCTGCATGTCCTTGTTGTAGGCCAGCGGCAGCGCCTTGAGGCTCATCAGCATGCCCATCTGGGCGCCAACCACCCGGCCGGTCTTGCCACGAATCAGCTCCAGCGCATCCGGGTTCTTCTTTTGCGGCATCAGCGACGAGCCGGAAGTGACCGCATCGGAGAGCTCGACAAAGCCCGCCTCGCCGGTGTTGTAGAAGATGATATCTTCGGCAAACCGCGACAGGTGGGTCATGGACAGCGACGCCACGTGCATCAGCTCCACCACGTGATCCCGGTCGGAGACCGAATCCAGGCTGTTGCGGGTGGCGCCGCTAAAGCCCATGTCGAGCGCCAGGGCTTCGCGGTCGATGGCGTAGGCGGTGCCCGCCAGCGCGCCGCAGCCGAGCGGGCTGGTGTCGAGCCGCTTCAGCGCATCCTGCAGCCGGGAGTAATCCCGCTCCAGCATCTCCACATAGGCCAGTGCCCAGTGGGCGTAGGTGACCGGCTGGGCCCGCTGCAGGTGGGTGTAACCGGGCAGTACCGCGGCCTGATTGGCACGGGCGGAGGCGACCAGCCCCTGTTGCAGGGCGGTGATGGAGCCGAGCAGCAGCTCGCCCTGGGCCTTGCACCAGAGTTTCAGGTCGGTGGCGACCTGATCGTTGCGCGAGCGGCCAGTGTGCAGTTTCTTGCCCAAATCGCCGACGGCGGCGATGAGCTGGCTCTCGACCCAGGAGTGAATGTCTTCGGCGTCCGAGCTCAGGATCTGCTGGAGATCCTGCTGCACCGAGGCGAGCAGCACTTCCATCGCCTGCTGCAACTTGGCCTGTTCACCCTCGGTCAACACGCCCACCTTGACCAGCGCTTTGGCCCAGGCCATGGAGCCCTGAATATCCTGCTCCGCCAGCCGGTAATCGAACCGCAGCGAATCGTTGAACTGCTTGAACCGGCTATCGGCTCCCTGACTGAAGCGTCCACCCCAAAGTGCCATACTGCTCTCCTTGAATGCGTTGTCGGCGGCGCTTTGTGCCTGCCATACTGGCGCAGCCCCTTGGCCTGCGCGCAAAAATCTTGCCCTGTATTTTTCTGCATAACAGTGCGCTGGTGAGCGACGCTGTTGCCGTTGAACACGTCACATCCAGCAACTACGAACCGGTCCCCTCTCCCTCTAGGAGAGGGCTAGGGTGAGGGGAATGGCCAATGACCTCCCCCTCATCCCCAACCCTTCTCACGCAAGGGGAGAAGGGGGCAAAGCACACCAAATAATTCGAAAACCGCCCCTGTTATCTCACAGAAGCGGCCGGGGCGCTGCCGCTCTTGTCACACCCGCCGATGATGGCTCAGGGGCCATGCCCTCGACCTGTAGAAGAGGGGGCCATGCCCCCTCAACGGAATCAACGGGTTATCGCCCTTGCTTAGCCGTGGGTGTGATCGCCACCGATGGCCTGGTGCTGCTCCTTCATGGCGCGGATCCGGCTGGCCAGGGTGTAGAGACGGATGAAGCCTTCGGCATGGCTCTGGTCGTACACTTCGTCGGCGCCGAAGGTGGCGAAGTCTTCGGAGTAGAGGCTGTTCGGCGACTTCTTCTGCACCGCGGTGACCTGACCCTTGTACATCTTCAGCACCACTTCACCGTCGAGATCTTCGGCGATGGCGTTGGCAGAGGCGAGGATCGCCTTGCACAGCGGGGTGAACCAGCGGCCGTCATAAACCAGATGGGAAAACTCGGCACCCAGCTTCTCCCGCCAGGCGCGGGTCGGGCGATCCAGTACCAGCTCTTCCACGGCGCGCAGCGCGGCGACCATCACGGTACCGCCCGGGGTTTCGTAGCAGCCGCGGGACTTCATCCCCACCATCCGGTTTTCGGTGATGTCGATGCGGCCCACGCCGTGCTTGCCGGCACGCTCGTTCAGGGTCATCAGGATCTGGTGCGGGCTGAGCGGCTGGTCATCCACGGCCACCACTTCACCCTGCGCCACGGTCAGCTTGACGTACTCCGGCTGATCCGGTGCCTGCTCGGCGGGCACGGTCCACTGCCAGACCGCTTCGGACGGCTCGTTCCAGGTGCTCTCCAGCTCGCCACCCTCGGTGGAGATATGCCAGGCGTTGGCATCACGGCTGTAGATCTTCTTCAGGGTCGCCTTGCAGGGGATGTTGCGGGTCTCCAGGTAGGCCAGCAGATCTTCCCGGGAGCGCATGTCCCACAGACGCCAGGGGGCAATCACTTTCAGCTGGGGCGCCAGCGCGGCGACCGCACCTTCGAAACGCACCTGATCGTTGCCCTTGCCGGTGCAACCGTGGGAGATGGCATCGGCCCCTTCCGCCAGCGCGGCCTCGACCATCGCCTTGGCGATCACCGGACGGGCCATGGAGGTACCCAGCAGGTAGGTGCCCTCATAGACGGCGCCGGTCTTCAGGGTCGGGTAGACGTACTCTTTGACGAACTCTTCCCGCAGATCCTTGACGATGCACTTGGTGGCGCCGGAGGCGATGGCTTTTTGCTCGATCCCTTCCAGATCGTCACGCTCCTGACCGACGTCGGCGACGAAGGCGATGATCTCCGCATCATAGTTTTCCTTCAGCCAGGGAATGATGGCCGAGGTATCCAGTCCGCCCGAGTAAGCCAGTACGATCTTGTTGATTCCGCTCATTTACTTCTCTCCATGATGATTCGATAAAAGGGTGTTATTTGGGGTCGGTTGCCGTTATTTGTGCCCAAGCAGGGTCAGCAGTACGGCGTTCTGGATATGCATCCGGTTTTCTGCCTCGTCCATGATGAGGGAGCCAGGCCCATCCATGACCTGAGAGGTGATCTCCAGCTCCCGGTGCGCCGGCTGGCAGTGCAGCACGTGCTGGATGCCGGTGCGGTCGAGCAGGGCCTGGTTGATCTGATAAGGCATAAAGATATCTTTTACCTGCTCCATTGGCGTGTTGTCACCCATGGAGACCCAGGTATCCGTGTAGGCCACGTCAAACCCTTCGATGGCCGCCACGTCGTCGCTGATGTGGATGGTCGCACCAGACTGGGCCGCCAGCGCCTGGGCCTGCAGGAAGATCTGGGTATCCGGGCCGTGGCCTTTCGGGCAGACCAGGGTCACGTCGGTGCCGAGGGTCGCCCCCAGCAGCAGCAGGGAGTGGCTGACGTTGTTGCCATCGCCGAGATAGGCCAGCTTCACCTTGGACAGATCGCCGTAGTGTTCGCTAATGGTCATGAAGTCGGCCAGCCCCTGGCAGGGGTGGTAGAGGTTGCACAGGCTGTTCACCACCGGCACGGAGCCGTGCTCTGCCAGCTCGACCAGTGTCTGGTGATCGAACACCCGGGCGACGATGGCATCACACCAGCGCGACAGGTTGGCGGCGAAATCCTTCACCGACTCCCGCTTGCCCAGCGCGCCGTTCTGCTGATCCAGATAGACGCTGTGGCCGCCCAGCTTGGCGATGCCGATGTCGAAGGTGACCCGGGTGCGCAGGGAGGGTTTCTCGAACAGGGTCACCACGCTCTTGCCCGCCAGTGCCTGACCGTATTTTTTCGGATCGGCCTTGACCGCTTTGCCCAGGGCGATCAGCGCCTCAATCTGGGCCTTGCTTAAATCGCTGTCTTTCAGAAGATGTTGCATCGGATATTCCTTGTTCCGGTGGAGATCAGAGGGTGACCTGGGTGCCGACCGCACCGCCAGCCAGCAGCTTGAGCAGCTGATCCGGGTAGCGCCAGCTGGCGACGCAGACCGGTTTGCCCAGGGTCTCGGCGGCGTGCAGGGCGGCTTTCACCTTGACCGCCATGCCGTCGCTGATCACCCCCTTCTCCATCAGATCCAGCGCGGTCACCTTGTCGAGCTGGGGCACCAGCTTGCCCTTGCCATCCAGGATGCCGCTCACGTCGGAGAGCATCACCAGGTCGGCGCCCAGTGCCTCGGCAATGGCGGTGGCCGCCTGATCCGCGTTGACGTTCATCAGCTGCCCCTCGGCGGTGATGCCGATGGAGCTCACCACCGGCAGGAAGCCCTGACCGAGGACCCCTGCCACCAGTGCCGGGTTGCCCGGCTTGCACTCGCCGACGGCACCGAGATCCGGGTCGAGCTGGGTCACCTGGCACAGACCGCCGTCCGCCAGACAGAGTCCCACCGCCGGGATGTCGGTGGCGATGGCCTTGGCCATCATCATCTTGTTGGCGGTACCGGCCAGCGCGCCAGCGATGAAGGGGATCTGCTCGAACGGGGTCACCCGCAGACCGTTCTTCTTGGTGGAGGTGAGCCCCAGCCCCTTGAGCAAGTCATCCACCAGGCAGCCGCCGCCGTGCACCAGCACCAGGGGTCTGTGCTGATCGTCGAGAAAGGTCTTGAGGGTGGCGAACAGGGCGGTCAGCGCCTCGTCGTTCTCGATCAGTGCGCCACCCAACTTGATTACCAGAGTCTGCTTGTTCATCGTTGCGATCCTTCCTTGAGTCCTTAAATCAGGCCGGTGGCCGGTTCAAATCCGAATTTGATATTTATGCACTGCATGGCCTGGGAGGCGGCACCCTTGAGCAGGTTGTCGATGGCGGAGACCACCACCAGCATGTTGCCCTGCTGTTGCCAGGCGAGGTCGCAGTACGGGGTACCCGCGACGCCACGGATGGAGGGCATCTGGCCGGTGAGGCGCACCAGCGGCTTGCCCTCGTAGGCCTTGAGGTAGGCCTGATCCACCTGGGTCGGCGTCACGCCGTCCGCCAGTTGCACATAGATGGTGGCCAGGATGCCGCGCACATAGTTGCCAAGATGGGGCTGGAACAGCACCTCCTTGCCGAGGTGATGGCTGATCTCCGGCTGATGCCTGTGATTGAAGGTGCCGTAGGGATTGAGGCTCACCTCGCAGAAGCTGGTGTTGATGGCCGCCTTGCGACCGGCCCCGGAGACGCCGGAGACGGCGTTGATGATGGGCTGCCACCCCTTGGCAATCAGTCCTGCCTGCTGCAGCGGCTTGAGGGCGCACAGGGAGGCGGTCGGGTAGCAACCGGGCACGGCAATCAGCTGGGCCGCCTTGACCGCTTCGGCATTCCACTCGGCCAGGCCGTAGGCGGCCTGATCCAGCCACTGCTCACTCTCGTGGGTGAAGCCGTAGTAGGAGGCGTAGAACTGCTGATCCCTGACCCGGAAGGCGCCGGAGAGATCGAACACTGGCAGCCCCTTGGCGAGAAACTTCGGCGCAAGCTCGGCGCTCACCTCGTGGGCGGTGGCCAGCAGCACCAGATCGGCCTGGGTCAGGATCCGGGTCATCCCATCCTCGTCCAGCGGCAACAGCGGTTGATCCAGCGCGCCGACCCACTGGGGATGCAGAGAAGAGAAACGCTTGTGGGCGTCCTGGCTGCCGGCGGAAACATAGAGGCCGAACAGCTTGAGTTGTGGATGGTTCTGGACCAGGGCGGCCAGTTCGGCTCCCGCGTAGCCACTGGCACCGACGATAACGGTGTTAAGCATGTTGAGTATTCCAAGTCAGAGTTCGAGATTCACAGCATGGTGCTGCGGTGCACAAGGGGGGTTCGATGCCCCATGCACAAGTGCGGAGGGGCAATTCAGGCGGGTGTGTGTCGTCGGTTATAGATCAGGTGACAGAACATTAACTTTCCCTTACAACTAGAAGCCTTGTCGATGAGCCACGTATTCAGGCAAACTTACAGAATATTCATGCACTCACTTTGCATTTGTATTTTCTAACAGAAACATTCCGGGGAAGCAAGGAGGAGCAGGTGGCCAATCTGGATTTTTTTTCACTCTACAAGAATATTATTGCGATTCCGTCCATCAGCAGCACGGATCCCCGCTGGGATCAGAGCAATGAGGCGGTGATCCGGCTGCTGGCCGACTGGTTCGGTCAGCTCGGTTTCCAGTGCGAGGTGACCGCCCTGCCCGATCTGCCGGGCAAGTTCAATCTGGTGGCGACGATAGGCCAGGGTGAAGGGGGGCTGCTGCTGGCGGGCCACACCGATACGGTGCCGTTCGATGAGGGCGCCTGGCGCAAGGATCCCTTCAAGGTGACCGAAGAGGGCAACCGCCTCTATGGCCTCGGTACCATCGATATGAAGGGCTTCTTCGCCTTTATCGTGGAAGCGCTCAAGGAGATCGACCTCAAGACGCTCAACAAGCCGCTGCGCATCCTGGCTACCGCCGATGAAGAAACTACCATGGCGGGGGCCCGTGCCATCGCCGCCGCAGCTGAGCTGAAACCTGACTACGCGGTGATTGGCGAGCCGACGGGGCTGGTGCCGGTGGTGGCCCACAAGGGACACATGTCGGAAGCCATCCGCATTACCGGCAAGAGCGGTCACAGCTCGGATCCCGCCAACGGCGTCAACGCGCTGGAGATCATGCACCAGGCCATGGGCCAGGTGCTCAAACTGCAGCACAGCCTGAAGGAGAAGTACGCCGACCACAGATTCGCCGTGCCGCAGCCGACCCTGAACCTCGGCTACATCCAGGGGGGCGACAGCCCGAACCGCATCTGCGGCTGCTGCGAGCTGCATATCGACCTGCGTCCCACCCCGCAGGTGGGCCCCGACGAGCTGATGGGCATGTTGAAAGAGGCGCTCTCCCCCATCGAGATTCACCAGCCGGGCTGCCTGCATCTGCAGCACCTGCACGAGCCGATCCCCGCCTACGCCTGCCAAAGCGACTCCGAGCTGGTGCGCGAGGCTGAGCGGGCGAGCGGCCGGGGTGCCGAATCCGTGAACTATTGCACCGAGGCTCCCTTTATCCAGCAGTTGGGATGCCAGACAATAGTGCTGGGACCCGGCCACATCGCCCAGGCCCACCAGCCAGACGAATATCTGGATCTGTCGTTCGTCAAACCGACCACCAGCGTATTGCAGCACCTGATCCGCCGTTTCTGTCTCTGAATTGACGGGAATGTAAGTAAGTTACATGACATCGCACCTCGGGACAGGTGATGGAAATACATGTTCTGAATCGGCCTGTTATTTGACCTTGCGCAGACAATCTGGGTAGATTGTCACCCTAAGATGACGGAGCATATGTTGTAATCGCACAACAATAAGTGAGGTCGTCTCTCACCCCGGATGGGTGTCAGGCACCAACAAGATAAGGATGTGGAATGAACGAAAAGTACGCCGCACTACGCGCCAACGTAGGCATGCTGGGTCAACTGCTGGGCAAGTCCATCAAAGATCATCAGGGACAGGCCTTCCTCGACAAGATCGAAACCATTCGCCAGCTGGCCAAATCCTCCCGCAAAGGCAATGAGACAGACCGGGAACGTCTGCTTGATACCCTGCGCAACCTGAGCGATGACGAGCTGCTGCCGGTGGCCCGCGCCTTCAGCCAGTTTCTCAACCTGGCCAACGTGGCCGAACAGTTCCACACCATCTCCCGTCGCTGCGAAGAGCAGGTCTGTACCCCGGATCCGCTCGAGCAGATGTTCGACAAGCTGAAAGCCTCCAATCTGTCGCAGGAAGCCATCATCCAGGCCGTGCGCGAGCTGGACATCGATCTGGTGCTGACCGCTCACCCCACCGAGGTGACCCGTCGCACCCTGATCCACAAGCACGTACAGCTCAACGACTGCCTCGAGGCGCTGGAACTCTCCGATCTGCTGCCCCGCGAGCGGGACAAGATCCTCAATCGCATCGAACAGCTGGTCAACCAGGCCTGGCACACCAACGAGATCCGCGAACAGCGCCCGACCCCAGTAGACGAGGCCAAGTGGGGCTTTGCCGTGGTGGAAAACAGCCTGTGGCCGGCCATCCCCGAATTCATGCGCAATCTGGACGAGCGGCTGCAACACCACCTGGGTGTGCGGCTGCCGCTGGATGCCGCGCCGGTCAAGTTCACCTCCTGGATGGGCGGCGACCGCGACGGCAACCCCTTCGTCACCGCCAAGGTGACCGCCGAAGTGCTGGAGCTGGGCCGCTGGATGGCGGTGAGCCTGTTCTACAAGGACATCAAGGAACTCACCTCCGAGCTCTCAATGTCCGACTGCACCGACGCCGTGCGCGAGCGGGTCGGCGATCACCCCGAGCCCTACCGCGCCCTGGTACGCGAGCTGCGCGAACAGCTGCGCGAAACCCAGGAGTTCCTCACCGCCAAGGTGCAGGGACAGGCGAGCGAGAGCCGGGATCTGGTCAAGACCACCGCCCAGCTGCGCGAGCCGCTGGAGCTCTGCTACCACTCCCTGCACGCCTGCGGCATGGGCAACATCGCCGACGGCATGCTGCTGGACGTGCTGCGCAAGCTGGCCTGCTTCGGCATCCACCTGGTCAAGCTGGACATCCGCCAGGATGGCGAGCGCCACGGCCAGGTCTTCTCCGAGCTGACTCGCTACCTCGGCATGGGTGACTACGCCGAGTGGAGCGAAGATGACAAACAAGCCTTCCTGCTCAACGAACTCAACTCTCGCCGTCCGCTCATCCCGACCGACTGGGAGCCGAGCGACGAGACCCGCGAGACCCTGGATACCTGCAAGGTCATCGCCCAGCACGATCCCGATGCGTTCGGCATCTACATCATCTCCATGGCCGGCGCGCCGTCCGACGTACTGGCAGTGCAGCTGTTGCTCAAAGAGGCCGGCTGCAAGTTCCGCATGCCGGTCGCTCCGCTGTTCGAGACCCAGGAAGACCTGATGGCGGGTACCGCAGTGATGGAACGCCTGCTGTCGGTGGACTGGTATCGCGGCTACATCCAGGGCCGTCAGTACGTGATGATCGGCTACTCCGACTCCGCCAAGGACGCGGGCATGATGGCCGCCGGCTGGGCCCAGTACGCCGCCATGGAATCCCTGGTGGCACTGGCCGAGGCCAACAACCTGCGCCTGACACTGTTCCATGGCCGTGGCGGTACCGTCGGCCGTGGTGGCGCACCCGCCCATCAGGCCATCCTGTCGCAACCGCCGGGATCCCTGCGCGGTGGCCTGCGGGTGACCGAACAAGGCGAGATGATCCGCTTCAAATTCGGCCTGCCGAAAGTAGCCATCCAGAGCCTCAACCTCTACACCAGCGCCGTGCTGGAGGGGAACCTGCTGCCACCGCCCAAGCCCAAGGAGTGCTGGCGCGCCGTGATGGAGCAGCTGGCGTCAGTCTCCTGCGATCACTACCGCAGTATCGTGCGCGGTCATCCGGACTTCGTGCCCTACTTCCGCGCCGCCACTCCGGAGATGGAGCTCGGCAAGCTGCCGCTCGGTTCGCGCCCCTCCAAGCGCAAACCCAACGGCGGGGTCGAGAGCCTGCGCGCCATCCCCTGGATCTTCGCCTGGACCCAGAACCGGCTGATGCTGCCGGCCTGGCTCGGCGCCCACAAGGGGCTGCAGCAAGCCATCGCCGACGGCCAGAAGGGCGTGCTGGAAGAGATGAGCCGCCAGTGGCCCTTCTTCCGCACCCGCCTCGAGATGCTGGAGATGGTGTTCCTCAAGGCTGACGTCTGGCTGGCCGAGTACTACGACACCCGGCTGGTGCCCAAAGAGCTGTGGGGCCTGGGCAAACAGCTGCGTCAGGAGCTTGCCGATTCCATCCAGGTGGTGCTGGAGCTGCGCCCGCAGGGCGACTTGCTCGACGACCAGCCCTGGATCAAGGAGTCCATCAAGCTGCGCAACCCCTACACAGACCCGCTCAACGTGCTGCAGGTCGAGCTGCTGGGCCGCTCGCGCAACCATGCCGAGACCCTGCATCCCGAGCTGGATCAGGCGCTGATGGTCACCATCGCCGGTATTGCCGCAGGCATGCGCAACACCGGTTGATGGCTGACTGGCTGCAACGCACATAGAACAAAGGGCGCCAGATTGGCGCCCTTTTTCTATTTGGAACAAATGGCAAAGAGCCGTCAATGACGAGAAGATTGAGATAACAGCCCGTTTGTACATTCCTTCAATCTTATCTTCGGCTACCTATCAGATGATTCCGATAGCTCTTCACCAAACAATAGGGACATGCCAGCATCGAAGCTCAAAAGCTGACATAGATAATTACGCCCCTCCTCAAATGCTTTCAACATGGCTCTAAACGCTAGGCGGTTTTCTTCAATCTTCACAGATATATGAGCCAAGTGGATTAATGCACTCTCACAATTCTCGTCTGAATTAAGTGGAAACGTTTCAAGGAAATGGTGCACCAATTCATTACGCATCCCAAGCAAATTCCGTAAACGCACACAATGCTCTTCGATATTACCTAATTCAAACTTAAAGCGGATATAAGGCAGATCAATTCCAGCATCCAGCTCAGGTTCATTTTTGCTTTCACCCATGCGATTTACAAATTCGCCAATCAGCTGCCCCAGCATTCTTAGGCTAAGCGCCTGTGCATCGAGCTTTCGATTATCTTCCAACGTATCTATATTGCCCTCCATCTTCAGCACCGGAAGCACCCGCTTAAGCAAAAGTTCAAACTGCTGAAGATTGAGCAGACATTTCCCATAGAGCAATATCACTTGCTCTTTCTTCTCCTTGTTTACATCTGTATTTGCATTATCGTCCATGGAAAATATCCTTCCTTATGTCAGCCATTAAGATTCGGATAACTCATGATTAATGATATATGTAAGAAAAAGGCGCCACTATGGCGCCTTTTAATTCGGTTAGATAGGTGGGTCCCAGTCCCCACCATGTGCCTTAGAGAGAGGCACAGATCTGCCAGAGATCGTACTGGATGGCAGCGGCCGTCACTTCCCGGCCGGCGCCCGGCCCCTGAATCACCAGCGGGTTGGTGCGATAGCTGTCGCTCTCGATGGCGAAGATGTTGTCGCACGGCAGCAGGTTGGCGAACGGGTGGTGGGGCTCCAGCGCCTCCAGCCCCACTCGAGCCTTTCCGTCGTGCTCGAAGCGAGCAACGTAGCGCAGCACCTTGCCGACTCGGCGCGCCCCCTCGAAGGCGGTCTGGATCGGGTCATCCAGATCCTTGAGCCTGTCCATGAACTGATCCGTGCTCACCTTGCGCAGGGAGACAGGCACCAGGTTCTCCAGCTCGATGTCGGCGGAGTCGAGCTCGAAGCCCGCCTCCCGCGCCAGAATGAGCAGCTTGCGGCGCACATCCTGGCCGGAGAGATCCTCGCGGGGATCCGGCTCGGTCAGGCCGTGCTGCCACGCCTCGTCCACCAGCTCGGAGAAGGGGCGAGTACCGTCATACTGCTGGAACAGCCAGGAGAGGGTGCCGGAGAAGATGCCGGAGACCCCCTGAATGCGGTCGCCGCTCTGGCGCAGCATCTGGATGCTGGACTGGATCGGCAGCCCAGCGCCCACGGTAGCGTTGTAGCGCCACTGCACCTGATGGTCGCGGCAGGTCTGCTTGATGCGCTGGTAGAACTCGCTGTCGGCGGCGCCGGCAAACTTGTTGGCAGCGATGATGTGAATGCCGAGCTGGGCAAAGTCCGGGTAGTAGCGGCTCACTGTCTCGCTGGCGGTCATGTCCAGCGCAATCAGGGTATCGAAGCCGTGCTGCTCCAGCTGGGCCAGCAGCTCGGGCCAGATCAGCGCTTTGGGGTTGAAGTTGTCCTGTACCTTGAGCGGATCCAGTCCCTCTTCATCGAGCAGGCCCCCTTCCGAGCTGAACACTCCGTAGAGGGTAAGCGCCAGGTTCAGTTCATGCTCGAGCCGCGCCTTCTCGCGGGCATAGAGGTTGAGCCAGTGGCCGCCGATGTTGCCCTTGCCGAACACCACCAGCCCGACCCGGTTCGGGCGGCTGAACAGGGCGCTGTGCAGGGCGATCAGCAGCGGCTCCAGCACCACCTGGCGCAGCACGGCCACCAGGCTCAGGCCATCTTTGGCCACCTGCACGAA
This sequence comes from Aeromonas sp. DNRA1, assembly GCF_963888745.1. Classification (NCBI taxonomy): domain Bacteria; kingdom Pseudomonadati; phylum Pseudomonadota; class Gammaproteobacteria; order Aeromonadales; family Aeromonadaceae; genus Aeromonas; species Aeromonas sp. DNRA1. Next base: position 270,312 of record NZ_CAWPKQ010000005.1, on the reverse strand, counting down.
CTCCAGCGGCTGATCCGCCAGCAGCTGGTAGAAGCGGTGACACTGCTCGGCGTTGTCGGTGACGCCGGCCCCCACCAGCGCCACCAGGCTGTAGCCTTCGCGCTGGATAAGACCGGTGAAGCTGCCCTGCAGCTGAAAGTCACGCAGCAGCTCGAACGCCCCTTGCGCCACCTCGAGGGTATAGGCGAGGCGCAGGATCCGGCGATCCGGCTGGCGCTGCAGGGTGAGCGGGTTGAGGCGATGGCGGGCCAGATGGGCCTCGATGGTGGCCACCGTCTGCTCATAGTTGGTTTGTGGCAGCACCTTCAGCTCGATGAGGGCGATCTGATCCACCGAGGAGACGATGCGGGCACCGCCGGAGCGGGGGGCGCGGCGCAGGATGTGGGTGCAGCCCTCGTCCGGGTTGTAGCTGCAGCGCAGGGTGAGGCGCTGACGACTGTCGGCCACCGGTTGCAGGGTACGGGAGTGCAAGACCGAGGAGCCGAGGCGGGCCAGCTCGTTGGCTTCGGCGAGGCTCAGGCGCTCCAGCAGACGCGCCTCCTTCACCCGGCGCGGGTCGGCGCTGTAGACCCCGGCCACGTCGCTCCAGATGGTGGTGGATTCGCCGTCCGCCAGCAGCGCCAACAGGCTGGCGCTGTAGTCGGAACCGTTGCGACCGAGCAGCAGGGAGCGGCCTTCCATGTCGGCAGCGATGAAGCCGGTCACCACGATGCGCCCGGCGTGTTCCGCCAGCCGCGCCTTGAGCAGTTCGCTGGACAGCGCAGTATCCACCTTGACCAGGGCGCCATCCTCGGCGCGCAGGAAGCTGCGGGCATCGAGCCAGATGGCCTTGTCGCCGCGGCTGGTGAGCAGGGCCGCCAGCAGGCGCGCCGACCACACCTCGCCAAAGGCGAGCAGGCCGTTGCGCTCGAAGCGGTCAAACTGCCCCTCAAGCGTCTTGGCGATGAGCTGCATGTCGTCGGCCAGCTGCTTGCTCAGATCAAGCTGCAGTTCACCTTCCAGCAGGCCGTCGATCAGGCTCTGCTGATAGGCCTGCAGGGCCGAGATGGCCTCGCCGGCAGCTTCATCGCCTGCTTCGGCCAGCTCCACCAGCTGGATCAGCCGGTTGGTGGTCTTGCCGGCGGCGGAGACCACCACCAGCTCTCGCCCGCCCCCCTGCTGCTCGGCTTGCTGTTCGAGAATGCTGGCGACCCGGCGATAACAGACCGGATCCGCCAGACTGCTGCCACCGAATTTGTGGACGTGACGTCGCTTCAAGCCTGCTTCTGTTGCCAACGCGATCTCTCCTTGTTGCTGCTTTTCCATTACTTCGCCACCTGCTGTGCCTGTGCAAACGCCGCGGCCAGATCGGCCACCAGATCCTCACCGTGCTCGATACCGACCGACAGGCGCAGCAGCTGGCTGCTGATGCCTGCCGCCTGCTGGGCGGCCGGGGTCATGGCCCTGTGGGTCATGCTGGCCGGATGGGCCACCAGACTCTCCACCCCGCCGAGGGATTCGGCCACCGAGAAGAGGGTGAGGGCCGCCAGGAAGGCGCGAATGCCCGCCTCGCTGCAATCGAGCTCAAAACTTAGCATGGCGCCGAAGCCGGACTGTTGACGGCGCGCAATATCGTGGCCCGGATGGCTCGGCAGGCTGGGGTGATAGATGCGCTTGACCAGTGGCTGCTGCTGCAGGAAGGCGAGGATGCGGTCGGTGTTCTCCTGATGGGCGCGCAACCTGGGGGCCAGGGTGCGCAGGCCGCGCAGGGTGAGGTAGGAGTCAAACGCCCCGGAGGTGAGCCCCAGACAGTTGGCCCACCACACCAGGGAGTCGGCCAGCTCGGGTTCCTTGGCGATCGCCACCCCGCCCACCACGTCGGAGTGGCCGTTGATGTACTTGGTGGTGGAGTGCACCACCAGATCGGCCCCCAGCGCCAGCGGCTGTTGCAGCAGTGGCGAGAGGAAGGTGTTGTCCACCGCCACCTTGGCGCCCGCCGCGTGGGACGCCTCGGCGATGGCGGCGATGTCCACCACCCGCAGCAGCGGGTTGGAGGGGGTCTCGACCCACACCAGCGCCGGCTGCTGGGCCAGCGCTTCGGCCAGTGCCGCCGCATCCCCCTGATCGACGAACTGCACCCGGTAGTGGCCCTTGGCCGCCAGGTACTCGAACAGGCGCCAGGTTCCGCCGTAGCAGTCGTGGGGAGCGATCAGCAGATCCCCCGCCTTGAGCAGGGCGGTGGTGACCAGATGGACGGCCCCCATGCCGGTGCCGGTCACCACGGCGCCGGCGCCCCCTTCCAGCGCCGCCAGGGCGTCCGCCAGATTGGTGCGGGTCGGGTTGCCGGAGCGGGCATAATCGTATTGACGGGGCTCGCCAAAGTCGGCAAAGGTGTAGTTGCTGGAGAGGTAGATGGGCGGCACCACGGCACCGTGTTGCTGGTCAGTCTCAATCCCGGTGCGCACTGCTTGGGTGGCCTTGTGGGTCATGTCACTCTCCTTGATGTCTCTTCACACGCTGGCATGCTGTTTCTGCCACGCGCCATCCCGCCATTGCAGGCTCATGGTGAACCACACTACGCCAGCTTAAAAAGGCCGTCAACACCTCTAGACGTCTAAATGGCTTTGCTGTTGGATTGCCATTAAATTCCTTAAGGGTTAAAATCCGCGCTCACGGCTAAATGAGAACAGGTGGATCATGGGTACAGAGTGGAACGGCGACTACGTCAGCCCCTACGCGGAACACGGTAAGAAGAGCGAACAGGTCAAGAAGATTACCGTCTCGATCCCGCTCAAGGTGCTGAAGGTGTTGACCGATGAACGCACCCGTCGCCAGGTGAACAACCTGCGTCATGCGACCAACAGCGAGCTGCTCTGCGAAGCCTTCCTGCACGCCTTCACCGGTCAGCCGCTGCCCTGCGACGAAGATCTGCGCAAGGATCATCCGGACAGCGTCCCCGCCGAGGCGCGTGCCATCATGGAAGCGCTGGGCAAAGAGATCGAAGATTTCGACGCCGAGTAATCCTGCAGCAGATGCCAAACAGCAAACCCCCTTCGATGACGCGGCCCCAGGCCGCGTCATCGCTATCCGCCCCTTTCAGCCTGCGTCGCTACCAGAGCGACGTCTGCAGCCACAGCCACGACCATGCCCAGCTGGTGATCCCCCTCGACGGTCCCATCGAGATCGAGGTGCAGGGCCAGGGGCGGCGGCTCGCGCCCGGCTTTGCCTGCATCATCGCCCCCGGTGAGCGGCACGACTACGCCGCCGACCCGGCACTCTCGTTTCTGGTGCAGGAGAGTCACTGGCTGCCCGGCGAGCTGGGAGAGCGCCCCTTCATCGAGCTGGATGAGGCTCAGCGCCACTACCTCGCCTTCCTGCACCGCATGGTGGCCGAGGGGCGCCACGTGGCCGGCATGGAGCAGGTGTGGCTGGGTCTGCTGGCAGAGGCGCAGCAGGCAGGCTCGCGCGGCCGTGCCCGCCTCGCCCCGCGCATCGGCAAGGTGCAGCGCCATATCGAGGCACATCTCGCCGAACCTCTCAGCAACGAGCGGCTGGCCACCATCGCCTGCCTCGGCCAGAGCCAGTTCAAACACGCCTTCCAGCAGCAGGTGGGGATGAGCGTCTCCCACTACATCCGGGCGCGGCGCATGGTGCTGGCGCGTACCCTGCTCGCCCACACCGCCCTGCCCGTCGGCGACGTGGCCAGCCGCTGCGGTTACCAGAATCAGGGGGCCTTCGGCGAGCGCTTCCTGGCCGAAACCGGACTGACCCCTTCCCTCTGGCGCCAACAAAACGGCCGCTTGCCGTAACCGGGCGGCCGTTTGCCGAAGACGGCGCAGGTGGTTTCGAGGCATGCTGAGGCTCATGCAAGGTATGGGCAACGAGGAGCCAAGATGCAGACCATAAGCTGGCAGGATTTCGAGATGGTGGAGCTCAGGGTGGGCACCCTGGTGCGGGTCGAGCCCTTCCCCGAGGCGCGCCGCCCGGCCTACAAGGTGTGGGCGGATTTCGGCCCCGAGCTCGGGGTGCGCAAGAGCAGCGCCCAGATCACCGACCTCTATCAACCGGAGACGCTGGTGGGCCGCCAGATCGTCGCCGTGGTGAACTTCCCCCCCAAGCAGATAGGCCCGATCCAGTCGGAGTTTCTGCTGACCGGTTTCTACCGGCCGGACGGCGCAGTGGTGATCGCCATCCCCGAGCAGGCGGTGGAGAATGGCGCCAAGCTCGGCTGAGGCCACTACCGGACAAATACAAATACAAGAGAGGCGACCCTGGGGTCGCCTCTCTCTTTTTTTGCTGCTGGTTGCTCGCCGTTACTTCAACAGGCTGAAGATCAATGCCGACACCGCCAGCGCGCCGGTCAGCAGGATGAAGCCGTTGGCCCAGCGGTGGCGAAAGCGGGCCAGCGCCTCCACCTTGTAGATGGCCACCACCGGCATGATGAACAGGATCATGGCGATCACCGGGCCGGAGAGGGTCTCCATCAGTCCCAGGATACCCGGGTTGATGATGGCGGCGCCCCAGATGGAGAAGAACATCAGGGCGATGCCGAGCCGGTCTGCCTTGGCCAGCGACAGGCCGGTGGGCTTGGCGATCAGGCTTTTCAGGCTCTCGCGGGCACCAAGGAAGTGGCCGAGGAAGGAGGAGCTGATGGCGATGAAGGCGATGAGCGGCCCCAGGGTCACGATCACCGGATTGTCGGTGATGTTGGCGAGATAGGAGAGCACCGATACGTTCTGGGCCTTGGCCTCGGCCAGCTGGGCCGGCGAAAGGCTCAGCACGCAGGAGAAGACGAAGAACAGCACGAAGCCCACCAGCATGACGGTGGTGTTGCGCAGGATCAGGCTGCTCTTGGCTTCCGCCTGCTCGCCGTACTCCCGGCGCTGCACGTTGGCAAAGCCGGAGATGGCGGCGGCGTGGCTGAAGGCGAACACGGTGACCGGCAGCGCCAGCCAGACGGTGTTGAGGAAGCTGCCGCCCTCCAGGCTGCCCAGCTGCGGCCACTGCCACTGGGGGATCAGGTAGCAGGAGAGCGCCGCCAGGATGGCCGCCAGTGGATAGACCATGACGGCAAAGGCGCGCAGCATCGCCTTCTCGCCGGCCAGCATCACGGCGATCATGGCGAACACCAGCAGGCCGGAGAGCATCACCCGGTTCGGGGCATCCATGCCGAGCTGATTGATCATGAAGCTCTCCACCGTGTTGGTCAGCCCGACCCCGTAGATGAGCAGGATCGGGAAGATAGAGAGGAAGTAGAGCGCCGAGATGAGGCGGCCGGCCATCTTGCCGAAGTGCTCCTGGGCCACCTCGGTGAAGTCGGCGTGGGGGCGCGAAGAAGAAAGCACGAAGCGCGCCAGCCCGCGGTGGGCCAGGAAGGTCATGGGGCCGGCCAGCACGGAGACAATGATGAGAGGCCAGATCCCGCCCAGACCCAGATTGATGGGCAGGAACAGGATGCCGGCACCGACGGCGGTACCAAACAGGCTGATGACCCAGTGGGTGTCGTGGCGGCGCCAGGGGGTGGCGCTGACGGTGGTGGAGCAGGAACCGGACAGCTCCTTGGTGACATCTACAGATAAACTCATTACTAATTCACTTTTTGTCAGTGTTTTAATCTGAGTTAATTGTGGTTTATCGGGATTTAATTCTCAAAAGTCCACCCTGAAACATATCACTACCATTACGGGCTTCAGCCAGTGAGATTGGGAATGGAATCGGGATCACATAAATGAGTAAAACTGAATTATGTTGAAAAAATGAAATTTAAAACCAAATTTTCACTATTGGTCAATTTTTTATTTTGGCCAAATGATCGTTTTCAGAATTACCTGAAAAATCGTGCCATTCCGTCGCCCTCTCTTGTGATGATTCACTGTCATTCCCGCGCTTTGCCAGCGGATATTTCTGTTCATTCCCGATGAAACCAGCGGATCACACCAAGCAATCAGGCGGCCATGGGCCGCCTGATTGCCGTCAATGATGACCTGTTCACCCGCTCAGTGCGCCAGAATGCTGCCCCAGGCGAGATCCGGATCCCCCATCACGATGAAGTCCGGGTTCTCCAGCGACTCCGTCTCGTTGTAGCGCAGCGGCTGCAGCGCCAGGCTGAGGATGCGGCCACCGGCCGCCTCGACGATGCACTGGGCGGCGGCGGTGTCCCACTCGCCGGTGGGGCCGAGCCGTACGTAGCAGTCGGCCGCCCCTTCCGCCACCAGACAGGACTTGAGCGAGCTGGAGCCGAGCGGGATCAGCTCGTAGTTGATGGCCGGGTTGAGGCGGCGGGTCAGGTTCTCCAGCTTCTGGCGACGGCTGATGGCCACCACCAGCGAATCGGGCTGATCGTGCTCGTGGTGCATGGCACTGATGGGATGCACCTCGCCGTTCGCCTCCTTGAAGGCGCCATGACCGCGCACCGCCCAGTAGAGCACGTTCGATTCGGGGGCATAGATGACGCCGAGCACCGGCACGTTGTCCTGCACCAGGGCGATCAGGGTGGCGAAGTCACCGCTGCCGGCGATGAACTCGCCGGTACCGTCAAGGGGATCCACCAGCCAGTACTGGCGCCAGTTGGCGCGCTGGCTGAAGGGGATGTCGGCCGCCTCTTCGGTCAGCACGGGAACGTGGGGAGTGAGCGCCGACAGCGCCTGTTTGAGGTAGGCATCGGCAGCAAGATCGGCACTGGTGACCGGGGTCGCATCCTCCTTCAGCTGACGCTCGAACTGACCGCCGTGATAGATTTCGTGAAGGATCCTGCCCGCTTCGCGCGCGATTTCCTTGACCCCCGGCACCCAGGCCAACAACTCCTGCATCTTGTTATCCTCTGTATTCAAACTGCCCGTCTGCGGGCTACTCTGCCTGCTCCGCCAGCCAGCGTTGGGCCAGCAGCAGCGCACTGATGCTGCGCGACTCGGTGAAGTCGGGTCGCGCCAGCAATTCGTCGATCCGGGTCAGCGGCCAGGGGATCACCTCGAGGGGCTCGGGCTCGTCGCCCACCCGCTGCTCGGGGAAGAGATCCCGTGCCAGCAAGATGTCCATCCGGCTGGAGAAGTAGCCCGGCGCCAGCGACACCTGCTTGAGCAGGGTCAGGCTGTTGGCGCCGAAGCCGGCCTCCTCCATCAACTCCCGGTTGCCCGCCTCGAAGGCATCTTCGCCCGGGTCGATCAGTCCCTTGGGAAAGCCCAGCTCGTAGGAGTGGGTACCCGCCGCGTACTCGCGCACCAGCAGCAAGGTGTGGGCATCAAACAGGGGCACCACCATGACGGCGCCCCGGTTGCCGCCGCGCATCCGCTCGTAGACCCGCTCCTCGCCGTTGGAAAACTTGAGGTGGAGCGACTCCACCTTGAACAGCCGGCTCTCGGCCACGATCTCGGCCTTGAGGATCTCCGGCTTGCTCTTGTCATGCGCCATGGTGTCGACGCTGAGGTGGACGGGTTTGCGTTGGTGGAGGTCACTCATCGGGGCTGGCTGCTCGTTAAAAAATCGTGTTTCAAGAGTAAACGACTCCCCTCTCGAACACCACGGGGCAAGGTTGGGAAAGCGGCGGGAAAAATCCGTTATAATGCCCGCCCGTTCCGACCCGACCACCGAGGCCCCATGCCGACTCCCCTGCCCTGGCACCAGATAGACACTGTCCTGCTCGATATGGATGGCACCCTGATCGATCTCCATTTTGACAACCACCTCTGGCAGCAGCTGGTACCCGAGCGCTATGCCGAGCGACTCGGCCTGCCGCTGGCCGAGGCCAGAGTGCAGATCGAGGCGCACTACCAGGCCGTCAGCGGCACCCTCAACTGGTACTGCGTGGACTACTGGAGCGAGACGCTGGGGCTCGACATACGAGCCCTCAAGCAGGAGATCCTGGCCAAGATCCAGTGGCGGCCCCACGTCATCCCCTTCCTGGCCGCGCTGCGGGCGGCGGGCAAGCAGCTGGTGCTCTTCACCAATGCCCACCCCGCCAGCCTGTCGGTGAAGGATGCGCAGCTGGGGCTGGCCGGCCACCTCGATCTGATGGTGAGCACCCACGAACTGGGCTGGTCGAAGGAGAGCCAGCACTGCTGGCGGGCACTGGTCGAGCGGCTGGCGTTCGACCCGGCCCGCACTCTGTTCGTGGATGACAGCGAGCGGATCCTGCGTGCCGCCGCCGACTACGGCATCGGCTATCAGCTCGCCATCCAGAACCCGGACAGCTGCCAGCCCGAGCAGCACATCACAGCCTTCCCGGCGATCCGTGATTACGCCGAGCTATTGCCACTGGCCATGTAAGCCGAGATGCAGGGGAGCAGCTCTCACCGAACTGACGGATAAACAAAAGGGCTGCCCAGGCAGCCCTTGTCGATCCCGGGTCTCCTCACCCCTGCCACGTCACCAGCCGGTACTGTTTCTTGCCCCGGCGCAGCAGCAGGTAGCGGCCGAACAGCCAGTCGGCCGCTGTCAGTCGCTCATCCCGGCGGATCTCGCCGTTGAGGCTGATGGCCCCTGCCGCCAGCAGCTCGCGGGCGATCCGCTTCGAGTTGGCCAGACCGCTCTCTACCAGCAGGGTCACCAGATCGGTTTCTCCCTCGATACGGCAGTTCGGCATGCCATCCTGCGCCAGCTGGGCCAGATCGCTCTCACCAAGGCGGGCCACCTCGCCACTGAACAGCTGCTCGCTGATACGCTGCGCCGCTGCCAGCGCCCCCTTGCCGTGCACCAGCTCGGTCAGCTCGTCGGCCAGCACCTGCTGCGCCAGCTTGCGTCCCTGTCGCTTCGCATCCTCCGCCTCCAGCGCCTCAATCTCGCTCAGCGGCATAAAGCTGTAGTAGCGCAGGAAGCGGTAGACATCCTCGTCCGCGGTGCCGAGCCAGAACTGGTAGAAGGCGTAGGGCGAGGTGAGCGCCGGGTCGAGCCAGATAGCGCCCCCTTCGGTCTTGCCAAACTTGGTGCCGTCCGCCTTGGTGATGAGCGGCAGCGTCATGCCATAGACCTGGGCCTGATGGAGGCGGCGGGTGAGGTCCATGCCGCTGGTGATGTTGCCCCACTGATCGTTGCCGCCGATCTGCAGGGTGCAGCCGAGGCGCTGGTTGAGCACCGCGAAGTCCTGGGATTGCAGCAGGGCGTAGGAGAACTCGGTGAAGGAGATGCCCTGATCCGGGCGGGCCAGCCGCTGGCGCACCGATTCGCGGGCCAGCATGGCGTTGACCGAGAAGTGCTTGCCGATGTCGCGCAGAAAATCGAGGGCGGACATCTGCCCCATCCAGTCGGCGTTGTTGACCAGCAGCGGCGCCGCCAGCCCTTCGCTCGCTGGCAGCAGCGCTTTTATCTGGGCCGACAGACTTGCTACCCAGCTCTGCACCGTCTCGGCGCTGTTGAGGTTGCGCTCGGTCGCCTTGAAGCTGGGATCGCCGATAAGGCCGGTGGCACCGCCCACCAGCGCCACCGGAGTGTGGCCCGCCAGCTGGAAGCGGCGCAGCATCAAGAGCGGCACCAGATGGCCGATGTGCAGGCTGCCAGCGGTGGGATCGAACCCGCAGTAGACGGTGCGCGGGGTGGCGAGGTGAGAGTCCAGCGCCACCGGGTCGGAATTCTGGGCCACCAGGCCGCGTCGGGTCAGCTCATCGAGCAGGTGGGGGTTGATCATGGGGTCTCCAACAGCAGGGGGAAAAGGCCACATCCTCGCTGCTTTGGTCTGCGCCGAATATGTCCCCTAAGGGACAGTTTTGCCACTCTCGTGCTAGCATCCGGCTATCGTGTGACCATCGCGGGGAGCCTGCCCGCCACCCGGAAGCCATCGCCATGACCCAACCCCTCACCGCAGATTCGCTGACCACGAACCTCACCGCCGTCGTCGATGCCCTGCACGGCAGCGCCTTTCCGGCGGCCCTGGTGCGCCTCATCCAGCAGCAGGTGGCGTTCGACTGCGCTCTGCTGCTCGGGGTGGGGCAGCGCCCCGTCTACCTCTACGACAACCTGCACCACCAGCGGGCCCTGCTGTTCGATCGCTACCTCACCCGCCACTTCAGTCAGGATCCCTTTATGCAGGCGCTGGAGCAGGGCTTACCTGCCGGGGTCTGGACCCTGGCGCAGGTGTCGCGCGGGCGGCTCGACCCCGAGTATCGCCACCACTTCTATCAGGCCACCGGCTGGCAGGAGGAGGTGGGGCTGATCCTGCCGGTGCGCGGCGGCTTCACCCTGATGCTGTTTCTGGGCCGCCTCGACAAGCGCAGCAGCCTCAGCCGTGACGAGCTGGCCCGGCTGGAGGCGCTGTTTCCGCTGGTCCATTCGCTGTGCCGCCAGCACTGGCGGGAGGGAGCCACCCTGCTGGCCCAGAGCCCGATGCTACCGGGTGGCGCCGATCTCAAAGCGACGGTGGAGCAGGCCATCGCCAGCGTGGGGGGCGCAAGCCTCACTCGCCGCGAGCGTCAGGTGGCGGGATTGCTGTTGCAGGGGCTCGACACCGAGGCAATTGCCGGTGCGCTCGGCATCGGCAGCGGCACGGTGAAGAATCACCGCAAGCACCTCTACGCCAAGCTGCACCTGCGCTCGCGGGCCGAGCTGTTTAGCTTCTTCCTCAATCACCTCATCACGGCGCCGGCCGCCGCGGCCCCATAACGACACCACCCCGCCGGGGCGGGGTGGTGTTGATGCTTGCCAGCTCAGACAACAAGGCCGTCAGATGCGGCCCTGATAGCGCAGCGGGAAGCGCCCCTGACCGTCGGGCTGGCCGAGGAAGGGCAGCCCCTGCTTCATCTGCTCCGGCAACTCGGGCCCGGGTTTCAACGTGCCCTGGAACAGGTACTGGCGATTGGCCTGCAGCTCCAGCTTGCCCTGCACCTGCACCGCCTCCGAGCCCTGCTTGAGCTCGGCCACCAGCCGGGAGTCGATGCAGGTCAGCTTGATCTCGGGATCCCCCAGCACCAGCTTGCCGGCCGGGGTATCGGCATCGGCCCCGTACCAGTAGAGGTTGCCGTAGAGGTTGTCGCACCAGGGGTTGCCCTGGGCAACCTGATCGAGCTTGAGCTGCAGCTGGCCGGCCACCGTCACCGGCACGGGCAACTGCATCGGCACCCGCGCCAACAGCCAGGGGGCCGGCACATTGAGGGTGATGTCGCGGCCAAAGGCGGCGCCGCTCCAGCCAACCACCCCCTGCCCGTTGAGACCGCTGCGCTCGCCAAAGCGCAGGGACACCTCAGGGGCAAAACGCAGCAGCGACCAGCCGTTGAGCTCCCAGCGCAGCTGGGTCAGCGACTCGCTGGCGTATTGCAGGCGGGCAACCTGGCCGCTCCAGAGGGTACCGCTAACCCCTTCCAGCTGTACCAGGGGCGGTAGCGGCAAGTAGCGCACCACCAGTGACGCCGGCAGCTTGGCCAGCAGGAAAACCAGATAGGCCGCCAGAAACAGCACGGCAATCAGCACTCTTTGCTTCATAGAAAACGACTCGACTGCAAACGCCCGATCAGGCGCGGGGCCCTGCTCAGGACGCGTTGTTTCATTGGGGACGGCTCAGCTGCAAGCGGCGTACCTTGACCAGACCGGGCGCCAGATTCTCGCGGGCCACCTCGATCACCTGCACCTGCACGCCATGGCGATCCGCCAGGGTCGCCAGCCAGATCAGCAAGTCATCGAACGCCACCGTGTCGATCCACACCTGCAGCTCCTGGCCCTGGGGCTGCAACCGGGCAATCTTGATCTTCTGGTTGAAGGCGGTGCGGTTGACCACCCCTTCCAGGGTGCCGCTGGTATCGAGCTGGCGGCCCTGGCCACCCTGCAGCGCCAGCACCTCTTCACCCTTCTCTTTCAGCCAGGCGAGGGTCTGCTGCTGGCTCAATACCTGCCGCTCCCGCTCGTCGATGCGATTGCCGATGGGCTGCCAGATGACCCAGTAGCAGAAGCCGATCAACAGCACGCTGCCGCCCACTGCCACCAGCCGCTGCTCGCGGGCGCTGATGCCGCGCCACCAGCCTTGTAGTTTGTCCATCATGATGATTTACCCTTCAGCACCAGTGCCCCTTCAACCTTGCCTTCGGTGCTGCGCACCTCCCCCTGCTGCACGTCGAAGCGCTTGCCGGCCAGCTCGCGAAAACGCTCGATCTCGGCAAAACCGGGGGCCGTCACCTGCAGCCTGAGCTCGCCGCGAGCCGCGTCGAAACGCAGCACCTCGGGCTTGAGGCCGGGCACTTCGGCGAAGGTGGGCGCCAGCTCGGTCAGCACCATCAGCACCCCGTCCTGCGGCGTCTGCCCCAGCTGCTGGAGGTGCTGGGTCATCTGACTGCGTACGTTGACGATGCGGCTCTCCCCCGGGAAGATCCGGGTGTAGACCTGCCGGATCTCCGCCTTGAGCGCCTTGTCCTGCTCCGTCAGCTGATAGAGCTGCACGCCGCGCTGGGCGAACGCCACCACCAGCAGCGCTCCGGCCACCACCGCCACCTTGCGCCACTGCTGCCAGTAGCGGGAGTATTCGGTCTGCGGCCGGTAGGGGCCCTGCAGCAGGTTGGCCTGACTGGCGAGCGCGCCACGGGCCAGCAACAGCATGGGCAGCTCGGGATCGGCCGCATGCCAGCTGGCCGCCGCAATGGCCGGCGGCGGGGTATGGCTGTGAATGGTCACCGATGCCGGCTCCGCCGCCAGCAACATAGCCAGCAGCGGCTCGTCGGCGACGATGCCCTGACAGGGGCCCTGGCGGACCAGCCACTCCTTGCCCAGCTGCAGCGCCGACCAGCCCTCGCTCGCCAGCGGCAGCGCCAGCACGTCCGGCAGCAGTTGCCGACTCTTGAGACCGGCCTGCTCCAGCCAGCCGAGCCAGGTCTGCATCTTCTCCTTGTCGACCGCCATCAGGTCCACCTCGTGACCCTGATGACCCAGCACCACCAGGTGCAGCTCATCCACGTCGGAGGCGATTTGCTCCTCCAGCAGATAGGGCAAGGCGGCCGCGGACTGGCGGCTGTATTTGCCCGGCAGGCTCACCCGCCGGAAGATAAGATCGCTGCCGGGCACCAGCACCACCGCCGGGCGGCCACCGGCCCGCTCCTGCAGCTCGCCAAGGGCATGGGCCGAGGCCAGGGTACCGGAGGCGATCACCTCCTCTTCCCCACCCGACCACACCAGCCACTCGACCGGCTGCTGCGCATTGGTCCCCAGACGGATGACCAGACTCTCGCTCACTAATGTCTCTCCTGCCATGCTCGCTCGCATCCCTCGGGATGGGCGGGCGCGCAGCCATGGGCTGCAGTCCAATAGGGGGATGGCGCGGGCCGGCCAACGGCCGTCGCCCGCCTCCCTTGTTATTCGGCGCCGCCGTTCAGACGGCGCAGCATCACCAGCTTGTTGTCCTTGCCGCGCACGAAGACGCTCTCCAGCCGGGCCCGGGTGTCACCCACCTCGGCAATCAGCCTGGCCTCGAAATAGCTGCTCTTGACGTCCAGCGCCGCATCCAGCCCCGGAATGGAGCTCACCTGCAGTGGCATCTGGTCCGTCATCTCCTTCTTGTTCTTCCACCCCTTCTGGGGGCGGCTGGTCAGCACCCGCTTGGCATCGTCCAGCCCCACCTTGTCCAGATAGAGCGCCACCAGCAGGGCCGACTGCTCCGGCCGGATGGTGTTGACGTTCACCACCAGCTTGTCGTTGGGCAGGGCGCACACATAGGGCGCCAGCCGGGCGTACAGCTTGGCGCTCACCCCGCGCACCGCCCGCAGCTCGTCGGTGCCGAGCATCCACTGGTTGGCAGTCAGATAAGGGGGAGTGAGCCCTTCGTAATAGGCATCCTCGGCGCCGTAGCTCGACACCAGCACGGTATCCTTGTCGGTCCAGTCGCGGATGGCATCGGTCAGCTGCACCGCCTCGTAATCTTCCACCTCGAGCTGCTTGAGCAGCGCCTTGAACACCTTGACCGGATAGGGCTGCTTCTCCAGATCGTCGCCGCTGATCCCGTCCTTCAACGGCACGCTCAGGCTGTTGAGGTTGAAGCAGGATTGCAGATCACGCACCCGGCCGGTGAGCTTGCCGTCATCCACCGGGAAGACCGCATCCTGGCGTGCCCAGTTCTGCCCCAGGCTGACCACGTTGGGGTCGTCCTTGAAATCCTGGGCCAGCACCTTGCTCACCAGCGCCTCCGCCGACATGGCATACCACCAGGCCTGCTTGCCGGCGGTGAGGTTGGCGGTGCGGCGCAGCTCCAGCTGCAACCGGCCGCTCATGTTGCTGGCGATGATCACCATCACCGACAGGATGAGCAGCACCACCAGCAGGGCCATGCCCCCCTGGCGGCCGGGGCGGGAAAAACGACGATCAGCTGCCATTTTCAGCCCTCTGACCACCAGCGCCGATCAGGAACTGGCGACGTCGAATAGTGCCGTCATCTTCCATGACGGACAGGGGAAAATGACGCTCAGTTACCATTCTCTGCCCTCTGACCACCGGCCCCGATCAGGAACTGGCGGCGGATGGTGCCGTAGTCTTCCAGATCCAGCTCCACCGCCAGCCCGTAGGGCAGCACGTTGCGCTGGGTCCACTCCTCTTTCCAGGCCCCCTTGTCGTAGAAGTAGAGCCGCAGCGCCGTCACCCGCTCCAGCATCGGCTGGATGCGCGGCTCGGTGCCGATCACCGGATCCGGGTAGAGGTAGCTCAGCCGCTCCAGCTTGTGATCCTTGAGGCGCCAGCCGACCCGCTGCAGGCCGGAGCGTGGCAGCATGCCGTCCGGGTTGAGCCAGCCGCCGCGCATGAAGGCCATGCCCCAGTCGTCGCTCTGCTGGCCGAAGCGGGAGGCCGCCAGCAGCACCTTGTTGTTCTCACCGTCGATGCGGCCGCTGCGCGGCACCATCTGGGTGATGTCCCGTTCCAGCACGGAGAAGGCCAGTTGCAGCTCGGAGAGACGAGCCTCCTTGCGCTTGGCCACCTCGTCGCTGGTGAGCACCCCTTGCAGCACCTGATAGGCGCCCAGGCTCAGGCCGGCAAAGATGGCGATGGCCACCAGCATCTCCAGCAGGGTAAACCCCGCCTGACGCTTATGCCGGTGCGTGGGGAAAAGCGGATTCAGGTTCATCGGCTGATATAGGTCCGGATCATGGCCACCGGGCTGTCGGCCTTGGGCGCGGTGCGCACTTCCATGTCCAGCGCCTTGAAGTTGCTATCGGCGGTAGCGACGCCGCGATAGCGCCAGTACCAGGTCTGGCCCGCCATCTGCTCGTCCCCTTCCACCCAGCTGTCACCGGGCCACTTGGCTTCGAGCTTCTGCTGCACCAGCTGGTTCTCCACCACCCAGGTTGCCAGGGTCTTCTGTTCCAGATAGTTGAGGCCGGAGAGGTGCTCGCTGGCGGTCTTCATCACCGCCAGCCCGGCGATGGCGAACACCGCCAGCGCCACCATGACTTCCAGCAGGGTCATGCCACGGGCGTTCATTCCTCTTCCTCCTCGTCCTGCAGCAGGCGCAGGCGGCCGAACTCGTCCGCCTTGACCGTGCGCACATAGCGCAGATCGTCGTCCTGCTGGGTCAGGGTCAGCACGAAGGGGGTCAGCTCGCCACCGGGAAAGATGAACACCTGCGGGGTGCGCTCCTTCTCGTCGCGCCCCTTCTCGTACTTCTCGTCGGATTCGGTCCGCCAGCTGAAGCCCTCGAGCTCGATGGCCAGCCGCATGTTGTCGGGCAACTCGACCCGATCCAGCAGCTTGTCGCCGCTCATCACCTGCCACTTGCGATCCTTGGCCGCGCGCTGCATGAACTGCCAGCCGTTGTCCTCGACACGCAGGCCCACCAGCCGGCCATCCATCACCGAGTACTCCTGCGCCTGCTGCAGCACGGCCATGAAGCGGCGCGCCTGCTTGTCGAGCTCTCTATCCCCCCTGGCGCCGCCCATGCTGAGGGTGACGGCAGTGGCCACCAGTCCCATCAACATGGCGACCAGCAATACTTCCAGCAGAGTAAAACCGGCCTGGCGACTACGTTTCATGGCACCAGCCTCAACTGCATGGCAGTGGCCTCGAGCCGACCCATCAACATGGCGACGGGCAGAAGAGGCCACCTTCATTCAGGCAGCCCCGGCATGACTCGGTGAGCGCGACGCGGCGGGATCACTTATTGGAAATCCTTCAGGTTCCAGTTGCCGATGTCGTCATCGGTACCGGCTTCGCCATCCAGCCCCATGGAGAAGATGTCGATCTTGCCGAACTGGCCCGGGCTCAGCATCTGGTACGGGTTGCCCCAGGGATCCTGCGGCAGGCGCTTGATGTAGCCCCCTTCCCGGTAGCTGCGCGGCTCAGGTGCGGCGGTCGGCTTGTTGACCAGCGCGTCCAGCCCCTGTTCGGTGGTCGGGTAGCGGTTGTTGTCCAGCTTGTACATGTCGAGGGCGTTTTCCAGCGCCACTATGTCGGAGACCGCTTTCTGCTGGTCCGCCTTCTCCTTGTTGCCCATCAGGTTGGGCACCACCAGGCTGGCCAGGATCCCCAGGATCACGATGACCACCATCACTTCCAGCAGGGTAAAACCCGATTGACGACGCTTTTGCATGACTTACTCCCTCACGAAATGAGATGGCATGAACCATCAACGATAAATTGTTAAACCTCGATCGTTCGATGACGCCTGTCGGCTAATCGAACCTACGGAGTTGATTGGATTGGTAGGTTCGAATAGCGAAGCGTATTCGAACGTCCAAACCTTACAAATTCACCATATTGTTGAGCTCAAGGATCGGCTGCAGGATCGACATCACGATAAACAGCACCACCCCGGCCATGGAGACCACCAACATGGGTTCGAACACCCCGAGGGCGATGTTCACCTGGGTTTCGAACTCCCGATCCTGGTTGTCCGCCGCCCGCTCCAGCATGTTGTCGAGCTCGCCGCTCTGCTCGCCGGAGGCGATCATGTGCAGCATCATGGGCGGAAAAATTTTGGTTTCATCCAGCGACTTGCGCAGGCTGGTCCCCTCCCGCACCCGCTCGGTGGCCTCACCGATGCGCATGCGGGCAAAGTCGTTGGAGAGCACTTCGCCGGAGATCTTCATCCCCTCCAGCAGCGGCACGGCGCTGGCGTTGAGGATGCTCAAGGTGCGGGCGAAACGGGCGGTGTTGAGACCGCGGCTGACCCGACCGATCACCGGCAGGCGCAGGATCAACTGGTGCCAGTGACGGCGACGCTTGTCGTCGGTCAGCCACCAGCGCCAGACAAAGCCGCCCACCAGCAGCAGCAACAGGAACCAGAGGCCGTAGTGCTGCATCAGCTCGCTGGTACCGATGAGGAAGCGGGTGGTGGCCGGCAGTTGCTGGCCCATGTGTTCGAACTGGGCCACCACCTTGGGCACCACGGCGGTGAGCAGGATGGAGATGACGCCAATGGCGACGCAGGTCAATACGATGGGGTAGATCATCGCCTGCAGCAGCTTGGTGCGCATGTGCTGACGCTGCTCGGTGTAGTCGGCGAGGCGGTTGAGCACCTTCTCCAGGTGACCGGACTTCTCGCCGGCTGCCACCATGGAGCGGAACAGCTGATCGAACACATGGGGGAAGGCCGCCAGCGAATCGGCCAGCGAATAGCCCTCCACCACCTTGCTGCGCACCGTGGCTACCATGCTGCGCAGATGAGCCTTCTCGCACTGCTCGGCGACGGCCTTGAGCGCCTCTTCGATGGTAAGGCCGGCCCCCACCAGGGTAGCCAGCTGGCGGGTGATCATCGCCAGCTCGGCGGTGCTGGCACCACGGCGGAACAACACGAAGCGGTTAGCCTCGCGCTTGGCCTTCTCGGTGGTCTCGTTCACCTCGAGCGGGGTCAGCCCCTGCTCGCGCAACAGCTGGCGTACCTGGCGGGCGGAATCCCCCTCCAGCACGCCGCTCTTGTTGCGTCCCTTGCCGTCGAGGGCCTTGTATTCGAATGCTGCCATCTCAGTCTTCCCGGGTCACGCGCAGCACCTCTTCGAGGCTGGTCTGCCCCTTGAGTACCTTGTCGATGCCGTCGCGGCGGATGCTGGGGGTGTGACCCCGGATCAGCCGCTCGATGGCCAGCTCGCCGCTGGCGCTGTGGATCGCCTCGCGCACCGCTTCGTCGATCACCACCAGCTCGTGGATGCCGGTCCGGCCGCGATAGCCGGTGTGGTTGCACTGCTCGCAGCCCACCGGCCGCCACACCTGCTGATCCGGCGCCAGCTCGATGCCCATGGCAATGCGCTCCTGCTCGGTGATGGGGCGCGGCGCGCGGCAATCGGGGCAGAGGGTGCGCACCAGCCGCTGGGCCAGCACCGCCAGCAGTGAGGAGGAGAGCAGGAAGGGCTCGATGCCCATGTCCCGCATCCGGGTGATGGCGCCGATGGCGGTGTTGGTGTGCAGGGTCGACATCACCAGGTGACCGGTCAGCGACGCCTGCACCGCGATCTGGGCGGTCTCGAGGTCACGAATTTCCCCCACCATCACCACGTCCGGGTCTTGGCGCAGAATGGCGCGCAGGCCGCGGGCAAAGGTCATGTCCACCTTGCTGTTGACCTGGGTCTGGCCCACCCCTTCGAGGTCATATTCGATGGGGTCTTCGACGGTCAGGATGTTGCGATCCCGCGAGTTGATCTCGGAGAGGGCCGCGTAGAGGGTGGTCGATTTGCCCGAACCGGTCGGGCCCGTCACCAGAATGATGCCGTGAGGCTTGCGAATGAGTTCGCTGATGATGTTGCGGTTGGCCAGCGTCATGCCGAGCTGCTTGAGCTCGAGCCGCACGTTGTTCTTGTCGAGCAGTCGCAGCACCACCCGTTCGCCGTAGCTGGACGGCATGGTGGAGACCCGCACGTCCACCGCCCGGCCGCCGATGCGCAACGAGATGCGGCCATCCTGCGGCACCCGCTTCTCGGCGATGTCCATCCGCGACATGACCTTGATGCGCGACACCAGCAAGGAGGCGAGCTTGCGATGGGGCCGCAGGATCTCCCGCAGTACACCATCGATGCGAAAACGGATCACCAGGGCCCGCTCGAAGGTTTCGATGTGGATGTCGGACGCCTCTTCTTTGATCGCCTCGCTCAACATGGCGTTGATGAGGCGGATGATGGGGGCGTCGTCGTCGGCATCCAGCAGGTCTTCACTCTGGGGCAGCTCTTCGGCCAGCGCGAAGAAGTCCATCTCGTTGCCGAGATCCTCCATCAGCTGGCGCGCCTCGGAGGAGTCGCGCTGGTAGTGGGCCATCAGCAGCTCTTCGAAGGCTTCGCCGTCCATCTGCTCCACCGTGAAGGCGCAGCCCGCCACCCGCCGTACTTCCAGCAGGGTTTGCGGCGTCACGCCCTGGCGGCAGAGCAGCACAGGGGCCCCCTGCCGCTCGGTCAGGATCACCCCGAAGTTGCGGGCGAAGGCGAACGGCAGCTCAGGCAGGGCTGCCGGCATGTCGACGCCATCCAGCTGGTATGCCGCCATTACTTGTTACCCACGAATGGCTGCACCGAGTCGATCGTCGTCTGCTGGTGCTGCTTCATCTGTTCAATCTGCTTTTGTGCCTCGGGCGATGTTGTCACACCCTGGCTGTACTCGGGCAGCACCTGGCGCTTGGGCGAGGTGAGGTAGCCCTCCTGCGCCGCCGCCTCCTGCTGCTCGGAGCGGAACTCGGTGTACTTGTTGCTGGAAACACCTGTGTAGATGTTGGCATCCCGCAAAATGGTGGGCCGGATAAAGACCATCAGGTTGCGCTTGGAGGTGCTGTTATTGGTCGAACGGAACAGGTAGCCAAGCACCGGGATATCGCCGAGCAGCGGCACCTTGGAGACGGTTTCGCTGGTTTTCTCATCCATCAAGCCGCCCAGCACTACTGTCTCGCCGCTCTTCACCAGCACCGCATTCTTGATGGTGCGGGTATCGAAGGTCGGGCCAAGTGTTGCAGTTCCCTCGGCTGGTTTGTTCGCGACGCTGGAGACCTCCTGCTCGATGTTGAGCAGCACGGAATCCCCCTCGTTGATCTGCGGCGTTACCACCAGCTTGGTCCCCACCGTCTTGCGTTCGATGGTGTTGAACACCTGATCGCTGGTGGTGGAGCTCTGGGAGCCGCTCTGCACCGGCACTTCCTGGCCGACGTTGAAGGAGGCTTCCTTGTTGTCCATAGTGACGATACTCGGGGTGGAGAGAATATCGCTCTTGGAGTTGGTGGACAGGGCCGTCACCAGCGCGGCCCAGTTGCCGTGATAGAAACCGGCCGCCATACCGTTGAACTCTTTGGCCAGCGAGGCCAGGCCAGTGGTGGTCCCGTTATCCTTGTAATCCTTGGCGGCAATGGCCACCGAACCAATCGGCAAACCGGTATTGGTGAACTGGGTGCCGCCGCCATTGGTGTTGGCCCACTGCACCCCGAGGTTGAGGCCGTCGCCATCGGCGATCTCGACGATGATCGCCTCCACCAGCACCTGGGCACGGCGGATGTCGAGCTTGGCAACCACCTGCTCCAGCTCGGCCATCACGTCCGGCTGGGCGGTGATCACCAGCGCATTGGTGGTCTCGTCGGCGGAGATGGCCAGCTTGCCACCGCCGATGCTGGCACCGCCCCCCCCTGTGGTGGTGGCCGCGCCGCCCTTCTTGTCCGCCTCGATGCTGGAGCTGACGCCCTTGAGCACTTCCACCAGATCCTTGGCCTTGCCGTATTTCAGATAGAAGACCCGGGTGTTGCCCTGGCTCTGCAGGTCACGGTCAAGCTGGTGCACCATCTGGATGATGCGGGCGCGCGCCTTGGGCTCGCCGCTCACCACCACCGAGTTGGTGCGCTCGTCGGCCACCACCTTGGGGGCCAGCAGCAGGGAGGTGTTGCCGCCCTGGTTGTTGCCGTCCTTGTTGAGGTTGGTCACCAGCCGCACCATCTCGCCGGCGGAAGCATACTTCAGTTTGACGATGTCCACTTCCTGGTCGCCCGCCTTGTCGACCCGGCGCACCACTTCCACCAGCCGGTTGACCACGGCGGCGCGGCCGGTGATCAGCAGCACGTTGGAGGGGTCGTAATGGACCACGTTGCCACCGCCGGCGTTGTCGTTGAGCTGGCGCAGCAGCGGCGCCAGTTCGCGCACCGAGACGTTGCGCACCGGCACGACCCGGGTCACCATCTCGTCACCGCTGCCGGGGTTGCTCTCGTCCACCACCGGGATGGCGGAGGTCTTGGCATCCTTGGAGCGCACCACCTTGAGCACGCCGTTGTCCATCGGGACCACGGCGAAGCCATAGACATCGAGCACGCTCAGGAAGAACTGGTAGTACTGGTCTTCGTTGAGCAGGTCATAGCTGCGGACGTTGATCTTGCCGCGCACCGAAGGCTCGATGATGATGGTCTTGTTCAGGTTCTTGCCGACCGTGTTGATGAACTCTTCGATGTCGGCATTCTTGAAGCTGGCGGAATATTCGGTGGCCCAGGCAGAACCTGCCATCATCAGCGCCGCAGCCACGGTGGCCAGACGCCAGCCCTTCCCTTTATTTATCATTCTTGGTGCTACTCCAAATCATTATTCTGACAAGCCGACATAAACGTCGTAGAGCTGTCCTTGCCGCTCGACGGTGACGGTCATTTCCGTTGCGCCAGCCACCTGCTGCATCGCCTGCATGGCCTGAGCGTTATCCCGCAGATCCAGCCCATTGATGCTGACCGCCATGTCGTTGGCGACCAGCCCCAGTTGATTGAACAGTTCCGGATTGCTGCCCGGATTGAGGCGATAGCCGACCATGCGGCCATCGACCCGGACCGGGGAAATATTGAGGTAATCGGTGATCTTGCCGGGGTTGCCCATCAGCTCGTTGCGCACCGAGGAGAGCTTGCCATCCTGGTTGCCCGGCTTGGGCAGCGGCTTGCCGTACTCCTCCCCGTCCAGCATCAGGGTTTCGTCGCGGCCGTCCCGCTCGATGATGACCCGATCCGGGAACACCTGGCGGATCTTGGCCTGGGTACCATCGATGAGATCACCGATGCCGTAGGAGTTCTGCAGCCCGTTGTGGGCGATGATGGCAATGGATTTGGCGGGATCCGAGCTCGCCAGCACGCCGTTCAGCTGGGCGTTGAGCTGGGTCTTGGGAGCATCGGCTGCGACAACATCGGCCGCCTGGGCCTGCTGTTTGGCCTTGCCGAACAGCGCCAGCCGGCTGACGCCGCTCAGGTCGAGCCGGTTTGCACCCTGGCTCTGATTGGCGACCACCGACGGTTGCCAGGACTGGCTGACGGGCCGGCTGCCGAGATCCAGCAGACGCCAGGTGAGACCGGCACACTGGTGGGCCAGCAACAGCAGCAGAAGCCAGAACAGAGGCTGGCTGAATCGGGAGAGTGGCACGGTTTTACAACGGGCCAGAAGGGAGCTCAACAAGTCATCCCTGAACGGTAGCGTCATGTTTATCAATATTTTCTGGCATCCAAATCGGTTGGCTATTGTGTACGGCAATGGACCCAGAGACAACCGACCGGATGGGATGAAGCTGCGAAAATTGACATTCCGTCACACCATCAGCCCCCCTGTTTCTATCCCAGGGCCCGCCTCTGGTATAATCAGGCACCCCTTTCAGCCATTCCGGAGTCGATCCATGCCGAACCCTGCAGAAACCCCAGCCCAGGTCCGTCTCGACAAGTGGTTATGGGCGGCACGTTTTTACAAGACCCGCAGCCTGGCCCGCGACCAGATTGAAGGGGGCAAGGTGCATTACAACGGCCAGCGCAGCAAACCGGGCAAGCATGTCGAGGTCAGCGCCCTCATTCGCTTCTGGCAGGGCCAGGACGAACGGGAAGTGCGGGTGCTCGAGGTGAGCGAGCAGCGCAAGTCCGCCCCGCTGGCCCAGCAGCTCTATGAAGAGACCGAGGCCAGCCTGAAAAAGCGGGCCGAAAACAGCGAGGCACGCCGCTTCAACAGCCAGTTTGCGCCAAGCCCCGAACGTCGCCCCGACAAGCAGGAGCGGCGCCAGCTGATCAAGGTCAAGCAATATTGACCCGCCAAGATGGCCCTTTTATGACGACAGCTGCCGGAATAAGTTCCTAACCAGCTGTTTATTAATGTTTTTATCTATTTACCCCACCGAAGAACCCAGGAATGCATGATGAGTAACCAAGATCTCCTGTATCGCTATCTGTTCGAAGAGTACGAAGTCCGGGGCGAGCTGGTCCAGCTGGACCACACCTACCGCCACGTGGTTGAGGCCCAGAACTACCCGGTACAGGTGCAAAAACTGCTGGGTGAACTGCTGGTCGCCACCAGCCTGCTGACCGCCACCCTCAAGTTCGAAGGCTCCATCACGGTACAGCTGCAGGGCAACGGCCCGGTACGGCTGGCCGTCATCAACGGCGACAACAACCAGCAGCTGCGTGGCGTGGCCCGCTATGAAGGGGAACTGCCGAGCGACGACAAGCTGCAGAGCCTGATCGGAGAAGGTCAGCTGGTCATCACCATCACCCCGGAGCAGGGTGAACGCTATCAGGGCATCATAGCGCTGGACGCCGACACCCTGGCCGGCTGCCTGGAGCACTACTTCGCCCAGTCCGAACAGCTGGCGACCAAGCTGTGGATCCGCACCGGCTACCACCAGGGTGAGCCGCGCGCCGCCGGCATCCTGCTGCAGGAGCTGCCCGCCCAGAGCGAGGATCACAGCGACGATTTCGAGCACCTGACCCAGCTCACCAGCACCATCAAGGATGAAGAGCTGTTCGGGCTGGAAGCGGAAGAGATCCTCTACCGCCTCTACCACCAGGACAAGGTGCGGGTGTTCGATCCGCAGGCGGTCGAGTTCCGCTGCACCTGCTCCCGCGCCCGTTGCGAAGGGGCTCTGCTGCAAATAGAGAAGGAAGAGGTGATGGAGATGGTGCAGGAACTCGGCAAGATCGACATGCACTGTGATTATTGCGGCGCCCAGTACCAATTTGATGGGATCGACGTCGAAACCCTGTTCAGCAGGGCTCCCGGTAATGATGCAAACAAGTTACACTAATTGAAGGCGGGCAAAACCCGCCTTTAACTTAAATAACAAAAAAATACCCTATTTTATAAAGTTTGATGGCGATCGCTAAACTCTACCACCTAAGTGATAGGATGAACGCCAGATAGAACCCTACCAACCTCTGAACCCAGGAGAATACAATGACAATCGTGGCAGAACCCACCCTGGCCAAGCAATTAGGACTGGACCAGTACGGTATCAAGAACTCCACTGAAATCCTGCGCAACCCTTCCTACGAGCAGCTGTTCGCGGAAGAGACACGTGCCGACCTGGAAGGGTTCGAGCGCGGCGTGGTGACTGAACTGGGCGCCGTCAATGTCAATACCGGCATCTTCACCGGCCGCTCCCCCAAAGATAAATATATCGTCAAAGACGCAACTACCCAGAATACTGTGTGGTGGTCTGACCAGGGTAAAAACGATAACAAAGCCATCAGCCCGGAAGTGTGGTCACATCTGAAATCCCTGGTGACCAAACAGCTCTCCGGCAAGCGCCTGTTCGTGGTCGACGGCTTCTGCGGTGCCAACCCGGACACCCGCCTGGCCGTGCGCATCATCACCGAGGTGGCCTGGCAGGCTCACTTCGTGAAAAACATGTTCATTCGCCCGAGCGATGAAGAGCTGAAAACCTTCAAACCGGACTTCGTGGTGATGAACGGTGCCAAGTGCACCAACCCGAACTGGAAGGAGCAGGGTCTCAACTCCGAGAACTTCGTCGCCTTCAACCTGACCGAGAAGATCCAGCTCATCGGCGGCACCTGGTACGGTGGCGAGATGAAGAAGGGGATGTTCTCCATGATGAACTACTTCCTGCCCCTGCGCGGCATCGCCTCCATGCACTGCTCCGCCAACGTGGGTCAGGACGGTGACGTAGCCATCTTCTTCGGCCTGTCCGGTACCGGCAAGACCACCCTCTCCACCGATCCCAAGCGTCAGCTGATCGGCGATGACGAGCACGGCTGGGACGACGACGGCGTGTTCAACTTCGAAGGGGGCTGCTACGCCAAGACCATCAAGCTCTCCAAGGAAGCCGAGCCGGACATCTACAACGCCATCCGTCGCGATGCGCTGCTGGAGAACGTGACCGTGGCGGCCGACGGCACCATCGACTTCGACGATGGCTCCAAGACCGAAAACACCCGGGTCTCCTACCCCATCTATCACATCGAGAACATCGTCAAGCCGGTCTCCAAGGCGGGTCACGCCAACAAGGTGATCTTCCTGACCGCCGACGCCTTCGGCGTGCTGCCCCCGGTCTCCAAGCTGACCAAGGAGCAGACCAAGTACCACTTCCTGTCTGGCTTCACCGCCAAACTGGCCGGTACCGAGCGTGGCATCACTGAGCCGACCCCGACCTTCTCCTCCTGCTTCGGCGCAGCCTTCCTCTCCCTGCACCCGACCAAGTACGGTCAGGAGCTGGTGAAACGGATGGAAGCCGCCGGCGCGGAAGCCTACCTGGTCAACACCGGCTGGAACGGCACCGGCAAGCGCATCTCCATCAAGGACACCCGCGCCATCATCGACGCCATTCTGGATGGCTCCATCGAGAAGGCCGAGACCAAGGTGCTGCCGATCTTCAATCTGGAAGTGCCGACCGCCCTGCACGACGTGAACCCGACGATCCTCGACCCGCGCGACACTTACGCCAACAAGGCCGAGTGGGATGCCAAGGCACAGGATCTGGCCCAGCGCTTTATCAAGAACTTCGAGCGCTTCACCGACAATGAAGAGGGCAAGCGTCTGGTAGCGGCAGGTCCGCAGCTGTAACAGCAACCCCTTTCATAGCCAATCTCATACCGGTCAGCCCAGCTGGCCGGTATTTTTTTGAGCAGAGCGCGGCGTTTGACTCCCGCCAAACCTTGCCTTGTGGGCCCTTGCGCGTTAGATTCAGCCCAACTTTATACAATATACAATTTTGTAACGATTCCTCTGTGACCCGACCATGACCCCACCCTACAAGACCCGTACCCAAATGGTGATGGAAAACCTCCGTGGCCGGATCCTGCGCGGTGAGTTTCCCGCCGGCGCCCCCCTGCGCCAGGACGCCATCGCCAAGGAGCTGGCGGTGAGCCGCATTCCGGTGCGCGAAGCCCTGATGCAGCTGGAAGCGCAGGGGCTGGTGAAGTTCGAGGCACACCGCGGTGCCGTGGTCACCATGCTGGACGCCGCGGCCATCGAGGAGCTCTTTTATTTGCGAGCCCTGCTGGAAGCCGATACCCTGTTCCACGCCGTCGACCTGATGACGGAGGAGACCTTCGCCAGGGCGCAGGCGATCCTCGCCCAGTTCGACCAGGCCCTCGAGTCGGGCACCCAGATCGAACGCTGGGCCGAACTGAACCACAGTTTTCACGCCACCCTCTATCAGGCCGCCGGCCGCCCCCAGGCACTGGAGCTGATCGCCCAGATCAATCTGAGCTGTGACCGCTATGTGCGCTTCGAGCTGCTGTTCGCCAGCGATGGCGTCGACAAGGCAGAGCGCGAGCACGCCCAGCTGCTGGAGCTGTGCCGCGCTCGCCGCAAGCACGAGGCGGTGGTACTGCTCAAGCAACATATCGAGGCAGCTGGCCAGTCAGTCAAGCGGATCCTGGACAGCGGCCACAACCACTGAACACTCACATCACTACAATCTGGCATTAACGACATGAATCATTTCGAGATTATTGAAACCCGCGTCGCCCAGGTCAGGGCCGAACTGGCCATGATGGAGCTGGACGCCTTCATCGTCCCCCACGACGACGAGCACCTGGGGGAGTACATTCCCGCCTACGCCGAGCGACTGGACTGGATCACGGGTTTCAACGGCTCCGCCGGCCTCGCCATCATCCTGGCGCAGCGGGCGGCCCTGTTCATCGACGGTCGTTACACGGTGCAGGCTCGCATGCAGGCACCGGCCGAGCTCTTCGAGTTTTTCCATCTGGTGGAAGATCCCCATGTGCAGTGGCTGGCGGATCAGCTGCCGTCCGGCTCCCGGGTCGGCTTCGACGCCCGCCTGCACAGCCTGGCCTGGTATCACAATGCCAAGGCGGTGCTGACCGAGCGTGGCATCGAGCTGGTGCGCGTGGAGCAGAACCCCATCGATCTGCACTGGAGCGATCGCCCCGCCCCCACCAAGAACCCGGCCATCCTCTACAGCGAAGCGCTGGCTGGCCAATCCAGCCAGGCCAAGCGCGAGATGCTGGCCAGCGATCTGCGCAAGCGCGGGCTGGATGCGGTGCTGCTGACCCAAGCCGAGCCCATCAACTGGCTGCTCAACCTGCGTGGTCGCGACGTGGAGCGGCTGCCGGTGGTGCTGGGCTTTGCTGTGCTCTACGCCAACGCCACCATGGATTTCTTCGTCGACACCGACAAGATCGACTGCTTCGCCTTCAGCCAGCACGTGGGGCAGGACGTCTCCGTCTACCCCATCGACAAGCTGGGTGACGTGCTGCAGCGCATCGGTGAAGACCAGCAGAAGGTACTGGCCGATCCCAACACCGCCAACGCCTGGACCCAGCTGGTCATGGAAGAGGCGGGCGCCATCCTGGTAGCCGGTCAGGACCCGACCATGCTGCCCAAAGCGTGCAAGAACGAGGTGGAGCTGGCCGGCATGCGTGCCGCCCATCTGCGCGACGGCGTCGCCGTCACCCGCTTCCTGGCCTGGCTGGATCGGCTGATCGCCAGCGGCGAGTTCGACGGGGTGGATGAAGGCACCCTGGCCGACCAGCTGGAAGCCTTCCGCCGCGAGCAGGAGCACTATGTGGAGCCGAGCTTCGACACCATCTCGGCGCTCGGCCCCAACGCCGCCATGTGCCACTACCGCCACACCAACGGCACCCCGCGCACCTTTGGCCAGGACAGCATCTATCTGGTGGACTCCGGCGCCCAGTATCTGGACGGCACCACCGACATCACCCGCACCATCAAGGTGGGTGAGCTGACCGACGAGCACAAGGCGATGTTCACCCGGGTACTGCAGGGTCACATCGCGCTGGATCAGGCCCGCTTCCCGCGCGGCACCGCCGGCATCCAGCTCGACGTGCTGGCCCGCCAGCCGCTGTGGCAGGCCGGTTACAACTACGACCACGGTACCGGCCACGGCGTCGGTCACTTCCTGAGCGTGCACGAAGGCCCGCAGCGCATCGCCCCCAAAGGCAGCCTGGTGGCCCTGCAGCCGGGCATGGTGCTCTCCAACGAACCCGGTTACTACCGGGAAGATGCCTTCGGCATCCGTTGCGAGAACCTGGTGGTGGTCACCGAGCAGGAGCAGATCGGCGAGCTGCCGATGCTGGGCTTCGAGCGGCTGACCTATGTACCGTTCGATACCCGCCTCATCGATCGCAGCCTGTTGAGCCCGGCCGAGTTCCGCTGGATCAACGAGTACCACGCCGAGGTCTACCGCCGTCTGAGCCCGCTGCTGGAAGGCGAGGATCTGGCCTGGCTGGAGCAGGCAACCAGCCTCATCTGAGCGCAGACAACGCTGCTTGTCTGATGAAACAGGGCCCGCGGGCCCTGTTTTTTGCCCGCCGATTTGACCTGTATCAAGACCCCGTCGCCCCAGGTCCGGACAATGCCCTGCATGACGACCCATCACTCCCACCCCGCGCGCCCAGCCCGTGCCGACAAGGCGCCCATGCATCCCAGGCTCAAGCGGGAGCAGCAGACGGTCAGCGCCATGATCCGCCTCTACTGCGACCATCATCATCAGGATCCCGCCTGCCGGCACTGCCAGCAGTTGCAGGAGTTCGCCCACCAGCGGCTGCGCCGCTGCCGCTATGGTCACGGCCACAAGCCCACCTGTGCCAACTGCCACATCCACTGCTATGCCCCGGCCATGCGCAAGCAGATCCAGCTGGTGATGAAGTGGAGCGGCCCGCGCATGCTGTGGCATCACCCCTGGCTGGCCCTTCGCCACCTGCTGGACAGCCGCCGCAAGGCCCCAAAACGACCGGGCAGCCGTCCCCTGCCGCCCTGAGCCGGGGCTGCCCTGCCGCTCAGCGCCTCAGACCCGCTTGCATCAGTCCGGCGGGCCCACTACCCTGTGACTCCTTTTTGACTGCCGCCCGGCAGCACGTACGACACCACAGGAGCCCGGATGCACCAGCCCCCCGTTTTGAGAGTGGCGCGCCACACCGACATGCACGCCATCTGGCAGATCGACGTCAATGTATTCGGGGAGGATGTCTATCCCGGCTTCTTCTTCCGCCAGGCCATGGACCTGTGGCCCGAGCTGCTGCTGGTGGCCGAGCTGGACGGCAAGCTGCTGGGCTATGCCTTGGGCGGACTGGGACAGGATCGGTCGCAGGGCTGGCTGCTGTCACTGGCGGTGCTGCCGGAGGCGCGCGGCTTCGGCCTGGCCGAACGCATGATGCTGCAGGTGGAGCAGTCACTGCTGACACTGGGGATCGAGCGGGTCAGACTGACGGTGGATCCGGCCAATCCAGCCCAGCGCCTCTACTTTCGACTCGGTTATCAACAGCTGGCCGAGGAGCGTGACTATTTCGGCCCGGGCGAGGACCGCCTGCTGCTGGAAAAACGGCTCGGCTGAGCCGGCGGTGACGGGGTTTGCGGGGCCCGGGCCTTATAATTGGTTACACTTTGCTGGTTTCATGCTCAATCCGGTTGGCGTAGAGTTGAATCACTGACCGAACAAACCAGATTAGATGCCAGCCCAGGAGGCCCATCATGTTGAAACGCATTACCCTCATCGCCCTGTTGGCCACCACCACCGCCACCACCCTCAGCGGCTGTGCCAACAGCGACGTCTACTCCGGTGACGTCTACACCAAGGATCGCGCCAAGCAGGTGCAGACCGTCAGCTACGGCACCATCCTCTCCACCCGCCCGGTCAAGATCCAGGCCGATGAGAACTCGCTGATCGGCACCATCGGCGGCGCCGTGGTCGGCGGCCTGCTCGGCAGCACCATTGGCGGCGGGCGGGGCAGCGACATCGCCGCAGCCGGTGGCGCCATCGCGGGTGCGGCAGCGGGCAAAGCAGCCGGTGACAAGCTCAACCAGGTGGACGGTGTCGAACTCGAGATCAAGAAAGAGAACGGCGAATCCATCGTGGTGGTGCAAAAGGCCAGCCCCACCTTCGTACCGGGCGCCCGGGTACGCATGACCCAGGGCAACGGCACCATCAACGTGGCCGTGGTCAACTAAGCCCTCGGAACCCTCCGCCCATGAAAAAGCCCTCGCAGTGCGAGGGCTTTTTTTATTGCCATGTCGGCCGGGAATTACTGACGGATCAGCCGGAAGATGGCGTAACCAGGGTGCTGGGCGTCATCCATCGGCAGGGTGGACTTGTACTCCAGATCCGCACCGGCCAGCTGTTTGGCCTCCTCGCGAGGCGAGGAGTAGAGCCGCACGTCCACGTTGGCCGGCAGGGCCTTCATGTGCCAGTTGTTGTTGGCCGCCGGGCTGAAGCCGGCCGGGTTGTCGGCAGACTGGGCCTTCAGGTACTGGGCGATGATCTCGCGCGTCTCGAAGGGATCTTCATGCACTATGTTGCTGCCGTCGATGCCCGGGAAGTGGCCGCCGCCGCTGGCGCGGTAGTTGTTGGTCACCACGTAGAACTTCTGGGCCGGATCGATGGGCTGGCCGTTGAAAGTGAGGCTGCTGATGCGCTGGCCGTCGCTGACCTTGGCCCCTTCCTTGTTGTAACGGGCCGGCTGGGTGATATCCACTTCGTAGTTGACCCCGTCGATCACGTCGAAGTTGTAGGTGGGGAACTTCTCGTTCACCAGCCACTGCACCTCGGTCTTGCCGGTGTCGATCTGGTTGAACTGGCCGGCACTCATCTCCAGCCACTCCTTGACGGTGGCCCCGTTCACCTCGACCACCTGCAGGGTGTTCGGATAGATGTAGAGGTCGGAGACGTTGCGCAGGGAGATGTCACCCTGAGCCACATAGGTGAAGTCATTGATGCCGTTGCGGCCGCCACGGAACGGCGCCGCCACCGACAGGATGGGGTAGGACTCCTTGAGCAGGCCGTCTTTTTGCAGCTGTTCGGCATGCTTGCGTTGGGCATCGCTCACCAGCTGCACCGAAGGATCATCCTGCACCAGGGCGAAGAAGCTGTGGATGGAGGAGGTGATCTTGCCGAGCGGCTCATCCAGCCACTGGTTGGTGGCGTCATGGTCGGCCTGTACCAGGTCCACCACCCGTTGATCCACCGCGCTGCCCTCGCTGGAGTCGATCTTGCGCAGGCAGGCCTGGCTCTGTTTCACCTGCCACTTGCCGTCCACCTGCTCCAGCTTGAGGTCGATGATGCCGAGGTGGTTGCCCCAGTAGCCCGGCATCACGGTCGGAATACCGCTCAGGGTGCCGGCCTTGTTGTCCACCTCCGGCAGATCCGGGAAGTCACCCGGGAAGTTCTTGTGGGCGTGGCCCAGCATCAGGGCGTCCACCCCTTTCACCTTGGCCAGGTGCCAGGCGGAGTTCTCCATCATGGCCTCGTAGCTGCTGGCATTGATGCCGGTGTGGGCTACCACCACCACGATATCGGCGCCCTTGGCGCGCAGCTCGGGCACATAGTGGTTGGCGGTCTCGACCATGTCGGCCACCACCACCTTGCCTTCCAGATGACGCTTGTCCCACTGCAGCACCTGCGGCGGGGTCAGCCCCAGGATGCCGACCTTGACGGTCTGCAGCTGGCCCTTGTCATCCTTCACCTTGCGCTCCAGCAGCAGGTAGGGGGTGAACTTGTTGCCGCTCCAGTCTATTTGCCCCTTGGCATCACGCTTGAAGGCGCCCGCCTCGAACACGTTGGCGTTCACATAGGGGAACTTGGCTCCCTGCAGGGTCTTGGTGAGGTAATCCAGCCCGTAGTTGAACTCGTGGTTGCCCAGGTTACCGGCATCGTAGCCGAGCTCGTTCATCGCCTTGAACACCGGGTGGGCCTGCTTGTCGAGGTAACCGGCACCGGACTGCTCGAAAATGTAGTCCGCCAGCGGCGTGCCCTGGATCAGGTCGCCGTTGTCGAGCAGCAGGTTGTTGGGGTTTTCGGCGCGGGCCGCGCGGATCAGCAGCGCGGTGCGGGAGAGGCCAAACTTGCGATCTTCCTTGTTCTGGTAGTAGTCGTAGCCCAGTACGTTGGAGTGGATATCGGAGGTCTGGATCAGACGCAGGGCAACCTCACCCGGTTGCGCCTTGCTATCGTTTTCATTGCTACAGGCAGATAACAGCACGATGGCTGCAATAGCACCCAGCTTCATGGTTTTATTCACTGTCTTGTCCCTTTTATTATGAGTGTCGCTTTACCAGCGACGGGAATTTAACAGACGAATATGTCAGCGCATGAAGCCGGGATTAATTTTTATGAGGTGCGGCACAAAAATAGCCTTATGACGCCAGCAGAGCCCCGCTCGCCAGCTGAAACGCCAGCCCCAGCATGATGAAACCAACAATAGTATCAATAGCTTGCTGAACCCTGCCGCGAGCGAGCCAGGGCGAGAGGGCGGCCGCCCCGAACGCCAGGCTGTAGAACCAGACCAGCGAGGCCAGCATGGCCCCGGCCGCAAAGGCCGGCCGCAACTCTTCGGCAAACTGGCTGCCGAAGGAGCCGAGCAGCATCAGGGTATCCAGGTAGACGTGGGGGTTGAGCAGGGTCACCCCGAGGGTCATGGCCAGCACGCTCTTGACCCCCATCAATTGTGGCGAGTCCGCCAGCTTGGCTCCCTGCCCGCGCCAGGCACTGCGCAGGGAACGGATACCGAACCAGCCGAGAAACAGCACGCCGCCCCAGGTCAGCAGGGCCAGGCCGAGCGGGCTGGCCGCCAGCAGGTTGGCCCCGCCGAATACTCCGATGCCGATCAGCACGAGATCGCACAGGCAGCAGAGGGTCGCCGTCAGCAGATGGTGGTTGCGGTGGATGCCCCGACTCAGCACGAAGGCATTCTGGGCACCGATGGGAATGATCATGGCAAGGCCGAGGGTGAAGCCTTGCAGGGTGGTAGCAAACATGGATGAACCGTCCAGCAGAGTGATTGAACGGCACTATAAGGGGGGCAGTTCTATTTAGAGAAATTCATTGATCTGCTGAGCCATTGGTTTTGCTAATGACTGCGCGGCAGGCATAACCCCTTCGGGGCAGAAGGGCCGTCATTCGGCCATGACTGTCAATTGCAGGATCTGACAATTGTTAGCCAGTCACTCTGCCCCGAGAATCATCGGGTTTTATTGCATCAGCTTGGGGAAGTTGGTGACCATGACCTGCTCGAGATTGGGCAGCAAAATGCCACTGCTCACCCCCTTGGCGATGGCCTGGTAGCGATTCATCGACCCCGTTTTACGGGTGACCTGATTGAGGTGGTAGTTCACGGTTCGCTCCGTGATCCCCAGGATGCAGGCGATTTCACCCGACGTTTTCCCTTCACTGGCCCAGAACAGGCATTCGGTCTCCCGGTCAGTCAGGGCCTCCTGAGGGTCATCTTCCCGCAGACTGACCCGCACAATCCGGATCGCCGCCTCGAAGATGTAGTTGGACATCCAGGAGAGGATGGGCGAGGACTCCAGCAGCAGATCGCTCGATGCCCGCTCGGCGGTGATGAACGACAGTATGCCGTTCTCCCCCGCCGCACCGTGCAACGGGAACGAAATTCCGTTGCGCAGCCCGAACTCCGCCGCCAACCCCATCACGTCAAGACTGCCCTCTTGCAGAAAACGCGCCCGCTCATCCAGCCGGTTCCAGTAAATGGGCAAGGTCTGCTTGCGGGCCAATTGAATGATGGGATCACAGGCCAGCATATGGTTGGCCGTGTAGGCCTGCACCCAGGAATCTGGGCACTGGTTGAACAGCACCACCTTGGGTCTTTGCATCGACATGGGAATGATCAGCGCAAACCGGTAGTAGTCGTAACCCATACCGAGCGTGAACCGACCGATCAACTCGGCCAAACGATCCCCGTCCGTTACCGAAGTGAAATGTTCGAGGTACTCAAGCAGTTGGTCTTGTTTCATATGCTAGCCCCCCTGGCCAGGGCCTCGATTATAGCGCCGAACACTGAAATGGAGACATCTGAATGCTTGTTTTCAAAGGAAAATTAAAAGAACACCCCAGATGGGAGGTAGAAAACGAGCTTTATCGCTTTCGCAATCGCGTCTTCTCCGACCGCCTCGGCTGGGATGTGGAATCCCACCGTGGTCTGGAGCAGGACAGTTTCGATACCCCTGACACCCACTGGGTGCTGATCGAAGACGAAGAAGGCCTGTGCGGCTGCATCCGTCTGCTCAGCTGTGCCCAGGATTACATGCTGCCCAGCATCTTCCCCACCGCCCTCGCCGGCGAAGCCCCGCCGCGCAGCAACGACGTGTGGGAGCTGACCCGCCTCGCCATCGATGCCGAACGGGCTCCCCGGCTTGGCAACGGCATCAGCGAACTGACCTGCATCATCTTCCGCGAGGTCTATGCCTTCGCCAAGGCGAAAGGGATCCGCGAGCTGGTTGCCGTGGTCAGCCTGCCAGTGGAGCGCATCTTCCGCCGTCTCGGCCTGCCCATCGAACGGCTCGGTCACCGCCAGGCGGTGGATCTGGGCGCCGTGCGCGGAGTCGGGATCCGCTTCCATCTGGATGAGCGCTTCGCCCGCGCCGTCGGCCAACCCCTGCAGGGTGCCTATGACGAGGCGCGCGAACTGGTCACCGAATAAAGGCGACGCAAAAAAATCCCGGGGTAAGACCCGGGATTAAAAGTTCTCGCTATGGCCCGTTTCCACCCCATGCAAAAACGGACGCAAAAGAGTATCTCTTGAATACCTTTTGACCACCACTGTCACATCTCACAGTGACAAATCCGCTTTGACCCCGCAGCCCTTGTCACGTCTGGCCTGCCGACATTTTCAGCGTTCTTCGGTTGTTCTCCCGCCACCACTTGAGTAGCATCTCTTCTTAATCCCCTCTGTTGATAAGGCATGCTGATGAAGGCGTTGGATTACAAGCTGCTGCTGGCGCTGGATGCGGTGATGCAAGAGCAGAACTTCGAGCGGGCCGCCCAGCGCCTGCACATCACCCAGTCCGCCATCTCCCAGCGTATCAAGCAGCTGGAGCAGCAGTTTGCCGAACCGTTGCTGATCCGCGGCCAGCCGCTGCAGGCCACCGCGCTCGGTCAGAAGCTGCTGGCCCACTACCGTCAGGTGCGCCAGCTGGAGCTGGAACTGGCTGGCGAGCTCTCCCCCGCCGAGCCGCAGGCGCCGATCCGGGTCAGCATCGCCGTCAACGCCGACAGCCTGGCTACCTGGTTTCTGCCGGCCCTGGCCCCGCTGCTGGAGCAGCACCCCATCGAGCTGAACTTGCTGGTGGATGACGAGAGCCGCACCCTGGATCGGGTACGCGAGGGGCAGGCGTTCGGCGCCGTCAGCCTGCACGGCCAGCCGCTGGCCGGCTGCTGCGTCGACGAGCTCGGCGAGATGCGCTACCTGCTCACCGCCAGCCCCGCCTTCGTCGCCCGCCACTTCCCGCAGGGGCTGACCCTCGCCGCACTGGCCAAGGCGCCGGCGGTGGCCTTCGATCAGCGCGACGACATGCACGTCAGCTACATGGCCCGCCACTTCGGGCTGGAGCCCGGCGGCTACCCCTGCCACACGGTGCGCTCGTCCGAGGCCTTCGTCGCCATGGCCGAACAGGGGCTGGCCTGCTGCCTGATCCCGGAATTGCAGATCCGCCGCCAGCTGGCGGAGGGCAGCCTGCTCGATCTCAGCCCGGACCAGCATCTGGTCGAGCGGCTCTACTGGCACCGCTGGGTGCTGGAACGGGGGCTGCACAAACAGATATCCCTGCGCCTGATCGAGCAGGGTCGCCGGGCACTGCAACCCGGCTGAACCGGCCATTCACCTTGGCTTTGGAGGGGTAAAAACGTATAGTGCTGGGCGATCCGTCATCAGGTCTCCACCCAGGTTTTCCACTTCAGGTTCCTCACTTATGTTCCAAGACAATCCGCTGCTGGCCCAGCTCAAGCAACAAATCCGCGAAAACATCCCCAAGAAAGAGGGTGTTATCCGCGCCTCCGATCGGGGCTTCGGCTTCCTGGAGGTCGATGAGAAGACCAGCTATTTCGTGCCGCCTCCCTACATGAAGAAGGTGATGCACGGTGACCGGGTGAGCGCCCTGATCCGTACCGAAAAAGAGAAGGAAGTGGCCGAGCCGGATGCCCTGCTGGAGCAATCCGTCACCCGTTTCGTGGCCCGCGTCAAGATGTTCCGCGACCGCCTCAACGTGGTCGCCGATCACCCGTTGATCAAGGATGCCATCAAGGCCCGCGTCAAGAAGGGGCTGGACGAGAAAGAGTTCAAGGAAGGGGACTGGGTGGTTGCCACCCTCAAGCGTCACGCCCTGGTGGACGGCAACTTCTCTGCCGAGATCACCCAGAAGATCGCCTCGCAGGAAGATCACAACGTGCCCTGGTGGGTGGTGCTGGCGCGCCACAATCTGGCCCAGGTCGAGCCGGCGGATCTGCCGGAGTGGAAGGTGATCGAAGAGGAAGAGCTGCCGCGCACCGATCTGACCGCGACCCCCTTCTTCACCATCGACGGCGCCAAGACCAAGGACATGGACGATGCCCTGGCCATCCGCAAGCTGGACAACGGCTGGGAGCTGCTGGTGGCCATCGCCGACCCGACCGCCTATGTGGCCGAGGGCAGCGAGCTGGACAAGGAAGCCGCCCAGCGCGCCTTCACCGTCTACATGCCAGGCCGCAACGTGCCGATGATCCCGCGCACCCTCTCCGACGAGCTCTGCTCCCTGAAAGAGGGCGAGGAGCGCAACACCCTGTGTGCCCGTCTGCTCATCGCCGAGGACGGCCTGCTGCTGGAGGAGACCGAGTTCTTCGCCGCCCGCATCAGCTCCCACGCCCGCCTCACCTATGACGACGTCTCCGACTGGGCCGAACACGGCAAACAGCTGGATATCGACGCCGGCGTGCTGGCACAGCTGCCGCTGATGAAGGCGATGACCGAGGCGCGCATCAAGTGGCGTACCGAGCACGCCCTGGTGTTCCCGGATCGTCCCGACTACGACTTCGAGCTGGGCGAGAACGGCGAAGTGCTGGCCATTCACGTCGAGCCGCGCCGCATCGCCAACCGCATGGTGGAAGAGTCGATGATCGCCGCCAACATCTGTGCTGGCCGCGTGCTCGGCAAGCAGGTAGGCTACGGCATCTTCAACGTCCACACCGGCTTTGACGAAGAGTCCCTCGACGGCGCCATCGATCTGCTGAAAAGCGCCGAGGCCCCGTTCGAGAAAGAAGAGATCGCCAGCCTGTCCGGCTTCTGTGCCCTGCGCCGCTGGATCGACAATCTGGACACCCGCTGGCTGGACGGCAAGATCCGCCGCTTCCAGAGCTATGCGCTGATGTCCGCCGAGCCGGGCGCCCACTACGGCCTGGGGCTGGATGCCTACGCCACCTGGACCTCACCGATCCGCAAATACGGCGACATGGTCAACCATCGCCTGCTGAAAGCCGTCATCGCCGGCAAGACACCGAGTGAGCGCCCGAGCCTGGAGCTCACCGAACACCTGACCGCCTGCCGTCGTCTGCACCGCATGGTGGAGCGCGACATCGGCGACTGGCTCTATGTCCGCTACCTCAAGGCCGATGCCGGCACCGACAAGGTGTTCAACGCCGAGATCATCGACGTGATGCGCGCCGGCCTCAAGCTGCGTCTGCGCGAGAACGGCGCCGTGGTGTTCATGCCCGCCCGCCATATCCTCGACAACAAGGATCGGCTGGAGTGCAACTGGGACAACGGCCGCGTCTATCTGGACAAGACCGAGGTGGTCTACGAGCTCGGCCAGATCATCGAGGTCAAGTTGACCGAAGCGGTGGAAGAGACCCGCTCCCTCATCGCCAAGCCGGCGGTGGAGCTGGTGCCGGGCCCGGCGCCGGTCGCCCCGGTCAGTGAGGCCGATGCCACGCCTGCCGACGAGGCCCCCAAAGCCGAATAAGCCAGGCTTCCCCACCTTGCAAAAGCCCGCATCCTGCGGGCTTTTTTATTGGACCATGCCGCCCGCCGAGTCCGCCGATCACTTTTTGTACGCCCCGAGCTTGCCAGTTGCTCGTTACGAGCATAGAGTGAACCCACAAATGAACGAACGTTCGCTCATGATGGATTTTCAGGCAAGAGGCATCCCCATGACCACCAACAACCTGCGGCTGGAGCAGCGGCGCGAGCAGATCATCCAGGCGGCGCTCGGCTGCTTTATCGAACGGGGCTTCCACCAGACCGGCATGCGCGACATCGCCGCCGCCGCCGGGGTGAGCCTCGGCAACCTCTACAACCACTTCGCCCGCAAGGAGGAGCTGATCGCCCTGATCGCCTCGCTGGAGGCGGCCGAGCTGCAACCTTTGCTGGATGAGCTGGCCCAGGGGCCGGCCAGGGTGGCGCTGGCCCGCTTCGCCGCCGGCTACCTCGCCTGGTCGCTGACCCCGGAGAACCTGCTGCTCGGCACCGAGATCCTGGCCGAGCTGACCCGCCACCCCGAGATGGCTGCTACCTTCGCCAGCAACCAGCGCCAGCTGTGCGATGCCCTGGCGGCGGCGGTGCGCCGTGGCCAGCAGGCGGGGGAGCTGGCTGCACACCTGCAACCGGATCTCACGGCCCAGCTGCTGCTGGACGCACTGGAGGGGCAGGCGGTGCGCCACGCCCTGGCCCTGCATCCAGAGCAGGCACCGGTGGAACAAAGGTTGCCGTCCTTGCTGGACCAGCTGCTCGGTCCGGCCGGCTGATCACTCCAAGGAGTCACCACCATGACGACCCCGCACAATCGACTGGAAGGACTGGATCTGGCCCGTGCCATGGCGCTTATCGGCATGGTGCTGGTGAATTTTCGCATCGCCATGGGGGTGTTGGCGGGGGGGCCGACCTGGCTCAAGCCCCTGCTGGATGCACTGGAGGGGCGCTCCGCCGCCAGCTTCGTGGTGCTGGCCGGCATCGGGCTGGGGCTGTCGACCCGCAAGCTGGCGTGGTCGGCGGCCATGAGCCACACCGCCAGGCGGGCCCTGTTCCTGCTGATCGTGGGGCTGCTCAACTACCTGGTGTTTCCGGCCGACATCATCCACTACTACGCAGTCTACTTCCTGCTGGGAGCCTGCTGTCTCCGGCTTCCCTCCCCCTGGCTACTGGCCCTGATCCCGCTGCTGGCGGCAAGCTTCGTCGGCCTGCTGTTCCTGCTCGATTACGATCGGGGCTGGCAGTGGCACAGCTTCAGCTATCCCGAGTTCTGGACCCTGACCGGCTTCATCCGCAATCTGCTGTTCAACGGCTGGCACCCGGTGGTGCCCTGGCTGGGCTTTCTGCTCTACGGCCTCTGGCTGAGCCGTCAGTCTCTGGCCAATCCGGTCACCCAGCGCTGGCTGCTGGCCGGCGGGGTGAGTGCCATGGCGCTGGCCAAGGGGCTGTCGCTCTGGTTGCCGACCCTCTTGCCGAACCCCGAGCTGGCGCCACTGCTGGCGACCCAGCCCATTCCCCCGGCGCCGCTCTACCTGCTGTTCGGCATGGGTGCGGCCAGCACCCTGATCGCCCTCTGCCTCTGGCTGGGACGCGCCCTGCCCGAGGCCCGCTGGTGGCGAGTGTGGCTGCCGGTCGGCCGGCAGACCCTGACCCTCTATCTGGCTCACATCATGCTCGGCATGGGAGTACTGGAGGCCATCGGCTGGCTGCAGGGGCAGGATCTGCCCGAGGTGGTGCTGGCCGCCAGCCTCTTCGCCCTGGCGGCGTTACTGTTTGCCAATCTCTGGAGTCAGCGCTTTGAGCGAGGCCCGCTGGAGTGGCTGATGCGTCGGCTCTGCGGCTGAAGGGCATCATGAAAAACTGAAAGTGGGTTACAAAATAATTGATTCATTGGTTATTTGAATGTGAATTAAAGTAATTCATCGTCAACACCCTCGCTTTTAAGGTCAGGTGAATTGCTCCAATTGAATACAAATAATAGAAATGAGAGACAGATCACATTGACATCAGGTTTGCGCAAACAGCAAAGAGTGATTCGTGTCACATAAAAACGATGCTGGCGGCAGCAAAGATCGAAATGTAGCCGAAATACAGAGGGTGAATGTGATCGACATCACTATGAAAGGAGGGGGGAGGTCGGGGTATTTGAGAGCTGCGTCACAAGACACCCCGTTTTCAGCCTAATTTGATCGCAAGCTGGTAGATTGAAGTTGCTTAGACGACAGGGATGGCGGTTCGGCAAAACCGGCCAGCCCGACTACCACTTTTAATCAAACAGGCTTAAAACGGGGTCCCGACATGTTATCACCGGATACCAAAGTCAAGATACAGAATTTTGGACGCTTCCTGTCCAATATGGTCATGCCCAACATAGGCGCCTTCATCGCCTGGGGCTTTATTACCGCCCTCTTCATCCCCACCGGCTGGCTGCCGAGCGAAACCTTGGCCAAGCTGGTCGGCCCCATGATCACCTACCTGCTGCCGCTGCTGATTGGCTATACCGGCGGCAAGCTGATGGGCGGTGAGCGCGGCGGCGTGGTCGGTGCCATCACCACCATGGGCGTCATCGTGGGGACCGACATTCCCATGTTCATGGGCGCCATGATGGTCGGCCCGCTCGGTGGCTGGGCCATCAAGCGTTTCGACAAGGCGATGGAAGGTCGCGTCAAGAGCGGCTTCGAGATGCTGGTCAACAACTTCTCTGCCGGTCTTATCGGCATGTTGCTGGCGATCCTCGCCTTCTTCGTGATCGGCCCCTTCGTCAAGGTGCTCTCCGGCGTACTGGCCGGTGGCGTCGGCTTCCTGGTGGACAACAACCTGCTGCCGCTCACCTCCATCTTCGTTGAGCCGGCCAAGATCCTGTTCCTCAACAACGCCATCAACCACGGCATCTTCTCGCCGCTGGGAATCCAGCAGGCCACCGAGCACGGCCGCTCCATCTTCTTCCTGATCGAAGCGAACCCGGGCCCGGGCATGGGCGTGCTGCTGGCCTACATGGTATTCGGTCGCGGCGCCGCCAAGCAGTCCGCTGCCGGTGCCTCCATCATTCACTTCTTCGGCGGCATCCACGAGATCTACTTCCCGTACGTGCTGATGAATCCTCGCCTCATCCTGGCGGTGATCGCCGGCGGCATGACCGGAGTGTTCACCCTGACCCTGTTCAATGCAGGTCTGGTCTCCCCCGCCTCACCGGGTTCCATCTTCGCCGTGCTGTTGATGACGCCGAAAGCCTCCCTCATCGGGGTGCTGCTCTCCATCGTCGCCTCCACCACCGTCTCCTTCCTAGTCGCCGCCGTGTTCGTGCGCGCCCAGCAGCCGGAAGCCGACGAGGCCGATGCCCTCGGTGAAGCCACTCGCAAGATGAAAGCCATGAAGGGTGCCAAGCCCGAGACCGCAGCGGCCAAGAAGCCGGGCGGTGAACTGATGGCGGTGCGCAACATCGTCGTCGCCTGCGATGCGGGCATGGGCTCCAGCGCCATGGGCGCCGGCCTGCTGCGCAAGCGGGTGCAGGCCGCCGGCCTCGACATCAGCGTCACCAACCGCGCCATCGATCAGCTCGACGATCAGGTGGACTGGGTCATCACCCACAAGGATCTGACCGAGCGGGCCCGTCGCCACGCGCCACACGCCCACCACATCTCGCTCACCAACTTCCTCGACAACGGTCTCTATCAGGAGCTGGTACAGAGCCTGACCCAGGCCGCCAACGATGACGTCGCCAACCCGCAACTGCTGGTGGCCGCCAACGACGACAGCTACGAGCCGCAGGCCGCCGAAGTGTTCACTCTGAGCCGTCATGACGTGCACCTGGGGCTCAAGGCCGACAACAAGGAGGCCGCCATCCGGGCTGCCGGCAAGCTGCTGGCGGAGCGGGGCTACGTGGCGCCCGACTACGTCAACGCCATGCTGGAGCGCGAACAGCTGGTCTCCACCTACCTCGGCGAATCCATCGCCGTGCCGCACGGCACCATCGCCGCCAAGGAGTTTGTGAAGCGCACCGGCATCGTCATCTGCCAATACCCGGCCGGGGTCGCCTTCGGCGAGGCGGCCGATGAAGTAGCGCGGCTGGTGATCGGCATCGCCGCCCGCAACGACGAACACATGCAGGTGATAACCCGCCTGACCAATGCACTGGACGAACCCGGCCTCATCGACCGGCTGGCCAGCACTCAGGATCCCCAGGAATTCCTGGATCTGCTGGGTGCCGAACAGGCTGCCTGATCGTCCTTCATCGTCTTTGGCTCAAGAGGTTAATATCATGAAAACATTGCATTTTGGTGCCGGCAACATCGGTCGCGGCTTCATCGGAAAACTGCTGGCTGACGCCAGCCACCAGGTCACTTTCGCCGACGTCAACGAGACCCTGATCGACCAGCTCAACCACCGCCAGGAGTACAAGGTGCACGTGGTGGGAGCGGATCAGAAGCTGGACGTGGTGCGCAACGTGGCGGCGGTGAGCTCCGCCGGCCACGAGGTGATCGCCCGCATCATCACCGCCGATCTGGTCACCACCGCGGTCGGCCCCAACATTCTGGACAAGATTGCCAGCACCCTGGCCAAGGGGCTGCAGGCCCGCTTCGATGCCGGCAACCTGACACCGCTCAACGTCATCGCCTGCGAGAACATGGTGCGCGGCACCAGCCATCTCAAGCAGGAGGTACTCAAGTACCTGCCGGTCGCGT
This sequence comes from Aeromonas sp. DNRA1, assembly GCF_963888745.1. Lineage (NCBI taxonomy): Bacteria > Pseudomonadati > Pseudomonadota > Gammaproteobacteria > Aeromonadales > Aeromonadaceae > Aeromonas > Aeromonas sp. DNRA1. The sequence continues at coordinate 227,862 of NZ_CAWPKQ010000005.1, read as the reverse complement.
ATCATGCCACCCTCGACGCCTGCATCGGCTTCGTCGACTCGGCGGTGGACCGCATCGTCCCGCCCGCGGCGGCCAACGATGATCCGCTGGAAGTGACGGTGGAGAGCTTCAGCGAGTGGATTGTCGACCAGACCCAGTTCAAGGGCGAGCTGCCGCAGGTGGCGGGCATGGAGCCCACCGACAACCTGATGGCCTTCGTCGAGCGCAAGCTGTTCACCCTCAACACCGGCCACATCGTCACCGCCTACCTCGGCAAGCTGAGGGGCTATCGCACCATCCGCGAGGCGATCGAGGATCCGCTTATCCGCAGCAAGGTGCGCCGCGCCATGGAGGAGAGCGGCGCCGTGCTGGTGCAACGCTACGGTTTCGACCCGCGCCTGCACGCCGCCTACATCGAGAAGATCCTGGCCCGCTTCGCCAACCCTTATCTGGTGGACGAGATTGACCGGGTCGGCCGTCAGCCGCTGCGCAAGTTGGCGGCGGGGGATCGGCTGGTGAAGCCGCTGCTCGGTACCCTGGAGTACGGCCTGCCGAGCGATCACCTGCAGGAGGGGATCGCCGCTGCGCTGCACTATCGCAACGCCGATGACCCGCAGGCAGTGGAGCTGCAACAGCTGCTGGCGGATCTGGGCCCGGCCCAGGCTCTGGCTCGCATCACCGGCCTTGCTGCCGACAGTGACATCGTCAGCGCCATCGTCACCCGTTATGGCAATTTGAAGTGACCTGATGAGGCGCCGTCGCCGCCGGCCCACTAAGGCCGGCCACCTAAGCGCCTCATACGATAAAAACCGGGAGAGAGGCCCACTCTCTCCCTGTCAGCTGGACCCAATGCACTTATGACCACACACCAGGAAGATGAAGTACTGGAGCGACTGAACGAGCAGGATGGCCCTCGCGGCTTCTTTCTCGAGGTCGTGACCATCCTGGAAGAGGCGGTCGACTCTCTGATGCGACGCGCGTTCCGTCAGGAGGAGTATGCCGTCAAATACGCCATCGAACCCCTGCTCAACCAGAGCGGCCCTCTCGGCCAGCTGGAGGTGCGCCTCAAGCTCATCTTCGCCCTCGGCCTCATCTCCCTCGAACGCTATCAGGATCTCGAGGCTTACCTGAAGATCCGCGATTTTCTGGTGCGCGATCCCAAAGATTACCGCTTCAGCGACAAACCGATCCGCGATCTGCTGGCACGTCTGCACGGCGTCAGCCAGGGCGGCATGATGCCGCAAGAGGCCCCCGCCAACGAGGAGGACTGGCCCTTCTACCAGATGCAGCTGAACCGGCTCGATCAGGTGGTGCGCTCGGCGCTGGTGCTGGCGGTGGCCGACTGTGTCACCGAACTCCACAAAGAGAGCCCCATCTAATCCGGCTGGTGGCCGCAGCCAGCGGCCACACCCCGCCCTTCTCCCGCGGCCATGCCCCCGTGACGCCCGCTGTCGCGTGATCCGCTTACCCCCTTGTTCCCGCCGCCGGCTGGTGTCAATCTGACCATCTTCCCCACTACACTTCCTCCAGGTTCATCGCCTTAATCGAGGTCTGCATGATTGCTCTCTCCCTGGCCGGGATCGCCCTGGTCTCCGTGCTGGCTCAGTGGCTGGCCTGGTCGCTGCGAGTGCCCGCCATCCTGTTTCTGCTGCTCACCGGCCTGCTGCTGGGCCCGGTCAGCGGCCTGCTCGACCCCGACGCCCTGCTCGGTGACCTGCTGTTTCCGCTGGTCTCCCTGTCGGTCGCCATCATCCTGTTCGAGGGGGCGCTCACCCTGCACCTGGCCGAGCTAAAAGGGATCGGCAAGGTGGTGCGCAACCTCTGCTCAGTGGGCATGCTGGCCAGCTTCGCCGTCATCGACAGCGCCGGTTACTTCCTGCTGGGACTGGACTGGCGGGTCGCCATGGTGCTCGGCGCCGTACTGGTGGTGACCGGCCCCACCGTGGTCGCCCCCATGCTCAACGTGATCCGCCCGACCAGGGAGGTAGACCGCATCCTGCGCTGGGAGGGGATCGTCATCGATCCCATCGGCGCCCTGTTTGCGGTGCTGGTGTTCGAAGCGGTGCGCCTCGGCAGTCAGGGGGATCTCATCGGCCACACCCTGCTGGCGCTGGCCAAGACGGTGGGGGTGGGCTCGCTCATCGGTGTCGGCGCCGGCTGGCTCACCACCCTGCTGATCCGCAAGGACTGGCTGCCGGTCAGCCTGCACAAGTTCGGGGTGCTGGCACTGGTGCTGGTCACTTTCAGCCTCTCCAACTGGCTCAGCCACGAATCCGGCCTGCTGGCAGTCACCGTATTCGGCATCTGGCTCGCCAATCAAGAGGGGCTGGATCTGGAGGAGGTGCTGGCCTTCAAGGAAGATCTCGCCATCATCCTCATCTCCTCCCTGTTCATCCTGCTGGCGGCCCGCCTCGATCTGGCCCAGCTCTGGCAGCTCGGCCCCATGGTGCTGGCGCTGCTGTGCGTGGTGCAGTTCGTGGCGCGCCCGCTCTGCATTCTGGTCTCCACCTGGGGATCGGATCTCTCCTGGCGGGCCCGCGCCCTGCTCGGCTGGATTGCGCCGCGCGGCATCGTCGCGGCGGCGGTCAGCGCCTCCTTCGCCATCAGCCTGCACCAGGCCGGTATTCCCGATGCCGACAAGCTGGTCCCCCTGGTGTTTGCGGTGATCATCTCCACCGTGGTGCTGCAGAGCCTCACCTCGGCACCGCTGGCCGGTCTGCTCAAGATGCGCCAGAGCGCCCCCAATACCTGGCTCATCATCGGGGCCAACTCGGTGGCACGGGCCATCGGCCGGGCACTGGCGGATCAGGGGGTGCCGGTTCAGCTCTGCGATCCCGCCTGGGAGTTCTGCAAACAGGCGCGGATGAGCAACCTGCCCTGCTACTTCGGCAACCCGCAATCCGAACACGCCGAGCTGCACCTGCCGCTCACCAGCATCAGCACAGTGCTGGCGCTCTCCCCCAACCGCCACAACAACGCCCTCGGCGTGCTGCACTTCGCCCACCTCTACGGCGAGGAGAAGGTCTACTCCCTGCGCTCCAGCGAGCAGCACGGCAAGGCCAATCGGGAGAGCGCCACCTTCCGCGCCCGCCAGAACCTGTTCGGTCCCGACATCAACTACGCTCGGTTGAGCGGCCTGCTGAGCCGGGGCGGCCAGATCAAGGCGACCCGGCTGAGCGAGGCATTCGACTGGGCCCAGTACCAGGAGGCCAACCCGGGCGCCATTCCGCTGTTCGTGCTGGACGGCAAGGGGCGGACTCGCATCGTCACCGGCCCTGTCGAGCCGCTGGCCGGGGAGCTGCTGATCGCCCTGCAGCCGCCGAAGGAGACGGCAGCCCCATGAACGAGACTCGGCCCAACCCGCTGCTGGCTCCACTGCTGACACTGCTGCGACAGGCAAGCGGCAGCTACAAGGTGCACGAGCTGCTGGCCGAACTGCGCCGCCTGGAGGTCATCCCGCCTCTGCCGGGGGATGAGCAGCTGCAGCTGTTTCGGCTCAACTTCCTCATCATGAACGCTCTCTACCAGCTGCAGGCCGAGCTTCATGGCGAAGGGTGGTGGCTGGTGATCAGCACCCTGGATATCCGGCTCGAACCGCTCGCTACCCGCGAGGGGGAAAGCGCCCTCGCCCAGAGCGAGGCGCTGCGCAGTTACTACCTCGACTGGCAGGTGTTCTGGCAGACCGACCGGGAGGAGGTAGAGGCGCTGCTCGGCAGCTTCTGGCGGGCCTGTGAGCGGGATGAACACAGGGCCGAGGCGCTGACCCTGTTCGCCCTGCCGACCGGGGCACAGCCCGATGCCATCCGCCGCCGCTGGCGGGAGCTGGCGCTGCAACACCATCCAGATCGCGGGGGCGATGCCGACACCTTCATCCGCCTGCGCTGGGCCTGGGAGCACCTCAAATCGGCCAAATGAGCCGGCCGACCCCGACCGCAGCCACTAGACTTGAAGTGGCATCAAGCGTCACGGGAGGATGTCATGACAGTCAGCGAACTTCGCCAGCTCTATCAGCAGCAAGCCTTCAAGGAAGCCGAGATCCTGCAGGACGCCATCCTGCCCGGCTGGATCGTGGAGTTCAGGGGTCAGGACGGCAGGCTGTACGAGATGACCGACACCCTGGGCTGCCCCCGCTACTTCGGCTCGGTCGAGGAGGCCCGCCAGCACGTGCACCTGGTGGCGGATTGCCCGATCCAGGTCGAACACCTCTATCGCTTCTTCGAACGCTGAGAGATACACAGGCTCAAAAAAGGCTCCCGAGGGAGCCTTTTCTCATTCCGGTTGCAGGGGTTCCGCCCCCTTGCCCTCCAGCCGCCTGACCGGCTTTTGCAGGATCAGGTTGGCCGGATAGGTGACCAGATCACCGTTGTCATCGCGCACCCGCACGTAGAAGAGGCCGATCTCGGTGATGACGCCGGTGACCGAGTCATCCTTGTCGAGGATCCGGATCCGGTCGCCAATCTTGTAGGGAAAGGCGAAGAAGATGGTGATGCTGGCGGTGATGTTGGAAAGGATCGACCACTGCGCCACCATGGCGACGCCCAGCACCGCGAAGAAAGAGGAGGCCAGCACCACCAGCCGCGAGAAGTCGAGCCCCCACACCCCGGCCAGGATCAGCAGGGTGGCGCAGCCGAGCAGGAAGTGGAACACGTGCTCCACGTAGAGCACCCGGTTCTCGCTCACCTGCCGGGTCTGGGCCAGCGCCAGCAGGCTCTTGTGAATGAGCCCGCGAATGAGGGTGTGGCCCAGCAGCAACAGCAGGGTCACGCCAAAAGATTCCCATGTCGTCATGTCTGCTCCTTACCACCAGCGCCGATGCTTGAGCCAGACCGCCAGCCCGGTCGCCAGCGCCACCAGGGAGCCGCAGAAGATCCAGAAGGCAGTCGGACTCTCGGCCCCAGGAATGCCCCCCAGGTTGATGCCGAACAGGCCGGTCAGGAAGCTGGCGGGCAGGAACAGCAGCGCCATCACCGACATCTGGTAGGCGCGGCGATTGGTCGCCTCCGCCATCAGGTTGTTGATCTCGTCTGCCAGCACGGCGGTACGCGCTACCCCGGCATCCAGATCGTCCAGCCAGCGCCGCAGCCGGTCGGCGATGTCGAGCAGGCGCCGGCGGTCATCTTCATCCAGCCAGCTGATCTTCTCGTTGGCGAGGCGCGCCACCAGATCCCGCTGCGGCGAGAGGTAGCGGCGGATCATGATGAGCTGCTTGCGGATCAGCGCCAGCCGGCCGTTGGCAGGCAGGTCGCGCATCAGCACCATCTCCTCCAGATCCAGGATCTGATCGTGCAGTTCCTCGACGAACTCCCCAGCCCGGTCGGTCAGGGCGTCACAGATCTCCACCAGCCAGTCGGCCGGGGTATCGGCGCCGCCCCCCAGCTTGAGCTGGTTGAATACGTCCTGTTCCGACAACAGCGGCCGGCGCCGGCTGCTGATGATGAGATCCGGCGTGATGTAGATGCGCAGCGCCACCATCTCTTCCGGTCTGTGGTCCTTGTTGTGGTTGATGCCGCGCAGGATCAGCAGCACCGTCTCCCCCATTCGGACCAGCTTGGGGCGATTGCTCTGGCCGAGCAGCGACTCGCGCGCCGCATCATTGAGCAGCGGGGTCTGCAGCAGCCAGCGCGCCGCCTCCGGATTGCCGTAGTCCAGATGCAGCCAGCCCGGCTGCTTGGCCGGTATCTCGCTGCCCACCACCAGTGGCTGCATGCCACCCCTGCCATCCAGGGTCAGGCCATAAATTACGTCACTGGGCACCCGATCCATCTGCTCGTCCTTTTCGCTCATGTTCATCGGCCCAGCTTACACCAAAGCCGGGCCCGACTCAGCCCCGGGGCAGCCGCCCCGCGCCGACCGTGTTAAGATGCGCCACTCGTTTCAGACACAGGAAGCCCTGCCATGCCCATCTGGGTCGATGCCGATGCCTGCCCCATTCCGGTCAAAGAGATCCTTTACCGCGCCGCCCACCGTGCCCAGGTGGTGACCACGCTAGTGGCCAATCAGGGGCTGCGGGTGCCCCCTTCCCCCTTCATCAAGACCCAGCAGGTGGAGAAGGGCTTCGATGTGGCAGATCATGTCATCGCCCAGCAGGTCAAACCCGGCGATCTGGTGATCACCGGCGACATCCCTCTCGCCTCCTGGGTGATCGATGCCGGCGGCGAGGCGCTCAATCCCCGTGGCGAGATCTACACCCGCGAGACCATCAAGGCGCGGCTCGGCATGCGCAACTTCATGGAGGAGCTGCGCTCGGCCGGGGTGCAGACCGGCGGCCCGGCCCCCCTCAACGCGGCCGACAAGCAGCGCTTCGCCAACGTCCTCGACAAGTGGCTCATCCGAGGCAAGCTGAGTTGATTACCCCCTCCCCGGCCGGCCGCCGGGGAGACCCATTCATTTCCCTTTGCGCTTAATTCTTTCTTAAGGCTGGTGAACTAACCTTGTGGCTGTTGACTCAACCACCCGCAAGGAGCAAGCAATGAAACTGACCCCCCTGTTGTTACTGATCCCCCTGTTGAGCGGCGCAGCCCTGGCCGATCCCCAATGTACCCAGGCCGACAAGAGCAAGTGGATGAGCGAAGCCGACGCCCAGCAGCAGATCAAGGCGATGGGCTACGACATCAAGAAGTTCAAGGTCACCAAGACCAACTGCTACGAGATTTACGGTTGGGACAAGGAGAAGCGCAAGGTCGAGATCTACTTCGACCCGACCGATCTGAAGAAAGTGAAAGAAGAGATCGACGAATAATCCGGCCATGGGCCGGTCTCCTGCCGGCCCTTTCTATGGAGCCACGCCATGACAACCTCGTCTGAAGTGAAAGTCTGGGATCCCCTCATCCGGGTGTTTCACTGGGCCACCGTCACCCTCTGCCTGCTCAACTTCTTCGTGCTGGAAGAGGGCAGCAAGCCCCACAAATATGCCGGCTACGCAGTGGGCATCCTGCTGATCATCCGCCTGCTGTGGGGATTGGTCGGACCCCATTACGCCCGCTTCGGCCAGTGGTGGCCGACCCCGGCCCGGGTTCGCTACTACCTGCGTCAGCTGGCCCAGGGCCGTCACCCCTACTACCTCGGCCACAACCCGGTCGGCGCCCTGATGATCTGGCTGCTGCTGCTGTCGCTGGTCGGCACCGTGGTCACCGGCTGGCTCACCACCTGGGATGCCTTCTGGGGCGAAGACTGGCTGGAGGAGTTGCACGGCATCATTGCCAACACCCTGATGGCCGCCGTCGGCGTCCATGCGGCCGTGGTGATCCTGACCGATCGCCTCACCCACAGCGACCTGGTGCGCGCCATGGTGCTGGGTAAAAAACGGGTACCCGCCGACGCCAAGGTGGAAGATCCGCGCAGTTAATGACCGGGCGGCCCCTCGGGCCCCGGTTTTTTGCTGCAATGGCCCGCGACACTGGTAAGATGCGCCGCCATTTTCCCCATGTCGTAACCATCATGACCGCCCAAGGGCACCTGCTCTTCTCCGTTACCTGCACCCTGCTCGCCCACAAACTCCAGCTGACGCCGGCCCTGGCCGACGCCAGCCTGTGGCACACCGTTCCTGCCGCACTGGCCAGCGCCCTGCTGCCGGACCTTGACCACCCCAAGTCGGTGCTGGGGCAACGCCTACCCTGGATCTCCAAACCCTTGTCGCGGCTGTTCGGCCATCGCGGCTTCACCCACAGCCTGCTGGCAGTGGCCGCCGCCATCTGGGGGCTGGATCAGAGCCTGGCTCCCGCCATGCTGCCCACCGGCGTCAAGGATGCCCTTATCATCGGCTACCTCAGCCACCTGCTGGGAGACTGGCTCACCCCGGCCGGCATTCCGCTGCTGTGGCCCAGCAAGCGCCGCTACCGGCTACCGGGCTGGCCGCTCAAAAGCGGCGGCGCCGTCGAGACCGGCTTTTGCACTCTCACCCTGCTGGCCGCCGGTTACTGGGCCCACTGGCCAGGCTAGCGGTCCGTCAGGCCAGCTAGCGCCTGCTGTCGCCCCAAAAAATAAACCCCTGCCGAGGCAGGGGTTTGTCATGGTGAGAGCGGGTGGCGGTATTACAGCATTACACCGGCAATCACGGCGGAGAGCAGGCTCACCAGGGTGGAGCCGTACACCAGCTTCAGACCGAAGCGGGAGACCATGTTGCCCTTCTCTTCGTTCAGCGCCTTCACCGCACCGGCGATGATGCCGATGGAGCTGAAGTTGGCGAACGACACCATGAAGATGGAGAGGATGCCGATGGTGCGCGGAGAGAGCTGGGCTGCGATCTTGCCCAGATCCATCATGGCCACGAACTCGTTGGTCACCAGCTTGGTCGCCATAATGGAGCCGGCTTGCAGCGCTTCACCACTCGGGATGCCCAGGATCCAGGCGATCGGGTAGAAGAGGTAGCCCATGACGAACTGGAAGTTGACGCCGAATGCCATCTCGAACAAGTAGTTGATGAGAGCAATCAGGGCGATGAAGCCGACCAGCATGGCGCCCACGATGACCGCCACGGTGAAACCGGCCATGATGTACTCGCCCAGCATCTCGAAGAAGTTCTCTTTCTTCGGGCTGTGGTGCTCGTCACCTTCGGCCAGCGCCTTGGCGTCGGTCACGGTATTGTCCGGCTCGTAGGGGTTGATCAGCGACAGCACGATGAAGGTGCTGAACATGTTGAGCACCAGCGCGGCCACCACGTAGCGCGGCTCGATCAGCTGCATGTAGGCACCGACGATGGACATGGAGACGGTGGACATGGCAGTGGCGGCCAGGGTGTACATCTGCTTCTCGTTCAGGTGCGGCAGGATGTTCTTGAGCGCGATGAAGTTCTCGGACTGGCCGACGATCATGGAGCTGATGGCGTTGAAGGACTCCAGCTTGCCCATGCCATTGATCTTGGCCAGCACGGTACCGATGCCGCGGATCACCAGCGGCAGCAGACGGATGTACTGCAGGATACCGATCAGCACGGAGATGAAGACGATGGGCATCAGTACCATCAGGAAGAAGGAGAAGGCCCCTTCATTGACCAGGCCGCCGAACACGAAGTCGGTACCCTGTTTGGCAAACTCCATCAACTTGGTGAAGCCGGCCGCGAAGCCGCCCACCACTGCCAGACCCACTTCGGAGTTCAGCATGAACCAGGCAAGCGCCAGTTCGACCACCAGCAGTTGGCCGATATAACGCAGTTTGATCTGTTTCCAGTTGTGGCGGTTGGCCAGTAAAGCAAGAGCGAGGACCATCACGAGTCCGAGCACAAAGTGAACGTATTCCATACCAGTAGCACCTGAGTAATTTGTAATTTTTTGACCGGCGCCATCATAGACATTTGCATATTTAAAAATCAGATAGCCATCACAATCTGTGGTAAAAATATGCATGTTGGATAATACAAACGTTTTTAAATTAATTAAACGCTCACACAAGCATCTAATCATTGTTCAATAAACACAAAAATCATTAATAAACAGCAACTTAAAAATAAACACCTCTGTCTGAAAGGGCTATTTTCACAGCTTTCTCACATTTATTTAAAACCTGGCGAATGGCGTCATAGCGGTGAGGTTAAATTTACGGCGAATTTATTTAATCAAATCAAAATGACAAACGTTTATCTTATTTGCGATGAATGACCCGGCTTCTTTCAGCTAATTCCCGAATGACAGTGGGGTATTTTCAGACGAGCCGGACAGCATGCCGCCACTGTTTTTCCCCGGCGGCGGCCCCGCCATCGTCGCCGGCCAGTCGTTCAAAAATCCGCCACACCCGGCAGCGCTTTCTGATACAATGCGCGCCCTTGCGCACGGCGCAGCCCGTTTTCTCCGATATAGAGTCTTTTTGTGAACAACGAATTTAGCAGCCTGAACCTCTCCTCCGCCCTGCAGGACAACCTCGCCAGCCTGGGTTATCTGCAGATGACCCCGATCCAGGCCCAGAGTCTGCCCCTGGTACTCGATGGCAAAGATCTGATCGCCAAGGCAAAAACCGGCAGCGGCAAGACCGCGGCCTTCGGCCTCGGCCTGCTTGCCAACCTCGATGTCAACCGGCTCGAGGTGCAGGCGCTGGTGCTCTGTCCGACTCGCGAGCTGGCCGATCAGGTTGCCACCGAGATCCGCCGTCTTGCCCGTACCCTGCCCAACGTCAAGCTGGTCACCCTGTGCGGCGGCACCCCGACCGCACCGCAATCCGCCACTCTGAGCTTTGGCGCCCACATCGCCGTCGGCACCCCGGGCCGGATCCTCAAGCACCTGGAGCAGGGCACCCTCGAGCTGGACGGCCTCAAGACGCTGGTGCTGGACGAAGCGGATCGCATGCTGGACATGGGCTTTGGCGAAGACATCAACCGGGTCATCAGCCACGCCCCGCGCGACCGCCAGACCCTGCTGTTCTCCGCCACCTATCCGGAAGGGATCGCCCAGATGAGCCGCGGCGTGCAGCGCAACCCTGTCGAGGTGAGCGTAGAGTCCCTGCACGAAGACAGCGCCATCGAGCAGAAGCTGTATGAAGTGCCGGCTGGCCAGCGCCTCGATGCCCTCGGCTGGTTGCTCAGCCACTACCAGCCGAGCTCCTGCGTGGTGTTCTGCAACACCAAGCGGGCCTGCAACGACGTGGCCGATCATCTGGCTGCCAAGGGCTTCTCGGCGCTGGCGCTGAACGGTGACCTGGAGCAGCGCGAGCGGGATCAGGTGCTGGTGCGCTTCGCCAACGGCAGCGCCACCATCCTGGTGGCCACCGACGTGGCGGCCCGCGGCCTCGACATCAAGGAGCTGGGCGCCGTCATCAACTACGAGCTGACCTACGACCCCGAAGTGCACGTGCACCGCATCGGTCGTACCGGCCGCGCCGGCCAGCAAGGTCTGGCCCTGAGCCTCTACCAGCCGAACGAGGCCCAGCGCGTCAACTTCATCGAGGAGTACCAGCAGGCCCCCATTCCCCAGGGCGATCTGGCCGGGATCGGCCGCGACATCAAGCCGATCGCGCCGCAGATGGTGACCCTCTCCATCGATGCGGGTCGCAAGAGCAAGGTGCGCGCCGGTGACATCCTGGGCGCCCTGACTGGCGAAGGCGGCATTGCCGGGGCCGATGTGGGCAAGATCCAGATTTCCGAGCAGTACTCCTACGTGGCGGTGAAGCGCCAGGTGGCGAGCGCCGCCCTCAAGCGGCTGCAGGAAGGCAAGATCAAGGGGCGCAGCTACCGCGCTCGCAAGCTGGGCTAAGGTTCACGACACAGGCGCCGGTTCGGCGCCTGTTTCATATTTATCCGTGCCCATGAAAACAAGGCAGATGCCATGACCCAGACAACCCGACCCGAAGTGAGCTGCCAGAACTGCGAAGCCTGCTGCTGCCGCCTCGAGGTGATGCTGTTTACCGATACCGGCGTACCGGATCGCTATGTGGAAGAGCGGGAAGGTGAAGTACCGGTGATGCACCGGCTGGAAGATGGCTGGTGCGCGGCGCTCGACCGCAACACCATGATGTGCCGCATCTACGAAGTCCGTCCCTTGATATGCCGTGAATTTGAAATGGGCGAGCCCGACTGCGTCGACGAGCGGGACAAGTGGTTTATCAAGCTCAACTGACCGATGGGCGAGCACTCGATCGCCCTCCCGCGATGATGTGCCGCATCTACGAAGTCCGTCCCTTGATATGCCGTGAATTTGAAATGGGTGAGCCGGACTGTATCGACGAGCGGGACAAGTGGTTTATCAAGCTCAATTGAGCTGCGGGTAATGATCAGCCTGCAGTACCGTCAGACCAGCCCGGCCAGTTGCCGTTCCAGCCACTGCAGTGCCTCGTCGGTCTGCTCGAAGTAGCGGACGCCCTGAAACGGCAAACCGCTGAACACCTGATCCGCCAGATACTGCTTGAAGCTGCCCGCCAGCACCACCGCCAGAAAGGCGCAACCGTTGCTGGCGCACCAGCCGAACTGGCGGCGAAAGCGGGCCAGCACCTCGGGGCCCGCCGCCTCGAACTCGGTCGCCACTTCGACGATCCCCCAGGGCGCGTCGCGCAGGCTGGCGATCTGCTGGCTGAACTGGGACTCATAGGCCATGGCCCCCGCCAGATTGAAAGGGCCGCTCGGTCGGCAGATCAGCACCTGACCTCGTCGCTGCATCTCGAAATGGCCGTGTGGTTGCAACTTCACCTCTGCCTCCTTCCCTGGATTCTTCGTAGTGCAAGCACCCTTTAATGTTGCCACAAGGTAAGGATTTATCTGCAAAAAGTCCATTCCGCCAGGCGCGAACCTGGATGTACTGCGTCACCGGTTGACCCACTGGCGGCCTGCTCAGCACGCCTTTGTCCGTCGCATCGACCAGCCCTCATGTTCTGTTGCAGTTAACAAAACGTTGCTGCTATCATCCGCGCGCCACCAACATTCCACCAACTGAAACGTTAACTCACGACGCAAGGAACAGAGATGAAAAATCGGGACGCGAACCACTATCAGCGCATCTGGCGCTGGCACTTCTATGCGGGTCTCTTCGTCGCCCCCTTCCTGATCCTGCTCTCGCTGACCGGGATCGTCTATCTGTTCAAGCCCCAGCTCGACAACCTGATGTATCCCGAGCTGATGAAGGTCGCCCCCGTCAGCCAGCCGCTCAGCGCCGATCAGCTGCTGGTCAAGGCGATGGCCGTCATGCCGGATGCCAGCCTGAGCAAGTACTTGCCACCGGTCAGCCCGGAGGCTAGCGCCCAGTTCATCGTCCGCCAGGGCGGTAGCGAGCTGACCCTGTTCCTCGATCCCGCCAGTGGCGCCCTGCTTGGCACCATGGACAACAAGTGGAATCTGCAGGCGGTGGCGCGCGCCCTGCACGCCGATCTGCTGCTCGGCACCAGCGGGGATCGGCTGATCGAGCTGGCCGCCGGCTGGGGCATAGTGCTGCTCATCAGCGGGCTCTATCTCTGGTGGCCACGCAAGGGGCCAGGGGTCGGCGGCATCCTGTGGCCGCGCTGGAGCCAGCGCGGGCGGCTCTGGTGGCGTGACCTGCACGCCGTGGTCGGTTTCTGGGGCGCCGGTTTCCTGCTGCTGCTGCTCTTGAGCGGCATGACCTGGACCGGTTTCTGGGGCGATCAGTTTGCCGCCGTCTGGAACCGCTTCCCGGCCGCCATGTGGAACGAGGTACCCAAGTCGGCGCCCCTGGCGCGCAGTCTCAACCATGCCCATCAACAGACAGTCCCCTGGGCGGTCGAGAACACCCCCATCCCCAGCTCGGCCGAGCCCAAGGCCCACGACCACAGCGCCATGGGTCACGGCGGCGAGCATGACGGCATGGTGATGGCGGAGCACCGCATCCCGCTGCAGCAGGTGGTCGACATCGCAACCGCGCGCCAAGTTACACCGGGCTACAGCATCACACCGCCTGCTGGTGAAACCGGCGTCTATACCATCGCCATCTTTGCCGATGATCCGCGCAACGATGCCACCCTGCACATCGATCAATACAGTGGCAAGGTGCTGGCCGACGTGCGCTGGCAAGACTACGGCCCGGTCGCTAAGACGGTGGAAACCGGCGTCATGCTGCACATGGGCAAGCTCTACGGCTGGCCGCACCAGCTGGCCATGCTGCTCATCTGCCTGCTGGTGTTGCTGAGCTCGGTGAGCGGGCTCTGGATCTGGTGGAGCCGTCGTCCCAGTGGTCGCCTCGCCGCCCCGCCATTGCCGGCCAGCCTGCCGCCCATGCGCGGCGCCATTGCCCTGCTGATCCTGCTCGGTATCTGCTTCCCGCTGGTGGGCGGCTCCATGCTGGTGATCTGGCTGCTGGACAGCCTGCTCTTCGCCCGCCGTCGAGCACCCCGGCTGGCACGGGTCAGCTAATCGACGGCCCGTGCCGCACCACATTGCTACTCAAGGAGGGCTCCCACACGGGAGCCCTCCTGCTTTCAGCGCGCCTTTACGCTTGCTCCACCAACTGGAGGATCTTCCTCGCCTTCTCGAAGTGATCGAGGCGCTGGGTCTGGATCCACCAGGTCGCCGCCTCCATCAGCAACTCGGGGTCATCGTTGCGGTTGGCAAAAAACGCATAGAAGGAGACGCCGACCGCCTCCCCCTTCTGCGCGATTTTCTGATGGCACACCTGGATGATTTTCTGTTTGAGCGAGTCGCGCATGGCGGCGTTCCGGCCTGATGAGTGATTGGCCGACCAGCATACCCCAACCAACAAAAAGGGCTCCCGTCCGGGAGCCCTTTTGCCTTGCCGATCACATGGCACCCAGTCAGGAGAGCGCCAGCCCGATGGAGAGCAGCAGGCTGTAGAGGAAGGCGCTGATGGCAGTCTTCTTGAGCGCACCGGTCAGCACCTCGCCATCGAAACTCTGGCGCAGGGTCTTGGCGGCATCGGTGAGCGGCTTCATGGCCGGCAGGAAGATCCAGGGCCAGAAACTGGCGGGCTGGGTCAGCAGGAAGGCGATGGTGGTCAGCAACGCCGCCCCCAGCAGTACCCAGTGGTAGGCGATGGCCCGGTTGCGACCGAGCCGCACCGCCAGGGTGATCTTGCCGCTGACCGCGTCGGTCTCGATGTCGCGCACGTTGTTGATGTTGAGCACCGCGGTGGCCAGCAGGCCGCAGGCGGTGGCCGGCAGCAGCAGATCCCACTGCAGGGTCTTGGTGAACAGGTAGTAGGAGCCGAGCACTCCCAGCAGGCCGAAGAACAGGAACACCGAGATGTCGCCGAAGCCGCGATAGCCGTAAGGAGTCTTGCCCACCGTGTAGGTGATGGCCGCGACGATGGCGGCGCCGCCGAGCAGCACGAAGGTGAGGATCTGCAGCCACTGATCGCCAAAAGCGCAGCCCAGCAGGGCGAGGCCGCTGACCACCGCGGCCAGCGCGGTCAGCGCCATGGCCACGCACATCTGCCGGCGGGTGATGAGGCCGGAAACCACGGCGCGCTGGGGGCCGATCCGTTCGCCATTGTCCGCCCCGGATACCGCATCCCCATAATCGTTGGCCAGATTGGAGAGGATCTGCAGCAGAATGGCGGTCAGCAGGGAGAGCGCCATGATGGTGCCGTCGAAGGCACCGCGGCTGGCCGCAAGCCCGGAACCCAGCAAAATGGAGGAGCACGCCAGCGGCAACGTTCGCAAACGCGCCGCCAGCAACCAAATAGATAAGGTATTTGTCATATTGTGATGGCCAAACAATCAGATATTGATCGTGTTAAGGGTTATCGAACCGGATTTCGGTATACTTGGCCCCTCGGGAGGCAGCTCCCCGGGCGATTTACATGGACGAATGGGCAGATAATATATAGGAATAATCGCTCCTTTGGCATAAACCAACGGCATCCTTCTGCAGGATGGACCGTCACTATCGGCTCATAGACGAAATCCATGTTGGCTCAGACCCATATCAAGCAACAACTGGACGCCCTGCGTCACGGCAATGCCTGCGGCTTTGTGCGGCTGCGCGTAGCCATCGAGGTCGGCTCCTTTCTGGGCTGGCTCGCGGCGCAGACCCTCTATCCCCGTATCTATTGGCATGCCAGAGGACAAGAGCGTCCCGAATACGTGGCGCTGGGTTGTCTGCGCGATCTGAGCGAGCCCCAGGCGATCCGCCAGGTCTGCGAACAGACCAGCCAGCCCCATGACGACAGCCCCCGCTACTATGGCGGACTGGCGTTCGACCCCACCCAGCACGGCTGGCAGGGGTTCGGCCCCTGCCGCTTCGTGCTGCCCCGCATCGAGCTGGTGCGCCGTGGCGAGTGCGTCACCCTCTGCCTCAACCTCTGGTTGCCGGAGCAGACCGACAGCGACGCCTTCGAGGCCGAACTGCAGGCCGCCGCCGCCGCCCTCGACGCCCTTCGGCCGGAAGCCCCTCTGACGCCGCTGACCCGTCATTCATGGCAGCGGGAAGATTGCCCGAGCCAGCCGCAGTGGCAAACCCTGGTCGAGCAGGTCACCGCCCCCGACTTCCAGGCCCACACCCCCAAGGTAGTGCTGTCGCGCCAGAGCCGGCTCACCCATGACGGTGCGACGCGCACGGCCGACCCGCAGGCCGTCGCCCCCTGGTCGCTGCTGGCCAGCTGGGCACAGCACGGCCAGGACTGCTTTCACTTCGGCTTCCAGTTTTCGCCCGAGCAGAGCTTCATCGCCTGCTCCCCCGAGCGGCTCTATCGCCGCGAACATCAACACCTCTTCACCGAGGCGCTGGCGGGCACCATTCGCCGTTCCGGCGACGAGGCAACCGACGCGGCACTGGCCGCCGAGCTGCTGGCCGACAGCAAGAACCGGCTGGAAAACCGGCTGGTGCACGCCGACATCCTCAGCCGGCTGGCGCCGCTCACCACAGATGCCACCCTGACCGAGCCGCGCATTCTCAAACTGCGGCTGCTGCAGCACCTCAAGTGCGACATCGAGGCCGAGCTCAAGCCCGGCGTCTGCGACTGGCAACTGCTGGAGGCGCTGCACCCCACCCCCGCGGTGGGCGGTGCCCCGCGCGAGGCGGCGCTGGCCTTCATCCGCGAGCGCGAGCCCTATGATCGCGGCTGGTATGCCGGCGCCTGCGGCATGCTGAGCCGGGAGACCTCGGAGTTCTCGGTCGCCATCCGCAGCGCCCGCATCACGGCGCAGGCCATCACCCTGTTTGCCGGCGCCGGTATCGTCGCGGGTTCCGAGCCTGCCGCCGAGTGGGCCGAACTCGACAACAAGATCGCCAACGTGCTCTCCCTGCTGGGATAGCGTTTTCTCACCGTTTCCTCATTGCGAGAGCCTCATGTCCGCGCGCCAAGAGTTTGCCAGCCACCATGCCACCTTCAACCACGTCTGGTCTTCCCTCTTGCTGGAGGAGCTCTTTCGCCTCGGCGTGCGCGACATCGCGCTGGCCTCCGGCTCGCGCTCGGCGCCGCTCACCATGGCAGCCGCCGCCCACCCCGGCTTTCGCCGCCATCTGCACTTTGACGAGCGCGGCCTCGGCTTCATGGCGCTGGGGCTGGCCAAGGGCAGCGGCCGCCCGGTGGCGGTGATCATGACCTCGGGCACCGCAGTGGCCAACCTCTGGCCGGCGGTGGCCGAGGCCCAGCTCACCGGCGTGCCGCTCATCATTCTCTCTGCCGACCGGCCACCCGAGCTCATCGACAACGGGGCCAACCAGGCCATCGACCAGCAGGGGATCTTCGGCCGCTACCCCGTCTATCAGCAGAACCTGCCGAGCCCCACTGCCACCATCCCGGCCGCCTTCGTGCTGAGCTCGGTGGATCAGGCGCTGGCCCAGCAGGCGCGCACGCCTGGGCCGGTGCACTTCAACTGCATGTACCCCGAGCCCCTCTATCCGGGCGACGCCTATCTGGACTTCTCCGCCTACCTGGCCCCCCTCGGCGACTGGCTCCGCTCGTCCGAGCCCTGGAGCCCCTGGCAACTGGCGCAGGCCCCCTGCTCGTGTCAGCCCGACTGGGACGAGCTGCAGGGCAAGCGCGGCCTCATCGTCGCCGGCCGCATTCAGGATCCAGTTCAGGCCAAGGCGGTCGCCGCCCTGGCCGAGCGGCTCGGCTGGCCTCTGCTGGCTGACCTGCAGAGTCAACTGCGCTTCGATGGTCGCAACCTGGTGCACGCCGATCTCGCCCTGCAATACAGCGGCTTCGTGGCCGAACTGGCCCGGGCCGAGGTGCTGCTGCAATTTGGCGCCCGCCTCATCTCCAAGCGGCTCGGCCAGTTCATCAAGCAGCAGCCCTGGCAGTCATACTGGCTCATCGACCCGCAGCCAGCCCGGCTCGACCCGGACTACCGGCTGCGCCGCCGCCTGCTGTGCGAACCCGCCGCCTTTGCCGCCACCCATCCGGTGGCGCACCCACACCTGCCCTGGCACCGGCTGGCGGAGCGCCAGCAGGCCGTGAGCCAGCAGGTGCGCAGCGCCTGCGAGCGTTTCTCCGAGCTCGGGGTGTGCCACCGCCTGAACCAGCTGATCAGGGGCCAGCTGTTTGTCGGCAACAGCATGCCGGCCCGGCTGATGGACATGCTCGGCGAGGCGGGCAAGGGCCCCAGCCGGGTGATGACCAACCGCGGCGCCTCTGGCATCGACGGCCTCATCGCCACCGCCTACGGCTTCGCGCAATCGGTCGGATCGGGCAGCAATGAGCCCACCACCCTGCTTCTCGGCGATCTCAGCGCCCTGCACGATCTCAACAGCCTGGCGCTGCTTGGCAAATCGAGCCGGCCGCTGGTGGTGATCCTGCTCAACAACGATGGCGGCAGCATCTTTCGCATGCTGCCGGTGCCGACCCAGGACGCGCTGCTGGAGACCTACTACTGCCTGCCCCACGGCCTGCACTTCGAACACGCCGCCGCCATGTTCGGTCTCCACTACCGGGCGCCGGCCACCCTCGCCGACTTTGAACGGGATTACGCCGCCGCGCTGGAAAAGGGGGTAACGCTGATTGAAATCAAGGTCCCCAGCAGCGAAGTCGCCGAGGATCTGAAGGCACTGGGAAGCGCGATCCGTGGCAGCTAGTGTCGACCAGCCGACGCTGGTGCTGCTGCACGGCCTGCTCGGCGATGCCAACGACTGGCAACCCGTGCAGGCGGCCCTGGCCGGCCTCCCCAGCCTGGCGCTGGATCTGCCGGGCCACGGCAGCAACCAGGCAGTGCGGGTAGCGGGTTTCGAGCAGGCCCATCGCTGGCTGTGCGACGAGCTGGCCGCACGTGGCATCGATCGCTACCAACTGGCGGGCTATTCGCTGGGCGGGCGGCTCGCCCTCTATCACGCCAGCCAGGCGCCGGCTGGGCTGTTGGCCCTGCTGCTGGAGAACTGCCACCCCGGCCTGCCACCGGCAGAGCGGCCCGCCCGCCTCGCCCACGATGAGGGCTGGGCCCGGCGCTTCGAGCAGGATCCCCTGGCCGCCGTGCTGGCCGACTGGTATCGGCAGGGGGTGTTCGCCGATCTGGGCGAGGATGCCCGCGCCCGCCAGATAGCCCGCCGCCTCGGCAACGACGGCAAGGCCGTGGCCGCCATGCTGCGGGCCACCTCCCTGGGCCAGCAGCCGGATCTCGGCCCCTGGCTGGCGCAAGGTGCGCTGCCGGTCACCTACGTGAGCGGCACGCGGGATCACAAATTCCATCAGCTGGCTTGCCTCATGGCGAGTCAGCATCGCAAAATCAACCACTTGGAGCTGGATGGCGGCCACAATCTGCATGCCCACCAGCCTGAGACTTTTGCCCGGCTCCTCGCGGAGTGGGTCAACCAACAACAAGAAGAGAAGCGTCATGATTGAAGCAATGACTGAAGCGGAACTCTATGCCCCCGTCGAGTGGCGTGATTGCTCCGCCGGTTACGAGGATATCCTCTATCACAAGTCCGACGATGGCATTGCCAAGATCACCATCAACCGCCCCCAGGTACGCAACGCCTTCCGCCCCCGCACCGTCAAAGAGATGCTGCAGGCGCTGGCCGATGCCCGCTACGACGATCAGGTCGGCACCATCATCCTGACCGGCTTTGGCGAGAAGGCCTTCTGTGCCGGCGGTGACCAGAAGATCCGTGGCGACTACGGTGGCTACCGCGATGACGAGGGGACCCATCACCTCAACGTGCTCGACTTCCAGCGCGACATCCGCACCTGTCCGAAACCCGTGGTGGCCATGGTGGCCGGCTACGCGGTCGGTGGCGGCCACGTGCTGCACATGATGTGCGACCTGACCATCGCTGCCGACAACGCCCAGTTTGGCCAGACCGGTCCGAAAGTGGGCTCCTTTGACGGCGGTTGGGGGGCCTCCTACATGGCGCGCATCGTCGGCCAGAAGAAAGCCCGCGAAATCTGGTTCCTCTGCCGCATGTACGATGCCAAGCAAGCCCTCGACATGGGGCTGGTCAACACCGTCGTGCCGCTGGCGGAGCTGGAGCGTGAAACCGTGCGCTGGTGCCGCGAGATGCTGCAGAACAGCCCGATGGCGCTGCGCTGCCTGAAGGCTGCCCTCAACGCCGACTGCGACGGCCAGGCTGGCTTGCAGGAGCTGGCGGGGAATGCCACCATGCTGTTCTACATGACCGAAGAGGGTCAGGAAGGGCGCAACGCGTTCAACGAGAAACGCCGTCCCGACTTCTCCAAATACAAGCGGAATCCCTGATGACACTCGCTCTCTATCGCTACCAACTGCCTTTTACCCAGCCACTGACCTTTCACGGCAAGGTGGAGGTGGCGCGAGAGGGCCTGTTGGTCCGTGTTGACGATGGCTGGGGGGAAATCGCCCCCCTGCCCGGCTTCTCCCGCGAGAGCCTGGCCGAGGCGCAAGCCGAAGCCATCGCCTGTCTGGAGCAGCTGGCGACGGGGCAGGAGATCGCCCCGCAGCTCCCTTCGGTGCAATTCGGGCTGGACTGCGCCCGCCGCTGCTGGCCTGCCCAGACCACCCCGCTGCCGGAGCCTTATCCACTTATCCAGGGCTCCCCCCAGGAGCTGCTCAAGCACTGGAAGAACTGGCTGCACAAGACCCCCAGCAAGGCCAAGCTGAAAGTGGCCCGTTACCCCATGCGCGACGAGCTGGCGCTGATCCGCCTGCTGTGCGACCGCATCCCTACCCTCAAGCTGGTGCTGGACGCCAACCAGGGCTGGACCCGCGAGGAGGCCTGGGCCTTCTGCGGCCATCTGGATCCAAACCGGATCGAGTACCTGGAAGACCCTTGCGCCGACTTTGCCGACATCGCCTTTGTGGCCAATCGCACCGGCATGCCGGTGGCCATCGACGAGCTGCTGGCCCAGGGCAAGCCGTGGGAGCCCATCCCCCAGCTGCGCGCCCTGGTGCTCAAGCCGACCCTGCTCGGCTCCCTGGCCCACTGCGAGGCGCTGGTTGCCCGCGCTTGCGAGCTGCGCCTCAAGGTGATCGTCTCCTCCTGCTTCGAATCCGGCCTCGGCCTGAACCAGCTGTTTCATCTGGCGGGCGAATGGGCGCCGGATCAGGCCCCAGGCCTGGATACCCGGCGCTGGCTGGCCGCCGATCTGCTGGACGCGACCGGCAAACCCGACCTGAGCCTGCTGGAGCCCCTGTTTCACCGTGATTGAAGGGGCCTGCATGCCACCGCTATCTGACCATCACCACCCTCAACAACCCTGCCCGGTGCGTCACTGGGCGAGGTCCGCCCCGAACCGCATCGCCATTCACGCCGCCGACCCGCTCACCTATCAACAGCTGGATGCCAGACTCAACGGCCTGTGCCGGCAACTGGCGCTGGCGGGCCTGCAGGCCGGTGATCGCCTCGCCGCCGTGGTACGCGGCGCCCTGCCCGACCTGTTGCTGGCCTGGGCCTGCGTGCGCAGCGGCATCGTCTTCTGCCCGCTCAATCCAGCCTTTCCATTGGCGCGGCAAGCGGAGCTGGCCACCCTGCTCGTTGTCAGGGCCTGCTGGTCGGCAGGCGAAATCCCGACCGGCAACTGGCAGCCACTGCGGCTCGACTTCACCCATGAGTTGGCGGCGGACGAGGGCGACTGCATGCTGGATCCTGCCCGGCTCAACAACATGATCCTCACCTCGGGGTCCAGCGGCACGCCCAAGGCCGTGGTACACCAGCTGGCCAATCATCTGGCCTCGGCGCGGGGCTCGGCCACCGTGATCCCGCTCGACGCCGAGTGCGGCTGGCTGCTCTCCCTGCCGCTGTTCCATGTCGGCGGTTACGCCATCCTGTTTAGGGTCTTTCTGGCGGGCGCTGCTCTGGTGCTGGACGATCGCCGCCGCCCGCTCAGGGAGCGGCTCGAGCAGCAACCCATCACCCATCTCTCCCTGGTGCCGACCCAGCTCTGGCGGCTGCTGGCGGAGGGCTTCGATCCCGCCCGTACCCGGCTGCGCGAGCTGCTGCTCGGCGGCGCCGCCATTCCCCAGCCCCTGGTGAACCGGCTGAGCGCCATGGGGCTGGTGCCCAAGGTGAGCTACGGCCTCTCCGAGATGGGCAGCCAGGTCTGCACCGGTCGGCCATCTACCGCCGGTGTGGTGGGCAAGGCGCTGCCGGGACGGGAGGTCTGCATCCAGCAGGGGGAGATCTGCGTACGCGGTGACACCCTGTTTGCGGGCTACTTCAAACAAGGTGGGCTAGAGCGGCCGCTCGATGAGGCAGGCTGGTTCCATACCCGTGACAAGGGGCATTTCACCGCAGATGGCAAACTGGTGGTGGAGGGGCGGCTCGACAACCTCTTCATCTCCGGGGGCGAAAACATCCAGCCCGAGGCCATAGAGCAGCGACTGGTGGATCACCCCGCCGTGGCGCAGGCGCTGGTGGTGCCGGTGCCGAGCGATGAGTGGGGGCAGAGGCCGGCCGCCTTCATCGACTGGCATGGCGCACCTGTGCCCCCTGCCGAGCTGGCGGCCTGGATCCGGCAGGCCCTGCCCGGTTTCATGGTGCCGGACCAGTGGCACCCCTGGCCCGATCTGGGCGGTCACCTCAAGCCGCAGCGCAGGCAATATCAGAATATTCTTAATGCGCAATAATCACTCCTGCGACAGGATTTGGCATGCAGGAGTCATCCAAATACGCACATTATTCGAAAGAAAATGCTGGCGGTGTCAAAATCTCCCTCGCGGGCAGGAGTAAGTGAGAACGATTACATAAATGGCTATTTTTTTGCACGTTTTTTGAACTGAATGAATTGCCTGTAGTACCATATCCGCCATCATGCATTTCAATGGAAAGGTAACCGCTTGATAGTTAAAGATATTGTCAATTTAGCATTATTTGAACAAAGACTGCATGGTGGTAAAATGCTCTCCTTGGCAGTAAGGCGAGTCACACATGAGTAACAAAAATTATAAAATTGCAGAGGAGATATTTTTCTCCGCGGCAATATTCCGACTCTCTAAGGGAGAAAAGGACATCAAGCTCAGCAACAAAGAAGCCGAGCTGCTCGAAATGCTGTGTGATGAGGCAGGCAGTGTCATTCCTAGAAGCAAACTGCAAGATGCCTTGTGGCCAAACCAGGACAATACAGATACCAACCTGAACCGGCAGATCCTCTCATTGAGAAGAAAGCTGGAATCATTCGGTTTGATGGATGCGATCGATACTATTCCACGTGTGGGATATATCTTTTGTGCCCCTATTGAGGCTGCTGGAGAGACCGAAGAAGCAGCCCCAAATGAAGAAACGCAAGCGGCGATCCCTTCTCATGTGCCTCAGGCCAGACGGCAATATACTCGCCGCAAATATGACCGCTATTTCAGCCCAAAGCGTATTCTACTGTTTGCGCTACTGCTGGTCTCACTGACTTCACTGGCCATCGTCATCTATAACTATGCGACGGCAAATACGCTGCGGACCATCAATCTCAGCCAGATTTCCCTCTATATGACCAGCGAGACGGAAAAGGCGCTGAATGTGAAAATCGATTCGCTGTCACCCTTGATACAGCGTATTTCACGCAAGGCGGATGAACAGGTTTCCATTCTGGTTGGCAAAGAAGCCATCAGCTATTTTTCCATCGACAATAACAGCAGGAAATTATCAGAGAACGTCTTTCTGCTGCGCAGCGGTCACCCTGTGGCTGAAGAAGTGCAATGTGTGATCACCACCATGACCCAGCAGGGAGACAATGTTTCCCACAACTATTACCACAACCCTGACACCACGGTCCGATATCACAGAAATTGTCAGGCGCCGGACAACTGGGTGGAGATGACCAGAAAGAGCAGATTTATTGTTACCATGAACAGGGAAATAGTGGTGGCAACCGTAATCGCCACCGATAATCAGGGAAAGACTCTGTTCAATCTCGATTCTGTCGGGGATCTGGAAAGGGATGATGGCGATATTTCGGTCGAGGTAAAAAATACCATCGTCAATTTCATTGATCAGCAGGCGCTGACCAGCAATGGCATGGTGGCAACTCTGGTGGCGGCACTGACGCCCCCCAAACAAACGGCACAATTTATTCAGCTGCCTGGCGGCATTTATCTCTCCAATTATCTGGGTGGCGTCATCACCTGGCCCAGCCTCGGCAACTCAAAGGTCGTCCAACGCAACGACCTCTGAGTTTATTCATAAGCCACGATGAAATTGGCCACAGCGGTATAATCACCGGGCTGAATATTCTTGGCCGCCAGCGCGTCCGGGTGCCCTTCCACCCGGGCAGAGAATTGCAGTTCATTCTCTGTCGTGCCGCCCAACAGATAGCCACGGGAGGGCGTTCCCAGCGTCAAGGGGGACTGGGTCACGTCATACAAACGGATGCCGGCACCCTTGGCGGAGCCTGCCGAAAACGCCAGACCGCCGCTGAGCTGGGTATCCTGCGAACCGGTAAAGGTCACCTTGGCCATGTGGAAGATCCCGGGCTTGCAGTTGGTCAGGCGGATGACAAAGGGCACCTGAGCCCCGGTCCCGTTGGCATAGAGTTCCCTGACATCGACCACACCCATGTCCACTGCCTGATCGAGCGACTCTGGGGCAATCACACACGGTTGATCGATGATACGGCCATGGAGATGGAGATCCCCTCCAAGCAGTTCAAGGTCATCGGCAGCAGCACTGACCCACAGCGGGAGTATCAACAACCCCAAACAGCCTAAGCGCAACATATCGACTCCTACTGGAATGAAGCAACGATGGTACCGGTTGCATAGAAATCACCGGCAGCAACGTCAGCACCGGCAGGACTTATCGGAGCGGCAATGAAACCCCAGTCACCGATATTCCCCTGCATGGAAACCGGATACCAATCATTCAGATTCAGTGTCGAGCCATCCAGCTGTTTGAATTTGATGCCAAGATTATTGATAACATCACCGCCTTTATATCCATCTCGTGTAGTTCTTAGATAGTTCTGGCTAAACGAGGTCGGTTTGCCAGAAATGGCGAGATTTATCTTCAATGATGAACTTTGATCAAATACCCCACCACTGCACACGAAGTTAAGTGGTACAGTTTTCTCAAAATTGTTGCCATCCAACCCTGTACCAGGTAAATCACCGAATTCAACCTCGATCGTCTGTCCTCCGTTGATTGTGCATTTTTCTGGCACATACAACACCGAGGACTTGATAACGATTCTGGACATGACCTCGTTATTGAATCCTGAATCCGTTCTGCCCAAACGACCAAACATCTCGACTATTTCATGGTCGTCGATTTGCACGCCATTGATGATGGGTTTACGAACGCGAAACGTCACAATTCCCTTGCTACCACTTCTAAAACCAAAATCTGCAGAGCCCTTGCTCTTGTAGCAGGTAAACTGACCCTGATTGGATTCTTCAGTAAAAGGGGCAGTAACATACGCCCGACGATTACCTTCAATCCAGATATCAACCTTGAGATCCAAAAACTCATTTAACTTGACAAATCCACCACCAACACTGGGTAACCCTGCACTCATTACAGCCTTGTAATAAATAGGTTGATTTCTAATATCCTGATCTGGACAAAATGCCGTACCAGGATAAGTACCATTCAAATCCCACTTGAACTCTTTTTTTGCACCTACCTCGTTAAGGATGTCTTCCTTTTTAAGCTCAATATCATAGGTTTTTGTGGCAGCCCTAACTTCACCATTGATAGCCAATGCCGGCATGGACAAGAACATGATACCGAGTACACCCGTACGCAATATCATCTTTATCTCTCCTTCACGGCTTTACAGGCATTGCCTGTGCACTGGTATTTGATATCCATATATCCGCCGTAGTCATTGACGTAGCTGATCACAAACTCATTGCCCAGGGTTTCCGGGATGGTGACCGTCTGCTCTGACTTGGGGGCAACCATAAAGGCGGAGAAACCCTTGATGGTGGTCCGCTCCTTGCCCTGCGGATGGCCGAGGCCCACGTAGGTGATGTAGTAAGGCGTCGGGTTGTTGACCTTGAGGGCCTTGCCCTGCTTGGTGATCAGCACCTGATCCTGCCAGATGGCACCACGTGCGGGCAGGATGGCCTCGGGGCGGTAGAACAGCTTGATCTTGGACTGCACGGCAATCTGCATCACGTTGCTCTTCTCGCTCTTGGGCGGGATCTCGCGCAGATTGAAGTAGTAGATCGACTCGCGATCCTTGGGCAGGCTGTCGATGGCCGGCACACTGGCGATGCGCACGATGGACTTCTGGTTGGCATCCACCCGCTGTACCGGCGGCAGCACCACGAAGGGAGAAGTGATCTTCTGGCCCTGGGCATCTTCAATCCAGGCCTGCGCCAGGTAGGGCAGCTTCTGGTTCTCGTTCTTGATGTTGAGGCTGATGGACTTGGCACCGCCCGGATAGACGGCGCGAGTACGGTCCAGCACGATGGCAGCGCTGACGTTGAGCGAGGTCATGCCCAGCACGGCCAGACAGGTATAAGAGAGCAGCTTTTTCATCGGTATCCCATTACTTGCAAGTGAGAGTCTTCATCGACAGATCGGTTACTTGTTGCGGTGCCACTATCTTGCACTGGCGGGCCCCGCCCCATGAGAGTTCAAACGCTTCATTCGGTTTCACCCCGGTCAGATAGACCAGGCCATCTTCATCCACCACCGAGAGCACCCGTCCGGAATCCTTGACGACGGTGGCGCCAAACGGCGGCACTGAGCCATCAGGCAGTTTGACGTTGGCCAGCAGCTTGAACCCTTCGGCGATTTCGAAGGCATTATACCCAATTGCGCCCTCGGTCAGGGTCCCCTGCTTGATGGCGTTCATCGCATCAATGTCATCGCTCAGCTGATCCACGTCCACCCGGGTATCGCTCTTGCGATAGTCGGTCATGTCACTGATCACCGCGACGCCAAAGCGGTTGGTCACGGCGCGGCCATTGTTGAAGGAGACGCCGGAGGTCTTGTCGGTATCCACCATCATGCGGGTACCGCCACGACGGGTCGCCTGGTGCAAGGCCGCACCGTGCTGAGTGGCCGTCAAGCCGCCACGCAGGCTGGCCCCGACCGAGGTATATTCGCTCTGCACGCTGTAGGCATTGAGGCTGACCGCCCCGATGTCGCTGTTATGGTTGTAGTAACCCCGCGCCACGGCGTGGCCGTTGCTCTGCACGCCCGCCCCCAGCTGATAGGTATCATCGGGCCGGCTGTAATCCTGATAGGTGGCCAGATGGGTGACCTTGCCATTGGAGGACTGCACGCTATATCCCGCGCTCTTTCTGTCCCCGATCGGCATGCTCAGGGTCAGCATGACACTCTTGTCATCCTCGTAGTTCTCGGTCTTGGTCTTGTAGGCCGACACATAGACGGAGACATCCTTGAAGCTGCCGATGTTCACGTTCTTGTTGATGGAGAGGCCGTAGCGATCCTCTGCCTCGTGATCCCAATAGGTTCTGTGGGTGTAGTCCAGATAGACAGTCAGCGCCTTGGCCGCATCTTCCGCCCAGAAGGTCTTGTTGGCGGTGATGGTATAGAGCTCCTTGTCACCCCAGGTGTTGTAGTCATCGCTCGAGGTCGTGGTGTTGTTCTCCAGCCGATCCTTGTTGCTCAGGAACTGCGACATGGTCATGAAGTTGTGCTGGGAGAAGCGATAACCGGCGAAGGTGATCGAGCTGTTGTATTCATCAAACTGCTTGGCGTAGTTCACCCGCACCGACTGGCCAATCTTGGTGGAAAGGCCGGGCAACTTGGCGATGGACTGGGTCAGGTCGGCCGAGATGGCACCGAATGCATAGAGATCGCGACCGATACCGAGCCCCATGGAGTTGTATTCACCCGCAACCAGGCTGCCACCGTACAGCGACCAG
Organism: Aeromonas sp. DNRA1; assembly: GCF_963888745.1. NCBI lineage: Bacteria > Pseudomonadati > Pseudomonadota > Gammaproteobacteria > Aeromonadales > Aeromonadaceae > Aeromonas > Aeromonas sp. DNRA1. Next base: position 200,319 of record NZ_CAWPKQ010000005.1, on the reverse strand, counting down.
GAGTTGGCCACCCCCCAGGAGAAATCACCGGTCACAAAGGCAGGGCCGTGCACATCGTGCACCGAATCCGTCTGCTCGGAAGGCGCACCCACCGCCAGGTTGTATCGGACGTAACCGGGACGGGTCAGATAGGGGACGGTCGCGGTGTCTACCTGGAACGAGCTGACACTGCCATCCTGCTCCTCCACCCGCACGTCGAGACGACCGCGCACCGAACTGTCCAGCCCCTGGATGCGAAACGGACCGGCCGGCACGTTGGTCTCATAGATGATCCGGCCGGACTGGGAGATGGTGACCTTGGCGTTGGTCTTGGCGATGCCGCTCACTTCCGGCGCATAGCCCTGCAGGCTCGGCGGCAACATGCGCTCGTCATTGGCCAGGTTGACGCCGGTATAACGGAAGCCGTCGATCAGCTGGGAGTTGAGCTGCTGCTCGCCCACCGTCAGCTTGGCAGCCATGTCGGTCAAGGGGCGATAGGCATAGATACGGTTCAGCTCGGTCGATGTCCGTTCATTGTCGCCCCAGTAAGAGCTGGCCTGATAGTCGCCCCGCAGACGCCAGGCGCCGTAGTTGAACCCTAGCGTACCGTAACTGCTGATGTTGCTATTGGAGTAACCATCCCCTTCGTTGACCTGGGCGTTGATGTTGTAATCCAGCATCATCCCCGGGATCCCCTCATCCCACTGTTCGGGCGGAATCCAGTTCGGATCGCTGTATTTCATCCACGCCTGAGGCACGGCGATGCGCAGCAAGCCGTTACCTATGTCATTGGAGATCACCACACCGTCCAGCGCCAGCAGGTTGGCACACTGGCCATCGTGCCAGGTATCGATCTTGGCGATGGCCTCGTCGGTCAGCGCCAGCTTGGGGATAACTTCTTGCGGCAGGCAGGCCACCCCACCCTTTCCCTTGCCGGTGTCAGTCTCGTAGAAAGGGATCTTCTGCAGGGGCAGCTTGTTCTTGTTGACCTCGATTTCGAGGTAGTAGTCGCCGGGCAGGATGTAACCTTCGTCGGCAAACTGGGAGAGGTCGATCTTGGTCCGTTCGTCCAGATCGAGCGCATCAATATTAAACTCCGTTTCTGCCCATGCGTGATTTGCCACCGCCATCAGGCCGGGCACGCATAGCATAAAAGCCATTTTTGAATAATGTTTTTTTCTCACAGAGTCTGATGTTGAAACGCTCATATTTTCACTCTAGGAATTGCATAACGGTCTCACGTAATGAGGTATCTACACTAAGCAATTGGCTTGCTTACATATAATTGAGTTCAAACAGTGTCGTACTGTCCGGAAAAAACAGCTGACTACTGGTAAGCCCCAAATTGAATTCCAAATCACTGTTGACGATATCCGAAACAATAAAATGCTCGCCGGATACCTTGTGATATTGGCCGTTGTTGAGAATGCCGAGCTCATCGCTCATGGCACCGCGTACGGACATGGAAATAAAAGGCAGTGATGCCTCCGTCGCCCCCTCGACCTGACAGCCGCTGATTTTCAGCGTGCCTGGTTGCTGAGCCTGCAGCGGAATGCTGCGCAGCACCTCCAGCGTACAACCCGATTCGGCCAGTCCATCCGTGCGTTCGTTGGCGTGGACTGATCCCGCCATCATCACCAGCTGCAGCGCCATGGCTGCCATCATTGAAGTTTTCATGATCAAGGTTCGATGTGAGGAGACAGAATGTGTGAGGTTGTGGTGGCTCGCACCACCACAACCCTGATCACACGTTAAGGCACTCTATTACTCGTAGGAGAGAGTAAAGTTGGTTACTGCAGTGAAAGCGCCGGCTTTCAGCGGGTTGGTGGTCTGATCGGCATAACCTTTCAGTACGGCGCTGAAGGGCAGCTCGTTGTCACCGTTGACCAGGCTGAAAGCGGCAGTCGGGGTACCCAGTACGATCGCGGCACCACCCGGAGCGGTCATCTTGATACCGGCACCAGCGGCGTCACCACCACCGATAACCAGCAGGCTGGAATCTACCGGGTCTTTGGCGCCGCTGAAGGTCACCTTGACGGCATCTTCCTTGTCGGAGATTTCACAGTTCAGCAGCTTGATGCTGAACGGCTTGGAGTTGGACTCGCCACCGCTGGCCAGCTCTTTGGTGCTGATCTGACCCATTTCAACTACTTGATCAACAGACTCAGGAGCAACGGAGCAAGGAGCGTTGATGATTTCACCATTGAAGGTGACTTTGCCTGAACCAGCGCCACCGGCAGCAACAGCGGAGCCGCACAGCAGGATGGAACCAACACCCATAGCAACCAAAATCTTGTTAGCTTTCATTAGTTTATACCTACATTAACGTGTGTTGTACTGCATCACTCCAATCATGCTGGAGTCACGATCTTCAGTGATGCCGCGATATACAGCACAGCAACTGCTGGTGCTCGACCTCTCATTAAGCCGGTGAGAGGTCATGCCAATAATCAGCTGTGCCTTTTAAGGTTTATTTAAATAAGCAAAAGCAGCACACCGCTCAGGGGCAGTTCCCGCTACACCTCATCTGCACAACTACATACATCCCTGTCGTCTGTGCAGAAAGCCGTGTTCCGCTTTTGCTTGACGAACAAGTTAACGACTCATTTGATGCGCATCAAATACATTTTGATTTATATAAATTATTTTATAAACATTTAAAAAACAATAACTTAAGTGAGCGCCAAAACATGTTAAGATATCATGAAATAAATAACATTCATATAAAGCACATCTATCTCAATATTGTCAGACAGTGAATTTAAAATCACTCACAGCAAATTAACAAAAACACAACCAAAATAACCTGAGAGTATTTGATAATAGTTATCACCCACTTCGTAAACCGCCTCAAAAGAGGTAATCAGGTAATCAGGTAATCAGGTAATCAGGTAATCAGGTAATCAGGTAATCAGGTAATCAGGTAATCAGGTAATCAGGTAATCATTTTAACCCATTGGGCCTGGAGGGAAGTTGATATATCTGCTCTTACCACCTTCCGGTGTGACCTTGATTTTAATTCACCGGATGGCAGTCATGCATGTTCACTACAGAACAAGGCTTCATCGAAAGCCAGTTGAAAATAATGATGGAAAAGATCTGATATGCACCACCAAATATGGGCCAAACCATATATCTCCTGTCACAACCATATATAAAATATTATTTGTGACTGATATCCCACACTTTTTGATGGCGATTGATTTCTCAAAGTGGGATGTTATCATCTAAACATAGAGTAAAGGGCAAACCGGTCGAAAGGTCGGGACGCAAAGCCACCGGTCTAAGGGTTCATAACCTAAGACAGCGGAGCTGCCATCTGAGAAGAGCGATGTCATCAGTTGTATCTGTGTCATTCTCTTTGATTGCGTTGCCCTTTTCGTACAACGACACGTGACGAAAAGGACATTAAAATGAACACTTCTACCGCTTCCGTACGCAACAGCGCCATCCGTTTCGCCTCTTCTGCCGCCGTAGCCATGCTGCTTGGTGCCGCCTTGCTGCCAGCCACTGCCTCAGCCGCCGACGGCACCGTCACCTTCACCGGTACCATCTATGAAGCCCCCTGCGACTTCGCCGACAACAGTGTGACCTGCTATTCCGGCACCCAGCGCCAGACCATGGATCTGGCCAGCCTGCAGCAAGCCGGCAGCCTCAATACCATCAGCAGCACCATGCAGTACAAGCTGTCTGCTGGCAGCAGCAACATGGCCATCGTGACCGTCAGCTACCTCTAACTGCGTCATGCCAGCCGTCCGCCCGGGGTTGTTCATTACCTCGGGCGGATCTGTTCGCCTTTGGAAAGATGAACCCGACAGCCTCCCCTAGGCTGTCATTGTTAACACCCGCTCACCATCCACCAATCCCCCACCCGTTTTCTCGATTCCCATACCGACTGCCGCCCGGTGGCTTCTCACTACAACATCCTGCTTTATCCTGCTTTCTGCTCAGGCAGATCAGTACTTTCTATTGCTGCCAACCAGCTTGCGACTGTCGTATTCCCGTCTGGTAAAAGAACCTCAAACGAGACTTTGATCACAGCTGCCAGGCTTAGGCTGAGAGCCCCCCCAGATGGCAGATGAGTCCTTGCTATCAGTAGAGCCCCCAATGGGGCTTATTTCGTTTTGATTTAATCTAAATAAATGATTTATATGGCCTGACTGGTGGGTTGATATCCTTTTGGGGCTGATTAGATTGCAGACGTCAATCACGCAGACAATCAATCAAAGGGATAAAAATGAACAATCTGGGTACCAGGTTGCTGCTGCTGGCAGCACCGAGCCTGTTTGCCACTTCGGCGCTGGCCAACTACTCCCCCTCCGACTGGCAACAGTATCAACTCAACGGTGAATCCAGCCGTCAGCTAGGGGAGCGTCTCACCGAAGTGACCTACGAGCTGAGCGCCCGCAGCGGCGACGCCTCTTATCAGCAGCTGAGGGTGTATCGCCGCTTCGACTGGAGCGATGCCAACCTGGCCGCGCTGGCAGAACAGCAGTGCGGCGAGCCGCAGCTCAAGATCGAACAGGGCTGGCAGATCCGCTACCTCAGCTGTGAAGAGGTGGTGCCGGCCGGCAAGGCCGTCCCGGCCAGCAGCTATGACTATGGCTACGGCATGAAGCAGGGCCGCTGGGAGCCGCTGGCAGGCACCCCGACCGCGCCGCGTCAGGATCGTCTGCCGCTGGCGGAGCGGGTCATCCTGGGTCATAGCGAGCAGGAGCTGGATCGCTGCGAGCTCAACGCCGAAGGTCGCTGCGCCGAGCAGGCATGGCAGTACCAGCCGCAAAACTGGCAGCAATTGAAGGTGCTGGAAGAGACCCCCAATGAACGGGATGGCCGTCTCGAGCAGATCTTCTTCCGCCTGCAGCCCATCGCGGGCAGCCAGGCCGCCAAGCAGGTGAGCGAGCTGCACGTCTGGCGCCAGTACACCTGGTTGCTGGAACAGGCCAAGACCCAGCAGGAGTGCGATGAACCCCAGACCCGTCAGGAAGGGGACAAGACCATCAGCTATCGGGTGTGCCGTCAGACCCTGCCCGCCGGCAGCGAAGTGCAGGTGGTCTTGAAGGACACCGGCTATCAATACCCGGTGGGGGGCAGCGAATGGCAGACCCTGCCGGAGACAACCGAGTGGCAAGAGAGCCGGGTGCTCAACCGCCCCATCGTGCTGGCCAGCAAGGAAGAGCAGCTCGACTGTCGTCGTGTCGACGGCCGCGCCTGCTCCGAGCCGGATCTGCCGGGCACCGAGCTGCTGGATGCCGAAGCGGCCAAGATAGTGCAGGATGCCAGTGGCCAGCCCGCACCGGTCTGGCAGGAGAACTATGGTCACGATGACACCAAGCTGCTGGCCGTGTCGCGCGGCATCCAGAGCCTGCTGGCGGCCAATCAGCCGGCCCATCCGGCCATGAAGCTGCTGCTGGAATACGTGCGAGCCCACAACTACCACAACTACGGCAAGCACAAGGAAGACGGCCCGGCCGCCGCCGAGGCGCTGGCCGAGGCATTGACCGCGCTGGGTGCCCATCCGCTGCTCTTCCCGGAGCAGGCCAGCGACGAAGTAGGCGCCGTCATGGGTGCCTGGAGCATCGCCCTGCACGGCCAGTTCAAGAGCCCGGCAGTGCAGAGCCGTTTTGGCACCCTGCTCGGCGAGTTCAACCAGATGCTGGCCTACAGCACCCGCCATGCCAGCGAGATCAACGGTCAGCACGCCTGGGCAACCGGCCTGTTCGATCTGCTCAACTTCCTCGACTTCGCCAGCGACTACAGCGACCCCTTCGCCAACGACTTCCGCCAGCAGGATGGCGAGCTGCGCAAGCAGCTGCACGCCCTCGGCATGAGCGAACTCGCGTTGTGGCAAGGAAGGGATGGCGCCGATCTGTTCCTGCTCAACAACGTGCTGGATGCCTACACCCGCCTCTACCGGGTCGCCCGCTATACCCGCCCGGACGAGCTCGACGGCTACCGCAAGCTGCTGGATGACTCCGTCATCGCACTGGTTCGCCACCACGACCTGATCCCTGGTGGTCAGCAGAGTCAGGACCTGCTGGAAGACATGTCACTGACCCTCTCCACCTATTACCTGACCTACACGGACCGCACCAGCGAAGCCTGCATCAGCGGTGACTTCGCCGGGCTCTGCACCCCTGTCCGGGTGGAGGACGTGCTGCCGTTCGAGCACACCTGCTCGCCGACCCTGCGCCTGCGGGCCCAGGATCTGACCATGAGCCAGGCCGAGGGGATCTGCCGTGAACTGGGTGCCGAAGAGCAGCAGTTCCACCAGCAGATGGAGACCGGCTGGCAGCCGGTGGCGGACGATCACAACGAGGCGCTGGAACTGGTGGTCTTCAACTCCTCCGCCGACTGGAAACGCTACGGCAGTGCCCTGTTCGGCGGCGTCTCCACCGACAACGGCGGTATCTACCTCGAAGGGGATCCGGCTCGCCCCGGCAACCAGGCCCGCTTCTTCGCCTACGAGGCGGAGTGGAAGCGCCCTGCGTTCCAGGTGTGGAACCTGCGCCACGAGTACGTGCACTACCTGGACGGCCGCTTCAACCAGTACGGCAGCTTCGGCCACTACCCGCTCAACCGCACCACCTGGTGGTCGGAAGGGCTGGCGGAGTTCATCGCCCACGGCCAGTGCTTCGCCCGCGGTCTGGACAACGTCACCGGCCGTCCAGCCAGCGATCGTCCGGCCCTGGCCGACATCCTGCACCTGGATTACGACAAGGGCGGCGAGATGGTCTACTCCTGGTCCTACACGGTGCACCGCTTCCTGAACGAGACCGGTCGCGGCGCCAGCTGGCTGGCCATGGCCCAGGCCCTGCGCAACCCGGATCAACAGCAGGCCATGAGCGCCTTCGAAGCCGAGCTGGACCAGCTGATTGCCAATGACAGCGAGGCCTACCAGCAGTGGCTCGGCCGCGAGCTGCTGCCCTGGTGGGAAGCCAACAAGGACTCCGACGAGTGCAAGGCCAACGACTCCTCCCACTGAGGACGAGACGGCTATGACAAGGGGCGGCCATGGCCGCCCCTTCTTATGAACGATTTTAATCGGCTCAGGATCAAGCAGTTAGCCGACCGCTCCCTGCGACAGCCTCTGCCCGAGTGACGTCTTCGGCGGTCATCAAGCCTGACGTACGACGGCAACTTGTAATAGAATGACCCTCTGTCACCTCTTACTTCAGACCCGAACCGCACCGCGCATGAAGAAGTTTGCCAAGATCCTGCTCGCCTGCCTCTGCCTGTTGCTGGCCTCCGTCGCCACACTGCTGGGCTACAGCGAGTGGACCGTCTCGGACGCCCGTCACTACACCTACGACGACGTCAACGCGGTGCCCTACAACCGAGTCGCCCTGGTGCTCGGCACCTCCAAGTACCTGATTGGCGGCAGCCCGAACCACTACTTCAAGTACCGGATCAAGGCCGCCGCCGAGCTCTACAACAACGGCAAGGTGGACTACATCCTGGTTTCCGGCGACAACGCCACCGTGCAGTACAACGAGCCGCGCCAGATGCGGCGAGCCCTGATCCAGGCCGGCATCCCGGCCAACGCCATCTACAGCGACTACGCCGGCTTTCGGACCCTGGACTCCATCGTGCGAGCCAAGGAGGTGTTCGGTCAGGCCCACTTCACCGTGGTCTCGCAGGCCTTTCACAACGAGCGCGCCATCTTCATCGCCCGCCATTTCGGCATCGAGGCGGTCGGCTTCAACGCCGTGGATCCCAGCGCCTATCAGGGCATCAAGACCCGGGTGCGCGAGGTGTTCGCCCGCCTGATGGGGCTGCTCGACCTCTACGTGCTGGACAAGGGTCCCAAGTTCCTCGGCGAGCCCATCGTCATCGGCGGCCCGGTCCCCTGCCAGGCGTTGAGCACCATAGGCGCGAGCCAGCCCTGCCTGCCCATTGCACCGCCCCCTCATAAGCCGAAGGCCAAACCGGCAGCGGCAGTGAGCGCGGCAACCGCCACCAGTGCGGCGGCTGCAACCAGCGGAGCCTTGGCCACCAGCGCCGCCGTGCCGAGCGAAGCTACGCCCGTGAATAATCCAGCTGCCGCCAGTGCGGCAACGCCAGCCAGCGGTGCCTCGGTCACCAGCGCAGCCGTGCCGAGCGAGGCACCCCCCGTGGATAATCCGGCTGCCGCCAGCGCAGCGGCAGCAACCAGCAGCGCGCCGACCCCTCAATAGCAGAGACCCGCCAACAGGCGGGTCTCTTTCATTGGGCTCGGCATTTCCGGCGATCAGGCCAGCGCCGCCACGTAACGCCGCGCCACCTCGTTCCAGTCGATCACGTTGTAAAACGCGGCTATGTAGTCGGGACGCTTGTTCTGGTACTTGAGGTAGTAGGCGTGCTCCCACACATCCAGCCCCAAAATGGGCACCAGCCCATCCTGCAGGGGGCTGTCCTGGTTGGCGCTGCTCACTACCTGCAGCTTGCCGATCTGATCGACCACCAGCCAGGCCCAGCCGCTGCCAAAACGGCTCAGCGCCGCCTGGGTAAAGGCCTGTTTGAAGGCCTCCAGCCCGCCCAGGTCCCGATCGATCGCCGCGGCCAGCTCGCCGTCCGGCTCGCCACCACCCTGCGGACTCATCACCTGCCAGAACAGGCTGTGGTTTGCGTGACCGCCGCCGTGATTGCGCACCGCCCCCTGCACCTTGCCAGGCAGGCTGTCGAAGCGGGCAAGCAGCTCCTCCACCGGCAGCGCCGCCAGCTCGGGGAGATCGGCCAGGGCGGCATTGAGGTTGTTGATGTAGGCCTGATGGTGACGGCTGTGATGGATCTCCATGGTCAGCGCATCGATGTGGGGTTCCAGCGCGTCATAGGCATAGGCAAGGGCTGGCAGGGTATGGCTCATGGTCACCTCTGTTTATTGTGATTAATGCAGTTGGCGGGCGGACCCGGTCTGGCACAGGCACTGGCCGAGGCAGCGGCGGATACCGTCGTGGTTGCCGTGTTTGCGCAGGAAGGCGAGCAGCTCGGCATGGGTGCTGCGGGTATGGCGCAGGGCCGCATCCCGCAAAGGAGCGGGACTGGCCGGCGACTGGCTGGTGGCGAGCAGGCAGTCGTGGATGTGGCACAGCAGGTCGGCAGCCCGCTCCGGCCGCGCCATGGCGATCAGCAGATCCGCCAGATTGTGGTGGGCCACCACCAGCGCGGCGACCGCCTCGTCCACGTCGTGCCAGCCGGCAAACTGCTGGCGGGCCAGCCACAGCGCCTGCTGATAGCAGGAGAGCGCCTTGCCGTGCTCACCGGCATCGAAGTGGCGATTGCCGCTCATGGTCTGCACCTTCCAGTGCACCATGCTGCTGTCGCTCTCCTCCGTCCCCACCCATCCTCTTACCCAGCTCGCCGCCATGATCCTTAACACCACAAATGATAATAATTATTATTTAACTTATGTAAGCGGCGAACACAAGGGATAGTTGTGCCAGCACCGCCAACAGCCCTGCCCATATGGGTAGGGCTTTTTTGAATCTGTCTGTTTGGTGATCATTTGCACAGATGCAAACGTCCCGCTCCGTCATGCTGGTCGGTACTGGCATGAGGCCGGTGGTTGCCGCTGCTGTGACAACCTTATTCACAAGGATGGACAAGATGAAAAAATGGCTATTGATGCTGCTGTGCGCCCTGCCCATGCTGGGCCAGGCGGCAGGTTATACCCAGACCCGCTACCCCATAGTGCTGGTGCACGGTCTGTTCGGCTTCGACAAGCTGCTCGGGGTCGACTACTTCTACGGCATCCCCCAGGCGCTGACCCGGGATGGCGCCAGGGTCTACGTGGCCCAGGTCTCCGCCACCCAGAGCTCGGAACTGCGCGGCGAGCAGTTGCTCAAGCAGGTGCAGCAGGTGCTCGCCATCACGGGGGCGGAGAAGGTGAACCTCATCGGCCACTCCCACGGCGGCCCCACCATTCGCTATGCCGCCTCGGTCGCTCCCGAGCTGGTCGCCTCCGCCACCAGCGTGGGCGGGGTCCACTACGGCTCGGAGATCGCCGATCTGGTGCGCGCCAACGTAGCACCGGGCTCGGTGGCCGAGAAGCTGGCGGTAGCCGCCGCCTCCGCCCTGTCCGGGGTCATCTCGCTGCTCTCCGGCGGTAGCCAGCTGCCGCAGGATCCCCTCGCCGCCCTCGACGCCCTCACCAGCGCCGGCGCCCAGCGCTTCAACCAGCGCTACCCGGAGGGGCTGCCCAGCCAGTACTGCGGCGAAGGGCCCATGCAGGCCGCCAACGGGGTCTACTACTTCTCCTGGAGCGGGCGCGGCACCATGACAAACATTCTGGATCCGGTGGATCCGGCGCTGGCGCTGACCGGCAGCTTCTTCAAGGAGCCCAACGACGGCCTGGTTGGAGTATGCAGCAGCCACCTCGGCAAGGTGATCGGCACCGACTACCGGATGAACCACCTGGACGAGGTGAACCAGTCGTTCGGCATTCGCCACCTGTTTGAGACCGACCCGGTCAGCCTCTATCGCAAGCACGCCAACCGCCTGCAGAGACTGGGGTTATGAACAAGGCATGGCTGATGGCCGCTCCGCTGGGTGCGGCCCTGCTGCTGGGCGGCTGGCAGCTGTGGCCCGCCCCGAACTCCACCCCAGCCGCTCCCCCGGTGGACGAGGCCGGGTCGAGCGCCCCCCTGGCTAGGCAGGTAACCTCCTCGCCCGATGAGAACTCACTGCAGGCCCGCTATGAAGCCTTTCTCGCCGCCGAAGGCAGCCTGACGGTGCCGACCGATCCGGGCCTGGCCAGCCTGCAGGTGCTGTTCGACGAGCGCGAGCAGTTGCGCCAGCAGAGCTTCACCCCGGCCGAGCAGGAGCAGCTGTTTGCCGAAGATCGGCTGATGGAGCAGTGGACCCTGCGCCGCAAGGCGCTGGCGGAGGCTGGCGATGCCGACAAGCCGCTGCTGGCGAGCGAGCTCGAGCTCTGGCTGGCGGAGCAGCCCCAGTGGTTTCGGGAGGCGGAGGCCAACAGCCGCCTGCTCGGCGACCTGCAGAGTCTGGAGCGGCTGCCAGCGGCAGAGCGTGACACCGCGCTGCGCGAGCAACTGGGGCCGGAGGCGGCGGACCGGCTGCATCAACTGACGCAAAACCAGCAAGGGTTCGAGCAACAGCTGGCCGGCTATCTGGCCGAACTCAAGCCACTGCCCGCCGAGCGCAGGGCCGAACAACAACCGGAAATCCTGGCGCGCTGGTTCGAGCCCGACCAGTGGCGACGGGTGGAAGCCCTCACCCGGCTCAGGCTGGGCGAGTCGTCACCGCAATAAATAAAAAGGGGCCCAGATCTGGGCCCCTTGCTTTGATACTGCCGCGCTTACTGCGGCTTGTTGGCATCCGGCAGCGGCTGCCAGGTGAGGCGGGTCACCTGGGGTCCCTGCACCTCGCACTTGAGGCTCAGATCCTGCCACCCCTTCTCCTGGCGCAGGGAGACTTCCCCCTCAATGCCCTCGGCGCGGGTCTTGAGCTTGGCCTGCTCGAAGGTCACCTTGTCACCCCCGGCCAGCGCCAGCAGCTTGCCGTTGCAGAGCCAGTGGGCCAACTCCGCCCCCTTGAGCTTGACACCCCCCTTGGCCGCCTTCTGTTCGGCGGCGCTCGGTGCAAACAGCTGACCCAGCTCGGCCGCCCGTTTGGTGAGCCAGACTTCCCGCTGCTGCATGCTCATCTTGCTGACGAACTCGGCGGGCTGGCCCTTGTCGTCCAGCCACTGGGTCAGCTTGCCGCCATCATCAAAGGCGAACTGGGCGGCGGGCTCCTTCACCCCGAACAGCTTGCCGCCCTTGAAGTAGTAGCGGCTCTCCCCTTCCAGCTTGCCCTGCTCGTTCATGATGGGCACGGCGATGATGACGGGAGCGCCATCCACCCAGGCCTTGATGTCGACGCCATCGTGGCTGAACAGACGGGTATCGAGGGCGCTCTCGGCCCCCTTTTCCATCAGGGAGAACTGCTCGACGAGGGAGGCCGCCACGGAAGGCAGGGAGCAGAGCCCCAGTCCCAAGCCGAGGCTCAGGGCGATCACGGTATTGCGCATAAGTGTCCTGTGATTGGCCGGTGGGCCAAGGTTAGCTTTCTATCAGCCAGGCCCGCAGCCCCTCCCGGTGGCGATCGCTCAGGGGGATGGACTGGCGGGACTGGTAGTCAAAATGGATCAGGGTGGTTTCGGCGGTCACCGCCAGCTCGTCCCCCTGCCAGGCTTCCTGCCAGAGCGTGAAGGAGCTGGAGCCGATGCGGCGGACCCCGGTTTTGATCAATACCTGCTGGCCGTAGAACAGCTCCCGTTTGAACTGCACCGTGTAGCCCGCGATGATCAGATGCCAGTTGTGCACATCCAGCTCGGGGGAGAAGATGCGAAACAGCGGGTCGCGGGCCGATTCAAACCAGACCGCCGGCACCGTGTTGTTGATGTGGCCGAGGGCATCTGTCTCTTGAAAACGGGGTTGGATCTGCATTTCCAGCATGGATATCGACTCCTTGTCGTTGGACCGCGCTCAGGCTAACGCGGCCCGCCTTTGGACTCAAGCTCCCCCGTCGTATCGCCGGCGCCGACGGCCAGCTCCGGGCGCAGCCAGGCGCTGCGAAAATCGAACCAGCCGAGCGCCGTCATCCGCACCCCGTGCACGCCGACCCGGCTCTCCAGCTCCAGCCAGTGGTGAAACAGCGGCACGAACCAGCATTGCTGCTGCACGCTTGCCAGCAGGGCGCGCGGCCCCGGCTCCTCGCCGCTGGCACGCCACTGCGTCAGCCCCTGCCACAGGCGCTGCTGCCTGCCCCACACCTTGCGCAGCAGCGGGGTGCCCTGCAACCAGGCGTAGGGGGCGAAAGCGTGCTCGTGCTCCAGGTTGAGAGTGCCGAGCCAGAGATCCACGTCCTCGTCCGCCCCGCTCACCCAGCGGCCGTAATCCAGGGTGCGCACCTCGAGCCGGATCCCTTGCTCTGCCAGCAGGCTGCTCATGGCGTTGGCACACTCGTTGAACTCCAGGTGCTGGTTGAAGCAGGCCAGCACCAGCTGGCGCGGCAGCTGTTTCGGCGTCGGCAGCGGGGCCGGCGGCGCCTCGCGCCAGTGGGGCAAGAGGCCGAGCGCACTGGTCCAGCCCCGCTGCAGCTCGGGAGCTACCCGCGCCATCAGGGCGATGGGGTTGAGCAGGCCGGCCAGCCACTGGCGCAGGGCGGGATCCTGCAAGGCTGCGGATCTGTCGTCCTGCAGCAGGAAGTAACAGCCGGATTCCAGCTCGGACTCGCCGCGCATGGTGCCAAGCTCGGGGCTGTCGCGCCCCAGCTGCAGGTGGCTCTCCAGCCGCTCCGCCAGCTCCGGCAGCATCCAGATGTCGATCTCGTCGAGCAGGGCGCGCAGGCCGAAGTAGTCGTCGAATGCCTCGAGGCACAGCTGCAGCGGATCGTTGGCGGTCACCCGGTAGGGGCCGGTGCCCACCGGTTGCAGGGCAAAGCCCGCCTCCCCCTTGAGCTCGCGCGGCAGGATGGCCGCCACCGGCTCGGCCAGCAGCTGGGGCAGCAGCGGATCCGGGCTGTCGAGATGAAGATCCAGGGTGCGCGGCCAGGGGCTCTCCAGCCGCGCCAGATGGGCGAACAGCGGGCGATCCCGCAAGGTCAGCAGGCTCTCCACCACGTCCTCCACCACCAGCTCGCGGCCGTGGTGAAAACGTACCGCCGGCCTCAGGTAGAAACGCCAGTGGCAGGGGCCCAGACACTCCCAGTGGTGGGCCAGATCCCCCTCGATTTCCCCATTTTCCTCATTTCGCCGGGTCAGGCCGTTGAAGATCTGGCGGCTCAGGTGGATTTCAGAGCGGCGCAGCGGGCCGGTGGGCAGCAGGCGCGGCAGCGGCCGGTAGTAGGGCACCCGCAGGATCTGGCGCCCTTCCCGAGTGGCTTGGCCGAGCTGCTCGATCAGCAACGGAGTGAGCAGATCAAGGCGATCTTCGGCCAACCGTACCGCCTGCGCCAGCTGACCCTGGCTCAGCAGATCCCGCAGTCGGCGCCGTGTCAGGCTCTCCTGGTTGTCGAGCAGGGTGAGCCGGGAGCGCCGCCCCCGCCCGGCCTCCGCCGCCCAGCTGAGCCAGCCCTGATCCTGCATGCGGCGCAGCAGCAGGCGGGCGTTGCGCGGGGTGCAGCAGAGCAGATCCGCCACCTCGGCGAGGCTGATCTCCCGCTCGTCACAACCAAGTTGCTGGGCGAGCCGTTGGAATTGCTGGTAAAGGCGGCTGGTGGGCATAAAAGAGGAAATCCAGTTGCTTAAAGTCATCAGTTTTTACTTCCGCATTTTAGCTCAATACTGCTGGCGAACGTGAGAACCACAGCAGAGGAGCACCATCATGAGCCACGCCAACCCCATCAAACCGAACCGGATCCAGCAGATCCTGCGCCGTTACTTCAAGCGGATCCTGCCCAGGCCGCTGACCCTGATCGAGGATCCCATGAGCCAGCTCAACCGCCTGATGCAGTGGGACATGCAGCAGATCGACGATCGGGAGTATCGCCGTCGCCTCTGAGCACTCCCCCTCGCCCGGGTCACGCAAGGGAGGGCGCAGTTCGCCAGCGGGCGCAATTGCTTTGCCGGATTGGGTGGTTTACATCGGCGCTGGGCCTGATAGATTGGACGTCTATCCATCTATAACTGCTACCCAGCAACATCCAACAAGGAGTGTGTGATGAAAGATGCGACCCTGGCCCTGCACCACGGCTTTGCCAGCGACCCCACCACCAAGGCCGTTGCCGTACCCATCTACCAGACGGTGGCCTACGAGTTCGAGAGCGCCCAGCACGGGGCGGATCTGTTCAATCTGGCGGTGCCAGGCAACATCTACACCCGTATCATGAACCCCACCAACGATGTACTGGAGCAGCGGATGGCCGCGCTGGAAGGGGGCATAGCCGGCCTGGTGGTATCGGCGGGTTCCGCCGCCATCACCTACGCCATCCAGGCGCTGACCGCCGCCGGCGACAACATCGTCTCCACACCCCAGCTCTATGGCGGCACCTACACATTGTTTGCCCACATGCTGCCGAGTTTCGGGGTCGAGGTGCGCTTCGCCAAGGATGACAGTGCCGAGGCCATCGCCGCCCTCATCGACGACAAGACCAAGGCGGTCTACTGCGAGAGCATCGGCAACCCGGCCGGCAACATCGTCGATCTGGCGGCCTTCGCCAAGGTGGCCCACGCCCGTGGCGTGCCGCTCATCGTCGACAACACGGTCGCCACTCCGGTGCTGTGCAAACCCATCGAACACGGCGCCGATATCGTGGTGCACAGCCTGACCAAATACGTCGGCGGCCACGGCAACTCGCTGGGTGGCGTCATCGTCGACTCGGGCAAGTTCCCCTGGGCGGATCACGCCGAGCGCTTCCCCCAACTCACCAAACCCGAACCTTCATATCACGGGGTAGTCTATACCGAGGCCTTTGGCCCGGCCGCCTTCATCGGGCGGGTGCGTACCGTGCCGCTGCGCAATACCGGCGCGGCGCTGGCGCCGATGAACGCCTTCCTGCTGCTGCAGGGGCTGGAGACCCTGAGCCTGCGCATGGAGCGCCACGTGGATAACGCCCTGCGGGTGGCCCATCACCTCAAGCATCACCCCAAGGTGGCCTGGGTCAGCTACGCCGGTCTGCCGGGTCACCCCCACTACCTGCTGGCGGAGAAATACATGGCCGGCCGCCCCTCGGCCATCCTCTCGTTCGGTCTGAAGGATGGTTATGAAGCGGGCGTGCGCTTCTACGATGCGCTCAAGATCTTCAAGCGGCTGGTCAACATCGGCGACGCCAAGTCGCTGGCCTGCCACCCCGCCTCCACCACCCATCGCCAGTTGAGCGAGGCGGAGCAGGCCAAGGCCGGGGTGAAGCCTGAGATGATCCGGCTGTCGGTGGGGATCGAGGCCATCGAGGACATACTGGCGGATCTGGATCAGGCGCTGGAGGCCTGAGTCAGTCAACGCAGGAGCGGGCATCCAGCCCGCTCTTTTTTGGCCAGCAGTGAACCTGCCACCGCATCGCTGCGTATCACCGCCTTCCGTCACTGCGTCGAGGTTTCCATGATAGTCCTGCACCACCTGAACAAATCCCGCTCCCAACGCATCATCTGGCTGCTCGAAGAGCTGGGCCTGCCCTATGAGATCAAGGCGTATCAGCGCGATGCCACCACCTTTCTGGCGCCGCCCGAGCTAAAAGCCATCCACCCCCTCGGCAAGTCGCCGGTCATCGAGTTCGACGGCCGGGTGCAGGCCGAATCGGGAGCCATCACCGAGTACCTGATCGCCCGCCACGCCCCACAACGGCTGGCACCGGCTCAAGATAGCCCCGACTATGCCGAATATCTGCAGTGGCTCCACTTTGCCGAGAGCTCGGGCATTCTGCCACTGCTGCTCGACATGTTCGTGCGCAAGGACGGCAGCCCGATGCGCTTCCTGCCGGACTATGCCAAAGCCGAGTGCGCCAAGGTGCTGGGCTACCTCGATGAGGTGCTGGCAAGCCGCCGTTACCTGGTGGCCGATCGCCTCACCGGCGCCGACATCCTGAACTCCTTCCTGGTGGATCTGCTGGCACAAAGCGGCCAGCTGGCCCAGTTCCCGCACCTTGAGGCCTACTGGCAGCGACTCAACACTCACCCGGCCCGCCAGAAGGCGGCGGCGCTGGAGCGCGAGCTGGACCGCAGCGCCGGATAAACGGCTGTGCCCCGGTGACACCATGCAAAACGCCCCGATGATCGGGGCGTTTTCTTTTCCGGTTGGCGGCCAGATGCTCAGAGTGCGTGAGAAAGGATCCTGGCCGCACTTGTTGTCCAGATCGCCCCTTGGCCAAGGGCCTCAGGCCTAGAGGGCGTGAGAAAGGATCCGCGCTACCTTGTCGGGATCAATGTCCTGCTGCTCCCCGAGGGCGGTCAGCCCGAAACGCTTGAGGTTGGAGCAGATGCCAGGGATGCAGCTCTCGCTCAGGCCGTAGTCGGCAAGCCGGGTGCCCACCCCCATCTGCTGGAAGAACTGCTCGGTGCGGATGATCGCCTCCTCGATGCGCAGCGCCTTGTCCTCGCGGCTGGAGTGCCATACCCGCTCGGCGAACTGCGCCAGCTTCTCCTGCTTCTGGGCCGATTGCTCACGCAGCAGGGAGGGTAGCACCACCGCCAGGCTCTGGGCATGATCCAGCCCGTGCAGGGCGGTGAGCTGGTGACCGATGGCGTGAGTGGACCAGTCCTGCGGCACACCGCGACCGATGAGGCCGTTGAGAGCCAGGCTGGCCGCCCACATCAGGTTGGCACGCACCTGGTAGTTGGTGGGCTCCGTCAGCGCCCGCGGACCGTTGTCCACCAGCACCTGCAGCAGCCCTTCCGCCAGCCGGTCCTGCACCTCGCCCCCCACCGGGAAGGTGAGGTACTGCTCGATGATGTGGACGAAGGCATCCACCACCCCGTTGCCCACCTGGCGTGGCGGCAGGCTGTAGGTGGTCGTGGGATCCAGCACCGCAAACACCGGCTGCACCAGCGGGTTCATGAAGGAGAGCTTGGCCTCCCCGCGGCTCACCACGGCGGCCGGGTTGCTCTCCGAACCGGTGGCCGGCAGGGTCAGCACGCAGCCCAGCGGCAGCGCTGCCTTGATGGGGGCCTTGTGCAGCAGGATCTCCCAAGGATCCGCCCCCTCGAAGCAGGCCGCGGCGGCCACGAACTTGCTGCCATCCACCACGGAACCACCGCCGACCGCCAGCAGGAAGTCGATGCGCTCGCGCTTGACCAGGGCCACCGCCTCCATCAGCTGATCGTACTGGGGGTTGGCGCCGATGCCGGGAAACTCCAGCCACTCCCGTCCCGCCAGCGCCTGGGTCAACTGCTCATAGACCCCGTTCTGTTTGATGCTGCCGCCGCCGTAGAGCACCAGCAGGCGGCTGCCGGCCGGGATCAGTTCGGGCAGCCTGGCGATCTGGCCTTCACCGAAACAGACGCGGGTAGGATTGGCATATTGGAAGTTGTACACGGCAGAGCCCTCGGTTGAATGCATGCAGGGGAATTGTGCGCCTGTGGCTCCGGCAGGTCAAAAAACGGGAGCCGGCTATCAAATTGCACAGCGGGGGGCGGGCCGCCGTAAGGAAGTCGTGCGGCGCCGCCCCTGTTTCTGTGCCGCTCTGCTATGGTCTCTCTGGGAACCGGGTGTTCCACTCTCATCGCCCCACTCCCGCCCTCCTCACTCTTTTGTTCATAAGGTCTGACACATGAAACTCAAACATGCATGGATTGCCGGTTTGCTCTCCCTTTCAACCTGCTTGGCACAGGCCGCCGAGGTGGCAACCGAAGTCACCACGGCCCCTGGCAAGGCCAACCTGGTGGAGGCCGTCTCGGCCCAGGCCACGGTCACCGCCATCGATATGGCCAGCCGCAAGGTCAGCCTGAAAAATGCCGCCGGCGAGTCGTTCGACATCGTCGCCGGTGAGCAGGTCACCAACCTGGCCAACCTCAAGGTGGGCGACGTGGTGGCGATCCGCTACCTGCAGATGCTGGATCTGGAGCTGCTCAAGGGCACCGCCGGGGTGAGAAAACGCATCGTGGAAGTGGCGGCCGGCAAGGCCGAGGCAGGCGAGAAGCCAGGCGCCGGGATCGGCAAAAAGGTCACTCTCTATGGCGACGTCATCGCGGTCGACAAGGGGCAGCAGACCATCACGGTGAAGGGGGTGGATCACACCCTGGTGCTCAAGGTGCACAACCCGGCCCAGTTTGCGCTGATCGCCAAGGGCGACCAGATCAAGGCCGTGCAGACCCAGGCGGTGGGGATCGGCATTCTGCCCGAGAAGAAGTAGCGACGGCCTGAACCGATGCAGCGGCCGGACGCCGTCCGGTCACCAAGGGAGTGGCAACCGCCCTCCCTTTTTTGTTGCCGTGGCGGCGGCGCAGAGCGGCCCGTACTGCGCCGCATCGGCAACCCGCTCATGGTGCCCGGACAGGGGCAAGTGATTGCCCCCACCGACCATGGATTGCCGTTCGAGTCATTCCGCCGCTCAGGCGCTCTTGCTCTCTTCCTTGCTGCTCTTCTTGCCGGTGAGGCGGTCCATCGCATCCTGCAGCATGGCGTCCCGCTGCTCGTTGAGCGGCTTGCTCTGCTCCGCCCGCTCTTCGGCAGTCAGCTGCTTGTTGTCGGCAATCGTCTTGAGCTTCTCTTCTATCTCGTTGAACTTCTTGCGATCAAAGCCGAGCGCCTTGTCCACCAGCTGCTGCATCACGCCGCCCTTGTCGGAGCCGATGTCGAGCGCTGGCGGCAGCTTGCTGTTCTTGGCTAGGTGTTCATAGGTCAGCGCCTGCTGGGCCTGGCCAGTGATCCGCTGGGAGGAGAGGTTGACCAGATCTTCCCAGCCGCCACCCTGACCGCTGTCGGCGCTGCTGAGGGTGGCGAGGGCGCGGTTGTTGGAGGCGCTCTGGGCAAGCTGCTGGCTGTAGGGTTTGATATCCATGGGGGCTCCAGTCTGCATGCCAAACCGGCATGACGAGGTCGCTGATTCGATGGCATGAGGCACCTGGCCCCATCATTGGCAATAAAACCAGCAAGTTGCAGGCCAACTTGCTAGATTGGCGCAGATCCCGGCTCGCACGGGCTCGCGAGCTGATCCATGGTCATCTCGACGTCAGAATCATGACGCCGCGCTGCCCAATCGGCTGGTTCTGGTGCATATCGCTGCCTTTTTCACGCTTTACCAGACAAAGCAAAGGAACGACTCATGGATCACAAAACAAACAACCAGAGAGGCATACAATTTCGGCGCACAAAACGACCAGCAAGCAGTGTTATGGATGAAATGTTTGCGTCATCGACCATGAGCAGCACGATCCCCCGGCAGCGTATCGGCGGCCGATCGCACTGCGGCAGACCTGCATCCCACCGCCTGGCTTTCACCCACAGTTACGCTTCGGGCAATCCCATGAAAAAACACACCTTGAGTCTTCTCTCCGCCACCCTGCTAACCCTGCTTGGCACCAGTGCCGACGCCTGTACCGGCCTCATCGTCGGCAAGGGCGCCAGTGCCGATGGCAGCGTGATGATCGCCAGAAACGAGGATTTTGGCGTCAACAACTGGAACAAGTACCTCGCCTTCCGGCCCGCGCAGCAGAACGAGGGCAAGGTCTGGAAGCTGGGCAACGGGCTGGAAGTGCCGATGCCAAAGGCGTTTTTCGCCTACTCCGCCATTCGTGACTGGGATGCCACAGCCAGCGACCCGGACGGCAAGTATTACGAGGAGCGCGGCATCAACGAGTTCAACGTCGCCATTTCGGCCACCACCAGTGCCGAGGTCAACGACAAGGCCCAAAAAGCCGATCCGCTGATCGAGAAGGGAGTGATTGAAGCCATCATCCCCACCCTGATCCTGCCGCAGGCCAGGACGGCCAAGGAGGGGGTCGAGCTGCTCGGCCGTTATGTGGAGCAATATGGCGCCGGTGAGGGTAACAGCCTCTATCTGGCGGATGTGAACGAGGCCTGGCTGATGGAGATCGGCTCCGGCCACCACTGGATCGCGGTGCGGGTGCCGGACGACAGCTACGCCATGGTGGCCAACGGCCTGCGCATCCACGGCGTCAATCTCGACGGCGCCGATGTACTGCACTCGCCCAGGCTGCTGGAGTTCGTGCGCGAACACAAACTGCTGGATAACGCCGACCCGAAAGAGTTCAACTTCGCCAAGGCGTTCGGGGTCATCGCCGACCCCTACAACGTGGATCGGGAGTGGCTCGGCCAGAAGATGCTGACCGCCAGCCACCCGCAGCCGACCCGGCAGGCGCAATATCCGCTCTTTATGAAGCCGGATGCCCCCATCGCCGTGCCGGACGTGGCCAGGCTGCTGAGCGCCACCTATGACGGCACGCCGCTGGCGGGCAAGGCGGAGCGGCCGATCCGCATCGATCGCCAGCTGGAATCCCACGTCATCCAGCTGCGCAAGGAGATGCCCAAAGAGCTGCAGGGGCTTATCTGGCAGAGCTACGGCGTGCTGGCCGAGTCCGTGATGGTGCCGCTCTACAACACCCTGGAGTCCTACCCCCTGCCCTATCGCACCGGCAGCGACAGCTACTCCGATGACTCCGCCTACTGGCAGTTCCGCAGCCTGACCGCGCTGGCCAGCGCCGATCCGGACAAGTACCTGCCGCTGCTGCGCGGCGTCTGGAGCAAGGAGAGCAGCAAGCTCTACAAGGAGGTGGCCCTGCTCGACCTGAGCCTGAAGCAGGCCTATGCCAGCGACAAGGCTACCGCCATCGGGCTGGCCGCCGACTACTCCTATGGCCAGCTGGAGCAGACCTATCAGATGGCCAAAGAGCTGCGCTACAAGCTGATGACGGATCTGACCAAGCGCACCGAGCAGAAGTATTCGCCGGAGGAGTTCAAGAAGATCATGAGCCTGTAATCGGCTCACCAACGCAAAGAGGCTCCCAATGGAGCCTCTTTTGTTTCAGCCAATGCAGCGATCAGCGACGGCTGATATTGAGCGGGCCGAAGGTCTGCGCCACCGGCATGATCTCGATGCTGTTGATGTTGACGTGAGCCGGTTGCTGGCTCACCCAGAGCACGGTATTGGCGATATCTTCCGGCTGAATGGCCTGCACGCCCTGATAGACGGAAGCCGCCTTGGCGTCGTCACCGTGGAAGCGCACGTTGGAGAACTCGGTGCCGCCGCACAGGCCTGGCTCCACGTTGGTGACGCGGATGGCGGTACCCGCCAGATCGGCGCGCAGGTTGAGGCTGAACTGCTTCACGAACGCCTTGGTGGCGCCGTAGACGTTGCCGCCCGGATAGGGGTAGGTGCCGGCGATGGAGCCGATGTTGATGACGTGGCCGCGATTGCGCGCCACCATGCCCGGCAGCAGCAGGCGGGTGAGCAGGGTCAGACCGCTGATGTTGGTGGCGATCATCTGCTCCCAGTCTTCCAGATCCGCCTTGTGGGCCGGCTCCAGCCCCAGCGCCAGCCCGGCGTTGTTGACCAGCAGATCCACCTCGCTCCACTCGGCCGGCAGCCCGTCGATGGCTGCGCGGGTGGCTGCCTTGTCCTGCACGTCGAACGCCAGCGGCAGGAACTGCGCGCCCAGTTCGTCGGCCAGGGCGGCCAGCCGTTCACCGCGGCGGCCGGTACCGATCACCCGGTAGCCCGCCTGCACCAGCTGACGGCTGATGGACTCACCAAATCCGGACGAGGCGCCCGTTACCATTGCTATCATCTGAACCTCCATATCTACAGCGCTATTGTTATTTATCTGTTTGAAATCAATCTGATTCATTCATCGCTCAACTCACGTCCGGTCGCCCTGCGCCAGACAAACACCAGCAGGTGGAGCAAAAACAGGCCCGATCCCCCCAGCGCGAACAACAGGCCGGTCAGGGCATTGACCGAGGTGTCGGCGCCACACCACCACCAGACCAGCCAGCCGACCAGGCCGATGACGAAGGTCTGGCCGGCGCAGACCGGGCAGCGCCCCAGCTTGGCCTTGATGGCAGTGGCGAGGCAGTTGTCGCAGCTCATCCCCTCTTCCTCTCTCAGGCCTGCTTCAGTGCCAGCACCAGCCGGTGGGCGTGCTGACCGTGGCCATAATAGTCCGGCAGCTTCTGTCTGGGCCGAAAACCCAGCTCGCGATAGAGAGCCTGCGCCTCTTCATTGGCATCGCCCACCTCCAGCCGGATCGCTCCCCAGCCGGCCTCTTTGCCCTCCTGAATAACCTGCTCCAGCAGGCGGCGGGCCCAGCCTTGCCGGCGGATGGTCCAGCGGATGGCGAGGGTCTGGATGATCAGTCGATCCCAGCCCCTGTGCTCCAGCAGGCAGAGGTAGCCCATCAGCTGCTCCTGCTGGTCCAGCACCAGCAGGGTACGCCCCTTGGCGTGGGTCAGCAGATAGTGCCAGCGGCTGCGGCCAAAGGCGACTTCGGGGGGAAAACAGTAGCGTTCCAGCTTAACGATGGCGCCCAGATCATCGGTTCGGGCCGCGCGCACGGTCAACACGGGGAGTCCTTGTTCGGTTATTTATCTTCATCACCAAAAATGCGACTTGTATCACAAGTTACCAAGGCGGCATATTAGGCACTGTAACCTCTTGTTTCCCCTCGCGCCATTGTCGTGCTTGTCGGTGCATCGAAGCCCACTGGGGATCCTGCCATTCAAGGCAGTTTCATCTGTGGAGCCGAAAAAATGAGTACCTACGTCATCGTCGAAGAGCCGGGCGACTGGCCTTGCCATGCCGATTATCTGCTGACTGCCCGCACCTACCTGCAACACGGGGTGCCCACCACCGGCGGCCGCCCCCGCATCATCAACCTCTGTCGCAATCTGGAGCACCTCAGCGCCGGCTACTACTGCTCGCTGCTGGCCCAGGCCCGCGGCCACCACTGCCTGCCGGGTTTGCAGGCCATCAGCCAGCTGCAGCCCCAGCAGCCGCCGGCCAAGCTGTGGCGCAAGCTGCAGGGCTGGCTGGCCCAGCAGAGCGAGGACAGGATCCGGGTACGCGCCATCTTCGGCCAGTGTGAACAGAGCGAGCTGGCGGGGCTGGCTCGCTACTACTACGGCCTGAGCCAGCTGCCGCTGCAGGAGCTGACCCTCAAGCGCGGCCGTCACGGCTGGTCGGTGCGCCAGCAACAGAGCCTGTCGCCGCTGGCGCTGAGCCCAAGCGAAAAGGCGCTGATGCTGCACCACGCCCAGGCGCTGGTGGGCACCGGCGACGAGGAGCAGGCGGCGCCGCTCTACCAGCTCGCCATCCTGGTCGACCCCAACGACGGTCGTGCCAGCAGCGATGCCCTGGCGCTGACGCGCTTCATCAAAGCCGCAGCAGCGCAGGGGATCCGGGCTGAGATCCTGGCGCCGTCTGCCATCGAACGGCTGCCGGAGTTCGACACCCTCTGGCTGCGCTCGGAGACTGCAGTCGGCCACTACACCTTCGAATTTGCCCGCCGTGCCGAGCAGCTCAAGATGCCGGTGATCGACAGCTCCCGCGCCATCCTCGCCTGCAGCAACAAGCTCTACCTCTACGAGCTGATGGTGCGCAGCGGCGTGCCCATGCCGCCCACCATGGTGGTGACCCGCCGCGGCCGCCACCACGTGGACGAACTGGTACAGCGGCTCGGCCTGCCGCTGATGGTGAAGGTGCCCGACGGGGCGCAGGGGCGCGATCTGGCCATGGCCAGCGACGAGCAGCAGCTGGCCCGCCTGCTGGACGAGGGGCTGGCCCGCTCCGCCCTGCTGCTGGTGCAGAGCCGGATCCCCGCCGAGTTCGACTGGCGCATCGGCTTTCTCGACGGCTCGCCGCTGTTTGCCTGCCGCCGCTTCCGCCCCGAGCCCGGCAACCGCATCCGCCGCCGCAAGCACCCTCTCGACATGAGCCGGATCGAGGCGCTGCCACTAAACGAGGTGCCGGAGCGGGTGCTGCAGACCGCCCGCCGTGCGGTGCATCAGCTCGGCAACGGCCTGTTCGGGGTCGATCTGCGTCAGCAGGGGCGTGACTGCGTGCTGCTGGAAATCATCGACAATCCCTGGATACGTGGCGATATTGAGGACAGAGAGGCAAAGGACCTCTACGAGCGCCTCGCCCGGGCCTTCCGCCAGCGGCTGGAAAACCGGGGGCAGAGCGCGGCCGGATAACAAGCATCGATAGCAGAGGTGGATATGATGACGACTGATTGGTGGGACATAGCGCCCCTTGGCTGGGAGAACATCCTGGTCTGTCTGGTGTGCGGCACTCTGGTGGGGCTGGAGCGCCAGCTACGCGGCAAGCCGGTCGGCATCCGCACCTCCTCGCTCATCATCCTCGGCACCTACTGCTTTCTCGCCATCGGCGCCGCCGTCAGCCCCCAGAGCGCCGATCAGGCGCGGGTGCTGGGCCAGCTCATCACCGGCATCGGCTTTCTCGGCGCCGGGGTGATGATGACCCGGGATGGCCAGGTACTGGGGGTCACCTCCGCCGCCACCGTCTGGATGCTGGCCGCCCTCGGCGCCCTCATCGGCATGCAGATGCTGCACCAAGCGCTGCTGCTCACCGGCGTCACCCTCTCCATTCTGGTCGGTGTCGACTATCTGGAGACCAGCTTCAAGAGCCTGCGCCGCGGGGTGCACAACCGGCTGGAGAGCTGGCGCCACGGCAATGGCCACGCGCAGGCCGCCCCCCCATCAGGACGAACTCGGCAGCGGTATCGAGAAGTAACTTCCCCCATGAAAAAGGGCTCCATCACGGAGCCCTTTTTGTTGCCAACCTCGCTCAGCGCACCAGCAGGAAGCGACCGCTCAGCGGTGGCAAGTCCACCGTCACGCTGCTGCCGCCGATGGCCAGGCTCTCGCCACTCTGCAGATCCACCAGGGCGCTGCCACTGCGCAGCTTGCCGACCGGCACCGCGTAGCTCTGGGGCGTGCTTGAGACGTTGAGCAGGTAGACTACTTGCTCTGCCGCCGTCTGCTTGATGTCGCCATAGACGCTCCCCTCGGCCACCAGCTTGACCCGCTCCCCCTGATAGAGGGCGGGGTGGGCGGCGCGCAGGGCCAGCAGCTGGCTGAGCCACTGTTTCAGCTCGCTCTGCTCGCTGCTCGGCACGAAGCCGGTGGCCCCCGGCACCTTGCCGTCGCTGCGGGACACGTGATCATCACAGAGCCCCTGCGCGGCACAGTCGCCCCCCACCTGCTTGGCAAAACCCGGCACCTCGTCGCCAAACTCCTCGCCGTAGTAGAGGGTGATGGGGCCAGAGCGGGCTGCCAGGAAGCTGAAGGCCGCCTTGTGGCGCTGCCAGTAGTCCGCCGGATTGAAGTTGCCGCGCTCCAGCAGATCGCCGAAGCGCACCAGATCGTGGTTGCCCAGCATCAGGTTGGGCATGGCGTGGTTCGGGTAGTTCTCCACCTTGTTCCAGCTGGCGTCGAGCACGCTGGCCCCCTGCCCGCCCTTGCCGGACTCCTCCACCGCCAGCGCCTGCACCAGGCCGTAGCGCAGCGGGAAGTCGAACGCCGACGAGAGCGCCGGGTTGTCGCTCGGCCCATACGCCTGGGCGCGGATCTCGTCGGCGCCCTTCCACACCTCGCCCACCATGTAGCCGAGGGTGCCCCACTGTTGACCGGCGGCCTTGCGCGCCGCGCTGGCCCGTTCCACTTCGCTGCAAATGGCGCGCCAGTCGTCGAGGCCGAGCTGATAGGCCTGATCGAGGCGCCAGCCGTCGATGCCGTACTGCTCGACCCAATAGCGGGCCACCTCCTTGAAGTAGGCCAGGCTCTGGGGCTGGCTGTAATCCACCAGCTGACCGGGATAACCGGCTCCGCCGCTCTTGAGGGCGGGCAGCCGTCCCTCGGGCGAAGGCTTGCTCACCCCCACCTTGTTGACGTGGCCGAACACCCCGTCGAGGAAGACGTAGAGGCCGTGCTGATGCGCTCCGTCCACCAGCTTCTTGAGCTGGACGTTGCTGCCGAAGTTGGGGTCCACGTTGAAGAAGTCGCAGGCGAAGTAGCCGGTGGCATCCAGCTTGTCGTCACCGCCTTGTCCCGCGCAGGAGTCAAACACCGGGGTCAGCCAGATGGCGTTGACGTTGAGGCTCTTGATATGGTCCAGGCTGTCGATGACCCCCTGCAGATCGCCGTTGTGCTGGGAGGGGCCGTAACCGACGCCGTAGTTGGCGCTGCCGTCGCCGTCGACGAACGACTCCACCATCACCTGATAGGTGCGCAGATTGCAGGCAGGCTGATCATTGCCGTAGCAGGCGCGGCTGGCGGTGGCCGGCGGCGGGTTGGTGACCGGGGGCTGCAGGGGCTCGCTGGAGCCGCTCCCGCCTCCGCTGCCGCAAGCCGTCAATAACAGGGCGGCCCCGATGAGGCCGCCATGGCGCAACGTTCCTTGTTTCATTCTTATGTTCCCGCTGTGGTGGTATCGGCGCCCAAAGCGCCGCACTGGGGCCATGATAGCGGCCCCGTCCGCACGGGTCTGTGACTGAAAACGTTACCTGGCTCAGTCGGTTGGCGCGCCGACCTAGAGCACGCCGGCCGAGGCGAAACGGTAACTGACCGAGAGCCAGTAGGCGCGGCCCGGCTCCGGAATCCGCCCTACCTGCTCGTAGCCCAGCCCGGCCTGACTGGCGTGTACCGACTTGGAGAGGTGCTCGTAGTAGAAGGTGTCAAACAGGTTGTCGACCCCGGCCGACAGCTGCCAGCCCGGCTGGAACTGCCAGGCGGCGCTCAGGTTCATGGTGAAGAAGCCTGGGGTCTCCCCCTGATCCTGACCGGCTACGGTGCCGGAGCCCACATCGACCCGATCCTGCGCGGCCACGGCGCGGCCCAGCAGGGTCAGGTTCCACGCCTCGGCTGGTTGCCAGCCCAGCGCCAGCTTGCCATCGAGCGGCGGCATCTGGGCCAGCGGCAGGTGATCGCTCTGGTTTTCGCCGTAGACCACAGCCAGACCGCCGTCGAGGCGCCACTGCTCGGCAAACTGCCAGCGTCCTTCCAGCTCGCCACCACGGGTCTGGGCGTCGATGTTGCGCACCTTGTTCGACTTGTTGTTATAGAGCAGATAGTCCTGAATGTCGGCGCTAAAGAGGGAGAGGGTCAGATCCAGCTCGCGGCTGCGCAGGGCCAGCCCAGCGTCCCACTGGCGGCTGCGCTCCGGGTTGAGGGTGAAGGGCACGCTGTCCTTGCTGCGCTCCCAGTAGTCCGGAGCCCGTTTCGCCTGGCCCCAGGCCAGGTAGCTCGACCAGGCCGGCGACCACTGGTATTCGTAGCGGCCAAAGCCGCTGTCCAGGGTCAGGGTATCGCTGTAGAGGGTCTGATCCCCCGCGCCGTAACGGGTAGTCTCAACCCTGTCCTGCCGATACCCTCCCTTGTAACTGTGAGCCCCCTGCTGGCGGCCCAACTCGGCAAAGCCGCCCTGCTGCTCGAAGCGCAGGGTGCGCTGGCGATCCTTGGTGGCATAGTCGACGCCGCCCCGGCTGCGGTGCTGATCCCGGTTGCTGTCGAGCCCGGCGGTCAGCAGCCAGTCGGCCGGCAGGGTGATGTCGTTGGCCCAGCGCCCGCCGGTGTTGCGCCGGTCCGGGTTGGAGAGCATCTTCATGCCGCTGTTCGGACGCAGGCTGAAGTTGTCCATGATGTGGTCGATGTCGTTGTCCCACAGGGTCAGCTCGCTGCGCTGCCAGTGGCGGCTGATCTGCTCCTGCCTGAGCTTGAGGCCGAAGGATTCCCGATCGAACATGGGGCCGTCCATGGTGCGATCCGCATAGGCGGCGCGGGCGTTGCTGCGCTCGGCGGTGAGTTCGAGCCAGGTGTGCTCACTGGGAGTCCAGCCAAGCTGGGCGGTGCCGTTCTCGCGCCGGTAGAAAGAGCGCACCTTGTCGCCGTGGCCGTCGCGATAGTCATCGCTGTCGGAGTGGGTGAACTGGCCGCGCAGATAGCCCTGCGGCGCCCCCACGGTGGCATCCAGCATCTGGTCGTCGCGCCCGAAACTACCATAGAGCGCCGACGCCTCGGCTTTGACGCCGGGGGCGGTGAACTCTGGCCTGTCCCGCTCGAACAGCACGGTGCCCGCCAGGGTCGCCCCCTGCTCGAGGGATTGCGGCCCCTTCAGCACCCGGATCCGGTCGAAGGATTGAGGAAAGACGTAGGCGGTGGGCGGGTCCATCCGGCCGCCGCAGCCACCGGCCAGCATGCCGCCATCCATCTGCACGTTGAGGCGGGACATGCCCATTCCCCGCAGTACGGGATCGCCACCCAAGCCCCCCTTGCGCACCATGCTCATGCCGGTGACGTTCTTGAGGTAACCGGCACCGTCGGCCGCTGGCATGGGGGAGCCCGGTTTCTTGGGATCCAGGGTCACCTCCAGGGTGCTGGCGGGACGACTGGCGACCACCACCATGGGCTCCAGTTGCTGGACCGGCTCCTGGCCGGCGGCGCCGTGACAGGCAAAACCGCCCACCAGCAGGGCCAGCGGGGTGCGCATATGACAAGCCATACTCTTTCCTTATCTCTCTGTTTATATTGTTGTTTTAATTCCAACCGCCAAAACCATTCAGCTGCTGGAAGGTTTGCCGTCAGGCTGCAAAAAAGGCCTGCGGCGCGGTGGCGGCAAGCCCTCTGAGGCGAAGCCAAGCTAGGGTTGGCAAAATGTTGCGCAGGTTTTACCCAAATTGGGTAAGGAAGGCAAACGCTCAAACATTCCCGTTACAGGAATCTTGGGATGGCTCACAAAAACAGGGGGTTAGCTGAACGCTTCCCTCTCGTCGATGGGCTTGATCAGGTGATAGACCTCGTGGGCCGACAGGATGCAGCCGGCGGGCCACTCCAGCTGGTGGTGGCGATTGATGAAGACCCGGGCGCAGCGCCGCTCCGAATCCAGCGCCGCAAACAGCGGCTGGGTGCGCCAGGGGGTCAGGTCCAGCGCCCCCGTGGTACCGTCCGATAGCACCACGAACAGGCTCCACCCTTGCAAATATTCCACATCGATAAAGACCGGCATCCCTTCGGCTCCGATTGAGAAAATTCGGCGCCATTATAGATAAGCCCCCCGCACCGCTTTGCCGGCAGGATCACAGTTTTTCCAGCCGTTTATGCTGTCTTCGATCCCTGCGCGCCCTCACATAAAAATCATAAATCGTGCCAAAACATCCTTTTAAACAGCACCTACACGCAACCTTTCCCCGGGCCCGCTGTCATAACCCTGCAATATAAAAACAATGCGCCCGTGGACGGGTGCAAACAGGCTTGTAGGAACAACAATGACCACTATCAGACGATGGCTGGGACCGTTTTGGCCCATCGCCGTTTTTTCATTGATCGCGCTCGTATCTCTCTCCATCAGCCGGCTTGCGCTCGGCCTCTGGCAGCTGGAACGGGTCGACGCCGTCGCCGGCTGGCAGGAGATGCTGCTGCAGGGGCTGCGGGTCGACTTCGCCACCCTCTGCTGGCTGTGGGGCGTGCCCGCCGTGTTCACTCTGCTGCTGGCCGGACCCCATGCCGTGGGCCGTGCCTGGCTGCAGTTCATCCGGGTCTGGCTGACCCTGGGGCTCTGGCTGCTGCTCTTCCTGGAGATCTCCACCCCCTCCTTCGTGACCGAGTACGGGGTGCGGCCCAACCGCCTCTACATCGAATACCTCATCTATCCCAAAGAGGTGTTCGCCATGCTGTGGGCCGGCCGCAAGGGCGAGCTGCTGCTGGCACTGCTGTTCAGCGGCGCCGTGCTGGCGGGCGGCTGGTGGCTGAGCGGCCGCTTGCTGCGCGGCATCAGCTTCCCGCGCTGGTACTGGCGGCCCGCCTTCGCCCTGCTGATCCTGGCCATCGGTTTTCTCGGTGCCCGCTCCAGCCTGGGTCACCGCGCCCTCAACCCGGCCATGGTGGCGTTTGCCAGCGATCCGCTGGTCAATGCGCTCACCGTCAACTCCTCCTACTCCCTGTTCTTCGCCATCAAGCAGATGCGGGCCGAGGAGGATGCCAGCCAGTTCTACGGCGAGCTGCCCCGCCAGCGCATTCTGGATCTGGTTCGCCAGGAGAGCGGGCGCGAATCCCATGAATTCAGCTCCGACACCCTGCCCAGCCAAACCTTCAACGAGGCCAGCTACGGCGGCAAGCCGAAGAACCTGGTGATCCTGCTGCAGGAGAGCCTGGGCGCCCAGTTCGTCGGCTCCCTCGGCGGCCTGCCGCTCACCCCCAACATCGATGCCTTGTCGAAAGAGGGTTGGGCGTTCGAGCAGCTCTACGCCACCGGCACCCGCTCGGTACGCGGCATCGAGGCGGTGCTGACCGGCTTCACGCCGACCCCGGCCCAGGCGGTGGTCAAGCTCGGCAAGAGCCAGACCAACTTCTTCACCATCGCCGACCTGCTCAAGCAGCGGGGCTACGATACCAGCTTCATCTACGGCGGCGAGAGCCACTTCGACAACATGCGCAGCTTCTTTCTCGGCAACGGCTTCACCACCATCGTCGAGCAGAAGGACTTCAAGAACCCGGTGTTCGAGGGCTCCTGGGGTGCCTCTGACGAAGATCTGATGGCCAAGGCCGACGAGACCTTCCAAGCGCTCAGCAAGCAGGGCAAGCCCTTCTTCAGCCTGGTGTTCAGCTCGAGCAACCACGATCCGTTCGAGTTTCCCGACGATCGCATCGCCCTCTATGAGCAGCCCAAGCAGACCCGCAACAACGCCGCCAAGTACGCAGACTTCGCCATCGGCGAGTTCTTCAAGAAGGCGAAGCAGTCGGACTACTGGAAGGACACCCTGTTCCTGGTCATCGCCGATCACGACAGCCGGGTCAGCGGCGCCAGCCTGGTGCCCATCCCCCGCTTCCACATTCCGGGGGTCATCGTGGGTGACGGCATAGCGCCGAGACAGGATCCGCGCATCGTCAGCCAGATCGACATGGCGCCGACCCTGCTCTCCCTGATGGGGATCAGCGCCGACTACCCCATGCTCGGCAAGGATCTGACCCGCATGCCCGCCGACTGGCCGGGCCGCGCCATCATGCAGTACGACAAGAACTTCGCCCTGATGCGCGGCAAGGACGTGGTGATCCTGCAGCCGGAGCGGGCGCCGGAAGGCTTCATCTATGAGGATGCGACAGAGACGCTCACCCCGGCGCCGCAGCCGGCCACCATGAAGGATGCCGCCCTGGGCCTGGCGCTCTGGGGCAGCCTCGCCTACCAGCAGGGGCTCTACCGGACGGCGCCGGATACCCGCACCGTGCTGAACTGACCACCATAAAACAAAACCCGCCGATTGGCGGGTTTTTTGTAGGAAGCAGACGAGATATCAGGTGTTGAGGAAGCAGGGCAGCGAACGGCTGAACTTGTGCTCGAACACCAGCGAGGTCTCCAGGTGCACCACCTCTTCGCGGGAGGTGAAGTGATCGAACACGAAGTTGCGCAGGTGCTCGGTGTCGGCGACGCACAGATGCACCAGGAAGTCATCCTTGCCGCCCATGTGGAACAGGCTGATCACCTCGGGCAGGGCCAGGATGGCGTCGCGAAACGCATCGATGATCTGGCGGCTGTGGCGGGCCAGCTGCAGCGACACCATGGCCTGGATGTGGCCGCCGAGGGCCTGGTAATCCACCTCGCAGTGGGCGCCCTTGAGCACCCCGTCCTGCTGCAGCTTGCGTACCCGTTCCAGACAGGTGGACGGTGCCACCCCGACCAGCGCGGCCAGATCCTTGTTGGTCATGCCCGCATCGCGAAACAGATGGGCCAGGATATCCAAATCCAGTTGATCCAGGTTTCTCATCTTTACTCCTTGAACCGCTCAATTTTTTAGACTCTGCCCGTAAACCGGGCCGAACACAACGCAGATTGACATCGGGGCCGCGCCCCCTATGCTTTGGCGCACTCAAAAACCGGGGCAGGCCCGGCTTGCCTCGCCGTTGCTGGCGTCATAAGGACCTTTATGCACCCGTCTCACCCCTTCTGGAGCCAGGAAGTCCCCCGCGTCGATGGTCAGCTGCTGCTGACACCCTGCCCCGGCACCCAGCAGGTGGCGCTGCCGCTGGCGCTGGGCCAGCTCAAGCTGGCCGGGGCGCACGGCGTGCTGACCCTGATGACCGACGTCGAACTGGCCCGGCTCGAACTGGGCACGCTTGGCCAGCAGATCGAGGCCGCCGGCATGCGCTGGTTCCAGTTGCCCATCGAGGACGATCAGGCTCCCGATGCCGCCTTCGAGGCCGCCTGGCGGCAGGCACTGCCAGCCCTGGTCGGATTGCTGCGGGACGGCAAGCACCTGGTCATCCACTGCAAGGGCGGCAGCGGCCGCACCGGGCTGGTGGCGGCAGCTCTGCTGATGAGCCTGGGCCAGCCCCAGCAGGAGGCGATGACCGCCATCCGGGCCCACCGGCCCAAAGCCTTCACCCTGGCCTGCCACCGCCAATGGCTTGACAGGCTGGCTGCGCGGCTGGCCGAGGGCGACTGAGCCAGTCCCTACCTCGACGGCGAGTTCTGCTGATAGGTAAACACCTTGCCGATATCCTCGACGCGATAGCTGGTGAGCTGATAGACGTAGTAGTTGAGCCAGTTGGAAAACAGCAGGTGACCGTGGCTGCGCCAGCTGGCGCGCGGGGTCCGGGTCGGGTCGTTGTCCGGGTAGTAGTTGACCGGAATGACGGGCTCAAGCCCGGCCGCCAGATCCCGCTGGTATTCGCCATCCAGGGTCAGCGCATCGTATTCCGGATGACCAGTGACAAACACCTGACGACAATCCTTGGTGGCCGCCAGATAGACCCCGGCCTCTGCCGATTCGGCAAAGATTTGCAGATCGGTATGGGCGCGGATGAGATCCCCGTCGAACGCCGCATAGCGGGAGTGAGGCGCCACAAACTCGTCGTCGAAGCCACGCAGCAGCGGTTCGTGCTCGTCGAGCCGGTGATGGCGATAGACCCCGGACAGCTTCTCGCCGTGAGTCTGCTTCTCCATGCCGTACAGGGCTTTCAGCGCCGCCTGCACCGCCCAGCAGAGGAACAGGGTGGAGGTCACGTGCTGATGGGACCACTCGATGATCTCGACGATGCGCGGCCAGTAGACCACCTCCTCGAATTCCACCAGCCCGAGCGGCGCCCCGGTGATGATCATGCCGTCGTAGTTGTTGCCGCGCACCTGTTCGAAGTCGTGATAGAAGTTCTCTAGGTGCGCCTGGGGCGTGTTCTTCGACTCCCGATCGTCGATGCGCAGCAGATCCACGTCCACCTGCAACGGCGAGTTGGAGAGCATCCGCATCAGCTGGATCTCGGTTTCAATCTTCTTGGGCATCAGGTTGAGGATCAACACCCGCAGCGGGCGGATGTTCTGGGTGACGGCCCTGGATTCCGTCATCACGAAGATGTTCTCCTGCCCCAGCACTTCGGCGGCGGGTAACTGATCCGGGATCTTGATCGGCATGCTTACTCCCTGTACTGCATCGGTAAATATGTCTGGACATCCAGAAGCCTATAACAAAGCTACCCGACCTGTCATCAGATACCTTTTGTATTCACCCCCACCTTTGACTAGCATACGGCTCAGTGTGTCTCTCGCATCCAAGACAATGACAGGTATCAAGATTTCAGTAGACCGGCTGCAAGTCGGCAATTACGTTTCTCTGCCACTTGGCTGGCGCGAACACCCCTTCCTGTTTTCCAGCTTCAAACTCAAGAATGAAGAGGAGATCGAGCTCATTCGCCGGCTCGGTCTCAAGCTCGTCACCATCATCCCCGACAAGAGCGATGCCCCGCCCAAACCGCTGAGCCAGATCCAGGCCCAGCCGGTAGAGGCACCGGATACCTCCCAGCGTCAGGCTGAAATGCAGCTGGAGAAAGAGCGCCGCATCGAGCAGTTGCAACAGTATCGCCGCGATCTGCAGCAGTGCGAGAAGCAGTTCCAGCAATCGCTGGCCCAGGTGCGCAGCGTGATGAGCAAGATCCAGTCCCGCCCCCTCAACGCCATCGGCGAGGCGCAGGAGCTGGTCAACGCCATGACCGAGCAGATGCTGTCACTGGACGAGATGGTGCTGCACCTGGTCTCCGACAGCGAGGATGGCAACAACCTCTACTTCCACTCCCTCAACGTCAGCGTGCTCAGCATGCTGCTGGCCAAGGAGTGCAACATGTCGGCTGACGAGATCCGCCAGGTCGGCATGGGGGCGCTGTTCCACGACATCGGCAAGCTGAAGATCCCGAGCCAGATCCTGCGCAAGACCGAGCCGCTCACCAAGCCAGAGCAGAACCTGATGGCACAGCACCCGCGCTACGGGCTGGATCTGCTCAATCTGGCAAAGGACTTCCCGGCCGAGGCAAAGGGCATAGTGCTGCACCACCACGAATACCTGGACGGCAGCGGGCCGGAGGGGCTCAAGAAGGGGCAGCTCGACCCGCTCACCCAGATCGTCTCGCTCATCAACGAGTACGATAACCTCTGCCACATGCAGGCCAAGGTGCCCTACTCGGCCCTGAGCGGCCTCTACAAGCAACGCAAGGCACAGTTCAATCCTGAGTTCCTCAGCATGCTGATCCGTCTGATGGGGATCTACCCGCCCGGTAGCGTGGTACAGCTCTCCAATGGTCAGGTGGGGCTGGTGATGTCGGTCAACGCCTCCCGCCTGCTTTACCCCTCGGTGCTGGTGTACGATCCGCGCATCCCGCGCCAGGAAGCGGCCATCATCGACCTGCAGCAGGCCGAGCTCTCCATCGCCAAGGTGATCCATCCCAAGCGACTGCCGCCGGCGGTGTTTGAGTACCTCAACCCGCGCACCCGCATCAGCTACTACTTCGAACACACCAAGCCCTGATCGACCCGGCTACCCAGGTGGCCACCCCAGCCCAGCCGTCAGCCCCAAGGAGCCCGCCATGCGCATCGAAATCATCAGCACCGGAGACGAAATAGTGACGGGCCTGGTGGTGGACACCAACGCCGCCTGGCTCAGCGCCCTGCTACTGGAGCAGGGCTGGCAGGTGCGCCGCCGCGTCACCGTGGGGGACAACCTCAAGGACTTGAAGGCCGTGCTGGCAGAGAGCGCCAGTCGCGCAGAGGTGGTGCTGGTGTGCGGCGGGCTCGGCCCCACCGCCGACGATCTCACCGCCCAGGCAGCAGCCGAGGCCTTCGCTCAGCCACTCACCCTGTTTCCCAACTGGCTCGCCACCATAGAAGCGCGCTATGCCAGCCGTGGCAGGCCCATGCCCGCCAGCAACGCCAAGCAGGCCTGGCTGCCACAGGGGTGCGAGATCCTCGACAACCCGGTCGGTACCGCCTGCGGCTTTGTGGTCACCCACGCAGGCCATCAGGGCCCAAGCCGGCTCTTCTTCACCCCGGGCGTGCCATTCGAATTCAAGCAGATGGTGCGCGAGCAGATCATGCCGCGTCTCAAGGCGCTGGCCGGCGAGCAGACCGACACCGAACTGCGCCGCTTTTATACCTTCGGCGTCTCGGAGTCGGCCCTCAGCGACATGCTGGATGCAGCTCCCTGGCCCACCGGCATCGAGCTCGGCTACCGCTCCTCCATGCCGCTCATCGAGCTGAAGCTGATCGGCCACGGCGCCAGCACGGCGGATATGGACGCCGCTGAGGCGCGGCTGCTTGCGGCGATCCGGCCCTGGCTGGTAGGACGGGGCGATAAGGAGCCGGCGCAGCAGATCCTGGATCTGCTGGGGGATAGGCCGCTGACGCTGCTGGAAGGGGAGAGCCGGGGCGCCCTGCTGGCCATGTGCCACCCGCATCCGGCGCTGACGGCCAGCTTCAGTCACACCTTGGCCAGCGAGCTGGCGCAACTGGCGGCGCCCGCGGCCCCCCTCAGCCTGACCATAGGCCGCCCAGGTCCGGACGGCGTGCCGCTGCTGCTCTGTGTCGACGGGCAACAGCACGGCCAGACCCTCAAGGTCAGCCACCCGGATCCTGACAGCGGCCGCCGGATCCTCGCCTTCGCCGCCCTCGACATGCTGCGCCGCCAGTTGCAGGGGCTGGCGGTGCTCGGCGACTACCGCACCCTGGCCCGCACCGCCAGCCGCTGACAGCCAGCAACCAGCAACCAGCAACCAGCAACCAGCAACCAGCAACCAGCAACCAGCAACCAGCAACCAGCAACCAGCAACCAGCAACCAGCAACCAGGTTCTCACCCCTCGCGGGACATCAATCCAGACTCTTCTTGAAACGATGGGCGGCCAGGGGCAGCAGACAATGACGCAAGGTCGACACTCCTTTCACGGTAGCGGATCCGCCCGAGGACACCTCCTTTCCCCGTCGGACGGTAGCCGAGAGCGGCTCGCAGACGGGCTCATGGTGTCGTCAGCATACTCCCCGTTACTTTTCATTTCCTCGTCCCAGCTCACCCATTTGTGCTTAGCTCATTGACCAAAAAGGAGAAATGTCTGGATACTGCAGACCAGCACCATGTTGATGATTCGCATTTTTAACAAAATGCCGATTAACTGAAAACAAGCAGCTGTTCCAATAGGGACGCGCACGAAGGAAGGGATCCGGGTGTTAAGCAAAGAGTGGTTACTGTTGTCAGCCGATATGGAATACGCCTGCCTGCGCATCGTGCCCGGGCTGACCAACCCCATCTCGGAGAGCGATATCCAGACGCTGCTGCTGGCCTCCAACTGCCGCCGCTATCAACCGTTGACGGAGGGGATCAAGCAGGCCATCAGCTTGCTCAACACCCTGCTGAGCAACCCGACCGCCCCTGTGCCCGGCAACCCGGTGCCCATCGCCCAGCGCCACGATGCCAGCGTCCTGCTGGTGGTGGAGAAGGACCGGATGAGCGCCACCGCCCAGATCACCGCCGACTGGGGTGGCAAATACCTCACCAGCGAACAGCTGGAGCAGGCCATCCAGAGCAGCGAGATCAGTCAGGGGGTGCAGGCGCCGCTCATCGCCGCCGCCGTACTGGCCGCCAAGGAGGCGACGCCGGGCACCCTGCTCAGACTGCCGGTGGCGCAGGGCAAGGCCGCCGTCAACGGTCAGGACACCCGTTTCGAACGACTGGTGGAGACCCCGGCCGAGCGCATTCTCAAGCCTCAGGAGCTGGACCACGGCCGGGTCGACATGCGCGACCTCGGCACCATCCTCACCGTCAAGGCAGGCGCCCAGCTGATGCGCCGCCACCCCGCCACCCAGGGGGTGCCGGGTTTCACCGTCACCGGCCAGGAGCTGCCTGCCAAACATGGCAAGGACAGCCCCATGGTGGCCGGCGAGGGCACCTTCCTCTCGCCGGATGACCCCGATCTGCTGCTGGCCAGCCGCCCCGGCCTGCCGCGCCAGGAGAAGAACGGCATGAAGGTGGATGACGTACTGAGCGTCAAGCAGGTGGATATCCGCCACGGCCACGTCATCTTCGAAGGGGCGCTGATCGTGGCGGGCGACGTCACCCCGGGCATGAAGATAAAGACCAGCGGCGACGTGGTGATCGGTGGCTTTGTCGAGGGGGGCTACATCGAATCGAGCGGCACCATCACGGTGCGCAACGGCATCATTGGGCGCAAGAGCGAACAGAGTGACGAGTTCCTCTGCCACCTCAACGCCCAGGGCGAGATCCACGCCAGCTACGCCCAGTATGCCAAGCTGGAGGCCGGTGGCAACATCCACATCCTGACCCAGCTCAGCCACTGCTACAGCCGCAGCGGCCAGGATCTCAAGGTGGGTGACAGCGGCATGCGCAAGGGCCACCTGCTGGGGGGCATCAGCATTGCCAACCGCCTCATCATGACGCCGATCCTGGGGGCCTCGGCCCACAACCAGACCCGGCTGCAGATCCTCGGCGGCTACTTCACCCACAAGGAGCAGGAGCAGGCGCTGCGCCAACGCAAGCAGGAGTGCCGGGAGCAGCTGGACAAGCTGCAGGACCTGCTGCTCAAGTTGCTGCAACTGCCGAGCGACAAGCGCAATCCCCAGACCCTGCAGAAGATCAAACTGATCCGGATCCAGCATCTCGAGGAGAGCAAACTGCTGGATGAACAGCTGGAAGCGGCCCAGGAGGAACTGCAGAAGCTGATGGCGGAGATGGACATCATCGCCACCCAGCGCGCCTTCCCCGGGGTCGAAGTGGAGATGGCTCACCACCACTACCGGGTCGACATCGAGCACGGCCCCATCCACTTCGCCATCCGTGAAGATCAGCTGCAACTGACCCCCTACGAACCCCACAAGTGACGCAAGAGTGAGCCTGTCCGGCACCATCAGTCGTGATCCGGGCGGTGATTTTCGCTACACTCGGCCTCCCATTGGCCCCATCGGGCGGGCCAGCCAGACCGCAGGATAGTGAGAGATGTACAAGCTGATCGCATTGGATATGGATGGCACCCTGTTGAACTCCCAGGGCCAGATTTCCCCCCGCACCCACGCGGCCATCGCCGCCGCCCGCGCCAAGGGCGTCACCGTCGTGCTGGCCTCGGGCCGGCCGCTGGAGGGGATGAGCCGCTATCTGGTGGAACTCGGCCTCACCGGTCAGGATGACTACGTCATCTGCTATAACGGTGCCCTAGTGCAGCAGGTGGCCGATCAGCGCATCATCCGCAGCCAGCTGCTCACCGGCAGCGATGCCAGCGCCATCGCCGCCCTGGCCGACGAGCTGGGCGTCAACGTGCACGGCTTCTCGGTCAGCCGGGGGCTCATCAGCCCCAGAGTCAGCACCTACACCGAGCACGAATCCCGCCTCATCGACATGCCCATCAAGCTGCTGGACTTCGCCACCCTGCCCGCCGACGAGCAGATCCTCAAGGTGATGATGATCGATCCCGAGCCCCTGCTCTCCTCCGCCATCGCCAAGCTGCCGGCCGAGCTCTACCAGCGCTATACCGTGGTGCG
Organism: Aeromonas sp. DNRA1; assembly: GCF_963888745.1. Taxonomy (NCBI): domain Bacteria; kingdom Pseudomonadati; phylum Pseudomonadota; class Gammaproteobacteria; order Aeromonadales; family Aeromonadaceae; genus Aeromonas; species Aeromonas sp. DNRA1. The sequence goes on along the minus strand of NZ_CAWPKQ010000005.1, from coordinate 161,162 downwards.
CAGCGCACCCTACTTCCTCGAGTTCATGAACAAGCAGAGCAACAAGGGGACCGGCGTTGCCGCCCTGGCCGAGCACCTGGGGCTGGATGCCTCCCAGGTCATTGCGGTGGGGGATGCGGGCAACGATCACCACATGATCGAGTACGCCGGGCTGGGGGTGGCCATGGGCAACGCCACCGACGACATCAAGGCGCTGGCCCAGCACACCACGGGGCGCAATGATGAAGACGGGGTCGCCCAGGTGATCGAGCGTTTCATTCTGAATGCCTGACGCGACCAGGGGCCCCACGGGCCCCTTTTGCTATCCGGCCGCCAGTGCGGCATGTTTAATATATCCACCACGATAACGACCTTTCCTCTCCTTCCCTTCGCTACAGGCCCCTTTAAATGGGACTCAAGCCAGTCGAGCTCAGAACATATTTAACATACCGGCATCATTTCGTTTGACATATTGAACGGCCTTGGCAGACTGGGATCAGGATCCAGGCTGTCGTTGCCCAGGCTGACCGACGATTCTGGCTGTGCAACGCACCTCCGATCCCACGACCATGCCTTGAGGCATGCCCTTGCCCCGCTGACGACGGCAAGGGCCTGCCCAAGGCGCAGGACCGCTAAGGACAGCCAAGGTGAATCATGACTCGCAGCCCCCACACCCCGCGTAAACCCGTCGTACTGATGACCACGGGTGCCCAGCCCCGCAATGGCCACGCCTATCAGGTGATGACCCACAAATACATCAAGCCGCTGGTGGAGATCAGCGGCTGCGTGCCGCTGCTGGTGCCCACCTGCTGTGGCACCGAGGATCTGGCACAATATCTGGATCTGGCGGATGGCGTCTATCTGAGCGGCGCCGGCTCAAACATCGATCCCGCCCTCTACGGCCAGGAGAACCTCACCCCGGAGAAGCAGCAAGACAGAGACAGGGATCTGTTCGACATCCCGCTGGTGCGCGCCGCCCTCGATCGCGGCCTGCCGATCCTCGGGATCTGCCGCGGCATGCAGGAGATCAACGTGGCGCTGGGGGGAGACATCCACCAGAAGGTCTACAGCGAGCCAGGTTATGACGATCATCGGGAGGATGCTGACGATCCGGTGGACGAACAGTACGGCGAGAGCCATCAGGTCGAGCTGGTGCCGGGCAGCTGGCTGGCGGAGCTGATGGGACAGCCGTCGATCCCGGTCAACTCGCTGCACGGCCAGGGGATCAAGACGCTGGCCAAGGGGCTGGAGCCGCTGGCCCATGCCGAAGACGGGCTGATCGAGGCGATCCACGCCCCCGCCCTCTCCCCCTTCCTGCTGGCGGTGCAGTGGCACCCGGAGTGGAAAGCGAGCGAGAACCCTCACTCCATCAAGATCTTCGAGGCCTTTGGCGACGCCTGCCGGGCCCGCCTGGCCGGCGTCTGACGCCGCCGGCTAGTCACCGAACCCGCGCGCCTTGAGCTTGGGCAGCGCACCGCGATCCGGGCGCAGGGTTCGGCATACCTCCAGCCCCTTCAGCCCGCGCTGGATGTGATCCGGCGTGTGGCCAAACACCATGCCGTTGCTGCGATAGAGGGCGCTGTCGTCCAACTCGAACAGCTCGCCGCCGATCAAAAGCTGTTCGCGGCCGTTGACCGTCTTGCCGCGCTTGAGCGGCAACATCATGTCGCTCAGCACCTCGCCGGTGGCGCAGCCCTCGCGCCAGCGCGCCTCGTCGGCGAAGGGGGTGATGGCGATCTCGCGCCAGGAGCCATCACGAAACTCGACCCGATACTTGTCGGCCAGCTGATCACAGCCCATCAGCAACCAGGCCCCGGCAATCCAGACCATCTTGTTTAGCGTGTGCACTCGTACCACTCCCTCGTCAGACCGGTGCCCAGCATAAATAAATTGCCCCCGCCCCGCACCCATTTAGCGGGTTGAAACCAACTATGCTGGAAATAACCAATGATAAGGGGCTGCTATGTTTAGCGATAACCTCGTTGCGCTACCTACCCTGCTGTGGATTGGCGAACACCCGTTCTGGACCCTGTTGACCCTGCTCTTGCTCTTCACCCATTTCCTGCGCAGCCCTGCTCGTCGGCGGGAGCTGGTGAGCGAGCTCGGCTTCGTGATGATAAGCCTGGTGGTGATCCTGCTGATCCAGTTCGAAGGGGGCTGGTTTCGTCTGCCGCTGCCCCACCACTGGCTGGTGGAGATCTCCAGCCTGCTGGCCGGGCTGGTGCTGGTGAAGATCTGGGGGATCCTGCTGTTCCAGTTTCTGCTGCCCCTGTGCCAGATCCGCATCCCGCGCATCATCGCCGACATCGTCATCACGGTCGGCTACATCGGCTGGTGTCTGTTCCGCCTCTACGCCTCCGGCATGGCCCTCGGCGAGATCGTCACCACCTCCGCCGTCATCACCGCCGTCATCGCCTTCTCCATGCAGGACACCCTGGGCAATCTGCTGGCCGGTGTCTCGATCCAGCTCGACAACTCCATCGCCATCGGCGACTGGCTGCAGGTAGAGACAACCCAGGGCCGGGTGGTGGAGATCAACTGGCGTGCCACCACCATCGAGACCCGTAACTGGGAGACGGTGGTGATCCCCAACAGCCACCTGCTCAAGCAGCGCTTCACCGTGCTCGGACGGCGGCAGAACGCCCCCCTGCAGTGGCGCCGCTGGGTCTGGTTCGACATCACTCTGGATACCTTGCCGACCCAGATCATCGCCCTGGTGGAACAATCTCTGCGGGAGACCCGCATCCGCCACGTCTCCGCCAGCCCGCAGCCGGACTGCCTGCTGATGAACGTGGAAAACGGCATCGCCCGCTACGCGGTGCGCTACTGGCTCACCGATCTGGCGGTGGACGATCCCACCGACTCGGCGGTACGCACCCTGATCGATGCCGCCCTGCGCCGCAACGACCGACGCCTGACGCCCCCCATCTTCAACGTCTTCATGACCACGGATCAGGATCACAAGGATCAGCGCCACAAGCGGCATACCGCCGAGCGCACCGATACCCTGCGCCGCCTGCCGCTGTTCGCCATGCTACAGGAGGAGGAGCTGCTGCGGCTGGCGGATCAGGTCAAGTTCGCCCCCTTCGTCAACGGCGATCGGATGCTGAGCCAGGGAGAGGTCTCCGGCTGGCTGTTCGTGCTGGTGAAAGGGGATGCCCAGATGCTGGTGGAGGTGGAAGGGCGCGAGCTGGCGCTCGGCACCCTCAATGCCGGCGACTTCTTCGGCGAGCTGAGCCTGCTCACCGGCGAGCCCAGCCCGTTCACGGTGCGGGCCCTGGGGACCGTCGAAACCTATCGCATCAATCAGGCCATGTTCCAGGAGCTGGTGGCCCAGCGTGGCTCCCTGCTCGAGCCGCTCTACAAGGTGCTGAGCGCCCGTCAGCAGGAGCAGCAGGAGCTGCTGGCGCGGGAGGCGGAAGCCATGAAGCAGATCGCCCCGCCACGGGATCTGCTGGACAAACTGATGGCGCTGTTTGGCGGTCGATGACGTAGCATGGCGGCTCAGGCTTTCTACCAGAGATGCATTTCATGCTGTTGACCGCACTGGCCCTGAGCGCCACCCTGCAATTTGACTGCCCCGCGACCATTGAAACCCGCCAGCAGCAGCTGGGGGCCAGCCCGGAGTGGCAGGTCGCCACCCGCAACGAGCAAGGGGAACAACACCAGCCCCTCAGTCACCGGCTGGACAACCTGGCCCTGTTCGACGGCGACCCCGATGAGCGAGCCCAGCTCAAGCCGGACAACGGCGACAGCGACGCGCTGCACTACTGGAGTCTGGATCGCCACAACCCCCGCCCCTTCTACCTGGTCTGCAACTATCGGGAAACGGCCATCACCCTGCAGCAGGCGCTGCCCACCGGCATCAGCTACTGCCGGGTCAACCAGCCAGAGCCTTACAATTTGCGCGGGCTGATCTGCCGCAACGAGTGACCACTCCGGCATGACCCGTACGATGGCAGCTGCCTGCGGTGAATGATCAGCCGACAGGGGATGCATGTCGGCTGCGAATCGGCGGGTGTGAAGGTCTGATCAGAGCAGCAATTCGGCCAGCTCGCCCAGCGCCGTCAGCTCCACGTCCGGCAGCAGTTGCAGCTGTCGCCAGGGCTGACCGCGCTCGTTGAGCCAGGCGGCCTTGAAGCCGTGCAGCCGGGCTCCCAGCACGTCGGTCTGTGGATGATCCCCCACATGCAGGATCTGGCCGGGCGCCAGCTTGAGGGCCCTCTGCGCCTCTACGAACATGTCCGGCGCCGGCTTCATCCTGCTGCCGAGGCCAGCCTTGCAGACCAGGGTGAAGTAATCCGCGAGACCAGCCCGGGTCAGGTCCAGATTGCCGTTGGTGATGACCACCAGCGGGTAGCGCTCGGCCAGCCGGGCCAGCAGGGCGTGGGTCTGGTCACTCACCTCAATCTTCGAGCGCTCGGCCAGAAAACCGGCGAACACCGACGCAGCCTCACGTTCTGCCAACCCTTGCGTCATGCCCCCCGCCATCAGCGCGGCCTGAATGCCGTGCCGGCGCGCCAGACTGACGTCGTGGCGCAGTGCCGGCTGTTCCAGCAGCAGGTTGTGCTTGAGCGCCTGCCAGCGCGGCTTGTCCAGCATGGCGGTAGCCAGGTATTCGCTGCGCAGATGGCTCAGCATCCACTGCTCGGCCCGCTCGATGGCAGGGCCGTTGTCATAGAGGGTATCGTCGAGGTCAAACGAGATGGCGGCCACCGGCTGCCAGCGGCGATAGAACTGCATGGTATCTCCTCTTGTCGAGGCCGGGCGTGCTCGGCCCTCCTCATTCGTCGTCTGGAGTGGCGGGATCCCGCTTCGCCCTTGGATGGGCACTGTCATACACCTTGGCCAGATGCTGGAAGTCGAGGTGGGTGTAGATCTGGGTGGTGGAGAGATCGGCGTGACCCAGCAGCTCCTGTACCGCCCGCAGATCGCCGGAGGACTCCAGCATGTGGGTGGCGAAGCTGTGGCGCAGCTTGTGGGGATGGACGTGGGCGTTGAGCGCCTGCTTGTTGCCCCAGCCGTCGAGCCGCTCCTGCACCGAACGGGCCGACAGCCGCTGCTTGCGCTTGGAGACGAACAACGCCTCCAGCTCATCGCCGGCCAGCAGGGGGCGCAGCTTGAGCCATTTGTGCAGCCACTCCACCGCCATCCGCCCCACCGGCAGCACCCGCTCCCGCGAGCCCTTGCCGGTCACCCTGAGCTGGCGCTCGTCGAGCTTCACGTCCGCCAGATTGAGCCCCACCAGCTCGGCGAGGCGCAGGCCGGAAGAGTACATCAGCTCCATGATGGCGCGATCCCGCACCGCCAGTGGATCCTGCTCGTCGGTGATGTTGAGCAGCTGGTACATCTCGTCCACATCCAGGTTCTTGGGCAGCGGCCGCCCCTGCTTGGGGGTGACAATGCCGCGCGCCGGATTGGCCACCAGTCGGCCCTGACGCACCTGCCAGTCGCAGAAACTGCGCAGGGCGGAGACCTTGGTGGCCAGCGAACGGGGCGCCAGCCCCGCCTTGTGCATCCGGGTCACCAGACTGCGTACCTGACTCGCCTCGAGCCGGGCCCAGTCGTCGACCCCGAGCTTCACCAGCTCGGCGGTCATGGCTTCCAGATGGGCCTGGTAGTTGCTGCGGGTATGCGGGCTGAGCTGGCGCTCGACCCGCAGGTATTCGATGAAGGCCGCCAACTCGTCGGCCAGCGCAGCCGGCAATGGTTCGGCGGCTGGTGGCGCCTTGGCGGGGGATCTGGCCGGCGTCTTAGCCACGTGCCAGCTCGGGCAGACGCAGTTGCAGCAGGCGGCCAAGCTGGCCCAGCAGCAGGGTGTCGTTGTGGGGGGTGAAGTGGCTCGGATCCGAGCTGGCGAAGGCCAGCACGCCGAGATCGCCGAGCCGCATCAGCGCCACCGAGTTGACCAGCACGTCGTGGCCGAACAGTGCCTGCTTCTCGCTCTGGTTGAGTCGACCGAAGTAGTAATCCTGACCCGGCAGTCGCTGGCCCAGCAGCTGCTCGAGCTGTCTGCCCTCCGCCATGAACTTCTGCTCGGGGCCGCTCAACTGGAATTTTTTCGGGCTGAGCCAGAGCCGCAGGCCGGTCAGCCGCAGCCGCTGCACAAACGCCTTGCCCATCACGGCGCTCACTTCGAACAGGCTCTGACAGCCGTACAGCTCGCCGTAGAGATCGGCATAGACCCGGAAGATCCGCTCGTTCTCGCTGGCGATCCCCATCAGCTCGGTGATCTCCTGCTCCAGCTGCTCGATACGCTCGCGCTGTCTGTCCAGCTGGCGCTCCACCAAGGAGACGGTGCCCTTGCGTTCGTGGGGAATGCGGATCCGGTCCAGCATGGCCGCGTGGCGCTGGAAAAACTCGGGATAACGGGCCAGGTACTCCAGCACTGTGGCTTCATCCACCAGTGGTTCCTGCCGTTTGAGTTCGCTCATAACTTGGTTGGTCCATCCGAAAAAGGGGCACAAGGCCCCGACATTAGTGCTTGGCTGAGCGGGGGCCTCCCCGCCCGTGCCTATAACTCTATCTGACCGTCAAATACGTGCTCGGCCGGCCCGGTCATGTAGACCGGCTGACCCGGTCCCTTCCAGGCGATGGTCAGTTTGCCGCCCGGCAGGGTGACGGTGACCCGCTCCTTGAGCTTGCCCTGGCTGATGCCCACCACCACGGCCGCGCAGGCGCCGGTGCCGCAGGCCAGGGTCTCGCCCACCCCGCGTTCGAACACCCGCAGCTTGATCTCGCTGGCGTTGACCATCTCCATGAAGCCGACGTTGACCCGCTCGGGAAAGCGCTCGTGTCGCTCCATGATGGGACCCAGGGTCGCCACCGGTGCATCAGCCACCGAGGGCACCTCGATGACGCAGTGAGGATTGCCCATGGAGACAGCCCCGCACATCACAGTATGCTCCTGGGCCCGCAGCAGGTAGGTTTTTTCCGCCTTCTGGGCCCGGAACGGGATCTTGCCCGGCTCGAACTGGGGCACCCCCATGTTGACCGTGACCTGGTTCTCCCCTTCCAGCTGCAGCACGATGCGGCCGCGGGCCGTGCTCACCGCGATGCGATCCCGGTTGATCAGCCCCTTGAGGCGCACGAAGCGGGCGAAACAGCGGGCACCGTTGCCGCACTGCTCCACCTCGCTGCCATCGGCATTGAAGATGCGGTAGTGGAAGTCGAGCTCGGGATCATAGGGCGGCTCCACCAGCAGCAGCTGGTCGAAGCCGATGCCGAAGTGGCGATCCGCCAGCTTCTTGATGACCTCATTGCTGAAAAACACCTTCTGGGTGACGCCATCCACCACCATGAAGTCGTTCCCCAGCCCGTGCATCTTGGAAAAATCTATCAACATCGTGCGTTCCTGTACCCTTGTTCACGCTCTCACCTGGAGGAACGCTTAGAGAAATCCATTAACAATCAGGGCAGTAAATGCTCACCGCGCCAGAGATCGGCCAACTGCTCGCGCTCTCTGATGAGGAACGACTGCGCTCCGTCCACCAGCACTTCGGCGGCGCGGGGACGGGTGTTGTAGTTGGAGGACATGGTAAAGCCGTAGGCACCGGCGGAACGCACCGCCAGCAGGGAGCCCTCGGCGATCGCCAGGGTGCGCTCCTTGCCGAGGAAGTCACCGGTCTCGCAGACCGGACCCACCACGTCGTACAGCGCCGGCTCGTGGGCCGTGCGGCTGTCCACCTCGATGATGTTCATCCAGGCGCCGTAGAGCGAAGGACGCAGCAGATCGTTCATGCCGGCGTCGATCAGCGCGAAGTTGCGGGTCTCACCCGGCTTGAGGTACTCCACTCGGGTCAGCAGCACGCCGGCGTTGGCGACGATGGCACGGCCCGGTTCGAACAACAGGGTCAGATCCCGGCCCGCCAGCTTCTGCTTGAGCGCCTCGGCATATTCGCTGGGATGGGGTGGCTGCTCGGCGCCGTAATTGACCCCCAGGCCACCTCCCACGTCCAGGTGGTGAATGTGGATGCCTTCCGCCGCCAGGCCGTCGATCAGCCGCAGCAGTTTGTCGGCCGCCTCCATGAAGGGATTGAGTTCAGTGAGCTGCGAGCCGATATGGCAATCCACCCCGACGATCTCGATGTTGGCCATGGCCGCCGCCTTGCGGTAGATCGCGGGCGCCTGCTCGATGGGAATGCCGAATTTGTTCTGCTTGAGACCGGTGGAGATATAGGGATGGGTACCGGCGTCGATGTCCGGGTTGACCCGCACCGACACCCGCGCCTTCTTGCCCATGCCGCCTGCCACCCGGTTCAGACGCTCCAGCTCGGCTTCCGACTCCAGGTTGAAACAGAGGATCTCTTTATCCAGCGCGAGGCGCATCTCGGCTTCGCTCTTGGCCACCCCGGAGAAGACCACCTTGGCCGGATCGCCGCCCGCCGCCAGCACCCGCGACAGCTCGCCGCCGGAGACGATGTCAAAGCCTGAACCAAGGCGCGCCAGCAGGTTGAGCAGCGCCAGGTTGGAGTTGGCCTTGACCGCATAACAGATGAGATGGGGGATGTCTCCCGCCGCCTTGTCGAAGGCGTGCCAGTGGCGTTCAAGGGTGGCGCGGGAGTAGACGTACAGCGGGGTGCCGTACTGCTCGGCAAGTTGTTGCAGCGAGGTGTGTTCGGCCTGAAGCTGGCCGTCGGCGTCGTAGTTAAAGTGATCCAAGGGGGCGGTTCCTTCCTAAATTATTGCGGCGCGGCCTCTGGGGCAGCCTCGGCGGTCGCAGGCGTCTGTGCTTGCGGTGTACTCTGGGTCTGGGGCTGCTCGGGGGGCGGCATGTAGAGCGGTCCCGTCAGGCCACACGCGGCCAAACCAAGAGACAGAAGAGTGGCAAGCAGACACTTGGTAAGCTGGGTAATCATAATGGTTCGCTGCGAAAAAATTTTTGGCCCTCTATAATCGCACTCACATTGTTAAAAGCAACAGGATAAACCGATGAAGGATCACGAGTATCACGCCCTGACCGACGCCTTTTTCCAATATGTGGAGGACACCGTCGACGCAGGATATCCGGATATTGACTGTGAGCGTGCCGGCGGGGTCTTGACCCTGTCGTTCGAGAACAAGACCAAGGTCATCATCAACAAGCAGGAACCCCTGCACCAGATCTGGGTCGCCACCCGCGAGAACGGCTTCCACTTCGAGCTGCAAGGGGAAACCTGGATCGACAACCGCTTCGGTCACGAGCTCAAGACGCTGCTGAGCAAGGCCTGCACCACCCAGGCGGGCGAACCCGTCCAGTTCCCATGATGACGCAGCCCGCCATGATCGATCTGCATCCTGAAGGCGCCCGTCACGCGGTGATCTGGCTGCACGGGCTGGGGGATTCCGGCGCCGGCCTGGCGCCGCTGGTGGATGCGCTGGCGCTGCCCGCCGACCTGCCGGTGCGTCATCTGCTGCCCGATGCGCCGGAGCGCGCCATCACCATCAACATGGGCTACAAGATGCGCGGCTGGTACGACATCAAGAGCTTCGACAACCCGGCTGATCGCGCCGTGGAGTCCCACGTCAGGGAATCTGCGGCCCGCATCACCGCGCTGATCGAACAGCTGGTGGCCGAGGGCTTCGCCCCCGAGCGCATAGTGCTGGCCGGCTTCTCCCAGGGGGGCGTGATTGCCTCCTTCACCGCCCTGCGCCTGCCGCAGCAACTGGCGGGCCTGCTCTGCATGTCTACCTACCTGGCGGCGCCCGACGCCCTGCTTGGAGAGATGAGCGAGGCTGCCCGCAGCCTGCCCATCTGCTACATGCACGGCATCTATGACGACGTGGTGAGCCTCTCCATGGGCTGGGACGCCAAGAACAGGCTGGAGGCGGCGGGGCTCTCCCCCGAGTGGCACGAGTACCCGATGCGCCACGAGATCTGCCGCCCGCAGCTCGACGACATCCGTCAGTGGCTGCTGACCCGCCTCGCGGGCTGAGCCAACCGCGGATAGCCAAACGGCCTGCAGATGCAGGCCGTTTTCATTCGATATGAGCGATGATCCTGTGCAGCAGGGGGCCGAGACCGGGGCGCTTGCGCGCACGCCGGATCGGCCCCTGCACTACCCCGCGCCTGCGGCGGAGCCGAGCTCGCGCCCCTGACCACCGTCGCGCAGCTGACCTTGGCTGCGGTAGGGGATCACTTCCAGCTCGCCATTGATCTGCACTATCTCGTAGTACTGGGGCAGGTTGAAGTTGCTGAACTGGCCCGCGTCGCTGAAGCGCTCGTGGCTGGAGGTATAGAAGCGGTTCACCCCCTGCACCAGCTCATCCTTGTTGCCAGCGAAGTGCTGGTAGATCTCCACCCGGTTCGCCTCGTCCAGGATATAGATGTTGGTACCCGCATCCCGGGTATCGAAGAAGAACTGCACCAGCCCCTCGCTGGCGTAGGCATCGACGATGCCGGGCAGATGCTGGCTGTGGGTCTTGTCGAGCCGCAGCGGCAGGTGATCCAGCTTGTTGTGGGAGATATGGCGATAGAAGTCGACCGCGTTCTCCAGCTTCTTGACCGACACCCCGCGCCGCTCGAAGAAGATGCCGTACTTCTCGCGGCCGAGGGCGAGCGTCTTGACCAGCTGCTGCTTGTCGCGGGCCAGGCGCAGCTCGATGCACTCGGCCACCAGCTGCTGGAAGCGGGTCCGCACCAGAGATCGGAAGTGCTGGCTGTAGCAGAACACCTCGATCATCTCGGGGGCGGCGGCATCCTGGTGCATCTTGCCGAGAATGGTGGTGAGAGCATCCACCACCGCCTCGTCCCCCTGGAAGTGCAGGGTACGGATCTCGCTCCAGGAGTTGCGATAGACCAGGTCCACCGAACCCACCAGGCACTCCTGGTTGCGGCCGAACGAGAAGACGTCGGCGGCGTTGGCGTCGAATTCGATCACCTGGCCCACCCAGTGGCTGGTCGGGTCCGTCTCCAGGTTGAGGAAGATGGAGAGCTGGCGAATTTCGCACGGCCGGCTGAGGGCCAGGTTGGTGGCGCGGGGATACTTGACCGGGAAGGTGCCGGACAGATCACGACAGAACTGGTGCAGGTTGTCGATGTGCAGATCCGAGCCCTGGTTGAACAGGTGCACTCGCGACTGCGGCGTCAGCAGGCCGTTGAAGTAGGCCCACGACACCAGCTTGCTGATGTAGCCGTTATATTCGAGCGGCGCCCGACCGATGATGTCTGCCGGCTCCAGCGAATGTTTGTAGAGATACCAGCCGGCGCGGTTCAAGCGGCCGTGCGGCACCTGCACGAAACTGAGATCCGGCTCGCTCAAGTCCGGCGCAATCTTGAGGTTGATGCGCTGCACCTTGCCCGGCAGGCTCTCGAACGCGGCATAGAGCTTGCGCGACAGGATGCCGATGTCTTCCGGGTTGATGGACTCGCTGATGTTGTTGCGCCGGGCGAACTGGATCAGGTTGCGGTAGCTCTGCATCAGGGCTTCCAGCAGCTCGGCGTGCGCCACCTTGACGTCCTCGACCTTCCACTCCTGGCGGTGATCCAGATGATGCAACCGCTCCTGACTCCAGCCCCAGTAGGCCACCAGCTGGGTCATCTGCTCGCGGCGCCAGGCCGGGGAGTGCTCCTCCTTCGGGTGGCTGAGACCGTCACACACCTTCAGATAGAAACAGCGGCGCACCAGATCGAGCCGCTGCATGTCACCGATGGACTTGAGGTAGTTGGTCACCTTGTCCAGCATCAGGCAGTAGTTGTCGAGCCGGTAGTGCATCCCCTCGTTGTGCTGGAACCAGTCGCGGCTGGTCACCGACAGCAGACGGGTGTTGGGATACTCGTGGGAGTAGGCCTCCATCAATACCGACTTGAGTACCGCCTTGTAGGGGGAGTCGATGCCCTTGTAAAGCTGCCAGAGGGCGGAGCCGAAGTACTCCTCGGCCGGAATGCGGTTGAAGCCACCGAGATCGAGCCAGTCATCCTGACTCAGCTTGCCATGGGCGAACAGGCCGTTGACGTAGTCATCGTAGTGATCGTCATACTCGCTAGGCACCAGATACCAGAGCAGCCGCTTGCCGGCGATCAGCATGGCGCTGCGGTAGAACTCGTCGAGCAGCAGCAGGTGCTGGGCGCTGCCGCAGCTCTCACCCTGCATCTGGGCATCGTTGCGCTGGCGGAACTTGTCCTCGGGGATCAGGAAGAAGTTGAGATCGACCCCCCGCTGCTCGGCCCACTTGGAGAGTTGGTGGCACTTGAGATCCAGCAGCTCGAGCCGCTCCTGCGACAAACCAGCCACGTGGCAGACCCAGATATCGAGATCCGAGTGACAGCACTGGCCGATGGACGAGGTGCTGCCCATGGAGTAGAGCCCCTGGATCGACTTGTCATGGGTGGTGAGGCCGTTCAGGCAGTTGGCGTTCTGGCACAGGTCCTCGATGAAGGCCTGCTGGGCGTCATTGGCGGTAAAACTCCAGATGCCGTGCGGCACATCCCCCGCCACATAACCGGGCAACAGGGGGTGATTGAAGTGCAGCATGACGGGTAGCAGCTGAAAAACCTGCTGCCCGTAGCGACTCATGAGACCTAGCGCCCGTTGCGTCTTGAGACGATTGAGTTCGTCGTAGCGCGCCACCAGCGTGTCGAGTTTTACCAGCAATGCCCTGCCTATACCGAGGTAAGAAATGACGCACCAAAACGGGGAGACGTCAAAAAAGTGTGATCATGTTAACAATGCAAACAGCGGTGGTAAACAAGCCCGCACACAATCGCCGGATTATTTATGACAAGTCACTAAACAGTATCATTGGAAAGCAATAAAAATCTGTAATTTCAATAAATTAACCGGCAAGCCAGACTTAATAAAAATCATTTTCAGCGGCCGTTTTTGAGCTTGAGCCCGCTTTTGCGGGCTGTGCCATGAAAGCCCCTGCAAAGGGTGGTAAGATCGTTTTCCTTCTAAAGATGAAACAACTGATTGATATGGCAGCCCGAACCCTGAAAATTGCCACTCGCAAGAGCCCCTTGGCCCTGTGGCAGGCCAACTTCGTCAAAGACCGGCTGGAAGCCCTGTACCCCGAATTGCAGGTCGAGCTGGTGCCCATGAGCACTCAGGGTGACAAGATCCTGGATACCCCTCTCGCCAAGGTGGGCGGCAAGGGGTTGTTCGTCAAGGAGCTGGAAACCGCCATGCTGGAGGGACGGGCCGACATCGCCGTGCACTCCATGAAAGACGTGCCGGTGGAGTTCCCCGAGGGGCTCGGCCTGCACACCATCTGCGAGCGCGAAGATCCGCGCGATGCCTTTGTTTCCAACCGCTTCAGCCAGATTGATGAGCTGCCGCAGGGAGCCGTGGTCGGCACCTCCAGCCTGCGTCGTCAGTGCCAGCTGCGCGCGGCACGCCCGGATCTGGTGATCCGCGACCTGCGCGGCAACGTCAACACCCGTCTCGCCAAGCTGGACGCCGGTGAATACGACGCCATCATCCTCGCCGCCGCCGGCCTGAAACGGCTGGAGATGGCGCACCGCATCACCGCCTTCATCGAGCCGGAACAGAGCCTGCCCGCCAACGGTCAGGGCGCGGTCGGCATCGAGTGCCGCCTCGACGATCATGAGCTGCACGCCCTGCTGGCACCGCTCGAACACCCCGAGACCCGGATCCGGGTGCTGACCGAGCGCGCCATGAACCGTGCCCTGCAGGGGGGGTGCCAGGTTCCCATCGGGGCCTACGCCCTGGTTCAGGGGGAAGAAGTGTGGCTGCGTGGCCTGGTGGGCAGCCCGGATGGCAGCCGCGTCATCCGCGACGAGATCCGCGGCCCGCTGGCCGACGGTGAAGCCCTCGGCCACACTCTGGCCCAGCGCCTGCTGGCCGATGGTGCCGATGTCATCCTGGCCGAGGTCTACCGGGCATGATCCCGCTGGTGGTGCGCCCGGCCGCCCAGGCCGCCGAGTTGGCCACACTGCTGCGCCAGCACGGCCACGCACCGCTCTGCTGCCCGCTGCTGGAAACCGTGGCGGGCAGCGAACTGCACCGCCTGCCCGAACTGCTGCCCCAGGCTGACATCGTCATCGCCGTCAGCATGCATGCGGTTCATTTCACTCATCATTTTCTGTTGCAAACTGGTCAGACCTGGCCAAATATTGACTACTTTGCGGTCGGTCAGGCCAGCGCGGATGCCTTCGCCGAGGTGGGCATCCAGGCTTTCAGCCCGGACGATCCGCGCAGCGAAGGGCTGCTGGCCCTGCCCGGCCTGCAACAGGTGAACGGCAAGCAGGTGCTGATCCTGCGCGGCAATGGCGGCCGGGATCTCATCGCCCGGACGCTGGCCTCACGCGGCGCACTGGTGCACTATTGTGCGGCCTATGAGCGCCACTACCCCGCACTGGACGGGGACGCATTGACTCGCCACTGGCAGGCGGCCGGGCTCGACAGCCTGCTCGTCACCAGCGGTGAACTGCTGCAACGGCTGCTGGAACTGGTCCCGGACCAACAGCTGCCCTGGCTGCGCGACCGCCTGCTGGTGGTGCCCAGCCCGCGGGTGGCCGAGATGGCCGCGGCGGCGGGCTTTACCCATATCACGATTGCCCAGGGTGCATCCAACCAGGCCCTGACGGCCGCTCTGGAACTGAGGAAGATGGAATGACTGAACAGCAAGAAGTCCAGCCGAGTGCCGCGGCCTCCGTGGCCGACAACAAGCAACCCGGCCAGAAGGTCAACAACAAGAAGGGCAGCTCGGGCGCTGTGGTCGGCGGCATCGCCATCCTGCTGGCCCTCGGCCTGACCGGCGGCCTCTATCTGCACGGCCACAAGAGCGCCGTGGCCCAGCAGGGCGAGCTGAACCAGCTCAAGCTGCAACTGGCCGAAGCCATGAACAAGCTTGACCAGAGCAACAGCAAGGATGGCGAACAGCTGGCCGCCCTCGGCAAGCAGCAGCAACTGCTGCAGGACGAGCTCAAGGGGTTGCAGACCCGGGTGCTGGATCTCAACGACAAGCGCCCCAATGACTGGATGCTGGCCGAATCCGAATACCTGGTGCGGATGGCTGGTCGCAAGCTGTGGCTGGAACACGACCTCGTCTCCGCCATCACACTGCTCGGCAATGCCGACGAGCGCATCAAGGCGCTCAACGATCCCAGCCTGATGCCCATCCGCAAGGCGCTGGCCGAAGACATCGCCCAGCTCAAGGGGATGCCGCGCATCGACCGCGAAGGGCTGACCCTGAAACTGGCCGCCCTCTCCGATCAGATCGAGCTGCTGCCGCTCTCCACCGTCAGCATGCCGGAAGCCAAGAGCGAGCCCGATCAGGCCGTCAGCACCAACCCGGACGAGTGGGAAAGCAACCTGAAGAAGAACTGGGTCAAATTCACCGAGAACTTCATCACCATCCGCCGTCGTGACGGCGCGGTGGAGGCCCTGCTCTCCCCGCAGCAGGAGATATTCCTGCGCGAGAACCTCAAGACCAAGCTGCTGCAGGCCCAGCTCGCCGTCTACCGTGAGCAGCAGGCCCTCTATGACGACAGCCTGGACAAGGCCCAACGCTGGCTGACCCAGTATTTCGACACCGACAACAGCGCCACCCACTACATGCAGTCCGAGCTGGACAAGCTCAAGGGGGAGCAGATCCAGTTCAACTATCCGGATCGCTTCAAGACCCAGGCCATGCTGGAAGAGGTGCTGACCGAGCGCCTGCAGCGCATTCTGGCCAGCAACTGAGGAGGGCACCATGATTCGTCTGATTGTACTGGTGGCCGCCATGGTGGCCGGCCTCATCTTCGGCCCGCAGGCCTCCGGCAACAAGGGCTATGTGCTGATCTCGCTGGGCAACTACACGGTTGAATCTTCGGTCACCAGCGCGGTGATCCTGGCGGTGCTGTTCTACGGTGCCCTGCTCATCGTCGAGTGGCTGCTGGGCCGGGTATTCGGCCTGCGCCGCAAGACGCTTGGCTGGTACGGCTCGCGCCGGCGCCGCAAGGCCAACCAGCAGACCGTGGCCGCCACCCTGGCCATGGCCGAAGGGCACTACAGCCAGGCCGAGAAGCTGATGCTCAAGGGCGCCAGCAACAGCGACACCCCGCTGCTCAACTACCTGAGTGCCGCCAAGGCGGCCCAGGCCCGTGGCGATGACGTGCGCCGGGACCAATACCTGCAAAAGGCGCAGGAGGAGAATCCCAAGGCCGAGCTGGCACTGACCCTGACCCAGACCCAGCTGCAGATCGAGCAGGGCCAGTACGACACCGCGCTGGCCATGCTGGAATCCGTCTACGCTCTCAACCCGCGCCACCCCATGGTGCTGGACCAGCTGCGCCAGGTGCACCTGGCCCGCGAGGACTGGGCTGCCCTCATCGACCTCATCCCGGTGCTGCACAAGGTGGGCAAGCTGACCCCCAAACAGGAAGAGGATCTGCTGCAGCAGGCCTGGCGTGGTCGCCTCGACGCCGCCAGCGGCGCCCTCGAGACCCTGCGCCCGATCTGGCAGGAGCTGCCGCGCAAGCTGCGCCAGGATCCGGATCTGCTGGCCGCCTATGGCGATAGCCTGCGCCAGCTGGGGGCCGACAACGAGGCCGCCGAGCTGTGGCTGGATGCGCTGCGCAAGCAGGTCTCGCCCCAGCTGCTGGCCCGTCTGCCCAAGCTCAAGCTCGACAGCTACCAGCCGATGCTGACCCTGCTGCAGAAGATCCAGGATCAACCTGGCGTCGACGCGGCGCTGGCCCAGGTCTACCTGCTAGCCGGTCAGCTGGACGACGCCCAGCGCCTGCTGGAGCAGGAGGTCGCGAAAGCGCCGAGCGCCGCCGTCTACCACGCCCTCGGTCAGGTGATGGACAAGCGCCGCCTCACCAACAAGGCCAACGAGTACTATCGCCAGGCATTGCAGCTGGCCGACGTCTGACGTCCGTTCGTCGCAAAATAAAAAGAGGCCGCAGTTGCGGCCTCTTTTTATTGGGATTGTTCCGAATGGCTGCTCCCCCTTCTCCCCTCGCGGGAGAAGGGTCGGGGATGAGGGGGAACCAGCTACCACCCTCTCCCCGTGGGAGAGGGTCAGACTCAGGATGTCATTCGCTCCAGTTCACCGATGAGCCAGATGGCCTCCTCCCGGTGATAGCCGCACACGTCCTGCATGGGACGAAAACCGCCGCACACCGCCGGCCGCTCGGGCTGGCCGAAGATCTTGCAGCCCAGCCGCGCATCGAGCTGCACGCAGGGCACGCCGGCCGGTTTGCCGTCGGGCATGCCGGGAATGGCACTGCTGATACTGGGGGCGATGCAGCAGGCACCGCAACCTTGACGACATTCCATGTAATGCTTTCCTCGGCAGGGCGAACCAGTGTAGCAAAGGGCGGGGATTTTCCTCACTGTTATACCGGCCCCGCCATGAAATAGTGTCCTTGCCAACAGACAACAAAAAGCCCGACAGTGTCGGGCTTTTCAGGCGGTACCATGGGGGTTGCCCCGCACGCATCCTGATTAGAGGATGATGTCGCGCACCACGCTGTCTTTGCGATCCAGGAAGTGGATCGACTTGATGCGGCGGATGGTCCGCGATTTGCCACGGATCAGCAGGGTCTCGGTGGTCGCCATGACGCCGTCACTGGTGATGCCGTCCAGCAGATCACCCTTGGTGATGCCGGTGGCCGAGAAGATGACGTTGTCATTCTTGGCCAGGTCTTCCAGCTTGAGCACCTTGCTCACGTCGATGCCAAGTGCCTCGCAGCGGGCAATTTCCTGCTCGCCCAGCGCACGCACTTCCGGGCTGTCGCCCTTGACCTGATGACGGGGCACCAGGCGGGCCTGCATGTCACCGTCCAGCGCACGGATCACCGCCGCCGAGATCACCCCTTCCGGCGCGCCGCCGATGCCATACAGCATGTCCACTTCGCTGTCCGGCAGACAGGTGAGGATGGAGGCAGCCACGTCGCCGTCGGGAATGGCGAACACCCGCACCCCCAGCCCCTGCATCTCCTTGATCGCCTTGTCGTGGCGCGGCTTGGCCAGAGTGATCACGGTCAGGCGGGAGAGCGGCTTGCCGAGCGCCTTGGCCACGGCCTTGAGGTTCAGCTCGAGGGCCTGATCGAGGTCGATGGCACCCTTGGCCTTGGGACCCACGATCAGTTTTTCCATGTACATGTCGGGGGCCTTGAGGAAGGAACCCTTGTCGCCGACGGCCAGCACGGCCAGGGCATTGGCCTGACCCATGGCGGTCATGCGGGTACCCTCGATGGGATCGACCGCGATGTCCACCGCGTCGCCCAGACCCGTACCCACCTTCTCGCCGATGTAGAGCATGGGGGCTTCGTCAATTTCACCCTCGCCGATCACAATCTCACCATCGATCTGGATCTGATTGAGGATATGGCGCATGGCCGCAACGGCCGCCCCATCGGCGATATTCTTGTCACCACGTCCGAGCCACTTGTAGCCAGCCAGTGCAGCCGCTTCCGTCACTCGGGAAAACTCGATTGCCAGTTCACGTCTCATCGCATATCCAACCTTTGGAGCTCGAAAACGGGCGGCATTCTACCACAAGGGCAAACCTTTGCGCGCAAAAGTGGCGGTTCGTCACACAAAACACGGCCCTTTCACCAATTTGACATCAAACCGCCACCGACACTTCACGAGAGTGTCACCCCGCTGTCATCCCCCCTGCCTAGCATGGCCCCGTCTTTTACAACAAAGCTTGCAACACAAGGGATTAAGATGAAAAAGCTGACTGTAGTGGCACTGGCTCTCACCGCGGCCTTCCAGGCTCACGCCGTTGAAGTTTACAAGAATGACACCACCACCCTGGATCTGTACGGCCGCATCTACGCCGGCCAGTTCTTCGGTGACAAGAAGGAAGGGGTCGACAGCACCCATCCGAACGGCACTCAGGAGTACAGCGACAAGCAGGGCGCCAATCAGTTCGTCCGCTTCGGCGCCAAGGTCGACAGCCAGATCAACAGCCAACTGAAGGCGCTGGCCCAGTACGAAGTGCAGATGTACATCAACGACAGCGAGAAGACCATCAGCGAGAACTCCGACAACCTGCGCACCCGTCTGGCGTTCGCCGGTGTTGGCGCCGACTGGGGCAACATCACCTTCGGTCGCCAGAAAGGGGCCCCGGGTTTCCTGGCTGACTGGACCGACGTGTCTCTCTCCGATGGTTACGGCAACGACGCGCTGGGCGCCAAGACCGACACTTTCGCCACCAACCGTGCCGGTTCCGTGCTGAAGTACTCCGGTCTGTTCAACGGCTTCCAGGTAGACACCAGCTACAAGTTCGACGGCGGTGACACCGAAGAGACCACCAGCAAGGACAGCGATGCCGCCTACGGCGCCGCCGTGGCCTACACCTTCCCGTTCAACTTGGCGCTGGGCACCGCCTACAACGTGGGGATCCGCGACAAGAACGGGGAAGAGGATGCCAAGCTGTGGCTGCTCTCCGCCAAGTACGACAACAAGGCCGTCTACGCCGCCCTGAGCTATGCGGACGGCACCGACTTCCTGGCCACCGGCAAGGATCACACCGGCTGGGAAGGGGCGCTGGGCTACAACTTCGAGAACGGCTTCGGCCTGATGGCGCTGTGGAACAAGCAGAAGGTAGAGCAGGACGGCAAGGCCGACTATGACTCCATCGACTACTACACCCTAGGCGCCCAGTACAAGTTCAACAAGAGCCTGCGCGTCATCGGCGAGTACCGCATCAACAACCTCGACAGCAAAGAGAGCGGCAAGCTCAACGTCAAGGATGACTTCCAGCTGGCGGCCCGCTACGACTTCTAAGTCGGGCCCCTCTGCACTGCGCGCGCCGGCTGATGCCGGCGCGCTCTTTTGCATCCGCGTCGGCGTGCCCTGCTCCCCATGATCTAGGCTCAACAGAACCACGACGAGGAGATCATCATGCCGCTACGCCTGCTCATCTGCTGCTGTCTGCTCTGCGCCCTGCCCGCCCAGGCGCTGACCATCGCCATGGTGCTGTGGCGCGGCGAGACCGATGCCGAGCGCGGCTTTCGCGACGAGCTGAACCGGCTCGGTCATCACCCCACCTTCGTCACCTTCAACGCCAATCAGGACAGAACCGTGCTGGCCACCCTGCTGCGCCAGCAACTGCTGCCCTCTCTCACCGACTACGACTACATCTACTGCTTCGGCACCACCGCCACGGCCATGGTCAAGAGCCTGGTGGGCAACCGCAAACCGTTGATTTTCAGCATAGTGTCCGACCCCGTCGGGGCCGGATTCCTGTCCGACGACAAGACGGAGAACCAGATGGTGGCCGGCACCAGCAACATGGTGCCGATGGCGCTGCAGCTCGCCAACGCCCGCCGCTATCTGCCCGCTGGCAAAGGGTTGCTGCTGCCGTTCAACCCGCGCGAACAGAACACCCTGCTGACCGGCGAGCTGCTGCTGCGCGAAGCCCATCGCTACCAGTGGGATCTCACTACTTGGCGCATCGCGCCGGACAAGCGGCGGCTGGCCAGCGAACTCAAGCGGCTGCAGCACGACGCCAAAGAGAGCATCGTGTTTCTCGCCGCCGACAGCTACCTGCTCTCCATCGCCCCCGAACTGCTGGCCGCCCTCAACGAGGCGGGCATCCCCACCATCTGCAGCGCCGAGCTCTATGTCGAGCACGGCTGCACAGTCGGCACCATCAGCAGCTATCGGGCCCTCGGCCAGATGGCGGCCAACATCATCCACCGCAACCTGCAGGGCACCCCGCTGCAGGATATCCCGCTGCAGACCGACCCGGCGCCGCGGCTGGTACTGGGCAAGCAGCTGGCCGAGATAGCCCCCTCCGCCACCGACCACTGAGCCCCCCATCCCCCTTTCTCCCTCCTCCCGTCACCTTGCCGACAGGGCGCCCTGCCGGCGGCGGCGAGCCATCCGATACCCAGTCCCATCGCCAAAACATGTTTCTATTGCACAGCTAATGAAAATCAATATCATTAGCATCCTCCCAGATGGGAGAAAACAAAATAATTACAAATAAATCAACAAGTTCAGACCATCAGGTCGCTTCTTCAAGAGTCAACACGCAACATGCACACACCTCACCACCCGCGCACTCTGCTGAGTGTCGCCCTGCTGGCCCTGAGCGCCGGCGCACACGCCGAAGACGAGACCATGACAGTGGTCGGCAAACGCAGCCAACATGAAGAGGTTGCCACCGCGACCCGCACCAACACCCCGGCCAAACTGGTGCCGCAGGCCATCGACAGCGTCAAGGCGAGCGAGCTGACCGCCTTCGGCCAGCCCACCCTGAGCGAGGCGTTGACCGGTATCCCCGGCGTCAACGCCAGCGGTGATACCCGCTTCGACGGGGTCAATATCCGCGGCTTCAGCGCCAGCAACGACTTCTATCTGGACGGTTTTCGCGACGACATGCAGTACACCCGCGACCTTGGCAACACCGAGCGGGTCGAAGTGCTCAAGGGGCCGGCGGCGGTGCTCTACGGCCGTGGCAGCACCGGCGGCATCGTCAACCGGGTCAGCAAGAAGCCGCAGAAGGGGCTGGAGTCCAGCGTCAGCGCCCAGGTCGGCAGCTTCGACAGCCGCCGGCTGGCCGCCGACCTGAACGGCGAAGCGGGTGAGCAGGTGCAGGTGCGCCTCAACCTGGCTCAGGAAGACAAAGACAGCTTTCGCAACGGCGTGACCAGCAAGCGCACCCTGCTGGCCCCCTCCGTCAACTGGGAGATCAACGACAAGCTGAACTGGCTGCTGCAGTACGAGCACAACGAGCACGACCGCACCCCGGATCGCGGCATCCCCGGCGTCAACGGCCGGCCGGCCGACGTGCCGAAGGAGTATGTCTACAGCGACACCCGCCGCGACTTCATCGACGACGTGGCCCAGTCCACCCGCTCCCGCCTTACCTGGGACATCAACGATCAGTGGCAACTGCGTCAGCAGCTGGGCTACACCAGCCTCGACAGCCAGTTCGACAACACCTATGTCACCAGCGTGAAGGGGGATCAGGTGACCCGCGCCCGCTGGCAGCAGGATCTCAAGGCCAACAGCCTGATCAGCAACACCGAGGCCGAAGGCCAGCTGCAGACCGGCCCCATCGAGCACCGTCTGCTGGTAGGCTTCGAGCAGAACTGGCAGGAGCGCACCCCCAAGCTCTACCAGAACGCCACCGCGATCCCGGCCGGCAACCTCTATGATCCGGGCTCCCTGCCCACCTACGATGGCGCCATGAAGCTCTCCAGCGACGCCAACCACAAGGTGCGTGGCTACGGCCTCTATGTGCAGGATCAGCTCAGCCTGGGTGACTGGCACCTGCTGGCAGGTCTGCGCCGCGACGACTTCACCGTCACCAGCCGCCGCAACGACCTCAACAAGGAGGAGACCGTCTCGGTCACCAGCCTGAGCCCGCGTCTGGGCCTGGTGTGGAACCCGATCGAGGAGCACGCCTTCTACGCCTCCTACAGCAAGACCTTCACCCCGGTGGGCGGCGAGCTTATCGGCATCACCCCGGGCGACAAAAACAACAACCTGGATCCCCAGCACACCCGGCTATACGAGGGCGGCGTGAAGAGCGACTGGCTGGATGGCCGGCTGGCGACCACCCTCTCCCTCTACCGGCTGGAGATGTACAACAAGCGCAGCAAGGATCCGCTGGATCCCACCAAGGTGATCCTCACCGGTCTGCAGCGCACCGAGGGGATCGAGCTGAGCGCCCGCGCCCAGCTGACCGACGAGCTCTACCTGCGCGGCGGCATCGCCATCCAGGATGCCGAGCAGGTCAAGGCGGACGCCGATCTGCAAGGCAAGCGGCCGATGAACGTCTCTCGCCAGAACGGCGAGCTGTTCGCCGGCTATCAGAGCGGCAAGCAGGGCTGGTTCGGCGAGACCGGGGTGACCGCGGTGGGCGATCGCTTCGCCGACAACGCCAACACCACCACCCTGCCCGGTTACGCCCGCTTCGACGCCCGTGCCGGCTACCGCTGGCAGCAGTGGGAAGCCCAGCTGAGCGTGGAGAACCTGACCGATCACGACTACTTCGTCAGCGCCACCAGCGCCTCCCAGATCATGCCGGGCACACCCCGTCAGCTGCATCTGAGCGCCGCCTACCGCTTCTGATCCCTCCCTTTTCCCGATCCCTCTGGCCAGCTTCCGCTGGCCAGATTTTTATGAAGCACCGAGCAATGAGACGCAGAAAACTCCCCCTGCACAACAACAAGTGGGTGCGCCGCATCCACGCCTGGGCCGGCTTTGCCACCCTCACCCTGATGCTACTCTACGGCCTCACCGGCCTCTGGCTGCAACACAGGGCCATACTGCCGCTGCCCGGCCCCCACACCGAGAAATCCAGCGAAGAGATAGTGCTGAGCGCACCGCTGAGCAGCCCGGATGAGCTGAAAAGCCTGCTGCAGCAACGCTATCCAGCAGGGTTCGAGGAGGGGCGCGTCCAGCTCACCCCGCCCCAGACCCTGCCCACCCCCGACGGCCCGCTCACCCTGCCGGCCCGCTGGGAGATGCGCGGCGTCACCCTCAGCCAGAGCGTGGCCGCCAGCTATGTGGCGGGCACCCTGCTGGTGCGCACCGAATTGCAGCAGGCCAACTTCGCCGCCAGCCTCAACCGGTTGCACCGCGGCATGGGCACCGGCCTGCCGTGGCAGCTGGTGGGGGATCTGGCGGCGCTGGCCATGCTGCTGCTGGCCCTCACCAGCCTGCTGATGTGGAACAAGCTGCACGGCCCGGCCGCGCGCGGCATCGCCCTGCTGCTGCTGGGCGCCCTGGTCACCGTGCTGGTGGCCCTGCTCTAGCGCGTTTACCGACGGCAAAACGGGATCTGTCTCTCGGCGGCGGTAACCTTGCCCGCACCTCGGGTAACAAAGGGTAACCGGCCGCCGATGGGGGTCACAGTTGCCGGCCAGGCGGCTGGATGAGGATCGCCTGCGGCTGCTAGGGTGCGCCCTCAACCCAAGCGGCAAGAGGCAGCATGCGCATCTCCAGCATCGAATGCGGACGGGTAGTGACCATCATGGCGGTGATGGCCATTCATCTCTCCCCCTTCAGCAACCCCTTCGACCCCACCCTGTGGGACGGCACCCTCTACTTCTGGCTCGGGGGCGTCATCAACCAGCTCTGCCGCTTCGCGGTGCCGCTGTTCTTCCTCTGCGCCGGCTACTTTCTGCAACCCGCTCTCGCCACAGGCCACCCCCTGACGGTAGCGCTGCGCTACTGCCGCCCGCTGCTGGGGCTCTGGCTGGCGTGGAGCCTGCTCTACGTGCTGATACCGTTCAACCCGCTCGCGGCGGTGAGCGAGGGCTACCTGCCGGCCATGGCAAGCCAGTGGCAGATGCAGCTGGGGGATCCGCTCAACACCTGGTGGGTGGGCGGCATGATCCACCTCTGGTTCCTACCCGCCCTGATGCTGGCGGTACTGATCCTGGCGCTCTGCCAGCTGGCCCGCCTGCCCCGGCTGGCCCTGCTGCTGGGCGTCCTGCTCTACGGGCTGGCCCTGCTCGGCGGCTCCTATGGCCCGCCGCTGCTGGGGGGTGAGTGGGCCCTGCTGACCCGCAACGGCCCCTTCTTCTCGCTGCTGTTCGTGGCCCTTGGCACCGAGCTGCGCTTGCGCGCCTGGCAGCCGGATGCCAGGCGCTGCGCCCTGCTGATGATGGCGGGGATGGGGCTCTACGCCCTGGAGGCCGCAGGGCTGCTGCACTTTGCCGATGTGCCCCTCAATCGCCACGACTTCCTGCTTGGCTCCCTGCCCTGGGCGCTGGGGCTGTTCGGCTTGCTGCTGGCCAACCCCAGCTGGGGCAAGGGCAGCTGGCTCGAGCGCCAGGCCCCCAAGGTGCTGGGCCTCTACTGTCTGCACATGATGCTGGTGGTGTGGCTGATGATCTTCGGCCCGCAGGGCAAACAGGTGTGGTGGGAGCTGCTGAAGGTACCGGCGCTGCTGGCGCTCTCCCTGCTCGGCTACCGGCTGCTGACGCTGGGTGCAGCCAGTCGCTGGCTGCTGCGGGCCCGCTGAGGGGCACAGAGGATGGGAGGGAACCCGATCCCTCCCCACTCAAGGCTGAATGGGGGGTTCAATTTTTATTCATCGCGGATAGATAAACTCCGGGACTCCTTAAACGCGACACCCAGGAGTCACGACCGTATGA
The DNA here is from genome assembly GCF_963888745.1 of Aeromonas sp. DNRA1. Taxonomy (NCBI): domain Bacteria; kingdom Pseudomonadati; phylum Pseudomonadota; class Gammaproteobacteria; order Aeromonadales; family Aeromonadaceae; genus Aeromonas; species Aeromonas sp. DNRA1. The sequence continues at coordinate 136,180 of NZ_CAWPKQ010000005.1, read as the reverse complement.
AGTTGCTCACCAAGATGCTGTTCACCAAGCAATCCGGCCTTGTCCTCGTTCTGCTCGCCGCCAGCGGCTCCCTCAGCGCCACCCAAATCGCCAACAACAACATCACCGAAGCCGAGATCAAGGCCGCGCAGGATGCCTGGGGCAAGGCCCTGATCCAGATCAGCGATGACTACCGCAGCGGCGGCATCGACAAGGCCAGAGCCACCGCCACCGCCGTGCTCGACGGCGCCTACGGCTACCACCATGGCCCCGTGCTGTTCAAACCGACCCTGGCCGGCGGCGAACAGACCTTCCGCATCAATCAGGAAGGGGCGCTGGCCTACTTCGTCGGCAACAATCAGGCCTATCCCGCCGACACCGGCTTCGCCCTCAAGAACTGGCAGAGCTACAACTACGACAACGCCGCCGTCTACATCAACGGCGACATGGCCCTCACCATGGGCAAGGTGCACCTGACCGACCGGGACAACAAGCAGACCACGGTCGACAAGACCTGGGGCTTCAAGAAGGGGGACGACGGCAAGGTACGCATCGTGCTGCACCACTCCTCCCTCCCCTACGCCGGCTAACGGCAACAGGCGACCTGCGGGTCGCCTGTTTTGTTATGGAGGTACCACTTTGGCCACTCACCGGGTGACGACGGGGCCTGTGCTGTTACCATGCCTCCCTTGTGATGATTCCAGACGAGACACCCATGCAGATCCGCCCCTTCACCCCAGCCGACACCGAGGCCGTCCTCGCCATCTGGCTGGAGGCCTCCCTGCAGGCCCACCACTTCATCGAGCCCGCCTACTGGCACGCCAACCTGGCGCCGATGCGGGAGATCTATCTGCCCGCCGCCGACAGCCAGCTGCTCTGTCGGGGTGAGCAGGTGCTGGGCTTCTACTCCCTGCATGAGGGCTCCCTGGCCGCCCTCTTCGTGGCCACCGCGCAGCAGGGGCAAGGGCTGGGCAAGGCCCTGCTCGAGCACGCCAAACAGCAGTTGCCGACCCTGCGGCTGCAGGTCTACCAGCAGAACCGGACCGCGTGCGACTTCTATCGCGCGCAAGGATTTCAGGTGGCGGCCGACGCCATGGATCCCCACACCGGCTGCGCCGAGTGGGTGATGGTCTGGCCGGCGCAGGATTAACCGGGCTCGCCGAGATGGGAGTCGTCGCGGGTTGCCCCCGCTTCGCTCTGCGCCAGCAGATCGCCGTGGCTCAGCGCGAAGTCGTGCATCTGCTGAAGCAGGGGGAGCAGGGCGACGCCAAGCGGGCTCAGCCTGTACTCCACCCGGGGCGGCACGTCGGGGTAGAGGGTGCGGATGACGACGCCGTCGCTCTCCAGCTCCTTGAGCTGGGCGGTGAGCACCTTCTGGCTCACCTCGGGCAGGCTGCGGCGCAGGTCGCCAAAGCGCAGGGTCTGCGCGCGCAGATGAAACAGGATGGCCGGTTTCCATTTGCCGGCCAGCAGGCGCAGCACCCGATAGGCGGGACAGGGCAGTGAGGACAAGGGATGGCTCGCGAGTGGTTACTTTGCGGTAATTATGCCACGAAAATGTGCCTTCTTGCAGCCAAGATGCCGGCTTCCTATGATGCGGGCTCCGTCATTCAACGCCCACGAGAGGTGCACCATGCCCAGCCTGCTGCAGATCCATTTCAACTTCCCCGTCGAGCTGATGGGGCCGGCCCTCACCGCCGCGGCCATGCCGCTGGCCGAGTCCATCACCAAGGAGCCGGGTTTCATCTCCAAGATCTGGACCGAGAACCCACGCACCGGCGAGGCTGGCGGCATCTATCTGTTCGAGGATGAGGCGAGCGCCCTCGCCTACGCCACCATGCACGAGCAGCGGGTGCTCGCCATGGGCGCCAGCGCGGTGCAGTTCAAGCTGTTCGACGTCAACGAGCCGCTCAGCCGCCTCACTCGCGGTCTGCTGTGATCCTCTCAAGCGACAAGCGGTAGCAGGTAGCCTGCTGCCAGACAAAGCCCAGCCGCCGAAACAGCCGCTGGCTGGGCAGATTGTCCGGCTCGATATCCGCCACTAGCGTGGCAAGGCCGAGCTGGCGGGCATAGGCGATCAGGGCCGTCAGCGCCTCTGCCATCCATCCCTCTCCCCAGTGGCTGCGAGCCAGCATGCAGCCCACCTCTGCCTGACGCAGACCGGCCTCCCCCGCAAAGCTGTGCAGGCCGCAGGTGCCGATCAGGCGGCTGCTGTCGCGCGCCACCAGTCCCCACTCCAGCGACTTGCCGGCGGCCAGCAACCGCTCGACGCTCGCCAGCATCTGCGCCACAGTGGCGAGGGAGGGAAACGGCGGCTCGCCGACGAAACGCATGACCAGAGGATCCCCGTAAATGGCGAACAGATCGGCACTGTCTCCGGCATCCAATGCCCGCAGTAGCAGCCGCGGGGTCGACAGCGAGGGCAGTGCGCGAGGCAGGGGTGGCAAAGCGCCGCAGTGCAAGGGGCTCAAAACCGCAAGGTCAGGCCGATATTGGCCTGCCACTGGGTCACCAGCTCGCCGCGCACCTTGAACACGCACTGGTCCGGGTTACAGAGAAACTGGCTGTTGTCGTTGACCAGCGAGCCATAGCCGCGCACCTCGGCCCGCAGTGCCAGATGCTCGGTCAGGCGCGGCTGCACCCCGAGCGCCAGCGACATGGAGGGGGCCACCTCGCTGTCGTAGGCGGCAAAGCGGGTCGCGCCGATCCCGGCGCCGATGTAGGGGGCCATCAGGTTGTCCGACAGGGTGAGTGCCCCGGCGAAGTGGAGCGTATCCACCGTCAAGCGATCCGGCTGATCGGGGGAGAGGTGGGTGGACTGATGGCTGTAGAGCAGTTCTATCATGCCAGGGTCATCCACCTCCTTGCTGATGAACAGGCCCCAGCTGCCGGAACGCTCCCCCTGCAAGGATTCCAGCCGGGTGGAAACGGGCGTCGGTTTGGGCTCGTCATTGGCCTCGAAGTCGATGGCCGAGCTGTAGCCGAAGAACGGCGTCACCTGCCAGCCGAGGGCGGCCTCCTTCTCGGCGCTCCAGGCCTGCCCCAGCGGCAACAACAGACCCATCATCATGATCCCTGCTCGTTTCATCACGGCTCCTCCGTGCTCTGCATCAGTGCCCGTCAAGCATATCAGAGCCCCCTGGCCCCCATCCTAAACCCGACCTGTATCAAGTGGTTTTCATCGGGGGGATCACACTTCGCCGCCCCTGCCGTTATTCATCCCCGATTAACCTCTGCCACGTATGCTGGCGCGCAATCGGCTCATGGTGAGCCGGTTCAACTCACCAGAAGGACATCAGGGAATGGTTGCCGCGCAACTCAACGACCCCCAGAACAAGCTCTCCGATACCCTGCGGGCCACCGCCCACGCCATCGAGGAGAGCCATATCAGCCTGCGCCAGATGCTGGCCCTGGTCGGCGAGCAGGGCATGCTGCTGTTTTGCGTGCTGCTCACCGTGCCCTTCCTGCTGCCGGTCTCCATCCCCGGTGTCAGCACCCCGTTTGGCCTGCTGATCCTGTTCATCGGCATCGGCATCACCCTCAACCGGGTGCCCTGGCTGCCCGCCATCCTGATGGAGCGCCGCTTCGCCGCCGAGCAGCTCAAGCCGACCCTGCACAAGGGGGCGGATCTGCTGGCCCGCATCGATCGCTTCATCCGCCCGCGCCTGCTGCTGCTGACCGGCAGCAGTACCATCAACCGCTGCAACGGCCTGCTGATCATGCTGGCGGCCCTGCTGCTGATGCTGCCGCTCGGGGCCATCCCCTTCACCAACGCCATGCCGGCCTGGGCCATCCTGCTGCTGGCCATCGGCATGCTGCAGCGCGACGGCCTGTTCGTCGCCAGCGGCTACCTGCTGGTGAGCGCCACCCTGGTCTGGTTCAGCGCCCTGGCCATCGGCCTGCTGATGGCCGGCCAGAGCGTCTCCACCCTGCTCGGCTGACCACAACACCAAGAAAAAGGGCGACCCATGGGTCGCCCTTTTTGACTTGTGCGGGATCCGCCGTCACAGCAGATCGTAGATAAGGGCCGAGATGGCCAGCAGCCCGATCACCAGCACGAAGAGGGTACTCGCCCCGCGATAACGCTTGAGGGCGGGCAGACGATAGATGGAGCAGGCCGGCAGCAGGAACAGGATCACTGCGATGAGCGGCCCGCTCACCTTCTCGATGATCTCCAACACGTTCGGGTTGAGGTAGGTGATGATCCCGGTCACCACGAACAGAATGACCGACGAGACCCGTGCGATGGTCGCTTCACGCAGCGACAGCCCCAGCCCCCGACAGGCTCCGTTCACCATGCTCACCGTCCCCTCGCTCACCCCCATGGAGGTGCCGAGGAAGGATTTGGACATGGCCAGAATGGCGATGAGCGGCCCCACGTAGGCGATCAGCGGATTGGAGAACTTGTTCGCCAGCGCCGACAGCACGGAGATATTGTCGATGCGGGCCTGCGCCATCTCGGCCTGACTCAGGCTCATCACGCAGCTCACCACGAAGAACAGCACGCTGCCGCAAATCAGCAGGCTGCTGCACTTGATGATCCGTTTGGCACGCTGGTCGGCGCTCGCCTGACAACGCTTCTTCTGCGCCGCACTGAAGGAGGAGATGATGGGCGCGTGGCTGAAGGAGAACACCATCACCGGCACGATCAGCCAGAGGGATTTCCAGAACGCCGGGTCGCGCCAGTCCACCCCCTGACTCTCGCTGAAGTAGGAGAGGCTCCACTGGGGCAGCAGATAGATGGAGAGGCCGATGAGGAAGGCAACCATGGGCAGTGCCAGCACGCTGATGGCAGACACCACGATCTGCTTGCCTGCCAGCAGCACCAGATGCAGACCCAGCATCACCCCCAGCACCAGCAGGCCGCGCGGGATCTCGGCATTGCCCAGCTGGTGCACCACAAAGCTCTGGATCGCGTTGGTGATGGAGATGCTGTAGACCAGAATGATGGGGTAGAAGGCCATCAGGTAGACCAGCATCAGCAGTTTGCCCGCCCGCGCACCGAAGTGCTCCTCCACCACGTGGGTAATATCCCCTTCCCGGTGGGAGCTGGATAATACAAAACGACTCAATGCCCGATGGGAATAATAAGAAAGCGGAAATGCCATCAATAATATAAACAGCAAAATAACCGGTGAATTACTGCCAACGGTAATTGGGAGAAACAGTGTACCGGCACCGACCGCAGTGGCATATAAGCCCATGGTCCATACCGAATCACTTTTCTCCCATTTCAACTTTGATGCGGGATTACTCTTTTCAGCAATAGCAACACTCATTGCGATATACACCTTATTAATCTGTCATCTTTTATTTTATTGGCCCGTGTAATTAGGCTGGTGATATGCAGCGGCATATCGACCGGATCGTAGAAAAAACAAGCCCGCCTGCGATCAACATGATCACCAAGAGGAAACGGGGATGCCACGCTACCATCGTTGAAATCGCCATAAAGGTCAAGGTTAATAATTCATGACTGTTTGAATCGGATTGTTTCAAAAGGAAATAAGATGTGTCATTTCGGCCTCAAGATAATCAATTCAGCTCCGTCTGGTAACATAACGACAAAACCTCGGTGAGTTGTTCAACAACTTGAATAAGGCCAGAGAGTGGCCCGTTAATATTAACAGCATCAGTCCATAAATATCAGTTAATTATGCAATGAACTATGCCCGCTGCGCCTGATATATCGGCGCCGGGCTGGTCGCCATATATAAGAGGGTCGCCGGCCCCGGTTTTACCCCTGAGCGCCGGTTGCCACCGGGCAGTGGGCGACCCGGTTGCGCCCGGCCCGCTTGGCCCGATAGAGCCACTCGTCGGCGCGGGCCAGCGCCTGATTGATCTCCTCCCCCGGCTGCACCAAGGTGGTGCCCAGACTGACGGTAAAGGCCGCCGGATCTGCCGGCAATGCCGCTACGGCCGCCCGGATCCGCTCCGCCAGCGCCAGCAGATCCGGCTCGCTCATGCCGGGCAGCAGGATCAGAAACTCCTCGCCGCCGCTGCGCACGAACATATCGTCCGCCCGCAGCTGGGCAGCCACGCAAGCGCAGAAGCGCTGCAACGCCCGGTCGCCCTGCTGGTGGCCGAAACGATCATTGATCTGCTTGAAGTGGTCGATGTCCAGCATCACCAGTGCGCAGGGCGCCTCCCCCTCCCGCCGCAGCCGGCAGTGCTCGAAAAAATAGCGGCGGTTGTAGAGGCCGGTCAGCTGGTCGGTTTCGCTCTGCAGCTTGAGCCGCTGCTGCAGCTCGTACTGGCGGGTGATGTTGCGGGTCACCCAGGCCACCGCCCGCTTGCCGTCGTAGCGGGAGGGCAGCGGCGCAATCTTGCCCTCGAAGTGCTGCATCCCCTGCGGCCCGACCGAGGCGTCGATCCCCTCCACTTCCACCGCCGCCAGTTCATACTCCACCACCTGTACCTGGCCCGAATCCAGCGCCAGGGTCACCTGCTCCATCACCCAGCGGGTCATGGCGGCGGGCAGCACATCGGCCAGCCGCTTGCCCGCCAGTGGGTTGCCATCTTGGTAGGACTGCTGCTCCACCCCGCCGATGTATTCGATGTAGTGGCCATCCTCGCTCAGGATGAAGACGGGGTCGGGCAGCTGGGCCATCACTTCATATAGTTGCTTGACCGAAAGAGTCATGCGGTTTCCTTGGATCCGGGGGACGAGAGGCGCACACCGGGCTGGCGCCTGCCCCAATTATCGTGCCGGGAATGGCGCCGAGCCAGCGAGGGATCCCGCCATTCATGGATGCGCATCAAGCAATGCGGGAAAATAGCGCTTGCCCCGCCCCTCTTCGCTCAAAAGAGCAGCGGCGCTCGGATATTCACCCTGCCTCACAGACCGTCGCTGCACCCGTTGTCTGCGACGCCCGCATCCATTAGGCTGACCTTCCTGAGTCTGCCACTGACCGCCGGCTCACCGACCATCAGCCACCGGCCAGACAGGCGCCGGCCCCCGGAAAAGGATCGTCCAGATGAAGAGAGCCATAGTGAAAGCCCGCTTCGATGCCATCAGCATCGAGGGAGAACAGCTGACCGTGAAGATTGCCATTCGCGCCCCCGAGCCGGACCCCAAGTCCGCCGGTGGTGACTGGCGTTGCAAAGTGAGGCTGGACGGCCTTGGCAACAAGACCTTCATCTATGGCGTCGATGCCCTGCAGGCCCTCAGCCTCGCCCTCAAGTTCGTGGAGAGCGAGCTGCGCGCCTTCACCGATGCGGGCTGGCACTTCTACCTGCCTGGCTGCCCCGATCATCCGGTCGACATGGCCGCCTGCTACTTCCCGCAGCTGTGACGCAGGTTGCCCGCCCGGCAGGCTGATCGCCATTGAGGTCGGGCAACCACTTGACCACATCGAGTCTGAACGGTTATGGATAGAGGCCCTTTACCCGGCTTTGGAGAGACCATGCACCTGACCCCACCCCAACCCCCTGCCGAGCAGGATGTCGACGCGCTGCGCATCGGCCTGTCGGGTTACAACATCAGCCAGGCCGGCACCCACCTGCGCGAGCACATCGCCAGTTTTATCAAGGATGAAGCGGGCAAGGTGCATGGCGGCATCACCGCCGACCTCAAGTGGGGTTGGCTGCACGTGGACTGGCTCTGGATTGACGAGCGTATCCGCCAGGATGGCTGGGGCGGCCGCCTGCTCGCCACCATGGAGCAGTACGCCCGCAGCAAGGGCATCAGCAACTTTCATCTGGAAACCACCAGCTTCCAGGCGCTGCCCTTCTACCAGAAGCAGGGTTACCAGGTCTTTGGCGAGCTGCCGGACATGCCACCCGGGCATACCACCTATTTTCTGAAAAAGCAGGTATGAGACCGCTGTCGCCACTCACCACCGAGCGCAAGGGCAAGGGCAAGGCCAAACCCACGCACCTCAGCCCGGCCTTGGGTGCACTGTGTCTGTTGCTGACCACAAGCCAGAACGCCATGGCCCTGTCGTTGCACGATCTGGATCCGGCGTTTGCGCGTTGTGAGGCAAGCAAGGCCCGCCACAAACCCGCGTTGCCTCCCAAAGAGGATCGCTTCTGGTCGCTGGAAAGAGAGCAACAGGTGACGGTGCTTGTCTACCTGCATGAGAAGAGCATGGAACGCTGCACCGCCGCAGCGGTAGATGCGCTGGCGATCAAGGCGTTTCATCAGGCAGTCGCCGGAGACCGCGCCTTGCTAGATACCCTGATCAAGGCAAGATCCACGACGCTCACGCCGGCTCAGCAGGCACAGTTACAGCAAGTTGGACAGACAGAGCTGGACAGGCTGGCCAAGCTGACGGGCTTTGCGCACCCTTTCTCGCTGCTCGATTATCTCAACCTGCTGGCCCCGCTCAAAGCGTGAAGGGCTGACAAACCTGTCAGCCCTTCGGCATCCTCAGTGGCTGGCGGAGCGACTGCCGCTCCAGAGCAGCTCGCCGCTGCGCAGCTCCATCAGGGTCATCGACAGCCGATAGCGGCTCCCCTCGGCCACCAGATCCCCGTACAGCATGTAGCCGGCGCCGGTCTGGCGACCGAGCCGCACCAGGGAGGCCGGGTTCATCCTGCCCTGTTGATACTCCAGCTGGCCGGTGATGGCCGCCACCTGACCCGGGTCGACAAAGCGAAAACCGCTCTTGCTCTGGATGCGCTTGCTCATGGCCGCCGACATGGCGTGGGTGTCCACCGGCTCGCCGGTGCCGTTCTGGGGCGGGGTGAGCAGCAGCACCGGCTGGCCGGTTTGCGCCAGCTCCCGCACCTCGGGGGCCAGCACAAAGGCATCGGCCATGGCCAGCGCCAGCCCGGTCGGTGCCACCGGTTTGGGCAGCGGCGCCCCGGTATCCGGCTTGGTCACCGGCTTGTCCGGCTGGCTCACTGGCTGGTCCGGTTCACTGACAGGAGCCTGAGTGCCACCGTAGGGATTGACCGCACAACCGCCCAGCAGCAGGGCCCCCACCATCAACAAGGAACGCAGCTTCATCTTTTCTCTCCGCCAAAAGTCCGTAAACGGGCATCAACCACCACCCGCATGGCGGAGCCCCTGCCCCGCATCCTCCTTATGCTAGAGACAAACCCCGGCGGGGTCGATGCGCCCACCACCACCGGACGACAGAGACTGGCGAAGCAGAGGGCACAAAAGGGTAGCAAGGCTCCACCCGATTCCGTTAGGGTTCTACCGGTAAAGCATTAACAGTAACGCAGCCGAAAGACCGACTGCGCAATCCGACGGACATCATCCCCCTAATGCAGGAAGCACTATGCAACTCACCCCACCCCAACCGCCTCAGGACGATGAGATAGAAGCGCTGCGAATTGGTCTCTCGGGCTACAACAAGGATCACGCCGGCACCCATCTGCACGAGCGGATCGCCAGCTTTATCAAGGATGAAGAGGGCAAGGTACACGGCGGCATCATCGCCGACATCAAGTGGGGCTGGCTGCACGTCGACTGGCTCTGGATCGACGAAAGCATCCGCCGCGACGGCTGAGGTGGCCGCTTGCTCGGCGCCATGGAGCAGTACGCCCAAAGCAAGGGCATCAGAAACTACCATCTGGAAACCACCAGTTTTCAGGCCCTCCCCTTCTACCAGAAGCAGGGTTACGAGGTCTTTGGCCAGCTGCCCGATATGCCGCCGGGGCATATCAGTTACTTCCTGAAAAGCAGATTTTTTAGCGCTTTATTAAAATTGCTTTTTATGTAATCACTAATATGGACGATATGATTTCAATATAAATAAAACATATCCTGCCATTCAATTTTTATAAAATGCCCATCCTAAAAATTATTATTAGGACCTATTTCACATCATAATTCCAACAGCAACATCCATACCGAATAAATCTCACCATTAAGAAGTTTTATTTTTTAATTAGCAATGTGACATTGGTTCAAAAATGCGCTGGAACTAACCTAATAAGATAAGATAGAATAGTCGAAATACACAACAAGTGAAAAGGACTATGACTGTGTCAAGAACGAGAAGCAACCTAGAGTTCAAGGCAAAACTGGAAGATCAGCCTTTTATAGAAAAAATAAAGAATAGCCCCCCTGTATCCGTTTGCTTTTTTAATAACAAAGGTGGTGTTGGGAAAACCACCCTATTAGCTAACTTGGCAGCAAATTTAGCTAAAAACTTTGATTTGAAAATACTTGTTGTAGATGCTGACCCACAATGCAATCTGACACAATATGTTCTCTCTGACGATCAATTCTTCTCCACTTATGATGATGACACAAGAGACGACATATCGACAATCTATAGTGTTATACACCCTCTATCTATCGGAAAAGGTTATCTAAAAGACCTTCCTATTATCAAGTCAGAGAACTTTGGAATTGACATTATAATAGGTGATCCAAGGCTTGCTTTGAAAGAGGACTTATTGGCTCAGGATTGGAGAGATGCCAAAGCCGGTGGTATTAGAGGCATTAGAACAACCCTAGTTTTTTCTGATCTAATCGCTAAAGCAGATGGATACGACTTAATTTTCTTTGACATGGGTCCATCCCTAGGTGCAATTAACCGTTCAATACTTCTCACCACAGATGGTTTTGTTGTTCCGATGAGCATTGATATTTTTTCTTCATGGGCATTAAAAAACATTGGGTCAGCTATAGAACAATGGAAGAGGGAGTTTAAGAATGGTTTATCTATGGCTGAGTCGCCATCAGAAATACCAATGAATATTGATGACATGGATAAAGCTATTAAGTTTTTTGGCTATGTGATGCAACAGCATAAAGAGATGTCACAAGAAGGCAGCCCAAAAACAGTTGCAGCATATGAAAAAATTAAAGTCACATTACCTTTAAATATAAATAAATACCTTAAAGGTTATTATTTGACGGACAATTTCGAACCCAATATAGGTGAAATAAGACACTTAGCAAGTCTCGCACCGAAAAGCCAAACAGATCATATGCCGATGATCAGTATTGTTGCGACAGGTTCATATACAACCCTGCGAAAAAAAGCTCGAGTGATATATCTTGGTTTATCACAAAAATTCATTAGAAATATTGCCTCATATATTGATGTCAGAGGCTAAAGCATGTCTGATTATCAATTTAATGCTGATTTAATATATGATTTTGCAATAAAGAAAGTTGCAATATTTGTTGGCTCAGGTGTATCAGCTAGCGCTAAACCTATTGATGGTAAAAAGATAAGAACATGGGAAACATTTCTATCTGATATCGCAAACGACTATCTTTCGCCTGATATTAGAGAAATTGTGAACGGGCTTATTAGAAAGTCTGATTACCTTTTAGCGTGTGAAATAACAAAAAATTCGATTGGAAGTGACGAGTGGTCTAAAATAATAAATGCTGAATACTCAAAGGCTGCCGACATTTCCGACTTGCAAACAGAGATATTGAAAATAGATCAGCGAATATTAGTGACAACCAATTTCGACCGATTGCTGGAGGAAAACCGAAGAATTTTATTTCCACTAGAAGACCGCTACCCCACTGTTTTAAAAGGCATTGATGCAAAAGCTTTTAAGATATTTCGTGACAACAACATATATATAATAAAGATGCATGGAAGCATTGATGATGAGGATAGTTTGATTTTCACGAAATCTGACTATATTAAAAGGGCATATGGAAGCGCATTATACAGAGCCTTCTTTGAAAATTTGATTGTCAATTATACACTTCTTTTTGTTGGGTTTTCTATGGATGACCCAGTCATCTCAATGATTGTTGATGACTGTGCATTTAAATATTCAACTTTACGCCCACATTATATATTCATGCCAGCACCGATTTCTGAACAAATAAAAGTATCTTATAGAGACCTGAAGAAGTTACACATCTATGAATATTCATCTAACAATAATCATGCAGAGCTTCCGATTATGCTAAAACATCTTCGAATGCAAGTCGAAGACAAGAGACGTGAAATCCTTGCTGAAATGAAGCTAAATATTGATGCAAGAGATGCTTGATAACACAACGTAGGGTGCAATGAACGAAGTGAATTGCACCTCTCATCACAATAGCGGTGCAATGCGCTCCGCTTATTGCACCCTACGACTACTCCCTGAGGTTATGGCGGGCACGGTTTTGGTTCCCCCTCCAATCCGCCGAGGGGAAGCGGCAAGGTTAGGAACGCCATCAGGGATGATGGCGCAGACGCAGCTGGCACAGGGATGTGCCGTCTGCGGCGGTCCGTCCGACCTTGCACCTGACCCGAGGGCAACCGCGTAGCGGCCGGGTTGGCGGGGGAAAAGACCTTTGGTGACTTTGGGTCTTTCCAAAGTCACTCGCCCCGGCCCGAAGGGCGGGCGAAACCCCTTCGAGGCCAGCGGCCTCGCATCCAGCACGGCAAAGCCGTGCCACCACACAACGGCCCCTGCCGCCAACGCCATACCTCGGAACGGACGATTACGCCTGACTGCTAATCGACCCTACGATTGCACGGCGAAGCCGTGCCTGCTCGCCACAGGCACGGAGTCTGGCTGGACGCCGGAATGCCGCCGGCAAAGGGCGTGGCCGCCCCTATCGGCCCAGGAAGGGTTCCCAGTCCTTAAACACCGGCTGCAACCCCGCCTGCCGCACGGCGGCGGCCACTTCCCCCACCGGGCGGTCGTCGTGGATGGCGAACTGCTCCAGCTCCTCGGCATCCCCTTCGGCATAGCCCCCCGGCTGGGTGCGCGACTCGGCCGACATCTGGGTGATGCCAAGGCGCACTGCGCCGTTGCGAAAGGTGGCCGACTCGCGGGTGGAGAGGGACAACTCCAGGGTGGGCGAGAAGAGGCGCCAGGCGCAGATAAGCTGGGCCAGCTGGCGATCCGACATGACCACGGCAGGTTCCAGTCCGCCGGTGCAGGGGCGCAGGCGCGGGAAGGAGAGCGAATAGCGGCTCTGCCAGTGATGGCGCTCAAGCCAGGCGAGGTGTTCGGCAACAAAGTAGCTGTCGGCACGCCAGTCCGCAGATAGACCGATCAGCGCCCCCAGCCCGATTTTGTCGATACCGGCGCGGCCGAGCCGATCCGGGGTGGCGAGGCGCCATGCGATGTCCCGCTTGTTGCCGCGCAGGTGGTGGCGGGCGTAGGTGGGGGCGTGGTAGGTCTCCTGATAGACCATGACGGCATCGAGGCCGAGGCTTTTCAGCTCGGCATATTCGGCCTGCGAGAGGGGCTGCACCTCCATCCCCACCGTGCTGAAGTGGCGGCGGATGATGGGCATCACCTCGCGAAAATAGGCGAGCCCCACCTTGTGCTCGTGCTCGCCGGTCACCAGCAGCACGCTGTCAAAGCCGCGCGCCTTGATGGCCAGACACTCGCGCTCAATCTCATCGCTATTCAAGGTCTTGCGCTTGAGGCGGTTGCTCATGGAGAAGCCACAGTAGGTGCAGTCGTTGGCGCACAGGTTCGACAGATAGAGCGGCACATAGAAGCCGATGGTGTTGCCAAAGCGCTGGCGAGTCAGCCGCTCGGCCTCGGCCGCCATCTGCGGCAGGTACGCTTCGGCGGCTGGGGAGATCAGCGCCATAAAATCGGCCAAGGTACGGCGGGGGGCGCTCAGGGCGCGGGCCACATCGGCGGCAGTTTTGGCGCGGATCTGCATGCCGATATCGTCCCACTCAAGCTCCTGCCAGCGGTCGAGAAAGGAGGGGGCGATCTTTGATCCTATTTCCCCCTGAGCCCTCACCCCCAGCCCCTCTCCCAGAGGGAGAGGGGGGCAATCCTCTGGCTGTGCTTGGGGCAAAGGGGAAGTATTCATGGCCGCCCCTGTTTCATGACTCATAACTCCCCCAGAAAATCGGTGAGCGGGCTGGAGGCTTGTGCCTGCAGGGCGCGGGCGCCAAGGCCTGCCTCATAGGCGCTGCGCCCTGCAGTGCAGGCCAGCGCAAAGGCGCGGCCCATGGCAACCGGGTCACCGCTCACCGCGATGGCTGTGTTGACCAGCACGGCATCGGCCCCCAGTTCAAAGGCGGCGGCGGCGTGGCTCGGCGCACCTATGCCCGCATCCACCACCACAGGCACATTTGCCTGCTCGACGATGATGGAGAGAAACTCCCGGGTCACCAGCCCCTGATTGGAGCCGATGGGCGCGCCGAGCGGCATCACGGCGGCGCAGCCCACCTCTTCCAGCCGTTTGCAGAGCACGGGGTCGGCCCCGCAGTAGGGCAGCACCACAAAGCCCTCTTTCACCAGCTGCTCGGCGGCTTTCAGCGTCTCGATGGGATCGGGCAGCAGATAGCGTGGATCGGGGTGGATCTCCAGCTTCAGCCAGTTCGTCCCCAGCGCCTCGCGGGCGAGATGGGCGGCAAACACCGCCTCGGCGGCGGTCTTGGCGCCTGAGGTGTTGGGCAGCAGCTTGACCCCGAGTTGCAGCAAGGGGCTCAGGATATCGTCGTGGGCCTTGCCCGGTTCAAGCCGCTTGATGGCCATGGTGACCAGTTGGGAACCACTCGCCTCGATGGCGGCGGCCATCAGATCCGGGCGGGCAAACTTGCCGGTGCCGGTAAAGAGGCGCGAAGAGAAGGTGTGATCGGCAATTTTGAGCATGTCAGCCTCCGGCCACAGCAGTAATAAGAAGATATGAGGCCCCGCCGCAAGGCAGGGCGCTCGAAAATGGGACTGTGAGCATCATGGGTCAGCCTCCCGCGATGGCGGTAAAGAGGTGAAGTTCGTCTCCGTCATTGAGACGGGTATCGGCCCAGCGGCCACGGGGCAGCACGGCGCCGTTAAGGGCCACCGCCACGCCCTGGGGGTTGACCCCTTGCGCCGCCAGCAGGTCGGCCACGCTCTGCCCTGCCGTCAGCGGCTGGACTTTATCGTTGAGTCGAATGGTCAAGGTCATGGGGTGATCTCCTTATCGTGTGTCGGGCATCGGCGCTGCCCGCAGACCGGGCAATCGGGATCCGGGGCCAGAGTGAGGGTCTGCCACTGATGGGCCAAAGCATCGAAGCGGCGCAATGTGCCAGCGACCGGGCTCGGCATCCCGAACAACAGTTTCAGCGCCTCCAGCGCCTGCAAAGAGCCCATCACCCCGACTAGCGGGCCGGTGACGCCGCTGGTCTCGCAGCTCTGGGCGAGCTTGGTATCCAGCGGATAGAGGCAGGCGTAGCAGGCGTGATCGCTGCTGGTGCGCGCCATCAGCTGCCCCTGCCAACCCACTGCGGCGGCGGAGATCCAGGGCTTGCCCTGAGCCACGCAGGCGGCGTTGATGGCCTGGCGGGTGGCGAGGTTGTCGCAGCAGTCGATCACCAGATCTACCTCGGCCACAAACTCCGGCAGGCTGGCGGCATCGAGCCGCTGGTTGATGGCGATTAGCTCCACCAGCGGGTTGTGGGCGGCCAAGCGCTCGCGGGCCAGCTCCGCCTTGGAGTGGTTGACTGCCTCGCTATCGAACAGGATCTGGCGCGGCAGATTGCTGGAATCGACCGTATCCCCATCGGCCAGCCACAAGGTGCCCACCCCGGCCCCGGCCAGATAGAGGGCCAGCGGCGAGCCGAGCCCGCCGAGGCCCACGATCAGCACCGATTTATCCTTGAGCCGCGCCTGCCCCGCCTCGCCCACTTCCGCCAGCATCATCTGGCGGCCGTATCGCAGATACTCTTTGTCACAAAGAGAAGCGGCATCAGAGCGCATGTTCCACCTCCCTTATGGCTGTGGCCGAGCGCGGCTCATCCCCTGCCCCCAAGGCCGCGAGCAGCCGCTCGGTCGCCCCCTGCCAGTCGTCTCTGGCCGTGATGGCCGAGACTAGCGCGATACTGCCGACCCCGCTTGCCTTGACCGCCGCCACCCGCTCCTCGCTGATGCCGCCGATGGCCACCGTCGGCCACTCAGCCATCAGGGCGCGGTAGCGGTGCAGCCGCACCAGCCCCTGCGGGCGAGAAGGCATCGCCTTGGTGTTGGTCGGGAAGATATGACCGAGCGCGATATAGGAGGGGGCCAGCTCGCGGGCCCGCATCAGCTCGAAGTAGCCGTGGGTGGAGATGCCAAGGCGCAGCCCGGCCGCCTGAATGGCAGCGAGATCGGCGGTCTCCATATCCTCCTGCCCCAGATGCACGCCCCAGGCGCCCGCCTCGATGGCCTGCTGCCAGTAGTCGTTGATAAAGAGCCGCGCCCCATGGCGGCGACCGAGCTCTACCGCATCACGAATGGCCGGTGCCACCTGAGCGGCGGGCAGATTCTTGATCCGCAGCTGAATGGTCTTGACCCCCTGCCCCAGCAGGCGGCGCAGCCACTTGACCGAATCGACCACCGGATAGAGGCCGAGGTTGTGTTCGGTCGGCGCAAAGGGGCCCTGCGGCAGGCGGGCGCAGCTCGCTTCATAAAGCCCGAAACGGCGATCGAGGGTTGAGCCCGCCAACACGGCGCGGGGGAAGTGGGCCAGATCGGCAGGCCAGCCGAGATGGGCGATGGGGCCCGGGCCTGCGCCCACCCCCTGCGCCGCCGCCAAGCCTTGTTGCAGGTAGGCACGCGCCAGGGTGATGGCATCCTCCACCGGATAATCCTGCGCCACCACGGCGGCGATGGCGCTGGCGTAACAGCAGCCGGTGCCGTGGCCGTGGCGGGTATTCAGGCGCGGCGCCGCCAGCCAGAACTCGCGGGTCTCGTCCTGGTAGTAATCGAGGCAGAGATCGCCGCTCCACTCCAGATGCCCCCCCTTGACCAGCACGGCGCGGGCGCCGAGTTTGCGCAGGCGGCGGGCGGCGAGGCGCACCAGTTCGGGGCTGCTGACCGGCAGTCCGGTCAGGGCTTCCAGCTCGGGGCCGTTGGGGGTGATCAAGGAGAGGCGCGGCAACAGCTGCTCGCGCACCGCCTCCAGCATATTGGGCTCCGCCATCGGGGTGCCGGTGCTTGCGATGGCCACCGGATCGTAGACCACGAAGGGGGCCGGGGTGGCTGCCAGTCGGCGGGCCAGCACCTCCACATGGAGCCGGGTTGGCAGCAGGCCGATCTTGATGGCGGCGGGCGGCAAATCGACGCCGAGGGCGTCGATCTGGGCGGTGAAGGTCTGCATCAGTACGGGGTCGACCATCTTCACCGCCACCGAGTTCTGGGCAGTGATGGCGGAAATGACCGAGCAGCCGTGCACGCCGAGGTCGTGCAATGTGTGCAAGTCGGCCTGAATGCCGGCGCCACCACCGGAGTCGGAACCGGCGATGGTCCAGACAACTGGGCGGGAGTCGGTCACGGGCGACAGGTCGACGGGGCTGACAGCCCCGCTTGCGCTGCTCACGCCTCCTCCCCTGCGGCCTGTTTCAGCGCCGCCGCCTGATGGTAGATCTCGCCGCCAGTCTCCTTGAAGGTTTCAGCCATGCGGGCCATGCCGCTCTCCACCTGAGCCACTACCTGCTCCTGCTGGCCATCCATACCGACCAGCTTGATCTCCACCGCTTCCAGCTTGGCGGCATAGTCACGCACGTCCTGAGTGATCTTCATGGAGCAGAACTTGGGCCCGCACATGGAGCAGAAGTGAGCCACCTTGCCGGACTCCTGCGGCAGGGTTTCGTCGTGATAGGCGCGGGCAGTGTCGGGATCCAGGGCCAGGTTGAACTGATCCTCCCAGCGAAACTCGAAGCGTGCCTTGGACATGGCGTTGTCGCGGATCTGGGCCCCCGGGTGCCCCTTGGCCAGATCGGCGGCGTGGGCGGCGATCTTGTAGGTGATGAGCCCCTGCTTCACGTCTTCCTTGTTGGGCAGCCCCAGATGCTCCTTGGGGGTCACGTAGCAGAGCATGGCGCAGCCATACCAGCCGATGAGCGCGGCGCCGATGCCGGAGGTGAAGTGATCGTAACCCGGCGCGATATCGGTGGTGAGCGGGCCCAGCGTATAGAACGGCGCCTCGTGGCAGTGCTCCAGCTGCTCGGTCATGTTGCGTTCGATCATGTGCATCGGCACGTGGCCCGGCCCCTCGATCATCACCTGCACGTCGTATTCCCACGCGATTTTGGTCAGCTCACCCAGGGTGCGCAGCTCGGCGAACTGGGCCTCGTCGTTGGCGTCATAGACGGAGCCGGGGCGCAGACCGTCACCCAGCGACAGGGCCACATCATAGGCGGCGCAGATCTCGCAGATCTCGCGGAAGTGCTCGTAGAGGAAGTTCTCCTTGTGGTGCGACAGGCACCACTTGGCCATGATGCTGCCACCGCGCGAAACGATGCCGGTGAGGCGCTTGGCGGTCATGGGCACGAAGCGCAGCAAGACGCCTGCGTGGATGGTGAAGTAGTCCACCCCCTGCTCGGCCTGCTCCAGCAGGGTGTCGCGGAACAGCTCCCAGGTGAGATCCTCGGCGATGCCGTTGGTCTTCTCCAGCGCCTGATAGATGGGCACGGTACCGATGGGCACCGGGCTGTTGCGCAGGATCCACTCGCGGGTCTCGTGGATGTAGCGGCCGGTGGAGAGATCCATCACGGTGTCGGCGCCCCAGCGGGTGGACCAGACCAGCTTCTCCACTTCCTCTTCGATGCTGGAAGTGACCGCCGAGTTGCCGATGTTGGCGTTGATCTTCACCAGGAAGTTGCGGCCGATGATCATGGGCTCCGCTTCCGGGTGGTTGATGTTGCTGGGGATGATGGCGCGACCGGCGGCCACCTCATCGCGCACGAATTCGGGGGTGATGTTCTGGGGCAAGCGGGCACCGAAATCGCGGCCCGGATGCTGGGTGCGCAGCAGTTCGGAGCGCACCCGCTCGCGCCCCATGTTCTCGCGAATGGCGATAAATTCCATCTCGGGAGTGACGATACCAGCGCGGGCGTAGTGCAGCTGGGTGACCCGGCGGCCCGGCTTGGCGCGGCGGGCGCTCGGCAAATGTTCGAAACGCAGGTGATCCAGCCCCTCGTCGGCCAGCCGCTCCTGAGTGAAGGTGGAGCTCAGCCCGTCCAGCGCGTCGGTGTCAGCACGCTCCAGCACCCAGGCTTCGCGCAGGCGCGGCAGACCGCGGCGCACGTCGATGGGGGCGGCCTCTTCCCCATAGGGGCCCGAGGTATCGTAAACCGGCACCGGCTCGTTGGGCTCGAACTGGGGAGCCTCCTTGGTGCCGCCGACGAAGGTGTCGGCCAGCTGGATTTCCCGCAAAGGCACCCGGATGTCAGGGCGAGAACCCTGGATAAAGATGCGGCGGGAGTTGGGGTGAGCCATCCCCTTGAGGTTGTCGATAAAGGTCTGGGCGCTGGAGCGCTGCTCGCGGCGGCTGGATTTGGTGGTATCAGAAACATTGGTAGACATAGCAAAACTCACATTAACTGGTTGAAGTTATGGGTGTTTGCTTGTCTGGAGTTCGAGGAGAAGATGAACTTGCGGCGGGGTGTGCTCGGGGGAGTGAGCCGGGCATGGATCTTCCCTGCTCTGCCGTCCCGGTGTTTCCCTAGTCTGGAAACCCGGCGCCCTAAGGACAACCGGACGGGACAACCTCCCCCTGTGCGCCTGTGCCAGCCAGAGGCGGTCTACCTCCAGCTGGCGGGAAGGTGTGCCTTCCCCGGCGCGGTAACCCGCAAGTTACCCTTGTTTCCCTTCGCAGGTCTTAACCTGATCAGGTTCCACGGATCCCGAATTAACGGTCTCAGCTTAGCGTCGTTCGACGGTCAGCACTCCGACAAGATGGCGCCAGTATAAGTGGGGAAATGGAAAGCACAAGCCTTTAACAAGCCCGACCAGTGCAAACGAAAACCGGGCCAGAGGCCCGGTTCCATCACTACAACGCACTGCCGTTATTGATTGGCTGCTGGCGTCACGCTCAGGCTGACATTGCTGAAGCCAAGCCCGGAGAGCTCTTGCGCATCGAGCGGGATCTCCAGTCGCAAGCCCTGTTCTCCCCCTCTCGCACTGAGAGCTCGAGGAGCCTTGCCATCCGCCGCGAGGGGCACGGGCGCACCGATTTCGATGTTGCCGGCAAACTGGCTCTCGGCGCTGAAATCACCGGTGATCCCCGCCCGCACCGGGCGCAGCACTCTGGCCAGGTTGTTCTGCATGGTAGACAGGCCGTTCTGCTGGATGGTCCAGTTCCAGTCCCACCACTTCACTTCACCCGGGATGTAACGCTTGTCCCACTGATAACGAATGCTGCTCGCCTTGTCCTTGTACGGCCCGATGACGAAGGTGTGGTTCCAGTTCGGGCGGTTGTCCGGATGGGTATACCAGGCATTGCCGCCCCAGCGCAGGAAGCCGCTCAGGGTCAGGTCATAGCTGACATCGGCCTTGAACTCATAGGGGTAGGAGATATCAGCCTTGTAGAGTTCAATCTTCACCGGGATCTTGGAGCGGGCTGGCACCGTCGGCCGCACGGATTGCGACAGGGAGGTGGTGGTGGAGCCCCCGTTCTGGGATGCCCAGGACTGGTTGGCCGCAATCTCGATGGAGAGCTCGGTTTCTCCTACCAGTGGCCACTTGAACTTGTTCTTGGTGGTCACCTTCTCGCTCAAGCCATAGGTATTGGTCTTGGACCAGTTGGTGGCGGTATCGTAACGCAGGGTGACATCATAGCCGGATTGCGGGGTGTCGCTGTCGTTGATCGCCCAGCCCACCACCGTCTTGACCAGCTGACGATCAGACTGGGTCACATCACCATGTTTGAAGCTGTCGGGGTCCAGGTTGTACGCAAAATTGCTGACCTTGATGGCCGTCTTCTCGCCACAACGATAACCCTCGCAACCGCCGTCATTGTTGCCACGGATCACCCAGCCATCGCCATCACGGGTCACGTCCATGTCTTCACCGACATATTGGCTGTGATTGCCGCCCACCCAGGCATAACCAAGATAATGCGCCAGATAGCTGGTTGGCTTGATGAAATTCGCGCTGTCGTGTACCAGTCGCCACTGCACGTCCACCTCGTCACCGTCTGGAATATCCAAGGCTGACAAGGTTGGTATTTCTCCGGTAACAGGATTGCTCGGGTAACACCAGGTATTGGACGCCGAGCCAGGTTTAATTTCACCATTATAACCCGGTCCCATTATTACCCAACCATTGGCCAGACCGCTTATTTGCCACTGCCCCATCATATTGACGATATTGCTTTTAACGCTCTGTGCTTCTTCTCGAGTAATAGGGCGATACTTGTCGCCACAGACCTCCTGACCCAGCGAGAACAGGCGTAACTGGTCTGGATAGACGGGCTCTGCCGCGTGAGCCTGTGCCATCAGCAGGCCGGATATGATCAATGACAAGCCAGTTATTTTTAGTTTTTGCATAGCAACCCCAATATATTGAACATTGACATACATTCACCAGCGCTTATATATCAGCAGGCGACATGTGAGTACGACAATATCAGTCACATTGGCTTCAATATGCGATCCAGGCCACATTTCAATGCATGCATAAAATTAACAAAACAATAAATTGAGGACTTCCTATATTAACAGGAGTAATATCAGAGCGTTCACTCTACTATTTCATTCGTCATTTATTCATCCCCATGAATATACGTAAAAATGATATTCCTAAATTAGTAATATCGATACAATGGTATTAGACGGAGTGATCCTTATTCCAGTTCATCCTTCGGATTGGCGATCAGGACCCGACCTGCTTCCTCACGCCTGAGTGCCAACTCGGTTACAGATCGGTGGGATTTGTCGGCAAACTGCTCTTGAGTGCAGATGATACGGAGAGCATCGAGATCTTCTGTGTCACCGGTCCCACCACTCTGGCCTGCCGCCAGTGTAACGGTTCAGGTTTTCCGGATTGACGCTCTCAGCCCGGAGTCGCTAGACAATTAGCTCTCCGACAAGATGGCGCCTGCATGTAAGGCCCACCTTCCCACCCAACCATGGATTTTTCACTACAATGGATGCAGTTCATTAACACAAGGATGATGTTTATGATGATGAAACACGCATTTCTGTTAAGCCTCGTCTGCACCGGGCTATATGGTTGCAATGGTAGTGGTGGCAGCAGCAAAACACTGGCGGAACAACTTGATTATGATCCAACGACACAAGTCATCGAAGATGATATTCATGCTTCCGTATTTATCTCCGCCTTGGATCTGATAGGCCTGGATACAAGTAAAATAAAAAACATCTCGTTTAATATAAAAACAAAAGAGGGTAATCATGCCAAGTCTGTCTCCGCAACCTATGACTGGCACTACCTGTCAAACAACAGCCTATATGATACGAAAAGTAACAGGATACAAATCCCTATATTTGGTCTTTATAGCAACTACCTCAATGAGCTGACGATAAACATACAATTCACTGATAACAGTACTTACTCATTTAAGAAGACAATCGCAACGGCAGCCTATGTAGACAGCATAGGAATTTATGATGACGTAGGTATCAGCATCAAGCCGAGTGCAACACCAACCTATAGCTACTTTTATCTAAAGGGGTCAAAAAAATCTCCCATCATCATGGATATAGATGGTGAGGTCCGTTGGGATGCTGATATAATCAAAATCTCTGCATCATCCACATTTATAGATAATTCATTTTTAATTGGAAATTCCAAAAACAAAAAAATTGACTCTATCAACTTATATGGAAGAAGTTCTTCTCTCAACATAGAGGGATCAGTAATGGGGAGTGATGCATATTTCCATCACAATATAGACCCAGGAAAACAGGGAATATTGATTGAGCTGGATGGTACCACAGATGGTGCATTGAAAATAGAATCCTTCCTCAGTGAAATAGACAGTAACGGCAAAGTCATCAAGGAATGGGATTTAGGAAAGATATTCTCTGAATACATGTTTCAAGAGGGGGACGACCCCAGCAACTTTGTCAGGGATGGCGTGGACTGGTTCCACATGAACGCCGCAACCTATGACCCGGCCGACGATACTCTGGTAATCTCCAGCCGGGAGAATTTTGTCGTCAAACTGGACTACACCACCGGCAAACTGATCTGGTTGCTGGGGGACGAGACCAAACACTGGTACTCCTACCCTTCCCTACAGAAGCTGGCGCTGTCACTCTCCTCCGGGCAGACTCCGATAGGGCAGCATGCCGTCTCCATGACCAAAGATGGCAAGCTGATGCTGTTCAACAATGGCCGCAGAAGTTTCAACAACCCTGTCGGTACACCGGCTGGCATAGACCTGGCCACCAGCCAGACGGCTATCTTTGCGATCGACAATCAAAACAAGACGGCTCAGGTAGCCTGGAGTTTTGACGATGGCATCTATTCAGATATCTGCTCCAGCATTTACGAAGACAAGCTGGCTGCCCAAGGCGATTTTCTCATCAACTATGCGGCAGCCGACAACCGAACCAGGGTTGTCATTCAGGGGATCAACAAGGATAAACAGAAACTGTTCGAGTTTACCTATCCGAGTCCGACTCCCTGCGCCACCTCCTGGAACGCCATCCAGATCCCCCTCGAAAACATCCACTTTCAATAAACAGCAGAGCAGCGCCCCCGTGGCGCTGCTTTTTATTCATCTTCCGGATTGGCGATCAGGATCTCGGTCAGGCGGCCCTGTTCGTTACGACTGAGCACCAGCTTGCGGCCCGGTTGCAGGTCGGCCGGGCTGCCGTTCAACCAGCGGGTGTCGTCATCGAAGGCCAGCACGCCGAGCCCCTGCAGCCGCAGGGCGCGGCCCGTGACCGCCAGCAGGGAGGCTTCGGCCCGGCGCCACTGGCTGGTCGGCAAGAATCCGGCGATGGCGTCGGCCATGCCAATGCGCTCGGCGACTCCGTCACGACTGAGGATGGCCAGACGCATGCCGGGTCTGAGCTCATCGTTGCCTGCCACCCCGCTCAGCGCGGCGTTGCCGAGCTCGAGTTCGGCGCCCTGAAACTGCAAACGCAGGCCATCGTTGTGTTCCAGCTCCACCAGCCAGAGCTCGCCATCGGCGGCCAGAGCGCAGAGCGGCAGTGTCAGCAGCAGCAGGGAAGTACGTGTCATAGCAAAGGGCCCATGGTCAAACCGTACGAGGTTTAACTATGGACCCAGCTGTACCATTTTTCCGTCAGCACCACGCCGGCCTGACTCAGTCATCCTCGTGGCAGCGGCTCAGGCGCATACCGTCAAACTTGCACTCCAGCTCCAGCCAGCGTCCTTCGAACGGGGCCAAGCTGTCGTCCGAGGTGACATAACCCCAGATCCGCCCCTGCTCCACCGGCCCTTCCAGATCCATCTCGTCATCCTCCTCCAGCTTCTCGACCTCCCGAATAAGCCGCAGCTCGCCCTCGACCACCCCTTCCAGGTCGACCCAGGTACCGCCAAGATCATCCTCACTCAGCCCGTCCTTGAAGCGGGTCTGTTCGTCGAGCACAAAGGGGATGCCGTTGACCATCAGCTGGCCCAGCTGCCAGGTGGTGCGGCCGGTCAATTTGAACTCCGCCGACTGCGCAGCGCCGAGTGGCAGCAAGATCAGCAGCAGGAGAGTGCAGAGAGACTTCTTCATCGGGGATCCTCGGGGTTACACTGCCACACAGGATGCCTTATCCGGTGTGAGATGACCGTGAAATGCCGGTCAAGACCAGGAGATCAAAGCATGAAAATACTGGTGGTGGAAGACAATCCCCAGGTCGCGGAAACCATCATGGATTATCTGGAGCTGGCGGGCCATAGGCTGGACTGCGCCTATCACGGCCAGGCCGCCCTGCAGCTGCTGGCCGAGCAGCGCTTCGACGTCATCATCATGGACGTCATGATGCCGCGCCTCGACGGCCTCAGCACGGTGGCTCGCCTGCGAGAGCAGGGGATCCCGACCCCCGTGCTGTTTCTCACCGCCCGCGACAGCCTGGATGACAAGCTGGCGGGCTTCAAGGCCGGCGGCGACGACTATCTGGTCAAACCGTTCGCCATGGAGGAGCTGGAAGTGCGGCTGCAGGCGCTGGCCCTGCGCGGTCCCCGCAGCGACATGGGAGCGCTGTGCGTGGGCGAGCTGACCCTGGATCCCGCCAGCGGCCGCGCCACCCGGGCCGGGGTCGAGCTCAAGCTCGGCAAGATCCCGTTCCAGATCCTCACCCTGCTGGCCCGCCGGGCCCCCGCCCTGGTCACCCGCCAGGAGGTGCTCGACACCGTCTGGGGCGACGAGGAGCCCGACTCCGACGCCCTGCGCAGCCACATCTATGCCCTGCGCAACGCCCTCGACAAGCCCTTCCCCACTCCCATGCTGGAAACCCTGCACGGTCAGGGCTATCGGCTGGTGACCCCATGATGAGCCGCCAGCGCAGCCTGACTCCGCCAACAGGGAGGCCATCATGAGCCTGCCCAGCCTGCGCCGTCGCCTGATCCTCACCCTGAGCGGCGCCGGCCTGCTGCTGCTGGTTATCATCAGCCTGCTGATGGTGGTGGCCGAGGACAAGATGGAGGAGCTCAGCCTGCGCCACTGGCTGGAGGCCGAGGTGACCCGCTACAGCGACGACTGGCTGCGGCTCGGCATGGCGGCCCCCGCCCCCAGCCCGCGCCAGTTTTCCAGCTACTGGACCGAGGCCGGCCGCCTGCCGGTCTGGCTCAAGCCCTATCAGAGCCCGGGCTTCTACGAACACGTGCTGGGGGACGAGGACAAGCACTTCCTGGTGCGGCCCCACCCGTCCGGTGAGGGGCTGCTCTACCTGGTGTTCAACGACGACGCCGATGACTACCTGGATCCCTACGAGGATCAGCTGCACCTGGCGACCCGGCTGATCGGGCTGGCCCTGCTGCTCGGCTGCATCGGCTTCGGCATCTGGCTGGTGCGCCACATCACCCGGCCGCTGCAGCGGCTGCAGCAGCGGGTCGCCCACCTCACCCCGGATCAGGCGGACTTCGTGCCCGACGCCCCCTGGCAGGAGCTCAGGGACATCGAGCTGGCGCTGCTGGCCGGCAAGCAGGAGGTGGCCGCCGTGTTTGCCCGCGAGCAGGAGTTCAGCCGCTTCGCCAGCCACGAGCTGCGCACCCCCAACATGGTGATCCAGGGCTCGGCCGCCCTGCTCGGCAAGGTGAGCGATCTGCCCGCGCCCGCCGCCCGTGCCACCACCCGCATCCGCGCCGCCGCCGACGAGATGGCGCTGCTCACCGAAACCTTTCTGCTGCTGGGCCGCAAGGAGCCGGTGGAGCGCCCGCCCCAGCAGGTGGCGCCGCTCATTCGCCAGGAGCTGGCCCGCCTCGCCCCGCTGCTGCAGCGGGAGGAGCTGGATATCCGGTTGCAGCTGGACGATGAGAGCGAGGCGCTGGCCCCCCTCTCCCTGCTCGCCATTGCGCTCGGCAACCTGCTGAAGAATGCCCTCAGCTACGCCGAGGGGCACATCGACATCGAGCTGGCCGGCCCCGTGCTCACCATCAGCAACCCTACCGCCGCCGCGCCAGACCAGATCCTCGGCTATGGCTGCGGCCTAACCATCATCCAGCGCATCTGCGAGAAGCTGGGCTGGCAGATAGAGACCCGGCTGGAGGACGGCATCTTCAGCGCCAGACTGGCGATGCGGGAGTAAAACAACAAGGCGCCCGAGGGCGCCTTGTTCATTGTTTCCGCCACCAAAACCGGCCAGGAGGCCGGTTTTGCATTCAGGCCGCGCTCTTGCTGACAGACGCCACCTGTGGACGACCCTGCAGGCGATCCCAGAGGGCCGCCAGCAGCAGGGCACACAGCGAGGGCGGCAGCCAGGCCAGCCCCTGCTCGTTCAAGGGCAGGGCGAGGCTCCAGCCAGGCAGCAGGCCGGCCAGAGCCGAGGCCTTGAGCCCGTCGATCAGGCCGAACAGCAGGCTGATCAGCATGACAGGCCCCACCACCCGGGTGCCGTTGCCCCACCAGCGCAGGGTGAAGCTCAGCACCACCAACACGATGCAGGGGGGATAGATGGCGGTCAGCACCGGCACCGAGAGCTGGATCAGGTGGCTCAGCCCCAGGTTCGAAACCAGCATGGAGAAGCCGCCCAGCAGCAACACCAGGGTGCGGTAGGAGAGCGGCAGGTACTGGGCGAAGAACTCGGCGCAGGCACAGGTCAGGCCGACGGCCGTCACCAGACAGGCGATGAAGATGAGCAGTGCCAGGAAGCCGCTGCCCATGCTGCCAAAGGTGTGCTGGACGTAGGCGTGCAGGATCTCGGCGCCATTCTGGGCGTGGGGCACCAGTTCACCGCTCACCGAGCCCAAGCGGAACAGGCTGAGGTAGACCAGCGTCAAGCCCATCCCGGCGATAAGGCCGGCCAGTACGGTATAACGGGTCAGCAACTTGGCGCTGCTCACCCCGCGCGAGCGGGCCGCATTGACGATGACGATGCCAAACACCATGGCACCCAGCGTATCCATGGTGAGGTAGCCATTGACGAAACCGTTGGAGAAAGGCTGATGCTGGAAGCTTTCGACGGCAGGGATGGCAGAACCCGCAGGCCACAGCAGAACGGCGAGGCCCAGCGCCGCCAGCGCCAGGATCTTGATCGGCGCCAGCACGTGGCCCACGGTGTCGAGCAGCCGGCCCGGATAGAGGGAGATGCCGATCACCAGGCTGAAGTAGACCAGGCTGTAGATCAGCAGGGCCGAACCGTCGTTGCCAAACAGCGGCGCCAGCCCCACCTCGTAGGAGACGGTCGCCGTACGCGGGGTGGCAAACAGCGGCCCCACGGCCAGATAGCAGACGGTGGCGAGCAGCAGCCCGGCCTTGCGGCCGATGGGCGCACTCAGGGCATCCACACCGCCCCCGACCTTGGCCAGCGCCACCACGGTGAGCACCGGCAGGCCGACTGCCGTCAGCAGGAAGCCGGCGGCGGCGCCCCACACCTGCTCGCCGGCCTGCAACCCCACCATGGGCGGGAAGATGATGTTGCCGGCACCGACGAAGAGCGCGAAGGTCATGAAGCCCAACGCGACTATGTCTCTGGATGTTAATTTTTGGTTATTCATGCTGCGTAATCTGCCTATGACAATGTCAAATCATGGCGGAAGTCGGCACAAATGGTTTATTCGTGCAAAAAATCCGCAGATAGTTTTATTAAATTTTTATGTTTCGCGGCCTGCGAAGGGCGACAAGTAGAGCGTTTGTGCCACCTGGAGGCAAGTGCGGCATGGCAATCCAGTCATTTCATCCAGAAAAAAATTAAGCCATGGTGTTTGATATTGGTGCGGTGCAATTTTGCAACAGATGATAATGCCACGATCGGCGTCATTTGTTGCCTTCCTTGCCGTTCGCCGTACCTGTTGCTTCAAGCCCCCTGCTGACCGCCCACCCGAGCGATGAGCCCAAAAACAACAGGGCGCCCGAAGGCGCCCTGTGTGATGGAATGGTGGCAAGCCCGGCGTCACTCCGCCGGCTTGTGCTTGCGACTCGCCTTGAGCTCGAGAAACTCGATGATCTTGCCGGCCACGTCCTTGCCGGAGGCCGCTTCCACCCCTTGCAGACCGGGGGAGGAGTTGACCTCCAGCACCAGCGGACCGCGGGCACTGCGCAGGATATCCACCCCGGCCACGTCCAGCCCCATGATCTTGGCGGCCTGCACCGCGGTGGCCCGCTCTTCCGGGCTTATCTTGATCGCCTCGGCGGTGCCGCCCCGATGCAGGTTGGAGCGGAACTCCCCCGGCTGGGCCTGGCGGCGCATGGCGGCCACCACCTTGCCGTTGACCACCAGACAGCGGATGTCGGCGCCGTTGGCCTCGCGGATGTACTCCTGCACCAGGATGTTGTTGTTGGTCTGGATGAAGGCCTCGATCACGCTCTCGGCGGCCTTCTGGGTTTCGCACAGCACCACGCCGATCCCCTGGGTTCCCTCCAGCAGCTTCACCACCAGCGGCGCACCGCCCACCATAGTGATGAGGTCTGGCACATCGTGGGTGCTGTGGGCATAGCCGGTCACCGGCAAGCCAATGCCGTGGCGGGAGAGCAGCTGCATGGCCCGCAGCTTGTCGCGGGAGCGGGAGATGGCCACCGAGCTGTTGAGCGCCATGGTGTTCATCATCTCGAATTGGCGCAGCACGGCGGTGCCGTAGAAGGTGATGCTGGCCCCGATGCGCGGGATCACCGCATCATAGCTCTCCAGTTCCCGTCCTTCGTAGTGGATGGAGGGGTTGTGGGAGGCGATGTTCATGTAACAGCGCAGGGTGTCGAGCACCTCGACCTGATGACCGCGCGCCTGCGCCACCTCGACCAGACGGCGGGTGGAGTAATTGTTGGGCTCACGGGATAAAATGGCGATCTTCATGACAATTCCGCTAGAAGGCAGTGCCTGGGCAGGATGGGGCGGGAGAGTATAAGGTGCCACAGCGCCAAGACAACGCCAATTGTTTCTCCTGACAACAAGACAAACCACACAGAAACCTGCGCTGCCATCCCGCTGTCACCAGATTGTCAAACGGCGGCACCAGACTGGTCTGTTCCCCAGTGCAGGATGCCGCCGTTGTTCATCCAGGATCAAGCGGGATTGACCCGGTTGCCACCCCTTTAATGCAGGTTCGGCCCCAGCCAGCGCTCGGCTTCTGCCAGGGTCATCCCCTTGCGCTGGGCATAATCTTCCACCTGATCCTGCTGGATCTGGGCCACGGCGAAATATTTGCTCTCGGGGTGGGAGAAGTACCAGCCGGATACCGCCGCCCCCGGCCACATGGCGTAGGACTCGGTGAGCTTCATGCCGATGGCCTGCTCCACGTCCAGCAGCTCCCAGATGCTCCCCTTCTCGGTGTGCTCCGGGCAGGCCGGGTAGCCCGGCGCCGGACGTATCCCCTGGTAATTTTCACGAATAAGCTCTTCGTTGCTGAGCGCCTCGTCCGGGGCATAGCCCCAGTGCACTTTGCGCACCTGTTCGTGCAGGTACTCGGCGAAGGCCTCGGCGAGGCGATCGCACACCGCCTGAATGAGAATGGCGTTGTAGTCGTCGTGCTCCGCCTTGTAGGCCTTGGCGATGGCCTCCTCGCCGATGCCGCCGGTCACCGCGAAGGCGCCGATCCAGTCGGGCTTGCCGCTCTCTTTCGGCGCCACATAGTCTGCCAGACAGTAGTTGGGGAAGCCCTGCTTCTCGCTCTGCTGGCGCAGATGATGCAGCACCTTGCGCACTTCGCTGCGCGACTCGTCGGTGTAGACCTCGATGCTGTCGCCCACGGCGTTGGCGGGGAACAGGCCTATGATGCCGGCGCAGCGCACGCTCCGATCCTGTTCCAGCTGATCCAGCATGGCGTTGGCGTCGGCGTAGAGGCGTGTTGCCTCCTCCCCCACCACCTCATCTTCCAGGATGCGGGGGAACTTGCCCGCCAGCTCCCAGCTCAGGAAGAACGGGGTCCAGTCGATGTAGGGGCGCAGCACCGAGACCGGCACATCCTCGAAGGTCTGCACGCCGGGTTCCCGGGGCTTGGGTGGCTGATAGCCGACCCAGTCCAGCTGATGGCGGTTGGCACGGGCGTGGGCCAGACTGACCGGCTTGGAGCGTGGCTGCTTGCGGGCGTGCTGCTCGCGGGCAATCTCATACTCCTTGTCGATGCGGGCCACAAAGGCGGGCTTGAGCTCCGGGCTCAGCAGACTCTGGGCCACCCCCACCGCGCGCGACGCGTTGGAGACATAGACCACGGGTTCGGAGTAGTTCTGCTCGATCTTCACCGCGGTGTGGGCCTTGGAGGTGGTGGCACCGCCGATGAGCAGCGGCAGCTTGAAGCCCTGGCGCTCCATCTCCTTTGCCACGTGTACCATCTCGTCCAGGGACGGGGTGATCAGGCCCGACAAGCCGATGATGTCGGCATTGACCTCACGCGCCGTCTTGAGGATCGTCTCGCAAGAGACCATGACCCCGAGATCGACGATCTCGTAGTTGTTGCACTGCAGCACCACCCCGACGATGTTCTTGCCGATGTCGTGCACGTCCCCCTTCACGGTGGCCATCACGATTTTGCCGTTGCTGGAACCACCGGACTTCTCGGCCTCGATATAGGGCTGCAGGTAGGCGACTGCCCGCTTCATCACCCGTGCCGACTTCACCACCTGGGGCAGGAACATCTTGCCGGCGCCGAACAGATCGCCTACCACGTTCATCCCGTCCATCAGCGGCCCCTCGATCACGTGCAGCGGCTTCTCGGCCTGGCTGCGCGCCTCCTCGGTATCCTCCTCGATGAAATCGGTGATCCCCTTGACCAGCGCGTGCTCCAGCCGCTTGCCCACCGGCCAGCTGCGCCACGCCTGATCCCGTGGGTCCTCCGCCTGGGCACCACCACCGCGATAACGCTCGGCGATGGCCAGCAGCGCCTCGGTGGCGTCCGAATTGAGGTTCAGCACCACCGCCTCGACCTTCTCTTTCAGATCGCTCGGGATGTCTTCGTAGATGGCGAGCTGACCGGCGTTGACGATGCCCATGTCCATACCGTTCTGGATGGCGTGATAGAGGAACACCGCGTGGATCGCCTCGCGCACCGGCTCGTTGCCACGAAACGAGAAGGAGACGTTGGAGACACCGCCGGAGATCATGGCGTGGGGCAGGTTCTGCTTGATGTCCTTCACCGCGTCGATGAAGTCCACCGCATAGTTGTTGTGCTCGTCGATGCCGGTCGCCACCGCGAAGATGTTGGGGTCGAAGATGATGTCTTCCGGCGGGAAGCCCACCCGGTCCACCAGAATGCGGTAGGCGCGCTGGCAGATCTCGAACTTGCGGGCACGGGTATCGGCCTGGCCCACCTCGTCGAACGCCATCACGATGACGGCTGCGCCGTAGCGGCGCAGCAGCTTGGCCTGCTGGATGAATTTCTCCTCCCCCTCCTTCATGGAGATGGAGTTAACCACCGGCTTGCCCTGCACGCACTTGAGGCCGGCTTCCAGCACCTCCCACTTGGAGGAGTCGATCATCACCGGCACCCGGGCGATGTCGGGCTCGCCGGCAATCAGGTTCAAGAAGCGCACCATGGCCGCCTCCGCGTCCAGCATCCCCTCATCCATGTTGATGTCGATGATCTGGGCGCCGCTCTCCACCTGCTGCTTGGCGACGTCGAGGGCCTCGTCGTAGAGCCCCTCCTTGATCAGCCGCTTGAACTTCGCCGAGCCGGTGACGTTGGTGCGCTCCCCCACGTTCACGAACATGGATTCGGGGGTGATGATGAGGGGCTCGAGGCCCGACAGCCGGCAGGCTACCGGCAGATCCGGCAGGACGCGCGGCTTGATGCCCGCCACGGCGTCGGCCATGGCGCGAATATGGGTCGGGGTGGTGCCACAGCAGCCGCCGACCAGGTTGAGAAAGCCGCTTTGGGCCCACTCGCGGATATGCTCGGCCATCTCGACGGCATCAAGGTCGTACTCGCCAAACGCGTTGGGCAGGCCCGCGTTGGGGTGGGCGCTGACATGGGTCTCGCTGATGCGCGACAGCTCCTCCACGTACTGGCGCAGCTCATCCGGCCCCAGCGCGCAGTTGAGACCGAAGGAGACCGGTTTGACGTGGCGCAGCGAATGGTAGAAGGCTTCGGTGGTCTGGCCCGAGAGGGTACGGCCGGAGGCATCCGTGATGGTGCCCGAGATCATCACCGGCAGGCTGTAGCCCAGCGCCTCGAACACCCCTTCCACCGCGAAGGCGGCGGCCTTGGCGTTGAGGGTATCGAAGATGGTTTCGATCAGAATGATGTCGGCGCCGCCCTCGATCAGGGCGTGGGTCGATTCGTTGTAAGCAGCCACCAGCTGGTCATAGGTGACGTTGCGCTTGCCGGGATCGTTCACGTCCGGCGAGATGGAGGCAGTGCGGTTGGTCGGGCCCAGCACCCCGGCCACGAAGCGCGGCTTGTGGGGCTCTTTCGCCGTCCACTCTTCTGCCACAGCGCGCGCCAGCCGGGCAGCCTCGCGGTTGATCTCGGCCGAGAGCTCTTCCATCTCGTAGTCGGCCATGGCGATGCGGGTGGCGTTGAAGGTGTTGGTCTCGAGGATGTCGGCGCCGGCGGCGCAGTACTGCTCGTGGATCTCGCGAATCACGGCGGGACGGGTCAGCACCAGCAGGTCATTGTTGCCCTTGATATCGGTGTGCCAGTCGGCGAAGCGCGCGCCGCGATAATC
This sequence comes from Aeromonas sp. DNRA1, assembly GCF_963888745.1. Classification (NCBI taxonomy): domain Bacteria; kingdom Pseudomonadati; phylum Pseudomonadota; class Gammaproteobacteria; order Aeromonadales; family Aeromonadaceae; genus Aeromonas; species Aeromonas sp. DNRA1. The sequence continues at coordinate 103,380 of NZ_CAWPKQ010000005.1, read as the reverse complement.
GGCCTCACCGAGCTTGTAGCCCTGGATCATGGTGCCCATGGCGCCATCGATGATCAGGATCCGCTCCTTCAGACAGGCTTCCAGTTTGTTTGTCACATCCGACTTTTTGTTCGACACCGCTCGTTCCTCTTACATCCATGCAACTGCGTAAACAGCATCCTAGCAGCAAACAAATCAAATGGAAATCTAGCCGTCTATCTGTCTATATCAGTGACCTATATACTCACAAATGGGTAATGAGTAACATGTAACCCAAGAGTACCCTATGCCCGTCCTCAATAGGGATACGTGCTTGCTGTTTACTAAAGAGAAAAATAACTATGAGCGTCTACTACACACTCTGCTTCCTGGCAGCGTTGGCGATCTTTATCGCCTTTGCCAATCAGTATGTTGTGAAGATCCAGACCACCATCGCCATCACCGCGGGCTCCATGCTGATCTCCGCGCTGCTGGTGCTGTTCGGTAAGCTGGGATGGTTCAATCTGGAACCCCTGGCCGTCAAGACCATGGAGAGCATCGACTTTCAGAATTTCCTGCTGAAGGGGATCCTGGGCTTCCTGCTGTTCGCCGGTGGTCTCGGGATCAATCTGAAAGCCCTGCGCAGCCAGAAGTGGGAGATCACCATTCTCTCCATCGTGGCGACCCTGCTCTCCACCTTCATGGTCGGCTACGGCTTCTGGTTCATCGCCAAGCTGCTGGGCTGGGAACTGCCGCTGGTCTATTGCATGCTGTTCGGTGCCCTGATCTCACCCACCGACCCCATCGCCGTACTGGCCATCGTCAAGAAGATGAAGGCGCCGCCCCAGATCGCCATCCAGATCGAAGGGGAATCGCTGTTCAACGACGGTGTCGGCCTGGTGATCTTCGCCACCGTGTTCGCCGTGGCGTTCGGCGGCGTCGAGCCCACCTTCGGCAGCGTGGCCGGCCTGTTCCTGCATGAGGCCCTCGGCGGCATCCTGTTCGGCGCTGTGCTGGGTCTCATCGCCCACGTGATGATCAGCGCCACCGACGACGGTTCGCTGGAGCTGCTGCTGACCCTCTGCATCCCCACCGCCGGCTTCGCCTTCGCCAACATGATCGGTGTCTCCGGCGCTCTGGCCATGGTGGTGACCGGCATCATGATCGGCAACTGGACCCGTCATTCCGGCTTCTCCGAGCAGAGCAGCCATCACCTGGATCACTTCTGGGAGTTGATGGACCAGTTCCTCAACGCCCTGCTGTTCCTGCTGATCGGTCTGGCGCTGGTGCTGCTGGATCTGGCCTGGCGTGACTGGATCCTGCTGGTCATCGCGGTGCCGCTCTGCCTCGCCGCCCGCTTCATCAGCGTGTCGTTGCCCTACATGGCCTTCCGCCGCTATCGCAGCTACAACAAGTTCTCGGTGCGGATCCTCACCTGGGGCGGTCTGCGTGGCGGTCTGGCCATGGCCATGGCGCTGGCGCTCCCCTCCGGCGTCATGATGCTGCCGGAGTACGGCGTCGATCTGCGGGAAGTGATCCTGGTGATGACCTACTCGGTGGTGATGTTCTCCATCGTGGTACAAGGCATGACCATCACCCCGATGATCACCGCCGCCAAGAAGGCCAGCGGCGACTACTGAGTCGCCGGTTGACGTCATCTGGTGATGAAAAAGGGCTCCCTTGGGAGCCCTTTTGGTGGCCACCAAACGGCCAAAAAAGAAAAACTGCAAATTATTGTTTGCTTTTTACTCATGTCGAGGCGAGAATGCGCGTCGGCTAGTTAATCAGCCCTGTTTATGTTTGCCCTGCAATGCTTCACCTCACGATGAATCCTGCCAGTACCCGCATAACCTTCTTCTGATTTACTCGCCTTGAGAACCGTCAGGCTGTCTGCCTGCGTTGCCCGGCTCTCACGGTGCAGACCCGATCTGCCCACCCAATTTGATTTATGCATCAGCATATTCCTTGAAAGTGCAGACGCCCCTTAACCGGGCTGGGTATTCCTGCGCGCATGTCGTTCACCCAATCGACCGCGCCCATTGACCTGACATTTGCCAATACAAGGAGCAAAAACCTAATTTATATAGAGAAATACCATGATGAAAGCAGTACAAACACACAAGCCCCTGCGTCGCAGCAAACCCATCAACCTGCCTGTGCAAGAGCACGACAATGATGCGTTTCTGATCCAGTTCAGCACCCGCTTCAGCGGCGGTTTCGCCATCTCCTGTGATGGTATCGCTGGCGAGTTCTCCATCGAAGACCTCAACTGATCCTGCCTGCCCAACGGCAGCGCCCGATGCAGACAGGCCGCAACTCACGGCGGCCTCTTTGTCTCACTCCCGCAAATGTTTTAGGCATCGCCTAGCCAGCACTCTTGGCCGGCAAGCCCCATACTCTCAGACCCGGCAGACCTGCGCACCTTGCGCCTCCAGCAGTAGACACTCATCCGCATCCTCCGCCAGTTTGACCAGCCTGCTCTGCACCAGCCCCAGCTTGGCCAGCAGCGCCACCGAGCGCTCGTTGCCCGGGGTGACGATGGCGACCACCCGCTTGATGCCGAGCCGCTCCCGACCATCCTGCAGCGCTGCCTGCGCCGCTTCGATGCCATAACCCTGACCGCGATAGGCGGGCAGGAAGGCGTAGCCGATGTCTTCACAAGGCAGGGTATCGCGCTTGATGAGCCCGCAGATGCCGAGCTTGGCGCCGTCGCTGCGCCGGGCCACCAGATAGAGACCATGGCCGTGGCGGGCATAGCTGACCGCCGGCCCCTGCTGGATGTAGTTTTCGGCATCCTGCAGAGTGCGGATGCCCCGATCGCCGATGTAGCGGTGAAAGTCGGGGTCGTTGAGCAGTTCGACAATGAAGGGGGCATCGGCAACGGTCAGTTCGCGCAGTTCCAGGCGCTCGGAGAGGATCATGACAAGGGCTCGCATAGAAGAGACAGGCCCCAAGACTGCCCCCGCCACCAGCCAATGGCAAGGCCGTCACCATGAAAAAGGGCCGCAACGCGGCCCCGGTCAATGATATCAGCCGCGTCAGGCCGCCAGCAGCCCGGCGTAGCCATTGCCCTGCTCACGCAGCGCCACGAACACCGCCGCGCAGTCGGACCAGGAGAGACCGAGCCGTTCGGCCACCTGAGTAGGCCACTCGGGCGGCGCCTCCTCCCCCACGTCGGACTGCGCTGCCAGGGCGATGGCCAGATGGATGAGGGCGGCCTCGACAGATAACTCCTTGGCCAGCAGAGGGTTGTAGTGATACTCCACCGCATGGCAGATGCTCAAGGGGAATTGCCAACGCCTGGCCATCTCGGCCCCGGTCTGGGCATAGTTGAAGCCGACCACCAGCTCCTCGGCCTTGGCGCGCCCCTTGCTGGGCTCCAGATCCTTGATGTGGTTCACCATGTTCTCCGGCAGCCCCACGTGCATGATGAGCCGCCCCATGTCGTAGAGCAGGGCGCAGGTGAATACCTCTTCCCCCTTCATGCCCTTGAGCTTGGCCAGCCGTCTGGCCAGTTCGGCCACGTCGAATACCTTGCCCCAGAAATGTTTGAGATCGATGCCGGGCACCGCATTGATGGAACCGGTCAGGCCGCAGGCGAGCACCATGTTGCGCACCACGTCGACCCCGAGCCGCACCACGGCCTCGTTGACGGTGGCGACCTGGCGACTGCCGCCAAACTTGGCGGAGTTGGCCAGCCGCAGCAGCTTGGCGGAGATCACCGGATCCTTGTTGATCTTCTTGGCAATCAGCAGGATATCCGGCTCTTTCTCGTTGAAGGTCTGCACCAGTTCGCGCATGACTTCCGGCACGTTGGGCAGGTTCTGGGGCTTGGATAACAGTGAGTCTATGGTGGGCATATTGATATCCGTCCATGCGATTTTATGATGGTTGTCGTTTGCCGACAGCAAACCCACATTAATTATGGGTAACAAAAACCGCCCCTACCGAATGTTTTTATCGAAATATTTCAATGCGTTAATAGCTATCTCGCTATACTGGCATCCTTTATGACATGACGAGGCACAGCACATGAGCGAACCCACCGAGTTCTTCGACGAACAAACCCTGCTGGAGATGGTCGACAACCAGCTGAGCGACGGCCACCCGCTGCAGGTCAAGGCGACCCTGATGCGGCTGGTGATGAAGGGCACTCCCCGTGAAGAGGCGCTGCAATATATCGCCTGTGCCCTGGGGGCCGAACTGATGGCGATGGAAGCGGATCAGGGCCCCTTCAACCTCGAGCGCTACGGCCAGTTTCTGGACTCCCTGCCCGAGATGCCCTGGGCCGAATAAACGCCCGCCGCCGGCGACCCGGTCGCCGGCCTGCTCCCGTTAGGCAAGCCACCCCGCCAGCCATTATCATTACTGCCACCGGACAGCAGGGGAGCAAGCATATGCGCTGGCAAGATCGCCGTGAGAGCAACAATGTGGAAGACAGGCGCCAGCAGGGCGGCGGGGGCGGCATCCCCATCGGCGGCAAGGGGCGTCTGATCCTGCTGGTAGTGGTCATGGTGGCCGGCTACTACGGGGTGGACCTCTCCCCCCTGCTCAGCGAACCGACCACCCAGAGCCAGCCCCAGCGTCAGGAGATGTCTCAGCCAGCCAAGGATCCCCTCGCCAGGTTCACTTCGGTGATGCTTGCCTCCACCGAGGATGCCTGGGGCGAAATCTTCCAGCAGAGCGGCAGCCGCTATCAGGCCCCCAAACTGGTGCTTTATCGCGGCGCAACCCGGACCGGCTGCGGCCAGGGCCAGTCGGTGATGGGCCCCTTCTACTGCCCGGCGGATCGCACCGTCTACATCGATCTCTCCTTCTATCAGGAGATGCGCGACAAGCTGGGGGCTGACGGCGACTTCGCCCAGGGCTACGTGGTGGCACACGAGGTGGGCCACCACGTGCAGAACCTGCTCGGCATCGAGCGCAAGATGCGTGAGCAACAGCAGGGGTTGAGCCGGGCCGAGCAGAACAAGCTGTCGGTCAAACTCGAGTTGCAGGCTGATTGCTTTGCCGGCGTCTGGGGCCACTACATGCAGCGGGAACAGGTGTTGGAGCATGGCGATCTGGAAGAGGCGCTCAACGCCGCCCAGGCCATCGGCGACGATCGACTGCAGCAGCAGAGCCAGGGCCGTGTGATCCCGGACAGCTTCACCCACGGCAGTTCGGCCCAGCGCTACGCCTGGTTCAAGCGCGGATTCGACAGCGGCAAGCCCGCCAGCTGCAACACCTTCGCCGCCCGCTAGACGCCCAAAATAAGGGCCGGATCCTGACAGGATCCGGCCCTTTTTCCATTCATGGGGAACGTCAGTACTGGGAGTTGACGATCACCTCCTCCCCCAACGCGCCAGCCAACGGCAGCGGCCGGTAGGTGGAGTTGGCCGAGCGCAGCAACCGGATGCCGCGAATGCCGAGCTCCTGCGCCGCCTTGATGTCGCCATCGGCATCGCCGTAGAAGATCTTCATCTGCTTCTCCTTGAGCCACTGCACCTTGGTGTTCTGGCCCGGCTGATCGCCGGCAAAGATCACCGGGTTGAGCTGGTCGGCCGGAATATTCATGGTCTGCTGCAGGGTCTTGCTCACGGTTTCGGTCTTGGTGGCCGAACGGCCGGTGACGAAATAGATGTGATCGCCGCGCTCAAGGTGCATGGCGATAAGCGCCTTGCCCACCTCTTTCGGCACGCTGAACGCGTCCCAGCCGTTGTTCATCTTCTCCCAGAAGGCCGGGTTCTTCAGATAGCTCTCGTCGTTGGGGGAGAACTCCTGCTTGCCGCGATAGAACCCCGGGCTGGAGAAGAGCAGGGTATCGTCGATGTCAAAACCTACCGCCATCGGCGGCAACCCATCCAGGCTCCTGGCAATCTGCGTCACCGACACCCAATGAATGGGGGCCTGCTGGGCCAGGGTCACCGCAGTGACACCGGCGGGGCTGACCGGGACTTCGACCGCCACGGCGGGCAGGATCAGGCTGGCGGCAATCAGGGAGGCAAGCAGGGCAAAACGGGGGGATAAGGACATGATACGGCTCGTGACATGAATGAAACAGGGGGCCGATCCTGCCCCATGCAGGCACCGGAAACCGTGAATCCTGCCACAAAACAGGGCCAAGTGGCACGCATCGCCACGGCAACCCCCCATCTTGGCGCAATCGCCAAACAGGATGGCGTGGGCACCAAGGCCGGCGCCGACGATGCGCCCCATACTGGCCACTCCCATCCACTCAGGAACTCATCATGGATTACAAGCAACGGCTGCAAGCCTGCCTCAACCGGGTCATCTGCGACCCCGATTTCACCCCGGCCGAACTCGATCACTGGTTCTGCCCGGACTATGTCCAGCTGGTGGATGACCAGCGGCTGGATCGCGTCGCCTTCGAGCAACACCTGCTGGCACTGCGCCATAGCCTGGCCCGCTGCGAGATCTGCTTTGTCTCGCTGCTGGCCGAGGGAAACCGGGTGCACTCCCTGCATCGGGTGCGGGCCTGGCGTCACGACGGCGCACGGATCGAGTGCAAGGTAAGCGCCCTGTTTACCTTTCAGGGCGACCGCCTGAGTCACACCGATGAGCTGACCTGCCTGCTGGCGGGGGAGCCAGCCGACCGGGATCTCGGCTCCCGCCTCACGACCCCGCCGGTTCCCGCAAGAAGCGATTGAAGGCGTGAGAAAAGGCGCTGAAATCCCCATAACCCAGTTCGAGGGCTATCCGCGACAGCAGCGGCCGGCCCTGTTGCTGCAACTGGCGGGCCCGGCCCATCACCACCTGTTGCCGCCATTGCCGAAAGCTGCAGCCCAGCTGCTGGCTGAACAGCCGGTTGAGGGTGCGCACCGAGGCACCTGAATCGGCAGCCAGCTCCGCCAACCCGTATTCGATGGAAGGGCGATGGCAGACCCGCTCCAGCACCCGCAGCAGCCGCACGTCCAGCGCCGCGCTCAGCATGAATCCGGCCGCCACCGGCGCCTGTCGCAATTCGGCCGCCAATACCGTCAGATAGGCATCCCTGAGCCCCGGCACCACCATGTCCGCCAGCCGCTCGAACAGGCCGGCCAGCAGCGGGCTCACCTGGTGGGTCGTCAGCTCGTTTCCCCCATCCAGGTCATCCAGATAGATCAGAGTGAGCCGGGAGTGACGCAGCACCCTGAACTCATGGGCAAGCCCGGCCGGGATCAGGCAGAGCTGACCCGCCACCAGCAGCACGCCTGCAGCCTCACTGCTGATCACGCCGCCACCCCGATGCAGATAGCAAAACTGTGAGCCACCGTGACAGTGGAGGGCGGTGAGCGCGCCTTGCGGGTAGTCACGATACAAGAGATTCATGACGAACTCCCCAGGCCCAAGGCTCCCCCACCAGCAGGCTCTTTCGGCACTTCTTGCCCCCCGCTCTCGCCCCGGTGGGCTATAACTGCTGTACGCCTTCTAATGACATTCAAATCAATTGCACCATTTATTGGAGATGCCATGGACGTGCATACCGCAGCTGCCCATTTGAACACTGTCATTCCCGCTTCACCCCAGGCCAGACTGGAGGCCATCGACCAGCTGATGGCACGGCTCGAGCTCGCGCCAGACGGCTTGATTCTGGATGCCAACCCCCGTTTTCTCGCCATCATGGGATATCAGCTGGCCGAGCTCAAGGGTCAGCACTACAGCATGCTGCTCCCCGCGGAGGCAGAAGAATCCGCCGACGAGGTTGCCCGTTGGCAGGCGCTGCGAACGGGACAGGCACAGGAGGGAGAGTTTCACCGGCTGGATCGGCAGGGGCGGGACGTATGGCTGCGAGGCAGTTGCAGCCCCCAGCTGGACGAACAGGGCGCACTGGTCCAGGTCATCGAATACACCATGGATCTGACCGAACAGAAGCAGCTGAATGCCAACTTTGAGGGGCAGCTCAATGCACTGAGCCGGGTCATGGGCAAGGTGGAATTTTCACTGGATGGCATCATCCTCGATGCCAATGCCCGCTTTCTGGAAACGGTGGGCTATCAGCTGGAGGAGCTGAAGGGCCAGCACCACCGGCTGCTGGTCGATCCTGACTACGCCCAGTCGGCCGACTATCGCACCTTCTGGGAAACCCTGCGCCGCGGTGAATACCTGGCGGGAGAGTTCTGCCGAATCGGCAAACAGGGGGAAGAGATCTGGATCCAGGGCTCCTACAACCCGGTGCTGGATCTCACCGGCAAACCCAGCAAGATCGTCAAGTTTGCCACCGACATCACAGCCCAAGTAGAGCAGCATCACCAGCTCAAGCGCGCCATGGAGGAGGCGGAAGAGGCCGCCAGGGTGCGCGAGGAGCTGCACAAGTCGCTGCAGGAGATGTCGACCCCTGTCACCCCCATCTGGGACGGCATCCTGCTGCTGCCGCTGGTGGGGATCATCGATTCCATGCGCACCGCCGACGTGATGAACAAATCGCTCACCAAGATTGCCGAGACCCGTGCCCGGGTCTTCGTACTGGACATCGCCGGAGTCGCCACCGTGGATACCGGCGTCGCCAACCAGCTGATCAAGATCACCAAGGCGACCCAGTTCATGGGGTGCGAGGCCATCATCTCCGGCGTCTCGCCGGCCATCGCCCGCACCATGGTGGAGCTGGGGGTCTCTGTCGGCGACATCCGCACCACGGCGACCCTGCGGGATGCCTTCGAGATCGCCCTCAAGCGGGTCGGATCCACCCTCTAGGAGAGATGCATGCTGCTCAACAATGATCTGGGCATCGCCGACGTGGCCGACTGCATCGTAGTCAGCATGCGTCCCGACCTCGGTGACGAGGGCATGCAGCAACTGATGCAGGCCCTTTCCCAGCGGCTGATGCTGGGCCGCCAGCACGCGGTACTGTTCGACTTCTCCGGGGTCATGCTGCTCGATCACCACGAATTCAGGCAGGTACGCAAACTGGCCGAGGTGTGCCGCCTGCTCGGTGCCGTCTGCCTGCTGGTGGGGCTGAATGCGGGGATCGCCGCCTTCCTGGCGCTGGCCGATGCCGAGCCCGGGCCGCTGCGCTGCTTTCTCGACATGGATGATGCCTTCGCCCATGTTCGCACGACGCTCAAGGATGAGGAGTAGCGCATGATGCAGCGGGAACAGAGCGTTCAAGTGGCCAGCTATCCGCTGCGCCACGACATCGACCTGCACCTGACGGTGATGGCGGTACGCCGCCTCCCCTTCATCGCCAACCTGTCCGAGGTGGACCGTGCCATGCTCTCCACCGTGGTCTCCGAGCTTGGCAGCAACATTCTGAAATACGCCGAGCGGGGGGAGATCACCCTCACCCTCCACCATCCCAGCGGGCGTCCCTGCATCGACATCGTCGCCCGCGATCAGGGACCCGGCATTGGGGACGTGCATCAGGCCATGCAGGATCACTACAGCACCTCGGGTACCCTGGGGCTAGGCCTGCCCGGCGTGCGCCGCATGATGTCGGAACTCACCATCAGCACCCCGCCGGAAGGGGGAACTCTGGTACAGGCCCGTAAGTGGCTGGGCGTGGCGCCCCTGGTATCCAGACCAATCCCTCCTCTCGCCTGCACAGGCCAGCTGCACGCCGGCCTACAGCTGACATGGGCCAGCGAGAACCGCCCCTGCTATCCGGAACGGGTCTCCGGTGATCTGGCCTTCATCCGGCCGGGGCCGGAGGGGATATCGCTGATCCTGATCGACGTGAGCGGCCACGGCGCCTCGGCCAACAAGCTGGTACAGGTGCTGGAGGCGGCACTGCAGCAAACCCGCGAGCAGGAACCGGCCCGCCTGTTGCAACTGCTGCACCAGCACTGCATCGGTACCCGGGGCGCCGCCGCCGGCGTGGCCCTGGTCAACGGCGAACGGGGTGAGCTGAGCTATGCCGGCATCGGCAATACCCGCATCTGCCTGCGCGGTCATGGTCCCTGGCGCGGCATCTCCCGCGATGGGGTGCTGGGAGAGCGCTTCCCCACCCCCTTGCTGCAGCGCCAGCCACTCGTCGCGGGGGACGTGGTGATGCTCTATTCGGACGGTATCAGCGAATCCCTCAACCTGCGCGACGGAGCACTGGATCTAGCCGCCGAGCCCGCCCAGCTGGCACGCCAAGTGATCGCCCACAGTGGCCGCAGCACCGACGATGCCAGCTGCATCGTGCTGCGCGTGCTGGCAGGGGAGGAGGACTAGATGCGGCAACTAATCGGCGAAACCCTGCTGTCAGGCCCGGCGGCGGCACTCACCGCCCGGCGCAAGGTGATCCAGGTACTCACCTGCCTCGATAGAAGTCCCACCTTCGTGGCACCGCTGGCGGGCGCCACTTCCGAGCTGGTACGCCAGCTGGTGGTGAACGCTGAGCCGCTGCAACTGCAGTTGTGGCTGGAGCCTCGCACACAGGAGTTGTGGCTCTCGCTCTCGGCTGACGCCCCCATCCCCCCCGAGCCGGACGGCTGCCATTCATGTGGCATCCGATTGGTCGCGCACGCGGACAACGCCATCGCCCTGGTCTACCGCCTGCCCCGCTGGCCCGATGGACTGCTGCTGCAACAGATGCAGCAGCAGTTCGCAGAACCGACCCGGGATGAGCTGTTTGCGGTGATGCAGGCCAAGAACCAGGAGCTGGAAGCAGCCTATGAGTTGGCGGAGGGCGCAACCCGGGCCAAGAGCGATTTTCTCGCCAACATGAGCCACGAGATCCGCACCCCCATGAACGCCATCCTCGGCATGTCCCATCTCGCCCTGCAGACCCGGCTCGATCCGCAGCAGTTCGACTATGTCAGCAAGATCCAGCGTTCGGCCCAGCATCTGCTCGGCATCATCAACGACATCCTCGACTTCTCCAAGATCGAGGCCGGCAAGCTGGATCTGGAGCGGATCGAATTCGATCTCGACCATGTGCTGGAGAATCTGGCCACCCTGGTGGGCGAAAAGGCGGAAGCCAAGGGCATAGAGTTGCTGTTCGAGGTCGACCACCAGCTCGACACCCTGCTCTATGGCGATCCCCTTCGCCTCGGCCAGATCCTGATCAATTACGCCAACAATGCGGTCAAGTTCACCGAGCAGGGGGAGATCCTGGTCAAGGTCAGCTGCCTGGAGAAGCAACCCCAGGAGGTGTTGCTGCACTGCTCGGTACAGGACACCGGAATCGGCATGAGCCAGGAGCAGCAACAGCGGCTGTTCCAGTCATTCCAGCAGGCGGACAGCTCCACCACCCGCAAGTACGGCGGTACCGGCCTCGGCCTCGCCATCTCCCGCAGACTGGCCGAGCTGATGGGCGGCGAGGTGGGGGTACAGAGCGAACCAGGCCAGGGTAGCACCTTCTGGTTTACCGCCCGACTCGGTAGGGGCAGGCGCAGATCCCGCTATCTGCCGAGCCTGGATCTGCGCGGGCGCCGCATGCTGGTGGCCGACGACAGTGCCAGCGCCCGCACCATCATGGCCGCCCTGCTGCGCAGCATGAGCTTTGTGGTGGACACCGCCGAATCGGGCCTGCAGGCACTGCAGATGATCGCCGGCGCCGAGCAGGAGGGGCAGCCTTACGAAGTGGTATTGCTGGACTGGCACATGCCGGGGCTGGATGGCATCGAGACCGGTCGCCGCCTCATCGCCCGTGGTATGGGCCCGCGACCCTATCGGGTCATGGTGACCGGCTACGGACGGGAAGAGGTCTTTCGCCAGGCCGATTCCGCCGGCTTTGATCGGGTGCTGGTCAAGCCGGTATGCGCCTCCGTGCTGTTCGATACCGTCATCGGCCTGTTTGGCCAGCAAACAAGTTCTCTCACCTTCAAACCACCGCAGGTGACCCATCGCTACCGCTTCGACGGACTCAGGATCCTGCTGGCGGAAGACAACGAGCTCAATCAGCAGGTGGCGCTGGAACTGCTGCGGGCGGTCGGCGCCGATGTCAGCATCGCCGGCAATGGTGCCATCGCGCTGGAGATGGTGGCCCAGATCCACTACGACCTGATCCTGATGGACATGCAGATGCCGGTGATGGATGGCCTGGCCGCCACCCGGCTGTTGCGCGAGCGGGAAGACGTTGGACAACACACCCCGATCCTGGCGATGACGGCCAACGTCATGGCCGGTGACCGCGAACGCTGCATCGCTGCCGGGATGGACGATCACATCGCCAAGCCCATTGACCCCGACAGGCTGTATGCTGCCCTGCAGCGCTGGGCAACCTCCTTCAGCCGCGAGGTCAACGGCACGCTCACTGCCTCGCGCGCATCCCCCGCCACTGCCTTGCTGCCACAGCTGCAGGCGATCGGGCTCAACGCCGAGCCAGCCCTGCAACGATTGATGCACAACTGGGAGTGGTATCGGGATCTGCTGCAACGTTTCGCCCGCCAGGGGAGTCAGCCGATGGAAACCCTGCTTGCCGCCCTGCAGGCGAATGACCGGGAAGAAGCGCATCGACAGGCCCATACCCTCAAGGGCATAGCCGCAACGCTGGGGGCCGGGTCGCTGCAGGATGTCTCGGCCCGGCTGGAAAGCGCCCTCGCCCGGGGAGACGACGCCGTCAGCCTGCTGCCGCTGGCCGAACTGGGGCTGCAACAACAGCAGCAACTGGCCGCCAGCCTGCTGACACTGCTGCCGGCCCCTGCCGCCTCCGGCTTGCCGGAGGCTACCCCCGCCGAGCTGGCCCCCCTGCTGCACCAGCTGACCGGGCTGCTGCTGGAAGACGATGCGGAAGCCTTCATCCTGTTCCAGCGCAATCAGGCCAGGCTCGCCCCCCTGCTGGGCGAGGCAGCACCGGCCATGCACGATGCCATGACCCGTTTTCGCTTCGCCGATGCCCTGGCATATCTGCAACAAGTCCGGGCCCTCAGACCCGATCTGTTCAACCAAGAGTGAGGCGCCATCATGCTCAACTTGCTGGATCCCGATACCAAACCCACCCTGCTGGTGGTCGATGACACACCGGAGAACCTCTCTCTGCTCAGCGCCCTGCTCAGCCCCCACTACCGGGTCAAGGTCGCCATCAGCGGCCAGCGGGCGCTGGAGATCCTCTCGGCCGGCACCCGGGTGGACCTGATCCTGCTCGACGTGGTGATGCCCCAGATGGACGGCTATCAGGTGATGCAGGCGCTGCAGGAGATGCCGCAGGCACGGGAGATCCCGGTGATCTTCCTGACCGCCAAGGTGGAGGAGAGTGCGGAGGCGCACGGCCTGGCGCTGGGGGCCGTCGACTACATCCACAAGCCCATCACCCCCGCCATCGTGCTGGCCCGGGTCAGAAACCACCTGGAGCTGAAAGCGGCGCGGGATCTGCTGCACGACCAGAACGCCTTTCTGGAGCAGGAGGTGGAGCGGCGCACCCGGGAGAACGAACTGATCCAGAACATCACCATCCACTCCCTCGCCTCCCTTGCCGAAACCCGCGACAACGAGACCGGCAACCATATCCTGCGCACCCAGCACTATGTGCGGCTGCTGGCGGAGACCCTCTGCGAGCATCCCCGCTTTCGTACCGAGCTGACCCCCAAGACCATCGATCTGCTGTTCAAATCGGCCCCGCTGCACGACATCGGCAAGGTCGGTGTGCCAGACCGGATCCTGCTCAAACCCGGCAAGCTGGATGCGGACGAGTTTGCCCAGATGAAGCATCACTCCATTCTTGGCAAGGAGGCCATCGTCCATGCCGAGGAGGCGCTGGGGGTAGAGGTGGAGTTTCTGCGACTGGCCAAGGAGATCGCCTGCTACCACCACGAGAAGTGGGACGGCACCGGCTATCCCTATGGCCTGATCGGTGACGAGATCCCCCTCTCGGCCCGCTTGATGGCGCTGGCCGACGTGTACGACGCCCTCATCAGCAAGCGCTGCTACAAGGCCGCCATGTCCCATCAGGAGGTGGTGCCGATCATACTGGCGGGGCGGGGCAATCACTTCGACCCCGACATCACGGATGCCTTTGCCCGCATCCACCAGCAGTTCCACGAGATAGCCCTGCGCTACAACGACGACAAGGGCGAGCGAGAGTCCAACCGCGACTAGATGGTGGCGGGCAGCAGGTCGGTAAAGACGAAGCCGTCCCGCGCCACCGTCTCCCCCACCCGGATGGCCAGCGGCCGCTGGAACATGGGACCGTCCCAGGCCAGGGTATGAAACTCGCCGTTTTCGCCGCAGGGGTCCACTCCGTCAGGCAGGGCCGCCAGCAGGGCCGCGTCAAACTCATGCCCGCCGAGGGTGGCAGGCAGCTTGCGCGGATCCAGTGTGCTGATCCTGGCCCTGAGCCCTGCCGCCATCATCTCGCCAGCCAGCTCGTCGGTCTTGCTGCCCCACAGCGGAAACAAGGGCGTGATCCCCGTCCCCGCCAGCTGCTGCTCCCGATAGGCGCGCACGTCCTCGAGAAAGAGATCGCCAAACGCCATGTGGCGGATTCCCTGCGCCACCACGTCCGCGATGAAGTCGGTCATGATGCGGGCGTAATCTTCATTGCTGCAGGGCCAGGGCAGGTCGATGGTGGTCAGCGGCAAGCCCACGCACTCAGCCTGCGCCAACAACAACTGCTTGCGCACTCCGTGCATGGCCACCCGTTCGAACGCCTGGTTGAGGGTGGTGAACAGCCCCACCACCTCGATGGCCGGATCCTGCCGCAATGCGTGCAGCGCCCAGGCACAGTCCTTGCCGCTGCTCCAGGAGAGCAGCACCTTGGTCTTCATCATGATTTCTCCCGCTATCTTGAGTTCGGAGCCGGCAAGGCGCCGGCCATCATCCTGATTGTTCACCCGGGCGAGGAGCCCGGCGCTTGATCGTGTCGCTCCGTCTCGCTGCACCAAAAAGCTGCAAGACAGTGTTGCGAATTGTGCGATTTACATCACGGGATGCAAAAGCATAACCTCGGTAATGAGCGTGTCCCCTGCGAGGATGGGGGAACAATAACTAAAAAAACGATGGGAAACATAAGGATATGACGACAGTCACACCAGCTTACGACCACAGCCGTCCCCTCAACCGACAGGATTACAAGACCCTGAGCCTGGCCGCCCTCGGCGGAGCCCTCGAGTTTTACGACTTTATCATCTTCGTCTTCTTCGCCGTGGTGATCGGCGAGCTGTTCTTCCCGGCCGACATTCCCGAGTGGCTGCGCCAGTTCCAGACCTTCGGCATCTTCGCCGCCGGCTATCTGGCCCGCCCGCTGGGCGGCATCATCATGGCCCACTTCGGCGATCTCATCGGTCGCAAGCGGATGTTCACCCTCAGCATACTGCTGATGGCACTGCCGACCCTGCTGATCGGCCTGCTGCCCACCTACGCCACCCTCGGCATCGCCGCACCCCTGCTGTTGCTGCTGTTGCGGATCCTGCAAGGGGCTGCCATCGGCGGGGAAGTGCCCGGAGCCTGGGTATTCGTGGCAGAACACGTGCCCGCCCGCCGGGTCGGTGTCGCCTGCGGCACCCTCACCGCAGGGTTGACGGCCGGCATCCTGCTCGGCTCCCTGGTGGCCACTGCCATCAACCGCGGCATGAGCCCGGGCGAGGTGAGCGACTGGGGCTGGCGGCTGGCCTTCGTGCTCGGCGGAGCATTCGGCATTGTCGCCATGTACCTGCGCCGCTGGCTGCACGAGACCCCGGTCTTTGCCGAAATGCAGGCCAACAAGGCGCTGGCGGAAGAGCTGCCGCTCAAGACAGTACTGCGCAGCCACAAGAGCAGTGTCGTGGTCTCCATGCTGCTCACCTGGCTGCTCTCCGCCGGCATAGTGGTGGTGATCCTGATGACCCCCACCTACCTGCAGAAGGTCCACGGCATCAGCCCGGCCGATGCGCTCACCGCCAACTCGCTGGCCATTCTGGCACTGACCTTCGGCTGCATCGTCTATGGCCGGCTGATCGACGCCCTCGGCAGCGGCCCCACCTTCATGCTGGGCTCATTGCTGCTGGCCGGCGCAAGCTACGCCTTCTATCACGGGCTGGCGACCGACACCAGCCAGCTGGTGCCGCTCTATGCGCTGGCCGGTTTCTCGGTAGGAATCGTCGGTGCCGTGCCCTACGTCATGGTCAACGCCTTCCCGGCGGTGGTGCGCTTCTCCGGGCTGTCGTTCTCCTACAACGTGGCCTACGCCATCTTCGGCGGCCTGACGCCCATGCTGGTCACGCTCTGGATGAAGGAGGACGTGCTGGCCCCCTCCCACTACGTGGTCAGTCTGGCTGCGCTCGGCTTTGTGCTCGGCCTGCTGCTCTGGCTGCAACAACGCAGCCAGCGCCAGAGCGCGCCGCAGGCGGCCTGAACCATTCCGAGCCCCGCCCAGTGCGGGGCTTTTTTCATATGGCTGGTGTTCAGCCAGGTCGACATAAGATAGCCTCCCTCTCGGGCCCATCGACGGCCCGGGACACTCCTCCACCCTAGTCATTCGAGGTTCATGATGTTCTTTCAGGTCGTATTTCTCGCCTTGCTGGCGCTGCTGCCCATGGTCAACCCGCCCACCACGGCCACCCTGTTGCTGGGGCTGAGCAAGGGCATGTCGCGCGAGCACGTGCGCCGCCAGATCAACCTGGCCGCCATCTATCTGTTCTGCACCCTCTGCGTCAGCTTCTTCATCGGCTCCTCCATCCTGGATCTGTTCGGGATCTCCATTCCCGGCCTGCGCCTGGCCGGCGGCCTCATCATCGCCTTCATCGGCTTTCGCATGCTGTTCCCGGCACCGAGCCAGGCGGCCGGGGTCGACATCAACCAGAGCATCGCCTTCGTGCCGCTCACCATGCCCAGCATGTGCGGACCGGGCACCATGGCACTGGTGATCAGCGGCGCCGCCCAGATCGCCGAGCTGCCGGACGAATACAGCCGCTTCACCATCTATGCCGCCATGGTCACCGCCTTCGCACTGATGAGCCTGCTCAGCTGGGGGGTGCTCAAACTGGCGGATCCGGTCTGCAAGATCCTCGGCGCCACTGGCATCGATGCCATGACCCGGATCATGGGCTTCTTGCTGGTCTGCATGGGTATGCAGTTCTGCATCAACGGCATCAAGGAAGTGGCGCAGGATCCGGTGTTCCACGGTGCGCCGGCGGCACAAACGGCTCCCGCATTGCCACACGTATCCGGCGCCCTTGATCAATTGCCGGACCCGCGCCAGCCCTGACTGAAAACGGTGTCATAAAAGCGCAGGAATCGTCGCTGATCTTGCGCCTGATCATGTTGTTGACACATAAATGAGTTAGTGTGTTTTTCATACAGATTCGATTCAGAGAGTGCTTGGTAGGTTTATGGATGGACACCCACTCACTTCAGGAGATGTGCAAATGGAAAAGATGCTGACCGAGATTGGAAGCTACAGCCTGTTTCATGAATATCTGAACGTGGTCGGTGCCGCCAGCCCCGCTCTGACCCGGATCAAAAGCCGGTGGGAGTACAAGCAGAGCGATCGTCTGGTTGCCCAGATCAGAGTCGATCAACAAGGCAACGCGCGCTTCTTCATCGACGCCCGCGCCATTTCGGTCAACTGACCGAGCCCCGTATCTGCAGCCCCGGCACTTGCCGGGGCTTTTTGTTGCCGGTCATACCGCCCCGCCATCCAGCCCCACCAGGATGTTCACTTTTCATACAGCTGACATTCAGTCGCCGACGGCTATCTTGTCGGCGAATCCCCCCCACTTCATGAAGAGCATGCAGATGACCAAGATGCTGACCGAAATTGGCAGCCACAGCCTGTTTCAAGAGTACCTGAACATGATCGGCATTCCCGGCCCGGTACTGGCCAGGATAGAGCAACGGTGGGAGCACCGGCGGCAAGAGAAGCTGGTCGCCAGGATCCTGATCGATCCTCAGGGTAAGGCTCGCTACTACATCAACGCCCGCGCCATCTCGGTCAATTGATCCAGTCAGCTCCGCATACAGCCCCGGCCAACACCGGGGCTTTTTATTGGCTGGCGCTCACCCCCTCCTCGGCGCAATCAGCACCACCCAGCTCCCTCGCCTGGATGTCACCGTGTAGGAATTTTCATAACTTAAAAACAAAAATAAATGGAATAATTAATTATGCGACATTGATCTCATCATAGAAATCAAAAATCGATAATCATGCCTGCCATCAAGAGGGATGTTTTACGCCGGGAGTGGCGATGACCTTAAGCAGAGGAAACGATGACCATTGACCTATCAAGCATGATTACCGAGACCCGCAACCCGGCCAGCGTCGAGATCGACCAGTTGCCGACCCTGGAGATGCTGCGCGTCATCAATCAGGAGGATCAGCAGGTCGCGCTGGCGGTCAGCCAGTTGCTGCCCGAGATCACCCGGGCGGTCGATGCCATCGCGGCAGCGTTCGGCAAGGGAGGCCGGCTGGTCTATATCGGCGCCGGCACCTCGGGCCGGCTCGGCATCCTGGATGCCAGCGAATGCCCGCCGACCTACGGCGTCTCTGCCGAGCAGGTGGTCGGCCTGATTGCCGGCGGCCACAAGGCCATCTTGCAGGCGGTCGAGAACGCCGAAGATGACGCCGAACTCGGTGCCCAGGATCTGAAAAACATCCAGTTCTGTGCCAACGACGTGCTGGTGGGCATCGCCGCCAGCGGCAGAACCCCCTACGTACTGGGCGCCATGGCCCACGCCAGAGCGGTAGGCGCCACGGTCTGCAGCATCAGCTGCAACCCCGGCAGTCCGCTGGCCCAGGCGGCCGACATCAGCATGGTGGCGGTGGTCGGCCCCGAGATCGTCACCGGCTCCTCCCGCATGAAGGCGGGCACCGCGCAGAAGCTGATCCTCAACATGCTATCCACCGGCGCCATGATCCGCACCGGCAAGGTCTACGGCAACCTGATGGTGGACGTGGAAGCCACCAACGCCAAGCTGGTGGAGCGGCAAAAACGCATCGTGATGGAGGCCACCGACTGCGAGCGCGCCGTGGCGGAGCGGGCGCTGGCACAGGCGGACAACCACTGCAAGACCGCCATCGTGATGATCCTGGCCGGACTCACGGCCGACGAAGCCCGCACCCGCCTGCAAAGCAGCAACGGCTTCATCAGCCAGTGCACCCACTGAGCGGCCAACCGCACATTGGCCGGGCCAGGGACGGCAATACCAAAACAAGAACGGGGTGCCCAGGCACCCTCATGACACAACAGACTGACTGGGTTCTTTATGGCAAAAATAACTGACACCATGGTTGGCCAGCTCATCCAGGCCATCGGTGGCCGCGACAACATCACCCACTGCGGCCACTGCATGACCCGGCTGCGGCTGAGCCTGGCCGACAGCCTGCATGCCGACCGGGATACCATCAAACGCATCGCCGGGGTGATGGGAGTCATCGAGAGCGACGACCAGTTCCAGATCGTGCTGGGGCCGGGCAAGGCCCAGACCGCCTGCGAGCTGATGAACGGCATGTTGAGCGCAGGGCTCGGCGCACTGGAGGCGCCAACCGCACAATCCGCCGATCTAGGCGAGATCGCCGCCGCCAAGAAACAGGCGCTGAAGCAGAAACAGACCAGTGCGGCCCACCGCTTCCTGGCCAAGTTTGCCACCATCTTCACTCCGCTGATCCCCGGCTTCATCGCCGCCGGCCTGCTGCTCGGCTTCGCCACCCTGATCGAGCAGACCCTGCTGCAGGAAGGCCAGCAGGCGGGCGGCATGCTGGCCGAGTTCGTCGGCTACATGAAGCTGTTCAGCAAGGGCTTGTTCAGCTTCCTCAGCATCCTCATCGGCTACAACGCCCAGAAGGCGTTCGGCGGCTCCGGGGTCAATGGCGCCATCCTCGCCTCGCTGTTCGTGATGGGCTATGACCCGCAGGCCACCAGCGGCATCTATGCCGGGGTCAGCGACTTCTTCGGCCACCAGATAGATCCGCGCGGCAACATCATCGGGGTGCTGATCGCCTGCATCATCGGCGCCTCGGTGGAGCGTCAGGTACGCCGCTTCATACCCGACAGCCTCGACATGATCCTCACCTCCGGCATCACCTTGCTGATCATGGGAGCCGTCACCTTCGTCCTGATCATGCCCCTCGGCGTGCAGCTCTACAACGGCATGTCCTGGCTCTTCATCCACCTCAACGGCAATCCGTTCGGCACCGCAATCCTGGCCGGCCTGTTCCTCATCTCGGTGATGTTCGGCATCCACCAGGGGTTCGTGCCCGTCTACTTCGCGCTGATGGATGCCCAGGGCTTCAACTCCCTGTTCCCCATCCTGGCGCTGGCGGGCGCCGGCCAGGTCGGCGCCGCCCTGGCGCTCTACAGCCGCGCCGGCAAAGACTCCCTGCTGCGCACCCAGGTCAAGGGCACCATCATTCCCGGCATCCTGGGAGTCGGCGAGCCGCTCATCTACGGCGTCACCCTGCCGCGGGTCAAACCCTTCATCACCGCCTGCTGCGGCGGCGCCCTCGGCGGCTTCCTGGTCGGCCTCATCTCCTGGCTGGGCCTGCCGGTCGGTCTCAATACCGTGTTCGGCCCCTCCGGCATCGTCGCGCTGCCGCTGATGACCTCGGCCCAGGGGATCTTCCCCGGCATGCTGGTCTACGCCGCCGGCCTCGCCGTCGCCTACCTCGGCGGCTACCTCATCACCCTGATGTTCGGCTGCAAGAACGTCGATCTGAGTTAATCCCCCTCCGGATTCATCGCCAAGGTCTGGCCCCGAGCAATCGGGGTCACGGCCAAACTCACCCCGGCTCTGGCACAGAGCCCACACAGGAAAGACAACAATGAAACAGTCCATGCTTGCCCTGGCCATTCCTGCCCTGCTTGCCGTCGGTACGGCGCAGGCCGCCGTCATCTATCAGGCCGATGACGGCTCCAACGTCGATCTCTACGGTCGCCTCGGCTTCAACATCTCGGACAAGAAGAGCGGCAACGATCAGGGCGACTTCGACGGCCGCATCGGCTTCACCGCCCGCCAGACTGTCAACGAGCAGGTAGCCGTGATCGGCATGGCCCAGTACCAGGTCAACGCCGCCGAATACGCCAACAACGTGCAGAAGAACAGCAGCGATCTCACCGCCCGTTACGTCTGGGCCGGGCTCGATGGCGGCCAGTGGGGCAAGCTGACCGGTGGCCGGGTCTCCTCCGGACTCATCATGTTCACCGACATCGGCGACGTGTTTGCCGCCTCCGATGTCTCCATGGCGCGCCAGGCCAGCAAGGTGGACTCCACCGCGGTACAGGTGTTCCGTCAGGATGGCACCCTGCAATACCAGAACACCCTCGGCAATCTGGACTTGTCGCTGGCCTACATCCTCGGCAACGGCACCTCGGATCTCGACTACGGCTACAACGGCGCCCTGCGCTACACCTTCGATCTCGGTGCGGCGGGCAAGCTGGCGCCGGTCATCGCCTACCAGCAGAGCAAGGCGGCCCAGACCGGTGCCAGCAAGGTCGACCCCAACGCCGACGAGTACCGCTTCAGCGGCATCGGCACCCGCTACACCCTGGGCCCGCTGATGCTGGGCGCTCTCTATGCCAAGGATCAGGTGAGCTATCGCAACGGCCAGGTGGACAGCGAAGACAAGGTGTGGGAGCTGACCGCCGTCTACGACATCAACCAGAAGTGGGCCGCTCGCGCCGGCTACCGCCACCTCGACAACGACGGGGGGGACGGCATGAGCCTGCGCGATACCACCCTGGAGCTGCAGTACAAGCTCACTCCACGCTCCTCCCTCTACAGCGCCTACGTGTTCCGGGGCGGTGAAGACGGGTTGAGCGGCAGCACGGTCACCAGTTTTGGCGGCAGCAGCAACAGCGAGGATTTCTACCACCTCGGCCTGCGCTACGAGTTCTGATCCCCTGCCGGCCAGTCGGCCGGCTTTTGCTTTCTGCTGGAGCCCCCCATGATCCGCCTCCCACTGCTCACCACCCTGCTGCTGTTGCTGGCCCTGCCAACCCAGGCCGCCCGGCTGGAGCTGGCAGACAACCTCACCCTGCTCGCTTCATCCCGGGGCAAGGCCTCCCCCTTCGAGCGCGCCCTCACGCTGCCCGCCGGTGAGACCCGGCTGCTGGTACGCTTCGACAGCCCGCTCGATCCCGGCTCCACCAACGAGAGCCAGGGGCGCGCCCGCTCCGCCCCGCTGCTGCTGACACTGACCCTGCCGGCCAACGGCACCCTGCGGCTGGTCACCCCGCCACTGCCCACCCCGCAGGCCATTCGCCGCTTTGCAACCAGCCCGGCTCTGCAACTGGCGACCGCTGACGGCACCCGCCCCTTGCTGACCACTGCGCTCCCGCGCAGCCAGGACAGTCTGCTGACCGACTATCAGGCGCTGCTGGCCCGTTACGACGGGGCAGCCAGCGCAGCCACCTCCCTGCCAACCGTCACACCCGTGCTGCACGAAGCCACCCCGGGCGCCGTGCCCGTCGACCCCGAACTGCAACGGCGCTACCTCGCCGCCGACGAGGCCCAGCGCAAGGCCTTCCTGCGCTGGGCCCTCGCCCTCTGAACCGGCACTGGCCCATAAAAAAACCACCCGCAGGCGGGTGGTTTTTCTTTCTCGGCAGGTCTCGGCGTCTATTGCAGCCAGCCCTGCTTCACTCCTTGTTGAGCCGGTCGATGGCACCCCGGGTGCCGTCGATCAGCGCCCAGGCCTCGTCGCGGCGCTGCACCAGGCCGAGGAACAGGATATCGGTGATGGTGTTCTGGGCGGTACGCGACGAGATGGAGGAGATGCGCAGCTCGTTCTCGTCGGCCACCGTGTCCAGCACCATGTCGGCCATCTGCCGCAGAGGGGTGTTGCGAAACGAGGTGACCGCGATCAGGGTGGCGCCGTTGCGCTTGGCCAGCTCGGCCGCCGCCAGCACGTCCCGGCTGGCGCCGGAATAGGAGACCACCAGCTGCACGTCCCCCGGGCCCAAGGTCTGGGCGATGGAGATCTGCACGTGGCTGTCCTGGGCGAACAGAGTGGTGACCCCGATCTTGAGCAGCTTGTACCAGAGATCCTTGGCGGTCAGCGCCGAGCCACCGATCCCCACCAGCTGGACCCGGCCAGCCTGGTTGATGACGTCCAGCACCCGCGCCAAAGTGGCATTGTCGAGGGCCTGGGTGGTCTCCACGATGGAGTTGATCTTCTCCTGGGCCAGCTTCTTGGCCATGGTCTCCAGATCGTCGTCGCGGCCGATGCCGTTGTAGAGATCCCCTACGTTGTCGGTCTTGATGGCGTGCTTGCGCCCCAGATCCTCGCTGACCGCCAGCTTGAAGGCAGTGAAGCCCTTGAACCCGATCTTCTGGGTGAACTTCACTATGCTCGACTGGCTGACGTCAGCCTGCTGCGCCAACTCCTGGGAGGAGAAGTGGGTCACCTGCTCCGGGCAAGCCAGGATGTAATCGGCGATCTTGAGCTCGCTGGGGGAGAGCTGACTGCGGATATTGGAAATTTTCGACAGGGTAAGCATGGGTTCTCTCTGCTGCTTGTTCTGCGGCGCCCTTACTGGGTGCCGCCCACGGTGAGCTGATCCAGCTTGAGGGTGGGCTGGCCGACACCGACCGGCACGCTCTGCCCCTCCTTGCCACAGACCCCGACCCCGCGATCCAGCGCGAGATCCTTGCCCACCATGGAAACCTGGCTCATCGCCTCGGGGCCGTTGCCGATCAGGGTCGCCCCCTTGATGGGTGCGGTGATCTTGCCATCCTCGATGAGGTAGGCCTCGGAGGCGGAGAAGACGAACTTGCCGGAGGTGATGTCCACCTGACCGCCGCCGAAGTTGGGGGCATAGATCCCCTTCTTCACCGAGGCGATGATCTCGGCCGGATCATACTGACCCGCCAGCATGTAGGTGTTGGTCATGCGCGGCATCGGCAGGGCGGCGTAGGATTCACGGCGGCCATTGCCGGTGAGCGGCACGCCCATCAGACGGGCATTCTGCTTGTCCTGCAGGTAACCCTTGAGGATGCCGTTCTCGATCAGCACGTTGTAGCCGCCTGGTGTTCCCTCGTCGTCGATGGAGACGGAGCCACGCCGACCTGGCAGAGTGCCATCATCGACGATGGTGCAGTGCTTGGAGGCCACCTGCTCGCCGATGCGACCGGCAAAGGCAGAGGAGCCCTTGCGGTTGAAGTCCCCTTCCAGACCGTGGCCCACCGCCTCATGCAGCAGCACACCGGGCCAGCCGGCACCGAGCACCACCGGCATGGTGCCGGCCGGGGCGTCGATGGCGTCGAGGTTCACCAGCGCCTGGCGCACAGCTTCGCGCACATAGCCAAACGCCCGGTTCTCCAGTCCGTCCAGCTCGAGGAAGTAGTCGTAGCCGAAGCGGCCACCACCACCGGCACTGCCGCGTTCGCGACGATCGCCCTTCTCGGCGATGACGGTCACCGACAGGCGCACCAGCGGACGCACGTCGGCGGCCAGGGTGCCGTCGGTGGCGGCCACCAGCACCTCTTCATAGACGCCGCTGATGGAGGCCATCACCTGATTGATGGCGGGATCCAGACTTCTGGCAAACTTGTCCATCTGCTCCAGCAGGGCGATCTTCTGCTGCTTGTCGAGGGTCTGCAGCGGATCCAGCGCCGGGTAGAGCAGGTTTGCTTCGGTGCGAGCCCACGCCTTCACCTTGCCCTGCGCACCGGCGGCCGCGATGCCACGGGCGGCGGTCACCGACTGCTGCAGCGCCAGCAGGCTCAGCTCGTCAGAGTAGGCGAAGCCGGTCTTCTCGCCGCTGACGGCGCGCACCCCGACACCCTGATCGATGTTGTAGCTGCCATCCTTGACGATGCCGTCCTCCAGCATCCAGGACTCGTGCCAGCTGCGCTGGAAATAGAGGTCGCCGAACTCCACCTGATGGCTCATCAGGTTGCCGAGCAACTGCTGCAGTCGCCCTTCGTCGAGGTCGTGGGGGGCCAACAGGGAAGCACTAACCTGGCTCAATAGACTCAATCTTTCTCTCCACTCTCGATGCGAGATGTCGTAACGGTTAAATCCCAGACCGTGGGTTCGCTTGGCGAAACGTCAGCGGACGTCCAACCCACCATCGGGTTTGCAAGCGTCCGACTCCCCCGCCACAGGGCGAATCGAACCTGCACATCTTCATAGCAGACGGGCATGGCTCAGCACCGGCATGGTGCGTTGCAGTTCGTCCATAAGACCGGGGTCCAGCGGCGCCAGCACGGTGCCGCGCCCGCTGTCCAGGCTGGCCAGCACCCGACCCCAGGGGTCGATCACCATGCTGTGACCCCAGGTCTGGCGCCCCGTCTCGTGGGTGCCGCCCTGATTGGCGGCCACCAGGTAACACTGGTTCTCGATGGCGCGGGCCCGCAGCAGCGGCTCCCAGTGCGCCTCGCCTGTCACGGCGGTGAAGGCGGCAGGCACCAGCAGCACACGGGCGCCGGCGCGGGCCAGCCGGCGGTACAGCTCGGGAAAGCGCAGATCATAACAGATCGAGAGGCCGAGGGGACCAAACGGTGAGTCCACCAGCACAGGCTCCTCGCCGGGGCTGAAGGTTTCCGACTCCCGGTAGCGGCCGTGATTGTCCGCCACGTCCACATCGAACAGGTGGATCTTGTGGTAGTGGCCCTTGCGCTCGCCGCTGGGGTCGAACACCAGGGTACTGGTGTGGATATGGTCGGCACCGGCGATGGTGGTCGGCATGGCCCCCGCCACCAGCCAGATGCCATAGTCACGAGCCCATTCGGCCAGTTGCTGCTGGATCGGGCCCTCACCGATGGTCTCGGCACCGTCCAGATAACCCTGCCGCTCGCCAAACAGGGCGAAATTCTCCGGCAGCAGCACCAGCAATGGCCGCTCACTCGGCAGCAGGGCCAGCTCGGCGGCGATCTGCTCCCGGTTGTCCTGCCAATTGCGGCCCGATACCAGCTGTATTGCGGCTAACCACATGAGACGCTCCTTGTCGTTGTTGCCACCGTCAGATGCTGACCGCATCGCCGGCCTGCAGGGTGTAATCCAGCACTATGATACGTTCCAACACTGGGCGGAAGATGGCCTTGAGGGCATCGTGATCCGGGTGGGGCAGATAGCGCTGGCGGGCGGCCTCGTCGGCAAAGGTCATCAACACGCTGTGGGTGAAGCCCTCGGCCCGCCCCTCCGGGCTGTCATCCCGCCCCCACTCCACCGCCAGCACGCCGCTGACCTGATGGGGGATGGCGAGAAAGGCTGCGCGCACCGCGTCTATCTGTTCGGGCTGGGTGCCCGGCTTGAAGGCGATCAGCAGGATATGTCGGATCATGGCTCACTCCTTGTGATGGTGCCGGGCCGCTCGTTCAGCGCTGGGCGGGCCCCGCGTGTTTGGGGGTCAGCAGGAAGGGGGTCACCTCCTGCGTCGGCAGGTTGGGGGCCACCGCATCGACCGCCTCCTTCTGCTGCTGATTGAGCTTGATGCGGGCCCGATCCCGTCCCGCCTCGATCAGCTTGGGATCGTCGAGCGGGCCGGAAACCCGGAAATCGATGCGGGTGACCACGTCCACCACCGGCTCCAGCAGTTTGGAGAGCGCCAGCACGTAGAGCCCGGTGATCGGGGTCAGCGAGAAGGCGGCCACCACCGGCAGGGTGCCGCCCAGGTTGGGGGAGAAGCTCAGCTCGTAGTCGAGCCGCCAGCGCACCAGATCGGCGATGCCCTCGCCGCGCAGGTTGCCGGCCGCCCCCTTCATGTAGAAGTCGCGGTTGTCCACCACCCCCTGCTTGATCTTGGCGGAGGCCGACATGGACTCGAAGTAGAAGCCCTTGTCGAACACGTCGCGAAAATCGAGGCGCAGCTTGCGCAGCAATGAATCCAGGCTGAGCAGGGAGAGCAGTCGCGCCCCCTTGTCGTTGACTTCGCGCAGGGTGCCGCCTTCCAGCTGATAGTCAGCGGTGCCGGTCAGGGTCGGCACGTTCGGCCGGTAGGGCACATCGCGCCAGCTCAGATCCAGCGCCATCTTGCCGGGCGCATCGCCGATGGGCGAGGTGTAGCCGAGCCGCTTGAGCAGCAGCTCGCTGTTGTTGCTGCTGATGTGGGCGCGGGCGCGGGTCTGCATACCGTCCGCCCCGGCCAGCCACTCGGCGCTGCCGTTCAGCTGGCTGCCCGCCAGCCGCATCTCCAGCCCCTTGAGGCTCAGCTTGTCGGCTCCCGGGATCAACTCCCCCTTCACCTCGCCCAGCGGCAACTCGCCGAAGCGGCAATCCACGCAGCTGAAGGTGAGCCAGGGGATGGCATCCATGATGGCTCTGTCCTGTCTGGCATCGGGATCCGGGCTCAGATCCGAACTCTTGCCGGACCAGTGGATGCGGGCAAATTTGGCGTCGATGGGCTGACGCTCGGACACCGGCAGGCGCACCACCCCCATCACGTCAGGGCTGTCGATCATCACCTCGGTGGCCTGATTGACCGGCCCCACGGTGAAGTGCACCGCCTTGAGGTTGGCGCTGCCGATGTCGGCGCGGGCCAGGCGGCCGTCCACCCACCACTCCTGCGGCAAGAAAGAGGGCCCCACCACCGCATTGCCGCTCGGCGCCGTGCTGGCCGGCAGCCACTGCTTGAGACGGGCCAGCCAGCCGGCCACGTCGGCCTGCTGCTGGTTGATGGCAAGCAGCATGGGCCGGTCGCGCAGCACCCGGGCGCCGGGCTGCCCCACGTCCACCCGCACCCGGCTGAGGTAGGGCACGCCGTCGCCGTACACCAGCCGGCTCTGCATATCCACGTCGGCCCCGAGCACGGCGCGGATGTCGGCACTGCCATCGCGGCCACGGGCGGTCACCTTGAGCGGCAGCCGGCTGCCGGCCGCCTTGGCAAGCGGAGCTGGCAGATCCAGCCCCATGCCCTGCAGGTTGGAGTCGAGCGCCAGCTGGAAGCTGAACGGCTGATCGCTTGGCAGGGTCAGCCCCAGGCTGCCGGCCCAGTTGCCGCGTCCCTTGAGGATGTCCAGCGCCGGGATGTCCTGACGCTGGCGGCGGCTGTCCCACAGTCCCTTGAACTTGAGATCGACCTGATAGCGATTGGGCTGCTGGCGACCCTGATAGTCGAGGGTGAGCGGCTGGTTCCACAGGCTCGCCTTGAGGTTGCTGAAGCGGGTCTGCTCGTTGTCATACTCGAGCCGCCCCTGCACCTGCTCCAGCGGCAGATCCAGGCTGGTCACCCGCACCTTGTTGTTGCTGAACAGAGCGTCGCCGCTTGCCTTGACCTCGCTCTCGCCATCCAGCGGAATATCCAGCTTCACCGAGCCCTTCATGGGGCCGCGGATCTCCACCTCCCGCAGCGCCTGACCAACTGAGCCGCCGAGCGGCGAGTCCTGCAGGTAGTCGCTGATGGCCTTGCCCTCACCCTCAACCTTGGCATCGACGTAGAGGTGGGCCCCCGGATAGAGGTCCGGGATCCAGGCGTGCACCGAGTCGGAGCTGGCCTTGCCGAGCTGGGTAGCGCGGCTGTTCATGTCGAGGCTGGCGTTCTGGAACAACAGATCGATCTGCAGGTCGGTGAGCGGTTGCCAACCGGGGAAGAATTCGTAGGAGGCCTGCTGCAGCGGCACCGCCACCTGGAAGATGCCCTCGCCCTTGCGGTAGGGGAAGTCGCGGAACTCGCCGTACCAGAGCAGGTCAGCCCCCTTGGCCTTGCCCCCCTTGATGGCCCCGCTCAGGTAATCCACCAGGCTCTTGTCCATCACCTGCAGCGGATAGTAGCGATCGGCGTTGGCCGCATTCTTGACGTCGATGCGGCCAGTCAGGGCGAGGAAGGGGTGCTCGAACAGATCGAGCCGAAAGCGGCTGGCGAGGCTCAAGTCCGGGTTGTCCAGCACCAGATCCTGGCCATAGAGCACCCAGCCCTGCGACACCTGCCACCAGTCGAGCCGCGCCGAGAAGCGATCTATGGGGATCGGCTCCTTGAAGTGGCGGGCCGGGTCTATGGCATCGTTTGCCAGTTGCAGCCGGGCGCTGCCGCCGGTCGGGGTGAGCCAGAACTCACCGTTGAGGTCGCGCACGCCGGGCACGTCGTGCCAGGCGTTGACCCGGATGTGGGACAGCTGGCCGCTGACGGAGAGCCCCTGCCAGCCGGCATCCGCCTGCAGGATCAGATCCTGGATCTTGCCGGTCGGGCGGGTGCGCTTGAGGGTCTCGGTCAGCTCGGGATAGATCCCCGACACCAGCTGGCTCAGGTTGGCGATCTGGTCCAGATCGATGGCCGGTACATAACCCTGGATGCGATCGCCGACCCGCTCGAGCTGCAACCGGCTGTGCAGCCAGGGCTTGCCGTCGAGCTTGAAGGTGACGTCGTGGCTGGCAAACTGCCACTCCTTGCCGTCCCGGCGCAGCTGGATCTTGCCCCCCTGCAGCCCGAGCCGGTGCAGGTCACCCTGTTTTTCATCCTGCCAGATCAGATAGTTGTCGCCGAACGCCAGCAACGAATCCCCCAGCTGACCGGCCTTGAACTCGCTCCAGAGCTGAAAGTCGAGCTGGCCGCTCACCTTGGGCTCCCCTGAATGGGTACGGGCCAGCATGGGGCTGATGTCGAGCTGGCGGGCCCCCAGATAGAGCTGACCCTTGAGCCGATCGAGCCGCACTTGGGGGGCATCTACGTCGACGATGAGGTCTAGGGTGCTCTCGCCCACCCCGTTGATGAGATAGGCCTTGCCGACCCCCTGATGGCGCTTGCCACGGTTCTGCCAGCGCAGCTGGGCGATGTCGAGGGCACGCACCTCCCCCAGCGCCGTGGTGAGGCTGAGGCGGGTGTCGTGAATATCGAAGGTGGAGAGCTGGGTCAGCAGAAAGCGCAGCAGGGCCTGCTGCTGGTCGCTGCCGTTGCCGGTTTCCGGCTCCGCGGGCTGGCCCAGATCCAGCGCTATGTCGCCATCGCTCAGGATCAGCTGGCCAAATACCGGCTTGAGTTCGTTGAGGGAGCGCCAGAAGTCGAGGTGGGCCCACACCTTGCCAAGACGCAGGGCGAAGCGGCCCGAGTTCGGCGCGATCACCAGTTGCTGCAGCTCGAGGGCCGGGCCGCGCTGGGTCCAGTCCAGCCCGATGCGATCGACGCTGGCCTCCAGCTTGCTGTCGGCCAGCAGGGTATTGAGCAGCGCCTGACGGTGCTGATTGAGCAAGGGACCGCCAAAGCGCACCAGGCTGACCAGGATGGCCAGCAGCACGAAGAAGACCCCGAGGGCCAACCAGCCCCGACTCAGCCAGCGATAGACCAATTACATCATCACCACGTCGAATTGCTCCTGCCCGCAGAGGGGCTCGCTGACCACCCTGACCTGCTTGCCGATGAACACTTCCAGTTCGGCCAGGCTGTGGGACTCCTCGCCCCGCAGGTAGTCGGCCACCGCCGGGGCGGCGTAGACGGTGAACTGATCCGCGTCGTAGGCCCGGTTGACCCGGATGATCTCCCGCAGGATCTCGAAGCAGACCGACTCCACCGTCTTGACCCGACCGCGCCCCTTGCACTCGGGACACTCGGAGCAGAGCACGTGCTCCAGGCTCTCGCGGGTGCGCTTGCGGGTCATCTCCACCAGGCCGAGCTGGGAGAAGCCGTTGACGTTGGTCTTGGCGCGGTCCTTCGACAGCGCCTGCTCCAGACTGTGCAGCACCCGCCGGCGGTGATCCTCGGACTGCATGTCGATGAAGTCGATGATGATGATGCCGCCGAGGTTGCGCAGGCGCAGGTGACGGGCGATGGCCGCCGTCGCCTCGACGTTGGTGTTGAAGATGGTCTCTTCCAGGTTGCGATGGCCGACGAAGGCCCCGGTGTTGATGTCCACCGTGGTCATGGCTTCGGTCTGGTCGATGATGAGATAGCCGCCGGATTTGAGCTCCACCTTGCGCTCCAACGCCCGCTGGATCTCGTTCTCCACGTCGTAGAGATCGAAGATCGGCGACTCGCCGGAGTAGTACTCCAGCTTGTTGGCCAGCTCAGGCACGTACTCCTCGGTGAAGCGCTTGAGCTGATCGAAGCTCTGGCGCGAGTCGACCCGGATCTTGTCGAGCTCGGCCCCGACGAAGTCGCGCACCACCCGAAAGGCCAGGCTGGGATCCTCGTAGAGGATCTTGCAGGGCGGGTACTTTTGCTTGCGCTCCAGGATCTTGCGCCACAGGCGCTTCAAGAAAGCGGCATCCTGCTCCAGCTCCTGCTCACCCACCCCTTCGGCGGCGGTGCGGATGATGTAGCCACCCAGCTCGTCCACATAGCCGGCCACGGTGCGCTTGAGGCGCTCGCGCTCCGCCTCGGATTCGATGCGCTGGGAGACGCCGACGTGGGCACTGCCAGGCATGAACACCAGATAGCGGGACGGCAGGGTGATGTCGGTGGTGAGGCGGGCGCCCTTGGTGCCCAGCGGGTCTTTCACCACCTGCACCATGATGTCCTGCCCCTGGCGCACCAGCTCGGCGATGTTGCCGGCCTGGAACTGCTCCTTCTCCTTCACCGCCACGCACTCGGTGTGCGGCACTATGTCGGAGGCGTGCAGGAAGGCCGCCTTGTCCATGCCGATATCGACGAAAGCCGCCTGCATGCCGGGCAGCACCCGGCTGATCTTGCCTTTGTAGATGTTGCCCACGATGCCGCGCTTGGCCTGACGCTCCACGTGCACTTCCTGCAGCAGACCGTTCTCGACCAGGGCAACCCGGGTTTCGGAGGGGGTGACGTTTACCAGCAGTTCTACCGACATAAGTTACCTTGCCTTTCTAGTTTTAAATTCTGGCAGCCAAACCGGCACGTGCCCGGTGAGTAACGCAGTAAGAAACAGCCGGTGCATGTCACCGACCTATGCCTTGCCTGTGATGGCTTCAAATTCTGATCGCCTTGCTGCGAGCGGTTCGCGGAACCGGCCCTGCGCAACAAGGCAGCGGTTGGATTACCGGGACTGTTCCAGATGATGCTTGATCAGCAGGTCGGTTTCCAGCAGGGGCAGGCCGACCACGGCGCTGTAGCTCCCCTCGATGCGGCTGACGAACTTGCCGGCAATGCCTTGAATCGCATAGGCACCGGCCTTGTCACAGGGCTCACCCGTGCGCCAGTAAGCCTCGATTTCGGCCTCGTCCAGCTTGCGAAACGCCACGTTGGTAGTGACCAGTCGCACGTCGCAGCGCTCCGGGGTGGCCAGCGCCACCGCCGTCATCACCTGATGCACCTTGCCGGAGAGCGCCTCCAGCATGTCCTTGGCGTCGAGCAGGTCGGACGGTTTCTCCAGCACCCGCTCCCCCAGCACCACTATGGTGTCGGCGCCCAGCACCGGCAGTGCCGTGGGGGCAGCGGCCACACCTGCCATGGCCTTGTCACGGGCCAGCCGGCAGACATAGTCCTGGGGCTTCTCGCCCTCTTCCCGTTGTTCCGGCACATCCAGCTTGAGCACCTCGAAGCGATAGCCCAGCTGGGTCAGCAGTTCATGACGGCGGGGTGAGCCCGAGGCGAGATAGAGTTGCAGTTCGTTGTGCTTGTTCATAATCATTTCGCGAGCCAGGGTACGGTTACAATACGTTGTTTTTACTCATATTCACTTGATATTGAAGCGCCGGCGCACCTTGCGCAAGACCAGGAAAACCCAGGGCCATATTAGCATCGTGCTCAGGGTCGACCAAAAGTAGGCGAAATTGAGGCTGGCGCGGCTGAACAGGTGCTCGGCCCAGAAGATGGTCACCTTGCCCACCAGCGAGAGGCAGCCGATGATCAGCGCCTGTTGCCAGAGGGAGAAGTTGCGGATCTTCTGGAACTGGAACGCCGCCAGATAGGTGGTGATGGCCATCGCCATGGCCCGCACGCCGAGGGTGCTGCCGAGCAGCACATCCAGCAGCAGGCCCGCCACCCAGGCGGTGCCGACGTTGGTCCGGTGTGGCAACGCTAGCGCCCAGTAGATGAGCACCATGGCGAGCCAGTCCGGCCGGAAGGGTTCAAGTTGGAAAGGAAGCGGCAGGATCGACAGACTAAGGGCCAGCAGGATCGAGATCCAGATCCAGATCCTGCCGCTGGCGGGTTGCAACATCAGCGCGTCGCTCCCGCAGCCGAAGGCGCCGCAGCCGGGGCTGCCGCAGGGGTCGGCGCCTCTTCATCGTCATGCACTTCCGGTTTCTTGTCGGTCCACAGCAGCAGCAGATAGCGCAAGCGGTCCAGCGCCACCAACGGCTTGGCCTCGACCTGGGCGAAGGGCTTGCCCTCCACGTAGTCGGAGCGGGTCACGGTCGCCACCGGATAACCTTCCGGGAAGCGGCCGCCCAGGCCCGAGGTAACCAGCAGATCGCCGACCTGCACGTCGGTATTGCGCGGCAGGTTGCGCAGCTCCAGCTTGTCGAGCTCGCCGCTGCCGGAGGCAATGGCGCGCAAGTCGTTGCGCAGCACCCGCACCGGGATGCCGTGGCTGGAGTCGGTGATCAGCAGGACGCGGCTGGTGGTGGAACCCACGTGCAGCACCTGACCGATCACCCCCTGATCGTTGATCACCGGCTGGCCGTTGTAGACACCGTCCAGCGCCCCCTTGTTGATCAGCACCTGATGGCTGAAGGGGTCGGAATCCACCGACAGCAGCTCGGCCACCATCTTGCGGGACTCCTTGTGCACCGGCGACCCCAGCAGCTCGCGCAGGCGCTGGTTCTCGTGCTCCAGATGATCCATCTTGAGCAGACGCGAGCGCAGGGTGAACAGCTGTTGTTCCTGCTGCTTGGTCTGCTCGATGAGGCCGGCCCGGGTCTGCACCTGGGTCGACATGGTATCGAGCATGATACCCGGCGCATTGGCCATGTATTGCAGCGGACTGACGAGCGAACTGAGGTAGACGCGGACGTGGCTGAACACACCGAAGCGGGAGTCCGCTACGATGGCAGCAATGGAGATGATGACGGCGAGAAACAACCGTAACTGAAGCGAAGGGCCTCTACCAAAAATGGGTTTCATGGGTCGTCAAAAAAGAGCCGGCACGCTGGCCGGCTTTGGGTCTTATTCGTAGTGGAACAGATCGCCACCGTGCATATCGATCAGCTCCAGTGCCTTGCCGCCACCACGGGCCACGCAAGTCAGCGGATCTTCGGCAACCACCACCGGGATGCCGGTCTCTTCCATCAGCAGACGGTCGATATCTTTCAGCAGGGCACCACCACCGGTCAGCACCATGCCGCGCTCGGAGATGTCGGAGGCCAGCTCGGGCGGAGATTGCTCCAGCGCCACCATCACGGCGGAGACGATACCGGACAGCGGCTCTTGCAGCGCTTCCAGGATCTCGTTGGAGTTGAGGGTGAAGCTGCGCGGCACACCTTCAGCCAGGTTGCGACCACGCACTTCGATCTCGCGCACCTCTTCGCCCGGGTAAGCGGAGCCGATCTCGTGCTTGATGCGCTCGGCAGTAGCTTCACCGATCAGGCTGCCGTAGTTGCGACGCACGTAGCTGATGATGGCTTCATCGAACTTGTCGCCGCCGATACGGACGGACTGGGAGTAAACCACACCGTTCAGGGAGATGATGGCCACTTCGGTAGTACCACCACCGATATCAACCACCATGGAACCGGTCGCTTCGGAGACCGGCAGGCCGGCACCGATGGCGGCAGCCATAGGCTCGTCGATCAGGTAGACCTCGCGGGCACCGGCACCCAGAGCGGATTCCTTGATGGCGCGACGCTCAACCTGAGTGGAGCCACACGGTACACACACCAGCACACGCGGGCTGGGGCGGAAATAGTTGTTGTCGTGAACCTGCTTGATGAAGTGCTGCAGCATCTTCTCGGTCACGTAGAAATCGGCGATCACGCCGTCTTTCATCGGGCGAATGGCGGAGATGTTACCAGGGGTACGACCCAGCATCTGCTTGGCGGCATGGCCGACGGCAGCGACCGATTTGGCGTTCCCGCGCTCTTGGCGAATGGCGACAACTGAGGGTTCGTTAAGGACGATCCCTTGATCTTTTACATAGATCAGGGTGTTGGCAGTTCCCAAGTCGATCGACAGATCGTTGGAAAAGACGCCTCTGAGCTTTTTGAACATGGCTACGGGAAATCCTAAGAATTTGGAGGTGCAGAAAACCGGCTAACTTTACCAATGCCCACCCCAATCGGCAAGCGCTCAAACTGTCGCCAACCCATCGGGCGCGACAAAAATGCGAGTCATCACTCACCCGCACAAGCCGACAAACGCTAATAAACAAGGGGATAGGGGGGCGAAGTTGACTGATCCGCCCCAACTCCCCGCTCAGTGCATCACTTCGCGCCGATAAATAATTCTGTCATTACCCCGGCTGGAGCCGAAGATGGCCTCACCTTGCAGGGTGGCCGGATCAGACAACCAGAGCGATTGTGACGGCTGTTTGCTCAAATCGACCCGGTAGGGAATGCGCACCGAGATATCTGGCCTAGCGAACTGGAACAGGATCTCGCCATCTGTTGCCTGTGCAGAAGCCCCGCCCGGTGCCGAACTCCCCAACCCCAGCCGGATCTTGCGATTATTCCCCAGACTCAGGTCGCGGCTGGCCGCATCAAAGACATGGCTCGGATTGAGGAAAGTGAAGCCCTGATTGGCCAGAGAGAACTGGGTGCACTGGTCCAGCTTGTTCAACTGCCAGTTGCCCGCCTCGTAATACTGCAGCTGGAAAGGCACGGCCAGCGGCGCAGAGGCAAGACCCGCCCCCGTCCCCGCCAGAAGGCGACCGAAATAGACCTGCATCGGCACGCTGTCGATCAGCCGGGCATTACAGCTGCCGCCGCTACAATTGCCGGCCACCGCATCGTTGAAGTCGGGGCTGGCAATCAAGGTTCTGTCGCCATCGTTGTCCCGCATATAGAGGCCAAACAGCAGCGACTTGTAGGGGCCATCCGGCTGGGTATCGGAGAGGCGAACAAATTCGCTGCTGCCGGCCGCCAACGCCGCCCGGCCATTGAGCCATGGCAGCGACGGCAGGCTGCGCAACCGGTTAGAAAGAGACTTGCCATCCTTGTTGTTGGCAACCGAGAGATAGGCACTACCCTTGGCAAACGAACCCGTATAGTTCTGGGTCTGGCCACCCGCCACGTTGCGGGCCAGCACATCCAGCGCAACCCCGAAGGGCTGGCCCATATAGGAGAAGACATTGCAGGCCGGCACTATGTCTCCGCTGACCAGATTAAAGTCCCAGGGTACGAAGCGTCCCACTGGCGCGCTGCTGGCGGGAGGGATGGTGTAGCCGAAATAACCCGTAGATACAGTGCTTCCCTCTGGCGGCGTTGCCACCGGTGGCGTCGCCGTCATCCTGAACACCCCCACCTCGCTCACCGTCTGGGTGACGCTGTTGAGGCTGTTGCTCGCGGGAACATGGCTATAGGTAGCCGTTCCCACCGCGGCATTGGTACCGGGGTTTGGCGCAACCAGGGTGCTGCCCAGGGCAATCTTGGGCAGGACAAAGTTGGGCGTGGTCTGATTTCCGGCACAGATATCACTATCGTTGGCCGATTCCCAAGCCATCGCCTTGATATCTACCTGGAAGGTGTCTCCCGCCTTCTTGAACACCGGGCAACTGCTGTCCCCTGCCGCGCAGACGCCTTGCAGGGGTGTAATGCACAAGCCGACCGGACGCGCCACAAACTGATCCGAACCGAGCATCACCAGCCCCGCTTCATTGCCCGTGCCGTCGTAGCGAGCATCCAGCTGGACCTTGCCGGCATCCGGATACTTGACCGTGATGCTCGACTGTCCCTGGGCATCGAAGTTGAGGGAAAACGCGGTGGCATTACCCTGGCTGGAGCCGATCAGGGTGTTGTTGACGCTCATTCCGCTGTTGAAGCTATTGCTGACCGGCGAAACATAGCTGCTCCAGAACTTGACGCTCTTGCTCTGATTGGCAAACCCCGGCACACACAGCTTGGTCAAATCGCTCTTCTTGACCGCCTTGATGGCCACCGTTTGCGGCTGGTTCGAGTAGGTGTCTGGCACATCAAAGAAGAAGCCGCTATCGGCAAAACTCAGGGTGCAGGCAGCCGCACTGGGCATCCCGGCGCCAGCCTTGCACAAGGTGGTGCTGAACGGCTTGGTAGTCGGGACCGAACCGGATACCCCTATGGTGACCGCAGTGGCGGTGTTGTTGCGCAGTTGAACGGTCGTAGAACCACCACTGAAGGTCACCGTATTGCCGCCAATCCAACCATTGCTGACAGAAGTAGGGGTAAGACTCAGGGTCGCGGTCACCGGATCTTTGATAAGTGTGGTACAAGCGGCATCGGCACAGGCATTGATCGTCACCGTCTCCGGATTGCAGGTCAGCGCCTGACCCGAGTGATCGAGCTGGAAGTGGTCGATCTGCACCCCCACCGGGTTGGAGCGCAGGGCGCAGATCCGCACGTTGTCTATCTCGTGGAAGTTGGTCACTGAACCGGTGGAGCCGGTCAGGGAGAGCAGGAAATTGGCCGGCACCGCCGCTTGACCGATCTGGCTCGTCATGTTGATGGGGCCGACCAGGGTGCTGTAGCCCGCGCCGGTATCCCGCTCGACGGTGGCCAGCGAGTTGCCTGCGGAGCGGGAGTCGACCGTGATGCGATAGCGATGGGGACGATTGCTGTTGGTACCGCTGTCGACGGGCGGGTTCAGGTTGCTGGCCGTCCCCGTCAGATAACGATAACCCGAGGTGCCCGACCCCGAACCACGGATGGAGACCGCCTGCGGCCGGGAGCCCGGGCTGTTGCTCCCTCCCTCGTTGGCATAGTTGCCGTACTCGTCGAGCCCCACCCCGAGCCAGCCGCCGGCAAAGCCGCTGCTCCCGGGCTTGTAGCCGTAGCCCAGCGGGCCACCAAAGGCCCCCGGTTGCGGCGTCAGGGTGGCATCCGAGAGCACCACCGCCATGCCGTCCGCCCCGCTCGTGCCGGAAGTCTTGTAGGCGTATTGATCGAATTCGACCGTCACCAGGTTGCCGGCCCCCGGGAAGAGGCGCTGGAAGGTGGCCGAAGTGGCCTGATCGGTAATGTTCTGGGTGAGGCGCAGACGGCCGTTCTGTACCGATGGCAGGGTGCTGTTGTTGCGCTGGGCCACCACCCAGCTGTCCGGGTTGATCTGGGCGCTGTCAAAACCATCGGCAAAACAGGTCAGCATGGGCGGCAACACTGCCTCGTTGATGCTGGACTGGGCATCCATGCTCAAGTAACGGGCCGTGACACGACCATAAACAGCGGCATAGTTATTCATGGTCAATTTATTGTCGCTATAGAGATAACCGTAAAACGTGGTGCCATTATCCAGCACCATATTGCCGTAATTAACCCAGATCAGGCTGCCTTGGTTATTGCTGTTGACGCTGACCGTATTGAAAAAGGTAACGTCCTGATTGACGAAAATTCGAGTAATGCCGCTACCAGACAAGCGAATGGTGACGTTGTCGATATTCAGTTTGTCGATAAAATAGTCGCCACTGCCCAATATCAATGTTGCTTTGTTACGCAGGGTGAGCGTCTTTATCTGGGTTTCGCTACGACTAGGGAATGTCAGGGTGCAGTTATCTAACAACACAGTACGGTAAGAGGCGCCAGATCCAGTCTGCGAGCCAGAAGTACAAGTCAAATCATTGTTGGTAGTGATCGTCGGAAATTTATTGTTGCTGCTGCTCAAGGTAAGTCCGCGAACGTCGCTGCCGGTGACGGTACAGACCTTGTAGCCACCCGCGCCGTCGTCGCAGCGCCGCGTGTTGTTCTGATCCGGCTGGATGGAGCAGAAGTTGAGTGGCAGCCCGCCGCTGCCATTGATCTTGGCGTTGTTGAGTTGGCCCAGTTGGTAGCCGTTTATTTGGTAGCAGGCAGTACTGCTGTCACCATGGTGGCCCTGCACCACGGCCGGGAAGAGCGAGCCGGTATCGATGGGATCGAACGCCCAGACCTGGCTAGTGAAGAGGGCCAGCGCCCACAACCATTTCATCATCAGCCTCCGTCATACGCTTCGACCATCAGGGTACGGCTCACCCTGAAGTCTGGACTGGCGCCATCTAGATTGTCGTCGCCACAGCTACCAACGCTCTCGAGCCGGTAGCCGGTGCTCGTCACGCCGTTGTAGGTAGTGGTCACGGTGCGGCACTGCACCACCGCCTGGCAGTCGACCAGCCCCGGATTGCCGGTGAAGCTGATCGTCTTGCTGAGCTCGCACATCGCAGGTGGCTGGGCTGCCTGTCGATTTGGGAACAGTCGATAGAGCGCCACTTCCAGCCCGCTCTGGGCCGCTAACAAGGCACGCACGCTACGCACCTCCACCGTATTCTTCTCGCTGCTGTCGAGCAAAAAGCGCCCCATGGCTGCCGCCAACATGGCCATCACCACGATCACGAACAGAGCGATCATCAGGGCACTGCCCCCCATCTTCTTGCTCTGACGCCGCTCAGGGAACATTGAAGACCCCCAGCTTGTGGTTGAAGGTGACCGCTTCGCCCTTTCGTTCGAACACCAGCCGCACGCCGAAGGCCCCTTCAGCATTGAAGGCCGAGACCTCTCGATAGAAGTTGCCGGCACGAAGCGACTCGGCCATCAGCACACCCGTTGCAACAGGGGCCCCGATCGCGGCACTGGCTCGCGTCATCGTGCTGCCTTCCACGCAGTAGCGTACCTGTTGATTGGCAAAATAAACCCGGCTGCCGGGCGAGATCCCGGCCAGGGTCTCACCACTGATATAGCGAACGGTCTGCGCCCCCGATACCGGCGCCAGTACCTCGGTGACTCTGGCGACACAGCGGCCATATTCACAGCCATTGACCAGCGAGCCGGCTGCTGACGTCGGCAGCGGGAAGACCACCATCAGGTCCCCTACCTTGACCGCATTAGCATCCTGACTCATGGGATCGACGGCCGAGGCAGGAGTCGCCATCACCAGTTCCAGGGTAGATGTACTGCCGGACTGGGCTCGGTTGAGAGCAAGATAGCGGCTGGAGGTGCTGATGGGCCAGAAACGCAGGCAGGGACCGCTGTCATCCCAGCTGCCATCCAGGGTTTCAATCCGCTCTGAACCCGGCAGCGCATCGCGCACCTCGCGGTTGAGCCGCTCCATGGCGAAGCGGGCATCGCTCATCAGCTGTTCTCGGCTACTGGCATCGCCGTAGATCTGGGTACCTATGCCGATGAACTGGCTGGCGAAGGTGGCCATGATCCCCAGCAGCAGGATCACCATTACCAGTTCGATCAGGGTAAAACCGCCCGGCGTCCGCATCAGTAGTTGCCCCGATAGAAGGAGAAGTCGAGCACGCTCTCGTCAGGCAGCCGCACCTGCAGATCGATGCGCTTGCCCACCGAACAGGGCGACGCACAGTTCTTGAAGTTGCCATCGCTGAAATCCACCGGGCTCACCGTAATCCTGACTTGATAGTTGCGATACTCGTCACTGGCGATGATGCCGTCGCTCTGGGTGTAGAAGCTGGCAGCTTTCCAGCTGCCGGCAGTATCGAAATCGTCCACGTCGTTGAACATGTAGGGGGTGGCTTCACCGTCTGGACCATAGTGGGTCGAGCAGGCGGGGATGGTGACGCCAGCCACCGTCTCACCGCAGCGATAGCGGCCGCCATTGTGATCCGACAGCTCATCGAACGATGTTTGCTGGATCTCGCCCGCCAGGCGCTGGGCCAGCTGGGCACCACGCACCTGCTGCACCGGGTCCACCGCCTGGGGAGCCTGATTGATCAACAGCCCCAGGATGCCGGTCAGTGCCACCGCCAGCAGCACTATGCCGACGATCAGCTCAATCAGGGTAAAACCGCGCTCAGGGGCTCTCATGGATATAGCCCTCGGACTCTATCTTGATGCGGCCGGTTTCGCGGCCAT
Organism: Aeromonas sp. DNRA1; assembly: GCF_963888745.1. Lineage (NCBI taxonomy): Bacteria > Pseudomonadati > Pseudomonadota > Gammaproteobacteria > Aeromonadales > Aeromonadaceae > Aeromonas > Aeromonas sp. DNRA1. The sequence continues at coordinate 62,912 of NZ_CAWPKQ010000005.1, read as the reverse complement.
CGCTCACCTGCAGGGTACAACCCGTGGCACAACTGCCGAGCGGTCTTCCCATCTGATCAAAACGGATCACGAAACTGCTGGCGTTATTGAGGGAAACCGCCATACCGGCGGAAGGGGTCACAAGGCGGCCACGGGTGCGCTGATTGTCGCTCCAGCCAGCCATGGGGTCGGGGGCTGGACAGCCAGTGCCGGTCGCCGCCAGCGTGATATGGGCAAAACGGGAAGCCTGCACCACCAGCTGGGTACAGCGATCGGCGGGTTCATGCATGTTGATGGTCTGCACCAGCCGTAGCCTGGTCAGCAGTTCATCACGAAGGGTTTGGGTTTCAAAGCCGCCTTTGCCCAGCAATTTGGGCACGGCAAAGGCGGCCAGAATCCCCAGCAACAGGATCACGATAACCAGTTCAATCAGGGTAAAGCCCTTGGTTGCTGACGACATAGCCTCTTCATACTGGTCAAAAAATGCGGGGGACACTCCCCCCGCATTCATTAGAGCTATCAGGTATTGGGAGTACACTCTTTGCTTGCATTCAACTTGCCAAGAGCAGCTGTCGCCGGTGTTGATGCAGTAGCTTCGGTATACAGGACACAATCAGACTTTTCTTTTGCATCTGTCGGAGCAAAGCGGAAAGTCTTGCTTGCACCAGAGACACCTTGCCAAGAACCATCAATAGTGACGGCTTTAGCAATACCATTGGTGGAAGCGTCTGGGTAACCATATACGACATTGATGTCGGTACCATCAGAGCTGGAAATGGATGCAGATGGTGCAGTTTCAACACCATTCAGAGCGGCTTTGCTGTACACCAGCTGAGAGGAGCTCTGTACTGCCGCTAACACACCACTTGCAGCTGCAGTCTTGGCGTCATCCTGCAGATTCAGGAACTTGGGAGCAGCGGTCACTGCCAGGATACCCAGAATGATGATCACGATGACCAGTTCGATCAGGGTAAAACCCGCCTGTTTTTTCATATTGCTTTCCTCTGTCAATTGATATTGGTGGTCACCTGACCGGAAGCCGGACGGTAACTAAAACTCATGAATGCATCAGTACTGCCTTGCGGATCCTGATACTTGCCATCACTACCCTTACTCAAACTATTGACCAGATAGTAGCGGCAGACCGAGTCCAGGCCGTTATTGGTCACACTGACATAGTATTTCAGGTCATTGCCGCTACCACGCACCTCACTGAAGCTGGCGGTAGCCTTGGGCGGATTCTGCAGCAGACCCTCCCAAATCTTGAGACAGCGCGGGGCCGTCAGGTTGGCCGGATCCACGTCGATGCCGCCACCGGCCGAGGTATCCATGGGATAGCCGGGGGATAGCTCGCCGTTGCTGACCTGGGTGTCGGTCGGCGTGGTCAGATAGAAGCGTGAACCGTCATACAGCACGGTGTTGAGGCTGTCCTGCTTGGCGCGCCCTTCGGCCTCCCATTGAGCCCGCACCAGCGACACGCCGGTGGCAAACCCGCCGGAGACCCCCTCCACGCTGGCTTTCTTGGCTTCGTCCGTGACATCGAGAAAGCGGGGCAAGGCGGTGACCGCCAGGATCCCCAGGATGACGATGACGATCACCAGCTCGATCAACGAGAAACCCGCTGCCCGATGGGGACTCGCCACACCGGAATATCTTGGTACCAGTCGCGTTGTTGTCATGGACCCTCCGTAATAACCCGCATTATTTCATGCAGATATAAAAAAATCATTTAACTGAATCGCAAAATAAGCCTCATTCAGGGCTTTTGCTGCACTCTGCCGTCAGAAAATTGATAAATCAGCCAATTATTCTCCCAGCCGAACTGGCACCCTTCGCCATCCAGGCTCGCCAGGGCCTGCACCGGCGGCTGGGTCGACGCCGTGGTACCGATGAGTTGCTCCCACAACCAGCGGCAGTTTTCCGACGGCGTCATCGCTGTACCGGCACCCAGTGGCCAGCCACGCTCATCAAACTGCCAGGCCATCCCATCGGCATGCAGCACGGCGGGACGCCGCTGATCGAGCCAGAGCCCATGCAGCCTTTGTGCGCGTTCGGCAAATTGCTCCCCCAGCAGGGTCAGGCTAACGGCCAGCGCCTCCTCCCGGTGGACAAGATAGCTCCGAGCCAGGGTCGCCACCATGATCAGCAACAGGATCCCCACGGCCAGCCGCCGATAGCTCCCCAGCCAGTGATCATCCTGTTGTGACTGTCGACTCACCCATCTCGCTCCACGCTCTGCAGCCTATCCACTCCCCGCCTCAGTGACGGTAAAGATACCGGCTTACTTGCCACGCACCGCACGCATCATGCCCCACCTCAGTGACGGTAAAGATCCCGGCTTACTTGCCACGCACCGCACGCATCATGTCCCACATCGGCGTAAAGATGCCCAGCGCCAGGATCAATACCATGACCGCCACGATCCCGATCAGGATCGGCTCGATCCGGGCGGTAAGGCTCTTGAGGTCATAATCCACCTCCCGCTCGTAATACTCGGCCGCCTCGTGCAGCAGATCATCGACCTGGCCGGTCTCTTCCCCCACCGCGATCATCTGCATCACCAGCGGGGTGAACAGGCCGCTGCTGCCAGCGGTGCGCAGCAGGCTCTCGCCCCGCTCGATGCCGGCCCGCATGTCGCGGATCCGACCCGCCATCCAGGCGTTGTCCACCGCATCGGCCACCAGGCTCAGCGCCGTGTTGAGCGGCACCCCGGCCTTGAGCATCATGGAGAAGCTGCGGGCGAAGCGGGCCAGCAGAGAGCGCTCAATGATGGAGCCGACGATCGGCAACTTGAGCTGCCATCTGTGCCAGGTCAGCTTGCCCTTGACCGTGCTCACCCAGCGCCGCCAGCCGAACACCATGGCCAGCAACACACCGAGCATCACCCACCAGTAGTGCACGAAGAAGTGAGAGGTGGCGAGCAGGATCCGGGTAGCCAGCGGCAGCTCGACGCCAAATTTGGCAAACATGCCGGCAAAGACCGGGATCACCATGATGTTGAGGATCACCATGGCGATGCCGATGGCAATCAGCACGAAGCTGGGGTAGCGCATGGCGGTCTTGATCCGCTTGCGGGTTTCCAGCTCCAGCTCGAAATAGTTGGCAAGCTGCAAGAACGCCTCTTCCAGCTGACCCGTGTTCTCCCCCACGTGGATGATGGCCACGAACAGGCTGCTGAACACCCTTGGGTGGGCCTGCATCGAGCTCGACAGCGGCCGGCCGTTGCCCAGATCCTCTCCCAGCGCGTGCAGCGCCCGCTTGAGCGGCTTGCTGTGGGCGCTCTCCTCCAGCCCGGCGATGGCGCGCAGGATGGGGATGCCGGCCCGGGTCAGGGCATACATCTGGCGGCTGAACACTACCAGCTCGTCCAGCCGCACGCCCCGCTCCAGCAAGAGGGACCAGTCGAGGGCGGCCGCCTTCGCCTTGCCGGGCTTCAACTCGGTCGGCATCACGCCGCGGCGCATCAGCTGCTCGGCCGCAGCCATCTCGGTGGCCGCGTCCACCACGCCGCTGACGGCATTGCCCTGGCTGTCGCGCCCCTTGTAGGCAAAGCTGCTCATGGTGCGCCTCGCGCCAACCGGCCGTGTTCATTGCCGATGAAGTTGGTCATCACTTACCCCAGGTCCTCCGCCAGCCGCAGTACCTCATCCACCGAGGTGATCCCCTGGCGAGCGTAATCGAGCGCGGTCAGCGCCAGCGGCCGGTAGTGTGGGTGCTGGCGGGCCGCCTTGGCAAACCCTTCGGCGTCGTTGCGACGCAGGGAGTCCATCATGGGCTGATCCAGCTCCAGCAGCTCGTACACCCCGATCCGGCCGGCATAGCCGGTAAAGTTGCAGCTCTGGCAGCCGCGCCCCTTGTGATAGACGTGCTGGCCCGGCGCTTCGCCGGAGAGCACGGTCAGCCAGGTGGCCTGGCCTTCATCCGGCGCCTTCTCCTCGACGCAGTGCTCGCACACCCGCCGCACCAGCCGCTGGGCCACCACGGCCCGCAGCGCGCTCGCCACCAGATAGCCCGGGGCCCCCATGTCGATGAGACGCAGGGCGCTGGTAACCGCATCGTTGGTGTGCAGCGTGGTCAGCACCAGGTGACCGGTGATGGCGCCGCGCAGGCCGATCTCCACCGTTTCGTTGTCCCGCATCTCGCCCACCAGCAGGATGTCCGGGTCCTGACGCAAAGTAGAGCGCAGCACGTGGGAGAAGGTAAGTCCGATCTTGGGATTGACCTGTACCTGATTGACCCTGGGCAGCCGGTATTCCACCGGATCTTCCACCGTGATGATCTTCTGGCTGGCCTGGTTGAGCTCGGAGAGGGCGCCATAGAGGGTGGTAGTCTTGCCGCTGCCGGTCGGCCCTGTCACCAGGATCATGCCGTGGGGTCGCTTGAGCTGACGCCGGAAGCGGGTCAGGATCTCCGGCGGCATGCCGGTCTCGGTCAGCGACAGGATGCCGGAAGATTGGTCCAGCAGCCGCATCACCACGGATTCGCCGTACTGCACCGGCATGGTCGACATCCGCACATCCACGTCGCGGCCGCGCACCTTCATGTTGAAGCGGCCATCCTGCGGCAGCCGCTTCTCGGAGATATCGAGGCCGGCCACCAGCTTGAGGCGCAGTACCAGCGCCTGGGCGATACGCACCTCGCTCAGGATGTTCTCGTGCAGGATGCCGTCGATACGCTGGCGAATGCGCAGCACCTTCTCGTCCGGCTCGATGTGGATATCGGAAGCCCCCACCTGCACCGCATCCTCGAACAGGGAGCGCAGCAGCTTGGCCACCGTCGCCTCCCCCTCATCACCTGCCCCCAGATTGCTGGAACCCAGCTCGAAGCCGGCGTCCTGATACTCCTCGTGCAGCTGTTCGGCGAAGCTCTCTATTTCGCGGGTGCGGCGATAGAGGCGGTCGAAATACTCCAGCAGCTGGCCTTCCCGCGCCACCGCCAGCCCCATCTCCCGCGGGCGCAGCAGCGCCGCGATGGCGTCGAGGGCGCTCAAATCGGCCGGATCCGACATGGCTACCGTCACCTTGTTGTCGGTGAGGTTGACCGCCAGCGCACGGTAGCGGCGCGCCTGCACTTCCGGCAGCAGCGGCACCGCCGACGCATCTATGGTGAGGTTGTTGAGATCGAAGAAGGGTACATCCAGCTGACGGGCGAGGAACTGCAGCAGTTGCACCTCGCTGATGAAGCCGAGATCGATCAAGGTGGTGCCCAGCTTGCGGCCGGTCTGACGCTGCTGCTGCAGGGCGAGCTGCAGCTGATCATCCGAGATGATCTGCTCTTGTACCAGCAGGTCGCCGAGGCGCATTTTCAGTCTGGGTTGTGCCATGCAAACTCCAAAAAAGTGATCCCGGCCGCCCGTCAGGGGGCGAGCTGGGCAATCCGCTGTTCGAGCCAGCTGGTCGACGCCTCGCCCAGGTTGCCGTGCAACTGGGCATTGCGATAGGCATCCAGCGCCCGCTGGCTGTGGCCCTGGCCATCTTCGGCCACCCCGAGCCCGAGCCACCAGCGGCCCTGATCCGGCTGCTGGCGCAACAATTTCACGTAAAGATCCGCCGCCTCGGCATGCTGACCCAGCTCCTGGCTCAGCCCGGCCCAGGTGGCGTAATAATCCAGATTGCTGGCCAGATCCGGTCGATGGCCGGTCAGCCAGCCGAGCGCCTTGAGCTGATCGCCACTACTGATGGCGAGCCGCGCCAGCAGCAGCCGGAAATCGGCCTGTTCGGGATCGAATCTGAGCCCCTCTTCCAGCAACTGGCTTGCCTCGCTCAGCCGACCCTCGCCGTAGAGCAGACCCGCCAGCTGCTCGCGCGCTCCCTGATTGCGGGGATCGTGGGCCAGCACCTGATAGTAGTTGTCCTGGGCATCGCGCAGCTGCCCCTTGGCCATGGCGGTGGTGGCCTTGCGCTCGGCCAGGGTGGCCAGTTCGGCCTCGGAGAGGTTGACCGTCTCTATCTTGAGCACGCCGGGCTTGCGCGGCGCGGCCGCGGGGGCCTCCTGCTCCGCCGCGAGCTCGGCATAGAGATCGGGTTGCAGCTCCTCGTCGCTCGGCCCCTCCTCATCGATGGCGGCCACCTCGGCGTCATCGGCTGCACTCTCCTGCGCCTCCTGCGGCTCGGCGGCAGGCGGGGCAGCAAGGTGGCGCGGGGTCGGCAACGCCACCACCTGATCCACCGGCTCCTGTTCTGCACTGGCCGGCACCGCTACGGGAACCGCACGGGCGATGGCGTCCGGTTTGGGCTCGCCGGCCGCCTGCAGCTGGCGGGCCTCGGCGACCTGCTGGCTCTGCTGCCAGTAGATCCAGGTACGCCAGCCCAGAATGCCAAGGGCCAGCCCGCAGATCAGGGTCAGCAGCAGCATCCACCAGCCCTGCTGGCGCACGGGCGGCACATAGACGGCCCCCTCGCCCCCCTGCTGGCGCTGTTCCAGATCCTTGAGCATCTGATTGATCACGCTCATTGCCAGACTCCATAGGCGAGGGCACAACCCAGCAGCAGCACGAGTGGCCACCAGCGCCGCGGCACGAAGCGGCGGGCATCGTCGGTGTCGCGCACAGCCAGCCGCACCAGCCGGCTATCAATCTGGCGCGCCCCCTGGCCATAGGCCAGCATCAGGCACTTCTGCGCCAGTATGTTGATGAGTCGCGGAATGCCGCGCGAGGCGCGCCACAGCTGGCGCAGCGCCCGGCCGCCAAACAGCGGGGCCCCGCGATAACCGGAAATCTGCAATCTGTGCTCCAGGTAGGCCCGGGTTTCATCGAAACGCAGCGACCGCAGGCAGTAGGAGAAGCCGATCCGCTGGCGCAGCTGGCGCAGATGGGGCTTGGCCAGCCTGGTATCCAGCTCCGGCTGGCCGAACAGCACGATCTGCAGCAGCTTGCTTGATTCGGTCTCCAGGTTGCCGAACAGCCGGATTGCCTCCAGCGTCTCGTCCGGCAGCGCCTGCGCCTCGTCGATCAGCACCACCACCCGGCTCCCCTGCTGGTGCAAGGCGATGAGGTGGCGATGGATACGATCGGTCAGGTCCAGCTCGCTCTGATCCCGCACCGCCAGTCCCAGCTCCAGCGCCAGGGCGATGCGCAGCTCGGCCGGGTTGAGGTGGGGGTTGGGCAACCAGGCCAGCCGCACCGGCCGCTCCTCGGAGCCCAGTTCGCTCAGCAGCTTGCGGCAGAGCAGGGTCTTGCCGGTACCGACTTCGCCGGTCACCTTGATGAAGCCCTCCCCCTGCGCCAGCGCCCAGTTGAGCACCTGCAGCGCCTCCTCGTGCGGGGGCAGCCCGTAATAGAAACCGGTGTTGGGGGTGAGGCCGAAGGGAGCCTCCTGCAAACCGAAGTGGTTCAGGTACATGGGCAATCACCTGCCATCTCTGCCCGGGAGCCCGTGATGGCCCCCGGCATTTGGTCAAACCGGTCCAGGATCATGACTCAGCCCTTGGGCGGATACCATTTGTCGAGCAGCTCGGAGGAGCGCTGCAGTTCGTTCTGCCAGGTGTCCTTCTCCACCACGGTCGGCTTGAGCAGGATCACCAGCTCCACCTTCTTGGTGCTTTCGCGGCGGTTGGTGAAAGCCTCGCCGACCCAGGGAATGTCCCCCAGCAACGGCACCTTGCTGACGATCTCCTGCTTGTCGGTCTTCATCAGGCCGCCGATGACGATGATGTCGCCATTGTTGGCCTGCACCACGGTATCGGACTCGCGGATCGAGCTCTTGGCCAACGGCAGTTGAAGGGTCCCTCCCGAGGTGCCCATGTCGATGGTCTTCTGTTGCTCTTCGGTGTCGATGACGGAGGGGTGGATATGCAGCAGCACCTTGCCCTCCTCGTCGATCTGCGGCGTCACGTCCAGCGCGATGCCGGAGAAGAAGGGGGTCAGCTCCACGTTGGGAGTTTTGTCCGTACCCGTGGAAGTCGTGGTGATGGTGGTGGAGGCGTTGGTGACGAAATACTCGTCGGTCCCCACCTTGATCACCGCCTTCTGGTTGTTGGTCGCCGTCACCCGCGGGCTGGAGAGGGTGTTCACGTCCCCCTGGGTCTTGAGCAGGTTGACCGCCACGTTGAAGTTGCCGTCAGAAATCTTGAAGCCGGCCCCGCCGCCCAGGGCGCTGAAGATCTGGTTGGGGGTGGTGGGCAGTTGGGAAGGCGCTGCCGAACCACCGCCGGTAATGCCCTTGTTGCCATCCCAGCTGGCGGAGAGACCACTCCAGTCTACCCCCTGCTCGTAACCCTCGTTGAGGGCCACCTCCAGGATCCGCGCCTCCAGCACCACTTGGCGCTTCAAGTGGCTCTCTGACTGATTGAGGAACTCGCGCACCGCCTTGAGCTCCTTCGGATAGGCCCGAATGGTCACCAGGCCCGCCTGTGGGCTGGTGATGACGGCGCGGCCGTCGCCGCTGCCGATCAGGGTCTGCAGGGTGTCGCGCAGATCGGTCCAGTAGTCGCTGTTGGTGTCGGTCTCGATGCGGGTGCCGTTGCTGTCGCTGTTCGAGCTGCCGTTGGAGGAGCGGTTGCTGTTACTGGTGCTGTTGTTACTGCCGTTGGCATTGTCAAAGCTGTTGCTGTTGCCATTGTTGTCGTTGGCCGTCACCCCGCCGGTGCTGACCGAGGTGCGGGAGAGGCCGCGCCGGGACATCATCAGGTAGTTGACCGGAATGGTCTCGGTGCGCAGCCCGGCCGGATAGACGTGGAACACGTTGCCCTTGCGCTGCACGTCGAAGCCGTACATGTCGCCCACCACGGCCAGCACTTCGGTCAGGGTCACGTCCTTGAGCTCGACCGAGATCTGGCCCGCCACCCCGGGGTGCACCGCCACGCTGTAGCGGGAGCCCTTGAACAGGGAGCCGAAAAACTCCACCGCATCCACGTCGTGGGCGGCAATACGCAGCCGCGGTTCCGGCATGCTGATGGCCTGGGGTGGACGATTGAGCTGCAGCAGTTCGCTCTGTACCGACTTGGGTACGCTGGTCAGGGCCCCGCCCTTGTTCTGCTCGGTCATGGCATGCCTGAGTGCGTCCTTGGCCTGCACGGGTTCGGGGTGCCGGTAGCTGGTACAGCCTGCCGTCAGCACGGCGGCGGAGATCAGGCAGAGATGATGTTTTTTCATGTAATAAGTGCACCCTGACTTGCAATTGAACTCGACAAACCTGGCTCCGCCCATCCCGGGTGGAGCGCGTTCAGATCCGGACCTTGCTGGCAAACAGGGTCAGCGACTGGCGCTTGCCCCCCTTCTCCAGCACCACGGCATCTGCACCTATGGCCACCACGCGATAACCGTCGACCTGCTGGCCGACCCGATAACTGCTGCCGTTGAGCACCGCCAGTGCCGGGCCATTGCCCAGCATGATGCTCTGCAGCCTGGGCAGACCGGCCTCGCGCTGGCCGGTTGCACTGGCGCCGCTGGTCGCGCCGCTCAAAGGCGCGGTGGGGTCCTGCAACAGCTCGGGCTGCGCCTGGGCCAGCAGACTGAACAGACACGCCCACAGGGGGAACCATCTAGCCACGGATAAACTCCTTGCTGGTGCTGAGGGTGTAGATCTCCATCTCCACCACCGCCTTGGGATACTCCTGCACCTGGTAGTCAAACTGCTTCCAGTAGAAGTGGCGCGGCAGCCCCTCCAGCGCCTTGAGATACTGATACACATCGAAATAGCCGCCCTCCAGCTTGAGCCGGATGCCGTGCTTGAACAGGTTGATGCGCTGCTCTCCCGCCATCAGCGGCTCCGGCGTCAGCGACGTGAGTGCCACCATGTGCAGATTGGCGGAGCGCGACAGCAGGGCCTCCAGCACGGCCGGCATCTCGTGGGCCTGGATCAGATCCACCGTCTGGGCCTTGAGTTCGGCGTCCAGCCTGCCCAGCTCGCCATCCAGCTGAGCCAGCTGGGTACGCACGTGCAGATCAGGATCCCGCGCCAGTTTGGCCTGCTTGCCCTGATTCTCGAGATCCATGATCTCCAGATCCCGCTGGGCAGTACTCAGCGCCAGCCGCTCCTGCTCCAGCCGCACCGCGGCACCATCCAGCCAACCATAAATGGCAACGGCGCCGACCAGTACCACCCCGGTCAGCAGGATCAGTACCCGCTCGCGCTGGCTGAGGGCGGCGATCTTGTCGGCCCATGCCTGCCACTGCTCTTTCAGGCTCATCAGGGCTTCTCCCGCTCGATGCCGCTGAGCTGGAAGGCTAGCCGGCCCTCCTTGTCACGGCTTAACGTCAGCTCACCAAACTGCTTGCCCGCCAGCGACGGGGTCTGCTTGAAACGGTTGACCCAGGCCGGCACATCCTGGCTGCGCCCGGCGAAGCCGGATAGGTTGACGTAGCCGTCGGCGATCTCGATCCGCTGCAAGGAGAGCTGCGGATCGCGGATACGGGACAGATCGGCCATCAGCCCGGCATAGCCCTGGGATTTTTGCAATGCCAGGCTGCCCAGCTGCCGTATCAAGCCCTGCTTGGCGGTCAGCTCCTCCTGTTTGGTGGCAAGCTGCTGTTGCAGCAGGCCATCGGCCTGATGGCGGGCCAGCTCGGCATCCAGCCGCTGCGCTTCGCCGCGCTTGATCTCCAGCGCCGCCCGCACCTGTACCAGCTCGCGCTCGACAGCGTGTTGCTGCCAGGCGATGACACCGGCGACGCACAGCAGCAACAGCACGCTGCCGCCCCATACCAGCGCCATCTGGTTGAGGCTGGCCCACTGCCGTCTGGGCCGAAACTCGGCGCCGTAGAGGTTGATCTGGCGTTTCATCAGGCATCCTCCCCCAGAGCAGTTTCATAGGCCGAGAGATATTCGATGCCAGACAGTAATTCGGACTTGTTGACCTTGGCAGTCGACATGGCAAGCGCGCTCATTGCTCACCTCCCAGGGCGGCGGCATAGGCCGAGAGATATTCCACGCCGGACAGGATCGCCTTGTTGGCCATGGCAGAGACAGCAAAGCCGAAGGTCTGCTCCATGTGGCGCACCAGGGTACCGATGAAGGGCGAGGCGATGGCGAGCTGCATCTGGCCGAGTTCCGGTAGTTTGAGCTGGCCAACCAAGTAATCGAGGGAGCGCTGGATCTCCAGCGCCAGCGAATCGAGCAGCATGGCGTCAGGCTCATGCTCGCCGGTGAGGGCGCCAAAACCGCGCAGCTGGCGGGAGAAGCAGAGCCCCCCCTGATGGAACACCAGCAGTTGCAGATCCTGCCCCTTCGGCTGCCACAGCAGCATGCGCACCGTCTGATCCGGCTCGTACAGCGCGGTCATCGCCAGCTCGTCGCTGACGATGGCGTCCAGGCTGGCGATGCCGTTGACCGCATCCGCCAGCTGCTGAACCCGCGCCTTGGGCACGCAGATCACGTTGATGCGCGGCCGGCCCGCCGGCGGGGTGGGCAGATCCACATAATCCATGGCGAGCTGCAGCACGGATTCGCTGACATAATCCTTGATCGCCCAGGGCAGGGCACCGGCCATTTCGGCATCGGGAACGGCGGGCTTGTCGATCTGGACCTGTTGGTAAAGGCTGGCCGCGAGGGCGACTCGCACCTTAGACTTGGCGAGGCCGTGGCGGCTGAACAGCTCGGCCATGGCCTGGGACCACTCTTGCGGACCGTTGATGGCGCGGGTGGCGAAGATAGGTGGGTTGCCGAGCGAAGCCAGCATGATCCGATCGCTGGCCAGCAGGAGTCCTACCTGACGGCTGGGGGTCGAACGTCTGAAAAGTTGTTTCATTGAAACCCGCACCTGGCTGCCCAAAACGGATTAAACCTTAGCATAAACAGAGCATTAGCCTCCAGATAAATGACCGATTACTCATTGTCACCCCAATCGCCCCCGATGGCGCTGCTGCCCCTGCCGCCCGCCCTGTTGCCCTCGCCGCTGCAAGCTGTCTCACATCCGCTACTGAGCGCCCATGGAGTCCAGCTCTGGTGCAAACGGGACGATCTGATCCACCCCGTCCTCTCGGGCAACAAGTGGCGCAAGCTCAAGTACCACCTGCTGCATGCCAGAGAGCAGGGCAAACGCCATCTGCTCTCGTTTGGCGGCGCCTACTCCAATCACATCCATGCCCTAGCGGCAGCGGGGTGCCAATCTGGCCTGCGTACTACCGGCATCATACGCGGGGAGCCGGAAGCCGTCAGCAACTGCACTCTGAGCGCAGCAAAAGGCTGGGGCATGGATCTCGTTTTTGTCGACCGCCAGCGCTACCGGCGGCGGCAGGATCCCGCCTGGCTGGCCCAATTCGAGGATGAAGAGACCCTGATAGTGCCGGAAGGGGGCAGCAGCCCGCTGGCCATTCCCGGGGTGGCCGAGCTGGTCGATGAAGTCCCCTTCTCGCCGGATCTCTGGGTGCTGCCCTGCGCCAGCGGTGGCACCCTGGCCGGGCTCATCGCCGGCAAGCGGGAAGGAGAACAGATCCTCGCCATCGCGGTACTCAAGGGGGGGAGCTTCATCGCCGACGAGGTGCGTCGGCTCAACCCTGCCGCCGCCGACACGCCCGGCTGGCGGATCGCGCTGGATCACCACGACGGCGGCTATGCCAAGTTCAGTCCGGCGCTCTGGCAGTGGGTGCAGACCTTCAGCGCCGAGACGGGCCTGCCGCTGGAGCCCATCTACAGCGGCAAGGCGATGTGGGGGCTGTTTCGCGAGCTGGCGACTGGCCGCATCCCGCGCGGCAGCAAGATCGTCTTCATCCACACCGGTGGCATGCAGGGGCTGGCGGGGCTGAGGGAGCAGGGGCGCCTGTGACGGCATGCAGGACGCAATTCCGGCGCTGAACCACAAAAAGAGAGGGTCGCCCAGGCGACCCTCTCTTGCATTCATCAGGCGCCGGCAGGCTCCAGCACCAATGGCTGTGGCTCGGCGAACCAGGGGCCCTGCCCGGCGTGCACCCCGAGGTGGCGCAGCATCTTCCACTCATCGCCGCTCTCCACCCCCACGGCGATGACCCGGGTGCGGGTGTTGGCACAGCCCCCCACCAGGCTGCGCACCGCCATCTGGTTGACCTGGCGGGTATGGATCTCGCGCACCAGGCTGGGGTGCAACTTGAGGAAGTTGATCTCGAACTCCTTGATGTACTGGGTGCTCACCACATCCTGACCTGCGTGATCGATGGCCAGCTGGCAGCCCAGCATCCGCAGTGCCCGCAATGGCCGCTTGAGCGCCTCGTAGTGGCGGGTGACCTGAGCCTCGGAGAGTTGCAGGATCAAGCGCTCGTTGGTGCTGCGCGGCAGCTGGAACAGATCGAAGAACAGCCAGCGCTGAAACTCCCGGTGCAGCAGGCTCTGGGCGCAGAGGGTCAGGCTGATGGGGCAGCTCTGTTCGGAGCGCTGGCGCAGCAGGCCGAGGGTCTGTTCCGCCACCAGCCGATCCAGCGGCAGCAGCAACCCCGCCTTCTCCGCCATCGGCATGAAGACACCGGCCTGCAGCTCCCGCCCCTGCTCGTCGTGGATCCGGATCAGCAGATCCTGCTGCAATACCACCTGATCCCGCTCCTGCTGCACCGGCTGCACGTAGAAGTCGATGCCGTGCTCTTCGATGCGCCGGCCGATCAGGGTGCGCCAGCGTACCGTGCCCTTGCTGCTCTGCTCCTCGTCCAGTTGCTTCTCGAAGAGGAACCAGCCGGTGTGGCCCTGCAGCCGCGCACTCTTGAGCGCCAGCTCCGCCTCCTCCTGTACCTTGAGCAGGGAGTCTTGTGCCTGATAGCAAACTGCGCCGAGATAGACGGCGGTATCCGGATTGACCGCCTCGGGCCAGTGCAGCCGCTGCAGGCTCTTGTGCAGCTGGCCGGCGGCATCCACCATCTCGCTTTCCGACATGTTGGGCAGCAGCACGGCAAACACCTGGCCAGCATAACGGGCCTGCAGGGCACCGTTGTGCTTGCGCACGAAAGCGGCGATGGAGGCGCTTGCCTCCATCAGCAGATCCTGGCTCTGGCGGCCGTTCAGCTCGGGATCCAGCTCTTCCAGCCCGGCCAGCTCGATCAGCAGCACGCCGCCGCTCATCACGCTCGCCTCCATGATGGCGCTCTCCAGCCGGTTGTCGAAGAACAGCCGGTTGCCGATGCCGGTCATCTTGTCCACGAAGGCGTTGCTGCGAATGAAATTGTCGAAGCGGCTGCGCTCCTTGCGGGCATCCGCCAGCTCGGCCAGCAGATAGTCGAGAGCCTGACTGGCCGGCTGCGGCCACTCGTCGGCTGTATCGTGGGACAGCTTGGTGAGCTTGTTGTCGAGGATCAGCTGGGCCCGTTCCGCCAGCAACTCGGCTCCCCGCAACTGCAACCGCAGCCAGCGGATGGAGTACCAGAGGCCGAACACCACGATGAAAACGCCAAGGGAGATGCCGGACATCGCCTTCATGGAGTACTCGAACTCCTTGAACGGCCGCTCCAGCTTGAAGTCGGCCTGCATGCCAGGCTGATGGGGCATGGGCTGGTGATAGGGGATCAGCAGGTTCTCGTCAGTCGGCTGCTGTACGTCGCGAAACCAGTAGATCCGCTGCTTGTCCTGGCGGATCTCCAGCTCCACCACGTGGGCAGAGCGCAGCAGGGTCGGCAGCCAGCGGGTGAGATCCTGATGATCGTCGGCCATCTCCAGCTGCTTGTCGATGATCTCGACCAGCGAGTTGACCTTCTTCTGTTGCATCTCCATGCCCAGCTCGCGAAAGCTGAACACCCCGCCAAGCAGCACCATGGCCATGGCCGCAATGACGCACAGGGTGATAAACGAGACAAGCTGAGTGGTCAGTTTCATGTACCTTTCCGTATGCCCGACAACATCCATGTGGCTTCATCGTATCAGCCAACCTCGAAGCGCGCCTATGGACGAAGATCCCGCTTCTGGAATTAAGCGGGCGAGCATACCCAAACCGGTACGAGAACACCAAGCCCCGGGCGGGGTGACGGCCAAAAAATGACGGATGACGGAAAGAAACAGGAGGAAACTCAGTGCACTGGCTGAACGACGGGCAGAAAAATGGTCCCACAAAGGGGACCAAAAGAAACACTCATATCAAAACTAACACTCTGTGCTACTGACAAAAAAACAGATACAGGAGTATTGAACACACGGTGAGTCAAACCGCACGGCTACTCTAGCCACTTCAGATAAGCTGGACAATTGTCATTTATGACAGGTCAGCGATTGAATCTTCAGCAACTCACTTTATAAAACCATTATTTATCAGCACATTATAAATTCACGCCACAAGTGTGATCGGTTCCGCTCAAATCGATTCAGCTAATGCACTATGATGATGCCACCCATATGCATCCCATCCCCACATCAGGCAGGTGCACCTTGCGACCCATCTCCCCCCTCTGGCTCAGCCTGCTGCTGTTCTGCCTGCCCCTGCTGGCCAGCCTGCCCATCAGTCAGCTGCTCGGCGGCCCGCTGGCCCATCAGTTGCTGCAAGAGAAGAAGATGGAGGTCGAGACCGCGTTGGCGGAACGCCACCGTCTGCTGGACAACAACATCCGCCATCAGCTGACCCGCTTCCAGTTTGATTGCGGACGTCAAGACATGACCCTGCTGCGGGACCCCCGTTACTACAACAGCCACATCCGCATCCAGGGGATCCTGCTCGCCAACGGTGGTGGCTGTTCCAGTCTGGGACTGGATCTGCCCTTCACCCCGGCCGAACTGCCGCCCTACACCAATCAGGAGCAGTTCGGGATCGCCGCCACCCAGGCCCGCTTCCACACCGAGCAGGAGCTGGTCGCCTACTACCGCACCGGTGGCAACATCGTCTACTGGGTACTGAACAACAGCTGGAGCCATGCCTTGTTGCAGACCCCTTGCTCCAACTGCTTCTATCTGGAGTTCGGCCAGCAACAGCCAGGGGCATCAAGCCCGATCTTTCCCCGCGGTGACAGCAGCATCAAGCAGGAGGAGGGCAGCCAGAGCCTGAGCTTTTTCGACCCCAATCAGGAGATCAGGCAGACCCTGTGGGCAGGCCGGGCGCTCGAACACTACGCCCAGCAGCAGGCCCGCCACGATGGGCTCTGGCTCGGCGCCGCCGTGGGCACCCTGCTGGTCGCCGCCTACTGGGGGCTACGCAACTATCGGCGCTCGCTCAAGGGGTTACTGCAGGCCGGGCTGGCACGGCGCGAGTTCGTGCCCTTCTATCAACCCGTGGTCGACAGCCGCAGCCAGCAGGTGGTCGGCTTCGAGGCGCTGCTGCGCTGGCAGCGTGGCGGCGGCCTGATCCCGCCCGGCGCCTTCATCGACTATGCAGAGGAGCAGCAGCTGATCCTGCCGATGACCAGCCAGCTGCTGGAAAGGGTCATCGCGGATCTGCCCAGGCTCGCCCCCGGCCAATGGGTCAGCGTCAACATAGTGGCCGCCCACCTCGAGCACCCGCATTTGCGCAACCTGCTGTTGCAGCACGGCTGGCCCTCTCCCGCCCAGCTCACCTTCGAGCTGACCGAACGCAAGCCCATCACCGACATCAAGACGGCCGTCATCGAGATCACCGCCCTGCAACAGCAGGGCTACCACTTCAAGCTGGATGACTTCGGCACCGGTTACGGCGGCTTCGCCTACCTGCAACGGCTCGGCATCCGCCAGATCAAGATCGACAAGATGTTCGTCGACACCATAGGCACCGACGACCTCAAGCGCAGCGTGCTGGATGCCACCATCGCCTTCGGCCGCGAGTCGGGCATGGAGATGATCGCCGAAGGGGTCGAGCGCCAGGAGCAGGTCGACTATCTGCAGCAGCACGGCGTGCACCTGATCCAGGGCTATGTCTATGCCCCGCCCATGGCGCTGACCAAGTTGAAGATCTGGCTGCTGGCCTGGTATCAGAACCACACGGGTGAGCGCTGATCCACACTGCCGAGGCCGACCGCTCATATTTTGCAACAAAATGAGCAACAAAATGATTTTCCCTTGAGCGGACAACTCCCCTTATCATGAACAGGCACGCCACCTCATGTGGCGCCGCCACCCTGTTCCTTACCCGTCGGCTCACGCCGCCCTGATGAGATGATGAGAACCATTGCCTATGAAGTCATTTATCCGGCAAGAGATTGCCCTGCCCGTTGGCCTGCTCACCCTGCTCTTTTTCAAGACGCTCGGCAGCGACCTGCTGACAGAGGCCACTCCGCTCGGGATTTATCTTCCTGTCTCGGCGGTGCTGCTTGCCATCGTCACCTGGGCCATCTTCTCGGTGGTACGCCACTCGGATGCCCTTGCCATCAAGCTTGGCGAGCCTTTTGGCACCCTGATCCTCACCCTGTCGGTCATCTCGCTGGAAGTGGTGATGATCTCCTCGGTCATGCTGACCGGCGAACCCAATCCAGTGATGGCCCGCGACACCATGTTTGCCGTGGTGATGCTGGTGACCAACGGCCTGGTGGGCTTCACCCTGCTGTTCGGCGGCTGGCGCTACCACACCCAGAGCTTCAATCTGGACGGGGTCAAATCCTATCTGGTGGCCATCATCCCGCTGGCCCTGCTCTGCCTGGTGCTGCCCAACTTCACCGAAGGGGGCAACATCGGCAGCATGTCGAGCGCCATGTCCTGGATGCTCATCATCATCTCGGTGCTGCTCTATGGTGTCTTCCTGCTGATCCAGACCCGCAGCCACAGCCACTTCTTCATCGACAGCGATCACGAGGATTACGAAGAGCACCACGGCCCGCTGCAGAGCAACGTCTACCACACCCTGTTGCTGCTCGCCTATCTGGTGGTGGTGATCCTGCTGGCCAAGACCCTCGCCATTCCCATCAACCACGGGGTCAAGGTACTGGCGGCGCCGCCAGCGCTGGGCGGCTTCATCGTCGCCTGTATCGTGCTGGCCCCCGAGGCGGTCGGCGCCATCAAGGCCGCCTTCAACAATCAGCTGCAGCGGGCCATGAACCTCTACTTCGGCTCTGTGCTGGCCACCATCGCCCTCACCGTACCTGCGGTGCTGTTCATCGGCGCCATGCTGGGGCAGGAGGTGCGCCTGGGCCTCTCCGCCGCCGACATGGTACTGCTGTTCACCACCCTGATGGTGTGCAAGGTGACCTTCAGCAGCGGCCGCACCAATGTGCTGCACGGAGCCACTCACCTGGTGCTGTTCGTGGTGTACCTGTTCCTGATGTTCGAGCACGAATAACCGCGCACCAACCGCAGCAACGAAAAGACCGCCCGATTGGGCGGTCTTTTGCTATGGGCGGGATGGCTGCTTAGAGGCTCGGCAACACGCCGGCAGGGAGCAGGTCGTTGTAGCTGGCACGGCCCAGCAGCGCGGCGGCCGCCTCGATGTCCGGTGCGAAGTACCTGTCCTTGTCATAGAAGCTGACCTCTTCCCGCAGCCGGCCCTTGGCCAGCTCGATGAGCTCGGTGCTGCGCAGGGGAGCACGAAAATCCAGCCCTTGCGCTGCCGCCAGCAGTTCCACCGCCAGAATGCCACGGGTGTTCTCGGCCATGTCCGCCAGTCGACGGCCGGCGAAGGTGGCCATGGAGACGTGATCCTCCTGGTTGGCAGACGTCGGCAGGCTGTCCACCGAGGCCGGATGGGCCAGGGTCTTGTTCTCGGAGGCGAGCGCCGCCGAGGTGACCTGGGCGATCATGAAGCCCGAATTCACCCCGCCGTTGTTGACCAGGAAGGCCGGCAGACCAGACATCCGCGAGTCGATCAGCAGCGCCATGCGCCGCTCGGACAGCGACCCGATCTCGGCGATGGCCAGCGCCAGGTTGTCGGCGGCGAAGGCCACGGGTTCTGCGTGGAAGTTGCCGCCGGAGAGGATATCTTCGTCCTCGGCAAACACCAGCGGATTGTCGGAGACCGCGTTGGCCTCGCTCGCCAATACCTCGGCCGCCTGGCGGATCTGGGTCAGGCAGGCACCCATCACCTGCGGCTGGCAGCGCAGGGAGTAGGGATCCTGCACCTTCTCGCAGTTGTGATGGGACATGCCGATCTCGCTGCCATCCACCAGCAGGTGGCGATAGCAGGCGGCCGCGTCAATCTGGCCACGCTGACCACGCACCGCGTGGATGCGGGCATCGAACGGGCGGCGGCTGCCAAGGGCCGCCTCCACGCTCATGGCGCCGATGGTAATAGCGCCGGCGTAGAGATCCTCGGCGTGGAACAAGCCTTCCAGCGCGAAGGCGGTGCTCGCCTGGGTGCCGTTGAGCAGGGCCAGCCCCTCTTTCGGTGCCAGCGCGATGGGCTCCAGCCCGGCAATCTTCAGGGCCGTGGCGGCATCGATCAGCTCGCCAGCGTGGCGGGCCTTGCCCTCCCCGATCAGCAGACAGCTCATGTGGGCCAGCGGCGCCAGATCGCCGGAGGCGCCGACGGAGCCCTTCTTCGGCACCACCGGGTAGACTTCGGCATTGATGAGTCGCATCAGGGCCTCCAGCACCACCAGCCGGATGCCGGAGAAGCCGCGCGCCAGCGAGTTGAGCTTGAGCACCATCATCAGCCGCACGGTGGCGTCATCCATGTACTCGCCAATCCCCGCCGCATGAGAGAGCACGATGGAGCGCTGCAGCTCGTCCAGCTGCTCCACCGGAATGCGGGTGTTAGCCAACAGGCCAAAGCCGGTGTTGATGCCATACACCACCCGGTTTTGCTCGATCACCTTGGTGACCACGGCGGCGGAGGCGTGGATCCCCGCCAGAGCGGCGGGATCCAGTGAAACGTGTACCGGCTCGCGGCTGACGCGGCGCAGGGTGGCAAGATCCAGCTCGCCCGGAGTAATAGTCAATTCAAACATGGTGTTACACCTTTCCTTTGACACCGTTGGCGCCGTCAATCATCGGCAGATCCAGTTTCGCCTCGTGGGCGCAGTTGATGGCAATCTCGTAGCCGGCGTCGGCGTGACGCATCACCCCGGTAGCCGGGTCGTTGCGCAGTACGCGACCGACCCGCTTGGCGGCGTCATCGGTGCCGTCACAGACGATCACCACGCCGGAGTGCTGGGAGAAGCCCATGCCCACACCGCCACCGTGGTGCAGAGAGACCCAGGTCGCGCCGCCGGCCGTGTTGAGCAGGGCGTTGAGCAGCGGCCAGTCGGAAACGGCATCGGAGCCATCCATCATCGACTCGGTCTCGCGGTTCGGGCTCGCCACCGAGCCGGAATCCAGGTGATCGCGGCCGATGACGATGGGGGCTTTCAGCTCGCCATTCTTGACCATCTCGTTGAAGGCCAGGCCGAGGCGCACCCGATCCTTGACCCCGACCCAGCAGATCCGCGCCGGCAGGCCCTGGAAGGCGATGCGCTCGCGAGCCATGTCGAGCCAGTTGTGCAGGTGAGGATCATCGGGGATCAGCTCTTTCACCTTCTGGTCGGTCTTGTAGATATCTTCCGGATCGCCGGAGAGCGCCACCCAGCGGAACGGGCCAATCCCCTCGCAGAACAGCGGGCGAATGTAGGCCGGGACGAAGCCGGGGAAGTCGAAGGCGTTTTTCACCCCCTCCTCCAGCGCCATCTGGCGGATGTTGTTGCCGTAATC
Source organism: Aeromonas sp. DNRA1 (assembly GCF_963888745.1). NCBI lineage: Bacteria > Pseudomonadati > Pseudomonadota > Gammaproteobacteria > Aeromonadales > Aeromonadaceae > Aeromonas > Aeromonas sp. DNRA1. Next base: position 42,534 of record NZ_CAWPKQ010000005.1, on the reverse strand, counting down.
CAGGGTCGCTGCGCCGCGAGATTGCAGGGTCAGCATGGCTTCGACCTGCCGAGCCATGGAGTGGCGGGCGGCGACGTTCACCTCCTGGGGAGCGGATTTTTGCAGCGCGCGCCACTGGGCCACGCTCCAGCCCTGGGGCAGGTAGCCATGCACCGGGTCGTGGGCAGAAGTCTGGTCGGTCACCACGTCCGGGGTAATGCCACGGGCCACCAGCTCGGCGAACACGTCGGCGGCGTTGCCGAGCAGACCGACGGAGACGGCGCTGCCGCTCTGCCTGGCCTCTTCGATCATGGCCAGCGCCTCATCCAGGCTGTGGGCCTTCTTGTCCACATAACGGGTACGCAGACGAAAATCGATGCGGGTCTCGTCGCACTCCACCGCGATCATCGAGAAGCCGGCCATGGTGGCGGCCAGCGGCTGGGCGCCACCCATGCCGCCGAGCCCGCCGGTCAGGATCCAGCGCCCCTTGGGCTCGCCGTTGAAGTGCTGGTTGGCCACCGCGAAGAAGGTCTCGTAGGTGCCCTGCACGATCCCCTGAGTGCCTATGTAGATCCAGGATCCGGCGGTCATCTGGCCGTACATCATCAGGCCCTTTTTATCGAGCTCGTTGAAGTGCTCCCAGTTGGCCCAGTGCGGCACCAGGTTGGAGTTGGCGATCAGCACTCGCGGTGCGTCCTTGTGGGTCTGGAACACCCCGACCGGCTTGCCGGACTGCACCAGCAGAGTCTCGTTTTCCTCGAGCCGGGTCAGCACCTCGACGATCTTGTCGAAGCAGGCCCAGTTGCGGGCGGCGCGGCCGATGCCGCCATACACCACCAACGACTGGGGATGCTCGGCCACCTCGGGATCCAGGTTGTTCATCAGCATCCGCAGCGGCGCTTCGGTGAGCCAGCTCTTGGCGGTCAGCTTGGTGCCGCGCGGGGCGCGGATCACGCGATTGGGATCGTGGCGGGGATCCTGGTGTTGCTCAGACATATACACTCCTTGTTTATCGATGCAGCAGGGTGGCGGCCGGCCAGTGGCAGGCCGCTACTTGGTTAACTGATGGATCAGCCGCGCAGCCACGCGGGCACTGCGGTTGTCCTGATCCAGACTCGGGTTGTATTCGGCCAGATCGGCGAGCCTGAGCTTGCCGCTGGCCCGGATATGGGCGATAAGCGGTTCGATGACTGCCAGCTCCACGCCACGGGCGGCGGGGGCACTCACTCCCGGCATCACGGCTGCCGGCAGCACGTCGAGATCGATGGTCAGATAGAGGTGATCGCAGCGGGCGATAAAGGCATCCAGCCCGCTTAACAAGACCGGCAGCTCGGCCGGCGTCATCACCTCGTCCAGCACGTGCCACACCCCCAGCGCCTCGGCGCGCGCGAACAGCGCCTGGGTATTGGCGGTCTCGGCCACCCCGAGGCAGGCGTAGGTAAACGGCGTACCCTGGGCGGCGCACTGCTCGGCAATCTGGAAGAAGGGGGTGCCGGAGCTCGCCTGCTCCAGCTTCATGCGCAGGTCGAAGTGGGCATCGAAGTTGATGATGCCGACCCGGCCACGGCCAGCCAGATGCAGGTTGAGGCCGCTCCAGCTGCCGAAGGCCACCTCATGGCCGCCCCCCAGCACCAGCGGGAAGTGCCCCTCGTCCAGCAAGCGGGCCACCCGTTCGGCCAGGCGGCCATGGGCGGCGTCGAGATCGCCATCCTCGCAGTTCACGTCACCACAGTCATAGACGGGTCGACCCAGATGCCAGGCGCTGTTGGCCAGCAGCTTGCGCACCGCCAGCGGCGCACCGGCGGCCCCTACCCGCCCCTTGTTGCGGCGCACCCCCTCGTCACAGGCAAAGCCGACCAGGGCTACGCCCGCAGCGGTGCTGCCGGCTTGTGGCCAGGGTTGTACCTTGTCGTGCCAGCGCAGGGCCAGCTCGCCATCTTCCGGATCCTGGCGCCCCTGCCAGACCGACATGTCAACCGGGTTGAACTTATCCATGGAGCGTCTCCTCGCCGTTGACCACCCGGCTCACCAGCTGATCGACGCCAATGAGGTAGCTGAGCTCGGCCGGATGGCCGCAGTTCCAGACCAGAAAGTCCGCCAGCATGCCGACCCTGAGCTGCCCCAGCTGCTCCTGCTCGCCAAGCGCGCGGGCGGCATGGCGGGTCACTCCGGCCATGGCCTCCACCGGGGTCAGGCCGAACAGGGTGCAGGCCATGTTCATGGCCATCCGCAGCGAGACGATGGGGGCCGTGCCCGGGTTGATGTCGGAGGAGACCGCCATCGGCACCCCCGCCTTGCGCAGCGCAGCGACCGGCGGCAGCTTGGTCTCCTTGAGGAAGTAGAAGGCGGTGGGCAGCAGGGTGGCCACCACGCCGCGATGGGCCAGCGCCTGGATCCCCTCCGGATCCAGGTACTCCAGGTGATCCACCGAGAGGGCGCCGAAGTTGGCGGCCAGCGTGCTGCCACCGAGGTTGGAGAGCTGATCCATGTGCCCTTTCACCGCCAGACCGTATTGATCCGCCGCCAGATAGACCTGCTCGGTCTGGGCCAGCGAGAAGCCGATGTGTTCACAGAAGACGTCCACCGCATCGGCCAGGCCCGCCTCGGCGGCGGCCGGGATGATCTCCTGACAGATGGTCTCGACCCAGGAGTCGGGATCGTCGCGATACTCCGGCGGCACTGCATGGGCCGCCAGCAGGGTTGTCTTGACCCGGATCGGCAGCGCCTCCCCCAGTCGGCGGGCGACCCGCAGCATCTTGAGCTCATCCGTCAGGGTGAGGCCGTAGCCGGACTTGATCTCCACCATGGTGACCCCTTCCCGGATCAGGGATTTCACCCTCGGCAGCGCCAGCTCAAACAGCTGATCCTCACTGGCGGCGCGGGTGGCGCGCACCGTGCTGATGATGCCGCCGCCCTTGCGGGCGATCTCCGCATAGGGCACCCCCTTCTGGCGCAGTTCGAACTCTTCGGCGCGGCTGCCGGCGAAGATGAGGTGGGTGTGGCAATCGATGAGGCCGGGGGTGACCAGCTTGCCCTTCATGTCCTGCCAATGGGCGGGATAGGGGCCCTTGAGATCCTGCATCGGCACCAGGGCGTGGATCCGCCCCTCGTGAACGCCGAGGGCATGGGGTTCCAGCAGACCGTAGTCGGCCAGATCGGAGCGCAGGGTGGCGGGTGTCACGTTGAGCCAGACCCGCTCGCAGTTCAACAATTCCTTGTTCATACCGACCTCTAAATGTATATACATTAATTTATATCCGATCTCTGACGGGAAAGAAAGGATCAAGTTCACATCTTGATAACAGCGTATTCATTAGAGCTTAAACACAAAAAAGCCCGCCAGAGGCGGGCTTTGTCAAAAATAATATGTATATACAATTAGCTGAGACTGGTCTTGGAGCTCAACTTGTAGCGGGAGCCAGGCGACAGCAAACGGGCATAGGAGACCAGATAACCGTCGGACCAGGTACGCCGATGCAGCAGCAGGCAGGGGGTGTCGACCCGCACCTGCAACAAGCCGGCCTCGCCGGCACTTGGCAGCACCGCCTCCACCACGTGCTCCATCTCGGAGAGGGGGCAGACCTCCATCAGATAACGGTTGGGGGTCTGGCTGGCAAAGTCCTGCTCACCGTACTGTGGCAACCGCTCGGCATCGACGAAGCGCTCTTCCAGCTGCAGCGGCTCGCCATCAGCCTGATGGACGATGAGACTGTGGAAGATGGGGGCGCCGACCCGCAGGCCCAGCTGCACCGCCACCTTCTCATCGGCGGCCTGGCGCTGCAACCGGATCACCCGGCCGCTGTATTCGCTGCCCCGCTCGGCGATCTCGTCGGCAATGTTGCGAATGGCCAGCAACGGCGACTCGGTGCGCCTGTCCGCCACGAAGCTGCCGGAGCCGGCGGTACGCACCAGCCACCCCTCGGCCACCAGTTCGCGCAGCGCCTTGTTGACCGTCATCCGGCTCACGGCGAACTGCTCGCACAGGGCGGCCTCGGTCGGGATCCGGTCGCCAGCCTGATAGTGGCGTTCGCGGATCCCGTCCAGAATGTGCTGCTTGATCTGCAGATAGAGGGCCGGTGCCAACAGGATGCTCCTCAGCGACGGCGGTGGGTCGGACGCATGTCCGGCCAGGCGCGATAGACGTCCGGGATCTGCTCCGGCCCGCTGATGCAGAGATCGAGATCGTGCAGCAGACCGTCCTTGATGCCGTAGATCCAGCCGTGTACCGCCAGCTCCTGCCCCTTGCGCCAGGCGTTTTGGATGATGGTGGTGTGACAGACGTTGGCCACCTGCTCGGCCACGTTCAGCTCACACAGGTAGTCGAAGCGCTCGTGCTCATCCTCGATGGCATCCAGCTGCTCACGATACTTGAAGTAGACATCCTTGATGTTGCGCAGCCAGTTGTCGATGAGCCCCAGCTCCTGGTTCTGCATCGCCGCCTTGACGCCGCCGCAGCCGTAGTGGCCGCAGACGATGATGTGCTTCACCTTGAGCACCTCGACCGCGTATTGCAGCACCGAGAGGCAGTTGAAGTCGGTGTGTACTACCAGGTTGGCGACGTTGCGGTGGACGAACACATCCCCCGGCAGCAGCCCCATCAGCTGGTTGGCGGGTACCCGGCTGTCGGAGCAGCCGATCCAGAGGTATTCGGGGGCCTGCTGGGCGGAGAGGGTAGCAAAGAATTCGGGATCCTCGGCCTTGATCCGTTCCGCCCACTCGCGGTTGTTGGTAAACAAGTCGTTCAAGAGTTTCACTATCTGCTCTCCCTACTGTGGCAGTGGCGGCAACATACCATACACAAGGGTAACCAAGGCAAGGCCGACCAGATCCCCGTCAAACAAAAACAGGGCCATCAGGCCCTGTTTTTATGAGAGGAAGCATCAGGCTTCCGTGGCATCTTTCAGCTTCTTGAGAGCATTTTTCTCAAGTTGACGGACCCGCTCGGCGCACAGGCTTATGCTTCCATCGCATCCTTCAGCTTCTTGAGGGCGTTTTTCTCAAGCTGACGCACCCGCTCGGCGGAGACGCCGTAGGTATCGGCCAGCTCCTGCAGGGTGGTCTTGCTCTCATCGTCGAGCCAGCGGGCACGGATGATGTGCTGGCTGCGCTCGTCCAGGGTAGCCAGGGCCGAGCTCAGGCGACGGGCCGCATGATCGTCCCAGTTGTCGTTCTCGATGGTGGCGGCCAGATCGGAGGATTTGTCCTCCAGATAGTGAACTGGCGCGAAACCGCCCTCTTCTTCGTCATCACCGACCAGATCGAAGGCCTGATCGTAGTTGCTCATGCGCGCTTCCATCTCGGTAACGTCGGCGGCGGAAACCCCGAGGTCGGCAGCCACGGCCTGCACCTCTTCGTGGTTCAGCCAGCCCAGACGTTTCTTGGATTTGCGCAGATTGAAGAACAGCTTGCGCTGGGCCTTGGTGGTCGCCACCTTGACCATGCGCCAGTTGCGCAGAACGTATTCGTGAATTTCGGCCTTGATCCAGTGCACTGCAAAAGAGACCAGGCGCACGCCGACACTCGGGTCGAAGCGCTTGACCGCCTTCATCAGGCCGATATTGCCTTCCTGCACCAGGTCGGCCTGGGGCAGACCGTAGCCGGCATAACTCTTGGCGACATGAACGACAAAGCGCAGGTGCGACATAACGAGCTGACGGGCAGCCTCGAGATCGCCACCCTGCTGCAAACGCTCAGCCAGTTCACGCTCTTCCTCTGCGCTCAGCACCGGAATCGAGTTTACTGCCTGGATATAGCCTTCCAGACTACCTTGCGGAATCAGAGCCATAGTGCGCTGCAATGAAGTTCCCATGTTCTACCTCTTACTTTTCAATCGAATCAGTCTAACACCCTGAGAGGGCCTGTCTACTGACCGGACGCCATTCTGCGGCCTGCATCAAACATGCTGAGCATGTTTGAACCGGGGTTATCTTAGGCCGGCAGGATGAATCATGAATGAACAGTCAAAAAAAGGGGGTCACAATAAAGGACCCCCGAAAAGTAGCATGCTAAGTCCATTGTTGCGGAGCTCGCAACCTTCACATGCTTGCCAAGTCAGACGAGCAAGGCATAGGGGCCACACCCGTATAAATTCTTCAGCATTTGTAGACTGCTTATAAATCAGAAGGTTCACAGGATCCAGAGAAGATCCCGAAGATCGGCAATGTTCAGATTACTCCCAGAACGGCGGCCGTGCCAGAAACGGCCACTCTTTTACTTGATCCAGGTCGCAAAATCCAGCGCTTTAAAACGCTGATAAATTAATCAGGACGGTTCGATGTCGCGAATGTGACGATGGACCGAAAACCAGGAGGCGATCAGCCCCAGCAAGGCGCCCAGCAGGATCAGGTTGATCCCGTCCACCGCCCCCATCCCCACCAGCCGGAAGTTGCTGTTGTAGAGGCCAGCCAGCTCCTTCACCACCCCTTCGCTCCAGATCACCATCACTTCGGTCAACCACCAGGCCAGCATGCCACCGATGACCCCGAACCAGATGCCGGTATAAAGGAAAGGACGATGGATGAAGGCATCGGTCGCCCCCACCAGCTTGAGCACTTCGATCTCGGAGCGCTGGTTGAGAATATTCAGCCTGAGCGTGTTGCCGACGATCAGCAGCACGGCGGAGAGCAGCAGCACCGCGATGCCGGTGATGGTGTGGCGCAGCAGGTTCATGATCCCCTGCAGCCGGGTCAGCCACTGCAGATCCAGCTTGCCCTGCTCGACCCCGTCTTCGTTGTTGAGCTTGTTGAGCAGCTCGGCCGCCCCTTCCGGGTTCTGCCAACGCGGATCCGGGATCACGCTCAGTACCGGCGGCAGCGGATTGCTGTCGAGGTAGTCGAGCGCATCGCCAAACCCGGAGATCTCGCGAAACTCCTTGAGCGCCTCATCCCGGCTCATGTAGGTGACCGACTCCACCTCCGGGTAGAGCAGGATCCGCTGTTTCATGTCGAGGATGTTCTGCTCGGGCAGATCCTTGCGCAGATAGAGGGAGATCTGAGAGCTGGTCTGCCAACTGCCCTCTACCACCTCGGCGTTTTTCAACAGCACGTGGAAACAGGAGGGCAGCGCCAGACTGACCCCCAGCACCGCCAGCGTCATCAGCGATGCAAGCGGGTTGCGCCACAGCTCCCCCAGGCTGGAAAAAGCCTGCCGGGCATGGTCGACCCAGTACATCATGAAGCGCCGTAGCGGTGGCTGTTTATGACGAACGATAGCCATCAGAGCTCCTCCCCTGCCGAATACATGCGACCCGCCTTGAGGGTCAGGGTGCGATAGCGCATGCGGGCGATCAGCCCCAGATCGTGGGTGGCAATCAGCACGGAGACACCGAAGCGGTTGAACTCCTCGAACAGCCGCATGATGTCCATGGAGAGCTGGGGATCCAGGTTGCCGGTCGGTTCATCCGCCAGCAGCAGTGGCGGCTTGTTGACGATGGCCCGGGCGATGCCGACCCGCTGCTGTTCGCCGCCGGAGAGCATGCGCGGCTGGTAGCGTTCCTTGCCGAGCAGCCCCACCTTGTCGAGCGCCGCCGCCACCCGTTTGTTGATGTCTGCATGGCTGTAGCCGTCGATCACCAGCGGCAACGCCACGTTGTCGAACACGGTGCGGTCCATCAGCAGCCGGTGATCCTGGAAGATCATGCCGATCTGGCGGCGCACGTAGGGGATCTCCCCCCGCTTGATATGGCTGACGTCGTCGCCATGAAAGAAAACACGGCCGTCGGTGGGCCGTTCCATCACGCTGATGAGTTTGAGGAGAGTACTCTTGCCTGCACCCGAGTGCCCGGTCAGGAAGGCCATCTCCCCCTTGCGCAGGTGAAAACTGACCTTCTGCAGCGCCTGATGGCCGCCGCTGTAGACCTTGCTGACCTTGTCAAAACGGATCATAACGGTTCCCTGACAGTGACCAACCCCGACCAGGGTCGGGGTTGGGGGCGCACGACTCGCGGCGCCCGAGCTTGCTCATCGCGAAGGAGATCACTCCTCGCGACTGAAAAGCGCCTCGATGAAGTCGTTGGCGACGAACGGACGCAGATCGTCGATCCCCTCGCCCACCCCGATGTAGCGGATCGGGATCTGGAACTTGTCAGCCACCGCGAAGATGACGCCGCCCTTGGCGGTGCCGTCCAGCTTGGTAAGGGTGATGCCGGTCAGGCCCACCGCCTCGCTGAACAGCTTGGCCTGGCTCAGGGCGTTCTGGCCGGTGCCGGCGTCCAGAGTCAGCATGATCTCGTGGGGCGCCGCATCGTCCAGCTTCTTCATCACCCGCACCACCTTCTTGAGCTCTTCCATCAGGTTGCTCTTGTTCTGCAGGCGGCCGGCAGTGTCGGCGATCAATACGTCAGCGCCGCGGGAGCGGGCAGCCTCGATGGCGTCATAGATGACGGAGGCGGAGTCGGCGCCGGTGTGCTGGGCGATCACCGGGATATTGTTGCGCTGGCCCCACACCTGCAGTTGCTCGACGGCGGCGGCACGGAAGGTATCGCCGGCGGCCAGCATCACGCTCTTGCCCTCGGCCTGGAACTGCTTGGCCAGCTTGCCGATGGTGGTTGTCTTGCCGACGCCGTTCACGCCCACCATCAGGATGACGTAGGGCTTCTTGCTGGTGTCGATCACCAGCGGCTGCTCGACCTTGGCTAGCATCTCGCCCATGTCCTGCTTGAGCAGGCCGTAGAGCGCCTCGGCATCCTTGAGCTGCTTGCGATCCGCATGCTGCACCAACCCTTCGATAATGCGGCTGGTAGTATCGACGCCGAGATCGGCTGTCAGCAGTTGGGTCTCCAGCTCCTCGAACAGCTCGTCGTCGATCTTCTTGCCACGGAACAGGCCGAAGAAACCGGAACCGATATTCTCCTTGGTGCGCACCAGACTGCGCTTGAGGCGGGCAAAGAAGCCCTCCCGCTGCGGCTTCTCCTGGGTGTCGTCGTCCACCTTGGCGGCCAGGGCAGCGGCCTCAGCCTCCATCTCGGCGACCAGGCGCAGATCTTCCGCTCGCTGGGCCTCTTTGGCGAGACGGGCCTCCTCGGCAGCCTGCGCTTCGGCAGCAATGCGAGCTTCTTCTGCGGCGCGGGCTTCAGCAACAATGCGAGCCTCTTCCGCAGCGCGGGCTTCAGCAGCAATACGCGCCTCTTCCGCAGCGCGGGCTTCGGCAGCAATGCGGGCCTCTTCTACAGCACGGGCTTCGGCAGCAACACGAGCCTCTTCTGCAGCGCGAGCCTCGGCGGCAATGCGAGCCTCTTCCGCGGCACGGGCTTCAGCAGCAATGCGAGCCTCTTCTGCAGCGCGGACCTCGGCGGCAAGGCGAGCCTCGGCAGCAACACGAGCTTCTTCTGCGGCGCGAGCTTCGGCGGTAATACGGGTCTCTTCTGCAGCGCGAGCCTCGGCAGCAATACGGGCCTCTTCTGCGGCACGGGCCTCGGCGGCAATGCGAGCCTCTTCTGCGGCACGGGCCTCGGCGGCAATACGCGCCTTTTCTACGGCGCGGGCCTCAGCAGCAAGACGAGCTTCTTCGGCTGCCTTGAGCTCGGCAGCAACACGGGCAGCCTCTTGAGCCTGCGCTTCGGCAGCGGCACGCTCCTCTTCGGCCAGCAGGGCTTCATTGACGATCACCGGCTCCAGATCGGAGGCACACTCCTCCACCACCAGCGGACCATGGTCGTCCAGCTCGGTTGGCGGGCAGCAATCGTCGTGCAAAACGGAATTCTGTGCGCTGGCGGGCACTTCAGCCGCCACGGCAGGCGTAGGATCGGAAACGGGAGCAGGGGCAGCAGCCACCTCGGGCTCAGCGGTAATCGGTGTGGCTTGCGGTGTCTGTGGTTGGACAGCCTCAGCCTCTTCTTTCTTGCGGCCGAAACCCAGCCAGGAAAACAAACCTTTTGCCATCTAAAAATACTCACATCAAAGGCTGACTGCTAAGATAGCCGTCCCTCGGCGGGTCGGCATAAAAATGAACCGCCTTATACTACCACTTTATTTTCTGACGACGAAACGCGATGCCCAGAGTGAAATCCAGCCGTAACGGCCCGAGCAAGAGCCCTGCCCCGCAGGGGAAATCGGGCTTTGTAAGAATCATCAGCGGCCAGTGGCGAGGCCGCAAACTGCCGGTCAGGGATGTGGAGGGACTCAGACCCACCACGGATCGCGTCAAGGAGACCATCTTCAACTGGCTGGCTCCGCATGTCCGTGGTACGCGCTGTCTGGATCTGTTTGCCGGCAGCGGCGGCCTGGGGCTGGAGGCGCTGTCGCGCTATGCCGAGCAGGTCACCCTGATCGAGATGGACAAGGGTGCCGCCGACCAGATCAAGAAGAACTTGACCACCCTCGGCAGCAACCAGGGCCAGGTGATCCAGTCCGATGCCGTCAGCTGGCTGCAGGGACCTGCCACGCCGTTCGATCTGGTGTTTCTCGATCCCCCCTTTCGCCGTGAGCTGCTGCCTCAGGTGTGCGAGCTGCTGGAGCAACGCGGCTGGCTGGCACCGGATGCCCTCATCTATCTGGAGCGGGAGAAGGAGATGGCCGATCTGCCGCTGCCGGCCAGCTGGCAACTACTCAAGGACAAACAGGCAGGCCAGGTCTGCTATCAGCTCTATCTGCGAGACACCAAGCATGACGCTGCAGTTTAAAGGGGGAGATGGGCGCGGTGCCCCTCCCCGTCAATCTGGACAACGGCTCAAGGACAAGCAGGCCGATCAAATCAGGTCTGCTATCAACTCTATCTGCGGGAGGTAAACGATGAAGCGGGTGTTTAATCTGTTGGCGATGGGCCTGATCCTGTTCTTCTGGTTCGGCGTGCTGGTCAGCCTGATCGCCCCGCTGCCGGGCAAGCTCAACGGCTTTCTGCCGGTGTGCGGCGTGATCGTGGCCCTGATGCACTGGGTGCAGGCCAGCATGGTCAAGGCGGCCTGCAAGCCCTACTTCGCGGTGAGCCGGCTCGAGTTCACCCAGGTGCTGGTGTTCGGGGTGTTCGGCATGGTGGAGATCCGCGCCAGGCTGCAGGCCATCGTCGATGCCAAACAGCGCGGCACAGACAACAAAGCCGGGTAATCCCGGCTCTGTCATGGTGGTTCTGGAAGGAGTGCTGGTCACTCCTTCTCTTTTTTCCCCACGCTGATGCCGAGCTTGATGGAGAGCACGGCCAGCAGCAGCAACATCATGATGAGCGAGAAGAAGTTGCTGCCAAGCTCGGGGTACTGCACCTTAACCAGTGCCGAGTGGCCGAACACGCCGATGAAGAAGCAGAGCAGCATGCAAACGGGTGTGTTGCCCTCCAGCGAGACATGACGGTAGTGCTGGTAGAGCTGATAGGCAGCCAGCACCAGGGCGATCATCGGGAAGAAGGAGAAGGGCACGGCCGACTCCGACAAGACCGTCAGAGAGGCATCACCACAGATGCCGATCAGCAGGGCCAGCAGCAGGGGTTTCTTCGGGATCGGGTTCTGATCATGCATGGAGCTGTCCATCCTTTGACTTAAGAGAGAGGTTCACGGCGCTTCTGGTTCTGGACCTCGGCGCCCATGGCGATCATGCGCAGCTGACGGATGGTGCGATCGGACAGTGCCCGGCACTCCTCGCTGGTCATGTCGAGGGCATCGGCACCGGCGCTGAAGACGATGGTCACCATGGCTTCGGCCTGGATGTAGGCCTCTTCCCGCGGCGCCCCCGTGGTGGCCTCGAGGTAATCGGTCAGCTCGGCGATGAAGTGCTGGATCTCCCGCGCCACCGCCTGCCGGAATGCCGCCGAGGTGCCGGAGCGCTCGCGCAGCAGCAGCCGGAAGATGTTCGGATTGTTCTCGACGAACTCCATGAAGGTCTGCACCGAGGTGCTGATGACGCTGCCGCCCCCGGCGATGCGCTGGCGCGCCTGACGCATCAGCTGACGCAGGGTCAGGCCGCCTTCATCCACCAGGGTCAGGCCCAGCTCCTCCATGTCGCGAAAGTGACGATAGAAGGAGGTGGGCGCGATGCCGGCCTCCCGCGCCACTTCCCGCAGGCTGAGGTTGGAAAAACTGCGGTTGGCGCACAGTTGGCTGAACGCCGCCTCGATCAGAGTACGCCGGGTTTTTTCTTTTTGTTGCGCGCGAATACCCACGAAAACAGTCACCTTCAGGTTATCGAGGCCAAATGATAACCCGAAGGCTGCGCCAGGATCAGGTTTGTCTCCTACTTTTTTACCATTGACCCGAATTCTGGCTGCATGGAGAATGGCGCACAGCTGTTCGCTGAAAGGAACCGAGTGAGATGGAACGCCCCCCGATCATCATGACCAACACCCTGCTGTTTGCCCTCTCCGGGCTGACCGCACTGATCGCCGTGCCCTGGTACGGCATGACCCATGGCTATGACCTCTGGCAGTGGGGCAGCTTCCTGCTGCTGTTCTGCTATTGCGGCATCTCCATCACCGCCGGCTACCACCGGCTCTGGTCCCACAAGGCCTACAAGGCACACCCGATCCTGCAGTGGATCTTCGCCATCGGCGGTGCCCTCGCCCTGCAAAACTCGGCCCTGCACTGGTCTTCCGACCATCGCCGCCACCATCGCCACGTGGATGACAACCAGCAGGATCCCTACAGTGCGGGACGTGGTTTCTGGTACTCCCACATCGGCTGGATGCTGCGTGAATACCAGGGCGACACCTATCACGACTACAGCAACGTGCGGGATCTGCAGAACAATCCCATCGTCGTTTTCCAGCACAAGCACTATCTGGCGCTGACCTTGGCTACCAACATCGGCATCCCGCTGCTGCTGGGGCTCATCCATGGCGATCTGCTCGGCATGTTGCTGCTGGCCGGGGTGCTGCGCATGGTGATGACTCATCACACCACCTTCTTCATCAACTCGCTGGCCCACATCTGGGGCAGCCAGCCCTTCACCGACCGCAACAGCGCACGGGACAACGGCATCCTGGCCTTCTTCACCTTCGGCGAGGGTTACCACAACTTCCACCACCTGTTCGAGAACGACTACCGCAACGGCATCCATTGGTGGCAATTCGATCCCACCAAATGGCTGATCCGCAGCGCCTCCTGGTGCGGGCTGACCCGGGATCTGCGCGCCTGTCCGGAAGAGCGGATCGAGCAGGCCAGGCTGGAGATGCAGCTGAAACGGGCCCAGGCCAAGCTGCGCAAGCAGGATGACCGGGAGCTGTGGCAGGCACTGCTGCAGGAGGAGTACGACAAGCTTAACCAGCAGTTGCAGCACTACTACGCCAGCCGCAAACGTCTGCTGGAGCAGCGCAAGCGCAAGGCGCTGGCCCGCTACGACCAACTGAAGCTGCAGCTGGAGTATCGCAACCTGCACGATGCCTTCATCGCCGCCAAACGCAACTGGAGCCGACTGCTGGCAGGCATCGCCTGACCCTGGAATGTCGGGCAGAACAAAGAAAAAGACCGCCAATCGGCGGTCTTTTTCTGGGCGCGGCGCAGCCAGCAAGCCATAAAAAATGGGGTGACACTCGCATGTCACCCCCTCGCAAATAGCATGTTCCATATTGGAATCCGGTCCCGTCGGGTGCTGCCCCTGTTTCCTGAGTTTCCGCTACCCATCTGAAGCAGGTGCCTGCTGGAGCAATCCAGTCGGCCAGTTCCCTTCACGACCCTCTTCCGCACGGCGGCAAGCCACCGTGTTGTCCTTGCAGTTGAAATATTACGCAGATAAATAAAATAAAAAACCGTTTTATGCGCCCATGTATGCAAGCAGCAACCCTTCATGGAACTTCAGTCAGAAAACAATCCGATTAAAAACAATACGATAAACCAGTTCATCGCCATAGGATGGCAAACGTTATCCTCGAAGGCGCACAAGGCTTTGCGAGATCTCGCACACGCTCGGCCCGCTCACAACCAGCGCTGCAGCGGCAACCAGTCACTGGCCCTGGCCAGCAGGCGGCGCAGGGTGGAGGGCGGGGCCGCCACCGAGTGGGAAGAGCGTTGCTGCCAGGTCGCCAGCCACTGCTGCAACTCGGCGCACAGCGCAGGACAGGCCAGATGCAGCACCAGCTCGGTATTGAGCAGCAGAGAGCGCGGATCCAGATTGAAGCTGCCGAGCAGCGCCTCTTCCTCCCCCACCAAGATCAGCTTGGCGTGCAGACTGAGCGACTCCCCCTCCAGCTCCGACAGCGCGATGCCCTGCCGTATCAGCCAGGGACGGTGACGGCGATAGGCGCCGTACACCAGCGGCACATCCGTGCTGGCCAGGGAGTTGGTCAGGATGTCAATGTTCACCCCCGCCTGCCGCTGCTGTCTGAGCCGGCGGCGCAACCCCCTGGTCAGGATGAGATAAGGGGTGACCAGACTCAGCGTGCCTTGGGTGTCGGCCAGCTTGCGCCAAAGCAGGCGTGCGGTGGTGGGTCGAGACACCAGCCCCTTGCCGGGTCGATCAAACCACACTTCTGCCTCTCCGGCATGCCAGCGCAGGGGAACGGGTTCGGGATCGAACAGGCTGGCAGGCAGGTCGTAGACGGCCGCCACCTGCGGCTCGTTCATGGTCAGCAGAAAGTCGTTCACCACCTGTACCTCGGCCCGTTGCAACGGGCGCCTCAACAGACGGCGGATCGGGTGGCTCCAGCGGCTGCGCCAGAATTGATCGAAACCCTGCTCGGCCTGCTGGCAAAGCGGGCCGCGGCAGGCGAGATCCAGATCGACGAACTGGGGCGCCCCACCGAGCCCGAAGTAACGATCCCCGATGTTGCGACCGCCGATCACCGCCTGGCTGCCATCCACCAGCAACAGCTTGTTGTGCATGCGGTGATTGATGCGGCGAAAGCTGAGCAGCCCTTCCAGCAGCAGGGTCAGCGGTCGCCAGCCGCGCAGCCAGAAGGGATTGAACAGGCGCACCTCGATGCCCGGCTGGTGGGCCACCATCTCCAGGAAACGGTTGTCGCCTGCATAGAGGTCATCGATGAGCAGCTGCACCCGCACTCCGCGCCGGGCGGCATGCAGCAGCTCCGCCAGCAACAGCTTGCCGCTGCTGTCCTCCTCCCAGCTGTAGTACTGGGCCTGGATCCGGCTTCTAGCGCCGCGGATCAGCTGGCAGCGCAGTTTGAGTGCCAGCTCGGGCTGGTCTATCAGGGCGAATTCAGCGGGGATCATGGCGTCATCCGCCTGTCATGAGGAAATGGCATAACGCTGGCTAAGGGCCTCGTAGCAACAGGATGAAGGAATTTACCATGGAACTCACGGATCGCCCCGCCATCAGTCACAGACCGCAGGCCAGTGAGCCGGATCCCTCGCCGAGCGGCCAGCTGGCCCCCTGGTATCTGCAGCATCGGGACCAGGCCTGGCAGCCCTTCGCCCCGCCCAACCAACCGCACTAGCAGGACGTCAGGGCTGGGCCACCGCCTCGATGGCAGCCGCCTTGCCTTCCAGCTGGGGCAGGCTGAAACGGTAGGCCACATAGTACTTGTAGATGGTGCTCACATAGTTGATGGGCCCCTGCCCCACCTCATTGGCCACCAGCTGCTCCACGTTGCCGAACCAGACATTGGGATCCAGCCCGGCGGCCTCGGCCTTGGCCCTGAGCGCCTGCACCCGGTTAGGGCCGGCATTGTAGGCCGCCAGCGCAAACAGATGGCGGTTGAGCACATCCAGCTTGGGATCATTGAAATAGGTGTCGAGGATCAACCGCATATAGCGGCAAGCCGCCTCCACATTGCCCTCCAGGCTGGCAAGCCGGGCTCCGCGAATGCCCACCTCGCCACCGGTGCTCGGCAACAGCTGCATAATCCCCACCGCCCCCCGTTCGGAACGGATATTGGCATTGAGCCCCGACTCCTTGTAGGCCAGCGCCGCCAGCATCAGCCAGTCCAGTCGGTGCTTGTCGGCCTGCTGCTCCAGCACCTTGCGGATGGTCGACAGCCTGCCCAGCGGATCCGGCGCCAGTATGTTGCTCATCTGGTCGTTGCGCGCCAGCAGACGCCGTAGAGCCATGTCGCTGTAAAGGGTACGCTTGCCGGCATCGGCCAGATAGTCGTTGACCGCCTTGAGCAGTTCGGGACTGTTGTTGCGCAGGGCCCAGGCACTGCGGCCATTGTCCCGCAGCGGGATCAACTTGTGGGCCCGCAGCCCGCTGATCATGCCGAGCCAGATCCGCCCCTTGAAGCTGTCGGTCACGGTGAGCGGTATGATGCCGGCCGCCACCATCTCCAGCAGATCCCCGTCCTGCAGATATTCAGGCACCGTCTCGATATAGATGGGCGGCAGCCCCAGCTCGCGAAACAGCCAGTTGAGCTGACGCAGGCTCTCGTAATAGCTGGAACTGGCCCGCACCCAGACTCGCCGGCCGGAGAGCTGGGTAATGCGGTTGAAGGTCGGCAGGCTGTGCTGGCTCACCACCCACTCTTCGATGGGGGCGATCACCGGGTTGGAGAAGGTCACCTGTTCGCGCCGGGTCGGCGTCACCGTCATGTTGGCGGCCACCAGATCCCCCCGCCCTTCGGTGAGATAGTCCAGCAGCTTGTCCTGGCGCACCGGGATGTAGATGATCTTGAGCTTGATCTTCTCCTTGGCCAGATAGGTCTGATTCAGCCAGCGCTCAAACCCCTGCAGCTGGTTGACCAGGATGCCGTGCTGGGCTCCCTTGTCGAAGAAGAAGAAACCCCGCTCATAGACCACCAGGGCCCTGAGCTCTTTTTTTTGCAATATGCTGGCGAGATCCCCGGGCTGAGGCAGCCGTTGCGGCTTGAGATCCGCCGCCAGCAGCGGCAGTGCACACAGAGCGAGCAAGCCCCAGAACCAACGCAGCCTCATGATGCAAGCGCCTGCGGTTGCTTCGCAGCTAGCAGGCCTCCGTCAAACGGGTGGCGAACAAAGGTGGGGAAAATGGCGAAGAGCCAACGCTGAACCATGATGAGATCGCCTTCTGTTGGCCGACTCGCGTCGGGCAAAACCGTCTGTGGGATAACTAACTATAGAACGCGGACCCACAGCAGAAGGGTCAACACGGCAGGCAAGCCTGCCGTGTCATCAGCAGGCTCAGATAGAGCGGGCACGCATCTCGAAAATGAGTTTTTCGGCGGTGCAGGTGAATTGCAGGCGGGCTTTCAGGATCACGCCGTTGGGGCCTTGACTCAGTTCGCTGCTGCTTTTGGCTTCGGCAGTAACCTGCTTGGCCAGCGCCTCGTAGGCAGCCAGCTTGGCACGAGCGTCGGCTTCTGCTGCGGCCTCGATCACCAGTTCCATCACATCGTCACCTTCGCCAATGATGGTACCAATTTCGGCGAAACAGCCGCAGCTGTCACAGGTCTCGTTCAATTCCACTTTCTCTTCTACGGACATCATTCAACTCCCACTTATTTCGGCTGTGATTCATCGTCACGCAAGGCTTTACGAAAATCCCTGATGGCGGTGCCCAGATCTTCCCCGGCGCCAGCCAGGCGTTTGCTGCCAAACACCACGACCACGACGACGAGCAGGATCAACAAATGCCAGATATGAATTCCACCGAGTCCCATAGGGATACTCCTGACTGATAGATACCGATTGTTTGTATCAAAAGAAGGCGCAAAGATTGTTGGGCAAAATCAAGACAGGCGCAAGTTTGCAAATAAATCACCAAAAAATACGGCGACCCTGGGTCGCCGTATTGCTTGATGCTACTTGTCCCCTCAACCACTACATCCTGTACCAGCCGCCATTGAAGGCGAGAGACGTTTCGAGCATAAGTTCGCCTAGATATGAAAACAAATGGTATAAATTCATCTAAGAATTGAAGAGGATTCATATCATGTTGCTGGAACAGCTGGGGCGCATCGACCTCAATCTATTGATTATCCTGCAAGTATTGCTGGAAGAGCGGAACGGCAGCCGGGCGGCCCGTCGGCTGCACCTGAGCCAGTCTGCCGTCAGCAAGGCGCTCGGCCGGCTGCGGGAAACCTTTGACGACCCCCTGTTCGTGCGCTCGGCCTACGGGCTGGAACCCACCGCCCGCGCTCTCAGCCTGCAGCAGCAACTGCAGCCCATCCTGCTGTCGCTCGACAACCTGATCCAGCCACCGGATTTTGACCCGACCACCACCGAGCGGGAGTTCGTCATCGCCAGTATGGACAGCGCCTTCACCCTGTTCGCCCCGCTCTACCTGAGCGAGCTGAAACGGCAGGCTCCCGGCATCCGGCTGCGCTACGAGGAGTGGACCGAGAACAGCCTGACCGAGATGAGCCAGGGCCAGGTGGACATCGCCTTCACGGTGCGGGAGAACTGCATCAACTCGGACTTTCGGCTCGACACCCTGCCCAACGCCATCTGCCAGCGGCTGCTCGCCATCGACGATCTGACCTGCCTGGTGCAGCACGACCACCCTGCCCTGCACGAACCCGAGTGGGATCTCGCCCGCTACCTGGCCTATCCCCACGTGCAGACCTATTGCGAAGGGCGCGATCGCTGGATGCTGGATCACAAGCTGGCGGAGCAGGATCTCTATCGCCGCATCGAAGCGACCGTGCCCTCCTTCGAGGCGGCGCTGCGGATGGGCATGCATTCGGACATGATAGTGACCCTCTCCCGGCTCTACGCCCGCCACGCCACCCAGGTCTATCCGCTGGTGCCGCTGCCGCTGCCCATCGCCCTCGACAGCATCTCCCACCTGCTGATCTGGCATCAGCGCCATGAGGAAGATCCTGGCCACCGCTGGCTGCGGGAAACCCTGCTGGCCCTCATCATGGGCAAGCTGGAGCCCACTGCTGCCAAATCGTCCTGATATCAGTACCGGGCCGAAAGACCCTAACTGTCACCACGCCGGATCACAGGCAAAAAAACGGGGCTCGTCGAGCCCCGTGGCTTTTCTGTTGGCATGCCGGCCAGTCAGTTCTGACCGGTTACCGCCAGGTAGTGATGCACCCCGTCGAGCAGCATCTGCACCGAGATCATCACCAGCAGCATGCCCATCAGACGCTCCACCGCGGTGAGTCCTCGCTCACCCAGCAGCTTGTTGAATACCTCGTAGAACATCAGGATCACCGCGCTGGCGCCCCAGGCCATCAACAGCGCCAGCGACCAGTCCGCCATCCGGGTCGGCTCCTGGTTGGCCAGCAGCAGCAAGGACGCCAGGATCGAGGGGCCGGCAATCATGGGGATGGCCATGGGCACCAGGAAGGGCTCCTCACCCGCAGCCAGCCCGGTTACCCCGCCCTCACTCGGGAAGATCATCTTGATGGCGATAAGGAACAGGATAATGCCGCCGGCGATGCTGACCGCCTCCTGCCGCAGGTTGAGGAAATTGAGGATCTGCTGGCCGACGAACAGGAAGGCCATCATGATCACCAGTGAAAACAGCAGCTCCCGCATCATCACCTTGCGGCGTCGCTTGGGATCGATATGACGCAGGATCGACAGGAAGACCGGTAGGTTGCCCAGCGGATCCATGATCAGAAACAACATGACGGCAGCGGAGAAAGTGTCCATACAACGCCCAGGCTAAGCCTTCAACAAAAGGAGGGGGAAAGAGGGCGAAATATAACAAAGGCGGCGGGATTCGGCGAGCGCGGCGGGCGCTCGCCGGCGGGGATCAGCCGTGGTTGCAGATCTTGTCGACATGAGTCTGGAAACCCTGCTCCGATTCGATGCACTTGCCGCGCTTGGCCAGGAAGTCGATCAGGGCCTCGGCATCCATCTCGCTGGCGCTGCAGGTATGGAAACGGGCATCGGCACCGAAGCGCTCGTCAATGGCCTGCTTGAGGCTGGCCCGGGTAAACTGGCCGCCTTGCGCCAGCATCATCTCCATCACTTCGTGACCATGTACCGATTGAGTCATTGCAAACCTCTTTAATAGACATATTTGATGCCTATTAAATCCTGCCCCACTGCCGACGACCTTGATATAGGCCAACAAATTGCCGATTTCCCTGCGTCCGTACTGGTGATGGCCGCGGCTTTGTCGATAATGTGGCAACCTGAGCAGGGGATGGCTACACTAACGCCCCTTTTTGCCACCGCAGACCGAATATAAGGACATTGGCGTCATGCTGTTCCATGGACTGGCTTTCAAGCCCTGGCGGATCTGGACCCGCCGCCCGCTATGGTTGAAGACCCTGCTCGGCATGCTGACGGGGATCGGGCTCGGCGCCGGTTTCAGCGAGCAGGCGTTACTGCTCAAGCCCATCGGCGTATTGTTCGTCAACACCATCCAGATGCTGATGGTGCCTCTCATCTTCTGCTCGGTCATCGCCGGCCTCACCTCGCTGCTCAAAGGCAAGACCCTCGATCGGATCGCCGGCAAGGCCATCGGCCTCTACCTCTGCTCCACAGCGGTCGCCATCTGTATCGGCCTGATGATGGGCTGGCTGCTGGAGCCCGGCATGGGCGCCAACATGGGGCCCTATGAGCGGGTCGGCATGGCGGAATCCCCCACCCTGGCCAGCGTGCTGAGCCACCTGGTGCCGCGCAACCCGGTGCAGGCCATGGTGGACGGCAAGATCCTGCAAGTGATCGTGTTCGCGGTGGCCCTAGCCCTCGCCCTCAACGCCACCGGTCGGCGCGGTCGCCCCGCCATCCTGTTCTTCACCTCGCTGGCGGAGGGGATGTTCAAGCTGACCCAGATGGTGATGGCACTGGCCCCTTACGGCGTCTGCGCCCTGATGGCCTGGATGACCAGCAAGTACGGCATGAGCCTGCTGCTGCCGCTGCTCAAGGTGATCGGCGCCGTCTACCTCGGCTGCCTGCTGCACGTGCTCGGCGTCTACAGCAGCCTGCTGATCCTGCTGGCCCGCCTCAATCCGCTGCACTACTTCAAGAGCATCGTCGACGCCCAGGCGGTGGCCTTCACCAGCAGCTCCAGCAACAGCACCCTGCCTATCAGCCTGGCCTGCGCCGAGCGCCGGCTCGGGGTCTCTCCCGCCATCACCGCCAAGGTACTGCCCATCGGCGCCACCATCAACATGGACGGCACCGCGCTCTATCAGGGGGTAACGGCTCTTTTCGTGGCCCAGGCCTTCGGGGTGGATCTGCACATGGTGGATTACCTGACCATCATCAGCATCGCGACTCTGGCCAGCATCGGCACGGCGGGCACGCCGGGTACCGGCCTGATGCTGCTGACACTGACGCTGACTGCTGTGGGACTGCCGCTGGAAGGGGTGGCGCTGATCGCCGGGATCGACCGGATCCTCGACATGGCGCGCACCACGGTCAACGTCTCCGGCGATATTCTGGTATCCGTGTTGATTGCCCGCAGCGAGCGGGAGCTGGATCTAGCGACCTATCACGACGCCAGCGCGGGCGAGGACATCGACTTCACCCTGCGCTGAGGCAGGGCGAGCGATTAATTTTCGTGGGGATCGTGGTGGCAGCGCCAGCAGACATCGAAGTTGGCGCCGTTCTCCTCCCCGCATTGACCACACAGCCAGCCGTTGCCCTGGCGCTGCTGATAGCGTTCGATGACCCGCCCCGCCTTGCTGCGATCCTGTTCACGCACCATCAGGGTCACCTGCAGCAGGTCCACCGGCAGTTCGCCCAGGGCGCCTGACAGCGCCTCGCCATTGAGCCGCACCGGCACCCCCTCAACTTCCAGCGCCCCTTTCAGGGCATGGGCCTCCAGCGAATGGGAAGCCCGATACAGATTGATCCAGTGATCCATGTCTTCCCCCTTAAGATCCAACCACGATGCCGTGACCACGGCACCGCCTCTGACCTGCTACAGCAGGGTATCGATGCCGTAGTCGGCCCCCTTGGCCACGATGAAGTCGATGAACACCCGCAATTTTCGCGGCATCAACCGCCGCTCCGGAAACAGCAGGTAAATCGGCACCCTGGGCTGCTGCCACTCGGGCAGCACGGATACCAGGGTCCCACTCGCCAGCTCCTCGTGGCAGAGCATGGCGGGCAGGGAAGCGAGCCCCAGCCCGGCCTTCGCCGCCTCTCTGGCACAGGTTATATTATTAACCCGAAAGCGGGAGGGAGGGTCAACCAGCACCTCTCTGTCATCCCGCTCGAAGCACCAGTGCGACGCCAGAAAGCCGCTGGTGACCGCCACCCGCTCATGATGCACCAGATCCTCGGGATGGGTGATGGCGGGGCTGCGCGCCAGGTACGCCGGGCTGGCACAGATCAGGCGGGCGTTGCTCCACAGCCGCCGCGCCGCCAGGTTCGAATCGCTCATGTCGCCGATCCGCACGATCGCATCCAGCCCCTCGTTGATGGGATCCACGATGCGATTGGTCAGCTCCAGCTCCACCTGCAGGCCGGGATAGGCCTGCAGAAACTCCGCCACCAGCCTGCCCACCACCAGCTGCCCCGCTTCGATGGGCACCGCCAGCTTGAGGGTGCCGGTCACCTCCTGCTGGCTGGCGCTCACCATCAGCTCGGCCTGAGCCAGCTCGTCCACCGCCTTGCTGCAGCGCAGATAGTACTGCTCGCCGGCCTCGGTGAGGGTGAGCTGACGGGTCGAACGGTAGAGCAGCCGCACGCCGAGGCGCTGCTCCAGCTCGGCGATGCGCCGGCTCACCGTCGCCTTGGTCATGCCCAGCTCCTGGGCGGCCGCCGTGAAGGAACCCTTGTCGACGATCCGCACTAGAATCAATGCAGCGTTCAGATCCATTGTTGCACCAGTGAAACTGTATATCTCATAAATGGATACTAATCGAAACAGTTGGCCAGTGTTAGCCTGCCTCTCTTAAGTTCAGGAATCCCCCACATGAGTCAACACAAGAAGATCCCCATGCTGGCAGCCATGATCCTGGCCCTGCTCGGCCTGCTGTTTGCCGGTTACTGGTATCTGCACGGCCGCTACTTCGAGAGCACCGACAACGCCTACCTGCAGAGCGAGGTGACCGGCATCGGTTCCAAGCTGTCCGGCTACATCAGCGAAGTACTGGTGACCGACAACCAGCCGGTGAAGGCCGGCCAGCTCATCGCCCGCCTCGACGACCGGGAGTACAAAACCAAGGTGGCCGAGGCCGAAGCTGACCTGCGCCTCAATCAGGCAACGGCGGAAAATCTCGCCGCTACCCGCACCCAGCAGCTGAGCCTCATTCGCCAGGCTGAAGCCAAGGTCAGCTCGGCCAATGCCGAACAGGTGCGGGCCCAGCAACAGGTACGCCGCGTCAGCCAGCTCAACCAGCGGCACTACAGCTCCCAGGACAGCCTGGACGAAGTACGGGCCGGTCTGCAGGTCAATCAGGCCCAGGAGCAGGAGGCCAAAGCGGCTCTGCAGGCCGCCCGCGAGCGGCTGCTGGTGCTGGATGCCGAGGCCAAGCAGAACCAGGCCAAGCTGGCATTGAGCGCCGCCCAGCTGGAACAGGCCAAGCTGGAGCTGGCCTATACCGAACTGCGGGCACCAGCTGACGGCATCATCGGCAAGCGCAGTCTGCGGGCGGGGCTCTACGTCCAGTCCGGCATGCAGGTGGCCAGTCTGGTGCCGCTGCAGCAGGTGTGGGTCGAAGCCAACTTCAAGGAGACCCAGCTGCTCCACATGCAGCCCGGCCAGAAGGTGGAAGTGATCCTGGATGCCTATCCGGATCAGCCGGTCGAGGGGATCATCGACAGCCTGGCCCCCGCCACCGGCGCCAAGTTCGCCCTGCTGCCGCCGGAGAACGCCACCGGCAACTTCACCAAGATCGTGCAACGGGTGCCGGTCAAGATCCGCATCCCGGAGCCGGGGCCGCTGGCGGGCAAGCTGCTGCCAGGCCTCTCCACCGAGGTGATCGTCGACACCCGCAGCCCTGATCCCGTGGTTGCGGCCCACTGATGGAACCCATCCCGCGTCGCAACTGGATCGCGGTCATGGGGGGCCTCATCGGCGCCTTCATGGCCATCCTTGACATCCAGATCACCAACGCCTCCCTGAAGGACATTCAGGGAGCCCTGTCGGCCACCTTGAGCGAAAGCTCCTGGATCTCCACCTCCTATCTGGTGGCGGAGATGATCGCCATCCCGCTGAGCGGCTGGCTGAGCCGGGGGCTGAGCGTGCGGCGCTACCTGCTGTGGACCACCGGCGCCTTCATCGTCGCCTCCGTGCTCTGCTCATTCAGCTGGAACCTCACCAGCATGATCGTCTTTCGGGCGCTGCAGGGCTTCACCGGCGGGGCCCTGATCCCGATGGCCTTCTCCCTCATCGTCAGTCTGCTGCCGCTGCACAAGCGGGCCACCGGCATGGCGTTGTTCAGCCTGTGCGCCACCTTCGCCCCTGCCATCGGGCCGACCCTGGGCGGCTGGCTGACCGAGCAGATGTCCTGGCACTACATCTTCTACATGAACGTACCGCCGGGACTGCTGGTGATGGCCATGCTGGCCCACGGGCTCGACAAGAAGCCGGTGGACTGGGAGGTGATCAAGCGGGTGGATCTCATCGGCATCGTCACCATGGCGGTGGGACTGGGCCTGCTGGAAGTGGTGCTGGAAGAGGGCAACCGGGAGGACTGGTTCGGTTCCAGCTTCATCGTGCGGCTCACCGTCATCTCGGTGGTGGCGCTGGTGTTTTTCGTCATCAGCCAGCTGCTGCGGCGCCACCCGCTGGTCAACCTGCGGCTGCTGCACAACCCGCGCTTCGCGCTGGCCTGCTTCGCCTATCTGGTGCTCGGCATGGCGCTGATGGGTTCCATCTATGTGCTGCCGCTCTACATGACCCAGATCCACAACTACAACGCGCTGGAAATCGGTGAGGTGCTGATGTGGATGGGGCTGCCACAGTTGCTGGTACTGCCGCTGGTGCCCAGACTGACCCACAAGATAGATCCGCGCTATCTGGTGAGCTTCGGTTTTCTGGTATTCGCCGTCAGCTGCTTCATGAACATGAACATGAGTGCGGATTACGCAGGGCCCCAGCTGATCCAGTCGCTCATCGTGCGAGCACTGGGCCAGCCCTTCATCATGGTGCCGCTCTCCCTGGTGGCGACCGCCAGCCTGACCCACGACGAGATCCCCTCCTCCTCGACCCTGCTCAACGTGCTGCGCAACCTGGGCGGCGCCTTCGGCATCGCCATCATCGCCACCCTGATCGACAACGACACCCGCATCCATGTCAGCCAGATCAGCAGCACCCTGGCCGCCAGCAGCATAGAGGGGCAGAGCTACCTGCTGCAGCTGGCCCAGAGCATGATGGCGCAGGGCTCCGGCCCCGAGCTGGCCCGCCAGCAGGCCCAGGCCATGCTGTCGAACACCATCAGTCGGGAGGCGGCCATCATGGCCTACAACCAGGTGTTCTTCGTAATGGGCATCTTCCTGCTGCTCGCCAGCGGCCTGATGCTGCTGCTCAAGCAGCCTGCCCCCAGGGCAGCGGATGCCGAACCGCTCGAGGCGTGAGAAACGGTGAGAATGGAATAGCAAAACGGGCCTGAGGGCCCGTTTTTTTGTCTGCACATTCCCCTTGGCGAGGGGACAACTCAGCCACAGTCACCCCGCCAGCGAGGCGGCAATCAGAAACTGGGCGGCGAAGTAGCTGGTCATCACCCAGGCGGTGGCATGGGGGAAGGGGCGGCGGAAACGGTCCAGCGCCAGCATGCTGTCGGAGAAGAGGAACATCAACGCCCCCACCAGGGCGGCGGCACTGCCGGCGGTGAGGGAGGCGTGCCAGGCGCCGGCGGCGACCCAGGCCATGCCGATGATCACCAGCATGTAGCAGAACACGGGCACCTTCATCTCCCCGAGCTTGCCCCACAGCAGGCCGAACACCATGCCGGCTACCAGCAGCAACAGCAAGCCATCCACCAGATTCAACACCAGCGGCCCCTGGGCGAAGCCGACGATGTAGCAGAGGTGCGCGACAAAAAACGCCGCCAGCCCCTGGATGAAGCGGTCGCTTGGCAACATCAGCAGCACGTCACCGGCCAGCGACAGGCAGAGACCGAGCAGGATCCAGGCGTGGGAACCGTCGTGGTCATAGCTCTGATAGCCAAAGGCCAGCGCTATGATGAGCAGCATGGTCAACGGCTTGCTGATGTAGAACTGACGGGAGTCTGAGCCATAGGCCGCACGAATGTGCCACCAGCCCGATGCGATGATCAAGAAACTCAATAACATGCCCTGCTCCTCACGTGTTGCTCGCAGTCACGGCAACATCTTCTTGCTGACAAGCAGAGTAACAAATTCCCCCGCCCAGTGGCAGAGGCGCTCAGCAAACGAACAGTCTACGCCTAAAGTCTAATTGTCCCGCCCACCCTGTTCGGGCATAAGGGACGGGTCCGGAGGATCACCATGGAAGACGCTATGAAAAACTATCTGCCCGCTATCGATATCATGATGTGCCATCTTGGCATCAGCTTCGAGCAAGCCTGTGAACAGCTGGGCCTGAGCCAGGTGGAACAACAGACCCTGAGCCTCCTGCAGGAGCAGGATCCGCAGGAATAATCCCTCCCGGTGATGGATATCATGATGTGCCGCCTTGGCATCAGCTTCGAGCAAGCCTGCGAGCAGCTTGGCCTGAGTCAGGTGGAACAACAGACCTTGAGCCTGCTGCAGGAGCAGGATCCGCAAGAATAAGCCCCCCCCCCAGCGGGGAGCATGAAAACGGCGCCATGATGGCGCCGTTTTTATTGACTCTGTTTATGTTCTCACCACCCGGCGCCGTTGCAACCAGACGATCAACGCAAACAGCAGGAAGCCGGGCAGCCACATCAGCTCCTTGTGCCAGCGCTCGGTGGGGGCCTTGACCACCAGGATCTCTTGGTCAAACTCCATGCCGGCTGCCGCCGCCGGACTGCCGAAGGTGACGCTGTCGATCAGGGTCTTGCCATCCTGCTCATAGAGCGCGAGCCCCAGGCTGGCGAGGCGGGCTTCCCCATCCTCCCCTGCCGGCACCGCCAGCAGCACGGTCGACTGACGCAGCTTGCCCACCGCATCCTCACCCTGGATCTGCAGCCGCAGAGTGCTTTCCGCCTCCACCTCGCCCAGAGTCTGGGCCAGCTGGGCCGGCGGTGTCTCGCGATAGGGATCATGCACCATGTCCATCCAGAAACCGGGGCGGAACAGGGTGAAGGCCACCAGCAACAGCAGCACGCTTTCGTACCAGCGACTCTTCACCAGGAAATGACCCTGGGTGGCGGCGGCGAAGATCAGCATGGCAACGGTGGCCACCATGAAGATCAGCACCCCGTGGGCAAAGTCCACGTCGATCAGTAGCAGGTCGGTGTTGAAGATGAACAGGAACGGCAGCGCAGCAGTACGCAGGCTGTAATAGAAGGCGGTGATGCCGGTCTTGATGGGATCGCCCTTGGAGACGGCCGCCGCCGCGAAGGAGGCAAGTCCCACCGGCGGGGTCACGTCGGCCATGATGCCGAAGTAGAACACGAACAGGTGCACCGCGATGAGCGGCACGATCAGCCCGTTCTGCTGCCCGAGCGTCACCACCACCGGCGCCAGCAGGCTGGAGACGACGATGTAGTTGGCGGTGGTGGGCAGCCCCATGCCGAGGATCAGACTCAGCAGGGCGGTCAGCAGCAGCATCAGCAGCAGGTTGCCCATGGAGAGCATCTCCACCAGATCCGCCAGCACCAGACCCACCCCGGTCTGGGAGACGGCACCGACGATGATCCCCGCCGTGGCGGTGGCGATGCCGATGCCGATCATGTTGCGGGCGCCGGCCACCAGCCCCTCTCGCAGATCGATCAAGCCGTCCTGCAGGGAGCCGTAATCGTGCCGGCCATCGCTGCGCAGCCAGTTGAGCAGCGGCCGCTGGGTCAGCAGTATGATCACCAGCATGACGGTGCCCCAGAAGGCTGACAACCCGGGCGAGAGGCGCTCCACCATCAGGCACCACACCAGTACCACTACCGGCAACAGGAAGTGCAGGCCGGAGAGCAGCACGGTACGGGTGTTGGGCAGCTCGGTCAGCGGCTTGTCCGGATCCTCCGCCGCCAGCGGCTCGTTGCTGGCGGCAATCTTCAGCAGCCCCAGATAGGTGGCGGCCAGCAGCAGGGCGATGCCGGGCAGGGCATAGTCGCCCAGCGCCGGCTTGAGCCAGCCCAGGCCGTAGTAGACCGCCATCGACAGCCCGCTGATCAGGGCGGCGCCAAAGGCAAAGCCGGTCAGCCGGCGCATCCAGGGCTTGGGCTGATGGTCGCCGATGGGCTGCATGCCGAGCTTGAGCGCCTCCAGATGGACGATGTAGAGCAGCGCTATGTAGGAGATGGTCGCCGGCAGGAAGGCGTGCTTGATGATCTCGACGTAGGGAATGCCCACGTACTCCACCATCAGGAAAGCCGCGGCCCCCATCACCGGTGGCATGATCTGGCCGTTGACCGAGGAGGCCACTTCCACCGCCCCCGCCTTCTCGGCGCTGAACCCCACCTTCTTCATCATGGGAATGGTAAAGGTGCCGGTGGTCACCACGTTGGCGATGGAGGAGCCGGAGATGAGGCCGGTCAGGCCGGAGGCCACCACCGCCGCCTTGGCCGGGCCGCCGCGCAGGTGGCCGAGCAGGCTGAAGGCGAGCTGGATGAAGTAGTGGCCTGCACCGGCCCGCTCCAGCAGGGCACCGAACAGCACGAACAGGAACACGAAGCTGGTGGAGACGCCGAGGGCGATGCCGAACACCCCCTCGGTGGTGATCCACTGGTGGTTGGCCAGCGCGGTGAAGCTCACCCCGCGGTGGGCCAGCAGACCCGGCATCCATGGCCCCGCCAGGCTGTAGGCGAGAAACACCAGAGCGATCACCGCCAGGGCCGGCCCCAGCGCACGGCGGGCGGCTTCCAGCAGCAGCGGGATGCCGATGCAGGCGGTCACCAGATCGGCGGTGGTGAGGTTGCCCGGCCGCAGGGCCAGCGCCTCGTACATCACGAACAGATAGGAAGCGGCGCCGGCGGCCACCAGCCCGAGCGCCCGATCGCCGAGCGGCACCCGGTCGCGCGGCGAGCGGCGAAAGGCCGGGAACACCAAGTAGGCCAGCAGCAGGGCGAAGGTGAGGTGAATGGCACGGGTCTCGGTGTCATTGAGTACGCCGAAGCCCAGCATGAAGGGCAGGGGCGAGGCGATCCAGAGCTGGAACAGCGACCAGGCGAGCGCCAGGGTGGTGATGCACCCACCCATGATGCCGAGCGGCAGACGCGCCCCCACATCCTGGGCGATCAGTTCCTCGGTAGAGAGTTGTTTATCTTGCATAGGGGTTAACTTGTGCCAACGAGTACAACGACACGACACCCGCTGCCACGGGCTGCGGCAGACGGGTGTCGAAGAGAGTGACAGCGGCCCTTGGGCCCGCTATCAGAGCCAGCCGCGCTCTTTGTAGTAGCGGGCAGCCCCTTCATGCAGCGGGGCGGAGAGACCCACCTTGATCATGTCGGCCTCTTTGAGGTCGGCGAAGGCCGGATGCAGGCGCTTGAAACGATCCAGGTTGTCGAACACCGACTTCACCAACTGATAGACCACTTCCGGATCGGCCTTGGCACTGGTGGAGAGCACTGCCTTGCCGCCGATGGACGGGGTCGGCTGGTCGCTGCCCTTGTAGATGCCGCCCGGGATCTCGGCCTTGCTGTAGTAGCTCTTCTCGGCCAGCAACTTGTCGATGTCCGCGCCGGTCACCGGGACCAGCACGGCGTCGGTGGTGGTGGAGGCTTCCTGGATGGCGCCGTTCGGATGACCGACGAAGTAGCTCATGGCGTCGATGTTGTTGTCGCCGAGTGCTGAGGCTTGCTCGGCCGGCTTGAGCTCGGAGACCAGGCCGAAGTCGCCCTTCTTCCAGCCCTTCACCGCCATGATCTCTTCGAAAGTATCGCGCTGACCGGAGCCCGGGTTGCCGATGTTGACCCGCTTGCCCTTGAGATCGTCAAAGCCGGCGATCTTGGCGTCCTTGCGGGCTAGGATGGTGAACACTTCGCTCTGCAGGGAGAAAACGGCGCGCATGTCGTCCATGGCCCCCTCGGCCTGGAATGGCGGCAGCCCCTTCATCGCCTTGTACTGATGGTCGGACTGCATGATGCCGAAGTTGAATTCACCGCTGCGGATGCCGTTGACGTTGGCCACCCCGCCACCGCTGGCCGGGGCGTTGCACTTGATCTGGTGATCGGCGGCGCCGCGATTGAGGAAGCGGCAGATGGACTGGCCCGCCACGTAGTAGACACCGGTCTGACCGCCGGTGCCTATGGTCACGAAGCGCTCCTGCGCCTGCACCGGGCCACCGAACGAGACGCCGGCCAGAGCAGCCGACAGGGCACACGCCAGGGATAATCCTTTCATGTTGTTCATCCTTTTTGATTGATTCAGCTCGCCCGTTCCACGGGCGAATGCCGGACAAACCACCGTTCTGCGTCGACGGTTTGTCCATGACCTCGATATGAGGAATCGGGTGAACGGCGAACGTTCCCCAAAAAGCCACCAGCATCCTGTGGTGAGACAGTCGGCTTCATGCCAACCGAAGATAATTGGCCCCGAGGGGGCCAATTAAAGAGTCATAACGGCTTCGATTAAGCACACGGCGCCAACATAAATCAAACAAAAATACAAAACGATGGATATGGATGACGAGAAATTTGAAGCCGATCATTAATTTGCTGATCAGAGATTAATTGGATGTGCTACCGGTCGGTAGACAGAGCGGGAGGAGGGAGATTCTTTTGCAGCCCTTGACTGGCAAGGGCTGCAACTGTGGTGACTTATGCTTGTGGCTTGGCCAGATCCAGAATAAACGCGAACTCCAGCGCGATATCCTCGTAGGCCTTGAAGCGACCCGACTTGCCGCCGTGGCCGGCGTCCATGTCGGTGCTCAGCAACAACTTGTTATCATCCGTCTTCAGCTCGCGCAGCTTGGCCACCCACTTGGCCGGCTCCCAGTACTGCACCTGGGAGTCGTGCAGACCGGTGGTCACCAGCAGATTGGGATAGGCCTGCGCCTTGACCTGATCGTAGGGGCTGTAGGCCTTCATGTAGTCGTAGTAGCGCTTCTGGTTCGGGTTGCCCCACTCGTCGTACTCCCCGGTGGTGAGAGGAATGGACTCGTCCAGCATGGTGGTGACCACGTCGACGAACGGCACCTGGGCCACCACGCCGCGATAGAGCTGGGGCGCCTGATTGATGATGGCCCCCATCAGCAGGCCACCGGCGCTGCCGCCCATGGCGTAGACCTGATCCTTGGCGCCGTAGCCCTGCGCCACCAGCGCCTCGGTCACGTCGATGAAGTCGTTGAAGGTGTTCTGCTTTTTCAGCAGCTTGCCATCTTCATACCAGTGACGCCCCAGCTCCTCGCCGCCACGGATGTGGGCGATGGCGTACACGAAGCCGCGGTCCAGCAGGCTCAGCCGGGCGCTGCTGAAATCCGGGTCCATGCTGGCACCGTAGGAGCCGTAGCCGTAGACCAGCAGCGGATTGGTATGCGCACCGGCCCCCGCTTGCTTGAACTTGTCCTTGCGATAGACCAGCGACACCGGAACGGCCACGCCGTCACGGGCGGTGATCCAGAGCCGCTCGCTGGCATATTGGTCGGCCTTGAAGCCCGCCACCGGCTGCTGCTTGAGCAGGGTGCGCTTGCCGCTGTTCAGGTCGAGCTCGTAGGTGGACGAGGGAGTGGTCATGGAGGAGTAGCCATAGCGCAGCGCGCTGGTATCCGGCTCCGGGTTGTAGGCGAGCCAGGTGACATAGGCCGGATCGTCGAACGCGATCTCCTTCTGCTCACCGCTCTGCCAGTTGACCTGGCGCAGCCGGGTCAGCCCCTGGCTGCGCTCCTCCAGCACCAGCCATTCCTTGAACAGGGCATAACTCTCCAGCAGCACGTCCGGATTGGGGGCGATCACCGCCTTCCAGCGATCTACCGGGCTCTCCTTGGTCTCGTAGAGGCCGAAGTTCTTGCCGTCCTTGTTGGAGCGCACATAGAAGCGGCCGCGGTAGTGATCCAGGCTGTATTCGTGATCCACCTGGCGCGGCAGGAACAGCCGCGGCGCCTGGGTCGGCACATTGGCATCGATGAGACGCGCCTCGCCCGAGGTGGTGCTGGAGAGGGCGATGACGATGAAATCTTCCGAGGTGGTGGCGTAGAGGCTCACATAGAAGGAGTCGTCCTTCTCCTCATAGACCAGCTGATCCTTGGCCGGATCCGTGCCCAGCTCGTGGCGATAGACCTGATAGGGCAGCAGCGTCTTGGGGTGCTTGCGCACGTAGAACACCGTCTTGCTGTCGTTGGCCCACACCAGATTGCCGGAGGTATTCTCCAGCGTGTCAGTGGCCCATTTGCCGCTCTCCAGATCGAGGAACTGGATCTGGTACTGACGGCGGGAGAGGAAATCTTCCGCCACCGCCAACCAGCGGTTGTTGCGGCTCACCTCGAGCGCCCCCAGGGCGTAGAACTCGTGGCCTTCGGCACGCTGGTTACCGTCCAGCAGCAGGCTGCTTTCCGACTCACCCAGCTTGCTGCGCGAATAGATGGCGTACTCCTTGCCCGGCTCGTAGCGGGTCTGGTAGCGATAGCCGTTCTTCACGTAGGGCACCGATTCGTCCTGCTGCGGAATGCGGGCCACCATCTCCTGATAGAGCTGGTCGCGCAGTGGCTTGATCGGTTTGAGCATGGCATCGGTGTAGGCGTTTTCGGCCTCGAGGTAGGCCAGCACCTCGGGTTTCTGGCGCTCGTCATCGCGCAGCCAGTAGTAGTTGTCGACCCGGGTATCCCCGTGTTTCTTGATGGCGTGAGGGTGTTTGGCGGCCACGGGAGGCTGGATCAGGGTGTCGCTTGTGGGCATGGCGGACTCATCATTGGCATATGAACAGGGAACGGCGGCCAGACAAGCCAGCAGCAGAAGCCCTCGGGAAAAGGTGAACATGTCGCATCCTTTGCGCTGTAAAAGGGTTGGCGGACCTGAGCCTTGGCTCCTTGGACAGGGGATCAATCTGCCCCTTGTCGCCTTCAGTTGCAAGTTCTCCCGCGCCCTGATGTAAAAGGGCCGCCATCTCGCGATGGCGGCCCCCATACCTGACCGTGAGCGACACGGGCTCGCTCAGGTGTGCCTCACATGATGGAAGTGTGTCTGCTCACGGCCAGTTGTCATCAGCCGGGGTAGCTCGACCAGACCTTGGTCGCGCCCTCGTTGCTGATGCTCAGCACCTGATAGGGCTGACCCGGAATATCCATGCCCGGCGCACTCTGGGGCATGCCCGGAATGGTCAGGCCGCGGATCGCCGGTTTTTCCTTGAGCAACTTCTGCACGTCGGCGGCGGGTACATGCCCCTCCACCACATAGCCGTTCACCACTCCGGTGTGGCAGGAAGCCAGCTGCGGAGTGATACCGTACTGCTGCTTGACCGGTTCAAGCTGCTCGGTTTCGACGACCTTGACCTCAAAGCCGTTCTCTTCCATGTGCTTGATCCAGGTCTTGCAGCAGCCGCAATACTGGGACTTGTAGACGGTCATCTGCTCGGTTGCCAGAGCGGAAAAACTGACGGTACCGGCCAGCACGGCCAATAACAGGGACTTGTACATAACTCACCTCGGATAAGAAAAAATGCCCAAAAAAACAGGGGGACTCGACTCAACCGAGATGACGGGGCGGACGCTCCAGCCGGTCGGTTGGAGCATCCGGCATGAACTGGGAGGGGGAGATGAAATCCGGGGTATCGGGTTCCAGCATGGCAACCGTCAGGCTGTCGCCAGTGAGCACCGTCATGGCGAGCGCCGAGGTGAAGCTGCCGCAGGGCATGGCCTTCTCCAGGGTACGTTCGCTCTGGCTGCAATGAGGCGTCAGGGTACAAAGATCGGTCGCCGCCCGGCTGCCAAACGACATCAGCACCATCAGCAGACTCCACAGGGGGAGCCAGCGGCGGGCGCGAGCGAGTTGGCGACGGGTCAGAACCATGAGACGACTCATTGACGAAAGGTGGCCTATGGTAACCCTTGGCCCAGGGGGAGGGTCAAGCCCTCCCCCTCTGCCAGTCAGCCGCCATCAAGGTTGCTGACGGGTGGCCGCCAGCACGATCTCGCGCACGCAGACATTGGCCGGCTGGCTCCAGGCATAGAGCACGGCGTCGGCGATCACCTCAGGCGCAATGACGCCCCCCATCTGATCCTTCCAGTCGTGATAACCGGCCTTGATGCTCTCGTCCGTGGTGTGGCTGAGCAGCTCGGTTTCCACCGCGCCCGGGGCTATGGTCACCATCCGCACGCCGACATCGGCTACCTCTTCCCGGATGTTCTCGGTCAGGGCGTGCACCGCGAACTTGGTGGCGCAGTAGGCAGCATGGTTCGGGAAGGTCTTACGACCGGCGATGGAGCTGATGTTGATGATGGTGCCGCTGCGGCGCGCCTTCATGCCGGCCAGCACGGCGTGAACACCGTTCAACACCCCCATCACGTTGATGTTGAGCATCTGCTGCCACTCGGCCGGGTCCTGCACGTCGGCCTGTCCCAGCAGCATGACGCCAGCGTTGTTGACCATGCAGCCGACAGGGCCGAATTGTGCCTCGGCCTGCTGGATGGCGACCTTCATGGCGGCGGTGTCGGTCACATCGACCCCGATGCAGAGGGTATCGGGCAGCGCCAGCGCCTGCATGGGCTCGACCCGGCGGGCCAGCAGCAGCAGCGGATGGCCGGCGGTGGAGAAGGCGCGGGCGATGGCGGCACCGATCCCGGCGGAGGCACCGGTGATTACGACGAGAGGCTTGGGCATGATGTTTTCCTTCTGATTCAAGAGTCGGTTTGAGCAAACAAGCGGCTGGCCAGCACGGAACGGGATCACTATAGTCACTCCATCCATCAGTGATAAATATTGTTTTCCGCTGGTTATCATCTGAAAAAACTATGGTTGGGCTTATGCTGGACTTGAGACTGCTGCGCTTCTTCATCGCCATCTATGAAGAGAAGAACATCACGGCGGCGGCCGAACGCTGCCATGTCAGCCAGCCCTCCCTCTCGGCGGGGCTTCGCCAGCTGGAAGAGACCCTGGGTGACAGCCTGTTCATTCGGGGCAAGAAGGGGGTGGCGGCCAGGGATCAGGCCCATTACCTCTATCCCCACGCGGTCAAGCTGGTGGAAGAGGCGCGCCGGCTGCCGGCGCTGTTTCGCCAGAAGGCGACGCGTGCGCGGCTCAACATGGCCATCATGCCGGACCTGAGCCGGCGGCGGGTGGCGGGATTGCTGCAGCAGGTGCAGGCTGTACTGCCCGAGCTGGATCTCACCCTCTCCGATTACGGAACGCCTGCCGACTGTCGGCTGACCCTGGATGCCCTGCGCCGCGAAGACGAGATCTTCCTGCCGCTGTGGGAGGAGGATTATGTCTTGTGCGTGCGAAGCGACCATCCCCTCGCCAGCCGCCAGCAACTCGAGTTGGCCGAGCTGCAACATTATGATTTTATTGAGTGCCCTCCCTGCGAAGCCCATCAGCAGACCATAGGTCTGCTGGCCTGTGACCGACTGACCCTCAATCTGGTGGCCAAAGCCGAGAGCAAGGGGCTGGTGATGGCGCTGGTGCTGGCCGGGGTCGGCATCAGCTTTCTGCCGGACGGACTGGTGGAGGACGAAGCGGGTCTGTGTACCGTGCCCGTGCGCGGGCCACGGATGTTCCGGCGCATCGGCCTCTGCTATCCCGCCCACCAGACCCTCAATCCGGCGCTGCGCGAGCTGATCCCGGAACTGGCGAGCCATGGCGCTTCTTGATAACGTCGCTGCTCAATGCATCTTTTTTTCGCCGGTCTCTTGCATCGGTATTTGGCCCCTCTTCAGATCAGGAACCCATGAAACGCATTCTGGTTATCTTTTCACACCCGGCGCTGCAGAGCTCCCGGGCCAACAAACAGCTGCTGCAGGCCATTGACGGCCTGGAGGGCGTCACCCTGCACGACCTCTACCAGCACTACCCCAACATGTTCATCAACGTGAAGCAGGAGCAGGCCCTGCTGTCTGAACACGACATCATCGTGTTCCAGCACCCCTTCTACTGGTACTCCTGCCCCGCCATCATGAAGGAGTGGATGGATCTGGTGCTGGAGTATGGCTACGCCTACGGCCCGGAAGCCCACGCCCTCAACGGCAAGCAGTGGCTGTCGGCCATCACCACCGGCGGCGCCCCCGAATCTTATTGCAGTGAGGGCTACAACCAGCGCCCGCTGCTCGACTTTCTGCTGCCGTTCCGGCAGACGGCCCAGTTGTGCGGCATGAGCTGGCTGCCGCCATTCGTGCTGCACTCCTTTCACAAGATCCGGGATCAGGAGGCGCTGCGCCGCTGTGGCCAGGACTATCGCCAGTTGCTGTGCGCCCTGCGCGACGAACAGCTGACCCCGGCCCAGCTTGCCGGCAGCCCCTATCTGCGCGATCTGCTGGAGGTACTCTCATGACCCACTCTCGATCCGGGCAGCGGCCCGGCCTGCCGACATCGGCCTCCACCACAGTGCGGAGGATCCGCTGATGGGACATGGTTTGCTGTTCGATGCCTTCATCTACCTCTCCGCCGCGGTGATCGCGGTGCCGCTGGCCAAGCGCTGGGGGCTGGGCTCCGTGCTCGGTTACCTGCTGGCGGGCATCATCATAGGTCCCTTCCTGCTGGGGCTGGTGGGTGAACAGAAGGATGTGATGCACTTCGCCGAGTTCGGGGTGGTGTTGATGCTGTTTCTGGTCGGGCTGGAGCTCAGGCCGGCGCTGCTGTGGCAGCTGAAGGGGCCCATTCTCGGCACTGGCGGGCTGCAGGTGCTGCTGACCACGGCGGCCCTGACCGGTGTGGCCCACCTCATCGGCCTGCCGTGGCAGCAGGGGCTGGCCATCGGCCTCATCCTGGCGCTCTCCTCCACCGCCATCGTGCTGCAGAGCCTGCAGGAGCGCAAACTGATGCAGAGCGAGAGCGGCCGCTCCGCCTTCGCCGTGCTGCTGTTCCAGGACATTGCCGTCATCCCCATCCTGGCGATCCTGCCGCTGCTGGCCATCGCGCCGGTGGCCAGCAGCGGCAGCTCGGAGCTGGCCGGCTGGCAACACGGCCTGCTGGTGGTGGCCGCCATCTCCGGCATAGTGCTGGGTGGTCATTACCTGATGCGACCGGTGTTTCGCGCCATCGCCCAGTCCCACATGCGGGAGATCTTCGTCGCCGCAGCCCTGCTGCTGGTGATCGCCATCGCCGTGTTGATGGAATCGGTCGGCCTCTCCCCCGCCCTTGGCTCCTTCCTCGCCGGCGTGGTGCTGGCGGACAGCGAGTATCGCCACGAGCTGGAGGCAGACATAGAGCCGTTCAAGGGGCTGCTGCTCGGCCTCTTCTTCATGTCAGTGGGCGCCGGCATCAACTTCGGGCTGTTTGCCGAGCACCCGCTGTTGATCCCGGCCCTGGTGGTCGGCCTGATGGTGCTCAAGTGGCTGGTGTTGATGGCGCTCGGTTTTGCCATTCGCATCTCGCCGAGTCAGCGCTGGACCTTC
Organism: Aeromonas sp. DNRA1; assembly: GCF_963888745.1. Taxonomy (NCBI): domain Bacteria; kingdom Pseudomonadati; phylum Pseudomonadota; class Gammaproteobacteria; order Aeromonadales; family Aeromonadaceae; genus Aeromonas; species Aeromonas sp. DNRA1. The sequence goes on along the minus strand of NZ_CAWPKQ010000005.1, from coordinate 5,332 downwards.
GGGCTGGCGCTTGCCCAGGGTGGGGAGTTCGCCTTCGTGCTGTTCTCGTTCGCCGCCCAGAACAAAGTGCTGCCGGGGGATACCATCGCCCTGCTGACGCTGGTGGTGGCGCTCTCCATGGCGCTGACACCGCTGCTGCTGATCCTCAACGATCGGGTGATCCAGCCCTGGTTCGACTATCGCAACCAGAGTGAATTGCCGCAGCACGAGCAGCCGGAGCTGGTGGAGCACCCGGTCATCATCGCCGGCTTCGGCCGTTTCGGTCAGATCGTGGGGCGTCTGCTGCACGGCCACGGCATCGGCACCACCATCCTCGAGCAGGATGCCAGCCAGATCGAGATGCTGCGCAAGTATGGTTATCAGGTGTTCTATGGCGATGCCAGCCGGCTTGACCTGCTGCACGCCGCCGGCGCCCACAAGGCCAAGCTGCTGGTCCTTTCCATCAACGATCCGGCCACGTCACTCGAAGTGATTGAAATGGTGAAGAAACACTTCCCGCACCTTAAGATACTGGCGCGAGCCCAGGATCGTCCCCACGCTCACGAGATCCTGCGCCAGGGCGTGGGCAGCGTGTACCGGGAAACCCTGGGTTCTGCCGTGGATCTGGGGGTGGAAGCCCTGACCCAGCTCGGCTTTCGGGCCAACCAGGCCTGGCGGGCCGGCCAGACCTTCAAGCAGCACGACAACTGGCTGCTGCGGGAACAGGTCAACTACCTGGACGACGAACACACCTATATCAACAAGAGCCTGCAATACCGGGACATCCTCTCCGATCTGCTGCAAGACGATCAGGAAGGACAGGAGCGCATTCACGCTCACAACTGGAACAGCGGTCTGCCCGACACCGACAACGACAAGGAAGCAATATGATTGCCTATTACCCCATGCTCAAACACCTGCACATGACGCTGGCGCTGGTCAGCGTGCTGCTGTTCCTCTATCGCTGGCTGCTGGCCCTCGGCGGCAGCGCCCGCCTGCAGCAGAAGTGGCTGAAGATCCTGCCCCATGTCAACGACACCTTCCTGCTGCTGTTCGGGGTGCTGCTGGCGGTGACCCTGCAGATGAGCCCGGGCCAACAACCCTGGCTGATGGCCAAGCTGATCGCTCTGGTGGTTTACATCGGCCTCGGCGTCATGGCACTCAAGCGCCCTGCGCGCGGCCAGAAGCTGGTGGCCGGCCTCGCAGCCCTGGCGGTATTCGGCTATATGGTGGGCGCGGCCATCACCAAATCCGCCTTGTCCTGGCTGGCCTGATCCAGCCAAAAAGTACCTGCCTGACGGAGGGGAGCCATCCCCTCCACATCATATTCTGTATTTCCCCGTCATTTCTGTTTTTTCCTCTACCCCAGATCCGTAAGACAGCACTTTCATTTGGTGAATTTTCATCATTTTTTAGCCTCGATTGCTGCCCTAAATGATGGCAATTATGTTTAGGATCATGTGGTTAGCTTGGTTTGTATGAAAATGGCGACAGTTGTCGCAGCAAAACTTGCGACATAGACTGTCGCAAGGCATGGCTAGGATACACTCAACGCTAAACCAGTGAAGGCATGCACCATGAGTAAGAAGCTGTTACGACAACTGACCTTGGCGCGTTGCATCCCGCACCGCCCTTACAAGCTGACCGCCAGCCAACTCCAGGTAAAACTGGAAGAAGAAGGCATCCACGTCAGTCTGCGTACCGTGCAACGGGACCTGGAAGAGATGTCCGGCATGGGGTTGTTCGATCTCACCTCGGATGAACGCAGCAAACCACACGGCTGGTGCTTCGAGCGCCATGGCCTCAACGATTTTGCCAACATCATGCCGCTCTCCTTGGCAGTGGCGCTGAAAACCTGGAGCGATCAGGCCAGCCAGCTGTTGCCGGCCAGCGTCCTGACCGAACTGAACCCCTTGGTCGACAAGGCCAGCCAGGTGATCCGCGACAGCCAGAGCGAACTGGCTGAACGCTGGCTCGAGAGCGTGCACCAGTCACCGCGTCCGTTTGCCGGCAACCCGGAAATCCGCCGCAGCACCCTGATCCGCGATGCATTGTGGCGCGGGCGCAAGTTCAGTGCCGAGATCCAGCGTGTCATCAAGGAGCGCACCGTATGGCTCTGCTACGACCGCATCAATCCGCTCGGTATTCTGAACCAGGCGGAAGGGCCGACCCTGCTCTGCACCCTGTCCGAGCTGGATCCCAAGGTCTACGGCATCCCGTTCGATCACATCAAGAACGTGGAGCTGACCAACTTCAGCGCGACCCAGCCGAAGGATTTCAACATCCAGAAACTGATCCGCGATCAGGGGTATCAGGATGTCAGCGGGCCAATCCGCTTCGTCGGTCGCATCGATGCCAACTGTCCGACCCTGGTCGACGGGCAAATCCCCGGCCACAACCCGCGCATGACTCGCTACGACAAGCGCAGCGTGGTGGTGGAAACCGAGGTACAGGACACCCCCGAATTCCGTACCTGGCTCAACAATATGAGCGGGAATCTGGAAGTGTTGGCGCCTGAATCCTTGCGCAAGGCATATCCGACACCGGGTAGCCGCGTCAGCTGACCACCTCAGAAAAAAGCCGGGCAAAGCCCGGCTTTTTGTATTCTTTTTGAGCATATTTATTCAACTAATTTTTAAGTCTTACCCACCGAATTGAGCCTGTTTGTACCATCGTTTTCGCCCTGTTTTTGCGTGTAAGAGATCCGCCATGGCAGCTGTAAGAGGCCACTGTGTCGAACCGTACGCGAAGCCATCTTTGAATCCACATACTTTCCCATGAAACAAACTAATATCATGATTTATATGAATTTATCTTCATGATAGTGGTCATTGAACCGCTATCCGCACGCCAACAACGCCGGATCCTACCTTGTTCCGCCCCCTGGTTCCCTTAATATGGGTCTCACAAGGACGGAGCTGGTTCGGCAGGATGCGGAAACAGCGCATAAGCAGGGAATAAACCACAGGATGTGGGCAGGGAACACCTCAGGATGAGGCCGGTAACCAGGATGGTTATCAAACGGAATGCAGGACACCACTGGACGTGGTTGTGGACACCTCGGGATGAGGCAGAGCAAACAGGATGATTGCTCTTCAGGAAGAATATGGACCTCGCGGAGGCGAGCAGGACAGCTTCAGGATGAAGTGAGATAACCCGGATGGTTGTCTGTCAGGATGATGCAAGGAACACCACGGGATGTGGTAACGGACACCTCCAGGATGGAGAGAGTGCAGCAATCAGGAGCGATTGCCAGGCTAGGATGGCCACAGGACACCTCAACGGATTGGGAAGGGGATATTCCGAAGGATCAGGATAAAGTCAGGGATTGCAGGGAGCGTTGCAGTTCATGGACTGGACTAGATGACTTGAGGGGACGGCAGCTGCCGTCCCCTTTTCTTTATGTGTTTTTTGTATCAGAGAGTTCAATCACCAGGGACTCTACTCGCTAGAGTATGCCCCTCGATCTCGGCTCCCATATTCATGTCAGCCAAGATACCAACGCCTCTCAACCCCGCTTCGCGAACGCGGCTTTGAGTTAGTAGTGCAGCCAGCAAGTAATCACCCACAAAGCTCCCCTCCATTCGCTCAGCCCCTCTTAAATGGTACTTCAATCAAGGAAGGCTCCCAGCGCAAATCATGTTTACAGCTGGCTCATGGTGCGCACAGCAACATTCCTGCCCACCAGAAACACCGGGTGGAATGTAGTGGTCAACTAAATCCGGACACACAGTTAAGCCGATTTTCGGCCTCTGCTGGCGGTATCCCATCATTGTGTTGATGCGGGCGCCGCCAGTTGTAGTAATCCATCAGGTAATAGCTGATATCCCGCTTGGCTTCCCGCAGGCTCATGTACCCCGTGGTCGGAAGCCATTCCGTCTTGAGGCTCCTGAACAGCCGCTCCATCGGCGCGTTATCCCAGCAGTTGCCACGCCGACTCATGCTCTGGGTCATGCGATAGCGCCACAGCCGTTGCCGAAATACCCGGCTGCCGTATTGGCTGCCCTGGTCGGAGTGAAACAGCACGCCAGACGGGCAGCCCCGTTGCTGATACGCCATGTCGAGCGCTTTCACGGCCAAGTCAGCATCAGGCCTGCCGGACATCGCCCAGCCCACGACCCGTCGGGTGTGGAGGTCGAGCACCGCCGCCAGGTAATGCCAGCGGCCACCTGCCCATACGTAAGTGATGTCGCCGCACCACACCTGATTGGGTTGCGGGGCAGCAAATTCACGCGCCAGATGATTGGGAATATCCGGTCGTTCAGACCGCGCGACCTGATAACGATGAGCTCCCGGTTGTTTGGAGACCAGCCCGGCCTCCTTCATCAGGCGACGCACCTTGAACCGACCAATCTGATGCCCCAGTGCCCGCATCATTGACATCAAGGCCCGGCTGCCAGCTGAGCCTCTACTCTCTTTGAACAAACACCGTAACTCACTTCTCTGCTGCACCCGTTCACGGTTAATTGTGTGCCTGCGAGCCAGATAGTCGTAAAAACAGGCGGTTGGTATACCGAAAGCGCAACAGACCAGGGGGGTGGGGGCTTGCTCCCTTAATCGGTCTATCAGCGCGTACGTTCGAGTTCGTCCGCCATCAAGAGAGCAGTAGCCTTTTTTAGAATGTCCTTTTCACGTTCGAGCCGGTTGATACGGGCTTCCAGCTCCTGGATTTTCTGCTGCTCCGGAGTCAGCGCTTTGCTGATTGGGGTAGTACCACCGCGTTCGGATTGCAGTTGCTGAACCCATCGACGCAGCACGGTTTCGCCGAGATCCAGTGAACGGCTGGCTTCGGGGACTGAATAGCCTTGGTCGAGCACCAGGGATACGGCTTCCAGTTTGAACTCGGCAGTGAATGAGCGGCGTAATCTTGTCATTGAACACCTCTGGTAATGGTGGTGACTGTACCACCTAAAACGGTGTCCGGGATGATTAGACCACTACAGAATGGACCCACCCCGACATGACTACCGTCTGGCTTTGCGTGTTTTACTGAGTCACGTGAGGAAAAAAAGAGGAAATTCGGGGACATGAGTACTGTGCCGGAAACGAAAAAAAGCCCAGTCGTTAGACTGGGCTTCTTGAGTAGTGGCGGAGCGGACGGGACTCGAACCCGCGACCCCCGGCGTGACAGGCCGGTATTCTAACCGACTGAACTACCGCTCCGCTGTCTGGTTAGCTTTTTGCTAAATTGTCTGCCGTTTCAACGAGGTGTCATCCTCTCGGCCAATTATGCAATGTGTGCATAACTGTTTAATTGGGTGCCTGGCAGTGTCCTACTCTCGCATGGCGAATGCCACACTACCATCGGCGCTACCGCGTTTCACTTCTGAGTTCGGCATGGGATCAGGTGGTT